>CAWJOI010000017.1:0-150740 GCA_963844375.1 uncultured Alphaproteobacteria bacterium | reverse complement strand
CGAAGAAACTGTCGGCGATGCCTTCCGGCACGCCGGTGGGGAAGGCGTTGCAGAGGACGACGATGCCGAGGCCCGAGTCCGGATAGAGCGTGACGAGGGTGCGCGCGCCGGTGCTGAAGGCGCCGGCATGCCCCCAGCTCAGCCCGTGGCGGCCGAACTCGACGTTCCAGCCGAGGCCGTAGAAGCTCGCCGCGCCGGTCACGACGTTCGGCGCGCGCGCCATCAGCGGCACGTGCGTGGCGGCGATCGCGTCCGCGGAAATGAACGCCTCGCCGCCACGCTCGCCGCCGGCGAGCTCCAGCCGCATCCATTCGGCCAGGTCCCGCACCGTGGAGCTGACGCCGCCCGCCGGCGCCTGCGCGTCGGCGTCGCGCTGCACCAGCGCCTCCCAGGTGCCGGCGGGCTTCACGTGCAGCGCCGCCCGGTTCTCGCGCGCCAGGAAGTCGCGGTGGCGGTAGCTGGTCGAGGCCATGCCGAGGGGCGCGAAGAGCCGCTCCTCGGCCACCGTCTCCCAGTCCTTGCCGGCCGCCATGGCAGCCGCCAGCGCGCCCTGGGTCAGGCCGGCGTTGCTGTAGGCGTAGCCGGCGCGGAAGCTCGAGGCCGGCGGGATGAGCCGCAGCCGCTCCATGATCGTGTCGCGGTCGAAGCCGATCGCCTCGAGATCGTCGCCGGAGGTGCCGGGCAGCCCGCTCCGGTGCGCGAAGAGATCGCGCAGCGTCACCTCGGCGGTGGGGTAGGGGTCGTGCAGCGCGAAACGCGGGTTGAGGTCGACCATCCGGCTGTCCCACGCCACGAGGTCCTCGCCGACGAGCTTCGCCACCACCGTGGCGGACACCGGCTTCGACATCGACGCGATCTGGAACACGGTGTCCGGGTCGACGGTGGCCGGCCTTGCCCACCTCGCGCAGACCGAAGCCGCCGAGGTAGACCACCTCGTCCTCGTGCACGACGGCGATGGCGAGGCCGGGGACGCCGCCGCTCGGCGGTCAGCCTCGCTGCCATCGCCTCGATCTCGGGGATGGCCGCGGCCACCCGCTCCCGCGTTGACCGGCTCCGCAATCGCGACAAACGGCATCGCTGACTGCCAACAACGCAAGCGCACAGGCTCTCGGCATCCGACCCTCCCCTCGACGAGGGGCGAAGCCTACTCGGGCGCCTCGCTCAGAGATAGTCCTGCCGGCTGAGGCTGTACTTCGCCATCTTCTCGTTCAGCGTCCGGCGGGGCAGGGCGAGCTCGGTCATCACCGCGCTGACGCTGCCCTGGTTGCGGCGGAGCGCGTGGTCGATCAGCATCTTCTCGAAGGCGTCCACGTGCTCCTTGAGCGGCTTCTCGGCGTCGAGCGGGAAGGCCGGCGCCTGGAAGCCGTCGTCGATCAGCAGCGCGGAGATGTTGTTGTCGCCCCGCCGCGCCTGCAGCACCGCGCGCTCGGCGAGGTTGATGAGCTGGCGGATGTTGCCCGGCCACGGCGCCTGCACCAGGTTCGCCGCGTCGCCGGCGCCAAGCGTCGGCGGCTCGCAGCCGTACTCCTCGGCGAACTGGATGGTGAAGTGCGAGAAGAGCGTCAGGATGTCCTCGCCGCGGGCGCGCAGGGGCGGCGCCTCGATGATCAGCCCCGCGAGGCGGAAGTAGAGGTCGTCGCGCAGCACCTCGGGCGGCGGCGTGCCGGGCGCGAGCCGGCTCGACACCGCCACGATGCGGATGTTGTGCCGCGCCGCGCCACCCGTCGTGTCGTTGGCGTTGATGACGTCGAGAAGGCGCGCCTGCGCGGCGGGCGACAGCGCCTCGATGTCCTCGAGGCAGAGCGTGCCGCCCTCCGCCTGGTCGACCAGGGGCTTCTCCGGCCAGTCGGGGCCGCCGAAGAGCATCGGCTCGACCTGCTCCGGCGCCACCGAGGCGCAGTTCATCGTGATGAGCGGCTTGGCGCCTCGCGGTCCACAGGCATGCAGCGCCAGCGCGACCAGGCTCTTGCCGGTGCCGGTCTCGCCGAGCACCAGCACGTGGCCGTCGGCCTGCGCCACGTCGAGGATGGTCTCGCGCAGCTTCTCCACCGCCGGGCTCGCGCCCATGAGCCGCCGCATCACGACGCTGCCGTCGGAGAGCTCGCGGCGCAGCGCGCGGGTCTCCAGCGTGCGCGCGCGCGCCTCGCCGCCGCGCTGGCAGAGGTCCGCCAGCCGGTCCGGATCGAAGGGCTTCTCCACGAAGTCGAAGGCGCCGATCCGCATCGCCTCGACCGCCATGGGCACGTCGCCGTGGCCGGTCATCAGGATCACCGGCAGCCCGGGGTCGATCGACTGCAGGCGGCGCAGCAGCGCCATGCCGTCCATCCCCGGCATGCGGATGTCGCTGATCACCACGCCGGCGAATTCGGGGCCGATGACCTTGAGCGCCAGCTCCGCCGCTTCGAACGAGATGGGCTCGAACCCGGATAGCTGCAGCCACTGCGCCACGCTCTCGCGCATGTCGACTTCGTCGTCGATGATGGCGACCTTGGATTTTGCATTCGTCGTATTCAGCATCATGCTCACTCTGCGGCCTGTGATTGTCCGCGGCTGCGCGGCAGCACCAGCTCGAAGACCGCACCGCCGTCGGGGGCGTTGCGGGCGACGAGGCGCCCGCCGAGCTCGGCGGCGAAGCCGGCCGAGATGGCGAGGCCGAGGCCGAGGCCCTCGCCGGGTTTCTTGGTGGTGTAGAAAGGCTCGAACAGCTTGTCGGGATCGCGCAAGCCCGCGCCGTTGTCCTCGATCGAGAGCAGGATCGTCTCGCCCTGGACCAGCAGGATCTTGATTTCCTTGTCCTCGCGGTTGCGCACCGCATCGAGCGCGTTGCGCAGCAGGTTCACGATGATCTGCTCGATCCGGAGCGGATCGGCCATGACCACCGCGGGCTCGGAGGGGAGCGTCGTGACGATCCTGACCGACATCTTGCCGAGCTGCGGCGCCATCATCGAGAGCGCCGCGCGCACGCTGTCGCGCAGGTCCACCGGCTCGATGTCCACGTCGCCCTTGCGGGCGTAGGACTTGAGCTGCCGGGTGATCCCGCCCATGCGGTCGATCAGGTCGTCGATGCGCTGGAAGGAGGAGAGCGCCTCCTCCGGCCGCCGCCGGGTGAGCAGGAGCCGCGCGCCGGCGAGGTAGGTCTTCATCGCCGCGAGCGGCTGGTTCAGCTCGTGGCTGACGGCGGCCGACATCTGGCCGAGAGCGGCCAGTTTGGACGCCTGCTCAAGGCTTTGCTCGGCTTCCTTGAGATTCCTTTCGACGCGTTTTCGCGCGCCGATCTCCGCCGAGAGCCGCCGGTTCAGCACGCGGAGCTCCTCGGATTCCCGCTGGATGCGCCGGCTCTCCGCGCGCGTCCTCCGCGAAAGGAGGTAGAAGGCAAGCGCGAGGAGCAGCGCCAGCACCATGATGATGAGCGACAGGATCGCGTTCACCCGTGCGCGCACGTCCTCGAGCGTCGCGAAGTAGGTGAGGCGCCAGTTGCGGAAGCCGACCGGCACCTCGATCTGCAGGTGCGGCGTTCCCGCGAGATAGACGTAGGAGGGCGCGCCGATGCTCTGCCGCGCATCGCGGATCGCCTGTCCGACCCGCGACGGGTCCGAACGCGGGGGCGACGATGTCCGACAACGTCTTCTGACGCCAGTCGGGTTCGGAGGCGAGCAGCACGTGGCCCTCGCTATCGGTCACCACCACCTTGACCCTCGCCCGCCGCCAGCCCTCCTCGTGCGCGTCGAGGGGCACGGTGACGACCACCACGCCGAGCAGCACGTCCTCCTGCACGATCCGGCGGGCGTAGTGGAAGCTGTATGCGCCGTCGTCGTTCTCGATGATCGAGAAGACCGTGCCGGTCTCGGCTTTTGCCGCGGTGAAGTAGGCCTTGTCGCCGTCGTACTGCTCGCGCGGGCGCTCGTCGCTGGCGGCGACGATCCGTCCCGTGGCGTCGAGAAGGAAGATCGAGCCGGCGCCGATCTCCTCCTTGAAAGTCTTGAGCCGTTCCTCGGCGCCCGTGTACTGGCCGGAGCGCAGCGCGAGGATCAGGATCGGATCGCGGGAGAGCAGCAGCGGCACGACCGAGTGGCGCTGGATCGTGCTCTGGATCGAGCCGCCGTAGAGGGTGGCGCGCACGGTGGCGTCGGCGGTCTGGTCCTCGCTGAACGCGCGGGTGAGATAGACGTGGCTCGCCCAGATCACGAGCAGCATGCCGATGACGGATGCGAAAAGGCCGGCGCGCATCCAGAAGCGGCCCGGAGGCGCGGTCGGGCGCGGCGTGTCGGCTCCGTATGTCATCAGGGCGAGGTTATGACACCGCTGCGCCCGGCGCTCAAGCGCTCTGCAGGATGCCCGAGGTCCAGCGCGGCGTCGAAACCGGAAAAGAGGCGCGCGCCATCGGTGCCGCCGTGCAGCGGATCGACCGCCCGCTCGGGATGCGGCATCACCCCGAGGACGCGCCGGTTGGCCGACAGGATCCCGGCGATGCCACGCGCCGAGCCGTTGGGATTTTCCGCGTAGCGGAACGCGACCCTGTCCTCGCCCTCGAGCCGGTCCAGCGTCTCGCCGTCCGCGAAGTAGTTTCCGTCATGGTGTGCGATCGGCAGCCGGATCGCCTCGCCGCGCTTGTAGCCGGCGGTGAACGCGCTCTCGGAGGTGCCGACCGTCAGCGGAACGGTGGCGCAGACAAAGCGGAGGCCGGCGTTGCGCATCAACGCACCGGGCAGCAGCCCCGCCTCGATCAGCACCTGGAAGCCGTTGCAGACCCCGATCACGTGGCCGCCGTCCCCGGCGAAGGCCGCCACCGCCCGCATCACCGGCGAGCGCGCCGCGATGGCGCCGCAGCGCAGGTAGTCCCCGAAGGAGAATCCGCCCGGGATCGCCACGAGGTCGAGCCCCGCCGGCAACGTCGTCTCCTTGTGCCAGACCATCGCCACGTCGGCGCCGGCGCGCGCCAGCGCCACCGCGATGTCCCGGTCGCAGTTCGAGCCGGGGAAGACCACCACGCCCGCGCGCAGCGTCATGCGATCTCCACGGCGTAGTTCTCGATCACGGTGTTGGCGAGCAGCTTCTGGCACATCGCCTCGACCTCGGCCCGTGCCGCCGCGGGGTCGCTCGCCGCGAGATCGACCTCGATCACCTTGCCGATCCGAACCTCGCCGACCCCGGCGAACCCCAGCGCGCCGAGCGCATGGCGCACCGCCTCGCCCTGGGGGTCGAGCACGCCGGACTTCAACGTCACCTCGACGCGCGCCTTCATGTCCGATCCTCAGTTCACCAGCTTCGGTCCGACATGGGTGCGCCCGTTCGTGCGCGGCATCACCCCGAGCCGCCGCGCGACCTCGGTGTAGGCGTCGGAGAGATCGCCCAGGTCCTGGCGGAACACGTCCTTGTCGAGCTTGCGTCCGGTCTCGATGTCCCAGAGCCGGCACGAGTTCGGCGAGATCTCGTCCGCCACGATCAGCCGCTGGAAATCGCCGTCATAGACCCGTCCGATCTCGATCTTGAAGTCGATCAGCCGGATGCCGACGCCGAGGAACATGCCCGAGAGGAAGTCGTTCACCCGCAGCGCGAGCGCGATCATGTCGTCGATGTCCTGCTGGCTCGCCCAGTTGAAGGCGACGATATGCTCCTCGGAGACCAGCGGGTCACCCAGCGCGTCGTCCTTGTAGTAGAACTCGATGATCGGCCGGGGGAGTTGCTGCCCCTCGGGGATCCCCAGCCGCTTCGACAGGGATCCGGCGGCGTAGTTGCGCACCACGACCTCGAGCGGGATCATCTCGACCATGCGGATCAGCTGCTCGCGCATGTTCAACCGGCGGATGAAGTGCGTCGGCACCCCGACCGTGTTCAGCCCGGTCATGAAATGCTCCGAGAGCCGGTTGTTCAGGACTCCCTTGCCCTCGATCGTCGCCTTCTTCTGGGCGTTGAACGCCGTCGCCTCGTCCTTGAAGTACTGGATCAGCGTGTCCGGCTCGGGCCCTTCGTAGAGAATCTTCGCCTTGCCCTCGTAAACCAGCCTGCGTCGGGCCATGCCTGTCTCCGGAATGCGCAAGGGAGGACCGGGCGGCATGCCCGTCCTTCCCCGGTTCCCCGCTCTCTATACTCCTGCCGGTAAAGGAGCAAGCTTCTCCGCCGAGATGCGTCGGCAGCGCTTGTAGGAGGGCGGTCGAGTCGTTATCTCAGCCGGAGACCGGCCCGCCAGGAGGACTTGATGACCACCTTCAACGACCGTGAAAAAGGTTTCGAGAACAAATTCGCCCACGACGCGGAGATGCAGTTCCGCGCCCATGCCCGCAGCAACAAGCTGCTCGGCCTCTGGGCGGCGTCGCTGCTCGGCAAGACCGGGGCGGATGCCGACGCATACGCCCTGGAGGTGCTCAAGGCGGACTTCGCCGAAGTCGGCACCGAGGACGTCTACCGCAAGCTCGCGACGGACCTCGACTACCGCGCCGACGAGCAGACGATCCGCGCGAAGATGACCGAGTTCCTCGCGCAGGCCAAGTCGCAGCTCATGAACGAGACCGGCTAGACGAGCCTGGGGCGTCAAAGGTACCGTTCCAACACCGTCCACCGCGCGAGCTTCGCCCCGAACGGCATCGCGGCATAAGCCGGGCTTGACGATGGCAGATCCACGAGATCCGGCCCCGACAGATCCGCGAGCTGGACTCCGCCCGATCCGCGCGGCCTTTGCGCCGTTGAACGCGACGGGCAGCGGATCGGGCGCTGCAGTTCGGGCAGTTCGTTGACCAGCGTCGCGACGTCGGCAAGTTCGGGCTCGCGGATCGATGCGTCGAGGGAGCCGGGCCGCACGGCGGAAGCGACCACGTCCGAAAGGCCGATACCCGCGTCGAGCAGACGCTCCAGCCTTGCTGAATATGCCAGCCCGGCCAGGTCGGCGCCGATCACCTCGCCCGCCAGTCGCCAGAACGCGTTCCGCGGGTGTGCGTAATACTCGGCCCGTTCGAGCGATCGGACTCCCGGGAGGCTGCCCAGGATCAGCACGCGGCGTCCGGCCATCGCGTACCGCGGGGAACGCCGTCGAGCGCGGCACGGCTCATGCCGTGCCGAACACCCGCCGAAAGATCGTGTCCACGTGCTTCGTGTGGTACCCGAGGTCGAACTTCTCCTCGATCTCCGCGTCCGTCAGCACCGCCCGCACCTCCGGGTCCGCCTTCAGCTCCGCCATGAAATCCGCCCCCGCCTCCCAGACCTTCATGGCGTTGCGCTGGACGATGGCATAGGCGTCCTCGCGGCTGACGCCCTTCTGGGTCAGCGCCAGCAGCACCCGCTGCGAATGGATCAGCCCGCGGAACCGGTTCATGTTCCGCAGCATGTTCTCCGGGTAGACCAGCAGCCGGTCCACCACCCCGGTCAGCCGCGCCAGCGCGAAGTCGAGGGTCACCGTCGCGTCCGGTCCGATCGCCCGCTCCACCGACGAGTGCGAGATGTCGCGCTCGTGCCAGAGCGCCACGTTCTCCATCGCCGGCACCACCGCCATCCGCACCAGCCGCGCCAGCCCGGTCAGGTTCTCGGTCAGCACCGGGTTGCGCTTGTGCGGCATGGCGCTCGACCCCTTCTGGCCGGGCGAGAAATACTCCTCCGCCTCCAGCACCTCGGTGCGCTGCAGGTGGCGGATCTCCACCGCCAGCCGCTCGATCGAGCTCGCGATCACCCCGAGCGTGGCGAAGAACATCGCGTGCCGGTCGCGCGGGATCACCTGCGTCGACACCGGCTCGGGCGCGAGCCCCATGGCCTTCGCCACGTGCTCCTCGACCGCCGGGATCGATGTTGGCGAAGGTCCCGACCGCCCCGGAGATGGCGCAGGTCGCCACCTCCGCCCGCGCCGCCTCCAGCCGCCGCTTCCCCCGCTCGAACTCGGCATAGGCCTGCGCCAGCTTCACCCCGAAGGTGGTCGGCTCGGCGTGGATGCCGTGGCTGCGGCCGATCGTGACCGTGTCCTTGTGCTCGAAGGCCCGCCGCTTCAGCGCCGCCAGCAGCGCATCGAGATCGGCGAGGAGGATGTCGGAGGCGCGCACGAGCTGCACGTTGAAGCAGGTGTCGAGCACGTCCGACGAGGTCATCCCCTGGTGCACGAAGCGCGCCTCGTCGCCCACGTGCTCGGCGAGGTGCGTCAGGAACGCGATCACGTCGTGCTTCGTCACCGCCTCGATCTCGTCGATCCGGGCGACGTCGAACTCCACGTCCTTCGCCTTCCAGATCGCCTGCCGCCGCCGACTTCGGGATCACCCCCAGCTCGGCCTGCGCGTCCGCCGCATGCGCCTCGATCTCGAACCAGATGCGGAACCTCGTCTCGGGCGACCAGAATCTCGACCATCTCGGGACGGGAATAGCGCGGGATCATCGCTCGGCCTTTCGCATTGGTCGCGCCGTCTGATACTGTCACGCCCGGATCGGCACAAGCGAGGCTTCATGCGGCTCCTGGCCTTCGCGGGCGTCTGGCACATCGAGCGCGTCATCGAGGACGTCCGCGCCGCCCGCACCGGCACCCTCACCGGCGAGGCCCGCTTCGCGCCCGCCCCCGACGGCCTCGCCTACGTCGAGGAGGGGACGCTCGCCTTCCCCGGCAGCCCGCCGATGCAGGCCACCCGCCGCTACCTCTGGCGCGACGGCGGGTCCGGCACCATCGACGTCCGGTTCGACGACGGCCGCTTCTTCCACCGCTTCGACGCCGAGGACCCGGCCCCCGCCGCCAGCCACGACTGCCCGCCCGACAGCTACCGCGTCCGCTACGACTTCCGCGCCTGGCCGCGCTGGCAGGCGGAATGGCGCGTCACCGGCCCGCGCAAGGACTACGGCATCGTCAGCCGCTTCCGCCCGGCGGACGCAGCGGCATGAGGCGGCTCCTCGTCCTCGCCCTCGTCGCGGCCTGCGCGCCGCCGCCCGAGCCCGACACCCACGCCAACGGGCTCTACCGCGCCATGCGCTCCTGCCTCGCCGAGCCGGAGCCCTCGGGCGACTGCACCCTCGTCGACCGCGCCCGCGGCTTCGTCGTCATCAAGGACGACGACCCGGCCAAGCCCACCGCCTGGCTGATCGTCCCCGACGTCGAGGTCACCGGCATCGAGGACAGCCGCACCCTGGACCCGCCCGTCGTCGAGTTCTGGCGCTACGGCTGGGAGGTGGGGCGAGGCGCTGCTGCCGCGGCCGCCCGAGGGGATCGGCCTCGCGATCAACTCCGTGGCCGGCCGGTCGCAGAACCTGCTGCACATCCACATCTCCTGCGTCGACCCCGTCGTCGCCCGCACCCTCGCCGCCACGCGGATCGGTCCCGACTGGGCGGCGGAACCCTTCCTCACCCTCGCGGGCGACGCCTACAACGTCCGGAAGGTGGCCTCGCTCGACCGCAGCCCCTTCCTGCTCCTGACCGAGTTGCCGGGCGCCGCCGACGACATGGGCGCCCAGTCGCTGGGGGTCATCGGCGCCGCCGATGGCGGCTTCTACATCGTGACCGACTCCACCGAGCCCGGGGTGGTCGCCGAGGCGGAGGCTCTGCTCGACGAGGACTGCCGCTGAACCCGTGATGCGCCGCACAACTGGACAGGACGGGTGATTTCCGGCATGACGAATCCGGAGCCCCGAGCACGAGGATAGCATTCCGCCATGGCCGACACCGCATCCCGACACGTCCTGACCGAAGCCCTCTGGCCCGCCGAAGGCGCCGGCCTGTGGGTGCGGCGGGCGGTCCTCCTTCTCCTCGGCGTGATCGCGCTGGCGGTCTCGGCCAAGATCTCCGTCCCGGTCTGGCCCTCGCCGGTGCCGATCACGCTCGGCACCTTCGCGGTCCTGACCATCGCCACCGCCTACGGCCCGCGGCTCGGCGTCGCCACGATCTTCGCCTATCTCCTGATCGGCGCGCTCGGCTTCGACGTCTTCGCCGGCTCCTCGGCCGAGAAGTACGGCCTCGCCTACATGCTGGGCGGCACCGGCGGCTACCTCGTGGGCTACCTCCTCGCGGCCCTGGCGCTCGGCTACGCCGCCCGCCGCGGCTGGGACCGCAGCGTCGGGGGCATGGCCGCGGCGCTGCTGATCGGCAACATCGTCATCTACATCCCCGGCCTTCTCTGGCTCAACCACCTGGTCGGCGCCGGCCTCTTCGACCCGGCGGCCTATGCCTCGCCCTGGGCGCAGACGCTGGCGTGGGGCCTGACGCCGTATCTCGTCGGCGACGCGCTGAAGCTCGCGCTGGCCGCCCTGGTGGTGCCCGGCCTCTGGAAGCTGGTGGGCGCCGCCCGCGGCTGAACCCGACGCACTGACCCTGCCGCCGTCCCGGGCGCCCCCCGGGCGGCGGTTTTCCTTGCCCGGACGCCGCGCGAGATGCTTATCTGCGCCGCAGCGGCAGCCAATAGCCGCGAGGGGAGGACGGAATGCGCGGAACGCTGCGGATGCTGGCGGTGGCGGTGCTGGCGTTGTGCCTTGCGCCGGGCCACGCCCGCGCCGACGCCCCGCGCCCGGAGACCGCCGTGGAGGTGCTCGACACCTGGTACCGGCTGGTGCTCGAGCTGGTCCGCCACACCCCGACCTATTCCCCCCCGGTGGCGGCGCGCGCATTCGGCTACCTCGGCGTCATCGCCTACGAGACCGTGGCCAGCGGCCCGGGCGGCCTCCGCTCCCTCGCCGGCCAGCTCAACGGCCTCGCGCCGGCCCCCGCCCGCGGGCCGGACCTCGACGACGCCGCGGCGCTGCAGGCGGCGCTTGCCACCGGCGTCGCGGCGCTCTTCGGCAACACCGGCCCGACCGGACAGCGGGCGATCGCCGCGATCGGCGGCCGGCTGGAGGCGCAGGCCGCCGAGGGCCTCGACCCCGAGACCGCCACCCGGAGCGCCGCCCACGGCGAGGCGGTCGCCGCCCACGTCCTCGACTGGTCCCGGGACGACGGCGGCGCGGTGGTGGAGAACATGGGCTTCCCCTACCAGTACCCTCTGACCGAAGGGCCCGAGCACTGGGTCCCGACCAGCCGCATCGCCCAGCAGCAGACTGCCGCTCCTGCCGGAATGGGGCGCGAACCGCACCTTCGCCATGCCCGACGGCGCCACCTGCGGCCTGCCGCCGCCGCCCGCCTACAGCGAGGATCCCGCGTCCGCCTTCCATGCAGAGGCGCGCGAGGTCCATGAGGCCAAGGCCGCCCTCACGCCCGAACAGCGCGAGATCGCCCGCTTCTGGTCGGACGATCCCGATGCTGTCGCCGACCCCGCCCGGCCACTGGATCTCCATCGCGCTGCAGGTGCTCGACGCCGAGGACGCCGACCTCGCGACCCGCGCCGACGTGCTCGCCCGGCTCGGGATCGCGCTCGCCGACTCCTTCGTCGCCTGCTGGCACGCCAAGTTCGAGTTCGACCTGGTGCGGCCCGTGACCTACATCCGCCGGGTGATCGACCCGGCTTGGGAGCCGCTCCTGAATCACGCCGCCCTTTCCCGAGTATCCGAGCGGGCCACAGCACCCAGTCGGCGGCCGCGGCCGAGGTGCTGACGGCGGCGTTCGGCGAGGACTACGCCTTCGAGGACGCCACCCACGACGACGACGGCCTCCCGCCGCGCGCCTTCCCGAGCTTCCGCGCCGCCGCCGACGAGGCGGGAATCTCGCGGCTCTACGGCGGCATCCATTTCCGCGCCGCCATCGAGCGCGGCCTCGCCCAGGGGCGCTGCGTCGGCGCCTACGCCGTGGCGCTGCAGACCCGGCGCTGACGATGCGCGCGTCCGTCGTCCTCGCGCTGACACTCGCCGGTGCCGCCGCCGCGGCCGAGGATCCCGTCGTGCCGCGCTTCGTCGAGGAGACGGCCGAGGCCGGGGTCGACAGCACCTACGACCGGCGAATGGGAGTACATGGTCGGCGGCGGGGTCGCGACCTTCGACTGCAACGGCGACGGCTTCCCCGACCTGCTGCTCGCGGGCGGCTCGTCGCCCGGCGCGCTTCTTCCGCAACGACAGCGCGGCCGGGCGGCGCGCTCCGCTTCCAGCCGGCGGAGAGCGGGCTCGAGCTCGACGCCGTGACCGGCGCCTATCCCGCTCGACATCGACGGCGACGGCGCGATCGACCTCGCGCTCCTGCGCGTGGGCGAGACCGTGCTGATGCGCGGCCTCGGCGACTGCCGCTTCGAGCGCGCCAACGAGGCCTGGGGCTTCGACGGCGGCGACGCCTGGACCACCGCCTTCGCCGCCACCTGGGAGCAGGGCGCGACCTGGCCGACCCTGGCGCTCGGCACCTACATCGACCGCCGCGAGGAAGGCTTCCCCTGGGGCTCCTGCACCGACAACCGCCTCTACCGCCCGGCAGGAGAGGGCAGGGGCTTCGCCCCGCCCCTGCCCCTCACGCCCGAGCTACTGCGCCCTCTCCATGCTCTTCACCGACTGGAACCGCTCCGGCACGCCGGCCCTGCGCGTCTCCAACGACCGCGAGTACTACAAGGGCGGGCAGGAGCAGCTCTGGCGCCTCGACCCCGGCCAGCCGCCGGCGCTCTACACCGAAGCCGACGGCTGGAAGAACCTGCGCATCTGGGGCATGGGCATCGCCGGCGCCGACCTCGACGCCGACGGCTACCCGGAATACTTCCTCACCAGCATGGCCGACAACAAGCTGCAGGCGCTCGTCCGCCGGACGGCCGCCGCCGCCCGACCTACGCCGACGTCGCCTTCCCGCGCGGCGTCACCGCCCACCGCCCCTACACCGGCGGCGAGATCCGCCCCAGCACCGCCTGGCACGCCGCAGTTCGAGGACGTGAACAACGACGGCCGCGCCGACCTCTTCGTCGCCAAGGGCAACGTCGACGCCATGCCCGACTTCGCCGCAGGCCGACCCCAACAACCTGCTGCTGCAGACGCGCCGACGGCACCTTCCGCGAGGCCGGCGACGTCGCCGGCGTCGCCAGCACCGCGCACCGCGCGCGGCGCCGCGCTCGCCGACTTCAACCTCGACGGCGCCGCCCGACCTCGTCGTGGTCAACCGCCGCGAGGGCGCGCAGCTCTGGCGAACACCGGCGAGGGCCCGGCCACTGGCTGCAGCTCCGCCCGCGCCGCGACGGCGCCAACCCCGACGCCGTCGGCGGCTGGATCGAGGTCCGCTGCGCCGGCGTCACCCTCAGGCGCGAGCTCACGGTCGGCGGCGGCCACGCCGGCGGCCAGTCCGGCTGGTGGCACTTCGGCATCGGCGCCGAGACCGCGGCCGACGTCCGCATCCTCTGGCCCGACGGCACCGCCGGCGACTGGCAACGCGTCGCCGCCGACGGGTTCTACGTGGTGGACCCGTCCGGGGCGCAAGCGTCCTGGGACCCCGCGTTAACAGCCCGTAAAGAAGTGGCAAGCCGGATTCCAGCCCAATTCCAGCCGGATTCCAGGTACCGGAAACGAAGCCTTTTCAGTAGCTTGGCCCCCAGACCCGCACCCTACTCGAGGAACCGCACCTTCCCGATATACGGCAGGTTCCGGTTCCGCTGCGCATAGTCGATGCCATAGCCCACGACGAACTCGTCGGGGATCTCGAACCCCACCCACTTCGCCTTCACGTCCACCTCGCGCCGCGACGGCTTGTCGAGCAGCGCGCAGACCTCGAGCCGCTTCGGCGCCCGCGTCCTCAGGATCGCCAGCACGTGCGTCAGCGTGCGGCCGGTGTCGACGATGTCCTCGACCACCAGCACGTCCCGACCGGCGATCTCTCCCCGCAAGTCCTTGAGAATGCGCACTTCCCGGCTCGACACCGTCGAGTTGCCGTAGGACGAGGCCTCGAGGAAGTCGACCTCGACCGGCAGGTCGAGCTCGCGCACCAGGTCGGCGATGAAGACGAACGACCCGCGCAGCAGCCCCACCACCACCAGCTTGTCGGTTCCGGCGAAGAAGGCCGAGATCTCGCGCGCCAGCCCCTCGACGCGCGCGGCGATGGACTTCGCCGAGATCATCTGGTCGATCACGTAGTCCGGCGTGCTCATGTCCAGGACCGCCCCCTTGTGCCGGGCGCGATCCTATTGGCAATGTCGGCACCCGACAATCCGCGAGACGCCATGCCCACCCACGCCGAAAAGCGCATCGTGCCCTACAGCGCCGAAGAGATGTATGCGCTGATCGCCGACGTGACCCGCTACCCCGAGTTCCTGCCCTGGTGCGCGGCCGCCCGCATCCGCGAAACCCGCCCGCTGCCCGATGGCGCGGGCGAGGTGGTCGAGGCCGACCTCGTGGTCTCCTTCAAGGTCTACCGCGAGCGCTTCGGCAGCCGCGTCACCCTGCGCCCCGCCGCCGGGCGGATCGACGTGGAATACCTCGACGGGCCGTTCCGCTACCTGCAGAACCACTGGCTCTTCGAGCCGCGCGGCCCCCAGGCATGCGAGGTCGATTTCTTCGTCGACTTCGAGTTCCGCTCCGCCATCCTGCAGAAGCTGATCGGCCTCGTCTTCCACGAGGCGATGCAGCGGATCGTGCGCGCCTTCGAGAAGCGCGCCGCCGCGCTCTACGGCAGCCGCCCCAGCGCCTGAAGCGCGAGGTCGAGCGCGGTCTCCACGCTCCGCGCCCGCACCGCCTCGCGGCCGAGCGCCCCGAAGTCCCGGCGGAGCGCGCGCGTCTCCTCCGCCGTCGCGGTGGCGAACCAGACCAGCCCCTCGGGCTTCGCCTCCGACGCTCCCGGCCCGGCAACGCCGGTGACAGCCACCGCCACGTCGGCTTCCGACGCCGCCAGCGCCCCCTCGGCCATGGCGCGCGCCACCGCCTCGGAGACAGCGCCATGCTCGGTCAGAAGCAGCTGCGTGACGCCGAGCATCGCCACCTTGGCCGGGTAGGAGTAGCTGACGAAGCCGCGGTCGAACACGTCCGACGCGCCGGCGACGTCGGTGATCGCGGCGCTGACCAGCCCGCCGGTGCAGCTCTCGGCGGTGGCGATCCGGAGCCCGCGGGCGCGCGCCGCCTCGATCAGCGCGCGAGCCTTCGCCTCGGCGATCACATCAGCCATCCATGCGCGACCCCGGCGAGGATCGTCACGACCAGACCCGCCAGCGCGCCGGCGAAGACGTCGTCGAGCATCACCCCGGTCGGCCCCTTGCGCCGGTCCGCCCAGCCGACCGGGCCGGGTTTCCAGATGTCGAAGATGCGGAAGAACACGAACGCGGCAACCCAGCCCGGCCAGGGGAAGAGCGCCGGCGGCGCGCCGGCGAACCAGAGGCCCGCCGAGAGCGGCAGGAGCGCGATCCACTGGCCCACCACCTCGTCGATCACGATATGCGACGGATCGAGGTCCTCCTGCTCGAAGGTCTCGACCCGTGTCGCCCAGTGGCCGAGGCCATAGGCGACGATGATGGCCACCGACAGAAGCAGGGGCCCCCCGATCAGGTGGATGAGGTATCCGAGCGGCAAGGCCGCCAGCGAGCCCCAGGTCCCGGCGGCCCCCGGCAGGAACCCGATGAAGCCGAAGGTGGCGACGAAGCGGGTCACGCCCGTACCAGCGTTGCGGTCGCCAGCGCCGCGATACCCTCGCCCCGGCCGGTAAAGCCGAGGCGCTCCGACGTCGTGGCCTTGACGCTGATCCGTTCCGGCTCGATCCCGGCGATGCGGCCGAGCGCCTCTCGCATCGCGGCCGCGTGCGGGCCGATCCTCGGAGCCTCGCAGACGAGCGTGCAGTCGAGATGGCTGACCGCGAAACCCCGGCCCGTGGCGCGCTCCATCGCCTTGCGGAGGAAAATCTCCGAGGCCGCACCTTTCCATTCGGGGTCCGAAGGGGGAAACCACTGGCCGATGTCGCCTTCCGCCAGTGCGCCGAAGATCGCGTCGGTCAGGGCATGCATGCCCACGTCGGCGTCCGAATGCCCGACCAGCCCCCGGTCGAAGGGGATCGCCACGCCGCAGAGCGTAACCCCGTCGCCGGGGCCGAAGGCGTGCACGTCGAAGCCGTTGCCGGTGCGGATGTCCATGGCCTCTCCGATGCGGGCGCGGGCGCGATGAAGATCCGCCGCCGTCGTGATCTTGAAGTTGGCCTCGTCGCCAATGACCAGCTTGACGTCAAGGCCGGCGGCGCGGGCGACGGCCGCGTCGTCGAGGGCGTCGCCGCTGCGGCCGCGATGTGCGGCCAGAATATCGGCGAAGCGGAACCCCTGCGGCGTCTGCGCCCGCCAGAGGCCGTCGCGTGGGGCAGGCGCCACGGCAAGCCCATCCGTCTCGCGCCACAGCGCGTCGACGACCGGCAGGGCGGGCAGCACGGCCGGGTATGCGTCGAGCGCATCGATGACCGTCGAGACGAGCGCGGTGGGCAAAAACGGGCGCGCGGCATCGTGGATGAGAACCCGGTCGGGTGCCGCAGGCGCCAGCGCTTCCAGGCCGGCGAGGACCGAGTCGGAGCGGCTGGCCCCGCCATCCACCAGCGGCAACAGCCGGGCATCCTCAAGGCCGTCGAGGGCGGCGATACAGAGTTCTCGATCGTCGGGGTGGATCACGATCTGGAGCATGTCTACGCCGGGATGCGCCAGTACGGCCGCGACAGCGCGCCGCAGCACGGTGCTTTCGCCGAGCGGCAGATACTGCTTGGGCGTCTCACCTCCGAGCCGCTGGCCACGTCCGGCCGCCACGATCAAGCCCGCCGTCCGCATCAAAACCCCGTTTCCGACATTGCCGGAAGGTATTAGGGGCAACCACAAGCTGCTACAATGGCGCGTCGCCGGAATGACCGCGCCGCTGACCCGCGTGGGTGCCACGGCTGCCTCGGAAATGACCTTTGCAGGACTACTTTAACGGCGCGCGGGCTGGAGTGCTTGCCACGTAGGGGGCACTACGATAGACAGAGGCGAAGCTGCTTACGGTTTACGCACATGTCTGTTGGTTTGGGGTGCATCAGCGGCGGACCGCCCGTTTTTCTTGCACCTATGGCGGGAATTACCGATGTTCCATTTCGGACCGTGGCGCTGAAGCTCGGTGCGGGGCGGGTCGTTTCCGAGATGGTCGCCAGCGAGGAGATCGTGCGCGCCCGGCCCACGGCGCGCGCACGCGCCGAGCTCGGTTTCGGGACCGAGCGCACGGCCGTGCAACTCGCCGGGCGTGAGGCGCGGTGGATGGCCGAGGCCGCGCGGTTCTGCGCGGGGCAGGGCGCGCGGATCATCGACATCAACTTCGGCTGCCCCGCGCGAAAGGTGACGAACGGGCTGTCAGGGTCGGCGCTGATGCGCGACCCGGACCACGCCCTGCGGCTGATCGACGCCGTCGTCGGAGCGGTCGAGGTGCCGGTGACGGTCAAGATGCGGCTGGGCTGGGATGCGAACGCGATGAACGCGCCGGAGATTGCGGCGCGAGCGGAAGAGGCTGGAGTAACGATGATCGTGGTGCACGGCCGAACCCGCTGCCAGTTCTACGACGGCAGTGCCGACTGGGCGGCGATCCGCGCGGTCAAGGATGCGGTGCGCATCCCGGTGATCGCCAACGGCGACATCCTCGAACCCGCCGACGCGGTGCGCGCGCTCGCCCTGTCCGGCGCGGACGGCGTCATGGTCGGGCGAGGCGCACGCGGGCGACCGTGGCTGCTCGGCCAGATCGCCGCCGTTCTCTCCGGGCGCCGGCCCCCCGAGGCGCCCACGGGAAGCGCCCTCGCCGAGCTGATCTGCGGGCAGTACGAGGCGATGCTCCACCTCTACGGCCGCGACCTCGGGGTGCGAGTGGCGCGCAAGCACCTCGGCTGGTACCTCGACCGCGTTCCCGGCGGAGCCGGCCTGCGCGCCCAACTGCTGGCGCTGAGCGACCCTGTAACGGTCATGGAGCTGCTTCGGCGCGCCCTCGAGCAGCACGATCGGCCCGCAGTGGACGTGGCGGCATGAACGGCGGTGGCTTCGAGGCGCTCTGGAGCGCAATCCCCTATCCCGTGCTGGTCGTGGACGAGACCGACACCATCGTGACGGCCAATCCGGCCACCGAGAGCTTCGGCGGCACGTCGCAGCGCCAGATGGCGGGCCGGCCCCTCGCCAGGTTCCTCGGCGGCGACAGCGCCGTGCTCGACGTGGTCAACCAGGCGCGGCGCAATGGCGTATCGGTGGCGCAGTACAACGTCATGGTCGGCTGGGCGGAACAGCCGCCGCAGCTGCAGAACGTCCACGCCACGCCGCTGCAGGACGCCAGCGGCGAGGTGCTGATCCTGATGCATCCCCAGGGCATGGCCGAAAAGATGGACCGCAGCCTCGGCCATCGCTCCGCGGCCCGGTCCGTGACCGGCATGGCGGCGATGCTGGCGCACGAAATCCGCAACCCCCTCGCCGGCATCTCCGGCGCGGCCCAGCTGCTGGAGATGACGCTCGGAGACAGCGACCGCGAGCTGACCGGCCTGATCCAGGCGGAAGCGGCGCGGATCGGCAAGCTCGTCGACCGCGTCGAGCAGTTCGGCGACCTGCGCCCGGCCCAGCGCAAGCCGCTCAACATCCACGACGTCCTCGACCGCGCCCGCCGCGCGGCCCAGGCCGGATTTGCGTCCCACGCGCGGTTCAGCGAGGAGTTCGATCCCTCGCTGCCGCCCACGGCCGGCGACCCCGACCAGCTGCTGCAGGTCTTCCAGAACCTGCTCAAGAACGCCGCCGAAGCGGTGCCGCGCGTGGGCGGGTCCATATCGATCGCGACCGCCTTCCGGCCCGGCGTGAAGATGTCCCGCCCGGGCCAGTCCAGCGAGGGCCTGCCGCTCCTCGTGACCATCGCCGACAACGGTCCGGGAATCCCCGAGAACCTGATCCGGGACGTCTTCGACCCCTTCGTCAGCTCCAAGGTCAACGGCACCGGCCTCGGCCTTTCGCTCGTCTCGAAGTTCGTGGCGGACCACGGCGGCGTGGTCGAATGCGACAGCAGGCCGGGGCGGACCCGCTTCCGGGTGCGGCTGCCGGTATGGCGTGGCGAGATCGACGCGGAAACGGAAGGGTAGGGCATGGAAGGGACGATCCTGGTCGCCGACGACGACCGCACGATCCGGACCGTCCTCGCGCAGGCCCTGACCCGTGCCGGCTGCCGGGTGCGGGCCACGGGAACCGCCACCACCCTCTGGCGCTGGATCGAGGAGGGCGAAGGCGACGTCGTCGTCACCGACGTGATGATGCCGGACGGCGACGCGCTCGACCTGCTCCCTGCCATCAAGAAACGGCGTCCCGACCTCCCGGTCATCGTGATGAGCGCGCAGAACACCGTCATGACGGCCATCCGCGCCGCCGAGGTCGGAGCCTACGAGTACCTGCCCAAGCCCTTCGACCTCAAGGAGGTGCTGGGTCAGGTCGCCAAGGCGCTGAACCACAAGTCCCGCCGCCCGCCGCAGCCCGAGGACGAGCACGCGGGCCGCGAGGACAACCTGCCCCTGATCGGCCGCTCCCCGGCCATGCAGGAAGTCTACCGGATCCTCGCCCGCCTGATGAACACCGATCTCGGCGTGATGATCACCGGCGAGAGCGGCACCGGCAAGGAGCTCGTCGCCCGCGCCCTGCACAACTACGGCCTGCGCAAGGCCGGCCCGTTCGTCGCGATCAACATGGCGGCGATCCCGCGCGACCTCATCGAGAGCGAGCTCTTCGGCCACGAGAAGGGCGCCTTCACCGGCGCCGACAAGGCGATGGCGGGCAAGTTCGAGCAGGCGCGCAGCGGGACGCTCTTCCTCGACGAGGTGGGCGACATGCCCCTCGACGCGCAGACGCGGCTCCTGCGCGTGCTGCAGGAGGGCGAGTTCACCCGCGTCGGCGGGCGCGAGGTGCAGTCGGCCGACGTGCGCATCATCGCGGCGACGCACCAGGAGCTGCGCGGCCTGATCAACGAGGGCCGCTTCCGCGAGGACCTCTTCTACCGGCTGAACGTCGTTCCCATCCGCCTGCCGCCGCTGCGCGAGCGGCTCGACGACGTGCCGGACCTGGCGCGCGCCTTCCTGCGCAAGGCCGAGACCGAGGGGCTGCCGCGCAAGACCGTCTCCAAGGAAGCGGTCGACATCCTGAAGAAGCAGGACTGGACCGGCAACGTCCGCGAGCTCGAAAACCTCATGCGCCGGCTCTGCGTGCTCTGCCCCGACGACGTGATCTCCGGCGCGGTGGTGGCGCAGGAGATCACCGCGCGGCCGAGTTCCGCCGCCAGCCCGCAGGCGGCCCAGCCGCAGCGACTGTCGAACGCCATCGAGTCGCACCTGCGCCGCTACTTCGACCTGCACGGGGACAGCCTGCCGCCGGACGGGCTCTACGACCGGATCCTCAAGGAAATGGAGCTGCCGCTGATCGCGCTGTCGCTGGCGGCGACGCGGGGCAACCAGGTCCGCACGGCCGAACTTTTGGGCATCAATCGGAACACCCTGCGCAAAAAGATCAAGGATCTCGACATTCGGGTTACACGTGGCAAAAGAATGATGTAAGACGGCAACAGTCGAGCCGGAAAGCATCACGGAAGAATGCGCAATCACGATCTGACCCACGCCGGGCTGCGCCTGGAGCGTTGGCGCAGCCGCCACAACCTCAGGCAGGCAGCCTTCTGGGCGATGGTGGCGCTTGGGCCGCTGCTCGCCATCGCCACCTTCGCCGTCCTGAGCGAGATGCAGTGGCTGGGGCGCGGCAACATGCTGCGGCCGGTTCTGCTGCTCGACTTCGTCTATGCGCTGATCGTCGCGGCCTTCGTGGCCCGGCGCGTCGCCGAGATGATCGCCGCCCGCAAGCAGCGTTCGGCGGGGTCGAAGCTGCACATGCGGCTGGTGCGCTTCTTCACCGCCATCGCGCTCATCCCGACGATCCTCGTCGCCGTCTTCGCCACCATCACGCTCAATTTCGGGCTGGAGGGCTGGTTCTCCGATCGCGTGCACAACGTCGTGTCGAACTCGATGGCCGCCGCCGAGGCCTACGAGGAAGAGCATCGCTTCACGCTGCAGACCGACGCCCGCGAGCTCGGCGACTTCCTGAGCGAGCAGAAGGCGCGCAATCCGCTGCTCTCCGGTGGCCAGCTCCGCGACCTTCTGACCGTGGGCCAGCTGCAGATGCAGCGGGCGCTGAAGAAGGCCTATGTCATCGACGGCGACGGACAGCTCCGCGCCCGCGGCGAGCGGAGCTATCTCTTCTGGTACACCCCGCCCTCGCCGGAGGACATCGCCCTGGCGCGGACCGGCGAGGTCGCGATCATCCAGGACTGGGAAAACAACGAGTTCTGGGCGTTGCTTCAACTGGATGGCTTCGCCGACCATTTCCTCTACGTCAACCGAGAGGTCGACGGCAACATCCTGGGGCTCCTCGACGAAACGCAGGAGACCGTGCGCCTCTACCAGCAGCTCGAGGCGGACCGCGGGCGGCTCCTGTTCGAGTTCGCGCTGGTCTACATCGGCTTCGCGCTCGTGGTGATCCTCGCCGCCATTTGGATGGGGCTCTGGTTCGCCGACCGGCTGGCGCGGCCGGTCGGCCGGCTCGCCGCCGCCGCCGAGCGGGTGGGGCAGGGCGACCTCGACTTTCGGGTCCGCGAGGAGAAGGGCGACGACGAGATCGCGCTCCTCGGCCGCACCTTCAACGAGATGACGCGCCAGGTGAAGGGCCAGCGCGATGCCCTGATCGCGGCGAACGGCGAAACCGAGCGGCGGCGGCGGCTGTTCGACTCGGTGCTCTCCGGCGTCACCGCCGGGGTCGTCGGGCTGGACGGAACGGGTCGCATCGAAATGATGAACGCTGCCGCCGCAGCGCTCCTCGATCTCGCACCCGATGCCGCGGCCGGACAGCCCCTCGTCGAGGCGGTGCCCGAGTTTGCCGAGACGCTGCTCCGTCTCGATGCCCGCAAGGCGGGCGTCGCCCAGGGCGAGGTCCGGCTCCGCCGCAAGGGCCGCGAGCGCGACCTTCTCGTTCGCGTCGCGGCGCGATCGGCGGACGACAGTGGCATCGAGGGCTACGTCGTCTCCTTCGACGACGTGACCGACCTCGTCGTGGCGCAGCGCATGGCCGCCTGGGGCGACGTGGCGCGGCGAATCGCCCACGAGGTGAAGAACCCGCTCACCCCGATCCAGCTCTCCGCCGAGCGGCTGCGCCGCAAGTTCGGGCCGATGGTGGGCGCCGAGCGCGCGTCGCTGGAGCAGTACGCCGACGTGATCGTCCGCCAGACCAACGACCTGCGCCGCATCGTCGACGAGTTCTCCAAGTTCGCCCGCATGCCCGCCCCCGAGCGCAAGCCGATCGACCTCGGCAAGCTCCTCGCCGACGCGGTGGTGTTCCAGGAATCGGCGCGTCCCGACATCCGCTTCGTGACGACGCAGCCGGCGCTCGCGGTGCTGGCGCATCTCGACGGGACCATGATCAACCAGGCCTTCACGAACCTCCTGAAGAACGCCGCCGAGGCGGTCGACGAGCGCCTGACGAAGGATCCGGCCTCGCCGCCGGGCGAGATCCGCGTGACCCTGGCGGCCGACGCCAGCCAGGTGGTGATCGACATCCAGGACAATGGCAACGGGCTGCCCGATGAGCCGTCGCGGCTCTTCGAGCCCTACGTGACCCATCGCGCCAAGGGAACGGGCCTCGGGCTGCCCATCGTCAAGAAGATCGTCGAGGAGCACAACGGCACGCTGGAACTCATGCCGGCCCCGATCTTTGAAGGGAACGACACGCCCGGCGCCTGGGCGCGCATCGTGCTGCCGCAGGCGTTGCCCGGACAGAACTGGCAGGGCGACGAGAAGAGCAAGATAACCGAAAAGTTGAGGGAGAGCATGCGATGACCGATATCCTGGTAGTGGATGACGAGCCCGACATCCGTGCGCTGATCGGCGACATCCTGGCGGACGAAGGGCACGGCGTGCGGATGGCCTGGGACAGCGACACGGCGCTCGCCGAGATCGACCGCGTCGCCCCGGACCTCGATCATCCTCGACATCTGGCTCAAGGACAGCCGGCTCGACGGGATCGACATCCTGAAGCGCGTGCGCCGCGACAACCCGGCCATCCCGGTGGTGATCATCTCCGGCCACGGCAACATCGAGATCGCCGTCGCGGCGATCAAGCAGGGCGCCTACGACTTCATCGAGAAGCCGTTCAACATCGACCAGCTCATGGTGGTGATCGGCCGCGCGCTCGAGACCTCGAGGCTCCGCCGCGAGAACGCCGCGCTCAAGACCAGGGAGACGGCGAACCACGCCATGATCGGCTCGAGCCCGGTCTTCCGCCACATGAAGCAGCAGCTCGACAAGGTCGCGCGCACCAACAGCCGCGTGATGCTGACCGGGCCGGCCGGCTCCGGCAAGGAGGTCGCGGCCCGCTACCTCCACCGCAACTCCGAGCGCGCCAAGGGGCCCTTCGTCACCGTCAATTCCGCCTCGATCAGCGCCGATCAGATGGAAGAGGTGCTCTTCGGCCGCGAGGGCACCGAGCGCGGCGTGGAGCCGGGCCTCTTCGACCGGGCGCATACCGGCATCCTCTTCTTCGACGAGGTCGCCGACATGCCGGCCGGCACCCAGTCGAAGATCCTCCGCGTCCTGGTCGACCAGGCCTTCCAGCGCGTCGGCGGCAGCACCACCGTCCGGGTCGACGTCCGGGT
This sequence comes from uncultured Alphaproteobacteria bacterium, assembly GCA_963844375.1. Lineage (GTDB taxonomy): Bacteria > Pseudomonadota > Alphaproteobacteria > Rhodobacterales > Rhodobacteraceae > Amaricoccus. The sequence goes on along the minus strand of CAWJOI010000017.1, from coordinate 127,289 downwards.
GATCTCGGCCACCACGCGCGATCTCGGCCGCGAGGTGCAGGCCGGCCGCTTCCGCACCGAGCTCTACCACCGGCTGACCGTGGTTCCGGTCAGCGTCCCGGGCCTGGAGTCCCGCCTCGAGGACATCCCCGAGCTCGCCCAGCGGTTCCTCGAGGACCTGAACGGCACGCAGGGCCTGCCGCATCGGACGCTCGCGGCGGAGGCGGAGGCGCAGCTGCAGACCATGCGCTGGCCGGGAAACGTGCGCCAGCTGCGCAACACGCTGGAGCGGGCGCTGATCCTCGGCCCCGATCACGGGCCGATCGAGCCGGAGGAGCTGGTGCTGGAGACCGCCTCGAACGGCTCCTCCGCCGGCGGCACGCTCGGCGCCGCCTTCGCCGGCCTCGCCCTCCGCGAGGCGCGCGAGATGTTCGAGCGGGAATACCTCGTGGCGCAGATCAACCGCTTCGGCGGCAACATCTCGCGCACCGCCAGCTTCGTCGGCATGGAGCGCTCGGCCTTGCATCGCAAGCTCAAGTCGCTGAACGTGATCTCGGCAGGGCGAAGCGACCGCACCGAGGAAGCCGAAGCGCACGCCTGAGCCCGCGTGTGCCCGCTTAGGCACCGATCGGCGTTGGCGGGGCGATCCGAAGGGCAGGGCGCGCGATGAAGATCATCATCTGCGGGGCAGGGCAGGTGGGCGGGCAGATCGCCCGGCACCTGGCGCGCGAGGAAAGCGACAACCAGGTCACCATCATCGACAAGGACGCGGGCCTGGTGCGGCGCATCACCGACGCCTACGACGTGAACGGTGTCGTCGGCTTCGCCTCCCACCCGGACATCCTCGAGCGGGCCGGCGCGCGCGACGCCGACATGATCATCGCGGCGACCCAGTCCGACGAGGTCAACATGGTCGTCTGCCAGGTGGCGAACTCGATCTTCTCGGTGCCCCGCAAGATCGCGCGGCTGCGCGCGCCCTCCTACCTCAACGCCATCTACTCCGACCTCTACCGCCGCGACCACATGCCGATCGACGTGGTGATCTCGCCGGAATACGCCGTCGCCGACGCGGTGATGCAGCGCCTTGCGGCGCCCGCGGCCTTCGACATCGAGGGGTTTCTCGACGGCAAGGCGCAGCTCGTCGGGATCACCCTCGACTTCGGCCTGCGCGGTGCTCGACACGCCGCTCCGCCAGCTCTCCGAGCTCTTCTCCACCCTGCAAGGCGGTCGTGGTCGGCGTGCGCCGCGCCGAGCGCCTGTTCGTCCCCGAACCGAGCGACCAGCTCTACGGCGGCGACCAGATCTACCTCGTCACCGCCACCGAGGACCTGCCGCGGGTGATGGAGGTCTTCGGCAAGCAGCACCAGCGGGTGGAGCGGCTCCTGATCGTCGGCGCCGGCAACATCGGCCTGCACGTCGCCCAGACCATGGAGGCCGAAGGGCGCAAGAACCGGCTCAAGATCATCGAGAGGAACCGCGAGCGCGCCGAGGTGGCCGCCGACGCGCTCAAGCGGACGGTGGTGCTCAACGGCGACGGCCTCGACGTCGACCTGCTCGAGGAGGCCAACATCACCACCATGGACGCGGTGCTGGCGCTGACCGACGACGACAAGACCAACATCCTCGTCTGCGTCCGCGCCAAGACCGAGGGGGCGAAGCTGGTGGTGGCGCTGGTCAACGATCCCTCGCTGATCGGGCTGATCGCGCCCATGGGGATCGACGCCTACGTCAATCCGCGCTCGACCACCGTCTCGTCGATCCTGCGCTATGTCCGCCACGGCCGCATCCGCGCCGTCTATTCCATCGGCGACGGCGAGGCGGAGATGATCGAGGCGCAGGTGCTCGGCACCTCGGCCATGGCCGGCAAGGCCGTGCGCGACGCGGCGCTGCCCGAGTCGGCGCGGATCGGGCTGATCCAGAAGGGCGACAAGGTGATCGTCCCGCGCGGCGATACCCGGCTCGCCGAAGGCGACGTGCTGACGATCTTCGCCTTGCGCGGCTCGGTGGCCGAGGTGGAGCGCCTGTTCCAGGTCGGCCTCGACTTCTTCTGATCCATGGCCCGCGTCCGCGAGTTCCCCGCTTTCGTCATCGTGCTTCTCATCGCCTCGGGGTTGATGTTCGTCCCTGCGCTGCACGCCGCTGGGCTGCGGAACTGGCCGGTCGCGCGGGGCTTTCTCGACCACGGGCTGTTCTTCGTGCTGTTCGGGATCATCCTGGGGCTCGCGACGATGAACCGGCATCCGCGGGTGCCGGCGCGCTACCACCTGCTGTCGCTGCTGCTCGTCTACATCCTCCTGCCGCTGATGCTGGCGACGCCCTTCGTGGCGCTGGTGCCCGGGATGGGGCTCGGGGGCGGCTACTTCGAGATGCTGTCGTGCCTCACCACCACCGGAGCGACGCTGTTCGCCCGCCCACAGCTCATTGCCGAGCCGCTGCACCTCTGGCGGTCGCTGGTCGGATGGACGGGAGGGCTGATGGTCCTCGTCACCGCCTTCGCCATCCTCGCGCCGCTCAACCTCGGCGGATTCGAGATCAGCCAGGTGAGCGCCAGCCGGCGCGAGGGGGGCCGGAGCGGCAGCATCGAGGAAGCGAACCGCCGCATCCTTCGCGCGCTCCGCCAGATCACCCCGATCTACGCCGGACTCACCGCGGCGCTGGCGATGGCGCTGTTCCTGGCCGGCGACCGGCCGTTCGTCGCGGTCACCCACGCCATGGCGACGCTTTCGACCAGCTCCATCTCTCCGGTCGGGGGCCTCGAGGGCGCGCAGTCGGGCCGCCTCGGCGAGATCGCGATCGCGCTCTTCCTGCTGCCTGCCGTGTCGCACCGCGGTTTCAGCGTCGCAGCGCGCCGCCTGATCGGGCCGCGGCTCTCGGACCCGCAGATCCAGCTGATGCTGATCACCGTGCTCGGGGTGACGAGCATCCTCTTCCTGCGCAGCTTCGTGGGCGCGGTCGAGATCGACCGCCAGGACAACCTGACGGCGGCGCTGCAGGCGATCTGGGGGAGCGTCTTCACCGTGCTCTCCTTTCTCACCACGACGGGCTTCGTGAGCCACGACTGGCGCGCCACGCAGCTCTGGTCCGACCTGCCGGAGCCCGGCACCATCCTGCTCGGCGTGGCGGTGATGGGCGGCGGCATCGCCACCACGGCCGGCGGCATCAAGCTCCTGCGGCTCTATGCGCTCTATCGGCACGGGCTGCACGAGATGGACAAGCTCGTGCATCCGAGCAGCGTGGGGCGGCGGGGGCAGGGCGACGCCCTGATCAGCCGCGGCGGCGCCCGCATCGCCTTCATCTTCCTCATGCTCACCCTGATCGCGCTCGCCCTGGTCATGCTGGCGCTGTCGGCCACGGGGCTGAGCTTCGTGCACAGCGTCACCCTCTCCGTGGGCGCGCTGACGACCACCGGGCCGGTGATCAGCACGCTCGGGGACGGGCTCGGCTACGCCGACCTCTCCGGCCTCGCGCAGGCCGTCTTCTGCGTGGGGATGATCGTCGGGCGGTTGGAGGCGCTGGTGCTCATCGCGCTCTTCAACCCGGCCTACTGGCGGCAGTAGCCCGCCGACATTGCCGCAGTGCAACACCCGGCGAAATCATCGGCGAAAATCGGACGCAGACTGGAAATGGTCCGAATCAGCACCCATACTCTCGGCAAGAACAACAAGGGCCGCCGAGTCGGTGGTCTAAATACAACTTAAGGCTGAAAAAATGGCTGCCGACAAACAGAACCTGCAGGACGCGTTCCTGAACAACGTGCGCAAGGCCAAGGTGCCTGTCACGATCTTCCTGATGAACGGGGTGAAGCTGCAGGGCGTCATCACCTGGTTCGACAACTTCTGCGTTCTGCTCCGCCGCGACGGCCAGTCGCAGCTGGTGTACAAGCACGCGATCTCGACGGTGATGCCGTCGCAGCCGATCACGCTTTACGAGGCACCCGAAGATCACTGAGCCCAACTCCCGGATGCGGACGCTGGTTCTGCATCCCGTTCGCTCCAAGGGCGCCGACCGCGACCCGAAGGACGCGCTGGCCGAGGCGGTGAGCCTGGCGGGCGCGCTCGATCTCGACGTGGTCGGGGCCGAGGTCGTGCCGCTCCCCAGGGCGCGGGCCGGCATGCTGTTCGGCAAGGGCAAGGTCGAGGAGCTGACCGCGCTGATCGCCGAGCGCGAGGCGGGGCTCGTGGTCATCGACGGGCCGCTCTCGCCGGTGCAGCAGCGCAACCTGGAGAAGGCGTGGAAGGCCAAGGTGCTGGACCGCACCGGGCTCATCCTCGAGATCTTCGGCGAGCGGGCGCAGACGCGCGAAGGCGTGCTGCAGGTCGAGCTGGCGCATCTCAGCTACCAGAAATCGCGGCTGGTGCGGTCCTGGACCCACCTCGAGCGGCAGCGCGGCGGCTTCGGTTTCCTCGGCGGCCCGGGCGAGACCCAGATCGAGGCGGACCGCCGCGCGCTCGACGATCGCATCCAGCGGATCAAGGCGGCGCTGACCAAGGTGGTGCGCACCCGCGGCGAGCACCGCAGGGCGCGCCAGCGCGTGCCGTATCCGGTGGTGGCGCTGGTCGGCTACACCAACGCCGGCAAGTCGACGCTTTTCAACCGGCTGACCGGCTCGGGGGTGCTGGCCAAGGACATGCTTTTCGCCACGCTCGACCCCACCATGCGGGCGATAGCACTTCCGGACGGCCGCAAGGCGATCCTCTCCGACACCGTGGGGTTCATCTCGGACCTTCCGACCCAGCTGGTGGCGGCGTTCCGCGCGACGCTCGAGGAGGTGCTCGAGGCGGATCTGATCCTGCACGTGCGCGACATCTCGCATTCCGAGACCGAGGGCCAGGCGGAGAACGTCCGCGGGATCCTCGGCGAGATGGGGATCGGGCAGGACGAGCAGGCGCGGATGATCGAGGTCTGGAACAAGCTCGACGCGCTGCCGCCGGAGGCGGCCGACGCGCTGCGGCAGGTGGCGGCGCGGACGCCGCGGGTGGCCGCGATCTCGGCGCTGACGGGGGAGGGGGTTCCCGCCCTCCTCGACCGCATCGCGAGCGAGCTGGCCGAGCCGATGCAGGACGAGACGATCAGCCTCGGCTTCGACCAGGGCCGCCGGCGCGCCTGGCTCTTCGACCACAAGCTGGTGCGCGCCGAGCACCAGCGCGAGGACGGCTACGACCTCGACGTGCGCTGGACCGAGCGCGACCGGAGCCAGTACGAAGCGCTGCCGTAGGGCCAGGAGCCATATGGATTCCATACGGATTCCATACGCTCCCCATACGCCGGAATCGCCGTCATAACCGGGCCACGGTATCCAGCGCCGTACGCAAATCCACCCGCTCCCAGCCATCCATCTTGCTGCGAAACCACGTGCGCTGCCGCTTGGCGAATTGACGCGTGGCAGTCACCGCAGAAGCGGCGGCCTGGGGGAGGGTGACCTCACCGGCAAGATGGCGATTAAGTTCAGCCGCGCCAATGACTTGCGCAGCAGGCTTGTCCCAATCTCCGAAGGCGCGGACCTCGTCCAGCGCACCTTGCTCAAGCATCGCGCGAAACCGACGCTCTATGTTTATGTTAAGAAAATCTTTCTCAATCTCAAGCACGATGCACGCCGCTGAAGCCACGGGAATCGTCGGCACCTCGGTCTCTCGCTGCCAGCTCGCCAGACCGCGCCCGGTGGCGGAAAGCACTTCCCAGGCCCGCTGCACCCGCATGGGATTGCGCAGGTCGATGCGCGCAGCCGTTTCCGGGTCGAGCGCGGCGCGCATCGCATCGATGTCCATGGCCTGCGAGCGGCTGCGGAACTCGGCCGGGATCGGAGGAATGCGCGCGAGGCCTCGGGTGAGCGCGTGAAAATAGAGCCCGGTGCCGCCGACGATGATCGCGCGCCGGCCGGCGCGCTCGGCTTCCGCCAGGACGGCGGTGACGTCGCGGAGCCAGTGGCCGACCGAGTAAGCGGTGGCGCAGGAAACGTGGCCGTAGAGCCTGTGCGGCGCGCGGGCTTCGTCGGCGGCGTCGGGACGAGCGGTCAGGATGCGCCAGCATCCATAGACCTGCGAGGCATCGGCATTGATCACCACGCCGCCGACGCGCTCGGCGAGGGCCAGCGCGAGGGCCGACTTGCCACTGGCGGTGGGGCCCGCGATCAGGACCGCGCGCTGCTTCCGGCCCATCCCGTAATTAACATAATCTTCATTATCCGCACTTATGCATCGGCTCATGCCAGCGTGATCCGCCCCCCAATCTCACGTAAGCCACGGATTTCGCAAGCTCCCTGACCGCTCCCCGGAAACGGCCGGGAGAACAACGGTTGACCTTCGGTGGACTTCCCCCTGACAATACCGGTCGGGGGTCCGCCAAGCGACCGCAGGGAGAGAGCCATGAGCCAAGACACCATCAACGGCAAGCCTATGCATCCGCGCGTGGCGGACCTGGCGCGCGAGACCCGCGAGGGCAAGCTCGACCGCCGCGAGTTCCTGGCCATGGCGACGGCGCTCGGCGTGACCGCCCCGGCGGCCTACGGCCTGATCGGCCTCACCATGCCCTCGGCACGCGCCCGCGCGCAGGAAGGCAAGCCCGGCGGCATTATCAAGATCTCCCAGAATGTGATGCGCCTGGACGACCCGCGCATCTTCGGCTGGTCGCAGCCGGGCAACCAGGCTCGCCTCTTCCTCGAACCGCTGGTGCGCTATACCGCCGACTTCACCTTCGCGCCTTGGCTGATCGAAAGCTGGGAAGTCAATGAGGACGCTACGGAATACACGCTCCACGTCCGTCAGGGCGTGACCTGGAACAACGGCGACGCCTTCACCGCCGACGACGTGATCTTCAACCTCAACCGTTGGTGCGAGGCGCACGTGCCGAACAACACCATGGCGGGGCGCATTCAGCCCCTGCTCGAGAAGACGGGCGAGGAGACGTTCATGGGCGACGTCACCAAGGACGACGGGACGGTGGTACAGGAGGAGCAGACCCGCGAGATCTTCGGCCCCCGCGAAGGCGCCATCGAGAAGGTCGACGACTTCACGGTCAAGCTGCACCTCGCCAATCCAGACATCACCATCGTTCCGAACTTCGCCGACTACCCGGCGCTGATCGTTCACCGCGGCTTTGACGAAGCCGGGGCCGACCTCACCACCAGCCCTATCGGGACCGGTCCGTGGGAACTCGTCTCGACCGAGGTGGGCGTGCGCGCCGTCTACCAGCGCCGCACCAACGGCGCATGGTGGGGCGATGCGGTCGACAACATGGGGCCGGTCTTCCTCGACGGCGTCGAGTTCATCGACTACGGCGACGATCCCTCCGCCGAGGTAGCGGCTTTCGAAGCCGGCGACATCCACACGAGCTACGAGACGGCCCCGAGCTACGTCGAGATCTACGACGCCCTCGGGCTCAGCAAGTCCGAGGCGGTGACCGCCAACACGCTCTGCATGCGCATGAACGTCAAGCAGCCGCCGTTCGACATCCAGGCGGTCCGCAACGCCGTGCAGCTGGCAGTCGACAATGCCACCGTGCTCGACCTCGGCTATCAGGGGCTGGGCCGCGTCGCGGAAAACCACCACGTCGGTCCGATGCATCCCGAATACGCCGAACTGCCCCCGATCGCCCGCGATCCGGAGGCGGCGAAGGCGATGATGACCGAGGCTGGGCACATCGATACCGAGCTGGAGCTGATCTCCCGCGACGACGATTTCAACAGCAACACCTGCGACGCAGTGGCCGCGCAGATGCGCGACGCCGGGCTGAAGGTGAAGCGCACCATCCTGCCGGGCAACACCTTCTGGAACAACTGGACCGGATACCCCTTCTCGGCCACCGAATGGAACATGCGCCCGCTGGGCGTGCAGGTCTATTCGCTCGCCTATCGCAGCGGCGTGCCCTGGAACGAGACCGCCTTCGCCAACGAGGAGTTCGACACCCTGCTGACCGAGGCCTATGCCATCGCCGACGCCGACAAGCGCCGCGAGGTCATGGCCAAGATGGAGAAGATCATCCAGGACTCCGGCATCATCATCCAGTCCTACTGGCGTTCCACCTTCCGCCACATGACCGAGGACGTGAACGGCCTCGTGATGCATCCGACCTTCGAGATCCATCTGGAAACCACCTGGCTCGCGACCTGAGCCCCCTGCCCTCGTCCGTCCCGGCCCTTCGCCGGGACGGCTGAACTCCGGAGCCGGGCATGCTCACCTTCCTGCTGAAACGTCTCGGCGTGATGGTGCTGACTGCGCTTTGCCTGACGCTGATCGTCTTCGCGCTGGTCAACCTCAAGCCCAACCTCGTCAAGCTCGCCAAGGAGCAGACCGGCAGCCGCATCAGCGAACAGCAGGTCGAGGTCTGGCTCGACCAGAACGGCTTCAACCGGCCGCTGGTGGTGCGCTACGGCGAGTGGCTGGGCGGGGTGGCGCGCGGCGACTTCGGCCAATCCACGCGGTTCGACGCGCCGGTTGCCGACGTGCTCTGGCCCCGCCTGTGGCTGACCGCGATCCTGATGTTCTGGGTGATGGTGGTGATGGTCCCATCGGCGCTGATCCTCGGCATCCTCGCGGGGATGCGCGAGGGCTCCAAACGGGACCGCACGCTCTCCGCCGTCGCGATCGCGGCGACCTCGACGCCAGAGTATGTCTCGGGCACGGTGCTGACGGTGATCTTCGCCAGCCAGATGGTCGGGCTGCAGTGGTTCTCGGGATCGGCGACCAAGGCGGCCGACGAGGGCCCCACCCTCTACACCTTCGCGCTGCCGGTGCTGGCCATCGCCATCTACGGCATGGGCTACATCGCGCGCATGACCCGGGCCTCCATGGCCGAGGTGATGACGCAACAGTACATCCGCACGGCGCGGCTCAAGGGGGTGAGCTTTCGCGGGATCGTGATGAAGCATGCGCTCCGTAACGCGCTGATCGCGCCGTTCACGGTGATCATGCTGCAAATCCCGTGGCTGCTGACGGGTGTGGTCATCGTCGAGACGCTGTTCAACTATCGCGGCTTCGGGTGGCTGCTGATCGAGGGTGCAGGCAACAACGACATCAACCTGCTGCTGGCCTGCTCGATCGTCGCGGTGGTGATCGTGCTGGTGACGCAACTCATCTCGGATATCGGCTACGTCTATCTCAACCCGCGGATCAGGGTGTCCGGCTGATGGAGCTGGTCTACCTGACGCCCTGGGCCATCGTGGTGGAGACGCTGGGTCGGTTCCTGCCGGTCTGGATCGCGATGGCGCTCATCATGGGCGCGAGCTTCGTGTGGCGGGGGCGCCTCGGGACCTACGGCCGGATCTACGACAGCCCGATCGCGATGATCGGCTTCGGGCTGGTGCTCTTCTGGCTGCTGACCGCGATCATGGCGGACTGGGTAGCGCTCTTCGACCCCTACCAGCAGATCCGCGCGTTGCAGAACAAATCTCCGGGTGCGATCGATCCGGAAAGCGGCCTTGCGTATCTCTTCGGTGGCGACGCGCTGGGCCGGGACGTGTTCAGCCGCATGGTCTATGGCAGCCGCACGGTGATGGCGATCGCCCCCCTGGCGACGCTGTTCGCCTACATGATCGGGATCACGCTGGGGTTGCCGGCAGGATATGTCGGCGGGTGGTTCGACACGGTGCTGAGCTTTGTCGCCAACCTGGTGCTGGCGTTTCCGGTGATCCTGCTCTTCTACCTCCTGGTGACGCCGGAGATCCGGGAGACGGCGATCCCGTCCACCATGGCGGCGGTGTTCTTCATCTTTCCGGTGCTGTTCGTCACGGTCTTCCTCTGGAGCCGGTTCCGCGAGCGGCCGGAAGTGCTGTGGTTCTACCTCGCCCCGGTGATCCTGATCGGGGGTTTCGCGTACCTGGGGCTGACGGGCCTATGGGATTCCGACCGGGCTGCTCGCCATGGACTCCAATACGCTCAACATCTTCCTGGCGGTGGTGTTCATCACCTCCCCCATCGTCTTCCGGATCGTGCGCGGGCTGACGCTCGACATCAAGACGCGGGACTACGTGGCGGCGGCGCAGACCCGCGGCGAGCGGCCGTGGTACATCATGATGTGGGAGATCCTGCCGAACGCCCGCGGGCCGCTGATCGTGGATGCCTGCCTGCGGATCGGGTATTCCACCATCCTCCTCGGCACGCTGGGGTTCTTCGGGCTGGGGGTGAGCCCGGAAAGCCCGGACTGGGGGTCGACGATCAACGAGGGGCGCAAGCTGCTGCGGATATACGTCCACCCTGCCCTGCCGCCGGCGCTTGGCGATCATGAGCCTGGTGCTGGGGCTGAACCTGCTGGCGGACGGGCTGCGCGAGCAGTCGATGCGGGATTGAGGTACGGGATGGCAAGCTTCCTTGAAGGGGCTCGGTAGGATGGCAGAGCCGCTGCTCGTCATCGACGACCTGTCGATCTCGTTCTTCACCCGCGCGGGCGAGATCCCGGCGGTGATGAACTTCTCGGCCACGGTGGAGGCGGGCCAGGCGCTCGGGCTGGTGGGGGAGTTGGGCTGCGGCAAGTCGACGGTGGCGCTCGGGGTCATGCGGGACCTGGGGACGAACGGGCGGATCGTGGGCGGCAGCATGCGTTTCAAGGGGCGCGAGCTCGTCACCATGCCGGACGACGAGCTGCGGCGGATCCGCGGGTCGGAGATCGCCATGGTGTATCAGGAGCCCATGGCCAGCCTGAACCCGGCGATGAAGGTCGGCCGCCAGCTCATGGAAGTGCCGATGGTCCATGGCGGCGCCGGGGCGGCGGACGCGCGCGCGCAGGCGCTGCAGGCGGTGGAGGCGGTCCGCCTGCCCGATCCCGCGCGGATCCTCGACAGCTATCCCCACCAGCTCTCCGGCGGACAGCAGCAGCGCATCGTCATCGCCATGGCGCTGATGGCGCGGCCGGCGCTCTTGATCCTCGACGAGCCGACGACGGCGCTCGACGTCACCGTGGAGGCCGGGATCGTCGATCTGGTCAAGGACCTCGGGCGCGACTTCGGCACGTCGATGCTCTTCATCAGCCACAACCTCGGCCTGGTGCTGGAAACCTGCGACCGCATCGCGGTGATGTACTCGGGCGAGGCGGTCGAGACCGGGCCGATCGCAGAGGTCTTCGATGAAATGCGCCACCCCTATACCCAGGGACTCTTCCGCTCGATCCCCCTGCCCGGGGCGGACAAGACCCGCCGGCCGCTCATCGCCATCCCGGGGAACTTCCCCCTGCCCCACGAACGCCCGCCCGGCTGCAACTTCGGGCCGCGCTGCAGCCATTTCGTCAAGGGCCGCTGCGACGCCCGGGACGTCCCCATGGAGGTGGTGAGCCCCAGCCACGCCACCCGCTGCATCCGCTGGGACGAGATCGACTGGGCGGCGCCTCCCCCCGGACGCACCGGCGTCGCCAATCCGCCGCTCGGCGACGTAGTGCTCGCCGTCGACGGGCTGAAGAAGTACTACCGGGTCGGCTCCAGCGCGCTGTTCGGTGGCGACACGCGGGTGGTCAAGGCCAACGAGGCCGTGAGCTTCGACGCGCGCGCCGGCGAGACGCTGGCCATCGTCGGCGAGAGCGGCTGCGGCAAGTCCACCCTTGCCAAGGTCCTGCTTGGCCTGGAGACCGCCACCGAGGGCACGGTCACTCTCGGCAACCTCGAGATCGGCGGCCGCAGCATCGAGCGGCGCGACACCCGGACCGTCGCGTCGATCCAGATGGTGTTCCAGAACCCCTTCGACACGCTGAACCCGAGCCACAGCATCGGCGGCCAGATCATTCGCGTGCTGGAGAAATTCCGGTTCGGGAATGCTAACGCCGAGCGAGAGGCCCGCATGCTGGAGCTGCTCGATCTCGTCAAGCTTCCGCGCGCCTTCGCCCGCCGCATGCCGCGCCAGCTCTCGGGCGGGCAGAAGCAACGCATCGGCATCGCCCGCGCCTTCGCCGGAACGCCGCAGGTCGTGGTGGCCGACGAGCCGGTCTCGGCGCTCGACGTCTCGGTGCAGGCGGCGGTCGCCGAGCTCCTGATGGACATCCAGCGCACGAGCCGCACCACCATGCTCTTCATCAGCCATGACCTCGGAATCGTGCGATATCTCGCCGACCGGGTGATGGTGATGTACCTCGGCCACGTGGTCGAGATCGGCACCACCGACCAGGTCTTCGAGCCGCCCTACCACCCCTACACCGAGGCGCTGCTCTCCGCGGTGCCGATCGCCGACACCTCGGTCGAGAAGAGCCACATCGTGCTGCAGGGCGACATCCCCTCGGCGGTCAACCCGCCCCCCGGCTGCCCCTTCCAGACCCGGTGCCCGCGCAAGCACCAGGTCCCCGGCGACCGCTGCGAGACCGAGGTTCCGCCGATGGTCGCCCTCGCGTCCGGCCACGAGGTCAAGTGTCACCTTTCCGCGGAAGTCTTCGCCGCGATGCAGCCCGTCATCCGACTGGCAGAGACGACCCAAGCCTGAGCGCGAGTTTGGGGGCGGCCAAGGCTGGAAAGCAGACAGTGGGCTGGCGTGCAACCCACCGGCGGTATGTTGCCGAGCCAAATTTTGTGCTATGATCTAGATGCTTAAGGGGGGTGCGGCCGTCATTGGGGCAAGGTGGCGCGTTAACCTATTCATTGTGCTGGGTTCCACAAGTGATCGAGGGTCGGTAACAGGATCCAGAAATCACGGCGCAATGCGCCATGGAGGGACGTGTGAGAAAGCCATCCGGGCCCGAGGCCGGGTTCAAGGGTATGTCAGGGTCTGTTCTGGACGATCGCGCTGTTCAGCGCCGCCGTGAACGTTCTGATGCTCACCGCCCCGCTGTACATGCTTCAGATCTACGACCGGGTGATCCCGAGCCGGTCGCACGAGACGCTTCTCGCGCTCACCATCCTGGTCGCGGTTCTCTTCATCGATCATGGGCATCCTCGACTACGTGCGAGCCCGCGTGGCGGCCCGGATCGGCGCCACGGTACAGGCGCGGCTCGATTTCGCGCGTGTTCCGCGCCGGCCTGCGGCGGGCGGTTCTGGCGAGCGAGCGTTCACGTCCGGCCTCGGGTCTCAAGGACCTCGAGGCCGTGCAGCGTCTGGCCGGCTCGCCAGTGCTCTTCGCCGTCTTCGACATGCCCTGGGCGCCGTTCTTCATCGTCGCGATCTACAGCTTCCACCCGATGCTCGGCCACCTGGCGGTGGCGGGTATGCTGCTCCTGATCGCGGCCACCGTCCTGAACCAGATCTTCACCAAGCGGCACGAGACAGAGGCCACGGTGGCCACCATGCAAGGCGACAGCTTCGCCGAGACCGTCCGCCAGCAGAGCGAGATGATCCAGGCGCTCGGCATGCAGGGCGCGGTGCACGACCGCTGGCAGCGCATGCGCGGGGCGGCGATCGACGCCCAGCTCACGTCGGGCGACCGCACCGGCACCTTCTCGATCGCCACCAAGACCTTCCGCTTCTTCCTGCAGTCGGCGATGCTGGGCCTCGGCGCGTACATCGTGCTTCTCGGGGAAATGAGCGCGGGCGCGATGATCGCGGGCTCGATCCTGCTCGGCCGCGCGCTCGCGCCGGTGGAACAGGCCATCGGTGGCTGGCCGCTGGTGCAGCGCGCGCGGCTCGGCTGGACGAACCTCAAGGAGCTTCTCGCCACCACGCCCGAGGCGGGCGACGCCGACCGCCCTGCCCCGCCCGGCCGCGAACATCGAGGTCAGCCAGCTGACCGTGGTGCCGCCCGAGCAGCAGAAGGCGAGCCTGCGGCTCTTGGATTTCAGAATCCGGCCCGGACAGGCGCTCGGCGTGATCGGTCCCTCCGCGTCCGGCAAGTCGACACTGGCTCGCGCGCTCACGGGCGTATGGCCGCCCGCCGCCGGCGCGGTCCGGCTCGACGGCGCGGCCTTGTCGCACTACGACCCGGACGTGCTCGGCAGCTACATCGGCTACCTGCCGCAGGACGTGGTGCTCTTCGACGGCACCGTCGCCGAGAACATCGCCCGAATGCAGGAGCAGCCGAACCCGAAGAAGGTGGTGGCCGCGGCGAAGAAGGCGGGCGCGCACGAGATGATTCTCGACCTGCCGCAGGGCTATGACACCCGTGTGTCCGCCGGCGGCGCGCGCCTCTCGGGCGGACAGAAGCAGCGCATCGGGCTGGCGCGCGCTTTCTACGGCGATCCGGTGCTCTTGGTGCTGGACGAACCCAATTCCAACCTCGACGCCACAGGCCAAGACGCGCTGAACCTCGCCATCCGGCAGGCCAAGGAAGAGGGCAAGGCGGTGGTGATCATGGCCCACCGCCCCGGCGGCATCGCCGAATGCGACACCATCCTGATCATGGAGGGCGGCACGGCCAAGGCGTTCGGTCCGCGCGACGAGGTTCTGAAGGCGAACGTGCGCAACTACGCGCAGGTCGCCGGCCGCATCGGCGGCCAGGAGGCGAAGGGATGACCGGACAGGTCCGCGATCGCTGGAGGATGCGACCGCTCGTCTTTGTCGGCTACGTGACGATGTTCCTGCTCGTCTTTGGGATCGGCGCATGGGGGGCCGTGAGCCGCATCTCGGGCGCTGTCGTCGGCGTGGGCTCGTTGGAGGTGCAGGGCAACCGGCAGGTGGTGCAGCATCCGACGGGTGGCGTCATCAAGGAGATCCACGCCCGCGACGGCGACAAGGTCGAGGCCGGAGATGTGCTGATCGAACTCGACGGAGAGGATTTGCGGCCCGAACTCGGAACCGTCGAGGGTCAGTGGTTCGAGATGCTGGCGCGCAAGAGCCGCCTCGAGGCCGAGCGCGACGGGCTCGACGCGATTGCATTCAATCCGGAGCTCACCTCGCGAGTTGCGGCCTACCCCGAGATCGTGGCGCTGATGGCCGCGCAGGAGCAGCAGTTCACCGCCCGGCGCAAGAGCCAGGACGAGGAAAAGGCGCAATTGCAGGAGCAGCAGACGCAGATCGGCAAGCAGAATGAGGGGCTGGAGGCGCTGCAGGCGGCGACGGGATCGCAGGTCGATCTGTTGAGCCGCGAGATTGACGGCCAGAAGACGCTGCTCGACCAGGGCCTGACCCAGATCACACGGGTGCTTACCCCGCAGCGCGAGCTGGCGCGGCTGAAGGGTGTCGAGGGCCAGGTCGAGGCGAACATTGCCGAGAACCGTGGCAAGATCGCCGAGATCGAGATCCAGCGGGTGCGGCTGGCGTCAAAGGCACGCGAGGACGCCATCGCCGAGCTGCGCGAACTCGAGTTCCAGGAGATCGAGACGCGCGAGAAGCGGCGGCAGATCCTCGACCGCATGGCGCGGCTATACCTTCGGGCGCCGGTGTCGGGGACGGTCTACGGCAGCACGGCCGATACGGTAAGGGCGGTGATACGCTCCGCCGACCCGGTGATGTACATCGTGCCGACCGACACGCCGCTGATCGTGCGCACCCGGATCGACACCATCCACATCGACCAGATCCATCTGGGCCAGGAGGCCAACCTTCGCTTCTCCGCCTTCGACCAGCGCACCACACCGGAGATCACCGGCCACGTGACCGAGGTTTCGGCGGACGCGTATCATGACGAGCAGACCGGCCAGCGCTACTACAAGGCGGACATTCGGATCGACGATGGCGAGACCGAGAAGCTCGACCACGTGACGCTCTTGCCCGGCATGCCGGTTGAATTGTTCATTCGCACCGCCGACCGCAGCGCACTCAGCTACTTCGTCAAGCCGATGCAGGACTACTTCACCCGCGCCTTCCGGGACGAGTGATCCCGCTCGGGCGCGCATCGGCGCGCCCGACCTTATGTCGGTGATCCCCGAACGGAAATCGCGTGCGCGCTGCGCCGGTCTGCGTCGACTTCTCCGAATCGGGGAGGCCTGCATGCGACAGGGTGCGGAACTCCACTGCGATGTCGGGATTTCCTCCACTGGGCATCGGTGCAATTCGGAGTCGTTTAGCCGCGGACGCAGGTCCAGGGGAGGGTAGCCGCGCGGCCTTCAGGCGAATTGCAGGCGCATGGAGGATGCTTAACTTGCAGAAGGCCCGGCTGCGGGCGATGCATCGGCCATCTCGGCTGAAAACTGGCGCGTCTTGCATCGCGCAAGAGTGCAGTGCACAACGGGTCGCTTGCAGCGAAGGCGCGCTTATATTGTTATCGGTCGAACGGAAGCTGGGGGCGCGGTGACAGAATCGGCAGTCGTTCGCGGGCAGACGATGCCGGCGCGGGCCTTGCGGCGGTGCGCGGGAGCCGGCGTATGATGCGCCGCCGCCAGTTTCTAGCTTCTGCGGCGTTGCTGCCGATGGTCGCAAGATCGTCGGCCGCCCGCGCCCAGGACGAGGCCCCGTTCAGCCGTTCGGTGGTGCTCGAACGGGCGCGCCAGCTCGCCGCGACGCCCTTCGCCGCACCCGAGGCGCCACCCGCCGCGATCGCGGATCTTTCGGCCTCCGACTACGGGATGATCGGCTTCCGCGAGGATCGCCGGCTTTTCGTCGAGCCGCCGACGGGCTTCGCGGTCGAGCTGATGCATCCGGGGTTCATCTACAACGTTCCGGTGGAGATCTTCGTCATCGAGGGTGGCGCCGCCCGCAAGATCACCTACGATCCGGCGCTCTTCAACTTCGGCGATGTGGCGCCACCCGAGCCGGGGGCACCGCTCGAGTTCGCGGGCTTCCGCGCGCTGACCGGTCTCAACCAGCCAGACGTGCTGCAGCCATTCGCGATCTATGCCGGGGCGAGCTATTTCAGGGCCGTATCCAAGGGGCAGGTGTTCGGCCTGAGCGCGCGGGCGCTCGCGATCGGCACCGGCGAGGCGGAGGGCGAGGAGTTTCCCTTCTTCCGCGCCCACTGGCTGGAGACGCCGGGCGAGGGCCGCATGGTGGTGCATTCGCTGCTCGACGGCCCCAGCGCCGCCGGCGCCTATCGCTTCACCATCCGCCCGGGCGATCCGACGCAGATCGACGTGGAGGCGACGATCTTCGCGCGCGAGGCCATCGCCCATCTGGGTCTCGCGCCGCTGACCTCCATGTACCTCTTCGACGCCAAGGACCGGACCGGGCACGACGATTTCCGTCCGGGCGTGCACGATTTGGACGGGCTCGCCATGTGGAACGGCTCGGACGAGCGGCTCTGGCGGCCTTTGCACTCTCCCCGGCTGCTGCAGATCAGCGCCTTCTCGGATTCGGGGCCACGCGGCTTCGGGCTGATCCAGCGCGAGCGGAGCTTCACCGAATACGAGGACCTGAACTCAGCCTTTCACCGCCGCCCGAGCGCCTGGGTGGAGCCGATCGGCGACTGGGGCCGCGGGCATGTGGTGCTGGTGGAGATTCCCAGCAGCAACGAGATCCACGACAACATCGTCGCCTACTGGCGGCCGGAGGCCGACGTTGCGCCCGGCAACGAGATATCGCTCACCTATCGCTTGAGCTGGGGATGGGACGTGCCGGATCTCGACGGGCTTCTCCGGGTCGAGCGCACGCTCTCCGGGGCCGGATCGGACGGCCGCCGCCGCTTCGTGGTCGACTTCGCGGGCGATGTCCCGAACCCGATCCGGGCATCGGCGGTGCAGCTCGTGGCGCAGGCGCGACCCGGCAGCCTGCACGATGCGGTGATCTCGGAGAACCCCGAGATCAACGGCCTGCGCCTGACGTTCGAGCTCGATCCCGAAGGCGGCGAGACGGTGGAAATGCGCCTCGAACTGCGCTCGGGCGAGCGGCGGATCGCGGAAACCTGGGTCTACCGATGGAGCAGCTGACCGCTCACCCGCCGCGACCCCGCCGCCGCCGCGCCCCTGCCGCCGGAAGCGCCGCTCGCCATGCCGGAGCAGTCGCTCGCCACCTACGACCGCGCCTGCGAGCGGCGGCTGCGGGGCGAGCCGCGGGTGCGTTTCGCCCGGCTCGGGCTCGCGCTCACCGCGCTCCTCCTCACCGTCTTCCTGGCGCATCAGATGTGGATGGTGCTGTCGGTCGGGGGGCTCACCAGCGTCGAGCAGGTCATGCTGGTGCTCTTCGTCATCAACATCGCCTGGGTGTCCTTCGGCGCGGTCTCGCCGCTCATGGGCTTCTTCCTCGGCGCGGGCCATCGCGCCGACCGGCCCGGGGACGCTGCCGAAGAGCCGCACCGCGCTGCTCATGCCCACCTACAACGAGGACCCGGCCGCCATCTTCGGCGCGGCCTGCGCCATCATGCGCGACCTGCACGCCCGGGGGGCGGGCGAGGCCTTCGACCTCTTCCTCCTCAGCGACACCACCCGGGCCGACGTCTGGCTCGACGAGCAGGCGCTGGCGGACGCCGCGCGCGCCGACCCCGAGATCGGCGCGCGCATCTTCTACCGCCACCGCGGGCGAAACCTGCGCCGCAAGGCCGGCAACATCGCCGACTGGGTCGAGCGCTGGGGCAGCGCCTATCCCTTCATGCTGGTTCTCGACGCCGACAGCCTGATGGAGGCGTCCTGCATCATCGAGCTGGCGCGCCGCATGGAGGCGGACGACACCCTCGGCATCCTGCAGACCGCGCCGCAGCTCATCGGCGGCGCCACGCCGCTCGCCCGCGTCCAGCAGTTCGCCAGCCGCGTCTACGGGCCGGTGCTCACCCGTGGCCTGCGCGCCTGGTTCGGCGATGCCGGCAACTACTGGGGCCACAACGCCATCATCCGCACCGAGGCCTTCGCCGCCTGCGGCGGCCTGCCCGAGCTGCCCGGAAAACCGCCGTTCGGCGGCCTCATCCTCAGCCACGACTTCGTGGAAGCCGCCTTCGTGCGGCGCGGAGGCTATGCCGTGCGCATGGCCGACGACCTGCCGGGCAGCTTCGAACACGCGCCGCCCAACCTCATCGAGCTCGCCGGACGCGACCGCCGCTGGTGCCAGGGCAACCTGCAGCACGCGCGGCTCCTGAGTACGGCGGGCCTGCATCCGCTGAGCCGGCTGCATCTCTTCATGGGCGTGATGTCCTATCTCGCCTCGCCGCTCTGGCTGCTCTTTCTCCTGGCTGGCATGTCGCTGGCCCTGCACGCCTACCTCGTCCCGCCCGATTACTTCCTCGACCGCTGGTCGCTCTTCCCCGACTGGCCGCGCATCGACCCCGAGCGCGCCATGGCGCTCTTCGGCATCTGCATGCTGATTCTCTTCGCGCCGAAGCTCTTCGGCGCCGCCGCCTTCCTGCGCGAACGGGCCTCGCGCGGGTTGCGCTTCGACCAGCTTCTTCAGCCTCGTGACCGAGGTGATCCTGACCGCGCTGGTAGCGCCGATCATGATGCTGGTGCAGTCGAGCTCGATCCTGCAGATCCTCACCGGCCGCGACAGCGGTTGGGCCGCCCAGGCGCGCGATGCCGACCGCGTCCCCTGGCATCTGCTCTGGCGCTTCCACCGCCGCCACATGCTTGCGGGCATCCTCCTGGCCGTCGCCGCCGGCGCCATCTCCTGGCGGCTCCTCGCGTGGATGAGCCCCGCCCTCCTCGGCCTCGTCCTCGCCGTCCCGGTCTCCGCCTTCATGGGAAACGCGGCCGCGGGTCGGCGGCTGGCGCGCATGGGGCTGCTCGTCACCCCCGAGGAGCGCGCCCCCCCTCCCCTCGCCGCCGAGGCTGCGGCCGAGGCCGACGCGCTGCGGGCGCGCAGCCACCCGCCAGCAGGGCTCGCCGCCCTTCTCACCGATCCCGACGCGCTGGCGCGCCACCTCGCCTGGCTCGATCCCCCGACCGCGCGGCGCGCGGGCGAGCCCGACGCGCCGCTCGCCAACGCGCTGCTCAAGCTCTCCGACGGCTTCGGCCCGGAGGCTCTGAACGCCCGCGAGACCTTTGCCGTCATGTGCTCGCCCGCGACGCTCGCCAGCCTCGCCCCCGACCGGCACGTCCGCCCCGGGCGCTGAAGGTGAAAGATTTGTAATCCGCCAGCGACCGCCTCGTCAGGTTCGCGCGCGATGTTGGATGCCGACGCTCCAGCGAGGGCGTGATTACGAGCAGACGAGAGGTTTTCGACGAAATGACGCGCATTGCGACTCTGTTCAGCACCACGGCACTGGTCGCGACGGCCGGTGCCTGGATGGCCTGGACGCCGCTGGCTGGCGCCGAGACCCAGGTTCCGAACGCCGTTGCCGACCTGGTCGACCGGGTCAGCCCCGCCGTGGTGACGGTCCTGGCCACCCAGGACGACGCCGCCGAGATGGCAGCGGCCGGCCCCCAGGGGTCGCCCTTCGGCCAGGGTTCGCCCTTCGAGGAATTCTTCCGCCGCTTCGGGATGCCCGAGGGCATGCCGATGCCGGAGCAGGGGCCGCAGGGCCGCGAGAACGGCGTGGCGCTGGGCTCGGGCTTCGTCCTGGAGGATGACGGCTACATCGTCACCAACAACCATGTGGTCGACGACGCGGAAGAGGTGACGGTCCGCTTCTCCGACGACCGCGAGTTCGATGCCGAGGTCATCGGCACCGACGCGCAGACCGATCTCGCGCTGCTCAAGATCGACGCCACCGGCCTGCCGGAACTGGTGCTCGGCGACAGCGACGCGCTGCGCGTCGGCGAGGACGTCATCGCCGTGGGCAATCCCTTCGGCCTCGGCGGCACCGTCACCCGCGGCATCGTTTCGGCCATGGCCCGCGACATCTCCGCCGGCCCGTACGTCGACTTCATCCAGACCGACGCCGCGATCAACCGCGGCAACTCCGGCGGCCCGCTGCTCAACCTCGAGGGCGAGGTGATCGGGGTGAACTCCGCCATCTACTCGCCGAACGGCGGCTCGGTGGGCGTCGGCTTCGCCGTCCCGTCGAACACCGTCGAGGCGGTGGTCGCCCAGCTCAGGGACGGCGGCGAAGTCCAGCGCGGCTGGCTCGGCGTGCAGATCCAGGCGGTGACCCCCGAGATCGCGACCGCCATCGGCCTCGACGACCCGCGCGGCGCGCTCGTCGCCGACATTGTTCCCGACAGCCCGGCCATGGGCAACCTCGAGATCGGCGACGTGATCCTGAGCTTCGACGGCAAGCCGGTCGAGTTGAGCCGCGAGCTGCCCAAGCTCGTCGCCGCCGTGGCGCCGGACCAGACCGTCAAGGTCGAGGTGCTGCGCCAGGGCAAGGACGAGACCGTCGCGTTCAAGCTCGGCCGGTTCGACGAGACCCGCATGGCTTCGGCCGAACCGGGCGACGCGCAGGAAGGCGCCGATTCGGACAAGCTCGGCGCCACGCTGGCGCCGATCACCCCGACGGCGCGCGAGCAGCTCGGGCTGGACGACGAGGTGAGCGGTGTCGTAATCACCTCGCTCGACGGCAAGGGCATCGCGGCGGATGCCGGGCTCGAGGTCGGCGACGTGATCCTGCAGGTCGGCGACAGCGCGGTCCGCACGCCCGGCGACGTCGAGAAGGCCCTGCAGGCCAGCACGACCGACGCGGTGCTGATGCACATCGATCGCCGCGGCGCGAAGATCTTCGTCGGCGTCAAGCTGGCGTAAGCGACCCTCGCCCCGGCCCCCGGGAGGGGGTCGGGCAACACTCGGCCCGTTCGCCTGCGAAGGACGGGCCGACCCCGAAGGCCGGCGCCCCTCGCGCCGGCCTTCCCCATGGAGGAGCGCGGCCATGTCACGGCGGATCCTGGTCGTCGAGGACGACGGCGACACGCAAGACTACCTCGCCAAGGCGCTGCGCGAGACCGGCTACACCGTGGAGGCCACCGCCTCCGGCCGCGAGGGCCTGATGCACGCGCTCTCCGGCAGCTTCGACGCGCTGGTGCTCGACCGGATGCTGCCCGACCTCGACGGCCTTTCCCTGCTGAAGTCGGTGCGCGCCGCTGGCGTGCAGACGCCCGCGATCATGCTGACGGCCATGAGCGCCATCGACGAACGGGTGCGCGGCCTGCGCGCCGGCGCCGACGACTACATGGTCAAGCCCTTCTCCTATGCCGAACTCTCGGCCCGGCTCGAGACGGTCATGCGCCGCCCGGCGGAGACCCGCCCCGAGGAGACCCGCCTCGCCTGCGCCGATCTCGAGCTCGACCTGATCGCCCGCACCGCCCGCCGCGGCGAGCGGCCGATCGAACTCCTGCCGCGCGAGTTCCAGATGCTCGAGTTCCTCATGCGCCGCCAGGGCCGCGTCGTCACCCGCACCATGCTGCTCGAAGGGGTCTGGGACTACCGGTTCGACCCGCGGACCAACGTGATCGACGTGCACATCAGCCGGCTCCGCCGCAAGATCGACGCCGAAGGCGAGCCGCCGCTCATCCACACCGTGCGCGGCTCCGGCTACAAGCTCGCCGCCGGCGCCTGAACGGATGTTCCGCAACGCCACCATGCGCCTGATCGTGGCGCACCTCGTGCTGGTCATGCTCTCGACGGCGCTGGTGCTCGGCTCGGTCTACTGGCGCATCGGCGGCGTCATCGACACCGAGCAGCAGGCGGTGGTGGAGGCCGAGATCCGCGGCCTCGCCGACGACTTCGCCCGCGGCGGCACGCCGGCGCTCGCCGCGGGCATCGGCCAGCGCATGGCGAACCCGACCGACCGCGACGCCGTCTACCTGCTGGTCGACGCCGACGGTCGCCGGATCACCGGCAACCTCAGGGGCTGGCCGCCGACGGTGGCGCCCGGCGGCGGCTGGACCACGCTCGATCTCTACCGCACCGACCGCTCGCGCCCCACGGAGATCTCCGCGCTGGCCGTCAGGCTCCCCAACGGCGAGCGCCTGCTCGTGGGCCGCGACGTGGCCGCCCGCGCCGCCTTCGACCGCACCCTCTGGCGCGCGCTCCTCTGGGCGCTCGCCGCCACCACCGCCCTCGCCCTCGCCACCGGCTGGCTCCTCTCCCGGCTGGTGCGCGGTCGCATCGCCGAGATCGACGGCGCCGCGCGCGCGATCATGGCCGGCGCGCTCGACCGCCGCGTGGCCTTGCGCGGCACCGGCGACGAGTTCGACCGGCTCGCCGGCACGCTCAACGCCATGCTCGACCGGATCGAGGTGCTGGTGCGCGACCTGCGCACCGTCACCGACAGCCTGGCGCACGACCTGCGGAGCCCGCTCGGCCGCCTCGTCCGCCACCTCGAGGCGGCCGCCGACGAGGAGGCGCCCGAGGAAGAGCGGCGGACCCGCATCGACCAGGCGCTGCGCGAGGCCGAGGGCGTGCTCTCCACCGCCACCTCGCTCCTCGACATCTCGCGCATCGACGCCGGCATCGGCGCCGAGCAGTTCACCGCCGTGGACCTCGGCCGCCTCGCCGCCGACGTGTCCGACCTCTACGAGGCCGCGGCGGAGGAAAAGCGCGTCACCCTCGCCTGCAGGGCCGCTTCGGGCCTCATTGTCCGCGGGCACGACCAGCTCCTCGCGCTCGCGCTCTCCAACCTCGTGGACAACGCCCTGAAGTACGCGCCCGCGGGTTCAGCCATCACCGTGGCGGCGGAACTCGATGACGGGCGCCCGGCGCTGATCGTCCGCGACCGCGGCCCGGGCGTGCCCGAAGCCGACCGTGCGCGCGCGCTCGGGCGCTTCGTCCGGCTCGACCCGAGCCGCGGCGGACCCGGCGCCGGCCTCGGCCTCGCGCTCGTCGCCGCCGTGGCGCGGATGCACGGCGGCGAGGTCATCCTCGACGAAAACGCGCCCGGCCTGCGCGCCACGCTCCGCTTCCCGGCATCACCCGCCCCGTCAGCCGAAGCCGCGGCGACCGACTGACACCGGGAGCCGCACGCGTGCGGCTCCGGCGCTTCACTCGCCCTTGACGCTGACCTTCGCCATCCAGTCCGGGTCCGAGACCTCGCCGTTGGCCCCCTCGCCGCGGCGGATCCGGTCCACGACGTCCTGGCCGGCGACCACCTCGCCCACCACCGTGTACTGGCCGTTCAGGAACGAACCCTCGTCGAACATGATGAAGAACTGGCTGTTGGCCGAATTCGGATCCTGCGAGCGCGCCATCCCCACGGTGCCCTTCTCGAAGGGCGTGTCCGAGAACTCCGCCGGCAGGTCCGGCAGGCTCGAGCCGCCGGTGCCGGCCCGGCCCTGCGCCAGCGCCGCCTGGGTCCCGAACTCCACGTCGCCGGTCTGCGCCATGAAGCCGTCGATCACCCGGTGGAACACGACGCCGTCATAGGCCCCGGCCCGCGCCAGCTCCTTCAGCCGCTCCGCGTGCTGCGGCGCGTCCGGGTTCAGGGCGATCTCGATCGAGCCCTGGACCGACCCGTCGACCTCGATGACGAGCGTGCCCGCATCCTGCGCCGAGACGCCCGTCGCCAGCCCCGCGGCGACGACGAGCGCGAGAAAGCCGCGCCGGATCATGCGTCACCCGCTACGCGGACCGCGACCATCCGGTCGGGTTTCGACGGCGGCTCGCCGCGGGCGATGGCATCGACGTGCTCCATCCCGTCGATCACCCGGCCCCAGACCGTGTACTGGCCGTTCAGGAAATGCCCTTCGTCGAACATGATGAAGAACTGCGAATTGCCCGAGTTCGGGCTCTGCGAGCGGGCCATCCCGAGCACGCCGCGATCGAACGGCAGCTTGGAGAACTCCGCCGGCAGGTCGGGATGCTTCGAGCCGCCGGTGCCCGCCTTGCGCAGGTTGAAGCCGTCTTCCATGTCACCGTTCTGCACGTCGCCGGTCTGCGCCATGAAGCCGTCGATCACCCGGTGAAAGGCGACGTTGTCGTACTCGCCGGCCCGCGCCAGCGCCTTGATCCGATCCACATGCTTCGGCGCCACGTCGGGGAGCATCTCGACCACGACCTTGCCGCCGTCCTTGAGCTCGATCACCAGCGTGTTCTCGGGGTCCTTGATCTCGGCCATCGGCCTTCCTCCTCGCAAAATCCCGCGCGGACCCTAGGCGCTCGTCGGTCCGGCGGAAACCCTCAAAGCCTTGCCCTTGAACTTTTCCGCCAGCGCCAGCGCCACCGTCGCGGGAACAAAGCCGCGGACGTCGCCGCCGAGCCGCGCGATCTCCTTCACCAGCCGCGATGCGATGGCCTGGTAGTGCGCGTCGGCCATCAGGAACACCGTCTCCACGTCGTCGTTCATCGCCCGGTTCATGCCGACCATCTGGAACTCGTACTCGAAATCCGACACCGCGCGCAGGCCGCGGATGATCACGCTCGCCCCCACGTCCGCGGCGCAGTGGATGAGCAGGTTCTCGAACGGATGCACCAGGATCTCGGTGCCGCAGGCGCGACCGATCGGGTTGCATTCGGCCTCGACCATGGCCACGCGCTCCTCGAGGTCGAACATCGGCGCCTTGTCACGGTTGATGGCGATGCCGATGACCAGCCGGTCGACCAGGCTGCAGGCGCGACGGATGATGTCGACATGCCCGAGCGTGATCGGATCGAAGGTGCCCGGATAGAGCCCGATGCGCATCGCCGCCCTCCCATTGCGTCACGCGAGGCAACAATATTGCGCGCGCCCGGTCAAGTGTGCGGGGTTGCGGGCGGCGGGGGTGGATTACCAGCTGTTGGAGATCATGTCCGTCAGAGCGGCGTTCTCGGCCTGCACCTCGTTGATGCGGGCCTTGACCACGTCCCCGATCGAGATGACCCCGATCATCCGGTTCTGCTCGATCACCGGCATATGGCGAAAGCGGCCGTCGGTCATCTTTTCCATCACCGACATGGCGGTGTCCTCCGGGTGGCAGCCGATCACCGCCGAGGTCATCAGATCCTGGATCTGCATGTCGAGGCATTCCACCCCGCGCGTCCCGAGCGCGCGGACGATGTCGCGCTCCGAGAGGATGCCGTCCACCATCGCCCCGTCGCCGCTGATGATCACCGCGCCGATCCGCTTGGACGCCAGCACCTCCACCGCGCTCCGCACCAGATCCGACGGCTTCATCGAGAAGATCTGCGGGCTTGCCTTGGAGTCGATGATGTTCCGGACGATCAAGACGGCCTCCCCCGATATCGGCAGCTTGCAGGGAAGTGTCCCCTCCCCTCCGCAAGCTGTCAAGACGCCGATGGAACCGGCGCCGCGGTGATTGTCAGCTCGGGTCGCTCCGCACCGTCAGCGCGGCGTGGATCCAGTCAACCACCACCTCCGCCATGCGGTTGATCCGCGCCACCCGGGCGTCGTCCTGATGCCGAACGAGGTAGAGGGCGCGGCTCAGCCGCACGTCTTCGGGCAGGAGCAGGCGCAGCTCCGGATGATGGCGGGCGACGAAGTCGGGAAACATGCAGATGCCGGCGCCGCGCAGGCACCAGCGCAGCTGCATGATCAGGCTGTTAGAGGTCAGCGCCGGCTCGGTCTCGCGACCGAGGAGCGCGTAGTAGTCGAACTCGCGGTCGAAGATCATGTCCGAGATGTAGCCGATGCCGCGCACATCGCGCAGATCGGCCATCGTCCGCACCGGCCCCAGCGACTCCACGAGATCCGCTCGTCCGTAGAGCCCGACCCTGTAGCCCGCGATCTCACGCACGGTCAGCCGCCCAGCAGTCGGCGGCGAGACGGTGATCGCCAGATCCGCCTCGCGCTTGGAGAGCGAGAACACCCGCGGCAGCGCCACGACCTGGACCTGCAGGTCGGGGTTGTCGAGGCTGAGCGCGTCGCAGGCGTCGGCCAGCAGGTAGTTCGACACCCCGTCCGGCGCGCCGATCCGCACGGTGCCCGACAGCCGGTCCGGCTGGCCACCCGTCTCCTCGGCAGCAGCGCGCGCCTGCGTCTCCATCGCCTGCGCATGCGCCATCAGCCCGCGCCCCGCCTCGGTCAGCGCATAGCCCTCGGGCGAACGGTCGAACAGCCGGGTCGCGAGCGTCTCCTCCAGCGCACCGATCCGCCGACCCGCGGTAGTCGGGTCGAGCCCCAGCGTCCGCCCCGCCGCCTGCAGCTTGCCGTGCCGCGCAACGGCGAGAAACACGCGCAGGTCGTCCCACCGCATCGTGCCTTTTTGCATGCTGTCCTTGTATCACCTCGCGCCGGTCATGCGAAGTTGCAGAATGGCGCCGGCACATTCAGGCTGTCGGAAGGACTGAGCGGGGGATATGGTCCGCACGGAGAAGACTCGGGGGGAAACGATGAACGAGCTCAGCCATTTCATCGACGGCAAGCGGGTGCCGGGGGAGTCCGGACGCTTCGCCGATGTCTTCAACCCGGCGACGGGCGAGGTTCAGTCGCGCGTGCCGCTCGCCTCCGCCGCCGAACTCGCCGCCGCGGTGGCGGGCGCGAAGGCCGCGCAGCCGAAATGGGCCGCGACCAACCCGCAGCGCCGCGCCCGGGTGATGATGAAGTTCGTCGACCTGCTCAACCGCGACATGGACAAGCTCGCCGAGGCGCTCTCCCGCGAGCACGGCAAGACCCTGCCCGACGCCAAGGGCGACGTGATCCGCGGCCTCGAGGTCGCCGAGTTCTGCATCGGCGCCCCGCACCTGCTGAAGGGCGAATACACCGACGGCGCCGGCCCCGGCATCGACATGTTCTCGATGCGCCAGCCGCTCGGCGTCGTCGCCGGCATCACCCCCTTCAACTTCCCGGCGATGATCCCGCTCTGGAAGATGTGCCCGGCGCTCGCCTGCGGCAACGCCTTCATCCTCAAGCCCTCCGAGCGCGACCCCTCCGTCCCCCTGATGCTGGCGGAGCTCATGCAGGAGGCGGGCCTGCCCGACGGCGTCCTGCAGGTGGTCAACGGCGACAAGGAGGCGGTCGACGCCATCCTCGACCACCCCGACATCGCCGCCATCGGCTTCGTCGGCTCGACCCCGATCGCCGAGTACATCTATTCCCGCGCCACCGCCCACGGCAAACGCGCCCAGTGCTTCGGCGGCGCCAAGAACCACATGATCGTCATGCCCGACGCCGACCTCGACCAGGCGGTCGACGCGCTGATCGGCGCCGGCTACGGCGCCGCCGGCGAGCGCTGCATGGCGATCTCGGTCGCCGTCCCGGTCGGCGAGGCCACCGCCGACGCGCTGATCGAACGGCTCATCCCCAAGGTCGAATCGCTGAAGATCGGCCCCTACACCGCCGGCAACGACGTCGACTTCGGCCCGGTCGTCACCCGCGCCGCCCAGCAGCGCATCCTCGGCCTCGTCGACAGCGGCGTGAAGCAGGGCGCCACCCTCGCCGTCGACGGCCGCGGCTTCAAGATGCAGGGCTACGAGGACGGCTTCTTCGTCGGCGCCTGCCTCTTCGACCGCGTCACCCCCGACATGGACATCTACAAGGAAGAGATCTTCGGCCCCGTCCTCACCACCGTCCGGGCCAGGTCCTACGACGACGCCATCGACCTCACCATGACGAACCCCTACGGCAACGGCACCGCCATCTTCACCCGCGACGGCGACACCGCCCGCGACTTCGCCAGCCGCATCAACGTCGGCATGGTCGGCATCAACGTCCCCATCCCGGTGCCGCTCGCCTACCACACCTTCGGCGGCTGGAAGAAATCCGGCTTCGGCGACCTCAACCAGCACGGCCCCGACGCCTTCCGCTTCTACACCCGCACCAAGACCGTCACCGCCCGCTGGCCCTCCGGCATCAAGGAAGGCGCCGCCTTCTCGATCCCGACCATGGAGTAGAAAGGGAGCAGCCGGTGCCGCCGATGTGGACGACCGCCGACGCGCGCAGGAAGTTCGAGAAGCTCTTCGAGCGCGCGCTGCGGGAGGGGCCGCAGAAGATCACCGACGGCAACGACACGGTCGTGGTCCTCTCCCGGGCCGAGTACGACCGCCTGCGCACGAAGCCGCGCAAGCCGCCCGAGATCGAGGACTGATGGACTTCGCCCTCTCCGGCGAGCAGACAGCCATCCGCGAGATGGCCCGCGACTTCGGCCGCGAGCGCATCGCCCCGAACGCACTCGCATGGGAGACCGAGGGCATCCCGCGCACGGTGCTAGCCGAGGCGGGCGCCCTCGGTTTCGCCGCCATGTACGTGCCCGAGGAAATGGGCGGCGCCGGCCTCGCCCGCCTCGACGCCGCCCTCGTCTTCGAGGCGCTGGCCGAGGCCTGCCCTGCCGTCTCGGCCTTCATCTCCATCCACAACATGTGCGCCTGGATGATCGCGGCCTGGGGCACGCGAAGCCGCCGCGCGAACGCTACCTGCCCGGCCTGGTCACCCTGGAGCGCTACTGCGCCTACTGCCTGACCGAGCCCGGCTCCGGCTCCGACGCCGCCGCGCTGCGCACCCGCGCCACCCGAACCGACGACGGCTGGGCGCTCTCCGGCACCAAGGCCTTCATCTCCGGCGGCGGCTTTGCCGACCTCTACCTCGTCATGGCCCGCACCGGCGGCGACGGCCCCAAGGGCATCTCCGCCCTCCTCGTCGAGGCCGGGTCCCCCGGCCTCTCCTTCGGCGCGCAGGAACGCAAGATGGGCTGGAGGGCCCAGCCGACCGCGCAGGTCCAGCTCGACGCCTGCCCGGTCCCGGCCGACAACCTGCTCGGCGCCGAGGGCGACGGCTTCCGCTACGCCATGGCCGGCCTCGACGGCGGCCGCCTCAACATCGCCGCCGCCGCCCTCGGCGGCGCGCAGGCAGCGCTCGACAAGGCGCTCGCCTACACCGCCGAGCGCCGCGCCTTCGGCCAAGCCCTCAGCGACTTCCAGGCGCTGCAGTTCCGCCTCGCCGACATGGAGACCGAACTGCAGGCCGCGCGCATCTTCCTGTACCAGGCCGCCTGGAAGCTCGACCAGAAGGCCCCTGACGCAACGAAGCACTGCGCCATGGCCAAGCGCCTCGTCACCGACACCGCCTTCCGCGTCGCCAACGACGCCCTGCAGCTCCTCGGCGGCTACGGCTACCTCGCCGACTACGGCATCGAGAAGCTCGTCCGCGACCTGCGCGTCCACCAGATCCTCGAAGGCACCAACGAGATCATGCGCGTCATCGTCGCCCGCGCCCTGCTGGCGATATGAGGCAGCACCCCACGGCGTTGGTCGTAGCCTTGCACCATTCACTTCGCGGATTTGTCCGTCGACAAATCCGCGCGCGCCTGCCTGCCCCGGCAGGCGCGATTCCGCGCCAGCCAGGCAGGCGCGCGCGGATTGGGACCCGACGGTCCCCGCGGCACCCCCCTCGCCCTCCGCGCTCACGCGCTCCAGGCGACGAACCGGGCGACGCATGCGTCGCCTGACCGGTTCGCGCCCCCTCTACCCGGAGCACGCATGACCGAGATCACCACCCGCATCGAGAACCGCGCCGGCCGCATCACCCTCACCCGCCCCGAGGCGCTGAACGCCCTCTCCCTCGCCATGGTCCACGCCATCGACGAGGCCCTGCAGGCCTGGGCCGACGACCCGGCCGTCGCCCTCGTCCTGATCGAGGGCGAAGGCCCGCGCGCCTTCTGCGCCGGCGGCGACATCGCCGACGTCTACCGCTCCGGCCGCCGCGGCGACTTCGACCACGGCCGCCGCTTCTGGGCCGACGAGTACCGGATGAACGCCCGCATCGCCGGCTACGGAAAGCCCTACGTCGCACTGATGCAGGGCTACGTCATGGGCGGCGGCGTCGGCGTCAGCGGCCACGGCAGCCACCGCATCGTGGGCGAGACCACCCAGGTCGCCATGCCGGAATGCATGATCGGCCTCATCCCCGACGTCGGCGCCAGCCACCTCCTCGCCCGCGCCCCCGGCCGGCTCGGCGAATTCCTCGGCGTCACCGGGCACCGCATGGGCGCGGGCGACGCGATCCTGGCCGGCTTCGCCGACCACTACGTGCCCGAGGCCCGATGGCCCGAGCTTGCGGCCGCGCTGGCCGAAACCGGAGATGCCGGCGTGATCGCCGCCATGGCCGAGCCCGCGCCCGAGGCCCCGCTCGCTGCGCTGCGCGACGCCATCGACGACGCCTTCGAGGCGCCGGACCTCGCCACCCTCGCCGCGCGGCTGGAGACCAGCGACTGGGG
The DNA here is from genome assembly GCA_963844375.1 of uncultured Alphaproteobacteria bacterium. Taxonomy (GTDB): domain Bacteria; phylum Pseudomonadota; class Alphaproteobacteria; order Rhodobacterales; family Rhodobacteraceae; genus Amaricoccus. The sequence goes on along the minus strand of CAWJOI010000017.1, from coordinate 96,664 downwards.
CCACGGCATCCTCCGCACGCTGCGCCGGCAATGCCCGCTCTCCATGGCCTGCACGCTGGAGCTGGTGCGCGCCGCCCGCCGCGACCCCGGCGTCGAGAAGGCGCTGGCGCGGGAGTACCGTTTCACCTCGCGCGCCGCCGACGAAGGCGAACTCCTCGAAGGCATCCGCGCCGCCGTCATCGACAAGGACCGCAACCCGGTCTGGCGCGACGACATGGACAGCCTCCGCCCCGAGGAGGTCGCCGCCATGCTCGCGCCGCTCGGCGACGGCGAGCTCAAGCTCTAGGAGGGGAACCATGCAGCATCGGCTTCATCGGCCTCGGCAACATGGGCGCCCCCATGGCGCGAAACCTCGCCGCCGCCGGCCACGCCGTCACCGGCTTCGACACCGCCCCCGTCACCGTCGAGGGCGTCACCCCCGCCCCCTCCGCCGCCGCGGCGGCGCGCGGCCAGGACGCCGTCGTCACCATGCTGCCGAACGGCGCGATCCTGCGCGCGGTCTATGCCGAGATCGTGCCGGCGGCCGCCCCCGGCACGCTCTTCGTCGACTGCTCCACCGTCGAGGTGGAGACCGCCCGCGCCGTCGCCGCCGAGGCCGCGGCGGCGGGCCTCCTGCCCGTCGACGCGCCGGTCTCCGGCGGCACCAATGGCGCCACCGCCGGCACGCTCACCTTCATGGCCGGCGGCAGCCCCGAGGCGGTGGAGAAGGCCCGGCCGCTCTTCGAGGTGATGGGCTCGCGCACCGTCCATTGCGGCGGCGCCGGCGCCGGCCAGGCGGCGAAGATCTGCAACAACATGCTGCTCGGCATCTCGATGATCGGCACCTGCGAGGCCTTCGCCCTCGCCCGCAAGCTCGGCCTCGACCCGCACGCCCTCTACGACGTCGTCTCCACCTCCTCCGGCGCCTGCTGGTCGGTGACGAGCTACTGCCCGGTGCCGGGCGTCGGGCCCGCCTCGCCGGCCGACCACGACTATCGCCCCGGCTTCGCCGCCGAGCTGATGCTGAAGGATCTCGGCCTCAGCCAGCAAGCCGCAGCGGCGGCGGATGCAGCGACGCCGCTCGGCGCCCAGGCGACGGCACTCTACGAGGCCTTCGTCGCGAACGGCGGCCGGGGCCGCGACTTCTCCGCCATCCTCCCCTGGCTCGCCGCCCGGACGCACACGAGCTGACGAACCCCGTTTGCGCAAAAGCGGGTGCATACGCTGTGCATGTGTTGTGCATGGGTTGTGCATCGGAAAAATCTCTCTGTTTCAGCCGCTTGCGTGGCAAAAGCCGGTGCCGGCCGCAAACGGGATTCCGCCCGCGCGTGGACAGCGGTTTTGCGACGAGCTATGCCCTCTGCGACAGCCCCATGGAGATGCCGAATGGCCAAGGACACCGCCTTCGAGAAACCCTTCGGCGGCGCGATCAGCCGCTTTGCCGAGAAGGAAGCGCCGAAGGCCATCCGGCAGGCGCTGGAGGGGGCCGACAAGAAGGACATCCTCGACCCGGGCTATCCCTACCAGAAGCGCCTCGACGAGGAGGACTACGAGAAGGCCTACGAGGCCTGCCAGCTCGAACTCGTGAAGCTGCAGCGCTGGTTCCGCACCACCGGCCAGCGCATCGTCATCGTCTTCGAGGGCCGCGACGCCGCCGGAAAGGGTGGCGCGATCAAGGCGTTCACCGAGAACCTTAACCCGCGCACCGCCCGCGTGGTCGCCCTCCCCGCTCCCTCCGACGTCGAGCGCGGCCAGTGGTACTTCCAGCGTTACGTCCAGTACCTGCCCACGACGGGCGAGATGGTGCTCTTCGACCGCTCCTGGTACAACCGGGCCGTCGTCGAGCACGTGTTCGGCTGGTGCACGCCGCCCGAGCGCGCCCGGTTCTTCTCCCAGCTGCCCGAGTTCGAGGACATGCTGGTGCAGGACGGCATCATCCTCATCAAGGTCTGGCTCGCCATCAGCCGCGCCGAACAGCTGCGCCAGTTTCTCGAGCGCGAGCGGGACCCGCTGAAGCAATGGAAGCTCAGCCAGACCGACATCGACGGCCTCGCCCGCTGGGACGACTACACCGCCGCCATCGCCGAGACCTTCGACCGCAGCCACCGCACCATCGCCCCCTGGACGGTCGTCCTGAGCGAGGACAAGCGCCGCGCCCGGCTCGCCGCCATGCAGTCCGTGCTCATGCGCCTCGACTACCCCGGAAAGGCCGTGGCCGCGCCCGACTCGTCGATCTGCGCCGGCCCGGACATCCTCCCGCGCCCCTGATCCTGCGCCGGGAAACCTTGCGCGAAGGCGCCGCATTCCCCATCTGATGCGGCGAAGTCCCGTGAGGAGCGCCGATGTCCGACACCGCCTACAATGGCCCCATGGCCGGCCTGCCCGATCCCGAGCTTGACCGCCAATTCTACGCCGGCGTTCCGACCCGCCGCGTCGTGGCATGGGTCATTGGACCTGGTCATCATCCTCGCCGTAGGGGTGCCGATCGGGCTGTTTTTCGGCCTCGTCACGCTCGGCTTCGGCTTTGCGCTCTTTCCGTTCATCCTCGCCGCGGTGGCGCTCGCCTATCGCACCGCGACCCTGGCGAGTTCTTCCGCGACGCTGGGCATGCGCTTCACCGGCATCGAGTTCCGCCGTGGCGACGGCTCCCGTTTCGATGCCCTGACCGCCTTCCTGCACTCGGCGATCTGGACCGTCTGTTTCAGCGCGATCGTGCTCCAGTTCGTCAGCTGCCTGACCATCCTCGGCACCCGCTACCGCCAGAGCATTTCCGACGTCATTCTCGGCACGACCGCAATCAACCGCCCGGCCGACTGAAGCCCGTCCGCGGGGCGCGGGCATTCACCGCGGCAGGAGAATCCTGTTGCCGGCCGCCGTTGGCTGTTGTTACCCTTAACGTTCAAAAGGGGGAGACACCGGGGCCGTCATGCGCCACACGCTGCCGCAGTCGCACCAGTTCTACGTGACGGCTCCGCAGCCGTGCCCCTACCTTGCCGGCAAGGTCGAGCGCAAGCTCTTCACCGCGCTGCAGGGCGAAGGCGCGCGGCATCTCAACGACGTGCTGTCGCACCAGGGCTTCCGCCGCTCGCAGAACGTGCTCTACCGCCCCTCCTGTGCCGGCTGCTCCGCCTGCCTCTCGGCGCGGATCGTCGTGGCCGACTTCGCCCCGTCGCGCAACCAGCGCCGGGTGCTCAGGCGCAACGCCGCCCTCGAGCGGGTGTCGCGCAGCCCCTGGGCGACCGAGGCGCAGTACCACCTCTTCCGCCGCTATCTCGACGCCCGCCACGCCACCGGCGGCATGGCCGACATGGACATGAGCGAGTTCGCGGCGATGATCGAGGAAAGCCCGGTCCGCAGCCGGGTGATCGAGTACTACCGTCCGCGCCAGGGCGGCGGCCAGCGCCAGCTCGCTGCGGTCTGCCTGACCGACATCCTCTCGGACGGCGTGTCGATGGTCTATTCCTTCTTCGACCCCGACCTCGCCGGCGACAGCCTCGGCAGCTACGTCATCCTCGACCACGTCGCGCTGGCCGCCGAGTCCGGCCTGCCGTACGTCTATCTCGGCTACTGGGTTCCGGGCAGCGCCAAGATGGACTACAAGGCCCGCTACCAGCCGCTCGCAAATCTTCGCCGAGGGCCGCTGGACAACGCTCGACTCCGCCGACACGGGCGCCCTCATCCGCCGCCGCGGCGACCGCCCGGCGATCAGCGAGCAGGTCGCCGCCATCGAGCTTCCCTCGACCAGATAATGCCTTCAGGGTGCGGCGGCCGCGCCGGTTTCCGGCGCGGCCGCCGTGTCTCAGCCCTTCGTCCGGTTGCGGATCATGAAGGTGTCGTAGGTGTATTCCGCCACCTGGCACCAGAGGTAGCCCTCGTTGCGGAACGCCTTGACGCTCTCGAAGATCGTCTTGAAGTCGGCGTTCTCCGCCGAGATCTCGTCATAGACCTCGTGCGCCGCCACGTAGGCCGCGTCGATCACGTCCGCCGGGAAGGCCTTCAGCTTCGCGCCGCCGGCGATCAGGCTCGCGCAGCGCCACCGGGTTGCGGGCGTCGTACTTCGCCAGCATGTCGGTGTTGGCGTAGGCCGCGGCGTTGGTCAGCACGGCCTGGTACTCCGGCGAGAGCTCGTTCCACTTGTCGAGGTTGACGAAGAAGTGGACGCGCGGGCCCGCCCTCCCAGAAGCCGGGATAGTAGTAGTAGGGCGCCACCTTGAAGAAGCCGAGCTTCTCGTCGTCGTAGGGGCCGACCCACTCGGCGGCGTCGATGGTGCCGCGCTCCAGCGCCGGATAGATGTCGCCGCCGGGGATCTGCTGCGGCACGACGCCGAGCTTCTCCACCACCTTGCCGGCGATGCCGGCGATGCGCATCTTGACGCCCTGCATGTCGGCGAGGCTGTTGATCTCCTTGCGCCACCAGCCGCCCATCTGCACGCCGGTGTTGCCGCCGGGCATCGCCGTAGAGGTTGTGCTTGGCGTAGAAGGTGTTCAGCAGGTCGTTGCCGCCGCCCTCGTAGAGCCACGAGTTCATCAGCCGCGCGTTGAGCCCGAAGGGCATCGCCGTGCCGAGCGCGAAGGTCGGATCCTCGCCCCAGTAGTAGTACGAGCAGGTGTGCGCCATCTCGACGGTGCCGGTGCCGACCGCCTCGGCCGCCTGCGGCATCGGCACGATCTCGGCCGCCGGGAACACCTGGATCTCGAAGTTGCCGCCGGTCATCGCCTTGACGTGCTCGGCGAAGACCTCCGCCGCACCGTAGATGGTGTCGAGCGAGCGCGGAAAGCCCGAGGTCAGCCGCCACTGCACCTTCGGCTGCGTCTGCGCGATCGCCGGCGCCGCCAGCGTCGCGGCGGCGCCGCCGCCTGCGGCAGCCATAAGGAAATTGCGTCTCTTCATTGATAGTCCTCCATGTTGGGACCGCTTTTCGCGGCATTGGTCAGTTGAGGTCAAGGTCGAGTTCGGGCGGCGGGACCCGAGGTCGCTCGCCGGGCTCGGGCAATCCGGAGTCCCCTCGAGCGCCTCGTCCACCGCCGCCGGGTCCAGCATCGGTGCTCGCCGATCCAGTAGGTCACCGTCTCCGGCCAGAAGATCATGATGCCCACCAGCATGAGCTGCAGCACGATCCAGGGCATCGAGCCCCAGATAGATGTCCTTGGCTCTTCACCTCCTTCGGCGCGATGCGCGCGCAGGTAGAAGAGCGCGAAGCCGAAGGGCGGATGCATGAACGAGGTCTGCATGTTCACGCAGAGCAGCAGCCCGAACCAGACCAGGTTGATGTCGAGCGCGTGCGCCGACCGGCACCAGCATCGGCACGACGATGAAGCACGATCTCGAAGAAGTCGAGGAAGAAGGCGAGGAAGAAGATGAAGACCATTGACGAAGATCAGGAACCCGGCCACGCCGCCCGGCAGGTCGGAGAGCATGTGCTCGATCCAGCGGCCGCCGTTGACGCCCTGGAACACCAGGCTGAAGACCGTCGCGCCGATCAGGATGAAGACCACCATCGCGGTGATCCGCATGGTCGAGTGTCATCGCCTGCCAGAGCATCTTGTTGCTGAAGCGCCCGTGCAGCATCGCCAGCACGATGGCGCCGACCGCGCCCATGGCGCCGGCCTCGGTCGGGGTGGCGAGGCCGAGGAAGATCGTGCCGAGCACGAGGAAGATCAGCACCAGCGACGGGATCATCCCCCAGAGCACCTTGGAGATCAGCGGCCAGCCGCGCAGCGTGCGCGCCTCGGGCGGCAGCGCCGGCACCTTGTGCGGCTGCAAGATCGCGACAGCGCCAGGATGAACAGCAGGAAGAGCGCCGATCTGCAGCACCGAGGGGCCGATCGCGCCGAGGTACATGTCGCCGACCGAGACGCCGAGCTGGTCGGCGAGGATGATCAGCACCAGCGACGGCGGGATCACCTGGGTGATCGTCCCCGAGGCGGCGATCACCCCGGTGCCGATCCGCATGTCGTAGCCGTACTTCAGCATGATCGGCAGCGAGATCATGCCCATGGCGATCACCGAGGCCGCCACCGTGCCGGTGATCGCGCCGAGGATGGCGCCGACCAGCGATCACCGCGAAGGCGAGGCCGCCCGGCATCGGGCCGAAGAGCTGGCCCGGCGCCCTCGAGCAGGTCCTCGGCCAGCCCGCTTCGCTCCAGGACCGCGCCCATGAAGGTGAAGAACGGGATGGCGAGCAGCAGGTCGTTCGACATGATGCCGAACGTCCGGTAGGGCAGCGCCTGCAGGAACTCCGGCCCGAAGTAGCCGACCTCGATCGCCAGCACCCCGAAGAAGAGCCCGAGCGCCGACAGCGAGAAGGCGACCGGGAAGCCGATCAGCAGGAAGACGATCAGCCCGGCGAACATCGTCGGCGCCATGTAGCCGTATTCTAGCATCAGGCGGCGCTCCCTGCCGCGGCGCGGGTCACTGCAGCGGCCTCTCGTACTCGACGACCAGTTCCTCGCGATGCTCGCGGAGCGCTGCGATGCGCTTGATCAGCTCGGCCACGCCCTGCAGCAGCAGCAGCACGAGCCCGAACGGCAGCAGGAACTTGACCGGCCAGAGCAGCAGGCCGCCGGCGTTCGAGGAATACTCGCCACTGCGGAAGCTCGTGAGGAAGAACGACCAGGCGAACCAGGCCATCACCAGCATCGACGGGAATCAGGAAGAAGCGGGATGCCGATGACGTCGATCCAGAGCTTGCGCCGCGGCGACGCGCCGCCGTAGAGCAGGTCGACCCGCACGTGCTCGTTGAGCTTCAGCACGTGGGCGGCCCCGAGCAGGAAGATCCCGGCGAACATCTGCCACTGGATTTCGAGCCAGGCGTTCGAGCTGAGGCTGAACAGGTAGCGCGAAGCGGCGTTGCCGGCGCTGATCAGGCAGCTGAGCAGACCAGCCAGGCGGCGATCCACGCGAAGAATGCGGCTTATGCCGTCGATCGCGCCGGCAAGGCGCAGCAGCCCGCCCATGCAGAACCTTCCTCCCGACACTTTGCGCGCCAGCTTCTAGCGAGCGACCCCCACGGCCGGCAAGGGCGTTGGGTGGCATCGTAACATTATTGCGCAAACTGTCCCGCAGCAAATGCCATTTCCCCTCGCCGCCGCTCCCGGTATCACTCATACCGACAAGAGGGGATCCGCCGCAGATGCTGACCACCGAAGACCTGGCCGCGATCCCGCTGCTCGCCACGCTGCCGCCGGCCGAGCTCGAGCCGCCTCGCCAATACCTCCGCCGACATCCATCTCGCCGCGGACGAGTTTCTCGTGCACGAAGGCGATGCGCGCGCGCTCTTCGTCGTGATCTCCGGCAAGCTCGAACTCAGCAAGTCGATGGGCGGCGAAGACCGTGTCATCGCGACTCGCGCTGCCCGGCACGGTGTACGGCGAGGTGCCGATGGTCTTCGGCACCCAGATGCAGGCGACCGCGCGGGCGCTGGAGACCTCGCGGGTGCTGCGCATCGAGCCGCGGCAGTATCACGCCCTGGCCGCGGCCTCGCCCGAGTTCCAGGTCGCGATCGGCAACCTCGCCCTGGACCGGATGGGCGGCCTGCAGACGATCACCGCCCAGCAGCCGAAGCCGCAGGTGACCGTGGTGGGCAACCGCTGGGACACCGCCAGCCACGACCTCAAGCGGTTTCTCTCGCGCAACCAGATCCTCTACGAGTGGCTCACCCACGACGACCCCGACTTCGAACGGCTCTGGGATGGCGCCCCGCCCTCCCCGGCGGACTGCCCGGTGCTGCGCCTCGCCGACGGCACCACCCTCTACCACCCCGACACCCGCGACTCGCCCGCGCCCTCGGGCTCGGCACCGCGCCCTGCAGCAGCGAATACGATACCGTCATCATCGGCGCCGGCCCCGCCGGCCTCGCCGCCGCCGTCTACGGCGCCTCCGAGGGCCTGCGGACGCTCGTGGTCGAGTGCGAGGCGCCCGGCGGCCAGGCCGAGACCTCGTCGCGGATCGAGAACTACCTCGGCTTCCCGAACGGCATCTCCGGCGACGAACTGGGCAGCCGCGCCCTGCGCCAGGCCCGCCGGCTCGGCGCCGAGATCCTGATCACCCGCAAGGCGCTCAGCATCGATCCGGCCAGCCGCACCATCCATCTCGACGGCGACGAGGCGATCCGCGCCCGCCACCATCATCATCGCCACCGGGGTGAACTGGCGGCGGCTCGACCTCGACGGGCTTCGACCGCCTGATCGGCAAGGGCATCTACTACGGCGCCGCCCGCAGCGAAGCCGGCGTCACCCAGGGCGAGGACGTGTTCCTCATCGGCGCCGGCAATTCCGCCGGCCAGGCGGCGATCTTCTTCGCCAACCACGCCCGCAGCGTCACGCTCGTCGTGCGCGGCGGCGTCGCTCGAGAAATCGATGTCGCAGTACCTGATCGACCAGATCCGCGGCAAGTCCAACATCAAGGTCGCCCTCAACTCCGAGGTGAAGGCCGTCCATGGCGACGACCATCTCACCGCGATCGACCTCGCCGACCGCGCCACCGGCGCGACCGGGCGCGAGGCCTGCGCCGGGCTCTTCGTCTTCATCGGCGCCGACGCCGAGACCGACTGGCTGCCCCCCGAGGTCGTGCGCGACGCGCGCGGCTTCGTCCTGACCGGCGCCGATCTCGTCAAGACCGGCCTCTGGGACGAGCCGCGCGACCCCTACCTGCTCGAGACCAGCGTCCCCGGCATCTTCGCCTGCGGCGACGTGCGCTTCAGCACCGTCAAGCGCGTCGCCTCCGCCGTCGGCGAGGGCAGCATGGCCATCGCCTTCGTCCACCAGTACCTGCGCCAGATCCGCGAATCCGCCGCAGCCGCAGCCGAACGCGATTTGCGACGGCGATCTCCGGCAGGACTGCCCTGATCCGGCCCTTCACCGGTTTTGCGCAACTTTCGTACGAAACCCGTGCCGCTACGGCAATTTTCCGCGTCCAGCCCGGTTGACCTGGCGCCCGCGCCTGCCTTATGACGATGCACGGAGGATGCTGATGGCGCGAGCCTTGGACGTGGTAATCGGGTGTGGAGGCCGGGCGGGAACCTAGTACACCCTTCCGTCTCCGCGCCTTGCCCCCCGAGCGGGGGTTTTTTTATGACAACACGGGACGCGCCGGACCGAACCCGGCGGACGCGAGGAAAACCGAGATGAAGCGAGAGATGACCGGCGCGGAGATGGTCGTTCAGGCCCTGAAGGACCAGGGCGTCGACACGGTGTTCGGCTATCCCGGCGGCGCCGTGCTGCCGATCTACGACGCGATCTTCCAGCAGAACGACATCCGCCACATCCTCGTCCGCCACGAGCAGGCCGCCGCCCACGCCGCCGAGGGCTACGCCCGCTCGACCGGCAAGCCCCGGCGTCGTCCTCGTCACCTCCGGCCCCGGCGCCACCAACGCCGTCACCGGCATGACCGACGCGCTGATGGATTCGATCCCCATCGTCGTCCTCACCGGCCAGGTCCCGACCTTCATGATCGGCAACGACGCCTTCCAGGAGGCCGACACCGTCGGCATCACCCGCCCCTGCACCAAGCACAACTGGCTGGTCAAGGACACCGCCAAGCTCGCCGAGACCATCCACCAGGCCTTCCACGTCGCCACCCACGGCCGCCCCGGCCCGGTGCTCGTCGACATCCCCAAGGACGTCCAGTTCGCCACCGCGCGCCTACACGACGCCCGACGGAGGCGCGGGTCAAGCACTACCAGCCGCGCACCAAGGGCGACGAGGACGCCATCCTCGCCGCCGTCGAGGCGCTGGAGAAGGCCGAGCGCCCGGTCATCTACTCCGGCGGCGGCGTCATCAACTCCGGCCCCGAGGCCTCCCGCCTCCTGCGCGAGCTCGCCGACGCGACCGGCTTCCCGCTCACCTCGACGCTGATGGGCCTCGGCGCCTACCCGGCCACCGGCAAGGCCTGGATCGGCATGCTCGGCATGCACGGCACCTACGAGGCCAACTGGGCGATGCACGACTGCGACTTCATGCTCTGCATCGGCGCCCGCTTCGACGACCGCATCACCGGCCGCACCGACGCCTTCTCGCCCGGCTCGTTCAAGGTCCACATCGACATCGACCCCTCCTCGATCAACAAGAACATCCACGTCCACGTCCCCATCGTCGGCGACGTCGCCTCGGTCCTCGCCGACATGCTCGCGCTCTGGAAGGCCCGCGGCTCGAAAACCGCTTCAACCGCGGTCGGCAAGTGGTGGAAGCAGATCGAACTCTGGCGCGGCCGCAACTGCCTCGCCTACCGCAACTCCGACAAGGTCATCAAGCCGCAGTACGCGCTGCAGCGCCTCGAGGCCCTGACCAAGCACCGCGACCGCTACATCTGCACCGAGGTCGGCCAGCACCAGATGTGGGCCGCGCAGTACATGGGCTTCGACGAGCCCAACCGCTGGATGACCTCCGGCGGCCTCGGCACCATGGGCTACGGCCACCCCGCCTCGATCGGCGTGCAGATCGCCCACCCCGACGCGCTGGTCATCAACGTCGCCGGCGAGGCGTCCTGGCTGATGAACATGCAGGAGGTCTCGACCGCCGTGCAGTACCGCCTGCCGGTCAAGCAGTTCATCCTCAACAACGAGCGCCTCGGCATGGTCCGCCAGTGGCAGGAGCTGCTGCACGGCGAGCGCTACTCCTCCTCCTGGTCCGAGGCGCTGCCCGACTTCGTCAAGCTGGCGGAGGCCTTCGGCGCCAAGGGCATCCTCTGCACCGACCCGGCGAAGCTCGACGACGCCATCATCGAGATGCTCGAGCTACCCCGGCCCGGTGCTCTTCGACTGCGTCGTCGAGAAGCACGAGAACTGCTTCCCGATGATCCCGTCGCGGCAAGGCCCACAACGAGATGATCCTCGGCGAGGACGCCGACCTCCGGCGCCATCGACGCCGGCGGCGCGGTCCTGGTCTGACGATGGCCGGAGGATGATCAAGGCCGCCGTCGTCCAGCACCCGCCGGTCTTCCTCGACCTCGGGGCGAGCCTCGAGCGCGCCGCGGCGCTGGTCGCCGAGGCCGCCGCCGGCGGCGCCTCGCTCGTGGTCTTCCCCGAGGCGTGGTTCCCCGGCTACCCGACCTGGGTCTGGCGGCTTCGGCCCGGCGAGGACATGGCGGTCTGCGCCGACATGCACGCGCTGCTCGCCCGCGAACGCTGTCAACGTCGGCGCCGGCGGCCTGGCGCCCCTGCAGGAGATCGCCCGCGCGCCACGGCGTCGTGCTGGTGGCCGGCTTCAACGAGATCGACGCGCGCACCAGCGGCAGCACCCTCTTCAACAGCGCCGCGGTGATCGACGCCGACGGCCGCATCGCCAACCACCACCGCAAGCTGATGCCCACCAACCCCGAGCGCATGGTCTGGGGCTTCGGCGACGGCTCGACGCTGCGCGTGGTCGACACCGCGGTCGGCCGCATCGGCACCCTGCTCTGCTGGGAGAACTACATGCCGCTGGCGCGCTACGCGCTCTACGCCCAGCGGGTCGAGATCTACGTCGCGCCGACCTGGGACACCGGCGACAGCTGGCTCGCCACCATGCGCCACATCGCCCGCGAGGCCGGCGCCTGGGTGATCGGCTGCTCGACGCCGATGCAGGCCGCCGACGTGCCCGCCGACCTGCCGCACCGGGACAAGCTCTTCCCCGACCCCGACGAATGGATCAACGACGGCGACGCCGTCGTGCACCGCCCCTTCGGGCCGGCGGTCGCCGGGCCGATGCACCGCGAGAAGGGGCTGCTGTTCGCCGATATCGACACCGCCGCCGTCGCCGCCGCGCGCCGCAGCTTCGACGCGGCCGGGCACTACGCCCGCCCCGACGTCTTTACCCTGACCGTCAACCGCACCCCGCAACGCCCGGTCGTCTTCGCCGACGCCGCCTCCGCACCAGAGGAAGCCGCCCCATGAACGCCCTCGCCATCAAGAAAGGCGCCAGCCGCCACAGCGCCTACGACCTGCGCGGCCCCCTCGACCAGCACGAGGAGACCCACACGCTGGCCGTCCTCGTCGACAACGAGGCCGGCGTGCTCGCCCGCGTCATCGGCCTCTTCTCCGGCCGCGGCTACAACATCGACAGCCTGACCGTGGCCGAGACCGACCACGAGGGCCACCTCAGCCGCATCACCATCGTCACCACCGGCACCCCGGCGGTGATCGAGCAGATCAAGGCCCAGCTCGGCCGCCTCGTCCCGGTCCACGACGTCCACGACCTGACCGTCGAGGGCAAGGCGGTGCAGCGCGAGCTCGCGCTGATCAAGGTCGAGGGCACCGGCGAGAAGCGCGTCGAGGCGATGCGCACCGTCGGAAGTCTTCCGCGCCAAGGTGGTCGACACCACGCTCGAGAGCTTCGTCTTCGAGCTGACCGGCGCCGCCGGAGAAGATCGACGCCTTCATCGCGCTGATGCGCCCGCTCGGCCTCGTCGACGTCGCCCGCACCGGCGTCGCCGCGATCGCGCGCGGGGTCTGATACAGCCTCCGTGTGATCACCTCGCGTTAACGGCCCGTCAAAAAGTGGCAAGCCGGTTTCCAGCCGGATTCCAGCCGCCTTCCAGCCCGGATTTTTCTTGCCGTTCCAAAGGGATGACCGCCGCCCGAGGCGCGCGAGCAGATCGAGCCTCAGCCGAAGCGGTTCGTCCCCTCGGTCCCCTTCTGGATGTAGAACCAGAGCAGCACCAGCCAGCCGACGATCGGCACCAGGATGATCAGCAGCCACCAGCCCGACCGGTCGGTGTCGTGCAGCCGGCGGACCGAGACCGCGATGTTGGGGATGAGGATCGCGAGCCCGAGGAGGCTGCTCACCGGCATCGAGTTGCCCATGCCGATCAGGTGGTCGAAACCGCCGAGAACGATGCCCGCGATGGTCGTCGCCAGCACCCAGTACCAGAACTCCGACCGGGGCGCCCGCCCGGAAAAGGTCGCGTACTGCGTCAGGACGCTCCGAACCGCCTCGCCCATGTTCATCGGCCGTCTCCGTGCGAAAGGGAAGGAGGTGAGAGGCTGGACAACGACCCAAGCGGGAACCGTTACGGCTGCTTCCTTCCGGACCTGACCGGGTTGGCGGAGCGCCTGCCCGCACCAACCTCTCGCCGCCGATATATCGCCGCATCGCTTGGCCTTCAAGCCCGGCTTCACCCGATTGCCGCCGCCGCGGCCTTGCGGCATGGTCGCGCCGCACGAACGGGAACATCATGCGAGACGCCGAGGCCGTAACCTTCGCGAGAGGCGCGCTGGATCGCGCGGCGCATCTGCGCGGCGACGCCACGCTGGCCGCCGACCCCAGGGCGCTTTGCCTCGCACTCTGGCAGGGCAAGCCGCTGATCGCGCCCGGCGCCGCCCCCCGGCTCGCCTGGCTGCCCATGGTCCATGCCGTCTTCGCCGACGCGAAGGACCCGCCGGTCTTCCTCGGCGTCGCGGACGGCGCCCCGCGATTCGCCCGCGAGATCCCGGACTGGGAGGCAAGCGCGCCCGCTGAAGGCCCGCGCCCGTTCCTCGACGAGACGCAGGCCAGGCATCCCGCGCTCCCCAACGCGCTGGCGTTCGGCGACCTGCGGGCGGTGATGGCCGAACTCACCGTCTCCGACGCCGGCACCGCGGCCGCCGCCAAGGGCATCCTCGGCTGGCACGCCACCCACCCTTTCTGCGCCCGCTGCGGCACGCGCTCCGAGGTCGCCGACGGCGGCTGGAAGCGCGCCTGCCCCGCCTGCGCGGCCGAGCACTTCCCGCGCACGGATCCCGTCGTGATCATGCTGATCCTGCACGGCAACTCCGTGCTCCTCGGCCGCTCGGCCGCCTGGCCGCCGGGCATGTACTCCCTCCTCGCCGGCTTCATGGAACCTGGCGAGTCGATCGAGGGCGCGGTGCGGCGCGAGGTCTGGGAGGAGGCGGGCGTGCCCGTGGGTCAGGTGGACTATCTCTCCAGCCAGCCCTGGCCGTTCCCCTCCAGCCTGATGATCGGCTGCCGCGGCGAGGCGCTGGCGCGCGAGATCGCCCGAGACCCGGCCGAGCTCGAGGACGCCCGCTGGGTCAGCCGCGAGGGCGTGCTGGCGGCGCTCTCGGGCAACGACCCCGATCTCCGGCCGGCGCGGCGCGGCTCGATCGCCCGTTTCCTCATCGAACGCTGGCTCGCCGACACCCTGGACTGAAGGAGCCCAACATGCTTGCCCTCGCCCTCCTCCTCGCCACCCCTGCCAGCGCCCAGGACGTTCCGGAGGCGCTGACCGTTCCCTATTCCTGCGCCGGTGGTGACGTCCTCGAGGTCGCCTACCTCAACCCGCCGGGCGGGCCTTCTTACGCCGTCGTTCTCCATGAGGGCGAACTCGTCCCGATGAAGGCGGGCCCCACCGGGTCGGGGGTGCGCTACGTCTCGATCGGCGAGCCCAGGCTCGTCTGGCACGTCAAGGGCGACGCCGGCTTCCTCGCCCGCGATGACGCCGACGAAACCATGCTCACCACCGATTGCCTCGCCGAGGAGTGAGCCGGCGGCGGATGATTGCCGGACGCGCCCGTGTGGCCTATGGTCCCGTGCGCTCGCCTTTCCAGGTCCGCCGCCGCGGAGATTCCGATGCCGAACGAGCAGGTTGACTTCGACGCCGTCGTGGTCGGCGGCGGCTTCGCCGGGCTGGCGGCAAGCAGCGCGCTGAAGGCCGCCGGGCTCCGCCACGTGGTGTTCGAGAGGCGCCGCCCCTGCGAGACCTGGCTTACCCAGCGATGGGACTCGTTCCGGATGAACACGCCGAACGTCCTGACGGTGATGCCGGGCGACAGGTACCGCGGCGACGAGCCGGAGGGCTTCATGACCCGTGACGCCTTCGTCGCCATGGTCGCCGGCTTCGCCCGGCGTCACGCCCTGCCTGTGGAGACCGGGACGACGGCCACCGTCGGGCCGGACGGCCGCGGCGGCTTCGCGGTGCGAACGCCGCACGGGACCGTCCGGACGCGGAGCGTCGTCGCCGCGACCGGCAATCTCAACGTCGCCAGGCGCCCGGCCTTTGCCGCCGGCCTGCCCGCTTCGGTCTCTCAGATCGATGGCCTCGACTACCGCGCGCCCGAGCGGCTTCCGCCCGGTGCGATCCTCGTGGTCGGCTGCGGGAACTCCGGCGGGCAGATCGCCGAGGACCTGGCGCTCGGCGGGCGGGAGGTGTTCCTCGCGACCGGGCGCAACGGGCGGATTCCGCGCCGCTATCGCGGCCGCGACATCATCCTGTGGAACAAGCAGACCGGCCGGTACGAACAGCCGCGGACCAACCAGTGCGGCCGTCCGCTCCTCGGGTCGACCCACACGATCAGCCTGCAGTCGCTCGGCGCCCTCGGGGTCGTCCTGCTCGGCCGGCTCACCGGCGCCGCGAACGGCACGCTCCTTTTCGCGGACGATCTCGCTGCGAACGCCGCCCACGCGGACCACGTCTCGGCCGAGATGCGGCGCGAGATCGACGATTTCGTCGCAAGGAACGACTTGGCGGTTGAGCCGCCGGCGGTCGACGAGGCGGACGCGCTGCCCGCGCGCTTCCCGAACCCCCCGATCCGCTCGCTCGACATCCTGGCGCGGGGCGTATCGACGATCATCTGGTGCGTCGGCTACACCGGCGACTTCAGCTGGCTGCGCGTGCCGGGAGCGACCGACGCGACCGGACAGCCGGCACAGTCCCGCTGCCTTTCGGTCCCCGGTGTCTACTTCGTGGGCCTCGACTCGATGGAATCGCTGCAGTCCGGCACCATCATGGTCGCCGCAGAAGAATCGCGCCGCGTCACGGACCACCTCGCGGTTCGCGTGGCGGCGCGCGACTGCCCCTAGACCCCCTCCGCGTCCAGCGCCGCAGCGTCCTGGCGGAACCCGCTGCGGGGATAGACCCCGAGAACGTGCAGCGTGGTGGTGAAGTAGCGGAGCTCCTCGAGCGCCCGCGCCACCCGCGGCTCGTCCGGATGCCCCTCGATGTCGGCATAGAACTGCGTGGCGGTGAAATGGCCGTTCACCATGTAGCTTTCGAGCTTGGTCATGTTCACGCCGTTGGTGGCAAAGCCGCCCATGGCCTTGTAGAGCGCGGCCGGAAGGTTGCGCACCCGGAAGACGAAGGTGGTGAGCGCCCCCGCGATCGCCGCCGGCCGCGGCTCGGGCGCCATGACCAGGAAGCGCGTGGTGTTGTTCTGCTGGTCCTCGATATGCCGCGCCAGCACCTCCAGCCCGTGGATCTCCCCCGCCAGCTCGGAGGCCAGCGCCGCCACGCTCGGATCGCCCGCCTCCGCCACCGCCGCCGCCGACCCCGCGGTGTCCGGCCCCGGGCGGGCGGCGATGCCATGCTTGCGCAGGAAGCCCCGCACCTGCCCGAGCAGCGGCGCCTGGCTCACCGCGGTCTTCACCTCTTCCAGCCGGGTCCCCGGAACCACCAGCAGGTTGGCATGCACCCGCACGAAGTGCTCGCCGACGATGTGGAGGCCCGATTCCGGCAGCAGGTGGTGGATGTCGGCGATCCGCCCGTAGGTCGTGTTCTCGATCGGCAGCATCGCGGAGATCCGCCGACCCATCCTCGACCGCGGCGATGGCGGCCTCGAAGGTGGTGCACGCCAGCCCCTCGAGCCCCGGAAACGCCTCGCGGCAGGCCTGGTGCGAATAGGCGCCCGGCGCGCCCTGGAACGAAATCCTGCCGGTCAGTTCCCGCACGCTTGCCACCCCTGTTCTCGAGCCGAGCGGATATGGCAGAAAGGCCGCGCGAAGGAAAGATCGCATCCGCCTGCGTCATCGCGTCCCCCGCGCAAGCCTTGCGCTTGCCCGCGCGATCCGGCTAAAACGGCCCTGAACCATAGCCCTCTGGCCGAGCGAAGGTGCACGCCCCATGAACACGATGGAGATGACAAAGCTCGTCGGCGCCATCTGCGGCAGCCTGCTGATCTTCCTGCTGATCCAGATGGCGTCGCACGCGATCTTCAACACCCACAGCGAGACCGTCGCCTTCGCCGTCGAGGGCGTCGACGAGGGTGGCGAGGGCGGAGGCCAGGCCGAGGAGGACGTGGACATCGCCGGGCTGGTCGCCGCCGCCGACGTCGCCAAGGGCGAGACCGTGTTCAAGAAATGCGCCGCCTGCCACAAGGTCGACGGCGCCGACGGCGTGGGCCCGCACCTGAACGGCGTGGTCGGCCGCCCGGTGGGATCGATCGAAGGCTTCAGCTACTCGGACGCCATGGCGGCGCACGGCGGCGACTGGACGCCGGAGAACATCTTCGCCTTCCTCGCCAGCCCCAAGCAGGACGTCCCCGGCACCAAGATGGCGTTCGCCGGCCTGCCCAAGCCGCAGGATCGCGCCGACCTGATCGCCTATCTCCAGACGCTGCAGTAGCCGCCGCCCCGGGCGCATCACGAAGCGGTCAGGCGCCTGCAACACTGGCCAATGCCGCTTTACGCCAGAGGGCATCGTGTCGTAACTGGCGCCCACCGACGCAACCGCCGGGTGATCGCACCATGACCCCAACCCGCCGCCCCCTCGCCGCCGCAGCGACCCGGACTGGTGATCGGCTCGCGCGGGCAATGCTCGCCACGGCGCTCCTCCTCGCCGCCCTCGTCTTCGCCGTCCGCGCCCATGCCCAGGACGATCCCGCCGGCACCGTCACCAGCCACGGCCTCTCGGTCTTCGGCGAGCTCAAGTACCCGGCCGACTTCAAGCATTTCGACTACGTCAACCCCGACGCCCCCAAGGGCGGCACCCACCGCACCTGGAGCCTCGGCAGCTACAACTCGCTCACCCCCTTCACCGAGAAGGGCGACGCCGCCGAGAACGCCTGGATCGTCTTCGACAGCCTGATGGTCAACTCGCTCGACAGCCTCGACGAGATGTACGGCCTCATCGCCGAGAGCGTCACCTACCCGCCGGACAAGCGCTGGGTCAGCTTCAAGATGCGCCCCGAGGCGCGCTTCTCCGACGGGAGCCCGCTCACGTCCGAGGACGTGCTCTTCACCTTCGACATGATGAAGAACAAGGGCCAGCTCCGCTACCGCGCCTACTTCGGCGACATCGAGAAGGTCGAGGCGCTCGGCCCGCACGAGGTGAAGTTCACCTTCGCCGAGGGCGCCGCCGTGCGCGACCTGCTGCCCACGGTGGCCAGCACCTCGATCTTCTCCAAGGCCTACTACGAGGGGCGCGACTTCACCCACGCCTCCATGGACCCGCCGCTCGGCTCCGGTCCCTACCAGGTGTCCAAGGCCGACGCCGGCCGCTCCGTGGTCTACACCCGCGACCCGGACTACTGGGCCAAGGATCTGCCGGTGAACGTCGGCGCCAACAACTTCGACACGATCCAGTATGACTACTACGCCGACCAGGCCAGCGCCTTCGAGGCCTTCAAGGCCGGCGAGTACACCTTCCGCGGCGAGGTCAACGCCGACCGCTGGCTGACCGGCTACGACTTCCCCGCCAAGCAGCGCGGCGACGTGGTGACGGCCGAGTTCCCCGCCCGCACCGTCCCCTTCGCCGGCGGCGTCTTCTACAACCTCCGCCGCGAGGCGTGGCAGGACCCCCGCGTCCGCCAGGCCATCGAGACCATGTTCAACTTCGAGTGGGTCAACGCCACCCTCTTCCACGGCGTCGAGGAGCGCGCGCCCAGCTACTGGGAGCGCAGCAACATGATCGCCGAGGGCGTCACCCCGCCCGAGGAGCAGGCGATCCTCGAGCCGCTCCTCTCCGAGCTCCCGCCCGAACTCGGCGACATCCTGAACTCCCCCGCAGCACTCCCCTACAAGGGCGAGGGCACCCAGCGCGACCGGGCCCGCCAGCGCAAGGCGCTGGCGCTCCTCAACGACGCGGGCTACCGCCAGGAGGGCGGCAAGCTGATCGGCCCGAACGGGCAGCAGCTCCGCTTCGAGATGATGTACGCCAGCCCCGACGCCGAGCAGTACCTCTCGCCCTTCGCCCAGGAACTGGGCGGCCTCGGCATCGCCGCCTCGCTGCGCTTCGTCGACAGCGCCCAGTGGCGCGAGCGCGCCGAGACCTTCGACTTCGACGCCGTCCTCGTCTACGTCCCCATGAGCAACACCCCCGGCAACGAGCTGCGCGACGCCTTCGGCACCGACTACGCCAACATCGGCGGCTCGCTGAACGTGTCCGGCGTCGCCAGCCCCGGCATCGACAAGCTCATCGGCCTGATCGAGACCGCCGAGACCCGCGAGGAGCTGGACCGTCGGGTCCGCGCCCTCGACCGCGTGCTCCGGGCGATGCACATCCGCGTGCCGCTCTGGGTCCGCCCGGAAACCTGGCTCGCCTACTACGACTTCTATCGCCACCCCGAGGAACTGCCGGAATTCTCCACCGGAGCGCCCGGCATCTGGTGGGCGGACATGGAGCGCTTCGACGCGCTGAAGGCGGCGGGAACCCTGCGCTAGAAATGGGAGCCTACGTCCTCCGCCGGCTGCTGCTCATCATTCCCACGCTTTTCGGCATCCTGCTCATCAACTTCATCCTGGTGCAGTTCATGCCCGGCGGCCCCGTCGAGCAGGTGCTCTCCCAGCTGCAGCAGGAGGGCGAACGCGCTCGACCGCATCAGCGGCGGCGGGGGCGGCGGTGGCGGGGCGCAGCCCGTCGGCGACTACCGCGGCGCGCAGGGCCTGCCGCCCGAGTTCATCGCCGAGCTGGAGCGCCAGTTCGGCTTCGACAAGCCGCCCTGGCAGCGCTTCCTGCTGATGCTGCGCAACTACCTCACCTTCGATTTCGGCGAGAGCTACTTCCGCTCGGTCAGCGTCGTGGATCTGGTGCTCCAGAAGATGCCGGTGTCGATCAGCCTCGGCCTCTGGTCGACGCTGCTCGCCTACATGATCTCGATCCCGCTCGGCATCCGCAAGGCGACCAAGGACGGCAGCCGCTTCGACACCGCGACCAGCGCCGCCATCATCGTCGCCTACGCCATCCCCTCCTTCCTCTTCGCGGTGATGCTGCTCGTGCTCTTCGCCGGCGGCTCCTACTGGAAGCTCTTCCCGCTGCGCGGCCTCACCTCCGACAACTGGGAGGAGCTCTCGCTCATCGGCAAGGTGCTCGACTACTTCTGGCACATCACCCTGCCGGTGATCGCCTCGACCATCGGCGCCTTCGCCACCATGACGCTGCTGACGAAGAACTCCTTCCTCGACGAGATCAAGAAGCAGTACGTGATGACCGCCCGCGCCAAGGGCCTGACCGAGAACCGCGTCCTCTACGGCCACGTCTTCCGCAACGCCATGCTGATCGTCATCGCCGGCTTCCCGGCGGTCTTCATCAGCGTCTTCTTCGGCGGCAGCCTCATCATCGAGACGATCTTCTCGCTCGACGGCCTCGGCCGGCTCGCCTACGAGAGCGCCATCCAGCGCGACTATCCGGTGGTCTTCGGAACCCTCTACGTCTTCGGCCTCCTCGGCCTCGTCGTCGGCCTCATTTCCGACCTCACCTATGTCTGGGTCGATCCCCGCATCGATTTCGAAAGCCGCGAGACGTGATCCGCCTCACCGCGCTGCAGCGCCGCCGCCTCGCCAACTTCAAGGCCAACCGCCGCGCCTTCTGGGCGCTCTGGGTCTTTCTCGCGCTCTTCATCGTCACGCTCTGCGCCGAGTTCGTGGCCAACGACAAGCCGCTCGTCGTGCGCTTCCAGGACAGCTTCCGCTTTCCGATCCTGCAGTTCTATTCCGAGGCCGACTTCGGCGGCGAGTTCCAGACCCAGGCGGAGTACAGCTCCCCCGAGGTCCGCTGCCTGATCCGCACCGGCGGCGTCGAGGCCTGCCTCGACGACCCGGAAGGCATCTACGAGGAGGCGGTGACCCGGGGCACCGCCGACGGCCAGCCCATCGCCCAGCCCGGCTGGATGGTCTGGCCGCTCGTCCCGTTCAGCTACAACACCATCAACTACGACGTGACGGCCGCCCCCTCGCCGCCCGACCGCGTCCATTGGCTCGGCACCGACGACCAGACCCGCGACGTGGTCGCCCGCGTCATCTACGGCTTCCGCATCTCCGTGCTCTTCGCGCTGGTGGTGGCGGTCATCTCCAGCCTGATCGGCATCCTCGCCGGCGCGGTCCAGGGCTTCTTCGGCGGCTGGATCGACCTCGTCTTCCAGCGCATCGTCGAGATCTGGGTCAACATGCCCAGCCTCTACATCATCATCATCCTCTCGGCGATCTTCACCATGAACTTCTGGCTGCTGACGCTGCTCATCGCCTTCTTCAGCTGGACCAGCCTCGTCGGCGTCGTCCGCGCCGAGTTCCTGCGCGCCCGCAACTTCGAGTACGTCCGCGCCGCCCGCGCGCTGGGCCTCGGCAACGCCAAGATCATGTTCCGCCACATGCTCCCCAACGCCATGGTCGCCACCCTGACGCTCCTCCCCTTCATCATCACCGGCGCCATCGGCGGCCTCGCCGCCCTCGACTTCCTCGGCCTCGGCCTCCCGCCCTCCTACCCCTCGCTCGGCGAGCTCGCGCTGCAGGGCAAGAACCGCCTCAACGCCCCCTGGCTCGGCTTCACCGCCTTCTTCACCTTCGCCACCATGCTCTCGCTCCTCGTCTTCATCTTCGAGGGCGTCCGCGACGCCTTCGACCCGCGAAAGACCTTCCGGTGACCCGCGCCGACGCACCTGGCATATGCGTTGTGCATGAGTTGTGCATGGATTGTGCATCACCGTTTTCGGCTAAGACGCGGAAATCGCCAGCCTTTCCCCACCGCCGAATCCGCGGGGCGAAATCCCCATGAAGGACACCGGCAAGCTCCCCCTCCCCGAGGCGCTCCTCACCGTCCGCGACCTCTCGGTCACCTTCCACCAGGGCGGCCGCGCCACCCCCGCCGTGCGCCACGTCAGCTTCGAGCTCCACCCCGGCGAAACCCTCGCCATCGTCGGCGAATCCGGCTCCGGCAAGTCCGTCACCGCCCTCTCCACCGTCCGCCTGCTGCCCGACAACGCCGAGATCACCGGCTCCATCCGCTACCGCGGCACCGAGATGCTGACCGCCGACGAGCGCACCCTCCGGCGCACCCGCGGCAACGACATCAGCTTCATCTTCCAGGAGCCGATGACCTCGCTGAACCCCCTCCACACCATCGAAAAGCAGCTCGCCGAAAGCCTCGCCCTCCACCAGGGCCTCACCGGCGCCCCCGCCCGCACCCGCATCCTCGACCTCCTCGCCCGCGTCGGCATCCGCGACCCCGAGGAGCGCCTCGCCGCCTACCCCCACCAGCTCTCCGGCGGCCAGCGCCAGCGCGTGATGATCGCCATGGCGCTGGCCAACGGCCCCGACATCCTCATCGCCGACGAGCCCACCACCGCGCTCGACGTCACCGTCCAGGCCCGCATCCTCGACCTCCTCGCCGAGGTGCAGAAGGCCGAGGGCATGGGCATGCTCTTCATCACCCACAACCTCGGCATCGTCCGCCGCATCGCCGACCGCGTCGCCGTCATGCAGGCCGGCGAGATCGTCGAATCCGGCCCCACCGCCCGCATCTTCGCCGACCCCACCCACCCCTACACCCGGAAGCTCCTCGCCGCCGAACCCACCGGCCGCCCCGACCCCGTCCCCGCCGGCGCCGCCACCGTCGTCGAGACCGAGAACCTCCGCGTCTGGTTCCCGATCAAGCGCGGCCTCCTGCGCAAGACCGTCGGCCACATCAAGGCCGTCAACGCCGCCACCGTCGCCATCCGCGCCGGCGAAACCCTCGGCGTCGTGGGCGAAAGCGGCTCCGGCAAGACCACCCTCGCCCTCGCCATCATGCGCCTCATCTCGTCGGAGGGCCGCATCGTCTTCCTCGGCCAGGACATCCAGGGCTGGAAGCACGCCCAGCTCCGCGCGCTCCGCCGCGACATGCAGATGGTCTTCCAGGACCCCTACGGCTCGCTCTCGCCCCGCATGTCGGTGGCCGGGATCGTCGCCGAGGGCCTCGCCGTGCACGGCCTCGGCGACGAGGCCGGCCGCGTCGCCGCCATCCTCGAGGAAGTCGGCCTCGACCCCGCCACCGCCGAGCGCTACCCGCACGAGTTCTCCGGCGGCCAGCGCCAGCGCATCGCCATCGCCCGCGCGATGATCCTGCAGCCCAAGCTCGTCGTCCTCGACGAGCCCACCTCCGCCCTCGACATGACCGTCCAGGTGCAGATCGTCGACCTCCTCCGCCGCCTGCAGCACAAGTACGGCCTCGCCTACATCTTCATCTCCCACGACCTCCGCGTCGTCCGCGCCCTCGCCCACAAGGTCGTGGTCATGCAGAACGGCGACGTCGTCGAATCCGGCGACGCCCGCGCCATCTTCGACGCCCCGCAGACCGACTACACCCGCACCCTGCTCGCCGCCGCCTTCGACCTCGAGCCTGCGCATTAGCGGCTTGCGGCACGCCACCACCCGGATTATTCCCGGGGCCGGACCAACCAAGAAAAGAACGCCATGCCCGAAGATGCCCTCGGCCCGGTCGAATACATCGTCATCCGCTTCGAGGGCGACCGCTTCACCGGCGACATCGTCCCGGCCCTGAACGATCTCCTCGACCAAGGCCTTGTCCGGCTGATCGACATCGCCATCGTCAGCAAGTCCCGCGACGGCGCCGTCTCGATCCTCGAGACCCAGGAACTCGGCCCCGAGGTGGCGGAAGCCTTCCTGCGGCTGACCGGCGAGGCCAGCGGCCTGCTCTCCGAGGCCGACCTGCAGGACCTCGGCGAAGACCTCGACCCCGGCACCACCGCCGCCGCCCTCCTCTTCGAGCACGTCTGGGCCACCCGCTTCGCCATCGCCGTGCGCGCCGCCAAGGGCGAGCTCGTGCTCTCCGAACGCATCCCCCATGCCGTGATGAGCGAGGCGCAGGCCTCGCTCCTCGCCGCCGCCGACTGAACCGGAAGGAAGACCGCCATGATCGGATCCAGACGCGGACGCCCGAGCCTGATCGGCCGCGCCGCCCAGACCGCCGCCCGCACCGCCGTGATCTCCGCCACCGCCACCGCCGTCTCCGGCAAGGTCGCAGGGCGGCAGGCCCCCGCACCCACCCCGGCGCCGGCCCCCCAGCCTCCCGAGGCCGCGCCCCAGCCCGCCGCCGGAGGCCTGACCCAGGAGGCCATCGCCCGGCTGCAGCAGCTCGCCGAACTGCACAGCGCCGGCGTGCTCACCGCCGAGGAGTTCGCGGTCCAGAAGGCGCGCATCCTCGGCTGACCGGACGCGCGCGGCGCGCGCCGCCGCTTGATCCCGGCCGGGTTTCCTGAGAACATGCCGTGAACACGGCCATGCTCCAGACCCGCCACGCCCCCGCCGCCGATGAACTTGCCCTCGCGCCCGGCGTGGCGCTGGCGCGCGCCCGGGCGCACGAGGCGGCAGGACCGGCGCGGGCGGTCTTCGCGCTCCTCGCCGCCGCCCGGCTCTCCGGCCCCGTGCTCTGGCTGCAGGCCGGCCGGGCCGGCGAGCGCCTGCTCGGCGACGGCATCCGGGCCTTTGTCGATCCCGCCCGCCTCGTCTTCGCGCGGGCGCGCAAGCCCGCCGAAGCCCTCTGGGCCGCCGAGGAAGCGCTCAGGACCGCCGAGGTGCCGCTGGTGGTGGCCGATCTCGACGCGCCGCCGGAACTGACCGCGGTCCGCCGGCTGCATCTCGCGGCCGAAGCCGGGGCGCTGCGCGGCGGCGCCGCGCCGCTGGCGCTGCTGCTCACCCCGGGCAGCGGCGGGGCTCCGGGCATCGAGACCCGCTGGCGCCTCGCCCCCGCCCCCGGCTGGGGCGGCGCTTCCGCCTCCGGGCGCTGGCAGCTCTCCCGCGCCCGCGCCCGCATGGCGCCGGAGCGGACCTGGGAAGCGTGGCTCGAGGACGGGCGCCTCCAGCTCGCGCCCGCCGCATGACGCTCGCCCTGGTCCGGCCCGCCGCCGAGCACCTCCCCTCCTATGCCGCCGCGCTCCGGCGGGGCTGGTCGCCTGACAACACGCGCCCCGTCGCCGATGAAGAACTCGCGCGCATCGCCGCCGACCCGGCGGGCTTCCTCGCCGCGTTCGACCATCGCGACCCGGCCGGCGCCACCATCACCCTCCCCGACGGCAGCACGGTCCCGCGACTGCCCGGCTTCCGCCGCTGGATATGGGACGGCGAGATGGCAGGCTCGATCGGCTTGCGCTGGCAGGCCGGCAGCGACGACCTGCCGCCGCACGTGCTCGGCCACGTCGGCTACGCCGTCGTCCCCTGGAAGCGCCGCCTCGGCTACGCCACCCGCGCCCTCGCCCTGCTGCTGCCCGAGGCGCGCGCGGTCGGCCTCGGCCGCATCGAGATCACCACCGAGCCCGAGAACCGCGCCTCGCGACGCGTCATCGAAGCGAACGGCGGCATCCTGGTGGAGCGCTTCGAAAAGCCTTCAGCCTACGGCGGCGGGACGTCGCTGCGCTACCAAATCGCGCTGAAACCCTGAAGGCACCACACCGGCGCCGTGCCGCCTACTGGACGACGAACTCCGCGTGCAACGCCCCGGCCGCCTTGATCGACTTCAGGATGTCGATCATGTCCCGCGCCGAAACCCCGAGCGCGTTCAGGCCAGCCACCACCTGCGGCAGCGACACCGAGTTGTCGACGATGGCGAGGCCGTTCCCCGGGTCCTCGTCGATGCTGGCGTCCGTGCGCGGGATCACCACCGTCTGGCCTTCCGCGAAGGGGTTCGGCTGCACCACCAGCGGCGTCTCCTCCACCTGCAGCGTCAGGGTGCCCTGGGTGACGGCGACACGGCTGATCCGCACGTCCGAGCCGAGGATGATCGTCCCCGACCGCTGGTCGACGACCACCCGCGCCTTCATCGAGCTCTCGACCTCGATGTTCTCGATCTGCGCCATCAGCCGCGCCGGCTCGTCGACGCCGACGCCCGCGAGGTCGAGCTGGACCGTGCCGGAGTCGAGCATCCGCGCGATCCGTGCGCCGACGTCCCGGTTGATCGCCGCCTCGATCCGCGCCGCAGTGGTGAAGTCGGGATTGCGCAGCGCCAGCCGCATGTCGCGCACCTGGGTGAAGTCGAAGGCCACCTCGCGCTCCACCCGCGCCCCGGACGGGATCAGCCCGGCGGTCGGCACGCCCTGGGTCACGGTCTCCGCCTCTCCCTCGGCGACGATGCCGCCGGCAATGATCGACCCTTGCGCCACGGCATAGATCTGCCCGTCGGCGGCGTTCAGCGGCGTCATCACCAGCGTCCCGCCCAGCAGGCTCTTGGCGTCGCCGATCGCCGAGACCGTCACGTCCACCTGGCTTCCGGCGCGCGCAAAGGGCGGCAGCGCCGCGGTGACGAGGACGGCCGCGACGTTGCGCGCCCGGATCTGCTCGCCGGTCACGTTGACCCCGAGCCGCTCCAGCAGGTTGACGATCGCGTCCTCGGTGAAGGGCGAGTTGCGCAAGCTAGTCGCCGGTGTTGTTGAGGCCGACCACGAGGCCGTAGCCGAGCAGGTCGTTGCCGCGGACCCCGTCGACCTCGACCAGATCCTTGATCCGCGCCGGCGACGCCATCCCCGGAGTGAAAAGCCCGCCGAACCAGAGCACCAGCAGCGGCAGGCAGAGGGCGAGGAGGCGGCTCCGCATCACGCTAGCGCATGAAGTTGGCAAAGCGCAGGTTCGCGAGCCGCGAGGTCACCGTGTAGATCGCCTCGAGCTGCACCTGCAGCGACTGGTAGGCCGAGGCCGCCTCGAGCGGGTCGGTCGCGACGATCTTGGTCCGCGCGAGATCCAGCGTATCGCGCTCCGACACCCGCTGCGCCTTGGCCCGCTCCACCGCCTCCTGCAGGCTCCCGACCGAGGCGCGCAGGTCGAGGATCCCTTCCTTCGCGGCGAGAAGCTGGGTGCCGGCCTCCTCCATCAGCGCCATCTGCGCGGCCTGGTCGCCGGCGAAGGCGCCGCCGTCCACCACCGCCGCCATGGCCTGCGCCCGCAGCACCGCGACGAGCTGGTCGTTGTCCGCCCGCATGCCATAGTCGATCCGCTGGCCCTCGCCGACCTCGACCGGCGTCAGGTCGTCCGGCGACCCGATATAGCCGTTGGTGTAGAACGCGCCGGGCGGCGTCTTGGAAAAATAGGCGTCGATCGCCGCGATCGCCGAGGCGGCATCGGGCGACCCGGCCGCCAGGGCGTCCAGGTCCGCGAGGATCGCATCCGCCGGCGCCAGTGCTGCGCTGTCCGTGGCGGTGCCGGCGAAGAGCGATTGCCCCGCGACCTGGGTGTTGAGGACGCCGATCGTGTCGGCAAAGTCCCGCCGCGCCGTCGCCGCGTGCAGCTTGGCCGTCGCGTAGTCGCCCTTGGCCGTGGCGTCGATGAGGTCGATCGACAGGTTCTCCGCCGGGGTCAGGATCCGCCCCAGGCCTTCCTGCATCACCTCGAGGCGCAACTCGGTCAGCGAGATCGTCTGGCTGAACACCGCGTTGCGGTCGAGCGAGCGCTCGAGCGCAAAGAGCCGCGTGAGGTTCCCCCCGGTCGCCTCGAACCGGCTGGCCTTGAGGTTGGTGGTCAGCTCCTGCGCCGCCACGTCCAGCCTGTTGCGGGTGGCGAACGCCTGCTTCTGCAGCGTCTGCAGGCGGGCGAGATCCGAGCCTCCGTTCACGCGCATGGTCATGCCTCCAGGAGCAGCTTCATCAGCTCGTCGATCACCGACAGCACGCGGGCATTGGCCGCGTAGGTCTGCTCGACCAGCATCAGCGATTTCGAGCTCGGCGTCGGTGTCGACGCCGGTCAGATGCGACTCCTGCTCCGCCAGCGTCGACTGCCGCGCCGTGAGATAGGCGCGGTCGTCGTCGCTGCGCGCGGCCCTGCCGGCGAAGAAGGACGCGATCTCCGAGGCCATCAGCGCCCCGCCAGCCCGCGCGTTCTGCGACACGAACCCGATCGGATCGCGCGGAGCCGCCATGGCGTCCGACAGCGCCTGCAGGTAGACCCCGTTGCCCTCGGCGCCGGGCGTCGCCGCCGTCAGCCCGTCCCGGAGCCGCCAGGCCGCGCCACCGGCGGAGGGATCGACCGCGGCGTTGATCTCGATCCGTCCGGCGAGCCCGGTCATCCCGCCGGCGCCACCGTCCACGAACAACCCCTCGCCCGAAGCGTCGAGCGCCGCCGCCGGCATCAGGTCACGGAACCGCTCGATCAGGTCGTTGGCGTAGCGGTCCATCTCCGCGTCGATGTCCGGCACCAATTGGTCGCGGACCTCGAACAGCGCCCCGAGCGAGCCGCCGTCGAGAACCCCGTTGCCGCTCCCCGCCGCGATCGCCACCGGTCCGGTGTTCGCGCCCTGGTCCTGCATCAGCCCGCCGAGCGGTGCGCCCAGCGTCATGTCCGCCGTCACCACGTTGGGCGCCTTCGTGAAGCTCAGCTCGTAGATCCGCCCGTCCAGCAGCACGCCGCCGTTCTGGGCATAGAGCGCCACCTGGTCGCCGTCGCGCTTCACCGCCCGCACCGGAATGATCGACGAGATGCCGTCGATGATGCGGCCGCGCTCGTCCTGCAGCCCGGTGACGTCGACGCCCTTCGGCGCCAGCGTCGCGATCTTCCGGTTGATGTCGTCGATGGCGTGGAGCGCGTCGTTCACCTGCCCCACCTGCCGGGCGATCTCGGCGTCCGCCTCGGTGCGGAGCCGCACGTTCTCGTCCGCCACCCGGTTCACCGCGTCGGCCAGGTTCTTCGCCGCCGTCACCGCGTCGGTGAGCTTGGTCATCGACTGCGGCGAGGCCGTCACCGACATCAGCGTCGTCTCGAGCGCGGTGGCCAGGGTCGAGAGCGCGTTGTCGCCCCCGGGCTCGCCCACCGCGGCCATGACCCGCTCGTAGGCATCCGAGCGGGTCCCCGTCGCGCCGAGCGCTGCGTCCATGCCCCGCCGCTCGGCGGTCAGGAACGCGTTCTCCGCCCGGCTGGTGCCCACCACCCGCACCCCCGAGCCGTGGCCGCCCAGGGTCAGCGACGAGAGCTCGGTCGTGCGCTTGCCGAAGCCCGGCGTCATGGCGTTGGCCACGTTGTTGGCGATGGTGTCGGCCAGCCGCGCCGAGGCGCCGAGGCCGACGGCGGCGTTGTTCAGCGCGCTCGAGATGCCCATGAAGCGGTCCTTTCGTCAGCCGCGCCGTCAGCGCTTCAGGTTGGTGGTTTCCTGCAGCATCTCGTCGACGGTCTGGATGATCTTGGCGTTCGACGAGTAGGCGCGCTGGGTCTGGATCAGCTGGGTCAGCTCGTTGGCGATGTCGGTGGTCGACTGCTCGCGCGCGAACCCCTCGACGCCGCCCGTGGGTCCATCGCCGGCATCCCAGAGGAACATGCTCCCCGAGGCCTGCGACAGGGAAAAGGTCTGGTTGTCCAGCACCTTCAGCCCGTTCGGGTTCGGCACGTCGGCGACGGGGATCTGGTAGATCACCTTGGAGAACCCGCTGGAGTAGGTCGCCGAGAGAAAGCCCTTCTCGTCGATCGAAAGGCCGGTGTAGGTGCCGGCGCCGCTGCCGTCGTGGCTCACGCCCACCGAGGAGAAGGTCGAGGTCAGCTGCGAGAGATGCTGCGGCCCGGTGGCGCTGGTCGAGCCGAGGCCGATGGTGATCTGCTGGGTGCCGAGGTCGAGCGTCATGTCGCCGGTCACCGGATCGTAGGCGGTGGCGAGCGTCCCGCCGGTCGGGCCGGTCACGCTCGCGAGCCCGCCCGCGTTCGGCGGCGCGTCGCTGAAGACGAGCTCGTAGGTCCCGGCGGACTGGCCGGAAGCCTGGTCGGTCAGCGCCAGCGTCCAGGTATTGCTGCGCGGATCGCCCAGCGCCGGCACGGTCGGCGTGAACGAGGCGCTGATCGTCTGCGAGCCGCCGACGTTGTCGAAATACTCCACCGTCACCACCCGGGGGTCGCCGGTCGCGCCCGCCTCGGTGTCGTTGGTCGGCAGGTTGACGTTCAGCGTGATCTCGGCGGTCGGCTGCACCGCCACCGAGGAAAGGTTGACCCGCACCGCCTCGAGCCCGGTCACCGTGTCGCGCGGCTGCGAGGCCACGACCCCGTTCGCATCCGCCGGCCAGCCGAGGAGCACGAGGCCCGACGGCGTGGTGAGATATCCCTGGGCGTTCGTCGAGAACGAACCGGTCGTGGTCATCATGAACGGCAGCTCGGTCGTGCTCGACTGCCCGATTGACGCGGTCGTGCTGACCGGCAGGAAGCCGCGGCCGGTGATCGCGAGGTCGGTGGCGTTGTTGGTCTGCGCCAGCGCGCCCTTGGCGTCCACGTCCCAGACCGCGTTGGTCCGCACCCCGCCCGCGGTGAACCAGCGCCCGCCGCCGACGGTGTTCGGCGACTTGGCGTCGCTCACGGTCATCGAGGAGAAATCCACGTCGGCGCGCTTGTAGCCGTAGGTCTGCGAGTTCGCGATGTTGTCGGAAATGGTCGCGAGCTTGTTGGCATTCGCGTTCAGGCCGGAAACGCCGGCGTTCAACGACGAGGAAATACCCATGCTCAGTCCTTTGTCCGTGAGGGATCGACGGCGAGTCTCGGCGGCACTCTTGGCGGGCGGGGCTTAAGAACCCGCTAATGCCGTGAAGCCATGTATTTACGGTTCGAAGTGACGCAGCAGCGTGATCTCCACCCGCCGGTTGCGCGAGTCGCCCGGATCGTCCGACGACGGGCTCCGGTCCGCCTTGCCGGTGACGCGCGAGACCCGCGAATCCGCCACGCCGGCCGCATCGAGGTAGTCGCGGGTGAGCTGCGCCCGGTCCGACGACAGCCGCCAGGGATCCGGCCCGCCGCGCACCGCGTCCCCGGCGGCCAGGTGCCCGGTGACCGCCACCGGGTTGACGGTCCGCGACAGCACCCGGCCGATCATCTGCACCAGGTCCTCGAAGATCGCGTTCGGCGCGGCGGTGGGGCCGTCGAAGAGCGGCGAGCCCTCGATGTCGAACACCTCGATGATCAGCCCCTCGTCGGTGATGCGGGTGCGGATGTGCTTCAGCAGCGGATCGGCCTCCATGGCGTCGCCGCTGCCGCCGAGCAGCTCCTGCTCCACCGCGAACAGGCTCTCGTCCGGCGTGCCCGGCACGTCGAGCGTCTCCGGGTCGCCCTGCTGCCCGGTCTCGTCGCGGGCGAGCACGTCCTGGCTGAACATGCTGTCGCCATCGAACGGGCCGTCGCCGCCGCCGCGGCTCTCGTGGATCGGGATGGTCGGGCTGAAATAGTCGGCGAGGCCGAGGCGCGTCTCCTTGTCCGTGGTGCTGAGCAGCCACATCAGCAGGAAGAACGCCATCATCGCGGTGACGAAGTCGGCGTAGGCCACCTTCCAGGCGCCGCCGTGATGGCCCCCCGCCACCACGATCTTGCGCTTGACGATGACGATATTGCCCGTCTTGCGATCCATGTCCAAACCCCCCGGTTCCCAGCGACCCGGAATAGCCGGCAATGCTGAACCCCGGGTTACCGCACCGCAGCATCGGCCCGGCGAATATCCCGACGATTGCAGGTAACCCGTTCAGGGTTTGGCAAGGATTGCCGCCGAGACTGCCCGCCGATCGCCCTCTCGAGAGGCCCCCGCGATGCCCCCCTCCGGCAATGTCCTCTCACAGAAGCTTCGCCACGGCGGCGTCGCCCGTTCCCCGCTGGCCGACACCGACCTCCTCGGCGAGACCTTCGCGCGCGGCGTGGAGGATCGCATCCGCCTCCTGGTCAAGACGGTGATCGGCACCACCGTCGGCGCCGCCCGGGTGTCCAAGCTGTCCGACGCCACGGCCGAGGTCACCGGGCCGGCCATGCTCGGGCTCGTCGATGTCGAGGACGCCGACACGCCCGGGCTCATCGCGCTCGAATCCGACCTTGCCTATCACCTCGTCGACCTGACGCTCGGGGGCGACCCGGTGCAGGCCCCCGCCCCGGTGGCGCGGCCCTTCACCGCCATCGACATGGCGCTCTGCCGGCTGCACCTCGACGCCATCCTCGCCGCCTTCGCCCACGCCATCGGGGCGAACCTCGGGCGGCCGCTGACCAAGGGCCTCTCGATCCGCGACCTGCGGCAGAGCCTGTCGCAGTTGCGGCTCGCGCCCGACTATATCGACGTCCTGGTCTTCGGCATGGATCTCTCCCTCGGCGAGGCCGGGCGGCGGGGCCGCTTCACCCTGGTGCTGCCGCTTTCCGCGCTCGACGTGATCCGGGCGTCGATCCAGGCGCGCAACGTCCAGGAGGCGAAGGACCGGCCGAACGACCTCTGGAAGACGCTGATGCGCCGCGCCGCGGCCAGCGCGCCGGTGCCGGTGGACGCGGTGCTGCACCGCCAGAGCCTGAGCCTCGCGGCGCTCCAGGGGCTGCAGGTCGGCCAGGTCCTCGAGATCCCGCGCCAGGCGGTGGAAGAGATCAGGCTCGCCATCCCGCAGCCGGGCGGGCGCACCGCGCTCCTGGCCGAGGGCCGGCTCGGGGTCTACCTCGACAACAAGGTCATCAAGCTCTCCACCCCGCCCGACCGGCGCATCGTCGCCCACATCGACCGCGCCCTGCGCGCCACCCCCGCCGCCCCAACCGCGCCGGAGGCGGCACAGCTGGTAAAGGCACCGGTCGCCCCGGATAAGCTCGAGTCGGACGCCGAGGCGCAGGCGAGCTGACCTGCACGATGCACGCCGTCTAAAGGCTGTGGACCAATAAACCCGCATCGATCGCGACTGCTTTGGCGCTCCGCTCTTCCCGCTATTCAATCAGAAGAGTTCGTGAGACGGCCGAGCTCCTATCGCTCTCCGAACATGGCCTTGACGCGCGCCATGTCGAAGGGATTTTCGTGCAAGTTCTCCGGGTCCCACTCGCTGCGTTCGGCTTCGAAGAAGTCTCCGCCGTAAACGTGAAGCGCGCCGGTCAGCTTTGAAATAGGATTGGTTACCGAATGGATGACGTCGGCACCCAAAGGGCACCAGTCTCCGGTGCCGAGGTTGCTCGCGCCGGCAGCCTCAATGCGGCCGTCCGGATCGTCCCTGACCCTCCGCCAAAAGATGTTGTCCTCGCGTCCACCGTATATACCGATCACGGCCCACATCTCATGATTGTGGGGCTGGACGGTCATCGACGGCTGCCAGATCAGATTCAAGATTGTCAGGCTCGAGGACTTGTAAATCGGAATAATACCGGGCCTCTCCGGCACGCCGAGCGCGAGTGTCACAGCATCCGGGTCGCGCATGGCGCGGGCCATCAGCTCACCTACTTCCCTGTGATCCGCGGATCGATCCACCGCTTCCCGGCAATCGGCAACAAATGTCGCGAGGTTCCACATGGTGGCTTCCTCCGTCTTCATAAAGTAAACCAAAGATAGCACACGTGACGCTGCGGTCATAATCATGTTCGCTTCGGCCTCGAACTGATCAATCACGAGGTAAGCCCACGTGACTACCGGGTTGCGCGCCCCCTAAGGCGTCGCGACAAAGCGGTCGTTCCCTCGCGGCTGCTTCCGCAGGTCTCAAGAGGATAGCAACGTCTTGCAAGGCTCAAGGCTGATGCTCCTGCACTCCGCACGAATGTCGGCTTCCGATAGCGACATGTCCTTCGCCACGACTGGCCCCGGACGTTTATGGGTACACGCCCCTAGGCCTGCCCCGCGCTGACCCCAGTCTCGCACCAGCACGGCAACAGGTTCCCCGCCGCCGGCCGCGCCGCGAAAACAGCGCGCGCGATGGCGCGGGCGAGGCAGTGCGCGGCGGCGTGGCCGAGAACCATGGCCTCGTGCCCGGGCGCATCGCCCGCCGGGACGCGGCCGGTGGAGACGCCGAACACCAGATCGCCGTCGAAGGGCGTGTGCGCCGGATAGACCGCCCGCGCCAGCCCGCCGTGCGCCGCCTCGGCCAGCCGCCGCGCCCCGGCCTTGTCGAGCGCCGCGTCCGTCGCGACGATGGCGATGGTGGTGTTCGCCATGGGATCGGCCGGCCCCGGCTTCATGTGCCGCGGCGTGAACGCCGGCACGCGCGCGCCGGCGGGACCGAGGCCGCCGAACTCGTCGCCGATCTCCAGCGCCCCGGCCCAGAAGCTCCGCCCTCCCGGCACGCAGACGCTGCCGAAGGCGTTGACCGCCGCCAGCGCCCCCACCGTGACGCCATGCTCGGTCACGATCGAGGCCGACCCGAGCCCGCCCATCAGCGTCGCCGTCATCGCCCCGGTGCCCGCGCCCACCGACCCGATGGCGAAGTCCTCCGCCGCCGCATCGAAGGCCGCGGCGCCCAGCGCGGGATAGGGATTTTCCGCCCACCCCTTCTCCCCGCCATTGGCGAGGTCGAAGAGGATGGCCGCCGGAACGATCGGCACCACCACAGCCCCGGCCCGGTAGCCGCGGCCGAGCGCCCGCAGCCGGTCGACCACCCCGGAGGCGGCGTCGAGCCCGAACGCCGACCCGCCCGACAGCACCAGCGCGTCCACCCCGGGCACCAGCCGCCCCGGTTCGAGAAGATCGGTCTCCCGCGTCCCCGGCGCCCCGCCGCGGATGTCGACCCCGGCGACGAACGGCGCGTCGGCGGTCAGCACCGTGACCCCCGACTTCAGCCGCGCGTCCGAGGCATTGCCGACCCGCAGCCCCGGCACGTCGGTGATGGAATTGCGCGGCCCCGGATGCATCATCGCAGGGCCCTCAGCCGTCGACCGGCACGCCCTCGGCGGTCATGCCGGTGATCACGCGCTCCACCTCCTCCACCGAGGTCGCCTTCGGGTCGATGTCGTCCGCGACCACCCGGCCCCGGCGCATGACCACGATGCGGTCCACCACCTGGAAGACGTGGTGGATGTTGTGGGCGATGAAGATGCAGGAGTGCCCCGAGGCCCGCGCGCTGCGCACGAAGTTCAGCACCCCCTGCGTCTCGGCCACGCCGAGGTTGTTGGTGGGCTCGTCGAGGATGATGAGGTCGCTCTCGAAATGCATCGCCCGCGCGATGGCCACCGCCTGGCGCTCGCCGCCCGACAGCGAGCCGATGGGCGTGTCGGGCGGGATCTTCTTCTCGATCCCGACCCGGCGCAACAGCCCGCTCGCCACCTTGTTCATCGCGTCGAAGTCCATCCGGTTCAGGAACTTCGGCCCCTTCAGCGGTTCGCGCCCGAGGAACAGGTTGCGCGCGATGGAGAGCTGCGTCACCAGCGCGGAATCCTGGTAGATCGTCTCGATCCCGCAGTTGATCGCGTCGGTGGTGTTGCGGATCTCCACCTTCTGGCCGCGCAGGTAGATGCTGCCGCTCGTCACCGGCACGGCGCCGGACAGCACCTTGATCAGCGTGGACTTGCCGGCGCCGTTGTCGCCGAGCAGGCCCACGATCTCCTGCTCGCGCACGGAAAAGTCCACGTCGTCCAGCGCGAGGACGCGGCCGTACGACTTGCGGATGCGCTCCATGCGGATCAGGTCGACCATCGCCTCAGGTCCCCGCGTTGTGACGGCGCTCGAGCCAGGAGTGCAGCGCCATCATCCCGAGGATGATCGCGCCGACGAAGATGTTGTAGGCAAGCCCCGGCACCCCGATCAGCACGATGCCGTTGCGCATCACCCTGAGGATCAGCGTGCCGATCACCGTGCCGAGGATGGTGCCCCGCCCGCCGGTCAGCACCGTGCCGCCGATCACCACCATGGCGATCACCTCGAGCTCGTACCCCGTCCCGCTGTTGGGATTGGCCGACGCCGTGCGGATCGACGAGATCATCCCGGCAAACGCCGCGAGCGTCGCCGTCAGCACGAAGAGTGCTATCTTCGTCCGCTCGACCTTCACGCCCCGCGCCCGCGCCGCCTGCGGATTGCCGCCCGAGGCCTGGATCCAGTTGCCGGTCTTGGTGCGCGTCAGCACGTAGCCGAGCACGATCGCCACCGCGATGAACCAGAAGAGCGACGCATAGATCCGGAACGGCCCGACGTAGAAGTCGCCCACGAGAATGGTCGCGAGCCACGTCCCCTCGGCGCTCCAGGTCCGCTGCGGGAAGCCGTTGGTGATGTAGAGCGCGGTGCCGCGCACCACCAGCAGCATGCCGAGGGTGACGAGAAACGAAGGGATCTTCAGCCGCGTCACGAAAAGCCCGGTGAACAGCCCGATCGCCATCGCCGTCAGCATGGCGACGAGAAACGACATGCCGAAGCTCAGGAACTCGGCGTTGAACAGCGTCCACATCAAGCACCGGCGCAAAGCCGAACATCGACCCCACCGAAAGGTCGAACTCCCCCGCCGTCAT
This sequence comes from uncultured Alphaproteobacteria bacterium, assembly GCA_963844375.1. Classification (GTDB taxonomy): domain Bacteria; phylum Pseudomonadota; class Alphaproteobacteria; order Rhodobacterales; family Rhodobacteraceae; genus Amaricoccus. The sequence continues at coordinate 60,661 of CAWJOI010000017.1, read as the reverse complement.
CAACAGCGTCATCCCCAGCGCGATCAACCCCAGCTCGACCGTAAAGGTGAGCGTATTCGAGACGTTGAGCGGCGATATGAATGTCGGGTTGATCGCGGTGAACAGCGCGATCTCGGCCACGAGCAGCACCAGCGGCCCGAATTCGGGCATGGCGATGAATCGCGCGAGGTGGGATCTCTTTTCCAAGGGAGCCTCGGTTTGCGGGCGGGGGGCCGCGATGGCCCCCCGCCAGGGTCACTACTTGCCCGAGAGGATGTCGTCGTAGATCTGCGCCGTCTCCTTGTCGTAGAGCGCGCCGGTGATCACGTCGAAGCCGGCCGGAACGCCGCCCGCCTCCATGTTGGCGAGCGAGAGCGCCACATAGCTCGTCGCCTGCGGGTCCTGCCACTGGGCGGCGTTGACGTAGCCCTCCATCACCTCCTGCGTGGTGTCGAGCGAGTTGCCCCAGCCCACCACCGGGATTTCGCCCGGCGCCACGCCCACCTGGTCGAAGACCCGCTTGATCGAGCCGGTCACGAGGTCGCCCAGCCCGATGATCGCGCTGATCTTGTCCTTGTTGGCGGTCAGGTAGTCGGTCATCCGGGTGATGACCTCGCCCTGGTCGAGCGTCGCCTCGGTCACCTCGTAGGTGATCCCGAGCGGCTCGAGCACCGACTTGATCCCCTCTTCCTCCTGCACGCCATAGGTGGCGCCCGGGATTTCCACCGGCATCCAGACGAAGTCGCCCGACGACACCAGCGCGTTGTCGACGAGGTACTGCGCCCAGTTGCGGCCGAAGACGACGTTGTCGCCGCCGACATAGGCGTCGAAGCTCGCCGTCGGGTCGGGGGTGTTGAAGTTGATGATCGGGATGTTGGCTTCGTTGGCTTCCTTGGCCACCTCGACCAGGCTGCCCGGGTCGGGGCTGGTGGTGACGATGCCGTCCGCACCCGCCGCGATGGCGGCGCGCAGCGCCTCCTGGTGGGCGGACACGTCGCCGTTGTGGAACGAGGTGTTCACGGTGTTGCCGGTGTCGGTGGCCCACTGCTCGGCGCCAGCCAGGAAGTAGGTCCAGACCGGGTCCGCGGGCGAGCCGTGCGAGATCCAGTAGAAAGTCTTGGCGTAGGCCGACGAGGCGCTGAGCCCCACCACCAGTGCGCCGGCGAGAACTGTGCCGGATATCCCCTTCATTTCATTTCCTCCCTGAAATGTCGTGCGCGGTTCGGCCGCCCGCGGACCTTGCGGCGGCGGCGGCGGAATTGCAACTACCTCACCGTCCATCCGCCATCGATCACCAGCGTGTGTCCGGTGACCAGCGACGCGGCGGGCGAGGCGAGGAAGACGACGGCGCCGGCCACCTCGACCGGCTTGCCGATGCGGTGCAGCGCGGCGATCCGCGACACCGTGTCGGCGCGGAACGCCGCGTCGCCCAGGGCGGGCGCCGTCCCCGGCGTCTCGATGAAGGTCGGCGCGACGGCGTTCACCGTGATCCCGTGCTCGCCCCATTCCACCGCCAGGCAGCGCGTCAGGTGCGAGACGGCGGCCTTGGCGAGGCAATAGACCGGCTCGCCGGGCAGCGCCACCACCGCCGCCTGCGAGCTGAGGTTGACGATCCGCCCGCCCCTCCCGCGCGCGATCATCAGCCGCGCCGCGTGCTGCGACAGGAAGAAGGTCGACTTCACGTTCAGCGCCACCACCGCGTCGAAGTCGGCCTCGGTGACGTCGAGCGCCACGGCGTCGATGCCGCCGCCGGCGTTGTTGACCAGGATGTCGAGCCCGCCGAGCTCCGCCTCCGCCCGGTCGATGGCCGCGCGCGACTGCCCGAGATCCGTCACGTCCATCTGCAGCCGCACCGCGCGCCGCCCCATCCCGGCGATCCGCTCGCCCAACCCGCCGTCCGCATCGGCGTCGCGCAACCCGAGCGCCACGTCCGCCCCGGCGGCGGCCAGCGCCAGCGCGATGGCCCGGCCGAGGCCGCGCCCCGCCCCGGTGACCAGCGCCGTCTGTCCGGTCAGGTCGAAGCTCGGCAGGTCGTCCATGGTGTCCCCCTCACGCCGTCTCGATGGCGCCGGTGATGAGCCCGGTCACCTCCTCGGGCGAGCTTTCCGCGATCGGCTTGTCGGCCACCTTGGCGCCGCGCCGCAGCACCGCCACCCGGTCGCAGGTGGAAAAGACGTCCGGCATGCGGTGGCTGATCAGGATCACCGCGTGGCCGGCCGCCTTCAGCCGCCCGATGAGATCGAGCACCTCCGCCACCTGCCGCACGCTGATGGCGGCGGTCGGCTCGTCCATCAGCACCATCTTCGGGTCGGACAGCCGCGTGCGCGCGATCGCCACCGCCTGCCGCTGCCCGCCGGACATCTGCTTGACGAGATCCCGCGGGCGCGTCTCCGACTTCAGCTCGGCGAAGAGCTCGCCGGCGCGGGCGTACATCGCCGAGCGGTCGAGGAAGCGGAACGGCCCGATCCGCCGCGTCAGCTCGCGGCCGAGAAAGACGTTCATCGCCGCCGGCAGGTTGTCGCAGAGCGCAAGGTCCTGGTGCACGATCTCGATGCCCTTCTCGCGCGCGTCGAGCGGGCGGGCGAAGCGGACAGGCTCGCCGTCGAGCAGCATCTCGCCCGCCGAGGGGGCAAAGCTGCCGGCGATGATCTTGACCAGCGTCGACTTGCCGGCGCCGTTGTCGCCCATCAGCCCCAGCACCTCGCCGCGGCCGAGGTCGAGGTCGATCCCCTGCAGCGCCTGGATGGCGCCGAAGTGCTTGGAGATGCCGCGCAGGCTGAGGACGGGGGGCATCACGCCCTCCGACGCGCGGCGGCGTACTGGTCGAAGGCGACGGCGAGCACCAGGATTAGCCCGATCACGATCTGCTGGATGAACGGCGACACGTTCAGCAGCACGAGCCCGTTCCGCAGCACCCCGATCAGCAGCGCCCCCACCACCGTCCCGAACACACTGCCCACCCCGCCGAAAAGCGAGGTCCCGCCGATGACCACGGCGGCGATCACGTCGAGCTCCAGCCCGAGCCCGGCCACGGCCTCCGCCGAGTTCAGCCGGGCGGAGAGGAGAAACGAGCCGAGCCCGCAGAAGAAGCCGATGATGACGTAGACCAGGAACACCACCCGGCGGGTATGCACGCCGTTGAGGTTCGCCGCCGGACTGTTGCCGCCGACCGCATAGACGTGCAGCCCGAACCGGGTATGCCGCAGCACCACGTGCGCGATCACCGCGGCGATGATGAAGATGATCACCGGCACCGGCACGCCCTCGATCCGCCCCTGCCCCCACCAGGTGTAGGCCGGGCTGAAGCCGCTGATCGGCCCGCCGCCCGAGAGCAGCAGCGCCGCACCCCGCCAGGCCGTGAGCCCCCCCAGCGTCACCACGAAGGGCGGCACCCTCAGCCGGGTGATCGCCAGCCCCTGCAGCGCGCCGCAGGCCATGCCGAGAACGACCGCCGCGAGAAACGCGAGGATCACCGGGTTCCCGGCCTCGGCGCTTGCCCCGACCGCGAACCGGCTCTCCAGCCCGCCCTTGGACACATAGGCCGCGGCCAGCCCGGTCAGCGCCACCAGCGACCCCACCGACAGATCGATCCCCCCGGTCAGGATCACGAAGGTCATCCCGATCGCGATCAGCCCCGACAGCGACACCTGCCGGAGCACGTTCATCAGGTTCAACGGATGCAGGAAGTTCGGCTGCAGCGCCGTGAAGACGATCACCAGCAGCACGAGAAAGATCGGCGCTGAATACCGCGCCAGCACGTCGATCGGATCACGGCGCAGCGGCGCCAGCCCGGAAATGCTGTCGTTGAGGGGCATAGGCGCCTGCGGCCTTATCGCGTGCCGGACCGCCCGCGAGCGGTCCGGCACGGACTGGATCAGCTCGCCTCGCCGAGACGCTCGGACTTGTCGAGATTCTCCTTGGTGATTGCGATCGGCGTCAGCAGCACCAGCGGCTCGGGCTTGGTCGCCCTCGCGCAGGAACTTCACCATCGCGTCCATGCGCCCGCCGGCTCTGCCCGCCCGGCATCTGCTCGATCGTCGCGAGCAGCCCGCCGTCGCGCACCGACGCCAGCGCCTCCGGCAGTGCGTCGAAGCCGATGATCGCGATGTCGAGACCCTGCTCCTGCACCACCTGCAGCGCGCCGAGCGCCATGTCGTCGTTCGCCGCCACGATCACGTCCGGCGGCGAGTCGAGCCCGGCGAGGATCGCCTCCGTCACCGAGGCCCCCTCCGCGCGGTCGAAGTTCGCTGTCTGCTCCGCCACGAACTCGTACTTGTCCTTCATGCCGTCCAGAATGTTGTGCACGCCCTGGTTGCGGTCGATCGCCGGGCTGGCGCCGGGCTGGCCCTGCAGGTTCACGATCTTCGCTCCGTCCGGGAACCGCTCGACGATCAGCTTCGCCTGCGCCTCGCCGCCCTTGACGTTGTCCGCGCCCACGTGGCCAGTACCTCCACCCCGTCGACCCGCCGGTCGATGGTGATGACCGGCACGCCGGCTTCCACCGCCGCCGCCAGCGCCGGGGCCATGGCGACCGAGTCGAGCGGGCTGATGATCAGCCCGTCCACCCCGCTCACCACTGCCGCCTCGACGTCCGAGGTCTGCTTCGGCGTCGATTTCTCGCCGTCGTAGTTGATCACCTCGATGCCGCCCAGCGTCTCCGCCTCGGCGTTGAGTTGATTCTGCATGTGCACGAAGAACGGGAACCCGAGGCCCGGCATCGAGGTCGCGATCCGCAGGTCCTGCGCCTGCACCGGGCCAACAGAAAGCACCGCCGCCAGCGCCATCGGCGCGGCGAACGCCAGTATCGTCTTCAGTCGCATGGTATCCCTCCCTGAAATCTCTTGCTCTCCGGCGGCATCGCGGCCACCGCGGCATTGGTAACGCCTCCAGACGCCACGCCCGGCACTATCCGGTCGCAGCCGGCTCCCGTCAACCCATTGTCAGCAATCACCCATATGGATTCCATACGCTTGCCATACGCTTTCCATATTGCCTTTTCCCTGCCTTTTCCGTCGGATGCCCCGCATGACTGCCACAGCGATCATCTACGACATCGGCAACGTCCTCATCCGCTGGGACGTCCGCCTCCTCTACCGCCAGCTCCTCCCCGACGAGGCCGCCATCGACGCCTTCCTCGCCGAAACCGGCTTCCACGCCTGGAACCTCGAGCTCGACCGCGGCCTCCCCTGGAACGAGGCCGTCGCCGCCCAGACCGCCCTTTTCCCCCACCACGCCACCCTCATCGCCGCCTTCCACCACCGCTGGCACGACACCGTCCCCGGCCCGGTCGAGGGCGCGCCCGAGCTTCTCGCCGACCTCGCCGCCGCCGGCATCCCGCTCTACGCCATCACCAACTTCTCCAGCGAGAAGCTCGCCGAGACCACGCAGCGATTTCCCTTCCTCGCCAATGCCTTCCGCGACGTCGTCGTCTCCGGGGACGAAGGCGTCGTCAAGCCCGACCCCGAGATCTACCGCCGCTGCCTCGCCCGCAACGGCCTCGCCGCCGAGCGGGCGATCTTCATCGACGACAGCCTGCCCAACGTCGCCGCCGCAGCCGCCCTCGGCATCGACGCCATCCCCTTCACCACCACCGCCGCCCTGCGCGACCAGCTCGCCCGCCGCGGCCTCCTCACGCCCCGAGCGGAAACCGCCTGACGAGCCGGAACGCCCCGTCCCCGCCCTCGGCGAAACGACAAATCTCCGCCACCGGCACCGGCCGGGCCAGCACGTCCGCCAGCGCCGGCTCCAGCGCCGCCCGCACGGCCGCCCGCGCCTCCGGCGGCAGCGGCCCCGTCAGGGTCATGTGGAACCGGAAACGCCTGAGAACATAGGGATATCCCCACCGCCGCAGGTTCTCCTCCTCCACCGCATCGAGCCCGACCATCCGCCGCCGCACCGTCTCGGCCGCATCGCCCGGCGCGCGGAACGCATCGAGCCCGGTGACCACCGCCTCCTCCAGCGCCGCCAGCGCCGGCGGCGCCTCGTCCGGAACCAGCGCCAGGAACCCGCCCACCGCCGCCACCTGCAGCCGCAGCTCGAATCGCCCGCACCCGGCGGCGACCGCGCGCGCCGCAACGTCGAGATCGCCCTCGCCGTGCCCGTCGGACAGGCGAAACGGCGCCTTCAGCGTGGCGTGAAAGCCGTACCGGCGCGGCGCCTCGACCAGGGCCTCGCGCGGCAGCGGCAGCCCCGGCACGGCAAAGCCCTCGCGCCGCTCGCCCGCCTCGGCATCCCAGCCCAGCCAGCCGGCGCCGAAGCGCGCCAGCGCGCTGCCTTGCGGCGGCGCAAAATAGATTGCATGCCTGCGCCAGTCGCTCATGGTGGTCCCCGAGCCGATGAGAAGCCCCGCGCCCATGCCATACGACCTCCCCGATCCGCAACTGCGCACGCTGGTGCTCGGCAACGCCCGCATCGTCCTCGAGACCGAGACGATCACCGGCAGCCTCGTCGTCCGCGACGGCCGGATCGCCGACATCGACACCGGCACGGCCCTGCCCGCGGGCGCCGAGGACTGCCGCGGCGACTACCTCGCCCCCGGCCTGATCGAGCTCCACACCGACAATCTGGAGCGGCACCTCGAGCCCCGCCCGGGCGTCCGCTGGCCCGAGGCGCCGGCGATCCTCGCCCATGACGCCGAACTGGCCGGCACCGGCATCACCACCGTCTTCGACGCGCTGCGCGTGGGCTCGCTGGTGGCGGGCGGCAAGTCCGGCTACGGCAGGTACGCCCGGCCGCTCGCCGACGAGATCAACCGGCTGCACAAGGCGGGCGCGCTCAGGATCCGCCACCGCCTCCACCTGCGTGCCGAGACCTGCTCGGAGACGCTGGTCGAGGAGCTGGCCGAGTTCGGCCCCGAGGACCGGGTCGGCATCCTCAGCCTGATGGACCACACCCCCGGCCAGCGGCAGTTCACCGACATCAATAAGCTGCGCGACTACGCCACCGGCCGCCGCGACATGACCGAGGCCGAGTTCCAGGCGCACGTGGCGATGCTGACGGCGCTCCGCGTCCGCAACGGCGCCCGCCACGAGGCCGCGGCGGTCGAGGGCGCACGCCGGCTCGGGGCCACCCTCGCCAGCCACGACGACGCGACCGAGGCGCAGGTGGCGGTTTCCGCCCGCCACGGCGCGCGCATCGCCGAGTTCCCCACCACCGCCGAGGCCGCCGCCGCCAGCCGCGCGCGCGGCATCGCGGTGATGGTCGGCGCGCCCAACCTCATCCGCGGCGGCTCGCACTCGGGCAACGTCGGCGCCGCCGCGCTCGCCGAGGCGGGGCTCCTCGACATCCTGTCCTCGGACTACGCGCCCGCGAGCCTGCTCGCCGGCGCGGTCCGCCTCGGCGAAGCGTCGGGCGACATGGCCGCCGGCATCGCCAGCGTCACCCTGGCGCCGGCCCGCGCGGCCGGCCTCGCCGATCGCGGCCGGATCGCGCCCGGGCTCCTGGCCGATCTCCTGCGCTTCCGCCTGATGGACGGGGTGCCGGTGCCGAGCGGCGTCTGGGTCGGCGGGGCGCGGGTGGCCTGAGGCCGGCACGTTGCTCTCCTACCAGCACGGCTACCACGCCGGCAGCCCGGCCGATCTGCACAAGCACATCGTTCTCGCCGAGCTCCTGGCCATGCTCACCGCCAAGCCCCGGGGCATCAGCTACGTGGAGACCCACGCCGGCCGCGGGCTCTATGACCTCGCCGCCCCCGAGGCGCTGAAGACCGGCGAGGCGGCCCAGGGCATCGGCCGCATCCGCCCCGACCCCGCGACGCCCTACGGCCGCGCCCTCGCCGCCGTCCGGGCGGCAGCCGGCCCCACCGCCTACCCCGGCTCCCCGCTGGTCGCGCGCGCGCTCCTGCGCCCGCAGGACCGCATGACCCTGATGGAGCTGCACCCCGCCGAGCACGCCGGCCTCGTGGACGCCATGGCCGGCAGCGGCACGCAGATCCACCGCCGCGACGGCTTCGAAGGCGTCCTCGCGCTGGCGCCCTTCAAGCCGCGCCGCGGCCTCGTCCTGGTCGACCCCTCCTACGAGGTGAAGACCGAATACGCCGCCGCAGCCGACTTCGTGCGCCGGCTGATCGCCCGCTGGCCCGAGGCGGTGGTGCTCGTCTGGTATCCCATCCTGCCCGCGGCGCGCCACCGCGACCTGCGCGCCGGGCTGGCCGCGCTCCCCGTGGTGCTGGACGAGGTCGCCTTCGACCCTCCCCCGGAACGCGGCATGACCGGCTCGGGCCTCGCCCTGGTGAACGCCCCGCACGGCGCCGGCCAGGCATTCACCGCCGCCCGCGTCCAGGCCGCACCGGTGCTCGTCCACGGGGCCTGACCCATACGTTTCCCATATGCTTTCTGGGTCGATCGAACCGCCCTTATCCGCTGCTTCGCATCACCCCAGAAGCACCCGGCTCTGGAACGCCCACTGGTCCGCGCACATGCGGTCGAGGTCCAGTTCCGCCCGCCAGCCGAAAAGCTCGGCGGCCCGGCCGGCATCCGCCACCGAAGCCGCCACGTCCCCCGGCCGCCGGTCGACGATGGCATAGGGGATGTCCCGCCCGACCGCCCGGGAAAAGGCCGCCACCGCCTCGAGAACGCTGTACCCGCGCCCGCAGCCGAGGTTGACCGGCACGTTCCGCCCCCTGCCCTCGCCCGCCAGCAGGAAATCGACCGCCGCCAGATGCCCCCGCGCCAGGTCGACCACATGGATGTAGTCGCGGATCGCCGTCCCGTCCGGCGTGGGGTAATCGCTGCCATAAACCGCCAGCCGCTCGCGCTTGCCCGCCGCCGTCTGGGCGATGAGCGGGAAGAGGTTGTTGGGAATCCCGCGCGGGTCCTCGCCGATCAGCGCGGAGGCGTGCGCCCCTACCGGGTTGAAATATCTCAGGGAAACTGCCGCGAAGTCGGGCTGCGCCACCACCAGGTCGTCGATCGTCTGCTCGATCACCAGCTTGGTCCGCCCGTACGGGTTGACCGCACCGAGCGGCGCATCCTCCCGGATGGGAACCCGCTCCGGCACCCCGTAGACCGTCGCCGACGACGAGAAGACCAGCCGCCGCACCCCATGGCGCAGCATGGCCTCGAGGAGCGCCACCGCCCCCCCCACGTTCACCGCCATGTAGCGCAGCGGCTGCGCGACGGACTCGCCCACAGCCTTCAGCCCCGCCATGTGGATCACCGCATCGATCCGGAACTGCCCGAACACCGCCTCCAGCCGCGCCGGATCGCAGATGTCCCCCTCGACCACGTCCGGCACGCCGTGCCCGAGCGCCGCGATCCGTTCCGGCACGTCGCGGGCCGCGTTGGAGAAGTCGTCGAGGATCACCACCCGCCGCCCGGCGGCCAGCAGCGCGGCCACCACATGCGACCCGATGTACCCGGCCCCGCCGGTGGCGAGCACCGTCTCCATCAGCCGTGCTTTATCATGACATGGCGCGGCACGGTGTAGTCCTCGAGCGCATACGCGGACATGTCCTTGCCATAGCCCGACTGCTTCAGTCCGCCGTGCGGCATCTCGTTGACCAGCATGAAGTGCGTGTTCACCCAGGTGCAGCCGTAGCGGAGCCGGGCGGCGGTGGCCATGGCGCGGCCCACGTCCCTGGTCCAGACCGACGAGGCGAGGCCGTAGTCGCTGTCGTTGGCCCAGGCGACGGCTTCGTCGACCTCCGCAAAGCGGGTGACCGAGACGACAGGGCCGAAGACCTCGCGTCGGACGATCTCGTCCTCCTGCAGCGCGCCGGCGACCACGGTGGGGGCATAGTAAAACCCGTTCGCGCCCGCCGCGCCGCCGGTGGTGATCTCGACGTGCGGGAGATCCCGCGCACGGTCGACGAAGCCGGCGACGCGCTCAAGCTGGCGGGCGCTGATCAGCGGGCCGATCTCGTTGGTGGCGTCGTCGGCGGCGTCGAGGGTGATGCCGGCGACGGCGGCCGACAGGTCGGCCACGAGACGCTCGTAGATCCCGTCGGCGGCATAGATGCGGCTGGCGGCGGTGCAGTCCTGGCCGGCGTTGTAGTAGCCGAAGGCGCGCAGCCCCTCGACCACCGCATCGAGATCGGCATCGTCGAAGACGATCACCGGCGCCTTGCCGCCCAGCTCGAGGTGGGTGCGCTTCACCGACGTCGCGGCGGCCTGGAGCATCTTCCGGCCGGTGCCGACGTCGCCGGTCAGCGAGATCATGTCGACCGCAGGATGGCTCACCAGCGCCTGGCCCGTGCTGGCGCCGCGGCCGGTGACGACGTTGACGACGCCGGGTGGCAGCTCTTCGGCAAGGATCCGGGCGAGCTTGAGCGCGGTGAGCGGGGTCTGTTCCGACGGCTTGAAGACCACGGCGTTGCCGCCGCCGAGGGCGGGGGCGAGCTTCCAGGCCATCATCATCAGCGGGTAGTTCCAGGGGGCGACGGAGGCGACCACGCCCACGGGGTCGCGGCGGATCATCGAGGTATGCCCCGCGAGATACTCGCCGGCGATCGCCCCGTGCTGGCAACGGACGGCGCCGGCGAAGTAGCGCCAGCAGTCGGCGATGGCCGGGATCTCGTCGTTCCGCATGGCATTGATCGGCTTACCGCAGTTCAGCGCCTCGATGGCGGAGAAGGCATCGGCCTCGGCCTCGATGCGGTCGGCGATGCGCAGGAGCGCCGCGGAACGCTCGGCGGGGGTGGTGCGGGACCAGCCGGTGAAGGCCGCAGCCGCGGCCGCGACCGCGGCGTCGACCTGCGCCTCGGAGGCTTCCGGCACCTCGGCGATGGTGGCGCCGGTGCGCGGATTCAGCACCGACTCGGGGGAGTTCTCGCCCTCGGCGAAGGCGCCGCCGATCAGGTTTGCGGTGTCCATGCTTTCCTCCTCCGGATTTTGCCGACTTTGATCAAGCAGTAAATGAAATCACTTGCCGCCTCCTGCGACCGCTTCACCGTCGCGCGTCAGGTAGTAGGCGGCAAGGATCGGCAGCAGGGTGACGAGGACGACGACCATGGCCACCACGTTGGTGACCGGCCGCTGCCGCGGGCGAACGAGCTCCTCCAGCATCCAGATCGGCAGGGTCTGCTGCTGGCCGGCGGTGAAGGTGGTGACGATCACCTCGTCGAACGAGAGCGCGAAGGCGAGCATGCCGCCCGCGAGCAGCGCCGTCCCGAGGTTGGGCAGGATGATGTGGCGGAACGTCTGGAAGCCGTTGGCGCCGAGGTCGAGCGAGGCCTCGACGAGCGAGCCGGAAAGGCGGCGGAACCGGGCGACGGCGTTGTTGTAGACCACGACGATGCAGAAGGTGGCGTGGCCGAGGACGATGGTCCAGGTCGAGAACGGCACGTCCATCAGGCTGAAGGCCGAGCGCAGCGAGATGCCGGTGATGATGCCCGGCAGCGCGATGGGCAGGATCACGAGGAGCGAGACCACGTCCTTGCCGAAGAAGCGCGCCCGCGCCATGGCGGCGGCGCAGAGCGTGCCGAGGACCATGGCGAGGAGCGTCGCGATGGCGGCGACCCGAAGCGACAGCCAGAGCGGCGGCCAGACGTCCGCGCGGTTCCAGGTGACGGCGAACCATTCGAGCGTCAGGCCGGGCGGCGGGAACTGGTAGCTCGTCTCCTCGGTGGTGAAGGCATAGAGGAAGATCAGCAGGATCGGCAGGTGCAGGAACAGCAGCCCCGCCGTGGCCGCGAGCCGGAGGCCGAGCGGCGCGCGGGCGTCAGAGCGCATCGAAGGCTCCGAGCCGGCGGGCGACCGCGAGGTAGACCATCATGATGACGATGGGCACCACCGCGAAGGCGGCGGCCAGCGGGATGTTCCCGGCCGTACCCTGCTGGGCATAGACCGCCTGGCCGATGAAGTTGCGCGACGAGCCGATGATCGAGGGGATGATGTAGTCGCCGAGGGTGAGCGAGAAGGTGAAGATCGAGCCGGCGACGATGCCGGGGAGCGCCAGCGGCAGGATGACGTGGCGGAAGGTCTGCCGGGCGTCCGCCCCGAGGTCGCCCGACGCTTCGAGGAGGTTCGCGGGCACCCGCTCCAGCGCCGCCTGCATGGGCAGGATCATGAACGGCAGCCAGACATAGACGAAGACGAGGAAGGTGCCGATGTAGCTGACCGAAAGCGAGTTGCCGCCGATCACCGGCACGGCGAGCAGCGCGTCGAGGACGAAGCCGAGGTGCAGCCGCTCGAAGATCCAGCCGAGGATGCCCTCCTTGGCCAGGATCAGCTTCCAAGCGTAGACCTTGACCAGGTAGCTCGACCAGAGCGGCAGCATCACCCCGAGGTAGAAGAAGGCCTTCCAGCGGCCGCGGGCGTAGCGGGCGGCGAAGTAGGCGATGGGAAACGCGACGACGACCGAGGCGAGCGTGACCGCCGCGGCCATGCTCACGGTGCGCAGGATGATGTCGAAGTTGGCCGGGCCGCAGCAGCTCGGCATAGGTCTTGAGCGTGAAGCTCCGGTCGATGAGGCCGGAGAACTCGTCGATGGAAAAGAAGCTCTGCGCCAGCAGTGCCGCGAGCGAGCCGACATAGACCACGCCCAGCCATAGCAGCGGCGGCGCGAGGAGGAGCGCCAGCAGCACGCCCGGGCGACGCCAGAAGAGATCCGACAGTCGCTCGGCGAGCCCCCGCGGGTGCGCCTCGGCCGTGGCCATCAGCCCGCCTCCATGGCGTGCAACGCCCCGGGCGCCCAGGCGAGACCGACTCGGGCGCCCGGTTCGGGCACCGGCGCGCCGGCGGGCGCGACGGCGGTCAGTTCCATGCCGCCGATGTCCACGCCGACGCGCGTGCCCGCGCCGAGATAACGGGTGGCGGTGACGGTGCCCTCGACGCCTCCGCCCGGGGCGGTCAGCGTCAGCGCTTCCGGGCGGAGGCTCGCCCAGGCGGGCGGCGCGCCGAAGCGGGCAGCGACCTCCGGCGGCAGCACGTTCGAGGACCCGACGAAATCGGCCACGAAGCGGGTGCGCGGGCGCTCGTAGATCTCCCGCGGCGTCCCGACCTGGGCGATCCGGCCCTCGTTGAAGACGGCGACCATGTCGGCCATGGACAGCGCCTCGCCCTGGTCGTGGGTGACGAAGACGAAGGTGATGCCGAGGCGGATCTGCAGCGCCTTGAGCTCGTCCTGCATCGCCTCGCGGAGCTTGAGGTCGAGCGCGCCGAGCGGCTCGTCGAGCAGCAGCACGCGCGGCTGGTTGACCAGCGCGCGCGCCAGCGCCACCCGCTGCCGCTGGCCGCCGGAGAGCTGCCCGGGCTTGCGGTCGCCGTAGCCCGCGAGCTTGACCAGCGCCAGCATCTCCTCGGCGGCGGCGTGGCGCACGGCGCGCCCCACACCCTTCACCATCGGGCCGTAGGCGACGTTGTCGCGGACGTTGAGATGCGGAAAGAGCGCGTAGTCCTGGAAGACCGTGTTCACGCTGCGCCGGTTGGGCGGCACCCCCTCCACCGCCTCCCCGAAGATGCGCACGTGGCCCGCGGTCGGCTGGTCGAAGCCGGAGATCAGCCTGAGGCAGGTGGTCTTGCCCGAGCCCGAAGGCCCGAGCATGGCGAAGAACGCGCCCTCCGGAATGGCGAGGTCCACGCCATCCACGGCGCGCACCTCGCCGAAGTGGCGGGAGACGTCCTGGAACTCGACGGCGAGCACCACGCGCGCCTCCCGGTCACCCGGTCAGCGGCCGCCGATCACCCCGATATAGTCGGAGACCCAGCGGTAGTACGGCACGCACTCGCCCTGCGGGCAGTCCGAGACCGGCGTCGTCCAGAAGCGGATGCGGTCGAAGTCCTCGAAGCCGTTGCCGGCGCAGCCTTCCTTGGTCTGCATCCCCGAGCCGTCCTCGCACGCCGCCGGCACCACCGGGTTGGACCCGAACCAGACCGACAGGTCGCTCTGCAGGTTCGACGAAAGCGTGTGCTCCATCCAGAGGTAGGCGCAGTTGGGGTTCTCGGCGTCCACGTGCATCATCGTGGTGTCGGCCCAGCCCGTCGCCCCCTCCTCGGGGATGGTCGAGGCGATGGGCGCGTTCTCCGACTTCAGCAGGTTGACCTGGAACGGCCACGACCCCGAGGCGACGACGCCCTCGTTCTTGAAGTCGTCGATCTGGATCATCGCGTCGTGCCAGTACCGCCCGACCAGCTGCCGCTGCTGGCGCAGCAGGTCGAGCGCCGCGGCGTACTGCTCCTCGTTGAGCTGGTAGGGGTTCTCGATCCCGAGCTCGGGCTTGTGCGCCATCAGGTACTGCGCGGCGTCGGCCACGTGGATCGGCCCGTCATAGGCCTGCACCCGGCCCTTGTTCGACTGCCCGTCGGGCAGCGTCTGTTCCTCGAAGACCACCGACCACGAGGCGGGCGGCTCGGGGAACACCTCGGTCGAGTACATCAGCACGTTCGGGCCCCACTGGTAGGGCGTGCCGTAGTGGACGCCGTCCACCGTGAACCAGGGCGCATCCTTCAGCCGGTCGTCGATCGTCGACCAGGAGGGAATGAGGTCGGTGTTGATCGGCTGCACCCGCTTGCCGGCCACCAGCCGCAGCGAAGCGTCGCCCGAGGCGGTGACGAGGTCGAAGCCGCCCTCGTTCATCAGCGCCACCATCTCGTCGGAGGTGTTGGCGGTCTTGACGTTGACCTTGCAGCCGGTGGCCTCCTCGAACTTGGTCACCCAGTCGAACTCGGCCATGGTCTCGCCGCGCTCGATGTAGCCCGGCCAGGCGACGATGTTGAGCGCGCCCTCGCCCTCGCCCAGCGCGGTCACCTGCGCGAAGCCGGCCTGGGCCAGCGCCGCGGCGAGCAAGGCGGTTCCCGCCACACGTGTCAGCGTCATTGCAGTCCTCCCCCGATGCAGCAATCACTGCCGCGCGCATCCTCGCTCACCACGTCACGGCTGCGCAAGCGTCGGTTGGCGAGTGGTGGCGAGTGATGCCGCGGACGGCATGGTGCCGACGCGGGACTTGATCCTCGCCCTGCACCAGCGGCCCGGGGCCGCTCCGGCGACGTCAACGAGACCGTCCGGGAAGCCCGTCGGGCGGTTCGCCGCCCATGCCGAAGGTCGCCGGGTGACGCATGCGCATTCTGGCGTATTTTTCACCCACCAATGGCCGTTCTGAAGGAAACGCCAATGGATGAGGCCGAGAGGATCGCGCGGGGGCTGACGAAGCTGCAACGCGAGTGCGTGCTCCGGATCGCGGCGGAGCCTAGTGGTCCCCGCCTGACATAGGAGTCCGGTTCGGGATTCCCTTTGTGGCGTGCGCATGCGAGTCTGGCGCATGCGCACCGGAATATCGTTCACCGTCTCGCCGACCGATCGCGCCCGCCTGATGGCGCTGATCAGGGATCGCAACGCCCCGCAGAAGCACGTCTGGCGCGCCGAGATCGTGCTTTTGTCCGCCGAGGGTGTCGGCACGGTGGAGATCATGCGCCGGACCGGCAAGTCGAAGACCTGCGTGTGGCGCTGGCAGGAGCGCTTTGCCGCGGAAGGCTACGACGGTCTGCTGCGCGACAAGACGCGGCCGTCGCGCATTCCGCCGCTCGGCCCCGAGGTCGCCGAGCGCGTGGTGGCGCTGACGCTTGCCGACCCGCCGGGCGAGACGACCCACTGGACCGCCGACATGATGGCAAAGGAAGCCGGCATCAGCGCCAGCGCCGTCAGGCGCATCTGGAAGGCGCACGGGCTGCAGCCCACCGCTGGTGCCAGTTCAAGCTCTCCAACGATCCGAAGTTCATCGACAAACTGCGCGACGTCGTCGGCCTCTATGTCGATCCGCCGGCCCACGCCATCGTGCTGTCGGTCGACGAGAAGAGCCAGATCCAGGCGCTCGACCGCACCCAGCCCGGCCTGCCCATGAAGAAGGGGAGGCTCGGCACCATGACGCACGACTACAAGCGCAACGGCACCACCACCCTGTTCGCCGCCCTCAACGTGCTCGACGGCACTGTCATCGGCAGGAACATGCAGCGCCATCGCCATCAGGAGTTCATCCGCTTCCTCAATGCCATCGACGCCGAGCTTCCCGCCGGCAAGGCCGTGCACGTCATCCTCGACAACTATGCCGCCCACAAGCACCCCAAAGTGCGCGCCTGGCTCGACCGCCATAAGCGCTTCACCTTCCACTTCACGCCGACCTCGTGTTCCTGGCTCAACGCGGTCGAGGGCTTCTTCGCCAAGCTGTCGAAGCGCCGCCTGAAACGCGGCGTCTTCCACTCCGTCGTCGATCTTCAGGCCGCCATCAACCGCTTCCTCGCCGAACACAACCAGCAACCCAAGCCCTTCACCTGGACCGCCGACCCGGACAAAATCATCGCCGCCGTCAAGCGCGGGCACCAAGTGTTGGATTCCATCCACTAGCGGCCGACTGACATCGTTCCAGGAAACCCTGCCGCAGCCCCGGTACATCGGTTCCACCGCCGTCTGGCGACTGCAGCGGGAACCGCGCCTGTTGCAGCGAAGCGTCACGTCTCCGCTGGCATGGGACCTCACCCCGCTCGGCCGCCGCGTCGCCGCCGTCCTGAAGACAGCGCCGTGACTGGCTGGGCCCCCGCTCGCTGCCGCGCCCGAGGGACGCAGTCCCCGGCGGCTCAGTTCGGCTGAGGGGCAGGCTGCTCGAAGGGCGCTTCTTCCATCGCCGGCACCTCGTCGCGACCCTCGGTGGAACGGTTGAAAAACCAGAGAAAGCCGAGCATGACAACGAACACCAGAGCGGCCATTCCGATGAGCGGCACCCGGTGCCGTCGCGCTTGTTTCGGTGTGTTGGTGTCGTGGGGCGCCATGAATCCTCCAGACGAAAAGCATGCTCTGGGAGGAACGGATCCAGCGGCGGTAAGGTTCCTCTTCGGCCCGCGCAGCCTCCTCTTCGCGGCAGTCTGGAACGGGCTCGCTGCGACGGCGTTAGCCCCCATGCCGATCATGGCGGGAAACAGGAGGCGCGCTTTGGACCACACTCTTCACGAACGGCTCGATGTCACGGAACTCACCGACCAGAACCTGATCGGCGCGACGATCTACGGCCCCGACGACTACGAGATCGGCGACGTCTCGCATCTCCACGGCGCGGGCCCGGGAGCCCAGGTCATCGTGGACGTCGGCGGCTTTCTGGGGATTGGCGCCAAGGCGGTGGCACTCCCGGTCAGCCAGCTCGACTTCATGCGCGGCGAAGACGGCGACATTCATGCGACGACGACGCTGACCAAGGATCAGGTCGAGGCGCTACCCGAACATCACCATCATTAGCGGCAGTCGCGACTTTGGTGCAGCTGGGCGCTGGCGCCCTCGGCCCTGTATGTCCCTAGCGGCGCCAAAAGCCGGCGCATTCTCGCTTGCCCGTCACAGGGCCGCGCTGGTGAGGTCGCTGCGAGGCAGGTCGTGCCCCCACCCACGACAACTTGACCTTCCGATCGGCGATCGGCGCCCCGCCGACTACTCCGAAACCTCAAATCAGAGTATCGGCGTCGAAAATGAAACGGTCTGAACCCAGATCTCTCGCATCCAGGCCATCACCGCGCACGAGGATTGCATCGTCCTCTATCGAGACCTCCACAAAGCCGCACCGCACGTCCCGGATGCGCAACTCGGAATAGTCGGTGTCCCATAGGCCGAGGTCGATCAGATCACCCGGACCGAAATCCTTCGCGTAGTCGATCCTCCCATCCACGACGAAGCAGTAGATATCCTCCCCCGGACCCCCATTCAGAATATCGATCCCGGTGCCGTCTACGAGGAGGTCGCTGCCCTTCCCGCCATAAACGCGATCGTCGCCGCGGTCCCCCGCCAGCACATCATCCCCGGTCCCGCCGCAGATCAAGTCTCTGTCGTGACCGCCGCTGATCCGGTCTGCTCCCGCCCCACCGCGGAGAGTATCGTTCCCCCGGTCACCGAACATCTCGTCGTCACCGGCGGCGCCCCATACCCGGTCGGCAAAATCTTTGGCCGCGAGGCTGAAGTTTGCAAGCCCGTCCCCGTTTACGTCCCCGAGCGCGGACGCACTGCCACCGAGCCCGAAATCACCCGTTGCGGGCGAAATCAGAATGCTCGGCACCGCGCTTCACTGCCTAGAGATCGACGGTCTCGGTCGTCCTCTTGCCGAACACGACCTACACTTCCCCGGTCCTAGCCAAAAGACATCCGTGGTCACTCCGACAGAACGTCCGCCAGCCCGTCCTCGTTCACGTCGCCGATCCCCGTCCGCGGTCTGCCCGTAGCCCATGTAACCGCCGGGGAGCACACCGGGGATCTTGAAGCCGCCCTTTCCGGCCGCAACGTCCGCAAGATCGACGGCCTCCATGTCTTCCTTGCCGAAGACGACGTAGGAGGCCCCGGCATAGTCACCCCCCTGTGCGTCGAACGTTGCCGAGACGACGAGGTCATCGCGTCCGTCACCATTGACGTCCCCGGCGCTACGGGGCACCCAGCACGACCAATCGCTCTCGCCGAGGAATCTGGAATCCGGAAAGGCTCACGCCCGTCTGCGCAAGGGGTTCCTGTGCATCGAACGATGCCCGCCGAAAACGACGTAGGCCTTCCCCTTGTCGCCGGTAAAGTGCTGCGGCGCCCCAACGACAAGATCGGCGATACCGTCATCGTTGACATCCCCGGCCGGGGCCGGGCTATGAGCCCGGTCACCGGGAACTCTCCCGTGAGTACAAATCCGCCCTGCCCTGCGGCTATGTCCGCGATATCGAAGGTCGCCATTCCCGGTCCCCCTAGACCCCATGATCGCGTGTGTCCAAACTGGCTGTTGTCTCTCACGCAACGTTCTCCGTCGAGGAATGCGTCAGGCGGGCTGGCGCCGAGCCTCAAAATGCGGATACATCGACGCCCCCCAGGCTTACACACCGCGATCCATGTCTAGGTCACTGGCTACCGGGAGGATATACCGCTGCGGTTACTACGCCCATGCGACAAAAGCGCCGCCCAAGGGTCATGTTTGGCAAAAGACCGTGCCCCAGGAGGGACGCTGCGGCGCGGCCGGAAACACGCCGACTTCCTGCGCATCGCGGCTTCGACGGTCATAGCCTTGCCTAGCAGAGAACGACAGGCCGCGCGCGACTCCTCAACGAAGAGGCCCACCGCCGACAGCCCGGATGCATTCTCTCCGCCTCAGGCCTTCGCCGCTCCTGTCGGCGCGCGGCGCCACCGCCGCACGCCCGCCAGCCCGCCGAACGCCGCGAGCATGAGCCAGGCCGCCGCCGGCAGCGGGATAGGCACGGCCGTCGGCGCCATGATCCCGTAGCCGTCCCCGGGCTGCGTGCTGAACGCGAAGTGCGCCGAATCCACCGGCTCGTCGAACAGGACCGTAAACCAGACCGCCGGCTCGCCCTCGTCGTTCAAGCGCGGGGCGATGCTGGCGGTCACGCCGTTGACCGTGAAGTTCCACCAGCTGTTGCGCTGGTCGTTCGCGTCGCTCACGCCGAAGCCGATGGCGCGGATCTTCTGGCCGAAGTGGACGGTGCGCTCGAGTTCGCCGATGTCGGCGCTGTCGACCCATGGGCCGCCGTTCTCGCCGAAGCGGCCATCGGCCACGGCGTCGGAGGCGCACTTGATGATCGCGCGGCGACCGTCCGCGGACGCACCGCACGCCGTCGTGACGCTGCCGAGCGTTCGAACGTGGTGGAACGCGTCGTGTACTCGCCCGGATCGAGGTCATACAGGTTCCCGGCGAGGCGGCTTTCGGTGATGATCGTGGCCGAGAACGCGGGGCTGGCGAGCAGCAGGGCGGCTAGAAACAGGCGGGTCACTCGATAATCTCCCTCGCAGGACGGGGTTGCGTGCCATGCGCAGATCGGCCCACACCGCGACGGCCAGCGGCCGTCGAGGAGGACCGGGCCGGCAAAGGCCGCGATCGCGCTTCAGGCGTCGATCGACCGCACGGCCCCCCATCTCAACCGGCCGCGCAGACAAGAAAGACTTTTATCAAATTGCGACTGGGTGTCGCAAATTTATTGGGCATGACCACGAGGACACGGCCTGCGTGTGGGATCCCCGCAACAGTCGCCGATGGTGCCGGCAGTTCGCGGTCAACGCCGGACGGCCGCCGGTAGCCCCTGAAATTGATGGCCACCGGAGTGAGCGATGGGCAGCCGCTTGAAACCCAGCCAAGGGCAGTTCCTTTTATCATCCGCTAACGGGATGCTCTTCCACAACTCGAGGCTCGCGCCTTATCCGCACTCGCACGTTGGCGGCTACAGAAGCGTGTCGACGATGGCCGATCTTCGCAGGGCCGAGCCGCCAATCTCCGGGACCGAATGCATCCTCCATGGCGGACGCGGCCGCCGACGCCGCCGCTTCCGGGTCCGCCTCGAGCCGCACGATCTTGCTTTGACCGGTGGCCCGGTTCAGGTCAGCATGTAGAGGCGACCGTTTGCGCCCTCGATGAGGTCGAGGGGGTCGATATAGCTGATGATGCTCCGGCACGGTCGCGCAGGATGAAGTCGTCGGTGACCACTCCGTTCTGGTTGAACAGCACGGCACGCAGGTTGTCGCCGCTCGAATACTGGGTGAAGATGAGGGCGTGCTGCAGCAAGTTGCCGAATACGTTGCTCGTGTACTCGATAGCCCCGTTCGGCGACCGGCTGTTCAGAAGGGAATAGGTCCCGGCGAGGTCGTAGTCCGGGTCCGGCAGCGTGCCGACCGGATAGGCACTGACCTGGTTCGGATCGACTCCCGGACGTCGGATTGCCGCCGTTGAGGATGAAATGGTCCTGCAGCGGGTTCGGATGGCCGTAGTACTTTCCCTCGATGACGCGGAACAGGTAGTCGGGCTGGATGCCGACGCCGCTGATCCCTTCGTTGGCCGGCGTGCTCGGGTTGTCGGGAACCGACGCCGCCGGCCGCCGAGCCGTTGGTCGGGACGTAGAGGAAGCCGTTGCTGTGCCACACGAGGTCGTAGGCGTTGCGCAACGCCCTCGGCGTAAGATCTTGACCACCGAGTTCGCGTCGAATGGATCGTAGAACTCCTTCACCAGGGCGCGAGGAGGCCAGCGCGCCCGTCGCGCACCGAGGCGACGCCACGGGAGTCGAAATGAAGGAACTTGCCGGAATAGGGGCCGCTCGTGATCGCGATCCCGCCGTTCTTGAGGTTGCCGTCCGGAGTCGGCGAACCGTGTGCTGCCGCTGGCCGGCAGCGGTTCGGTCGTCACGTCGAAGCCGCCCGGCGGCGCGCTCCGCGATCGGTCGATCTCGAGGATCGAGGCGGTGAGGAGCCGTTCCGGGCGGAAGCCCCAGGCCGTGTCGGGCGCGCCCATCGCCGAGTTCGAGCCCTGAGGATATAGAGCAGGTATTTCGGCTCGCTGCCGCCCGACGTGAAGTCGGGGTTTAGCCGGAACTCGAGGCTGTTGGTGACATGATCGTTGACCGAGCGCGGCAGTCCGGTGATGTAGGGCGTGATCGTCGCATTCTCGAGCGAGCCGTCCGGCCCGAGCGTGACCTTGGAGATCCGCCCCGAGAACTCCGGCGCGCTCGTGGTGCCCGAGAGCGGGATCGGGTAGTTGTCGGTGACCCAGATCGTGTTCGGGTTTTCGGGGTCGAAGGCTATGCCGATGAACCCGCGGCGTCCGTCCGGCGTGTTGAAGCTCGCCGCCGGGCGTGAAGACCTCCTTGGCTCGAATCGATGATCGCTCCGGTGGTCTGGTTGACCGCCCATCGGGTGATGGTGCCGGAAAGCGAGGTCACATAGAGAAAGCCTTGTTCGGCGACATTTCGATCGACGTGTAGCTCTCGCCGGACGGCGGGATCCGAGATGATCTCGACGATGTCGTCGAACGCGACGTCGCTCGGCGGCACGGCCGGGGCAGCGCCCGGTGACGAAGGTCGTGGTGAACTTCTGGAACTCGCGCGTCGGCGCGTCGGGGTTTGTGTTCGGGCCCTTGTCGTGGAAGCCGTCGATGTCGAGGGTATAGCTCGTGAACGGCTTGAGATCGGCGACCGGCGCGATGGTCACCGAGTCGAAGCCCCCGGTCGTGTTGGCGTTGTAGGCGACCTGCGGCGCCGTTGAGGGTCTCGTAGAGTCTGATGGAGCCGTCATCGAGGCTTTCGAGCGACGCGCCGCCGCGCCCGTTCACGACGCTGATCCCGAGCGACGATGTCGGACGTCGGATCGATGCCGTCGGGAAGATCGCCGCTCTGCGACGCCGAGCGGTACCGAGGCTGTCCGCGGAAAGCGCCGACGGGATTGATGAACTTCGCGTAGTCGAGAGGCGCCTGGCGGCTGTCGGCTGGGGTCAGATCCGGCAGCGCGCGGACTTCGACGAACTGCATCTCGGTGTTTGTGCCGCCCTGCGCGGACAGCGTCAGGAAGCCGTCCTGGACCCTGACGACGGGGTGACGAGTTCGGTCTTGAACGCCGACGTCGGCGTCCAGGAGGCGTTGAGCGTGCCCTCGACGAAGAGCCGGTTCTGACTGTCATTGGGGCCGCCGGTGTCCCCGACCGAGACGGTGACCTCGTACCAGCCGTTCGCCACCCCGAGCTGCCACGCGGCCCGGGCCGGATAGTTGCTCTGGTCGAAATGGGCATAGCCGGTCAGGCGCGGGATCGGTAGCTGCTGAAATTGACCGCGAGCTTGCCCGCGGGCAGCGAGCCGTCGTTGGGCAGGGTTCCGGTTCCGCTGCGCTCCTGGATCGCGGTGGCGGGATAGCCCGGCCTGATCGGCGTCGCCTTTGCGCCGTTGGCGTCGGTCGCCGACGCCTCGGTGACCCAGCCATAGGAGAGGCCTGCCGCCGCGCGCCCCGTACGCAAGGAAATTGTCGACCAGATAGCCGGGCGCGTCGGCGGTCGTGTCGTCCTGGAAATGGATGCGGATCGTCGGGCGCGGGGCCGGTGCGGCGTCTTCACGGGTGACGATGACCCGATCGAGGTTGGGGCCGGTGTCGCCGACGTTGGCCAGCCGGACAGTGTGGCTACCGGCGCCGAGCGTCAGGTCTATGCTCGCATCTGGCCCACACATCGAAGGCCCCCGTCGACGCGAAGGCGAGCTGCCCGGCCGACGTTCCGTCGACCAAGACGTTCATCGGCCGGTTTCCGGTGTTGGCGTGGCGGAAGGTGAAGGTGTAGATGCCGCTCGCCGGCGCGTTCACGTCGAAGGCAAATGCGTCTCCGGCGTTGAGGCCCATGTCGAGGTAGCCCGCCCCGGTGAACCCGTCCCAGAGCCCGTCTGGTCCGCGCGCGCCGTCTGCCGGCTCCGGATCCAGTGGATCGCGCGGCCGTGTCAAGCCGGCGTTGTTCGATCCCGGAGTCGTGTCAAAGATGCTGATCGATCCGTCTCGCGCCTCGAGCTGCATCTCCTTTACGGTGACAGTGGCCATACTGGATCCCCTAAATAATAAGGCCGTCCACAGCTTTGCTAGAGTCAAATAGACAGATACACCCTCTCAGGGCTCACCATCCTTGCGCTCTCTTGAGTAAGCGTTATTTATCCGCTAGGTGTGACCTAAAGTCTATATTTGCGGAAGCCGCCTCGAGATTGACCCAGAATGGGTTTCGGTTTTCCCCGGCCCTCGCCGGGCAGAACTCTTATTTTAGCATATCTGGCTATTGTGCAGCAACAGCTGTCAGGGCCGGCGATAGATTCAGCCATGCGACAAGGCGACGCGGTTAGCCACCCCCAAAAACCGATCGCGGCCACCCGTGATTCAGTGGTGCCCCAGGAGGGACTCGAACCCCCGACCTACTATTTACGAAACAGTTGCTCTACCGGCTGAGCTACTGGGGCTTTCGCGGGGGCACTCATAGCTTCGAGGGGCCGGCGGTGCAAGCGCGACGGCGCGGGCGTCAGGCCGGGCCGGGGGCGTCGAGGAAGGCGCTCACCGCGCCGATGAAGGCGTTCGGCGCGTCGGCGTGCAGCCAGTGGCCGGCGTCGGGGATGGCCTCGTGCGCGGCGGCGGGAAACAGCGCCCGGATGCGCGGCCAGTGCGCCGGGCGGACATAGTCGGAGTTGGCGCCGGTGAGGAAGAGCGTGGGGCCGGGGAAGCTCGCCCGGGTCTCGGGGAAGCCCATGATCGCGGGCATCTCCGCCGCCAGCGCGTCGAGGTTCAGCTTCCAGCGCGCGCCGCCCTCCTCGACCGCGAGGCTCTGCAGCAGGAACGCGCGCAGCGCCGGCTGCGGCACCCCGGCCGCCGAGCCCCGCGTCGCCGTCGGAGCGGCGGGTCACGGCGGCGAGGTCGAGCGCCTGCATGGCGCGGACGTACTCCATCTGGCTGTGGCCGTAGGCGACCGGCGCCATGTCCGCCACGATCAGCCGGCGCACCCGCTCCGGCTCGGTCAGCGCCAGCATCATCGCCGCCTTGCCGCCCATGGAATGCCCGAGCACGTCCGCCCGGCCGCCCGCGCCCGCGATCGTCTCGGCGAGATCGCCCGCCATGGCGGCATAGCCGTGCTCCGCGCTGCGCGGGCTGTCCCCATGGTTGCGCATGTCGACGCTGATCACCTGCCGGTGCAGCGCCAGCCGCTTGGCGATGGCGCCCCAGTTCTTCGCCGAGCCGAACAGGCCGTGCGCGATCAGGAGCGGTGGCCGGTCGGTCGGCGGGCCGGTGACGATGGCGGCGAGGCGCATGGCTCCCCTCAGATGATCAGGCTGGTGATGACGGCGTCCTCGGTGATGTCGAGCCAGGTGAACCCGGCCGCGGCCATGCGCGCCTCCAGGCCCTCGAAGTTCGCCCGCGCCGAGGTCTCGATCCCGAGCAGCACCGAGCCGAAGTTGCGCGCGGACTTCTTCAGGTACTCGAAGCGCGCGATGTCGTCGTCCGGGCCGAGGATGGCGAGGAACTCGCGCAGCGCGCCCGGGCGCTGCGGCAGGCGCAGGATGTAGTACTTCTTCCGCCCCGCCCAGCGCAGCGCCCGCTCCTTCACGTCCGGCAGCCGCTCGAAGTCGAAGTTGCCGCCCGAGACGACGGCCACCACGGTGCGCCCGGCGATGTCGAGCTGGCCCAGCGCGTCGACCGCCAGCGCCCCCGCCGGCTCCAGCACCATCCCCTCGATGTTCAGCATCTCGACCATGGTGGCGCAGACGCGGTTCTCCGGCGCGAGCAGCACGTCCGCCGCGGCGAAGCGCCGCAGCACCGCGAAATTGCGGTCGCCGATGCGCGCCACCGCCGCCCCGTCCACGAAGTTGTCCAGCCGCGGCAGCGTCACGAGCGCGCCCGCCTCCAGCGCCCGGCGCAGGCTCGGCGCGCCCTCGGGCTCCACGAGCCGCACCGCGGCGTCGGGCGCCATGCGCGTCGGCCACGCCCACCAGCCCCGCCGAAAGCCCGCCGCCGCCCACCGGCACCACGATGACATCCGGCGCCGGCAGCTCCCGGAGGATCTCCAGCGCGCAGGTCGCCTGGCCCTCGATCACGTCGTCGTCGTCGAACGGCGGCAGGAAGTGCGCGCCCGCTCGCGGCGGTGAACGCCTGCGCCGCGCGCAACGTCTCGTCGAAGTAGTCGCCGACCAGCCGGATCTCCACCCGCCCGCCGCCGAACTGCCGGGTCTTGTCGATCTTCTGCTGCGGCGTCGTCACCGGCATGAAGACCACACCCTCGGCGGCGAAATGCCGGCAGGCATACGCCACGCCCTGCGCGTGGTTGCCCGCCGAGGCGCAGACGAAGCGCCGCCGGTCGGGCCGCGCCGCCAGCGCCTTGCGCATGGCGTTGAACGCGCCGCGGATCTTGTAGGAGCGGACCGGGCTCAGGTCCTCGCGCTTCAGCCAGACGTCGGCGGCGTACTTCGCCGAGAGAAAGTCGTTGCGCTGCAAGGGCGTCGGCTCGAAGACCGCACGCAGCGCCGCCTCGGCCGCGCGCACGCCGGCGAGATCACCCGCCGCCACCGCCCGCATCCTGCCCTCGCCCATCGGCCTTCTCCTTGGCGCGCCATAAGAGGCGAAATCCGGGCGAAGATAAAGCCCGCCGGCCGCCCTTCGCGCCGCGCCGCAGCCTCGCATCCCCGCGCGGGCTGTGCCATCCTGCCCGCAACCCCCGCGCGATTCCGAGGAGCCCCCCATGACCCACCCCCTCACCCTCACGCGCCGCCGCTTCCTCGGCACCGTTTCCGCCGCCGGAGGGCTGGTGATGCTGCATCCCTTCTCGGCGCGGGCGCAGGCCGGCCAGGCGCACCTGCGGGTCATCTCCACCACCGACCTGCACTGCAACGTGCAGCCCTACGACTACTACGCCGACAAGCCGGTCGACACCGTCGGCCTCGCCCGCACCGGCAGCGTCATCGAGGCGATCCGCGCCGAGGCGGCGAACACGCTGCTGGTCGACAACGGCGACTACCTGCAGGGCAACCCCATGGGCGACTACATCGCCTACGAGCGCGGCATGCAGCGCCGGCGACATCCACCCGGTCATCGCCGGCATGAACACCCTCGACTACGCCGCCGGCACCCTCGGCAACCACGAGTTCAACTACGGCGTCCCCTTCCTCGACCTCGTCAACGCCGGCGCCGCCTTCCCCATCGTCTGCGCCAACTTCGCCAGCACGCTCGGCGCCAGCCCGCGCGAGGACACGCTGCACCTGAAACCCTACGTCATCCTCGAGCGCACCATCACCGACGGCACGGGCGCCGAACACCCGATCAAGGTCGGCCTGATCGGCTTCGTGCCGCCGCAGATCATGCTCTGGGACCGCGGCCACCTGGAGGGCCGCTTCCACGCCCGCGACATCCTCGAGGCGGCAGAGGCCTGGGTGCCCGAGATGCGCGAGGCCGGCGCCGACGTGGTGGTGGCGCTCAGCCACTCCGGCATCGACCCGTCCCCGGCGTCCGCCATGATGGAGAACGCCTCGCTGCAGCTCGCGGCCATCGAGGGCATCGACGCCGTCGTCACCGGCCACCAGCACCGCGTCTGGCCGTCCGAGGACTTCGCCGGCGACGGCATCGACCTCGCCGCCGGCACCCTCAACGGCAAGCCCGCCACCCAGGGCGGCTTCTGGGGCTCGCACATGGGCCTGATCGACCTGCTGCTCGAACAGGACGGCGGCACCTGGCGGGTCGCCGCCGCGAGAGTCGAGCGCGCGCCCGATCTACACGCGCAACGAGGACCGCAGCATCACGCCCCTCGTCGCCGACTACGCCCCGGCCATCGAGGCGACCGCCGCGGTGCACGCGGCGACGCTGGAATACGTCCGCACCCCGGTCGGCACCTCCACCGCGCCGCTGCAGTCCTACTTCGCCGTGGTCGCCGACGACCCCTCGGTGCAGATCGTCAGCCAGGCGCAGACCTGGTACGTCACCGAACTCCTCAAGGGCACCGAGTGGGCGGGCCTGCCGGTCCTCTCCGCCGCCGCCCCCTTCAAGTCGGGCGGCCGCGGCGGCCCGGACTACTACACCGACGTCCCCGCCGGCCCGATCGCGATCAAGAACGTCGCCGACGTCTACCTCTACCCCAACACGCTGCAGGCGGTGGCGATCACCGGCGCGCAGGTCAAGGACTGGCTGGAGCGCTCCGCCGGCATCTTCAACCAGGTGACCGCCGGCGCCGCCGACCAGCCGCTGATCGACCCCGCCTTCCCCGCCTACAACTTCGACATCATCGACGGCGTCACCTACGCCATCGACGTGACGCAGCCGTCGAAATACGACGTCGACGGCGCGCTGGTGAACCCGGACGCCAACCGCATCACCGATCTGAGGTTCAACGGCGAGCCGATTGACCCGGAAGCGAAATTCGTCGTCGCCACCAACAACTACCGCGCCGGCGGCGGCGGCAGCTTCCCCGGCGCCGACGGCACCACCGTGATCCTCGTCGCCCCGGACACCAACCGCGACGCGATCGTGCGCTACATCATCGAGAAGGGCACCATCTCGCCGAGCGCCGACGGCAACTGGACCTTCGCGAGCGCGGACGGCGCCACCGTCACCTATGACACCGGCCCGTCCTCGGAGGCCTATCTCGAGGACGTCCGCGCCCGCGGCCTCGCCATCGAACCCGCCGGCGACGCGCCGGACGGCTTCCTGCGCTACCGCATCACCCTCTGACGCCGGCCGCGCAACTCACCTGACGGTGAACCGCGCCACGCCGGCGTTGCAAGGCGCGGCGCTTTGCAGTCAATAGCGGCACCCGGATCGACCGGGGCGCTCCGGCGCGCCAGTGTCGATCGCCCCCAGCGACGGTGGCCGCCCCGTGTTCGTATCCTTCTTCCCCAATCCCCCGCGCCTTTTCTTCTGGTCCGTGGTCCTCTGGTCAGCCATCTGCATCACCGGCTGGTACATGGGCGGCGCCGATCTCGGCGACCGCCTCGGCCTCGCCGGCCCGGGAGAGGACGTCTTCCTCGGCGTCTCGCGCTTCTGGTCCGGCCCCTTCCTCTGGTTCTACCTCTACTTCGGGGTCGC
Organism: uncultured Alphaproteobacteria bacterium; assembly: GCA_963844375.1. Lineage (GTDB taxonomy): Bacteria > Pseudomonadota > Alphaproteobacteria > Rhodobacterales > Rhodobacteraceae > Amaricoccus. The sequence goes on along the minus strand of CAWJOI010000017.1, from coordinate 32,455 downwards.
CGTGGGCATCTTCGCCGCCTTCTGGCAGGCGCGCGCGCCGCATCCGTGGTGGCGCTGGTCCATCCTCGGCTCGGCGCTGATCCTCTTCGTCACCTACTTCCAGGTGCAGGTCTCCGTCGCCATCAACGACTGGTACGGCCCGTTCTACGACCTGATCCAGGCGGCGCTCGGCAAGACCCGCGAGGTCACGATCGGCGAGTTCTACCGCGGCCTCGCCACCTTCCTCGAAATCGCGCATGCTCGCCGTGGCCGTCGGCGTGCTGTCGCGCTTCTTCATCAGCCACTTCGTCTTCCGCTGGCGGACGGCGATGAACAACTACTACATGTCGCACTGGCCGCGCCTGCGGAACATCGAGGGCGCCTCGCAGCGCGTGCAGGAAGACACCATGCGCTTCGCCAGCACGACCGAGTTCCTCGGCGGCAACCTCATCGAGGCGATCATGACGCTGATCGCCTTCCTGCCGGTGCTGGTGCGCCTCTCCGCCGACATCACCGAGGTGCCGATCCTCGGCTGCGATCCCGCACCCGCTGGTGGTGGCCGCCCTCCTCTGGTCGGCGCTCGGCACCGCCTTCCTCGCGCTCGTCGGCATCAAGCTCCCCGGGCTCGAGTTCCGCAACCAGCGCGTCGAGGCCGCCTACCGCAAGGAACTGGTCTACGGCGAGGACGACGCCGACCGCGCCGACCCGCCCACGGTGCGCGAGCTCTTCGCCAACGTGCGGCGGAACTACTTCCGCCTCTACTTCCACTACATGTACTTCAACGTCGCCCGCATCTTCTACCTGCAGATCGACAACGTCTTCGGCTACGTGATCCTCGCCCCCGCCGATCGTCGCCGGCACCATCACCCTCGGGCTGATGAACCAGATCCTCAACGCCCTCGGCCAGGTGCGCTCGTCGTTCCAGTACCTCGTCAACTCCTGGACGACGGTGGTCGAGCTCCTCTCGATCTACAAGCGCCTGCGCGCCTTCGAGGCCACCATCCACGGCGAGGTCCTCCCCACCATCGACCGCGACTTCATCGCCGCCACCCGCGAGCACCACGGCGACCGCCCGATCCTGGACGGATAGCCCCACCGGTGCCGGCGCGCACCAGCGCGCCGGCACGGGCGCGTCCTGACTCGCTTAGGTGCCATACGGCACCCATACGATTGCCATACGGATTCCATACGCAGCGAATTGGCGTTCCTTCAGATCGCCACGTAGTCGATCTCCATGAACTCCGCGACCTCCGGCACCCACCGGTCGCGCACGAAAGCCACGTGCACCGGATGCACATTGTAGGCCTCGTAGGCCGCCTCGTCCGCGAACTCCATTGAAAAGCCCCAGGAAAACCCGTTCTTCGCACTCACCTGCCGCAGCCGCTCGAACCGCTCGACCCCGGGAATCTCGGCCAGCACCAGCGCGGCGTCCAGAAACGCCCTCTCCTCCGGCGAGCCCGCCGCATGCCTCAGCGTGAAAGCGACCGTATGGCGGATCATCGAAACTCCTCCCGAGCGGGCGCGGACCTGTATCCCCCGTGGATAATCGAGGCCGCCGGCCGCGTCCATGGGCGCGAAACTGCCGCATGGCCAGTCCCGGCAAACTGCGCCATGCTGCCGCCGCAAGCCCGCGCCAGGCGGGCGGAAGGGGAAACGCGCGATGCCGACACGAAGAGAGTTTGTCCAGTCATTTCCTGCGGTTGGCACCGCCTTCGCCCTAGCCGGCTCCACGACTCTGCACGGCGGTCCCGTGCGGGCGCAGGACGCCCCGGCGCCGCTGGCCGGCCACTTCCATCCCAAGGGCAAGGCCCCCTCGCCACACACCCTCGCCGTCCTCACGGAAGCCCGCGGCGCCCTCCCCTTCGCCGACACCCGCGACTTCGACGAGCAGGCGCGCGGCCTGATCGCGCCGATGACCGAGATGACCATCCCGGCCGACGCCGGCCACGTCGCCTGGGACATGGCCCGCTTCCAGTTCCTCGACCAGCAGGCGGAGTTCGACTCCATCCACCCCTCGCTCCACCGCATCTCGAAGCTCAACAACAACTACGGCCTCTACGAGGTCATCCCCGGCATCTACCAGGTCCGCGGCTTCGACCTCTCCGACATCACCTTCGTCCGCGGCAAGACCGGCTGGATCGTCTTCGACCCGCTGGTGACGGCCGAGCCCGTCCGCGCCGCCTGGGATCTCTTCCAGGCCCATGTCGGCGAGGGCCTGCCGGTCTCCGCGGTGATCTACTCGCACACCCACGCCGACCACTGGGGCGGCGTGCGCGCGATCGTCGACGAGGCCGACGTGCGCTCCGGCAAGGTCCCGCTGATCGCGCCGGTCGACTTCATGAGCTTCACCATCTCGGAGAACGTCTACGCCGGCAACGCCATGAACCGCCGGCTGTTTTTCCAGTACGGCCTGCTCCTGCCCGCCGCCCCGCACGGCTATGTCGGCCAGGGCCTCGGCCAGGGCGTGTCGGCCGGATCGGTCGGGCTGATCGCGCCCAACCGCTTCGTCTCGGAGCCGATCGAGGAGATCGAGGTCGACGGCATCCGGATGATCTTCCAGAACACGCCGAACACCGAGGCGCCGCGGGAGATGAACACCTACATCCCCGAGATGAAGGCGCTCTGGATGGCCGAGAACGTCATCGCCTCCCTGCACAACATCTACACGCTCCGCGGCGCGCCGGTGCGCGACCCGCTCAACTGGTCGAAGTACATCGGCGAGGCGCTCTACCGCTTCGGGCAGGAGGCGGAGGTCATGTTCGCCTCGCACCACTGGCCGCGCTGGGGCAACGCGCGCATCCAGGAGGTGCTGCGCGGCCAGCGCGACCTCTACGCCAACATGAACAACCAGGTGCTGCACTTCGCCAACCAGGGCGTGACGATCAACGAGATCCACAACGTCTACGAAGTCCCCAAGGGGCTTCAGGAAAAGTGGTACTGCCGCGGCTACCACGGCTCGCCGCAGCACAACGCCCGCGGGGTGATCCAGCGCTACCTCGGCTTCTGGGACTGCAACCCGACGACGCTGATCCCGCTCTCGCCCGCCAACTCCGCCCCGCTCTATGTCGAGATGATGGGCGGCTCGGAGCGGATCCTCGCCCGCGGCCGCGAGCTGCACGACGCGGGCGACTACCTGCTCGCCACCGAGATCGTGGACAAGCTCGTCAAGGCCGAGCCCGACAACGCCGACGCCAAGGATCTCCTCGCCGACATCTTCGAGCAGCTCGGCTACCAGCAGGAGAACCCGGGCCTGCGCAACAGCTTCCTCGCCGCCGCCTACGAGCTCCGCACCGGCATCCCGCAGGGCGAGACGGCCGAACTCGAGCAGCCCCGACGTGATCCGGGCGATGTCGACCGAGCTCTTCCTGAACTTCCTCGGCATCCGCATGGACAGCCGCAAGGCCGAGGGCCTGCGCTTCACCGTCAACCTCGTCACGCCCGACAACGGCGAGCAGTTCATCATCGAGATGGAGAACGCGACGCTCACCAACATCCAGGGCTTCCAGGCCGCCGCGCCCGACCTCACCCTCACCATCGACCGCGCCGACCTCGAGCTGACGATGATGGGCGCCAAGACCCTCGAGGCGCAGATCGCCGACGGCACGGCCAAGGTCGAGGGCGATCCGGCGGTGCTGGGCCAGCTCGCCGCGACCATGGTCGACTTCGACCCCCGCTTCGAGATCATGCCCGGCACCCACGGACGGGACGACCGCGTCGCCCATGCCGACCCCTACCAGGCGCTCCCGGAGCGGGTGATCGCCGAGTAGCGCGCCTCAACCGTCCGCCGCCCTCCGCGGCGGCGGACCCCGCCGCCCCAGCGACCCGGCGAGCGCCAGGCTGACCGCGACCAGCGGCAGCCCGACCCCGAAGGCCCAGCGGATTCCCCAGTGCTCCGCCACGAAGCCGAGCAGCGGCGGGCCGAGCAGGAAGACGCTGAACGAGATCTGCGCCAGCGCCGCCACGTTGATCGCCGCCGGCCGGTCGGTGCGCTGCGCCGCCGCCGAGATCGCCAGCGGGAAGATGGCGCTCGTCCCCGTGCCGAGAAGCGCGAACCCCACCAGCGACACCGCCGGGTGCGGCGAGAAGAAGACCAGCACCACCCCCACGCTCATCACGCAGAGCAGCGCCCGCGCCACCGTGCTCGGCGAATGCCGGTCCACGAAGCCGTCGGCGAAGAAGCGCGTCGCCGCCTGGCAGAAGGCGAAGCACGCCACCGCCAGCCCGGCGACGAACGGCCCGGTCGCGAAGACGTCGCGCATGTAGATGGCCGACCAGTCCATGCTGGCGCCCTCCATCAGCATCGCCGACAGCGTCACCGCCACCAGGATCAGGATGGCCCCCGACGGCCGGGCGAACCGCGGCGCCGCCTCCTTGCCCTCCCCGGGCCGCCGCGGCGACGGCTCGTAGCCGCCGAGGAACAGCGCCACCCCCAGCACCGACACCGGCACCATCAGCGCCAGGTGGGCCTGCGGCGAGAAGCCCGCCTGCGCCAGCGCCCCGCCGGCCAGCCCCGCCGCGAAGAAGCCGATGCTCCAGAACGAATGCGCCCGGTTCATGATCCGCCGCCCCACCAGCGCCTCGGTGCGGTCGGCCTCGACGTTGAGGACGATCTCGATCGAGCCGATCATCACCCCGACCGGCAGGAGGAGGAAAAAGAAGGTCAGCGGATCGGGCGCATGCACCGCCAGGGCGAAGCCCGCCGCCATCAGCGGAATGGCCAGGAGCAGCGCCCGGCGAAAGCCGATCCGTTCGATGAGCGGCGTCGCGAAGGTAAGCGCGAAGAGCGTGCCCACCGGCGTTCCGATCAGCCCGAGCCCCAGCGCCCCTTCCTGCACGCCCATGGCGTGCTGGATATCCGGGAGCCGCGGAAAGATGTTGCCCAGCCCGAAGGAATAGACGGCGAAGCCGGCATAGACGCGTTTCGCCGGCGACAGCCGCAAGCCGATGCCCACTGAGTTCCCTCCCCTTGGCCGTCCGCGATTCTGTGCGACCGGCCTTGCCGGCAGATTGCACGCCGCGGCGGCGACCGCCACCGCTCGCCCACGAAAGCGATCCAACTCCTTGCCCTTCTATCGCCGCTTTGCAGCGCATCATTTTCCGTGCAGACTGCTCCCGACGCCCCTTGGCCGAGGCCCCGATGCAAGAGATCCTCGACGCCTGCTCCGGCCTGCCCGAAGCGCATTTCGCCAGCGGCGATTGCCTGATCCAGGAGGGAAGTCCCGGCGGCAACTTCTTCGTCCTGATCTCCGGCGAAGTCGTCGTGCTGAAGGGTGAAACAGAGGTTGCCCGGATCTCCGATCCCGGTTCGGTCTTTGGCGAGATGTCGGCCCTGCTCGGCCTGCCCTACAGCGCCAGCGTCCGCGCGCTCGGGCCGGTCCGCGCCCGCCTGTCGGAAAACGCGGCGGAGTTCATCGCCGCGAACCCGGCCGTCGCCCTGCACACCGCCCGGATCCTCGCCCAGCGGCTCCACGCCGCCACCGCCTACCTCGCGGACGTGAAGTCGCAGTTCGCGGACCAGAAGAACCACTTCGCCATGATGGACCGCATCCTCGACACGCTGATGCAGCGCCAGGCATCGCGGGCCCCGCAGGCTACGGCGAAGGCCGATCCGCGGCTCTGAGCCAGTCCGGCAGTTCGGTGATCCGTTGCGGCGCGACGTGCTCGTCCCGCAGGTAGACCCACTCCCGGTCCGCCAGCGAGAACCACGCGGCACCGCCGGACTCCGTGTCGATGATCACATGCGTCGGCGCCGCGCCGATCTGCTGGCCCATGTTGAAGACCCAGGTATTCCCGATCCGGTCCACCCACCTCCCGCCGGCCACGAACGGCGCCTGATGCACGTGGCCCGACAGCACCAGCGTCGGGGAAAACTCCGCGATCCAGTCGCACAGCTCCTGGTCCCCGAAGGAACGCTTGCCGCCCCAGCTGACCGGGCTGTCGCGCGGCGGCGCGTGATGCACCCAGATCCACATTCCCGTCCGCCGGGCCGCATCCCGCGCCATCTGCGCCGCGATCGCCCCGCGCGTCTCCGCGCCCTCCCACCAGGGAAAGCACGAGAAGAGCGTCTCGCCGATGGCAAACGCCTGGCCATCGCGAACGACACCCGAAACCCCCAGCCGGTCAGCCAGCCGGCGATCCGCTCGCCGCCCGGTCCCTCCACGTCGAGGTCATGATTGCCGGAGCAGACGAAGACCTGCGTGATCTCCGACAGCCGGCGCAGGTACTCGGTGACCACGACGATCTGAGCGTGCTGCGGCACCAGGCTCGACCCTTCCAGCAGGTCGCCGGCGATCACCACCGCGTCGTGGTCCGCGGCAACGGAAAGGACCCAGTCGAACTGCTTCAGCGCGTAGTGCAGGTCGGCGACCAACAGAAGGTTCATGACGGGTCCGGCAAGCCAGGTTTCCGAGCGGCGTACGCTAATCCGGCCGAGACCAAAAAGCGACAAGCACGCATACGCGGTGTGCATGATACGGCCGCCATGTGATCGCCTCGCGTTAACAGCCCGTAAAGAAGTGGCAAGCCGGATTCCAGCCGGATTCCAGCCGCCTTCCAGCCCGGATTTTTCTCGCCGTTCCAAAGGGATGACCGCCGCCCGAGGCGCGCGAGCCGATCAACCGGAAATCGTATGAGTTGTGCATCCTCCGCACGGCATTGCCGCCGCCCGGAAAAGTCCCTAGACGGCATTTCGACCCGCACCCAGGAGGCCCGCATGTCGTCCCCGAAAAAGGTCGTGCTCGCCTATTCCGGCGGCCTCGACACCTCGATCATCCTGAAGTGGCTTGCCACCGAGTACGGCTGCGAGATCGTCACCTTCACCGCCGATCTCGGCCAGGGCGAGGAGCTGGAGCCTGCGAGGAAAAAGGCGGAACTCCTTGGCGTGAAACCGGAAAACATCTTCATCGAGGACCTGCGCGAGACCTTCGTGCGCGACTTCGTCTTCCCGATGTTCCGCGCCAACGCCGAGTACGAGGGCCTCTACCTCCTCGGCACCTCCATCGCCCGCCCGCTCATCGCCCAGCGCCTCGTCGAGATCGCGCGCGAGACCGGCGCCGACGCCATCGCCCACGGCGCCACCGGCAAGGGCAACGACCAGGTCCGCTTCGAGCTCTCCGCCTACGCCCTCGACCCGCAAATCCGCGTCATCGCCCCGTGGCGGGAATGGAACCTCACCTCGCGCACCAAACTGCTTGAATTCGCCGAGAAAAACCAGATCCCCATCGCCAAGGACAAGCGCGGCGAGGCCCCCTTCTCGGTCGACGCCAACCTCCTGCACACCTCCTCCGAGGGCAAGGTCCTGGAAAACCCCGCCGAGGAAGCCCCCCCTTACGTCTACCAGCGCACCACCGCCCCCGAGGACGCCCCCGACACCCCCGAATACGTCGAGATCGGCTTCGAAAAGGGTGACCCGGTCAGCATCGACGGCACGGCAATGTCCCCCGCTACGCTCCTGACAAAGCTCAACGAACTCGGCGGCAAGCACGGCGTCGGCCGCCTCGACCTCGTCGAGAACCGCTTCGTCGGCATGAAGTCCCGCGGCATCTACGAGACCCCCGGCGGCACCATCCTGCTCGCCGCCCACCGCGGCATCGAGTTCGATCACGCTCGACCGGGGTGCCGCCCACCTCAAGGACGAGCTGATGCCGAAATACGCCGAGCTCATCTACAACGGCTTCTGGTTCTCCCCCGAGCGCGAGATGCTCCAGGCCCTGATCGACCGCAGCCAGGAGCACGTCACCGGCACCGTCCGCGTCAAGCTCTACAAGGGCTCCGCCGCCGTCGTCGGCCGCTCCTCCCCGCAGTCGCTCTACTCCGAGAGCCACGTCACCTTCGAGGACGACGCCGGCGCCTACGACCAGAAGGACGCCGCCGGCTTCATCAAGATCAACGCGCTGCGCCTCCGCCTGCTCGGGACGCGAGACCGCCGGACGCAGTCACCTCGCGAATGATCGAGACGCCGCACACGACGCCGTGATATCGCTCGGCTGCAGACCGCGCTCCGGCTGCGAGCCGCTTCCCGGCGGCGACTTCGGACGGGTGGGTCCAGGCTAGGGGGGATCCGGGGCGGAATGACTGGCCTGCCCGATTACCGAGCCAGGAGGTGCACATGCCCTTCTATCTCTATCAGATCGCCTATGCGCCCGAAGCCGTCAAGGCGATGGTCGCCAAACCGCAGGATCGCGCCGCCGCCGCGGCCAAGCTCATCGAGTCGCTCGGCGGCAAGCTGCACCACCTGTTCTTCGCCTTCGGGAAATACGACGTCATCTGCCTGATCGAGGGTCCCGACGACAAGATGATGGCGGCCGGCGCGCTGGCCGTGGCCGCTGCCGGCACGGTATCGCGCGCCGAAACCGTCAAGCTGATGACGGCCGCGGAAGCGCAGGAGGCGATGGCGATGGCCGGCAAGGCGACCGGCGCCTACAAGGCGCCGATGGCCTCATAGCCGGTGATCGGACCATGGACGGGCACGCCACGCGGCGTGCCCGTCCTTTAGTTCTCCGGCATCCCTTGCCCTGTCTTGTCCGTAACCACGAACCGGCATCCGAAACAGGCGCTCGGGCCGCGTTGGGCGAACCATCGGCACCGGCCCCTGATCGAGCAGCGCGGCAGTCCCTGAGCCTCTGACCCAGCCATGGCTTCCGCATTCTGCGGCGCCGCAAGGGCATCGAGCACCCTTTCGATGACGCCACAACCACTGCCGGTCCACTGTCGGCAGCCGTTTTCGGCGCAGGGGCCGGCGAAGCGGAACCGCGTCTCGAGCGGACCGTGCGGACGCGCAGCCTCGAGAAAGTCCTGATCGACCGGCAGCGCCGGCACCACCGGCGCTACCCGTCGCCCCTCGCCCACGACGCCGATCAGATGGGTGGCCGCATGAGATGGGCTGCTCGGGCACAGCCTTGGCTGTGCCCTCTCGATTTCCGTCGCCATTGCGTTGGCTGGTCAGCCGAACGCGCGGGCGATTTCTTCCTGCGCTCGCTTCAAGGCGTCGACGTTCGGGCCGACGAGGCCCCCGTCCCAGATTTCAGGAAGGAAGATCGATATCTCGGGACCGGCCAGGTTCCAGTCGGCGAGCTGGGTCAGCATCGCCTTCTGGATGCTGCGTTCCATCGAAACCACCTGTTCGTCGGTAAGCTTCATGCTCGTCACATCGACGACAAAACGTCCGCGCATCAGGATTCTCCATTCTAAAAATGCAGTTCGTAAGAAAAATTGCGCACCGAGGCGCGGCTTCAGAATAGCATGATTCCCGGATCAAATCTACGTGGACCCGGCCGGCTGCAACGGCGCGGTCCGAGCCGCAGTCGCCGCGCCTCAGAAGAATGCCGCCGCGTTGCGTTCCAGCACGACCTGGAGGGCGAAGAGGATCACCAGGAGAACCAGCGGCGAGAGATCGAGGCCGCCCATGTTGGGCAGGACACGCCGGATCGGCCCGTAGATCGGCTCCAGCAGCCCGTTCAGCCCGTTCCAGATCGCGCCGACCAGCGGCTGGTGGCGGTTCAGCACGTTGAAGCCGATCAGCCAGCTCATGATCACGTGCGCGATCACGATGAACCAGACGATGTTGATGATGTAGAGAAGGATGATGACCAGCGACCCCATCGGCGTTCCGTTCCTGCTTCCTCGGCGGGCGCCTACCTAGACCGGCCGCAGGCATTGCCGCAAGGGCGCGGCTTGCAAAGCCCGGATTTCCGGGCGACAGAGATCGCGCCGCAACCCGGAACCCGCGCCATGTATCCCCTCATCCGCCTCGGCATCGAGATGGCGCTGGCCCGATACGCCCCGGCGCTTCCGTTCGACGGCGTCCACGTCTCGCATCACACCTGCTTTCCCTGGGACATCGACCCCTGGAGCGAACTCAACAACGGACGCACCCTGACCCTCTACGACCTCGGGCGGATACCGCTCGTGGCCCGCTCCGGCCTCGGACGAGCGCTCAGGGCCAACCGGTGGGGGCTGACCGTCGCCGGCTCCTCCGTGCGCTACCGCCGCCGGGTCCGCGCTTTCCACCGGGTGGAGATGCGCTCCGCGTTCATCGGCCGCGACGCGCGCTTCCTCTACGTCAGCCAGGCGATGTTCCGCGACGGCGAGGCGCTCTCGGGCGCGCTCTTCCGCGGCGCGGTCACCGACGCCAGGGGCATCGTGGCGACGGACCGGATCGTCACGGCGATCGGCAACCCCGAGTTGCCCGCCCTGCCCGGCTGGGCCGCCGCGTGGAGCGACGCCGAGGCCGAGCGGCCCTGGCCGCCGGAGTTCTGAGCATGCACCGGGAACCCCCGATCAACCGTCGCGGCGTCTTTTCCTGGATGCTCTTCGACTGGGCGAACCAGCCGTTCCAGGCGCTGATCGTCACCTTCATCTTCGCGCCCTACTTCGTGGCCGAGGTGGTCGGCGACCCGGTGCGCGGCCAGGCCCTCTGGGGCGCCGCCGCGGCCATCGGCGGCCTGATCGTGGCGATCCTCGCGCCACTCCTCGGCGCCATGGCCGACCTGACCGGCGCGCGCAAGCGCTGGATCCTCGCCTGCTCGGTCCCCTTCGTGCTGGGCTGCCTCGGCTTCTGGCTGGCGAAACCGGGCATGGCGCACCCCGAGATCATCCTTCTCGTCTACGCCGTCGCCTTCATCGGCTCGGAGTTCGGCCAGGTCTTCATCAACGCCATGCTCCCCGGCCTCGGCCCGCGCAACGAGATCGGGCGCATCTCCGGCTCCGGCTGGGCGCTCGGCTACCTCGGCGGCCTCGTGTCGCTGGTCCTCGTCCTCCTTCTCCTCGCGCCCGCCCCGGGCGGCACCACCACGCTCCTCGGCATCGCGCCGCTCTTCGGCCTCGACCCGTCGCTCGGCGAGCCGGCGCGCGCCACCGGGCCGCTCGCGGCGCTCTGGTACGTCGTCTTCGCGCTGCCGCTCTTTCTCTTCACCCCCGACGAGCCGGCGCGGCCGGCGCGCGGCGTCCTTCGCAAGGGCCTCGCCGACCTCGCGGCCACCTTCCGGCTGGCCAGGCCGCACCGGAGCTTCTTCGCCTTCCTGATCGCCTCGATGGTCTACCGCGACGCGCTGGCGGCGCTCTTCACCTTCGGCGGCATCTACGCCGCCGGCGTCCTCGGCTGGGGCCTCTTCCAGCTCGGCGTCTTCGGCATCGTCGCCGCCGGCGTCGGCGCCATCGGCGCCTGGGTCGGCGGCCGCGCCGACCGCGCCTTCGGGCCGCGCCCGGTGATCGTCGGCGCGATCTGGTCGCTGATCGCGGTCTGCATCGTGACGCTGATGACGACGCGCACCAGCGTGCTCGGCCTGCCCGTGCCGCCGGCGTCCCGGCTGCCCGACATCGTCTTCATGGTGGCGGGCGGCCTCCTCGGCGCCGCGGCCGGCGCGCTGCAGGCGGCCTCGCGCACCCTGCTCATCCACCAGGCCGAGGGACGGGTCGCGCCCGCCCAGGCCTTCGGCCTCTACGCCCTCTCGGGCCGCGCCACCGCCTTCATCGGGCCGGCGCTGATCGCCGTCGTCACCACCGCCACCGGCTCGCAGCGGCTGGGGGTCAGCCCCGTCATCCTGCTCTTCCTCCTCGGCCTCGGCCTGCTATACTGGGTCAAAACCGATAACGAGCAGCCCCAGGAAACCCTCGCATGATCCGCACAGTGCTTGCGGCCTGCCTTGCGCTCGCCACCCTCGGCGCGGCCGCCGAGGCGCAGACCGCGCGCCAGCTCTTCGGCGCCCGATCCACCCCCTCGCCGCACGACCCCTATTCGGTCGGCCAGGCCTCGCGCGGCTGCCTCGCCGGCGGCGCGCAGCTGCCCGAAAGCGGCCCGACCTGGCAGGCGATGCGGCTCAGCCGCAACCACCACTGGGGCAACCCGCTGACGGTCGGCTTCGTCGAGGACCTGAGCCGCATCGCCGTCAAGGCCGGATGGAAGGGCCTCTATGTCGGCGACCTCGGCCAGGCGCGCGGCGGCCCGGTCCCCGGCCACGCCAGCCACCAGAACGGGCTCGACGTCGACGTCTGGCTCAACCCGCCGCCCCGGCTCGACCTCAGCCGCGCCGAGCGCGAGCGCATTTCGGCGATCAGCGTGCTCGCCCCCGACAAGCGCAGCCTCAACGCCAACTGGACGCCCTCCCACGCCTATATCCTCGAGGCCATGGCGCGCGACCCCCGGGTCAACCGCATCTTCATCACCGCGCCGGTCAAGCTCGAGATCTGCGCCAACGCCGGCCGCGGCGACGCCGCCTGGCTGCGCAAGATCCGGCCCTGGTGGCACCACACCGACCACTTCCACGTCCGGCTGAACTGCCCGCGGGGCGCCACCGGCTGCGTCGACCAGGACCCGCTCCCGCCGGGCGACGGCTGCAAGGAAGCGATCTGGTGGGTGACCGACGCCCTGCTGCCGCCCCGACCCGAACGCGCCCAAGGTGCCGCCCAAGCCGCCGCTGCAGCTCGCCGACCTGCCGCCGCAGTGCACCGAGGTGCTGAACGCGCGATGAGGCGCGGCAATCCTGTTCGGCCGGCGCTGCTCGTCGCTCCTCGTCTGGCCGCCCTCGCTTCATGCCGACGGCCCGCGGCTGGAGTTCGACTCCAAGGTGGCCTGGGACGAGCAGGATCCGCGCTTCGGCGGCTATTCCGGCCTCGGCGCTGCTGCCAGGCGGCCGCAGCTTTCTCGTCGTCTCCGACAAGGGGACCTGGGCAAGGGGCACCATCGACCGCAAGGACGGCCACCTCGATGGCGTCACGCCACCGCCATGGGCGACCTGCACGAGATCTCCGGCGATCCGCTGGGCGGAGAAGACTATCGATGCCGAAGGGCTGGCGGTGGACGCGCAGGGGCGCGCGTTACGTCTCCTTCGAGGTCTTCCACCGCGTCCGCCGCTACGACGACATCGACGGCCCGGCCGCGGAGATGCCCTGGCCACCCGGACTTCGCCAAGCTGCAGCGCAACTCCGGCCTCGAGGCGCTGGCGATCGACGCCGACGGCACGCTCTACGCCATCCCCGAGCGCTCCGGCGCCTGGGAGCGGCCCTTCCCGGTCTACCGGCTGCGGGACGGGCACTGGGACAAGCGGCTCAGCCTGCGCCGCGACGGGCACCTTCCTCGTCACGGACGCGGACATCGGCCCGGACGGCAAGCTCTACGTGCTGGAGCGCGACTTCGGCTGGCTCACCGGCTTCGCCACCCGGGTCCGCCGCTTCACGATCGGCCCGCACCGCCTCGGAACGAGGTGACGCTGCTCGAGACCGCCCTTCGGTGAGCTCGACAATATGGAGGGCATCTCCGTCTGGCGCGACGGCGCGGGGATGACCCGCGTCACGCTGATCTCCGACGACAACTTCTTCCCGCTGCAGCAGACGATGCTGGTGGAATATCCTGCTCGGCGGACGAGTAGCGCGCCGGGCGCACCGAGCCGTCCGTCGGCACGGTGCCTCAAAAGAAAAAGCCCCGCCGGCAAGCGCAGGGTTCCGGCCGGCCCGCGGTCAGGCGGAGATCACTTGATCTTGCCTTCCTTGTACTCGACGTGCTTGCGCGCGACGGGGTCGTACTTCCGCACCGACATCTTCTCGGTCATCGTGCGCGAGTTCTTCTTGGTCACGTAGAAGTGCCCGGTGTCGGCCGTCGAATTCAGCCGGATCTTGATCGTCGTCGGCTTCGCCATCGTCCAGTCCTTCTTGGCGGTCGTCCGCCATGCGCCCCGCCGACCCGCCCGAGGGCCGGAAAATCCAGAGCGCCCTTCTACCCCTTTGCCCTCCCTGTCAAGGGTCAGAGCAGGCGGAAGCGCGGCCCTTCCGGCGTCTGGTGGAAGAAGGGCACCGGCCGCGCCGGGTCGGGATCGGCCAGGAGCGCCTCGACCTCCGACAGCACCACCTCGGTGATGAACGGCAGCGGCAGCGCGCGCGCGGCCGGCGAGATCCAGCCACTGCAGGTGCGCGAGCTCCTCCCCCGAGGCCTCGAGATCGTCAGCCGGCGATGGCCGTCGCCTCGGCCAGGAAGAAGCGCGCGTCGAACCGCCGCGGCCGGCCCGGCGGCGTGATGGCGCGAAAGACGAAGCGCAGCGCCGCGCCGTTCGGGCACCAGCCCCGCGGCATAGAACCCCTGCCAGGACGCCGGCACCGCGAGGCCGCCGCCCCGGCGTCGGGCAGGCCGAGCATCAGCCCGGTCTCCTCCCAGAGCTCGCGCACCGCCGCCCGCGGCAGGCTGCGCACCAGCTCCGGCCGGCGCCTCGAGCGCCAGGCGCCGCGCGGTCAGCGGCGTCGAGCGCCGGCTCGCCGGGAAGCAGGTCGTCCTCGGGATCGACCGCGCCGCCGGGGAAGACGAACTTGTCCGGCATGAAGGCAGCGCCGCCGCCGCGCTGGCCCATCAGGACCTGCGGCCCCTCCGCGATCGCGGCGCACCAGGATCACGGTGGCGGCGTCGCGGACCGGCGGCCCGCCGGGCCCGCGTCAGACGCTGGCGGCAACACCGCTCGCGCCGCCGCCGAAGCCGTGCATCCGCTTGGCCCATTGCAGCCCGACGAACATGCCCTTCAGCCGCGGCAGCAGCCAGAGCGACAGCGCCACGAAGACCACCGAGAAGCCGATCGCCATCATCCAGCCCTCCGGGTGGCAGGCGAGGAAGACCGCGAGCATCAGCGGCGCCATGATGTGGCCGGTGATCAGGATCGTCGCCCAGGCCGGTCCGTCGTCGGCGCGGTGGTGGTAAAGCTCGGTGCCGCAGGCCGGGCAGGCGCGCCGCACCTGCAGGTAGCCGTCCATCATCGGCGCCTCGCCGCAGGCCGGGCACCGCCGCCGCCAGCCGCGCCAGCAGCGCCGATGCGCGTGTCGCGCGGCGCCTCCAGCGGCAGGCATCGCGATTCCCTTCGATCATGCCGCGACTCTACGCCCGACGCGCGGAAACAGCCAGAGACGGGAGGCTCGCGGTTCCGTGAGCGCCGCCGCGACGGAGGCGCGCCGCCCGGCGCGTTTCACCTTCACCAGGCAAGAGAGGAAGCCAGATGACACGCATCGCCCGGTTCACCGCCGCCGCGCGCCCTGCTCGGCGGCATCGCCGCCGCCGGCATGGCCGCCGCCCAGGCCGGTCCGCCCGACGGACCGCCCGCGGGCCCGATGATCGGCCACGCGCGGCGGCCTCGACTTTCGCCGCCATCGACACCGACGGCAACGGCTCGCTCAGCCGCGCCGAGCTGGTCGCCCGCGCCAGCGAGCGGCTTGCCCGCGCCGACGCCAACGGCGACGGCACGCTGGACCGCGCCGAGATCGTCGCCGCGATGCCGGGGCCGCACGGCGGGCTCTTCGAACCTCTTCGCCCCCGACCCGGCCGAGGCCTTCGCCGACCGGCTGCTCGCGATGATGGGCGCCACCGAGACCGGCCAGGTCGCCATCGCCGACGTGGCCGGGCAGCGGGTGAACTTCCTCCTCGCCTTCGCCGACACCGACCGCGACGCCGCGATCTCGCAGGCCGAGGCCGACGCCATGCGCGAGGCGCGCCGCGGCGGCAGGGCGAGCGCCACGGCCGCCACCACGGCAAGGGCACGGCCAGGCGGACTGGGACGGCCCCCGGCCCGACGCGCCGCGAACCGCCGCAGGACCGCGGATGACGGCAGCGGCGCGCGCCCATGCTTACGGGCTCGCGCCGCTCTTTCCACAGGAGACGGCGGCGCGAGGAAGGGCCATAGTCGCAGCGATGAGGACCAGCCCCGACGCCGAGGCGGAGCTTTCCGACGCCGCCCTGCTCGCGCCGCTACGCCGACGGGGACCAGGCCGCCGCGCGCACGCTGACCGCGCGGCACGCGCCGCGCGTCTTCGCGCTGGCGCGGCGGATGCTCGGCGAGGTGACGGAGGCCGAGGACGTGACGCAGGAGGCGATGCTGAGGCTCTGGAAGATCGCGCCCGACTGGCAGGCCGACCGCGCGGCGCTCTCCACCTGGCTCTACCGGGTGGCGAGCAACCTCTGCATCGACCGCCTGCGCCGCCGCCGCGAGCTCGGCGGCGACGCGGTGCCCGAGCTCGCCGACGAGACACCCGGCCCGGAGCTGCCGCCTGCAGGCGCGCGACCGGGCCGCCGCACTGCGGCAGGCGCTGGCGGCCCTGCCCGACCGCCAGCGCCTCGCCATCGTGCTCCGCCACTTCGAGGACCGGCCCAACCCCGAGATCGCCGCCATCCTCGACGCCAGCGTCGAGGCGGTGGAGAGCCTGCTGGCCCGGGCGCGGCGCGACCTCGCCGCGCGGCTCGCCCCGCGCAAGGCCGAACTGGGCTTCACCGATGGCTAGGAGCGGAAAGGAGGACCACGACATGCACACGCACCGCGATGCGGACGAAGCCGCGCTCGAAGCGTTCTTCGCCGCCGCCCGCGCCGAGGACGCAGCACCCGCGCACCGCGCTCCTGTCGGCCATCCTCGCCGATGCGGCCGAGGTCCACGCGTCGCGCCGCGCCGCGCCAGCGCCGGCCCCCCGCCGCGCCCGCTGGCGTCCCGCGTCGCTCTTCGAGCCGCTCGGCGGCTGGCGCGCCCTCGCGGCGCTCGGCGCCTGCGCCGCGCTGGGCTTCTGGCTCGGCATCGCCGGCAATCTCACCGTCGACGGCGCCACCGTCATCGCCGGCACGGCGAGCGAGAGCGCGGCCGACGGGGTCGACGCCTTCTTCGACTACGCCTCGCTGGAGCAGTAGCCATGGCAGACATCCGCTTCCCCCGGCCGGCCGCGGCTGAAATGGGCGCTCCTCGCCTCGCTCGGGCTCAACCTCGTCTTCGTCGGGCTCCTCGCCGGCGCCGTCTTCCGCGGACCGCCGCCGCCGCCGATGCCGGGGCTCTGGCACTATGCCCGCGCCCTGCCCGAGCCCTACCGCCGCGACCTCGGCCGCGCGCTCCGCGAGAGCCGCCCGAACTGGGCCGGGCCGCGCGAGGCGCTGCGCGCCCAGCAGGAGGCGATGGCGGCGGCGCTGACAGCGGAGCCGTTCGATCCCGCCGCCGTCGGCGAGATCCTCACGCAGCGAGACCCGGGTCTCCGACGAGTTGGCGACCCGCGGCGCGGAGATGCTGGTGGCGCAGATCACGCGGATGTCCCCGGCCGAGCGCACCGCCTACGCCGAAGCGCTGCGCGATGCGCCGCACGGACCTCCATCGCGCCGGAAGTAGGAAATCTACAGCACGTCAGCTACGCCGCCTGGGCGAAGCTCACCCGGTTGCGGCCGCTTTCCTTCGAAGTATAGAGCGCGCAGTCGGCCCGCTTGATGATCGCCTCGGCGTCGGTGTCGGCCGCCGTGGCGATGGCCACGCCGATCGAGACCGTCACCTTCACCTCGCCGCCGTCCGGCAGCGGCACCGGCGCGTCCTCGATGGCGCGGCGGATGCGCTCCGCGGCATGGGCGGCGGCGCGCTGGTCGACGTCCGGCATCGCGACGAAGAACTCCTCGCCGCCGAACCGCGCCACCAGATCCACGCCGCGGATATTCTCCTGCAGCCGCCGCGAGAACTCGCGCAGCACCGCGTCGCCGGCGTCGTGGCCGAAGCGGTCGTTGATCGACTTGAACTTGTCGAGGTCGATCATCATCACCGCGAAGACCCCGTCGGTCTCCTGCGCCCGCTCCATCACCCGGATCATGTGCTGGCTGGCGTAGCGGCGGTTGTAGATCCCCGTCAGCGGGTCGATCACCGCGAGCTTCAGCCCGTTCCGCAGGTTGGTGCGCAGCCGGTCGGAATACCGCTTCCGCCGCAGCTGCGAGCGGATGCGCGCGATCAGCTCGCTCACGTCGAACGGCGCCTCGATATAGTCCGACGCCCCGAGGTCCAGCCCCTTGGCCGCCGTCTGCACGTCGCCGTTCTCCACCACCAGGATCACCGCCGCCTGCCGCGTCTCCGGCCGCGAGCGCAGCGCCGAGACCAGCCGCAGCCCGTCGCCGCCCTCGGCCAGCGACTGGTGCACCACGAAGCAGTCGGGCAGCTCCATGCCGCGCCAGGTTCAGCGCCTCGCGCTCGGAATGGGTGACGATGGTCGGGATGTCCAGCCGGTCGCGGAGCTGCGCCGCCCAGTCCTGCCCCTGCGCGTCGCTCGGCGGCGCCAGCAGGATCGGCCCGCCCGCCTCGATCTCCACTTCGGGCTCGGACACGAGATCGACGATGCCCGAGCTCGCGCGAGGTCATGTCGCGCAGCCGCAGCTCGTCGAACATCATCTTCATCCGCATCAGGTTGCGGACGCGGGCGAACAGCGCCAGGTCGTTGAACGGCTTCGACAGGAAGTCGTCCGCCCCCGCCTCCAGCCCGCGGATCCGCTCCTCGGGCGTGTCGAGCGCCGTCACCATGATCACCGGAATATGCGAGGTCTCGCTCGATGCCTTGAGCGCCGCGCAGACGGCGAATCCGTCCATGTCCGGCATCATCACGTCCAGCATCACCATGTCGGGCTGCTCCCGGCGCGCCATCTCCAGCGCCTGGGTGCCGTTCTCGGCGACAACCACATCGTAATAGGCCGATGACAGCTTGGCGCGCAGCAGGAGCCGGTTGGTTGCAACGTCGTCCACAACCAGCACTCGACCCGACATGAGGGACTCTCCCTTTGGAGTGTTGTTTCCGCTGCTAACCTCGCGGCGACCATGGCCGAATTGTGTTAACGAATGGTTTCGGAGGCCCCGGAATGACCGCGGACGAGGCAGTCTCGATCGGACAGGACGCGCTGATCTGGCTCGCCGGCCAGCCCGAGGCACTGGCGGGCTTCCTCGCCGCCAGCGGCCTCGCCCCCGAGGACCTGCGCAGCCGGGCGGCCGACCCGGAATTCCTTGGTTTCGTTCTGGAATTCCTGCTCGGGTGCCGACTCCATGCTCCTGGACTTCGCCTCCGCATCCGGCATCTCCCCCGCCGCCCCCGCCCGGGCGCGCGCCGCGCTGCCGGGAGGCATGGAGCACAACTGGACGTGATCCGCGCCCCGCGGTCCCACCCGCCGCGGGAATCGCACCCGTTTACAATCAACCCGCCCCGCCGCTAGAAGGCGGCGTCATCCGAGCAGGAGAAGCCGGTGCAGCAACCGATCCGCGGCCTCGTCTTCGACAAGGACGGCACGCTCTTCGACTTCCACGCCACCTGGTCGGTCTGGTGCGACGGCCTGATCCGCGACCTCTGCGGCCCCGACCCCGCCCAGGTCGCCCGCCTGGCGCGAGCGGCTCGACTTCGACCTCGACGCCCGCCGCTTCGCCAAGACCAGCCCGATGATCGCCGGCACCATGGAGGTGATCATCGACGCCATCCGCGAGGTGCTGCCCGAGCACGAGGACACGGCGGTGCGCCGGATGATCCTCTCCACCACCGCCGCCACGCAGCAGATCGACGTCGCGCCGCTGGCGCCCCTCCTCGACCGGCTGATCGCCGCCGGCATGACGCTCGGCCTCGCCACCAACGACAGCGAGGCCCCGGCCCGGGCGCACCTCGAAAAGCGCCGGCATCCTCGACCGCTTCGCCTTCGTCGCCGGCTACGACAGCGGCCACGGCGCCAAGCCCGAGGCCGGGATGCTCACCGCCTTCTGCGCCCTCACCGGCATCCCGCCCGCCGCCTGCGCCATGATCGGCGACAGCACGCACGACCTCGACAGCGGCCGCGCCGCCGGCATGACCACCATCGCCGTCCTCACCGGCCTCGCCACCCGCGCCGACCTCGAGCCGCACGCCGACGTCGTCCTCGCCGACATCAGCGCCCTGCCCGACTGGCTGGGGATCTCAGTCGCCGACCTTGACGATTTCCGTGACGGCGCGCGAGTTCAGGCTCGTGGGCCGGCAGCCCCGGCCATCCCGGATCGAGAACCCGCAGTCTGCCGATCACCAGCTCGTCGATCACCAGGCTGCGATCCGCGCCCGGCGCACCATCAGCCGCCCGATCGCGACCGCACCGAGCGCAATGGCCCCCAGCGCCAGCGCACCGATCGCGGCCGACCCGATGGCGCTCGTCCCCAGGGCCGCCGCCCCGAGGGCCCCGGCCCCGAGCTTCGCTCCATGAGGGTCGGCGCTCGGGTGCTTACGTTTCATGGCGCGTCGGCCTCCAGGTTCCGGACCAGTCGCAAGGATCCTACCATCCCGCAGGTCGTGCAGCCAATGGCCGGAGGACGTGCCTCATACGGCCTCCGTGTGATCACCTCGCGTTAACAGCCCGTAAAGAAGTGGCAAGCCGGATTCCAGCCGGATTCCAGCCGCCTTCCAGCCCGATTTCTTCTCGCCGTTCCAGAGGGATGGCCGCCGCCCGAGGCGCGCGAGGCAAATCAACCGGAGATCGTATCAATTGCCATCCTCGCGAAACTGCTCCGCCCCCGCCACCGCCGCCAGCCAGGGTTCCCGCCGCCGCACCCAGATCTCGCGCGACGGAGTCAACCCCGCGGGCGCCGTGTCGAGCGAGCCGATCAGGATCTCCGCCTCCGTCTCGCTCAGATGAAAAAGCCGCGACCCGCACACCGGGCAGAAGCTCCGCCCGCCCCAGGTCTCGTAGCGCCCCTCCACCGAGAACCGCCCGATCGGCCAGTCCGCATAGGCGAGATAGAGCCCGCCCGTCTCCTTGCGGCAGTCCGCACAGTGGCACAGTCCCACCACCTCCGGCTCGCCCTCCACCCGGTAGCGCACCGCCCCGCACCGGCACCCGCCCTCGTAGACCATCGCGTCCTCCGTCGTTCCCTTCCCTACGCCCCCGCGCTATGCATGGTTGCGCGAGCGGGAGGACGGGCAGCCATGTCGGAGCGCAGGAGAGGCCGCGGCGGCGGCCACGCCGGTCATGCCCGGGAAGGCGCCGGCCACGCCATCGCGCAGATGCCCTGGCGCATCCCGCTCAACCCCGACCGCCCCACCGAGCCGCTGCCGCCCGAGGGCGTCGCCGCCATCCACGACGCCGCCATGCGCGTGCTGGAAGAGACCGGCATCGACTTCCTCCACCCCGAGGCGCGCGCGATCCTCGCCGCCGCCGGCTGCCGCGTCGACGGCGTGACCGTCTTCATGGACCGCGCCTTCGTCATGGAGCAGGTGGCAAAGGCCCCGCGCCGGTTCGACATCACCCCGCGCAACCCCGCCCGCCGCGTCACCATGGGCGGCGGCCACATGTGCTTCGTGAACGTCTCCTCGCCGCCGAACGCCATGGACCTCGACCGCGGCCGCCGCGTCGGCAACATGGACGACTTCCGCAACTTCATGCGGCTGACGCAGTACTTCAACTGCATCCACGTCGCCGGCGGCTACCCGGTGGAACCCGTCGACGTCCACGCCTCGGTCCGCCACCTCGACTGCCTCTTCGAAAAGCTCACCCTCACCGACAAGGTCGTGCACGCCTACAGCCTCGGCGCCGAGCGCGTCGAGGACGTGATCGAGATGGCCCGCATCGCCTCCGGCCTCGCCCAGGCCGAATTCGAAAGTCCCAGCCCCGCCTCTTCACCAACATCAACTCCTCCTCGCCGCTCAAGCACGACACCCCCATGCTCGACGGCGCCATGCGCTTCGCCCGCCGCGGCCAGCCGGTCATCGTCACCCCCTTCACGCTGGCCGGCGCCATGGCCCCGGTCACCATGGCCGGCGCCGTCGTCCTCTCCATCGCCGAGGCGCTGGCCGCCATCGCCCTCCTGCAGGTCATCAACCCCGGCGTCGCCTGCATGATCGGCACCTTCACCTCCAACGTCGACATGAAGTCCGGCGCCCCCGCCTTCGGCACGCCCGAATACATGCGCGCCACGCAGATGACCGGCCAGATGGCCCGCTTCTACGGCCTGCCCGCTGCGCGCCTCCAACGCCTGCGCCTCCAACGCGCCGGACGGCCAGGCGATGTGGGAAAGCCTCAACTCGCTCTGGTCCGCCGTGCAGTCCGGCGTCAACCTCGTCTACCACGCCGCCGGCTGGCTCGAAGGCGGCCTCATCGCCTCCTACGAGAAGTTCGTCATGGACTGCGAGGTCCTGCAGCAGATCCAGCGCTACTTCGAGCCCAGCCCTCACCGACACCTCCCCGGAAGCCCTCGCCGTCGACGCCATCGCCGCCGTCGGCCCGCACGGCCACTTCTTCGGCGCCGACCACACGCAAAGCCGTTACACCTCAGCCTTCTACGCCCCTTTCCTCAGCGACTGGCGCAACTACGAGGCCTGGCAGGAAGCCGGCTCCCCCACCACCGAGCAGCGCGCCAACCGCATCTGGAAGGCGATCCTCGCCGAATACGAGCCGCCGCCCATGGACGAGGCCATCCGCGACGAGCTCGCCGCCTTCGTCGCCCGCCGCAAGCGCGAAGGCGGCGCCCCCACGGACTATTGACAAGGGTAGGTCGACAACGACCATTGCGCGGCAAGCATCCGCGAGGAGACAAGGACATGCGAGCGACACTTCTCACTGGCGCGGCTATCGGCCTTTGCTCGCCGCCGGAGCCGCCTCCGCCCAGACCGCCCCCGTGGCCGCGACGGCCCCCGCCCCGGTCGTCGTCGCCCCGGCGCCGGCCCCGGTCCGCCGACTGGACCCAGGGCTGGTCCGGCCAGGCCACGATCTACGCCTGGATCCCGGCTATCAACGGCTCCCAGGAAGGCCCCGACGGCTCAGCCCATCGTCGACCTCGACAACTCGGACGTCCTCTCGGCCCTCGACATGGCCTTCATGGGCTCGGCGCAGTTCCAGAAGGACAAGTTCGGCATCCTGCTCGACGCCGTCTACGCCAAGCTCGGCACCGACGGCACCTGGGTGCAGGAGCGCGTCGTCAACCGAGACCGAGACCAAGCTCGGCTTCTACACCGCCGCCCTCTCCTACCGCGTTCTACGAAGACCCCAAGGGCTACGTCGACGTCTACGGCGGCGCGCGCTACTTCGACACCACCATCGAGTTCAAGCTCGGCACCGCCAATCTCGGCGCAGCGCCTCCTTCAGCGAGAGCCTGGACTGGACCGACGCCATCATCGGCCTCCGCGGCGGCGTGACCCTCAACGACCGCTGGTCGCTGCACGGCTTCGCCGACTACGGCGGCTTCGACGGCAGCAACGACACCAGCTGGGAGGTCTACGGCGGCGCCAACTACGCCTTCAGCGACCACTGGGCCGGCACGCTCGGCTACCGCTACGTCTCGATCCAGAAGAAGGTCACCGACCGCGCCAGCCCTCGACATCGACATCCAGGGCCCGCTCTTCGGCGTCAGCTACCTGTTCTGAGGCGCGCCGGTGAAGATCACCATCGAGGTCGACTGCACCCCCGAGGAAGCCCGCGCCTTCCTCGGCCTGCCCGACGTCAAGCCGATGCAGGACCAGCTCATGGCCGACCTGCAGGAGCGCATGTCGGCCAGCCTCAAGGCGATGGAGCCCGCCGAGATGCTCCGCACCTGGCTCCCCACCAACCTCAAGAGCTTCGAGCAGATGTTCGACGCCTTCTCCCGCATGGGCGGCACCAAGCGCGAGTAGTGGTGGGCGATGACGGACTCGAACCGCCGACATCCTCGGTGTAAACGAGGCGCTCTACCAACTGAGCTAATCGCCCGCGCCGCCACATAGCCCGGCGCCGCCTCGGCTGGCAAGCCGTGCGCCGATCGCCGGCCCCGACACCAGCCTCACACCGCAGGCGAGGCGATGCTCAGCAGCACCCGCACCAGCGCCGACTGGCTGCGCACGCCGATCTTGTCGAAGATGCGCTGCAGTTGGGTGCGGACGGTGTTGACGCTGACCCCGAGCGTCCGCGCCGCCGCCGGCAGCTCCTCGCCGGCGACGATCCGCTCGGCGAGCCGCATCTGCGCCGCCGACAGCCCGTAGGCCAGCGCGGCCGCTTCCAGGCGCTCCCCGGCCAGCGCCGCGTCGTTGATGGCGACGAAGACCAGCCCGCTGTCGGCGGTGACCCAGCAGACGTTGGCCACCGCGTCCGCGTCGGCCTGCAGCACGATCGGCACCAGCCCGCGGCGCGAACTCCAGACCCTCGGCCAGCGAGGCCGCCCACCGAAGCGCGCCCTGCAGGCGCGCATCGTCCTCGCGGCGGGTCGCGTGCAGCCGCCGCGCGCGCAGCTCCAGGCCGCAGCCGCGGGCGAGCTCGCGGACCGCGCCCGCATTGCGCCACACCACCACGCCGGCCTTGTCCACCTGCAGCAGGGGCGCACTCTCCTGGTGCACCGATCGGAACAGGTAGCAGCTGTAGGCGAACCGCCACGCGCCGTCGTGCTTCTCCAGGAAGCGCGTCTCGCGCGACAGCCCCGGCATGTCCATCTCGGCCTCGCCGGTGTCCGGCGCGTACTGGTCGTAGGTCACCCAGGCCATGTCGGTGCCGACGCGGATGTTGAAGTTCTCCCGCCGCACCTCGCCCGCCGACCGGTTCGGCTCCGGGTTGTCCCGGAACCTGGCCTGCACCAGCCGGGCGAACTCCTCCCAGCCCTCGCGGTAGGTGACCCCGCCGAGCGACCACCAGCCCACCCGCCGCAGATACGGCTCATGCACCCAGCACTTCTCGAACGCCTCCCAGTCCTTGTTCCAGAAGGCCGCCGTTTCGTCCTCGATCAGGCGCAGGATCGCCTGCCGGTCACTCTCGCCGCCGTCGAGCATTGCCATCTTTCCGTTTTCGCGAGCGCTCCCCGGATTGTGCCACAGATGCTCCGGCCAGTCTGTCATCCGAATGCACCACGGGAACGCGGTTGTCATGCGCTCGGGTGACGTGTTGTCCGTTCGCACGAATACTGATACTATACCTGCATTATACGGTTTGATTCTTTCGCGGCACAACCTTCGCTTGCTGACCAATACCGTCCGGCCTCACCAGGGGATGGCGACACATGCGCAAGGTCGGGACGGCCATCATCGGCCCGGGCAACATCGGCATCGACCTGATGCTCAAGATCCAGCGGCTCTCGCCGCACCTGCACTGCGCGGCCATGGCCGGCCGGACTCCCGGGAGCGCGGGGCTGACGCGGGCGCGATGCATGGGTCTCGCCACCACCCACGACGGCCTCGCCGGTCTGCGCGCGCTTCCGGGCTACGGTGATATCCGGATCGTCTTCGACGCCACCTCGGCCGGCGCCCATCGCCGGCATTCCGAGGCCCTGATCGCCGACGGCAAGCGGGTGATCGACCTCACCCCGGCCGCCATCGGCCCGTTCTGCGTCCCGACCGTGAACCTTGCCGAGCATCTCGACGCCCCCAACATCAACATGGTCACCTGCGGCGGACAGGCTGCGATCCCGATGATCGCGGCGCTCGCGCGGGTGACGCCGGTGCTCCGGGGAGACCTCGTCGCCCGCATCGCCGCGAGCACCGCAGGTCCCGGCACCCTCGCCAACATCGACGCCTTCGTCTCGACCACGGCGCAGGCGATCGAGCGGATCGGCGGCGCGCGGCGCGGCACCGCCGCCATCGTCCTCGACGCCACGGAGCCGCCCACGGCCATGCAAGACCGGATCGTCTGCCTCTGCCAGGATGCCGACCCGGCGGCGATCCGCGGCAGCATCGCGCACATGCTCGCGGCGGTGCAGTCGTACGTGCCCGGATACCGCCTCGAAGGCGAGGTGTCGATCGAGCCGGTCGGCCGGGGAACGGCGCCTGGCGAGACCTTCACCCTCCACCGGCCTCGCGGTCACCATCCTGCTCGAGGTCCGCGGCGCCGGGCACCACCTGCCGGCCCACGCCGGCAACCTCGACATCATGACCTCGGCCGCGCTCAGGACCGCCGAGACGCTCGTCGCCCGCACCGCGCCGGTCTGCGCCTGACGCCCGGGCGTCGGCGTTACCCCTTCACCATCGGATCGGTCAGCTTCCGGTGCTCCTGCAGCGCGAACCGGTCGGTCATCCCGGCGATGTAGTCCGCCACCACCCGCGCCCGCGCCGGTCGGCGTCGAGCGCGGCGCAGGCGTTCCACTCCGGCGGCATCAGCTCCGGCGCCTCGGCGAAGGTCGTGAACAGCTCCTCCACCACCAGCCGCGCCTTGCGCCGCATCCGCTGCACCGCCCAGTGCCGGTACATCCGCACGTAGAGGAACGCGCGGATCTGCTTCAGCTCGGCGAAGGTCGCGTCCGAGAAGCGGATCACCGGCCGGCCCAGCCGGCGGATGTCCTCGACACTCTCGCGGCGCCGCCGCCGCGATCAGGCGCCCGGCTGGTCGCCAGCACGTCCTCGACCAGGAGCCCGAAGAACCGCCGCAGCGCCTCGTGCTCGCGCCGCGCCGGCGCCAGCCCCGGCCAGCGCGCATCCACCGCCGCCACGCACGGCCCGATCAGCGGCAGCGTCCGCAGGTCCTCCAGCGTGAACAGCCCGGCCCGCAGCCCGTCCGCCAGGTCGTGGTTGTTGTAGGCGATGTCGTCCGAGATCGCCGCCACCTGCGCCTCGGCGCTGGCGTGCGTCCCGAGCTCGAGGTCGTGCACCGCGTCGTACTCCGCCAGCGCGAACGGCACGTCCCCCGTCACCGGCCCGTTGTGCTTGGCGATCCCCTCCAGCGTCTCCCAGGTCAGGTTCAGCCCGTCGAACTCGGCGTAGTGCGCCTCCAGCCGCGTCACGATCTTGATCGCCTGCGCGTTGTGGTCGAACCCGCCGTGCGGCGCCATCAGCGCCTTCAGCGCGTCCTCGCCGGTATGGCCGAACGGCGGATGCCCGAGGTCGTGCGCCAGCGCCACCGCCTCGGCCAGCTCCTCGTTGAGCCCCAGCACCCGCGCCACCGTGCGCGCCACCTGCGCCACCTCGACCGAATGCGTCAGCCGCGTGCGGTAGTAGTCGCCCTCGTGCTCGACGAAGACCTGCGTCTTGTGCTTCAGCCGCCGGAACGCCGAGGAATGGATGATCCGGTCGCGGTCGCGCTGGAACGGCGAGCGATGCACCGACTCCCCCTCCGGGAAGCGCCGGCCGCGGCTCATCTCGGGCAGGGTGGCAAAGGCAGCGGTCATCTCGGTCCTTCCGGGCGCGCACTTGTCTCGCGGCGCCTGCACGCCTACCTTCCGCTTAACGCATCCGCTCATGGGTCAAAAGATGCAGCTCGCCATTCCGCCGCGCGTCACCGACCGCGCCTTCGCCCGCCTCGCCGAGATCGGCGCGGCCCCGAAGGCGCTGCGCGTCGCCGTGGAGGGCGGCGGCTGCTCCGGCTTCCAGTACGACATCAAGCTCGACGAGCCGGCCGCCGACGACCTCGTCCTCGAAAAGGACGGCGCGCGCGTCCTGATCGACCCGGTCTCCCTCCCCTTCCTCGCCAACGCCGAGATCGACTTCTCCGACGAACTCATCGGCGCCCGCTTCGTGGTCAAGAACCCCAACGCCACCGCCTCCTGCGGCTGCGGCACGTCCTTCTCCATCTGAGATACCGCTCAGCGCCAGTCTGCGGGCCTTGCTGGTCGCGCATGAGCGCAATCGGTGCTATCGTGAGGTGCATGATCAGCAACAGGAGGTTGGCTTCGATGACACCGTGGGAGGTTCATGGAAGAGAGCTGGCCAACTGCAACTGCGCGACCGGCTGTCCATGCCAGTTCATGGCACTGCCGACGCGCGGGAACTGCGAAGCCGTCGCCGCCTTCGAGTTCGAACTCAGGACACTATGGAGATGTCGACCTGAGCGGCACGAAAGCCGCCCTCGTAGTGCGCTGGCCGGGACCGATTCACGAGGGAAACGGCACCATGCAGTTCATCATCGACGAGCGTGCCTCGCCGGAACAGCGTGACGCCCTCTACAAGATCATGACCGGCGAGGATACCGAGGAAATGGCCACGATGTGGTGGGTCTTTTCCGCAATGTCGCCGAACAAGCTCGAGACGCTCTACAAGCCCATCGAGTTCGAGATGGACATGGAAACCCGGCGGGGACGGATCCGCGTCCCAGGCGTCTTCGAAACGAACGCCTCGCCGATCACGAACCCGGTGACCGGCGCCGAGCACCGTGCCCGGATCAACCTGCCCCACGGGTTCGAGTTCCGCGTCGCGGAGATGGCGAAGGGGACGAGCAGGACCAGCGGGGCGATCAATCTCGCCAACAACCAGGACAGCCACGTCCACATGGTCGAGATCCACCTGTCCAACCACGGCGTTCTCGAGGCGGCCTGACGCCAGAGGTTTCCGTGGAAGGCTCCGGCCTCACGGAACGCCTGCTCCGCCGGGACAGGTTCGTCCTCATCGCGCTGATCGGGGTGCTCTTCGCGCTCACCGGTCTCTACACGGTGTTCGGCGCCGGAATGGACATGACCGCGCTGGACATGACGGCCATGCGCGGCATGCGGGACATGCCCGGGATGCGGACCCCCGGGCAGTGGACGCCCGGCTACGCCGCCCTCGTCTTCCTGATGTGGTGGGTGATGATGACCGCCATGATGCTGCCCAGCGTGTCCCCGACCATCCTTCTCCACTCGGCGCTGCTGCGGCGGGGATCGGAGGCCGGTCGCGTCCCGGTCATATCGGCAAGCTTCCTCGCCGGCTACCTGGCCGCCTGGGCGGGCTTCAGCGCCGTGGCGGTGGCGTCGCAATGGACGCTCGAGGCGGCGGGGCTGGTCTCCGCCACGATGATGACGTTGATCGGCACGGTCCCCGGGGCGCTGCTGCTGATCGCGGCGGGCGTCTATCAGTTCACGCCGCTGAAGGCGGCCTGCCTCAGCCAGTGCCGGTCTCCGGCCGAATTCATCACCCGACGCAAGCGTCCCGGCGCCGGGGGAGCCTTCGTGATGGGTCTCGAGCACGGAGCCTACTGCCTCGGGTGCTGCTGGTTCCTGATGGCGTTGCTCTTTGTCGGGGGGATCATGAACCTTTACTGGATCGTGGGTCTCGCTGCCCTCGTTGCGCTCGAAAAGCTCACTCCCTTCGGCGTAGTCGCGAGCAAGATCGCCGGCGCGGCCCTCATTGTCTGGGGCGGTTCGGTTCTGGTGGGAGCGTTCTAACCGCTCTCGCTTACATCATCGGATCGGGGCGCGCTCAGCGCCGCCCTCGTCCCGCCGCAGGCGTCGGCACGGCCCAGCAGGAACGCCCGCTCCCGCGCGTTCCTCGTGAGCGCCGCCGCCGCCACGAACGCGGCGCGCGCCTCGGCCATCCGCCCCGCTCGATAGAGAAAATCGCCCCGCGCCGCCGGCAGCGGCGCATACCCGGCGAGCGCCCCCGCGTCGATCGCGTCGAGCAGCGACAGCCCCGCCGCCGGCCCGAACGCCATCGCGTGCGCCACCGCCCGGTTCAGCGCCACCACCGGCGAGGGCCAGGCCTTCGCCAGCGCGTCGTAGAGCCCCGCGATCCGCCGCCAGTCGGTCTCCTCCGCCCGCCGCGCCCGCGCGTGGCAGGCCGCGATCGCCGCCTGCAGCGCATAGGGTCCACCCGCCCCTCCCAACGCCTCTGCCCGCGCCAGCGCCGCCAGCCCGCGCGCGATCAGGATCCGGTCCCACCGCGCCCGGTTCTGCGCCGTGATCGGCACCGCGCCGCCGTCCGCCCCGATCCGCGCCGCCAGCCGCGAGGCCTGCAGCTCCATCAGCGCCAGGAGCCCCTGAACCTCCGGCTCGTCCGGCATCAGCCCGGCCAGCACCCGCCCCAGCCGCTGCGCCTCCGCGCAAAGCGCCGGGCGCACCAGGTCCTCCCCCGCCGTCGCCGCATACCCCTCGTTGAAGATGAGGTAGACCACCTCCAACACCGACCCGAGCCGCGCCGTCAGCGCCGCCGCCCGCGGCACCGCGAACCCGACCCCCGCCGCGCGCAGCGCCTTCTTCGCCCGCACGATCCGCTGCGCGATGGTCGCCTCCCGCGAGAGGTACGCCCGCGCGATCTCTTCCGTGGTCAGCCCGCCGATCAGCCTGAGCGTCAGCGCCGCCCGCGCGTCGGGCGGCAGCACCGGATGGCAGGCGACGAAGATCAGCCCCAGCAGTTCGTCGCCGATCGCGTCGTCGAGCGCCGCCTCCACCGCCTCGGTCCCCACCGCCGCCTCCAGCGCCCGCCCGATCTCGGCATGCTTCCGCGCCCGCACCCGCGCGCGGCGGAAGCCGTCGATCGCCCGCCGCTTACCCGCCGCCATCAGCCACGCGCCCGGCCGCTCCGGTACGCCGCCCTTCGGCCAGTCGGCCAGCGCCGCCACCAGCGCGTCCTGCGCCAGCTCCTCCGCCAGCCCCACGTCGCGCACCAGCCGCGCCAGGCCCGCCACCAGCCGCGCCCGCTCGATGCGGAACACGGCCTCGATGGCCCGGTTCGTGTCGGTGTGGATATCGCGCGTCGCCACCCCTCAGGGCTTAGGCGACGGCCGCCCGCCCGGCAACCGCCGAGGCGGAAGGCCTCAGCGCCCCTCCAGCGTCGCCTGCGTCTCGTCGGCCAGCCCCGCGAAGTCCGCCATCTCGAACAGCGGGCGGATCTCCAGCTCGCTCGGCCCGGGCATCGGGTTCGGGCAGCGCTTCGCCCATTCCACCGCCTCGGCCATGTCGCGCACCTCCCAATCCAGTATCCCGCCACCAGCTCGCGCGTCTCCGCGAACGGCCCGTCTATCACCGACCGCGCCGGCCCGTCGAAGGCAATACGCTTGCCCTCCTTGGACGGCTTCAGCCCGTCGCCCGCCAGCACCACCCCGGCGCTGGCCAGCGCCTCGTTGAACCGGTCCATCGCCTCCCAGAGCTCGACCGAAGGCATGATCCCCGCCTCGCTGTCCTCGGTCGCCTTTACCATCACCATCACGCGCATCGTCGTCTCTCCTCTCTCCGGAGGCCGCCTCGGCCTCCACAAACGTAACGACGCACGACCCCCGATCGGATCGACAGCACCGCGATGTTTTTTTAAGAACGGACGCCCCCTCGACGGCCCCCGCCGCCTCGACTAGCGTCACGCCCGGTGGCCGCGCCCGGCCCCGGCGAGACGGACGCAGATGTACCTCAACGCCGCGCTGCTCGCGGTCTTCGCCCTGCTCTACGCGCTCGTCTCCGGCCGCGTCGAACGCTCCCGGCTCAGCGGCCCCATCGTCTTCGTGCTGGCCGGGCTCCTGCTCGGCCCCGCCAGCGGCGTCCTCGCGCTCAAGCTCTCCGTAGAGGACCTGCGCGTCCTCGCCGAGCTCACCCTCGCCGTGGTGCTGTTCTGCGACGCCGCCAACGCCGACTTCGCGCGCATCCGCCACTCGAGCTTCCTCCCGCGGCGCCTCCTCCTCATCGGCCTGCCGCTCACCGTCATCCTCGGCTTCCTCGCCGCCTGGGCGCTCTTCCCCGGCCTTGCCCTGATCGAGGTGGCGCTGATCGCCGCCATCCTCGCCCCGACCGACGCCGCCCTCGGCAAGCCCGTGGTCACCAACCCCGGCGTGCCCCCCGACACCCGCGAGGCGCTGAACTTCGAGAGCGGCCTCAACGACGGCATCTGCGTGCCGCTCGTCATCCTGCTCCTCGAGGTCGCCGTCGGCACCGAGGTGACGCGCCAGCCCTTCGTCCACATCATCGGCACCGTCGTCGAGGAGATCGGCATCGGCCTCCTGGTCGGCGCGGCGCTGGCCGCCCCCGCTGCCTTCCTCATCCGCCGCGCCTTCCACCGCGGCTGGGTCGGCGCCACCTGGACCGGCATTCCCGCCGTGGCGCTGGCCATCGCCTGCTTCGCGCTCGCCCAGCACCTCGGCGGCAGCGGCTTCATCGCCTGCTTCGTCGGCGGCCTCGTCTTCGGCATCCGCCGGCCCGAGAGCCGCCACGCCCTGCTCCGCGGTGCCGAGAGCGTCGGCGACGCGCTGGCGCTCCTCACCTGGCTCGTCTTCGGCGCCCTAGTGGTCTGGCAGACCTGGGCCCTGATCACCCCGCGCGTCATGATCTACGCCGTCCTCAGCCTCACCCTCGTGCGCATGCTCCCGGTCGCCCTCAGCCTCGCCGGCACCCGCGTCCCCGCCACCGACCGGCTCTTCATCGGCTGGTTCGGCCCGCGCGGCCTCGCCAGCATCGTCTTCGGCGTCATCGTCTTCGGCGCCGATCTCCCCGGCGGCGGCACCATCCAGGCCACCATCGTCTGCACCGTCCTGTTCAGCGTCTTCGCCCACGGCGTCACCGCCAACCCGCTGGTCCGCGCCCTCGCCCCCGCCTGGCGCGCCCGCGCCGCCGCCAGCCCCGACTGACCGCCGACGGAGGCGCCGCCATCCACCCGCCCGCTGCACGACATCCGCCATCTCCTCCGCGGCCTCACCGTCGCCTGACGCCAGCCCGAGGTGCAGGCGGTGATGCTACTGGCGTGTTCCTTCGGGTGAGCGGATCGCCCCCGTCCAGTTGAGGGAGACAACACCCGCTTACCAGAATTTCCTTCACGGTACTCGCCCAGTTCCTCGGCCAGCCCCGCCCGGGCATGCTGCGGACGTTGACGGTATGCCCCGCTTTGCGCGATGCTTGTCACTGTTCAGGCGACTGATCGGCAAGGCGGGGCACCGCCGGAGCCAGTTGCGAGGGTCTACCACATCTGGTGGATGGACCCTCGCAGCGCCATTACTATAGCAGCGCAGGCGGCCGTGCGCTTCCGGGATCTGCCTGTGGATAAGTAGAATAGCGGGCACGCCTTGATCCTCACTTTCTGGAATAACAGTTTGAATGCTCTGAATTCATCGTTGACGCCCACAGTGCTGGATTGATCCAGGTGCCCCGATAACAATTGGGAAGCATTTCGGCGCAACTCAGTTCC
>CAWJOI010000016.1:0-17644 GCA_963844375.1 uncultured Alphaproteobacteria bacterium | reverse complement strand
GAGCCGGATCGAACCCCGGCCGCCGGTTGCGGGCGATCAGCACACCGAAGACCGCCGTCGACGCGGTGAAATAGACGGCCAGGAAGCCCATCAGCGAGTAGAGCGCCATGCCCACCGGCGTCGTGTTGAAGTGCGAGACGGTGCCGAGCGCCGCCGCACCCGTGATCCACACGATCTCCGCGCCCATGGCGACGATCACGGTCGGCACATAGACCCGGTACCAGCGCCGCGCCGTCGTCCCCTCGGGCAGCCAGCGGGCATAGACCGCCATGGTGACGCAGAAGACCGCCAGCGCCGCCTGGAACTTGAGCGGCTTGGTCCAGATGTCGAGCCCGAGGTGCTGGCGCCCGTCGGCGAGCATCGCCATCGCGGTCGGCAGCATCATCGCCAGGAAGACCGCCGCCGCTGCCGCAAGGAGCGGGTCGCCGATCAGCGGCGCACCGAGCCGCCCGCGCGACCGGCCCCCGGCCGGATGCGCCCCATGCCAGTCCGCCACGCTCATCGCCCCACCTCCATGGAACCCCGTTGCGTCGCCCGGGCGAGCCGCAACGCCGAGAAGGCGAGGAACCCGGCCGGACCGAAGAGGAAGGTCAGCACGAGGCAGGGCAGCACCAGGAGAAAGGCGATCCCCTCGCGCCGCGCCGTGCGTACCTCCCAGGCCCCGACGAGAAGGTCGAAGGCCAGGTAGTGGATCCACCCCGCCAGCGCGATCTCCGGCATGGTGAAGAGCGCCATCACGTCGGGCAGCGAGCCGAAGCCCCCCGGGGCCCGCGACCAGAACGCGAGGACCAGCCCGGTATAGGCCACCGACAGCAGCACCGGCACCGCCAGCCCGGCGATCCGCTCCGCCCAGACCGGCGTCCACCAGGCGAGTGCCAGCGCCACCCACCCCGCCAGCGCCAGCATGTTGACCACCTGGAACACCGCATCGTTCGACATGTCGCGCCCCCATCTTGACGCTGGCAAGTTGCACCGCCATCTTGACGCTGTCAAGAATATTTTGACACTGTCAGGATTGCCCGCTAATTGCAGCCGATGACCGCCTCCCATCCCGCCTCCGGCCAGGCGAAGCCCCGCCCCTATCACCACGGCGACCTGCGCGCGGCGCTGCTCGAAGCCGCCGAGGCGGAACTCACCGAGAGCGGCATCGAGAGCTTCTCGCTCCGCGCCGTCGCCAAGCGCGCCGGGGTCAGCCATGCCGCCCCGGCGCATCACTTCGCCGACGCCCGCGGCATCCTGACCGCGCTGGCCGCCGAAGGCTTCCTCCGCTTCGTCGCCACCCAGCGCGCCCACGAGGCGGCTGCCGCCCCCGGCCAGCCCGACCGCATCCTCGCCGCCGGCCTCGGCTACATCGCCTTCGCCACCGCCCACCCGGCGCTCTTCCGGCTCATGTTCGCCTCCGACCGCCCCGACTTCGCCGCCCCGGCGCTGCAGGACGCCTCCCGCGCCGCCTACGCCCATCTCCTCGAAAACGTCGCCGAACTCCGTGGCATCGCCGACGCGGAAGCCGACCCCGCCGCCCTCACCGACGCCACCGCGGCCTGGGCCATCGTGCACGGCCTCGCCGGCCTCCTGCAGACCGGCCGCACCGGCTTCCTCCTCTCGCTCCCCGAGGCCGAGCGCACGGCGGTCCTCACGTCGATCATCCGGCGCTTCCTTACCTCAGGCGCCAGCGGAACCGCTGCGCCCGCCGCCGCGTTCCTGAGGCAACGGAACAGGAGCAGCCCGATGGCCGACACAGACACCACTCTCTCCGCCGATGAGGCGATCGACAGCATCTGGAAGCTCGCGAAGTCGATAGACTTCTGCATGTTCGTGACCTGGGACGGCACCCGCCAGCGCGCTCGCCCGCTCTCCGCCCGCCCGAACCGCGACGAGGGCCGCATCTACTTCCTGACCGACGTACACGGCGCCAAGGACGAACAGATCGAGAAGTTCCCCAAGGTCACCCTCGCCTTCGCCGACGTCCACGCACACGACTATGTCGTCATCACCGGCGACGCCACCGTCTCGGACGACCGCGCGAAGATCGCCGAGCTCTGGACCTCCGCCGACGAAGCCTGGTGGGACAGCGCCGAGGACCCCGCGATCCGCGTGATCGCCGTCGACCCCCACGACGCCGAACTCTGGAAGGGTCCGAACCGCGTCGTGGCCGGAGCGAAGCTCCTCTTCGCCGCCGTCACCGGCGCCAAGGTCGAGTTCGGCGAGAACCGCAAGGTCAGCCACCTCTGACGCCTCGCCGGCGTTGCGTCGTCGGCCACCACGATCTAGCCTCCCCGCCGAGATTTCGCCGGGGAGGGTCGTCGCATGGGGCCGATCGCCGTCGTCGCCGCCCTTGCCGCTGCGTTGGCGCCGCTAACCGCGCTGGCAGCGGATCCGCCGGTCCCCAGCCTGGTTTGGGGCGCTTGCCCCGCAGGCCAGCCCGGCGCAGATCGCTTCGACTGCGCCACAGCCGACGTGCCGATGGACTACGCCGACCCGTCGGCGGGCAGTTTCAGCCTCGCGCTCATCCGCGCGCCCGCCACCGATACGGCCAACCGCTGCCGAAAATGGACCGGCCGAGCCGGGCCGTGCTCTCTGCATCGTGCATTCCGGTGAAGGCCCCGATACGATGAGCAACCGCACCGCCGGACCCCACGACGGAACCCAACCATGTCCCAGGACGTCAGGCTCGTCGAAATCACCCAAGCCACCGTCGACGTCGTCCTCGGCCTCGCGGTCGCCCCCGAGCAGGCCCGGTTCGTGGCCACGAACGCCGTCTCCCTCGCCCAGGCGCATTTCGAGCCCGGCGCCTGGTTCCGCGCCATCGCCCGATGCCGACGACCTCGTCGGCTTCGCCATGATCTTCGACCCGACGCTCCCCGGCGCCGTCCCCTGGCCCGACCTCGACACCCGAACCATCATGCTCTGGCGCTTCATGATCGACCACGCCAGCCAGCGCCGCGGCTTCGGCGCCGCCGCCATCGCCCGCCTCGCCGCGCACGCCCGCACCCGCCCCGGCATCACCCGCTTCGCCACCTCCTACAGCGAAGGCCCCGGCGGCCCGGCCGACTTCTACCGCCGCACCGGCTTCGTCGCCACCGGCCGCCACCTCGAGGACGAGGCCGAGGCCGTGATCGCACCTCTGATCGCGCCAAGTGCGAGCGCGCTTCAGACCAGCATGCAGGCTCGCCAGCCCGAGGAACGCGAAGAACCCGAACACATCCGTCGTCGTGGTCACGAACGTCCCCGAGGCCAGCGCCGGGTCGGCCCCGAGCTTCTCCAGCGCGATCGGGACCAGCGCCCCGGCGAAGCCCGCGACGATCAGGTTGCCGATCATCGCCACGCCGATCACCACCCCGAGCCGGGCGTCCTGGAAGAACAGCCCGCTCAGACAGCCCGATCGTCAGCGCGAAGGCGATCCCGTTGCAGACCCCGACCAGCCCCTCGCGCAGGATGAAGCGCCGCATGTTCGCCGCGCCCAGGCTGCGCGTCGCGAGCGCCCGCACCGTCACCGTCAGCGCCTGCGTGCCGGCGTTGCCGCCCATCGAGGCCACGATCGGCATCAGCACCGCCAGCGCCACGAAGGCGCGGATGGTGTCGGTGAACTGCGAGATCACCGTCGCCGCCAGGATCGCCGCGCAGAGGTTCACCGCCAGCCAGACGAACCGCCCGCGCGCGATCTGCGAAGACCCCGTCGCTCAGCTCCTCGTCGCCGACGCCGGCGAGCAGGCGGATGTCCTCCTCGGCCTCCTCCTCCAGCGCCTCCATCGCGTCGTCGATGGTGATGACCCCGACCAGCCGGCCGTCGGCGTCCACCACCGGCGCCGAGATCAGGTGGTACTTGTTGAAGACGTAGGCCACGTCCTCCTGCCGCTGGTCGACGCGCAGCGTGCGGAAGTCCTCGTCCATCAGCTCCTTGAGCCGCGTCGCCCGCGCCGAGCCCATCAGCCGGCCGAGCGACACCATGCCCACCGGGATGCATCTGCGGGTCGACGATGATGAGGTCGTAGAAGCTCTCCGGCAGCCACTCCTCGGCGCGCATGAAGTCGATGGCGTCGCCCACCGTCCAGTGCTCGGGCGCCACCACCACCTCGCGCTGCATCAGCCGGCCGGCGGTGTACTCGTCGTACTGCAGCGACTGCTCGACCGCCGCCCGGTCGGCGTCGTCGAGCGCGCGCAGGATGCGCTCCTGCTGCGGCGCCTCCATGTCCTCGGCGAGATAGACGACGTCGTCGGTCTCGAGGTCCTGCACCGCCGCCGCCAGGATGTGGTCGGGCAGCTCGGCGATGATCTCGTCGCGCACGCCCTCCTCGAGCTCGGACAGCACCGCGCCGTCGAGCTGCACCCCCCAGAGCGTGATCAGCGCCTTGCGCTCGGCGCGGCTGATCTGCTCCAGGAGGTCGGCGATGTCCGCCTCGTGCAGCGGCTCGAGCAGCGCCACCAGCGCGTCGTGGTCGCCCGCCTCGACCGCCGCCAGCACCGCGCTCGATGGTCTCGTGGCTCAGCGCCTCGGAGGCCGCGCGACGCCTCAGCGTTCTCATCCGCCGTCTCGTTCATCCGCGCCTCCCGGTGGCTGCCGCCCGGGCGTCCGCGCCGACCTATACACGGTCCGCGGCCAGCGTTGAAACCCGCCCTCGGGGGACTTGACCCGGACGTGCGAATGCGGCCCGGTAAGGTGAGCCCGTTCCAGGGAGGCCGCCATCGCCCGCGCCCGCCTGACCATCGATCTCGACGCCGTCGCCGCCAACTGGCGCGCGCTCGACGCGCTCTCCGCGCCGCTGGTCGAGACCGCCGCCGTGGTCAAGGCCGACGCCTACGGCCTCGGCGCCGCCCGTGTCGGCCCCGGCGCTCGCCGCTGCCGGGGCGCGCAGCTTCTTCGTCGCGCTGGCCGAGGAGGGCGCGGCGCTGCGCGAGGCGCTCGGGCCGGCGCCGGCCATCTACGTCTTCGCCGGCCTGATGCCGGGCGACGCGCCGCTCTGCGGCGACTTCGACCTCGTCCCCTGCCTCAACAGCGCCGCGCAGGTGCAGGCCTTCGCCCGCGACCTCCCCGGCCGCCCCTGCGCGCTGCAGCTCGACAGCGGCATGAACCGCCTCGGCCTCGAGCCCGCCGAGTTCGCCGCGTAGCGCGCACCTCCTCCCCGCGCCTCGCCCCGGTGCTCGCCCTCAGCCACCTCGCCTGCGCCGACGCCCCCGGCCACCCGCATGAACCCCGCCCAGGCCGAGGCCTTCGCCGCCCTGCGCCGCCCGCCTGCCCGGCGTGCGCCTCAGCCTCGCCGCCACCGGCGGCATCCTGCTCGGCCCGGCCTTCCACTTCGGCCTCACCCGCCCCGGCATCGGCCTTTACGGCGGCCCGCCCTTCGCCGCAGCCCGCCCGGTCGTCAGCCTTGCCCTGCCGGTCATCCAGGTCCGCGAGGTCACCGCCGGCGAAGCCGTCGGCTACGGCGCCGCCTGGACCGTCGCCCGCCCCGCGCCGCGATCGCCACCGTCGCCGCCGGCTACGCCGACGGCCTGCCTGCGCGCGCTCGGCCAGCGGCGAAGTGTCGCTCTTCGCCGGCGACGCCGCCCTGCCCGCTCGTCGGCCGCGTCTCCATGGACCTCATCACCGTCGACGTCACCGCCCTTCCGCGGTGTCCCGACCACCTCGAGATCCTCAACGCCCGACCAGACCGTCGACGACCTCGCCGCGGCCGCCGGGCACCATCGGCTACGAGATCCTGACCAGCCTTGGCGCGCGCTACGAACGCGTCTACAAGGGGGCCGCCCAGCCCCCGGACCCCGCATGATCCTTCTGCGCCTCGCCTACGCCTTCCTCGCCTCGATCGGCCGGTCCACCCTCGGGCTCCTCGGCGCCACCGGCCGGCTGACCATCTTCGCCGTCGCAGGCCGTCTCCCAGCTCGTCCGCCCGCCCTTCTATCCGGCTGCAGTTCGGCCAGCAGCTCCTGCGCATCGGCTACTTCTCGCTCCCGGTGGTCGGCCTGACCACGCTCTTCACCGGCGCCGCGCTGGCGCTGCAGATCTACTCCGGCGGCAGCCGCTTCAACGCCGGCACCGTCGTCCCCTCGATCGTCGCCATCGGCATCGTCCGCGAGCTCGGCCCGGTGCTCGGCGGCCTGATGGTCGCCGGCCGCGTCTCCTCCTCGATCGCCGCCGAACTCGGCACCATGCGCGTCACCGAGCAGATCGACGCGCTGACCACGCTCTCCACCGACCCGATGAAGTACCTGGTGCTCCCCCGCGTCCTCGCCGGCACGCTCGCCCTGCCGGCGCTGGTGGCCGTCGGGCAACGTCATCGGCATCTTCGGCGGCTACCTCGTCGGCACCACCCGGCTCGGCTTCAACTCCAGCGCCTACATCAAGAACACCCTCGACTACCTGACCGCCGCCGACGTCACCACCAGCCTCACCAAGGCCGCCGTCTTCGGCTTCCTCCTGGCGCTGATGGGCTGCTACCACGGCTACCATTCGGGCCGCGGCGCCCAGGGCGTCGGCGCAGCGACCACCAACGCCGTCGTCTCGGCCTCCATCCTGATCCTCGCCGCCAACTACCTCCTCACCGAGGCCTTCTTCTGATGCGCGACGCCGGCCCTGCCGTGCCGCGCATCGAGCTGCTCGACGTCAGGAAGGCCTTCGGCCCCAAGCTCGTGCTCGCCGGCGTCTCGCTCAAGGTCATGCCCGGCGAGAGCCTCGTCATCATCGGCGGCTCGGGCACCGGCAAGTCGGTGACGCTGAAATGCATCCTCGGCATCCTCACAGCCGACTCCGGCCGAGATCCTGATCGACGGCAAGCCCATCGCCGAGATCGACCGCCGCGCATTCCTCCGCCACTTCGGCATGCTCTTCCAGGGCGGCGCCCTCTTCGACAGCCTGACGGTCTGGCAGAACGTCGCCTTCCGCCTCATGCACGCCCGCAAGCCGCTCTCGCGCAAGGACGCCCGCGAGCTGGCCATCGCCAAGCTCCGCCCGCGTCGGCCTCGGCCCCGAGACCGCCGACCTCTACCCGGCCGAGCTTTCCGGCGGCATGCAGAAGCGCGTCGGCCTCGCCCGCGCCATCGCCACCGACCCGGCGGTCATCTTCTTCGACGAGCCCACCGCCGGCCTCGACCCGATCCTCGCCGGTGTCATCAACGAGCTGATCCGCGAGCTCGTCACCGAGATGGGCGCCACCGCCGTCACCATCACCCACGACATGACCACCGTCCGCACCGTCGCCGACCAGGTCGCCATGCTCCACGACGGCGTCATCCGCTGGCAGGGCCCCATCGCCGCCATGGACGCCGCCACCGACCCCTACCTCGACCAGTTCATCCACGGCCGCGCCGACGGCCCGATCGCGGCGGTCCGGTGACCCGGTCTCCGCAGATCTCAATGAAGATGCACCAAGAACTTCTCAAGCACTTGCCCAAACCTTCGTGCGCAAGATCGCCCATTCCGCTCTCACGCCCGGGACCGCGCGTTAACAGCCCGTAAAGAAGTGGCAAGCCGGATCCAGCCGGATTCCAGCCGCCTTCCAGCCCGGATTTTTCTTGCCGTTCCAAAGGGATGGCCGCCGCCCGAGGCGCGCGAGCAATCACCGGGATCGTATCCCTCCATGAGTAGCCGCCGTCCCGCCTTCGCCTGCACCGCCTGCGGCGCCACCCATTCCAAATGGTCCGGCCGCTGCGACGCCTGCGGCGCCTGGAACTCCATCGTCGAGGAGGCCGGCCTCGCCGACGGCCCCTCGGGGCGCTCGCTCGGCCCCGCCCGCGGCCGCCGCATCGCGCTGGGCGACCTCGCCGACGCCGAGCCGCCCCTCCCGCGCGCCCTCTCCGGCATCGCCGAGCTCGACCGGGTCCTCGGCGGCGGCATCGTCCCCGGCTCGGCCATCCTCGTCGGCGGCGACCCCGGCATCGGCAAGTCCACCCTGCTCCTGCAGGCCGCCGCCGCCTTCGCCCGCCTCGGCGCCTCCGCCGTCTACATCTCCGGCGAGGAGGCCACCGCCCAGGTCCGCATGCGCGCCGCCCGCCTCGGCCTCTCCGACGCCCCCCTCCGCCTCGCCGCCGAGACCAACCTCCGCGACATCCTGACCACCCTCGAGGCCGAGCGCCCGGCGCTGGCCGTCATCAACTCCATCCAGACCATGTGGGCCGACCACGTCGACAGCGCCCCCGGCTCGGTCTCCCAGGTGCGCGCCTCGGCCCAGGAACTCGTCACCTTCGCCAAGCGCCGCGGCACGGCGATCGTCCTCGTCGGCCACGTCACCAAGGACGGCCAGATCGCCGGCCCGCGCGTGGTCGAGCACATGGTCGACACCGTCCTCTACTTCGAGGGCGAGCGCGGCCACCAGTTCCGCATCCTGCGCGCGGTCAAGAACCGCTTCGGCCCCGCCGACGAGATCGGCGTCTTCGAGATGACCGGCACCGGCCTCGCCGAGGTCGCCAACCCCTCGGCCCTCTTCCTCTCCGAGCGCGACGCCGAGACCTCCGGCTCCGCCGTCTTCGCCGGCATCGAGGGCACCCGCCCGCTCCTCGTCGAGATCCAGGCGCTCGTCGCCCCCGCCGCCCCCGGCTCCGCCCGCCGCACCGTGGTCGGCTGGGACGGGGGCCGCCTCGCCATGGTCCTCGCCGTCCTCGAGTCCCGCTGCGGCATCGGCTTCGGCCCATCGGACGTCTACCTCAACGTCGCCGGCGGCCTGCGCATCACCGAGCCCGCCGCCGACCTCGCCGTCGCCGCGGCCCTCGTCTCCGCCCGCCAGGACATCGCCCTGCCCCGCGACGCCGTCGTCTTCGGCGAGGTCAGCCTCTCCGGCGCGCTCCGCCCGGCCGCCCAGGCCGACGCCCGCCTGCGCGAGGCGGCGAAGCTCGGCTTCACCGCCGCCTTCATCCCCGCCGGGGGCCCGGCGCCGGCCGCTAACGACCTTGCCATTCACCCGGTTGCGGATCTCGCCGCATTCATGGACAAGTGCTTCGGCACGATCGACCGGTAAGCGGCGGGGACATGAACGGCTTCACACTCGTCGACGGCATCGTGCTCGCCGTCATCGCCCTCTCGGCGGTCCTCGCCTACGCCCGCGGGTTCGTGCGCGAGTCGCTGTCGATCGTCGGCTGGATCGTCGCCGCCCTGGCCGGCTTCTACTTCGCGCCCATGCTCGAGCCCCTGATGCGCGAGGTCCCGGTCCTGCGCGACCTCCTCGGCACCAACTGCGAGCTCGGCATCCTCGCGGGCTTCGCCGCCGCCTTCGTCGTGGCGCTGGTCCTCGTCTCCCTCGTCACGCCGCTCCTCGCCGGCGCGGTGCAGAACTCCGCCATCGGCCCGGTCGACCAGGGCCTGGGCTTTCTCTTCGGCATCGCCCGCGGCGTCCTGCTCGTGGTGATCGCGCTCGTCGTCTACAAGACGATCTTCGGCGGCGCCGGCGGCATCGAGCAGGTCGACCAGAGCCGCAGCGCCGCCATCTTCGGCGACCTCGAGCAGCGGATCCAGGCGATGCTGCCCGAGGACGCGCCGCAGTGGATCGCCGGCCAGTACACGCGCCTGACGCAAAGTTGCGGCCGTGACACCGACCAGGCGCTGATGACATTGCCCGGAGCCGCCTCTATATAGCCCGCAACGCTACCGTTGAGGCGCAAGACCAGCATGCCGCTCCCCGCGCATCCTTTCGACGACGACAAGCTGCGCGAGGAGTGCGGCGTCTTCGGCGTCATCGGCGTGCAGGACGCGGCCAACTTCGTGGCCCTCGGCCTGCACGCGCTGCAGCATCGCGGCCAGGAGGCCGCCGGCATCGTCGCCTACGAACCGCAGGCCGGCTTCACCTCCGCCCGCCGCTTCGGCTACGTCCGCGACAACTTCACCTCGCCCGCCCTGATGGAGACGCTGCCCGGTTTCCTCGCCATCGGGCACGTGCGCTATTCCACCGCCGGCTCCAAGGGCAACACCCAGATCCGCGACGTGCAGCCGCTCTTCGCCGAGTTCGCCATGGGCGGCGCCGCCATCGCCCACAACGGCAACCTCACCAACGCCCTCAGCCTGCGCGAGGAGCTGATCGAGCGCGGCTCGATCTTCCAGTCGGGCTCCGACACCGAATGCATCATCCACCTGATGGCGCGCTCGATCCAGAGCACCATCCCCGAGCGGATGAAGGACGCGCTGCGCCTCGTCGAGGGCGCCTTCTCCATCGTCGCGATGACCCGCTCCAAGCTCATCGGCGTGCGCGACGCCCTCGGCGTCCGGCCCCTGATGCTCGGCCGCATCGGCGACGCCTGGGTGCTCTCCTCCGAGACCTGCGCCCTCGACATCATCGGCGCCGACTTCGTGCGCGAGGTCGAGCCCGGCGAGATGGTCATCTGCACCGCCGAGGGCGTGGAGAGCTTCTTCCCCTTCCAGCGCGCTGAAGCCGCGCTTCTGCATCTTCGAGAAGGTCTACTTCTCCCGCCCCGACAGCGTGATCGGCGGCCAGTCGGTCTACGAGACCCGCCGCCGCATCGGCGTCGAGCTCGCCCGCGAGGCCCCGGTCGAGGCCGATCTCGTCTGCCCGGTGCCCGACAGCGGCACCCCCGCCGCCATCGGCTACAGCCAGGAAAGCGGCATCCCCTACGCCATGGGGATCATCCGCAACCAGTACGTGGGCCGCACCTTCATCGAGCCCACCGAGCAGATCCGCAACATGGGCGTGCGGCTGAAGCTCAACGTCAACCGCGCGGTGATCGCCGGCAAGCGCGTCGTGCTGGTCGACGACTCGGTGGTGCGCGGCACCACCAGCCGCAAGATCCGCGAGATGGTGATCGACGCCGGCGCCGCCGAGGTGCATTTCCGCATCGCCTCGCCGCCGACCGCCTGGCCCTGCTTCTACGGCGTCGACACGCCCGACCGCGACAAGCTGCTCGCCGCCGACGATGACCGAGGAGGAGATGCGCGCGCATCGTCGGCGTCGACAGCCTGCAGCTTCGTCTCGCTCGACGGCCTCTACCGCGCCTGCGAGCGAGCCCGAGCGGCCGCGACGCCCGCCAGCCGCAGTTCTGCGACGCCTGCTTCTCCGGCGACTACCCGGTGCGGCCCTCCGACCGCATCGAGCCAGGGGTTCCGGCTCAAGGTCACCGCGTGACCGACCGGACCGCCGGCGGTGGCGCTGGTCACCGGCGCCAGCCGCGGCCTCGGCTATGCCGTCGCCCGCGCGCCTCGGCGCCCGCGGCGACCAGGTGGTCGCGCTCGCCCGCACCGTCGGCGGCCTCGAGGAGCTGGCCGACGCGATCGAGGCCGCCGGCGGCCCGACGCCGACGCTGGTCCCGCTCTCGCTGACCGACGACGGCGGCCTGCAGCGGCTCTGCCTCGCGATCCACGAGCGCTGGGGCCGGCTCGACCTCGTGGTGCACTGCGCCGCCCATGCCGCGCCCCTCGCCCCGCCGCCGCATCATCGCCGACAAGGACTTCGACACCGAGCGTCGAGGTCAACCTGCGCGGCACCGAGCGGCTGATCGTCATGCTGCAGCCGCTGCTCGCCGCCGCCCCCGCCGGCCGCTTCGTCTACGTCGCCGACGACCGCGCCGGCCAGCCGTTCTTCGGCGCCTACGGCGCCACCAAGGCCGCCGCCGAGGCGCTGGTCCGCTCCTGGGCAGCCGAGACCGCGCGCGCATCGGCCCGCGGGTCGTCGCTCTTCCACCCCAACCCGATGCCGACCGCGCTGCGCGCCCGCTTCTACCCCGGCGAGGGCGCCGGCGCGCTGACGCCCGGCTAGCCGAAGCCGACCCTCCTCGATCA
The DNA here is from genome assembly GCA_963844375.1 of uncultured Alphaproteobacteria bacterium. GTDB lineage: Bacteria > Pseudomonadota > Alphaproteobacteria > Rhodobacterales > Rhodobacteraceae > Amaricoccus. The sequence goes on along the minus strand of CAWJOI010000016.1, from coordinate 5,934 downwards.
GATAGTTGCACATTCGTTGCAGAGACGTCATTAGCCTGGCATCGCATACGGCGTCCTGGGTTCGGGCGGCGGCCTTGCGCAGCCAATGCTTGAGCTTGGAGAAGAGCATCTCGATCGGGTTCAGGTCGGGGAGTACTTCGGCAGGAAGAAGAGCCGGGCGCCGGCGGCGCGGATGGCCTGCCGGACGGCGGCGCTCTTGTGCGAGCCGAGGTTGTCCATGACGACGATGTCGCCGGGCCGCAGCGTCGGCACCAGCACCCGCTCGACGTAGAGCCGGAAGCTGTCGCCGTCGATCGGGCCGTCGAGGAGCCAGGGGGCCTCGACGCGGTCACAGCGCAGCGCAGCGAGGAAGGTCATGGTCTTCCAGTGGCCATGCGGCACCGAGGCCTTCAGCCGCTCGCCGCGCGGCGCCCAGCCGCGCAGCGGCGCCATGTTGGTCTTGGTCCAGGTCTCGTCGATGAACACCAGGCGGGCGGGGTCGACCTTGCCCTGGTGCTTCACCCACTGCGCCCGTCGGCGCGCCACGTCGGGACGCTCCCGCTCCGCCGCGATCAGCGTCTTTTTTTGTGCGTCAGCCCCTCGGCGTCGACGAACTCCCACACCGTGCGGTAGTCGACCTGCATCCCGCGCTCGGCGAGCTCCGCCACCAGCCCGCGCAGGGTGAAGTCCCGCCCCCGGCACCGCTCCAGCAGCCAGTCCCGCCAGGCGCCGATCGGCTTCTTCGGCCGGTGGCCCCCCATCTGCCCGGGCGCCACCCCGCCGGGCTCCCGGAACCGCGCCGCCCAGGCGATCGCCGTGCTCACCCCCACGCCAACGGGCCGCCGCATGGCGGCAGGACCGACCCGTCCCGCACCACCGCATCAACCACACGCTCGCGAAGATCGATCGAAAACGGTCGCGCCATCCATACTGGCCTCCTTCCCCCAGCCAGAAGGGTGATCAGAGCTCTCGGCAACAGGGTCGTGTCCCTGACTTGGCGTTCCGACGGCACGAAGGCCGCAGGCTCACGCCCTGCTCGTCTGCCCGCCTCCGGCCATCCCTGCCGCCCGCCGGCGCCGGCCTTGCGGCCGTCCCCGCCGGTTGGCGGAAGCGCCGCGTCAGCCGCCCGCGTGCGGGACCGTCGTACCCGCGGCGCGCCTCTGCACCTGAGACAGCCTCACCGTCTCCCCACCCGTTGCGACGTACCCGGCACCGAAAGGTCCCTCCCGGTATTCATACTGGCATGAAGCCTATCGAGCAGGCGCGGGGCCCCGCCCACAGGCGGGGAGAACCCTGACTCAGCGGACGAAGTCCGCTTCCGCCGGAGGGAGGCCGCAAAGGCGGCCGACCGTCCAGCGCCGGCCGAGCGGGAGCCCTTGCGGCTCCCCGAGGCCGGCGCTCCCCCACGCGACACGCTCGCCATGGGAGCCGCCCCCGGCGGAGGACCCGCCGCCAAGGCTCCACCACACTCACCAGATGCGATCGGCCCTCTGGGGTGGCCGTTACAATCCGATGACAATCGGAGATCTACACCCTTTTAAATCAATCGTATAGCCATGTGTTCGCACGCGAGCTGGCGGGAACCGGCACCCCGGAGGGCCCCATGACAGCGGCCTACCCCTTCACATACTTGCGCCAGTTGTGCTCCTCGCGGAACCCCAGCACCTCCCGGATCTTCCGGTTCGAGAACAGCGCCTCGTACTCCCCCAGTTCCCGCGTCACCGGCACGCCCGGATAGAACCGCTCCAGCAGCTCCCGCGTCGGCACCTTCGCCGTGCAGTCGTCGTTGCCCGGCGTTGAACACCTGGAACCCCAGCCCGTCCTTCTCCAGGCACAGATGCACGATCTGCCCAAGGTCCCGCGCATCGATATAGGAGAAGGTATTCCGCCGCCGCACCTCGGGGTGATCGAAGAAGCCCGGGAACCGGTCGTACTCGTGGGGCTCGATCACGTTGCCGATCCTGAGCGCATAGATGTCCGCCCCCGACCGCCGCTGGAAGCTCCGCGCCGTCACCTCGTTCAGCACCTTGGACAGCCCGTAGCTGTCCATCGGATCGACGTCGTAGTCCTCCTCCAGCGGCAGGGAATGCGGATCGGTCTCCCCGTCCGAGAAGCAGACCCCGTAGGTCGTCTCCGACGACGCCACGACGATCTTGCGGACCCCGAGCTTCACCGCCGCCTCGATCACGTTGTAGGTGCCCATGGTGTTGATGCGGAACGTCTCGTTGTCCGGCCGGATCAGGATCCGCGGAATCGCCGCGAAGTGCACCACCGCGTCGAACGCCGGCACCCCGGTCCCCGGCTCCAGCTCGTCGAAGTCGGCATAGCTGGTCAGGACATTGAACACCTGCCCTGAATCGCTGATATCGGCGATCAGGTTGTCCACGCCCGGATGGCTCGAGCGGCACCAGATCGACGTTCACCACCCGGTAGCCCTTGTCCACCAGATACGGCACCACGTGCCGCCCCGCCTTGCCCGTCCCGCCGGTGAACAGGATCCGCTTCCTCGCCATCGCTCCCTCCGCATCGCGCGCCGGATCACCCGGCTTCCGCCCCACACATGGCGGATTCCCACCCCGTGTCCAGCGCCGATCTTGCCCAAGGCGCCATGCGCAACGAAAAGCCGACGCAAAATAGAAACTTGGAATCAACGAATTAAGCGAACACCACGCGTGGATCATCGCGGCGTCCACACTCCACGCCGCGAAGCGCTGGAAATCCGCGGCCGCTCGGCCCATGATCGGACAAGACAACGATAGCCGGCCAAGGGGGGAGAAAAGCATGACGCGTGCAATCGCGGTTCTCGGGGCGTCCAACACGGGCAAGTCCACGCTGGTCGACAGGATGTGCGGCCTCGAAGGCCAGCCGCACCCCCCGGCCAGCGCCGGCGAGCTCAGCGTCGCGGCCTTCACCCATCTCGGCGAGTCCTGGCAGGCCATCGACACCCCCGGCTCGATCGAGTTGCTGAACGTCGCCAACGACGCGCTCCTCGCCGCCGACGCCGCCGTCATCTGCATCGGCCCCGATCCGGCCGCCGCGCTCCTCGCCTCTCCCTACCTGCACGCGGCGGAAGCCGCCGGCACCCCCGCCATCCTCTTCATCAACCGCATCGACGAGGCGACCGCCCGCGTCGCCGACATCGTGGCCGCGCTGCAGGACTACGCGGTTCATCCGATCGTTCTCCGCCAGATCCCGATCCGCGAGGGCGGCCAGATCACCGGCGCGGTCGACCTCGTCTCCGAACGCGCCTGGGCCTACCGCGAGGGCGCGCCGTCGCAGATGATCGAAATCCCCGCCGGCACGCTCGATCGCGAGCACGAAGCGCGCGGGACGTTGCTCGAGCATCTTTCCGAATTCGACGACCACCTCCTCGAGGAGCTGATCGAGGACCGTGAGCCGCCGAGCGACGAGGTCTATTCCATCTGCGCCCGCGTCCTCCGCGAGAACCGCGTCATCGAGGCGCTCATCGGCTCCGCCGCCCACGGCAACGGCATCGTCCGCGTCATGAAGGCGCTCCGCCACGAGGCCCCGGCGCCCTCCGTCCTCCGCGAGCGCTTGCAGGCGCAGACGGATCTCGCCGATCCTCCCACGGCGGTGATCTTCGCCAGTGCCCATCGCAAGCACCTGGGCAAGACCCTCCTCCTCCGCGCGCTCGAGCCGCTCACCGCCGGCCGCCCCCTCGGCGGGCGCCCGGCCGGCCAGCTTACCCCGGCCGATCCCCGCGAAACCCGTCCCCTCGACGAGGTGCCCGAGGGGACGATCGTCTGCGCGGTCAAGTCGGACCATCTCGCCACCGGCCGGCTGACCTCGGCGGCCGGGCTGCACGAAACCCCGGCCTGGCACCGGCCGCAGCCCCCGATCATGCGACGCATCCTTTCCCCCACCACCGAGCGCGACAGCGTCAAGCTCTCCGGCGCGCTCGCCTCGCTGGCCGAGGGGGACGGCGCGCTCGAGGTCAGCCAGGACCCGACCACCGGCGGCGCGCTGGTCGGCGTCCAGGGGCCGCTGCACCTTCGCCTGGTCCGCCAGCGCCTCAGGGATGTCTTCGGCATGGACGTCGAGGAAGTGGTTCCCGGCGCCGCCTATCGCGAGACGATCTCCAAGCGCCAGGAGACCGCCTATCGCCACAAGAAGCAGACCGGCGGCGCCGGCCAGTTCGCCGACGTCAAGCTCGTCGTGGCGCCTGGCGCCCGCGGCTCGGGCTTCACCTTCGCGGAGGTGGTCAAGGGCGGGGCCGTGCCGCGCAACTACATCCCCGCCGTCGAGCAGGGCGCGCAGGACGCCATGGAGCGCGGCCCGCTCGGTTTCCCCGTTCTCGACGTTTCGGTCACTCTGACCGACGGCCTGCACCACCCGGTCGACAGCTCGGAAATGGCGTTTCGCATCGCCGGCCGCCGCGGCACCGGCGAGGCGCTGAAATCTGCCGGACCCGTGCTGATGCAGCCGCTCTGCCGCGTCGCCATCCACGCCCCGGCGCTCTTCACCGGCAGCCTCGGCCCGATCATCGCCTCGCACGCGGGCCAGGTTCTCGGCTTCGACGCCGACCCCGCCGCCAAGGGATGGGAGATCTTCAATGCCATCGTGCCCGGCAGTGTCCTCGGCACCCTCGCCAACGACATCCGCGCCGCCACCCAGGGCGTCGGCTGGTTCGAGGCCTCCTTCGACCACTACGAGGAGCTGCACGGAAAGGCCGCCGACCGGATCGTCCAGGAACACGCCCGCGAACCGGCGTAGGTTAGGGATGGATGGTGCCCAAGAGCAGATTTCCGCACCGAAATATTACGCTTACAATATGTTCAGGGTCGTCGCTTGCTAAATGTATCGCAAAAAGTGTCACGCCCAAGGGGGTATGGAGGCCCATCTCTCTATCTGCCAAATCGCCACAACCCCAGCGCTCGATGCAGCGACCACTCCACGACTTAAGTTGCCGGCATTCATTCAACCAGTCTTTCAGAACGCTTAGAGAACCCATCGTTACGTCCGAGGAAGCCGTTTGCCGACGAAGGTTGAATTCGAGAATGCCGCCAAGCTTGCGATAAGGAACGTGGTGGCGCACGGCGATACAGATATTTTCCCGTTTCCGTTTCAGCGTTTTGTGCTCCAAGATAGGAAGATGTTATAGCCCTCGTCCACGATTACAATGAACACTTGAAGAATATCTTGGCGCGCTACTCTCCATTTAATGTCAACGCCCTATCGCCGGTGAGTTACTTTGGGTTCAGATGGGCGACACAAATCGATTTATTTGGATTCTTTACCTGCTCGCCTGTGTACTAATTATTCAAAAGAGGATGAGAGCCGCCCGAGTTCCGGTCGATCGCAAAATGCATATTTCATACCGGCTAGCACCCGACGAAGACTTCTGGCTCCCTATTCGATCCGATCCAAAAAGTCATGGCGTTTCTCTCTAATTTCTCCGCACAAATTCCTTTGGACTTCCAATCGGCGGCCCAGCGGCACGCATTCTCTCCGAACTGACAATAAACCAGATTGATCGTCTACTCCTGGGCCGCGGAATCGGCGGCGCTTGGTAGCTTGGATGTTCCCGAATCGGCGACCCCGGACACGGGAAGAATTGAAGCCGAATTTGGGACCCGCTAGCGTCGCCCGGTTTAGCCAGCGGATCAGATGCCCGATGACACGACACCGCCGCGGCTGGCTCTGGTATCTCTCTAGGGAGAGGCCTATTCCTCGCTTGCGGGCTTCTTCAAGTCCTATCAGCTCATCGTCACGGCCGCGGACGAGCGCGACGCAATCCGCTTGCGTACCTCGGTGCAGGAGAGCAACCGCGTCCACCTCTACCACGTCCGGATCACTCCCGAGCACCTGCGCGGGCTCTTCCTCGAATACGTCGATTTCGCCAACCAGCTAACCGAGGAACCCCGCCTTCTACCGCACAATCCTCGCCAACTGCACGACCATCGTTTGGGGGCTGGTGCGGGAAAGCATTTGAAG
>CAWJOI010000015.1:0-153703 GCA_963844375.1 uncultured Alphaproteobacteria bacterium | reverse complement strand
GATGCCGGCTCTATGGCGGCGGCAGCCTTGTGCTGACCTCGACTTGCCAGTCCGCAATGCGCCACTCGCTACGGCCTCCCCCGGCCCCTCGCTGTGCGAGGCGCCCTGCGCCTCGAACAGCATGAAACGTCCCTTCGAGCGAAGCAAAAACAAAACGCCACAGGCACCGTCCACGAGGTGCGCGACGAAATGTCGCACAGCACCGTTTCACCTTACTTTCACCCTATTTGGAAATATATTTCGAAATATCCTTCACACGGCATCTCCCCGCGCGCACAGGCCACCCGCGCACCCTTCGCGACTTGATCGAACCATGAGCGTCGCTCGACGGAGCGCGGCGTCGGGCCGGTGGCAATCATCCCTCGGAAGCATCACTAGCCTCCGCAGGAGGCTGTAGACTGTCGCACAGTATGATACTTCCCCGAAAGATCGGCACGCCGCCTCCCTTCGAACCGGTGAGGCAGCGATCTCGCAGGTCCTGGCTTTGCAGGCGCTCGTGCGGCGCCCGCCTGGGGCGAGAAGAGGAAAAGAGGGGCGGATGAGGAAGCTCGGCTCTGGAACGAACTTCGCCCGATACGCTTTGGGCGACCTTACCGTGGTCGCCCTCCGCGACGGCTTCGTCGACATGCCGCCAAGCAGGCTGCGCCAGCCGGGCGACCGTCCTTTCGGCGCGGACATGCCGGCGCAAGTGGACCTGGTCGACGGCAGGCTCAGGCTGTCGGTCAATGCGTTCCTGGTCGTCGATCGCGGCCAGCACATCCTGATCGACACCGGCGCGGCGGACGCCTGGTTGCCGACGATGGGCCTCCTGCTGCGAGGCGCTGGACGAGGCGGGGGTGGCGCGCGGCGATATCGGGACGGTCGCTCTCACCCACACCCACGAGGACCACGTCAACGGCCTGGTGGCCGCCGACGGGTCGGACGCCTTCCCGAACCTCGATCGGCTGTTCGTCCCGCAGGCGGAGCTTGCGCTGTTCGACAGGGAGGAGCGGCTGGCCCGGTTCCGCCAGCGCCGCCTGCCGCTGGCCGACGGCTTCCGGCTGAGCCCCGCGATCACCAGCCGTCCAGGCGATCGGCCATGAGGTCGGCCACACCGCGTTCGAAGTCGCGAGCGCCGGCGAAACCCTGCTGATCTGGGGCGATGTCGTGCATGTCCCGTCGATCCAGTTCGCCCGGCCGGAGGTGACCTGGGAGCTCGACGCCGACCAGGACCAGGCGCGCTCGACCCGCCAAAGCATGCTTGAAAGGGCCGCCCATCCCGATGTCTACGTCGCGGGCGCCCATCTCGATTTTCCCGGTATCGGCGCGGTCTCCGCATCCGAGGGAGGCTTTCGCTTACATCCCGTTGTAGACCGCCCGGGGCGCCTGGCTAACCTTTCCGGAAGCGACTGCTCGGCGTGGAGGCGCGAGCGTGGAAGCAAACGGCGGACTGGCGGGGGCGCTTTCCCCGCAACGAGATCATCTCCTTGCTGGACGTCAACCGGCGATACAACCTCGCCGAGAGCACCGCCCAGGACCTGACCTTCAGCGAGGTCCTGGAGCTGGCCGGCGGCGAGGCCGCGCTCGGCAACCTGCCGATGGGCTATGGCTCCTCCGCCGGCCTGCCGCGGCTGCGCGCCGTGGTTGCCGCGCTCACCGGGGTCCGGCCGGACGAGGTCGTCACGACGCAGGGAACCGCCCTCGGCCTGTTCCTGCTGGCCTTCGAGCTCTGCCGCCCCGGCGACGAGGCGGTCATCGCGACACCCTGTTTCCCGCCCGCGCGCGATACGCTGCTCGGCGCCGGCGTCACCCTGCGCGAATGCCGGCTCAGCTTCGATCGAGGCTACCGGCTGACGGCCGAGTCGATCGAGCCGCTTCTCAACGACCGGACGAGGCTCGTGAGCATCGCCAGTCCGCAGAACCCGAGCGGTGTCCGAACGCCCCTGGCGGAGATCGAGGCGATCCTCGACCTGATGCGCCGCAAGGCGCCCGGGGCGCGGCTCTTCGTCGACGAGACCTATCGCGACGCGACCTACGGGGACGAGCCGCCGCCACCGAGCGCCGCGAGCCTCGACGCGGCGATCATCACCGGCGGGTCGGTGTCGAAGGCGCATGGCGCACCCGGGCTTCGCGTCGGCTGGCTGACCGTCCGCGACGCCGACCTGCGCGAGCGTCTTGCGACCGCCAAGATGAATGTCGTGGTTTCCGGCTCGCCGCTCGACGAGACCCTGGCCGCCGCCGTCCTGGAGAACCGCGAGACGATCCTCGGCGCGCGCCGCGCCCTGCTGGCGGCGGGGGTATCGACGGTCGCGGCCTGGGTGGAGGGGCAGAGCGGGCTTGTCGACTGGGTGAGGCCGGATGGCGGCGCCCTCTGCTGCCTGCGGCTGAACCCGGCAGGCGTTCGATGCCGCCGGCGTTGCACGCTTCTGGGCGGCCCTGCCGGACGCTGGGCTGCAACTCGCCGACGGCGCCTGGTTCGGCGAGTCCTCCGACGTCTTGCGCCTCGGCTTCGGCTATCTGCCGATCGCGGTCCTTCCCTCCGCGCTGGAGGCGCTTTCGGCGGCGCTGCAGAAGGCGGCGCGGCCGTGACGCCCACCCTGCGCCCCTCATGCCGACAGGCCGTTCCGCCTCCGGCTTGATCTGTCCGCACCGGCATGCGAGAGGCTGGCGCAACACAGGACGTGCCCATGACCACCACGACGACCGCGCCGGCCGCGCCGGCGGAGGCCCGCACGGCCTTCGCGATCCTCGCCGCGCTCAGCCTCTGCCACCTGCTGAACGACACCATCCAGTCGCTCCTGCCGGCGATCTATCCGGTGCTGCAGGAGAACTACGCCCTCACCTTCACCCAGATCGGCTTCCTGCACTTCGTCTTCCAGGGCACCGCCTCGCTCTTGCAGCCGGCCGTCGGCCTCTACACCGACCGCAAGCCGATGTTCCGCCTCTCCACCGCCGGCATGGGCGCCAGCCTGATCGGCCTGCTGATGCTCGCCTTCGCCACCCACTACTGGACGCTCCTGCTCGCCGCCATGGCAGTCGGCATCGGCTCGTCGATCTTCCACCCCGACAGCTCGCGCGTCGCCCGCACCGCCTCGGGCGGCCGCTACGGCTTCGCCCAGTCGTTCTTCCAGGTCGGCGGCAACACCGGCAGCGCCATCGGCCCGCTGCTGGCCGCCTATGTCGTCCTGCCGTTCGGCCAGCACGCCATCGCCTGGTTCTCGGCGCTGGCGCTGCTCGGGATGATCGTCCTCTGGAACGTCGGCACCTGGGCGCTCGCCCAGCACCGCCTGCAGCGCGCCGCCGCCGCCGCCGGCGGCGCCGCGCCGCCGCCGGTCTCGGCGCTGCCGCGGCGCAGGGTCCTGGCGATCATCGCCGTCCTCGCGCTCCTCGTCTTCACCAAGTACATCTACCTCGCGAGCATCACGAGCTTCTACACCTTCTACCTGATCGAGCGCTTCGGCGTCAGCGTGCGCGATTCGCAGCTGCTGCTCTTCGTCTTCCTCGCCGCCGTCGCCGCCGGAACCTTCGCCGGCGGCCCCATCGGCGACCGGATCGGCCGCAAGGCGGTGATCTGGTTCTCGATCCTCGGCGTCCTGCCCTTCACGCTGGCGCTGCCGCACGCCAACCTGCTCTGGACCGCGCTTCTCAGCGTCGTCATCGGCGTGGTGATCGCCTCGGCCTTCTCGGCGATCCTGGTCTATGCCCAGCAGCTGGTCCCCGGCCGGATCGGCATGATCTCCGGGCTCTTCTTCGGCTTCGCCTTCGGCATCGCCGGCGTCGGCGCGGCGCTCCTCGGCATCCTCGCCGACCACAAGGGCATCGTCTTCGTCTACCAGGTCTGCGCGTACCTCCCGCTGCTCGGACTGCTCGCCGTCTTACTGCCACCCGAAAACGCGATCAGGCGCCGCTGACCGGCGGGCGGATCCGCGCTAGGGCGCGTACCCATAAACGGAGCTGGCCGGGTCGGCTATGCGCCCCAGAAGCGGCATTTGCGCGGCGCAACGCCGACCGAAAGTCGCAGTGGGAGGGGTTGTTGATTGCCCGCGGCAACCGTCAACGGACGAGTGGCGCGTGACTCGCCGGCCGCCCGGCACCACGGCTCAGCGGGGACGAGCATGAAGTTCAGGACAATCGCAGCGATTTCTCTCATCTGGGCCGCGCAGCTCGTCCATGCGCAGGAGGGACCTGCACGCCGGGCCGCTGGTGATCGAGGTGCCGGAAGGCCCGCTGCTCGGGGCGGTCCTCGACATCAACCAGCGCTGGATCGCGGACATGGGCCTGCCCGGCCCCGACGCCGGCAAGGGCGGCAAGCACCTGCTGCTGCCGCCCGGCTACAGCGCAACCATACCGGACGGCTACTTTGCCGCCGAGGCCACCTCCTGGCGGGTCATCGCCGGCATGCGGGCGCTGCCGACCGAGGGCGATGTGCGCGGTGCCGTCGAGCGGCTGCAGACGATCAAGGTCTATCCGCTCGACCCCGCCGCCCCCTGGACGGCGCCGACCTGGTACGACCAGACCCCGATGCCGCAGAACCAGACCCCGACCGAATGGGAGGACACGCTCGCTTCTGGGAGACGCTGCAGGAGGTCGTGGACACCGAGCCGCCGCTCGCCGACTCGCTCGGCTACTACGGCGATCTTGCCGCCCTTGGCATCGCCAAAGGCCAGCCGTTCAGCCCCGACGAGCGCATGACGGGCATCCTCGAGACCGCCGCCCGCATGGGATCGGCGCAGCTCCGCGTCGAGTCGCTCGCCGATCGCCGCCCCGACCGCGTCGTCTGGCCGGACCGGCAATGGCAATGGGCGGCCTTGCGCTACGAGAACGACCGCTTCGACACGCCGGACTACCGCGACACCTACGCCGCGGAGAAATGGTTCTACCAGGCGATCGCCACCTCGCCGGCGATGTTCCGCCGCGACCCCGCGACCGGCTCGCTCTACTGGCTCGGCCTCAGCGACAAGGACGGCGCCTACCTCGACGGCGGCAAGACCTACAAGCTGACCGTTCCGCTGCCAGTGCCGGATCGGCTGTTCTGGTCGGTACTGTCTACGACGCGGAGACCCGCAGCCAGGTCCAGACCGACCAGGGTGAGGCCGCGCTCCGCTCGCTGTTCGAACTCAAGGATGTCACGGGCGACGCGGTCGACCTCTACTTCGGCCCGACCGCGCCCGCCGGGCAGGAGGCTCGCTGGGTCCAGACGATCCCGGGCAGGGGCTGGTTCGTCTACTTCCGCGTCTACGGCCCGGAGCCGCCCGCCTTCGACGGAAGCTGGAAGCCGGGCGATTTCGAATTGTTGCAGTGATCAGACGGGCAGGTGAGATCGGTCGGCAACGGCAGCTAATACCAACGGCCCAGGCACCCAACTCGTGCCGAAACCCTTCCAGAGTCCTAAAACGTGGCAAGCCACTTTCCAGCCACTTTCCAGCCGGATTCAGCCCCGGAAAGCGAAGCCTTTTCAGCGGCTTGCCCGCAATGGCCAAGCCAGGCGATTTTCGCGCCACTTCACCCCGAAATCGCGGGCCGTCGGTCAGGATGACCGTTAAGGCCGAGAGCCGGCATACGTCGAAGCGACAGCCTGAACTTTTTGAGACAGCCCCTATGGATCCCGTCGCTTTCTGGATCCTTGGACCATACCCCGTGGAGATTTGGCTCTTGGCGACGCTCTAGGCGCTCGCTCCGAGCTGCTTGATCAGCCCGTCGACGCTCCCTCGCTGCGCGTCCAGCATCGCACCGATCTCCGCCCGCTCGTTGGCCAGCATCGAGACCCCCTCGATCACCAGGTTCACCACCCGCGCACTGCCGCTCCGGTCGCTAACCTGCCAGTCCACCGCGATATTTTCCTGTCCGGGCCGGACCACCGTGGTATTGACCAGCACCCCCGCCTTGCCGCCGTCGCGCGCGCCCGTGACGTTGATCCGGGCGTCGGTGTACGCGCGGAACTGCTTGCCGTAGCGCCGCGACAGGTAGCGCTGGAACGCCGCCACGAACGCCTGCTTCTGCCCCGCACTCGCCCCCCGCCACGCCGGCCCGAGCACGCTCGCCCCCACCGCCGGCATGTCGGCATACCGCTGCAGAATCGCCTCGAAGCCCGCATACATCTGCGCCTCGCTGCGCCCGGAGTTGACGAGCGTGGTGAGCTCCCCCGCCAGCTGTGTCACCAGCGCCTGGGCCTGCCCCGTCGACACCGCCCGCGCCGGCCCGCCCAGCGCTGCGAGCACCGCAACGGCCGCCACCCCCAGCATCAGGGCGCGGCGTGTCAGCCCACTATTGGTCGGCATAGATATCCTCCAGCTGATCGACGTCGGTCCCGCCCTTGAGCCGCGCGCGCATGTTCTGCAGATAGCTGAGCCGCTGGGCGGTATAGCTGTCGGTGGACTCGTAAAGGAGCGAATCCATCACGGGATCAAGCTCGTAGCGGTCGTTCACGACGTCCAGACCCCCGAGCACGATCAGCGAATTGGTCGCCGCCACCGGCAGCACGTACCATGTCGGGTCGAGGAACTGGTCAAGCACGTAACCCGTCCAGTCGCGCTGGGTTCCCGGCCCGAACAGCGGCACCTCCAGATAGCCGCCCTCGGGAACGTCCCCAGCGGTAGAAGGTCTCGTCGAAGTTCGTCTCGTCGTAGGGCAGCCCCATGTCCCGGGCGATGTCGAGAAGACCGCCGAGGCCGAGGAGCGTGTTGACCGCGAAGCGCGTGGTCGACTTCGCCGCGTCGGTGCCGCGCCCCTGCAGGCCGTACTGGATGACCTGCCCCGGCAGCCGCCAGTTGTCGCGCAGGTTCGTGATCGTATGGCGAACCTCCTGCGGCACCGTCTCGCCATAGCTTCGCGCCACCGGGCCATAGACCGCGCCGTCGACCTGCACGTTGAGCGCATGCGCCTCGCGGTTGTCTTCCTCGAGCGGATCGAAGCTCAGGCTGTCGGGATCGGGCGAGGGCGGCGCACCCGGCCACGACCGCCGTCAACGCCAACAGGATACGCGACCTTGCGCACCGAAGCTCCTCCCGAGCTGCCTGCATATCGGGGTTCGCGGCGGGATGCCACCCACTGGTCGGTGAAACTCCGGCGTCAGTCTCGGCGGCCGATCACGTTGACCGGCACCTTGAGATAGGTCGTGCCGTTCTCCTCCGGCGGCGGCAGGTTGCCGGCGCGCATGTTGACCTGGATCGACGGGATCAACAACCTGGGCGTGCCGAGCGTGGCGTCCTTCGCCTCGCGCAGCGCCACGTACTCGTCCTCGCCGATGCCGTCCCGGACCTGCGGGTTGTCCTGCCGCTCCGCGCCGACCGTCGTCCGCCAGGCAAAGCCCTCGCGGCCCGGCGCGCCGTAGTCGTGGCAGAGCCACAGCACGGTCTGCGGCTGATAGGAGAGGATGCGCCGGATCGAGCGGTACATCGTGCGCGCGTCGCCGCCCGGAAAGTCGCAGCGCGCGGTGCCGTAGTCGGGCATGAAGAGCGTGTCGCCCACGAAGATGTTGTCGCCGACCCTGTAGGATCCGCAGGCCGGCGTGTGTCCCGGCGTGGCGAGATATTCCGCCTCCATCCCGCCGATCGAGAACGTCTCGCCGTCCTCGAACAGGTGGTCGAACTGCGACCCGTCCCGCGCGAAGCCCCGCTCGGCGTTGTAGATCCGGGCGAAGGTGTGCTGAACGGTGGTGATCTTCGCCCCGATCCCGATTCGCCCGCCCAGCGTGTCGCGCAGGTAGGGCGCCGCCGACAGGTGGTCGGCATGAACGTGCGTCTCGAGGATCCAGTCGAGCGTCAGCCCCTGCCCGCGAATGTGCGCGACCATCCGGTCGGCATGCGCCGTCCCGGTCCGCGCCGCGTCCTGGTCGTAGTCGAGCACGCTGTCGATGACCGCGCAGACCGACGCTTCGGGATCGGCAACGACGTAGGAGACGGTATTGGTCGGCTCGTGGAAGAAGCCGGCGATCTCGGGCTGCATGGCGCACCTCCGTGTCGTCACCATCATCCCGGCAGCCGCGCCCGATCAAGCCCCTCGCTCGCCGCGGCGAAAGCTTCTAGTCTCGCGGCAAACGCCACACCGAGGGAGGCCCCAATGCCCTCGAAGATCGACGCCCGCCTCGACCGAGCTCGGCATCACCCTGCCCGATGCGCCCGCGCCGGCGGCCAACTACGTTCCCTTCGTGGTCTCCGGCAACATCGTCTACGTCTCGGGCCAGGTCAGCCGCGAGCCGACGGCCTCATCACCGGCAAGCTCGGCGCCGGCACCAGCCTCGAGGACGGCGCCGCCGCGGCCGCCACCTGCGCCCACCAGCTCATCGCCCAGCTGAAGGCCGCCTGCGGCGGCGACCTCGACCGGGTGAAGCGGGTGGTCAAGCTCACCGGCTTCGTGAACTCGGCGCCCGACTTCACCGACCAGCCCAAGGTGGTGAACGGCGCTCCGACGTCTTCGTCGACGTCTTCGGCGACGCGCGGCCGGCACGCCCGCTCGGCGGTCGGCGTGGCCGCGCTGCCGCTCGGGGTCGCGGTCGAGGTGGAAGGTGTCTTCGAGATCGCCTGACCTGCCGGCGGCCTTCCTCGCCGCGCCCCTCGCCCACCGCGGCCTGCACGACCGGGCCGCGGGCATCGTCGAGAACAGCCGCGCCGCCTTCGCCGCCGCCATCGCCGCGGGCTACGGCATCGAGATGGACATCCAGCGCTCCGCCGACGGCGAGGCGATGGTGTTCCATGACGACGAGATGCCGCGGCTGACCGGCCTGCCCGGCCTCGTCCGCGACTACACCGCCGCCCAGCTCGGCGCCACGCCGCTCCTCGACGGCGGCGAGACCGTCCCGACGCTCGCCGAGGTCCTGGAGCTGGTCGCCGGCCGCGCGCCGCTCCTCATCGAGGTCAAGGACCAGGACGGCGCGCTCGGCCCCGACGTCGGGCCGCTCGAGACCCGCGTCGCCGACCTCCTCGCGCACTACGCGGGACCGGTGGCGCTCATGTCCTTCAACCCCCACTCGGTCGCCGCGCTGGCCGAGGCCGCGCCCGGCCGCCCGCGCGGCCTCACCACCTGCGCCTTCGACGGCGCCGACTGGTCGCTGCCCGACTACCGCCGCGCCGAGCTCGCCGCCCTCGCCGACGCCGAGCGGACCGGCGCCGCCTTCGTCTCCCACGACCGCCGCGACCTCGCCAACCCCGCCCTCGCCCGCCTCAAGGCCGAGGGCCTGCCGATCCTCACCTGGACGATCCGCAGCCCCGCCGAGGAGGCCGCCGCCCGCCCGTCGCCGACAACATCACCTTCGAAGGCTACCGCCCGCCCCTCCCCGCATGAGCCGTGCCCTCGCCGCCGGCGCCGCCTACGCCCTCCTCCTGCTCGCCGCCGGCACGGTCCTCGGCACCCTCCGCGTCTTCCTCGCCACCCCCCGCCTCGGCCCCGGCTGGGCGCTGGCTCTCGAGCTGCCGGTGATGCTCGCCATCGCCTGGGCCGCCACGGGATGGCTTCTCGCAAAGCTGGCGATCCCCTCGCGCCCGGCCGCCCCGCCTCGCCATGTCGCGCCGCGGCTCTCGTTCTCCTCTTCGCCGGCGAGGCCGCCCTGGCTGCTTCGCTCACCGGCACCCGCCCGCTCGCCTGGCTCGCCGGCTTCGCCAGCCCCGCGTCCTGGCCCGGCCTCGCCGCGCAGCTTCTCGCGTGCTTCCTTCCGCTCCTGCGGCGACGCGCGCATTGACGCCGCGGCTTTCCTCGCCATGTCTGGAAGGAACCCCGACGGAGGCAGGATGGACGGCAGCGAGCGCATCGAGATCACGGTCCTGGGCAGCCTCGGCGACATCGACCGCCGCCGACTGGGACGCCTGCGCCGGCGACGGCGCCCCGGCCGGCCCGTCGACCCCTTCACCACCCACCGCTTCCTCGCCGCCCTCGAAGCCTCCGGCTCGGTCGGCCCCGGCACCGGCTGGTCGCCCCGCCACCTCGTCGCCCGCGCGGGCGGCGTGCCGATCGCGGTGATGCCGCTCTACGCCAAGGGCCACAGCCAGGGCGAGTACATCTTCGACCACAACTGGGCGCACGCCTGGGAGCGCGCCGGCGGGCGCTACTACCCCAAGCTCCAGGCCGCCGTCCCCTTCACCCCCGCCACCGGCCGCCGCTTCCTCACCCGCCCCGGCCACGAAGCCGATGGCCGCGCCGCGCTGCTTCAGGGCGCGCTGGCGCTCGCCCGCCAGTCGAAGGTGTCGAGCCTGCACGTCACCTTCTGCACCGAGGATGAGCGCGACTGGGGCGAAAGCCTCGGCCTCCTCGCCCGCACCACCCAGCAGTTCCACTGGCACAACCGCGGCTACGCCGACTTCGACGCCTTCCTCGCCGACCTCTCCTCGCGCAAGCGCAAGGCGATCCGCAAGGAGCGCGAGCGCGCCCAGGCCTTCGGCGGCGACATCGTGGCGCTGACCGGCGACGCCATCGAGCCGCAGCACTGGGACGCCTTCTGGCGCTTCTACCAGGACACCGGCAACCGCAAGTGGGGCCAGCCCTACCTCACGCGCGCCTTCTTCGACCGGGTGCAGGCGACCCTGCGCGACGACGCGCTCCTCGTCCTCGCCCGCCGCCGTGGCCGCTGGGTGGCGGGCGCGCTCAACTTCATCGGCCGCGACACGCTCTACGGCCGCTACTGGGGCTGCGCCGAGGACCACCCGTACCTCCACTTCGAGCTCTGCTACTACCAGGCCATCGACTGGGCCATCGCCCACGGCCTCGCCCGCGTCGAGGCCGGCGCGCAGGGCGAGCACAAGCTGGCGCGCGGCTACCTGCCCGCCGCCATCCACTCGCTGCACTGGATCGCCGACGAAGGCTTCTCCCGCGCCGTGGCGCAATACCTCGACGCCGAGACCCGCGCCGTCGACGAGGAGATCGAGGTCCTCACCGCCTATGGCCCCTTCCGCCGCGGACCGGCCGCCGATCAATGCGAGCCGGAGTAACCGGGCTCACGGGGCCGCGAAGGAGGCCGGCGAGAGAGCGCGTCAGTCTCGGCGTCGGTGCCGCATCCGGTGAAGGACGACAAGCACGATGGTGCTCACCAGCGCGAGGCCGACGAGCCCGACCGCTGCCGCATCGAGCTCTGACATCAGTCCTCGGGCTCGAGCAGGCCGACGAGCACGTGCGCCAGCAGGTGCAACGCCAGGGCGCAGCCCAGCGAGACGATGGGAATGCCCGCCAATGACTGGACGGCCGGGGAAGCGGCGGCGGCAACGTCCTCGGCGCGGAAGGCCGAACTCACGGCCGCGGCGCCCAGCACCGCGACGGAAGAGCGGTTGAACACCCCGATCACGAGCCGGATCCGCTCGTTCCACCGCATCGCCCGCATCCGGCTGTCGCTCGTCCCGTCCATCGCCCTCGCCCGTCTCCGCATCCGCCAACGGATCGGAGGTGGATACTGCCAGGAGGATTACCGTTCCCTTGACGCTCCCCGACGTGATGCTTCAGACTTTACCGAGACCGCCGGTGCGTCGGGCGCTTGTGCGCCAGGCGGTGTGCCCCTCAAAGCGGAGCGAGCTGAGGGGCGGTTGAACCCGGGGGATCCATGGCGGACGAACTGACCTTCTACACCAACCCCATGTCCCGTGGCCGAATCGCCCGCTGGATGCTGGAGGAAGTGGGCCGGCCCTACCGGACCGTCGTGCTCGACTTCGGCCCGCCGATGCAGACCCCGGAGTACCGGGCGCTCAACCCGATGGGCAAGGTCCCCACCGTCGTGCACAATGGCGCCGTCGTGACCGAATGCGCCGCCATCTGCGCCTACCTCGCCGACGCCTTCCCCGAAGCCGGCCTCGCCCCCGAGCCGCAGCGCCGCAGCGCCTACTACCGCTGGCTGTTCTTCGGCGCCGGCCCGCTGGAGGCGGCGGTGACCAACCAGTCGCTCGGCGTCGAGGTGCCAAACGAGCGGCGGGGCATGGTCGGCTACCGCAGCCTGGCCACCACCTGCGACGCGCTGGAGGAGGCCCTGGCCGAGGGCTTCTTCGCCGGCCACCGCTTCAGCGCCGCCGACGTCTATGTCGGCGCGCAGATCGGCTGGGGCCTGCGCTTCGGCACGATCGAGTCCCGCCCGGTCTTCACCGAGTACTGGGACCGCATCAGCAGCCGCCCCGCCGCGATCCGCGCCCGCGAGATCGACGACGCCCTGATGCCCGCCCGCCGGGAAGCATGATGACCGACCGCCTGAACGAGACCGACCGCCAGCGCGAGCTGCCCGCCCTCGGCGAGACCGGCTGGGGCGCGCTGCCCGACCGCGACGCCATCCGGAAGATCTGGAAGTTCAGGAGCTTCTCCGAGGCCTGGGGCTTCATGTCCCGCGCCGCCCTGGCGGCGGAGAAGCTGAACCACCACCCCGAGTGGTCCAACAGCTACAACATCGTCGACGTGACGCTGACCACCCACGCCTGCGATGGTCTGAGCAAGCTCGATCTCGACCTCGCCCGCCGCCTCGACAAGCTCGCGGGCAGCGCCGAGGTCCAGCGCGACCACTCCGAGCCGGTGGAATGCCTGTGCAAGCTGCACCACGACCGGCAGCCCCGCTGATCGCGTGACCGCCGGTCTCTTCACGACTGTTTAACCGTTCTCGCCGCAGTTTCGCGTGACTTTAGGTCACAAGGAGTTCCGGCGATCAGCACCAGCGCCCGCAAGACCCGCGAGCTCGAACAGCGCGAGCGCGCCCTGCTCGACGCGGCGATCGCGCTCATGGACCGCGACGACTGGCAGTCGGTCACGGTCGAGGAGATCGCCCGTCGCGCGGAATACGCCAAGGGCACCGTCTACCGCCACTTCCCCTCCAAGGACGACCTCCTCGCCCGCCTGGTGGCCGACTGGAACGCCGGCACCTACCAGGAACTGGAGAACCTCGACGCCGAGCGCCCGTTCGAGGCCGTGCTGCGCGACGTCATCGCCGTCTGCTGGCGCCGCCTGACCGGCGACAGGGTGCACGCCCGCCTCGTCCAGCACGTCCAGCGCGCCGACTTCCTGGCGCTCCTCACGCCATCCTCCCGCGCCGCGCTGGCCGAGACCGACGCCCGCACCCTCGGCCTCGTCGCCGGGGTGATCGACTGGGGCATCGCCGAAGGCGCCATCCCGCGCGCGCCGATCGAACCGCGCCTCTTCGCCGTCACCGCGCTCCTGATCGGCGCCCTCCGCCTCCACCCGCTCTGGGACGGCCCCGGCGGCATCGCCGAGCCCGAGCGCGTCGTCGCCGACTCCATCCTCGCCCTCCTCCGCGGCCGGCGCCGGGCTGCCGCGCCCTGGTGACAAGAAAGCGTCTCCCCGTGTCAAATCGCGGAACACGCGGACAAGATCCGGCGCCGACAGCAGGCCCTCGCGATGCATCTCGGCCGCGATATCCCAGATCTCGCGCGGCATCCAACTCGAGATGCTGCTTTCGTCCGTTCTGATCATGATGAGGCTCAGAAGCTTGCCGCCAATCCGCAGTTCCGACGACCGCGCAAGAAGGAACTGCTCCCAATCGTCGGCCGCCTGCTTTGCCGCTGCGGCACGCACGGCGGAGACGGCGCTCAGTCTCGCAAGCGCGTGGTCGGGCACTTCGATCGAATTGTGGCTCAGCCAGTGGAGCGTCCAGGAATTCCATCCGAGGTGGACCTGCCCGGGGGCGATGATGGGTTCGAAATACGACCGGCCGATGGCGGCGGGAAAAATGCCCCTCCGATCGGCAAGGTAGCTGTCATCGTCCTCGTGAAGCGCCTTGAACAGCGAGGCGAAGTCGTTGGAGGGGAGATCCGTGTGGATCACCTGCGCCGGTCTGTCCGGCCCCGCCTTGGCGCGCAACGCGTCGATGGCCACCCGCACCGGCGCCATGGAGTTGCGGCCCTGCGACGAGCCGTAGTCAGCCACCACGAGAGCCTCGTCGCCGACCTCCACCGCGCTGGCGGTCCTTTCCCACAGCGCCATCACGCGGCTGATCCCTTCGGCCTGCGCGGACGAGTTCCGATTGTAGAAACCGTCGCCTTGCATCGCCGCTCGCGCCGGTCGAGTGTCGCGGGACATGACAGATGTTCTCCTCGGGACCATCCCACCAGGTCGAGCGCCACGTTATCACACCAAGTGTCCTCGCCCCGGCGCTATTTGCATTCCCCGGGGCAGGGCGTTCGGCACGGCTATCGGTTTGAGGCACTGGGGTTGAGGCGCTGCCGCGTCGGCGGCGCGATGCCAGTCCGGCCGCCTGACCGTGCGGCTCAACCAGCCTGCGCCACGACGAACCTTCCGCCCGCGACGGTGGTGCACCTGCCGGCCGTTCAGCCGCCAGGCGAACGCTGAGCGGATTCATGCAAGGAGAACAAGCGGCGTGGACTCGACAAGCCCAGCGCCACGACGCCCCTCAGCCTTCCAGAAAGATGTCGAGGGTTTCCGGTCGAACCCCATCATACTTCATGGCAGCCGCGGCCGCCTCACTCTTCATGAGCGTGTCGAAGGCAGCCATGTCGGCAACGTCCATGGACAGCGCGACACGATTGGGAGCGTTGGGGTGGACAAACGTGGTGATGTTTGTGGCCACACCAGCGAAGACCTCCTCTCGCTTCGGCGACGCAAGCCAATGCGCGACGTCGTCGACTTCGTGTGTGGCAATCAGCTTTGGCATGACGGAATCCCCCCTTGTGCCAGCATCGAGCGGCGCAGGTGACGCGTCTCACACGCCGCGTGGAAACACAAACGGTGCCTCCGTTTCGCGCCCGCGACCTCGCTCGACGCGGCCAGTCCCACGCGTTCCAGAAAGCGACTGCTCGGATCGGGCAAGCAGCGGGGGATTGGTCCGGTGGCCCCCGAAGCGTTCCGCCTCACGAATTGCTACCGTTTTGTTGCAGCCGTGAGCCCGTCACCTCACCCGATATTTCGTATTGCTACAGCCACTCACGCGAATTCACCCCCGAAACGGGCTCCGGCGTTAACACTTCAATCCTGAGTCTTTTACTAGCCATACGGATTCCATACGCATTCCATACGCATTCCACACGGGCAACATCTGCCGTTAACCCCCGGAATTGCTCGCCTATCAGGCGCCCACGCCGCCGGCGCCCACAATGGCTTCCACCCGGTTAACCCCGAGCCGCCCTCAAACCGCCGCCAGCATCGTCTCGCCCCCGCTGATCTCGCAGTCGGTGCGGCTGGTCTCGAGGTTCAGCACCCGCACCACCCCGTCCTCGGCCAGCAGCGAATACCGCTGCGAGCGCGAGAAAAGGCCACGCGGCGGATTGTCGAACAAAAGGTCCAGCGCCCGCCGCGAACTCCGCCTGCACGTCCGCCATCATCCGGATCCCCGCCGCCTTCGCCCCCGACGACTCGCCCCAGGCCAGCATCACGTGCGGATCGTTCACCGCGACGCAGACGATCTCGTCCACCCCCTTGGCCCTGAGGGCGTCAGCCACCCGGATGAAGCTCGGCAGATGCTGGGTCGAGCACATGCCGGTGAACGCCCCCGGCAGCCCGAAAAGCACCACCCGTCGCCCGGTGAAGAGATCCGCGACCGTCACCGGCGTGATCTCGTCCCCTTCCTTCTCCAGAAACGTCGCTTCGGGCAGCCTGTCGCCGACGGCAATGGTCATCTGTCTTCCTCTTTCGGTTGCGGGAACGGATCGCCGACATATAGAGGGACGCTCGGGGAAGCCAACGATGGGCGCGGAATGGATCTCGAAGACGGCGCGGATCGTGGTGGTGGGCGCCGGCCAGGCCGGCGCCTCGCTGGTGGCGAAGCTCCGCGCCCTCGGCCACACCGGCCCGCTGACCCTGGTCGGCGACGAGCCGGTCCCCCCCTACCAGCGCCCGCCGCTCTCCAAGGCCTACCTCAAGGGCGAAATCGCGCGCGAGCGCCTCTTCCTGCGCCCCCCGAGCTTCTACGCCACCGAGGGCATCGAGCTCCTGACCGGCACCCCCGCCACCGCCATCGACCGCGCCACCCGCACCCTCCTGCTCGCCGACGGCCGCAGGATCCCCTGGGACATGCTCGCGCTCACCACCGGCGCCGTCCCGCGCCGCCTCTCCGAAGCCCAGGGCGGCAACCTCGACGGCGTCCTTCTCATGCGCGGCCTCGCCCATGCCGACGCGCTCGCCGGCACCCTCGCCTCCGGAACCCGCGCGCTGATCGTCGGCGGCGGCTACATCGGTCTCGAGGCCGCCGCCGCACTCCGCGAGAAGGGGCTCGACGTGACCCTGATCGAAGCCGCGCCGCGCATCCTCGCCCGCGTGGCCGCCCCTGCCACCGCCGACTACTTCCGCGACCTCCACCGCCGCCACGGCGTCGACATCCGCGAAGGCGCAGCGCTCGTCCGCCTCACCGGCGCCGCCGGCCGCGTCACCGGCGCCGCGCTTGCCGACGGGACGACGCTCGCCGCCGATCTCGTGCTCGTCGGCATCGGCATCGACCCCGACGTGGCCCTCGCCGCAAACGCTGGCCTCGCGCTCGAGAACGGCATCCGCACCGACGCGCAGGGCCGCACCTCCGACCCCGCGATCTTCGCCGCGGGCGACGCCGCCAGCTTCCCCTGGGAAGGCCGCCGCCTCCGCCTCGAAAGCGTCCCCAACGCCATCGACCACGCCGAGGCGGTGGCGGCGGCCATGCTCGGCGATCCCGCCGGCTACCATCCCCGCCCCTGGTTCTGGTCCGACCAGTACGACGTGAAGCTGCAGATCGCCGGCCTCAACGCCGGCTGGGACCGCACGCTCACCCGTCCCGGCGCGCGTCCGGGCAGCCAGTCGGTCTGGTACTGGCAGGGTGGCCGCCTCCTCTCCGTCGACGCCATGAACGACGCGCGCGCCTACATGACCGCCAAGCGCTGGATCGAGGCCGGCCTCTCCCCCGACCCCGACGCCGTCGCCGACCCTGCCACCGACCTCAAGGCGCTCGCCTGATGCGGATCGTCGGCGGCGCCCACCGCGGCCTCACGCTCGCTGACCTCGGCGCTGGCGACCCTGCCGCCCACCTCCGCCCCACCTCCGACCGGGTGCGCGAGAGCCTGTTCAACCTCCTTGCGCACGGCCCCTACGGCGACCCGCCGCCGCCGCGCGGCCGGCGCGTCCTCGACCTCTTCGCCGGCACCGGCGCCCTCGGCCTCGAGGCGCTCTCGCGCGGCGCGGTTCACGCGAGCTTCGTCGACCAGGGCCAGACGGCGCTGGCCCTCCTTCGCCGCAACCTCGGCCGCATGGGCGTCGACGATGACGCTCGCGTCATCGCGCGCGACGCCACCCGCCTCGGCCGCAATCCCGGCCCGGCCTTCGACCTCGTCTTCCTCGATCCACCCTATGCCCGCGGCCTCGGCGAAAAGGCCATCGCCTCGGCTCTTGCCGGCGCCTGGGTCGCTCCCGGCGGACTCGTTGTCTGGGAGGAAGGCTTTACCCAAACCCCTCCGCCCGGCTTGACCCTCCTCGACCAGCGCCGCTATGGGGAATCCATGATCGCAATTTACCGCTCGACCGCGCCGCTCCCTGCCGCCACCGACCCATGAAGCGCGTCCCGCGAGACATCCCCCGCCAGCCTGCGCTCGTTGACACACCTTGCCACTGTGTAAAAACGATCAGGATTCTTGAGCGAAATCAGTTAGCCCACCCCCTGTTCGCGTGCGAACACCCGTGGGCCGCGCGAGCGCGAGCGGGATGAGCGACGCCCGCCGCCTGCTCGGTGAGGTCTGGGGCTTCTCGGAATTTCGCCCCGGACAGGAGGAAATCGTGAGCGCGGTGGAAGCCGGCCGCGATGTCCTCGCGATCATGCCGACCGGCGGGGGAAAGTCCCTCTGCTACCAGCTCCCCGCGATCACCCGCCCCGGCGTCACCCTTGTCATCTCGCCGCTCATTGCACTCATGCGCGACCAGGTCCGCGCTCTCCACGCCGCCGGCGTCTCCGCCGGAGCGCTCACCTCGCAGTCGGAACCGGGGGAGATGGAATCTGTCTTCGCAGCCCTGGAGGCCGGCTCGCTCAGGCTCCTCTACATGGCCCCCGAGCGTCTCGCCGCTTCCGGCACCGCCTCGCTCCTCCGCCGCATACGCCCCTCGCTCCTGGCCGTGGACGAGGCCCACTGCGTCAGCCAGTGGGGACACGACTTCCGTCCCGACTACCTCCGGATCGGAGAGCTCCGCCGCGCGCTGGGCGGCATCCAGACCGTAGCGCTCACCGCCACCGCCGACGCCGAAACACGAGCCGAGATCGTCACACGGCTTTTCGAGGGCCGCCCCCCGGAAACCTTCCTGCGCGGCTTCGACCGCCCGAACCTCGGCCTCGCCTTCGCGCCC
The DNA here is from genome assembly GCA_963844375.1 of uncultured Alphaproteobacteria bacterium. Taxonomy (GTDB): domain Bacteria; phylum Pseudomonadota; class Alphaproteobacteria; order Rhodobacterales; family Rhodobacteraceae; genus Amaricoccus. Next base: position 135,508 of record CAWJOI010000015.1, on the reverse strand, counting down.
AAGGACAATCCCCGCCGGCAGATCATCGGCTACGCCGCCGCCCGCCGCGGCCAGTCCGGCATCGTCTACTGCGCCAGCCGCGCCAAGACCGAGGCGCTGGCAGTGGCGCTCGGCGAGGCCGGCCATACCGCGCTCGCCTACCATGCCGGCTTGGAGGCTTCGAACCGCCGCCTCGCCGAGACCCGCTTCCAGCGCGAGGACGGCCTCATCGTCTGCGCGACGATCGCGTTCGGTATGGGGGTGGACAAGCCCGACATCCGCTACGTCGCCCACGCCGACCTGCCGAAGTCGATCGAGGGCTACTATCAGGAGATCGGGCGAGCGGGCCGCGACGGCGCACCCGCCGACACGCTGACCCTCTACGGCCCCGACGACATCCGCCTGCGCCGCACTCAGATCGACGAAAGCCCCTCGCCGATGGAGCGCAAGCAGGCCGACCACAAGCGGTTGAACGCGCTCCTCGGCCTCGCAGAGGCCAGCCGCTGCCGCCGCCAGACGCTGCTAGCTTACTTCGGCGAGACCCTCTCCGAACCTTGCGGCAACTGCGACCTCTGTCGCGACCGCCCCGCGACCTTTGACGGCACCGAGCCGGCGCGCATGGCCTTTTCCGCCATCCTCCGCACCGGCGAGAGCTTCGGCGCCGAGCACCTGATCGCCATCCTGCGTGGCGAGAGGACAGACAAGGTCCGCACCCGCGGCCACGACCGCCTGCCCACCTTCGGCGTCGGCGCCAGCCGTTCCAAGGCCGAGTGGCAGACGATCTTCCGCCAACTCATGGGCCTCGACCTCATCCGCCCCGACCCCGAGCGCCACGGCGCCTTCCGCCTGACCGAGGCCGCCCGCCCCGTGCTGCGCGGCGAGGAGACGTTGACGCTCCGCGCCGATACCATCCGTAGCACCGCCGCCGGCGGCGGCCGATCCGAGCGAACCCCGCTCGCCCAGGTGTCCGAGGAGGACGAGGGCCTCCTCTCGGCACTCAAGGCTCGCCGCAGGGCGCTCGCCGATGCAGCCGGCGTTCCCGCCTACGTCATCTTTCCCGATCGCACCCTGATCGACATGGCCACCCGGCGCCCCCGGACCCTGGACGCACTCGCGGGCATCACAGGGGTAGGCGCGGTCAAGCTCGAGCGCTTCGGCCCCACCTTCCTCGAGGTCCTCACCGGCACCGCGACCGAGCCGCTCCACCCGGCGCGCCGCCGCCTCGCCGGCCAAGGTGCCGCCGACGTCTTCGACCGGCTCCAGGCAACGCAGGTCGCGCTCGCCCGCGGGGCCGACGGCCTCGGCAAGCCGCTCAACTGCACCGCGAGCACTCTCGCGAAGATCGCCGAGGCCCGTCCGGCCACCTTGGGAGATTTGGAGGCGATCCAGGGCATGGGGCCACAAAAGACCGAGCGCTTCGGCCCGGCCTTCCTCGCCATCCTGCACGCCCCGGACTGACCCCGCTACGCCCCTGCCGAGGCAGGTTGTCGCGCGCGCCGCTGCCCTTGCTCCCTTGCCCGTTCGCCGGTATGCGGGAGGCCTGCAACCAGGGAAGGCCGATGCCAACCACTAGCGACCCGCAGCTCCTGGTCTCGACGGACTGGCTCGCCGCGCACCTGAGCGCCCCGGACCTGCGCATCCTGGACGCCAGCTGGCACATGCCCGCCGACAACCGCAACGCCCGCGCCGAGTTCGAGGCCGGCCACATCCCCGGCGCCCGCTTCTTCGATATCGACGAAATCGCCGACACCCAGTCGAGCCTGCCGCACATGGCCCCCCCGGTGGAGAAGTTCGTCGCGCGGATGCGCGCTCTTGGCGTCGGCGACGGCCACCGAGTCGTCGTGTACGACAGCAGCGGCATCTTCAGCGCCCCCCGGGTCTGGTGGACCTTCCGCCTGTTCGGCAAGACCGACGTGGCCGTGCTCGACGGCGGGCTGCCCAAGTGGCGCGCCGAGGGCCGCCCCATCGAGGATGGCGTCCCCATCCTGCGCGACCGGCACTTCACCGCCCGCCGCAACGCGGGCCTCGTCCGCGACGTCACCCAGGTCGCGGCCAGCGCCAAGCTCGGTGACGCCCAGATCGTCGATGCCCGCAGCCGAGAGCGCTTCCGCGGCGAGGCTCCCGAGCCGCGCCCCGGCCTCCGCTCGGGCCATATCCCCGGGTCGACGAACCTGCCCTGGGGCGAACTTCTCAATGCCGACGGGACCATGAAGGATCTGGACGGCCTCCGCGCCGCCTTCGCCGAGGCGGGGGTGGACGTAGCCCGCCCGGTCATCACCAGTTGTGGCTCCGGCATCTCGGCGGCGATCCTGAGCCTCGCGCTGGAGCGCCTCGGCAATCGCTCGCACTCGCTGTACGATGGTGCTTGGGCGGAATGGGGGGCCTACGCCGATCTGAAGGTCGAAGCGGGATGAGGCACCGAGCCGGTGAACGGGTCGACGTGGTCGTGACCTATCTGGAGATGAATGCCCGTCCGAGCTTTCCCCGGCCGCACATGCCCACCGGAGCGGCTTCGGCGCTGATCGGCGCCGAGCGTCCGCCGGTCCGCTACTTTTTCGACCTCTACGACGCGGTTGGCGAGCCGCACGACTGGACCGACCAGCACGACCGACCCGAGGGCGAGGTCGCAGCCTTCCTGCACGACCCCGCGGTCACCCTCTATACCCTCATCCGCGATGGCTGGCCGCACGGCTTCTTCGTCCTCGACAGCCGTGTCGGCGGGGAGTGCGACCTCGCTTATCTCGGGGTGGTGCCGGAGGCGATCGGCCGCGGTCTCGGTACCTTTCTGTTGCACACGGCACTGCACATGGCCTGGGACCGGCCGGAAACCCGGCTGGTGACGGTCAACACCAACTCGCTCGACCACCCCCGCGCCCTCCCGCTCTACCAGAAAGCGGGGTTCGTCCCCGTGCGGCGAGAGACCCACCGGCGGGTGCTGAGCCGCGACCGCGACATGATCGACGCCTGACCTGGGAGGGGAAACCGGATGCTCGAGACGCTCAAGCCAACGCCGCCTGACAAGATCATCGAGCTCCTCGGCCTCTTCCGCGCCGATCCACGGACCGACAAGCTGGACCTCGGTGTCGGAGTCTACAAGGACGCTGAAGGCCGCACCCCGGTCATGCGATCGGTCAAGGCGGCGGAGGCACGGCTGCTGAACGAGCAGGCGACCAAGTCGTACGTCGGTCTCCTCGGCGACCTCGACTTCGTCGGCGCGATGGGCGACCTCGCGCTCGGCGCATCGGTGCCGCGCGATCGGCTGAGCGGGGCTCAGACCCCTGGTGGAACCGGGGCGATCCGCCAGCTCTTCGAGCTGATCCGCCGGGCGAACCCGGGCGCGACGGTGTGGCTGTCCGACCCGACCTGGCCGAATCACCCGGCAATCCTCGGCCATCTCGGAATTCCGACCCGCAGTTACCGCTATTTCGACTCGGCCACCCGCGGGGTGGACTTCGCCGGGTTGATGGCGGACCTGGCCGAGCTCGAGGCCGGCGACGTGCTCCTGTTGCACGGCTGCTGCCACAACCCGACCGGCGCCAACCTCAGCCTGGCCGAGTGGCGCGAGCTGACCGAGTTCGTGAACACCCGTGGTGCGGTGCCGATGATCGACCTCGCCTACCAGGGCTTCGGCGACGGGCTCGACGCCGACGTGGAGGGGCTGCGCCACATGGCGGGGGCTGTGCCCGAGATGCTGATCGCGGCGAGTTGCTCGAAGAACTTCGGCGTCTACCGCGACCGGGTGGGCGCTGCCTTCGTGATGTCGGAGACGCCGAAGATGGCGGAAGTCACCACGTCGAACCTCGGTTCGCTCAACCGGCTGAACTACTCGTTCCCGCCGGACCACGGGGCGAAGGTGGTCGCGACGGTGCTGGGCGACCCGGAGTTGCGCAGCGACTGGATGGCCGAGCTGGAGGCGATGCGGCTCCGGATGCTGGAGCTCCGCCAGGGTTTGGCCGACGCGCTGCGCCGGGAGACCAACTCCGACCGCTTCGATTTCGTGACCGCGCACCGGGGCATGTTCTCGCGGCTCGGGGCCAGCCCGGAGCAGGTGGCGGCGCTCAGGAAGGACCATGGCATCTACGTGGTCGGTGACAGCCGGATCAACGTCGCGGGCCTTCCGGCGGACGGGCTGGAGAAGCTCGCCAAGGCGCTGATTGCCGTTGGAGCGTGACGCGTCGACGCGTGAAATCAGCGGGCCGGGTGGGCCTCGTTGGGGATGATCGCGCCGGGGTGGCCGATGACCTCGGAGGCCATGGCGTGGCCGGCGGCAAGGCAGGCGGCTTCGGGCTCGCCGCGCATCAGCGCCGCGAGGTAGGCGCCGTTGAAGCTGTCTCCGGCGGCGGTGGTGTCGACCACCCGGCTTGCGGGCGGGAAATCGGAGAGCTCGGTGGCCTGGCCCGAGGGGCAGCGGCCCGCCGGGTCCGCGCTTCAGTGCGCCGCGCTGAACGCCGGCGGCCGCGAGCCGAGCCAGGACAGCGGCCTCGCCTGGCTCGTCGAAGAGCGCCATCTCGTCGTCGAGGGAAGGCAGGCCGATGTCGGTGATCGCCCAGAAGGCCGAAATCTCCCGGCGCGCGGTCTCGGCGTCGGGCCAGAGACGCGGGCGGTAGTTCGAGTCGAACGCCAGCCGGCCGCCGCGCTGGCGGTAGCCGCGGAGGAAGTCGGCGAGCGCGGCGCGGGCTTCGGGGGCGAGGACGGCGAGAGTGATGCCGGAGAGGTAGATGAGGTCGAAGCCGTTGAGGTTGCTCGGATTTACCTCGGCGGGCGGCAGGAAGAGGGTGCGGGCGGCGGAGCTGTCGCGCCAGTAGGTGAAGCTGCGCTCGCCCTTGGCGTCGAGGCTGATGGCGTAGAGCCCGGGCACGCGGTCGGCGCGGCGCTCGATCAGGCTGGTGTCGAGGCCCTCGGCTTCGAAGAAGGCGATCATCCGTGCGGAGAGCGGGTCGGTGCCGAGGGCGGTGACGTAGGAGACGGTGATCTCGGGGGCGGAGCGCTTGAGGTAGACGGCGGCGTTGAAGGTGTCGCCGGCGAAGCCGACCCGGCTGCCGTCGCCTTCCTCGCGCGGCAGGGTCAACTCGACCATGCATTCCCCGATGCTGGCGACGCGCATGGACCTTCCCCCGTCTGCTTGGTGCCGACGGAACAACATGCGGGGAGGGGGGACAAGCGGAAATTCGCGGGCGGATCCGTCACCGCCAACGACCGTCGGAGAGGACCGTGAAGTACGAAAGTCGACAGCGGGCCGAGGATCTCGCGGCGCCGTCCGCGCGTCACGGCGGCAGGAGCGCCGCCAGGGTCTCCAGCGTGTCGGCCTCGGACGGGGGCTTGTCCCAGCGGAGGCGGGAGATGCGGGGGAAGCGCATGGCGAGGCCGGAGCGGTGGCGGGTGGAGCGGGCGAGGCCCTCGAAGGCGACCTCGAGGACGAGGCCGTGGGCGGGCTCGGCGCGGACGGCGCGGACCGGGCCGAAGCGGTCGGTGGTGTTGGCGCGGACCCAGCGGTCGATCTCGAGGAGCTCCTCGTCGGTGAAGCCGAAGTAGGCCTTGCCGACGGGGGTGAGGGCGCCGTCGTCGGTCCAGACGCCGAAGGTGTAGTCGGAGTAGTAGCCCGAGCGCTTGCCGTGGCCGCGCTGGGCGTACATCAGCACGGCGTCGATGGTGTGGGGGTCGCGCTTCCATTTCCACCAGAGGCCCTTGGGGCGGCCGGGGAGGTAGGGCGAGTCCAGGCGCTTGAGCATGACGCCCTCGATGATCGGGTCGGGCGGGGCGGCGCGGAGGCGCGGCGAGGTCGTCCCAGGTGGCGAAGGGGAGGAGGGGGGAGAGGTCGAGGCGGGTGGGGTCGAGGGTGGGGGCGAGGGCTTCGAGGGCGGCGCGGCGCTCGGCGAAGGGGAGGGGGCGGAGGTCGCGGGGGCCGTGCTGGAGGAGGTCGTAGGCGCGCAGGTGCGCGGGGTAGCGGCGGAGCTGGGCGGGGGTGACGGTCTTGCGGTTGAGGCGCTGCTGCAGGTCGGAGAAGCTGGCGATGCCGCCGTCCTCGCGGCGGACGAGGAGCTCGCCGTCGAGGGCGGCGTCGAAGTCGAGGGCGTCGAGGAGGTCGGGGAAGGCCTGGCCGATGTCGTCGCCGGTGCGGGAGAAGAGGCGGCGGCCGTGGGCGTCGGCGGCGGCCTGGACGCGGATGCCGTCCCATTTCCATTCGGCGGCGAAGTCGGCGGGGTCGAGGCGGGCGAGGTCGGTCTCTTCCAGGGCGTGCGAGAGCATGACCGGGCGGAAGGGGGTGGTGGCGGGCTTCGGGCGGCGGGCCGGTGCCGGTGAGCCAGGCGAAGAGGGGGACGTAGGGCGGGGTGAGGCCGTGCCAGAGCTCCTCGATCTCGGTGACGTCGCGGGCGCCGAAGTCGGCGAGGGCCTGCTTGGCGAGGCGGGCGGAGACGCCGACGCGCAGGCCGCCGGTGACGAGCTTCAGGAGCGCGAAGCGGCCGGGGGGGTCGAGGCGGTCGAGCAGGCGCTCGACGACCTGCGGGCGCCTCGCGGCGGGAGGTGGCGCGGAGGGTGGTCGATGACCTCGGCGAGGGGCGGGTCGCCGCGGGGGGCCGTCGGGGGCGGGCCAGATGAGGGCGATGGTCTCGGCGAGGTCGCCGACGAAGTCGTAGGAGAGGGCGAAGAGCTCGGGGTCGACGCGGGCGGCGGTGATGGCGCGGAGCATGGCGGGCTTGACCGCGTCGAGGGTGAGGTCGCGGGTGATGGCGGCGAGGCCCCAGCCGCGGTCGGGGTCGGGGGTTTCGCGGAGATAGTCGGTGAGGAGGCGGAGCTTGCCGTTGCGAGCGGGAGTGAAGGCGAGGCGTTCGAGGAGGTTGGCGAAGCGGCGCATCAGTCGGCGGCCTCGTCTTCGTAGCCGACGAGGTGGAGGGGGCGGGCGGGGCGGTCCTGGAGGGCGCACCAGCGGACCAGGGCCTCCTCGCGGCCGTGGGTGACCCAGATCTCGCGCGGGTCGAGCTCGGCGATGGTGGCGGTGAGCTCGGGCCAGTCGCAGTGGTCGGAGATGACGAGCGGCAGCTCGACGCCGCGCTGGCGGGCGCGGGCGCGGACCTGCATCCAGCCGGAGGCGAAGGCGATCAGCGGGTCGGCGAAGCGGCGGATCCAGGGGCCCTCGAAGGCGGAGGGGGGGCCGAGGACGATCTGGCCGGCGAAGTCGCGGGACGCGGCCGCGGTCGAGGGTGGCGTCGGGGAGGTCGCCGAGGGCGATGCCGCGGGCGGCGTAGTAGTCGCAGAGGCGGCGGAGCGCGCCGTGGAGGAAGATGGGGGCGTCGTAGCCGGCGGCGCGGAGGAGGGCGATCAGGCGCTGGGCCTTGCCGAGGGCGTAGACGCCGACGAGGTGGGTGCGTTCGGGGAATTGTGCGAGGGAATGCAGGAGCTTGCCGATTTCCTGCTGTGGCGGCGGGTGGCGGAAGACCGGCAGGGCGAAGGTGGCCTCGGTGATGAAGACGTCGCAGGGGACGGGCTCGAAGGGCGGCGCAGGTGGCGTCGGGGGTGCGCTTGTAGTCGCCGGCGGCGACGATGCGGAGGGCGGGGGTGGCGACCTCGATCTGGGCGGAGCCGAGGACGTGGCCGGCGGGGTGGAAGGTGACGGTGACGCCGCCGAGGTCGATGGGCTGGCCGTAGGCGGCGGCCTGGGTGGTGGTGGCGAAGGCGTCGCCGAGGCGGATCGCCATGATGTCGAGGGTCTCGCGCGTGGCGAGGACGGCGCCGTGGCCGGCGGTGGCGTGGTCGGAGTGGGCGTGGGTGATCAGCGCGCGGGCGACCGGGCGGACGGGGTCGATGTGGAAGTCGCCGGGCGGGCAGTAGAGGCCCTCGGGGCGGGGGACGAGGAGGTCGGCGGGGCGCATGGGGAGGGTGTAGGGGTTGGGGAGGGGGTCGCCAAGGGCCTGGCGCTCGGGTCGGCTGCATGTTGCTGAAAAGGTGGCGGAAATGCGATATGGAAAGCGTATGGGAAGCGTATGGAATCCATATGGCTTTTTGTTGATGGGAGGTTAAGGCGGGCCCGGGGTACGGCCTGGAGATCGACCGGGCGGATCACCCGGCGTGGACGTAGCCCACGCCGCGGACGGTCTTGATGAGCTGGGGGTGCTCGGGGTCGGCTTCGAGCTTGCGGCGGAGGCGGGTGACGCGGTGGTCGATCGAGCGGTCGTTGCTCTCGTCGTCGCGCGGCGGGGCGAGGCGGAGGAGGTCGTCGCGGGAGAGGACGCGGCCGGGATTGGTGGCGAAGGCGGCGACGAGGTCGACCTCCATGGGGCTGAGGTCGACGGCATGGCCGGAGGCGTCGCGCAGGCAGAAGGCGCGCAGGTCGAGGCTGTAGGGGCCGAAGCTGGGACCCGGCGGCGGCGGCGCCGCGGACGGGGCGGCGGCGGAGGACGGCGCTGATGCGGGCGGCGAGTTCGGCCAGCTCGACCGGCTTGCCGAGATAGTCGTCGGCGCCGATCTCGAGGCCGACGACGCGGTCGACGAGGTCGCCGGCGCCGGTCAGGATGACGATGCCGGGGTCGAAGCGGGCGCGCAGGGTGCGGGCGAGCTCGAGGCCGTCCTGGCCGGGCAGGCCGATGTCGAGGACGAAGAGGTCGGGGATATCGCCGGCGGCGAGCAGCGCCTCGAGCGCCGGCGCATGTTCGGCGGCGACCACGTGGTGGCCCGCGAGGCCGAGGTAATCGGCGAGCATCTCGCGGACTTCACGGTCGTCATCGACGACGGCGATGCGCGCCATGAACTCATCCTCGTGCGGCTGGTACAATTGAAACAAATCGATCGGGGCTTGGCAACCGGGTGAAACAAGCCGCCCCCTAGGGTTCTCGGAAGGTGCGGCCCTGACCGAACGTCCGGTCTCCGCAAATGCCGCGAGCCCCGGGCGGCTGAACCCGGCGCGGTACGGGAGGGGCAGGCAATGCCAGTGGACAGCGCGGCGGCGAGGTTGAGCCCGATGATCTGGGGTTCGGCGAGCGCCGTGGCGGCACTGGCTGCCGGGGGCGGGGTCTGGGCGCTCGTGAACCAGGGGCCGGCTTCGGCGGCGCCCTTCTTCGTCATCTTCGTCATCACCGCCCTCGCGGGATGGTACGTCGGGGGTGTGGCCGAACGCACCGCGCGGCATCTCAGCACCGCCGAGGCGCGGCTGCGCGCGGCGGCGGAGGCGCTGCCCGACGGGCTGGTGGTCTTCGACCGGCACGACCGCATCGCCTTCTACAACACGCGCTTTCCCGAGCTGATGACCGAGGCGCTGAGCGCGGGGCTGGCCATCGGCAAGCCGTTCGACGACTGGATCCGCGAGGGCATGGCGCGCGGACCCTGCTACCATCCCGAGATGGGAGCGGACTTCTTCGAACGGCGGGCTGTCGCTCCGGTCCGCGCCGCGGAGCGAGCATTCCCATCGCCTCGCCGACGGGCGCTGGGTGCGCATCCGCGAGAACCGGACCGAGGATGGCGGCCGGGTGCACCTGATCACCGACATCACCGAGGAGCGCCGCCGCGCCGCCGAACTGCGCCTGCTGGCGCTGGCGGTGGAGCAGGCCGGCGACCCGGTGGAGATCACCGGCGCCGACCACGGCTTCACCTATGTCAACCATGCCTTCGAGACCACGACCGGCTACACCCAGGCCGAGGCGCTGGGCCGCGAGCCGCAGGACATCCTGTCGAGCGGGATGCAGCCGCCCGAGTTCTTCGCCGGGATGCGCCGCGAGCTCGAGGCCGGGCGCCGCTGGCAAGGCACGATCATCAACCGCCACCGCGACGGGCACCTGATCGAGCAGGAGACCTCGATCGCACCGCTGCGCGACGAGAACGGGAAGCTCACGCACTTCGTGGCGGTCAAGCGCGACGTGACCGAGGCGCGGGCGCAGGCGCGGGCGCTGGCGGCGAGCGAGGCGCGCTATCGCGCGGTGGTGGACGCGCAGACCGAGTTCATCGTGCGGGTCGGGCCGGACGGCTTCTGGACCTTCATGAACGAGGCGGCGGAGCGCTACATCGGCCGCACCCTGGAGGAGTTGCGCGCCATGGGGGTGCGCGACTCCGCGCTGATCCTGCCCGAGGACCTGCCGATCTACGAGGCGCACCTGGCGCGGATCACGCCGGAGAACTCCGACCAGCGTGGTGGAGTGGCGCGCGCTGCACCCGGACGGCGAAATGCACTGGGAGCACTGGACCGACACCGGCATCTTCGACGCCGAGGGCCGGCTGCTCGAGATCCAGTGCATCGGGCGCGAGATCACCGACCGCAAGCTGGCGGAGCTCGCCCGCGAGGAGGCCGAGCGGCTGCGGCTGGCGGCGCTGGAGGCGGCGCTCGACTGCTACATCGCCACCGACGACCGCGGCCGGATCATCGAGTTCAACGCCGCCGCCGAGCGGACCTTCGGGTACGCGCGGTCCGACGCGATCGGCCAGCCGATGACCGAGCTGGTGGTTCCCCCACCCCATCGCGAACTCGCCACCACCCGGAGCCTGGCGGGCGAACTCGGCACCTGGGCCTCGGACATGCTGGACAAGCGGGTCGAGGTCGACGCCATGCGCGCCGACGGGACGGTCTTTCCCATCGAGCTCGTCATCGTGAAGGGCGAGCGCAACGGCTGCCCGATCTTCCTCGCCTACCTGCGCGACCTGAGCGAGCGCCGGGCGGCGGAGCGGGCGCTGGCCGAGCGCGAGGAGCAGTTCCGCACCATCTCCGAGAGCGTGCCGATGGGCCTCGTGATCAGCGACATCGAGACCGGCAAGCCGCTCTACATCAACCCGCAGTCGCGGCTGAACCTCGAGATCGCGCCGGACGAGAAGCCGGCGTCGCTGATGCATGTCTGGGAGAAGCCGGAGCAGCGCGCCGCGCTGGTGCGCGAGCTGGTCGAGCGCGGCTCGGCCGACGGGGCGGAAGTGGACCTCAGGATGCCGAGCGGGCGGCGGATGAAGGCGCTGATCTCGGCGACGCGCATCCACTATGCCGGGCGCGAGGCGATGCTGGCGGCCACGGTGGACATCACCGCGCTGCGCGAGACCGAGGCGGCGCTGCACGAGAGCCAGAACCGGTTCCGCGCCTTCATGGACTTCGCGCCGCTCGGCGCGCACCTGCGCGACGCCGAGGGCCGCTACCTCATGTTCAACCGGCGCATGGAGGAGATGATCGGGGTGCCGGCCGCGGACGCGCTCGGCCGGACGCCGGGCGAGATCCGCTCGCCGGACGTGGTCGGCAACAGCGACCGGCACCATCGGCAGGTGGTCGAGACGGGCAAGCTGCATGCCAGCGAGCAGTATCTCACCCTCAATCCCGACGATCCGCGCTGGACCATGGCCACCCGCTTCCCGGTCCTCGACGCGGCCGGCAGGGTCGAGGCGGTGGGCACCTTCGTGGTCGACATCACCGAGCGCAAGGAGGCCGAGGCGGCGCTGCAGGCGTCGGAGGCGCGGCTGAACGCGGTCAACGCCGCCAACCCGGTGCCGATGAACATCGTCCGCATGTCCGACCGCAAGCTCCTGTTCGCCAACGAGCCCTATCTCCGGCTCTTCGGGATGGAGAATGTCGACCTGGAGAGCTTCGACCGCACCGCGCTCTACCCGGACCCGGCCGAGCGCGACTGGTACTACGCGGAGCTGGAGGAGGGGCGCGAGGTCACCGATCACGAGACCACGCTCCGGCGCGTCGACGGGACCCCGGTGCCGGTGTCGGTCACCTCGCGGCGAATCGTCTTCCAGGGGGAGCCGGCCATCGTGACCGCATGGGCGGATCTCACGGCGCTCCGGGCGGCGCAGGCGGAGGTGGCGCGCTCGCGCGAGGCGCTGCACCAGAGCGAGAAGCTGACGGCGCTCGGGCGCGCTGCTGGCCGGGGTGGCGCACGAGCTCAACAACCCGCTGTCGGTGGTGGTGGGCTATTCCTCGATGCTGCGCGAGATCCCCTGCGACCCGGCGATGACGGCGCGGGCGGAGAAGATCCACGCCGCCGCCGAGCGCTGCGCGCGGATCGTGCGCACCTTCCTCGCCATGGCGCGGGCGCGGCCGCCGCGGCGCGAGCCGGTGGCGCTGGGCGAGGTGGTGCTGGGGGCGCTGGATCTCGCGGGCTACGGGCTGCGCAGCGCCGACGTGGAGGTGAAGCTCGACCTGCCGGCGGGGCTCGCGCCGGTGCACGGCGACGCCGACCAGCTGCACCAGGTGGTGGTGAACCTGGTGGTCAACGCGCAGCAGGCGCTGATCAGCCGGCCGGCGCCGCGGCGGCTGACCGATCAGCGCGTGGGCGGAAGGCGGCGAGGCGGTGCTGGAGATCGCCGACAACGGGCCGGGCATGGACCCCGATGTCGCCACCCGCGCCTTCGAGCCGTTCTTCACCACCAAGCCGCAGGGGGTCGGCACCGGGGTCGGGCTGTCGGTCTGCCACGGCATCGTCGTCGCCCACGGCGGACGGATCGAGCTCGACACCGACCAGGGCACGGGCGCGCGCTTCCGGGTGTTCCTGCCGCTGTCGGAGGAAGCCGCGGTCAGGAAGGCCGAACTGGCGGCAGCCCGTCAGCCGGGGCGGGCGGGTGCTGGTGGTGGATGACGAGCCGGAGATCGCCGCGCTCCTGCGAGGAGCGGCTGGGCGAGGACGGCCTGACGGTCGCGACCGCGTCGAGCGGGCGGCGGGCGCTGGCGGCGCTGGAGGGCGGCGGGGTCGACGCGGTGGTGAGCGACCTCCGCATGCCCGACATGGACGGGGCGGCGCTGGCGCAGGAGATCCGCCGGCGCTGGCCGGATCTGGCGGACCGCATCGTGCTCATCACCGGCGACGCGCTCGGGGTCGACCCGGGCGGGCGGCTCGGGGCGCTGGGGCTGCCGATCTTCGAGAAGCCGCTCGACCTCGGGGCGCTGGCGGCGGAGCTGCACCGGCGGATGGCGCGGGTGACGGCGCCATGAGCCGGGGGGCGCGCATCCTGGTGGTGGACGACGAGCCGGACCTCAGGGCGCTGCTCGCGGACTATCTCGGGATGCAGGGCTATGCGGTGCGGACGGCGGCGGACGCGGTCGAGCTCGACGCGCGGCTGGCGAGGGGCCGGCGGACGTCATCGTGCTCGACATCAACATGCCGGGCGAGAACGGGCTCGCGGCGCTGGCGCGGCTGCGCGGCCGCCGGGAGCCGGGCGGGGGTGATCCTGCTGACGGCGGCGGGCACGCTCGGCGACCGGGTGGCGGGGCTGGGCGACGGGGCGGACGACTACGTGGTGAAGCCCTTCGAGCCGCGCGAGCTCCTGGCGCGGCATCCGCGCGGTGCTGCGCCGGCTGGAGGCGGACGGCGGGGCGGCCGAGGCGGCGGCGGCTGCCGCGGCCGGCGCTCCGGCATGGGGCGCTGCACCTTCGACACCGAGGCGCGCTGCCTGCGCGACCCGGACGGGGCGGAGATCGCGCTGACGGCGATGGAGTACGACCTGCTCGATGTCTTCTCCCGCCACCCGCGGCAGGTGCTGAGCCGGTCGCGGCTGGCCGAGCTGGCGCACGGGCGGCCGCTGGCGCCGGGGGACCGCTCGATCGACATCCGCATCACCCGGCTGCGGGCGAAGATCGGCGAGGATGCGCGGACGCCGCGGACGCTTCGGACGGTGCACGGCGAGGGGTACGTGTTCGATCCGGACGCGTGAGGGGCCCGGGATTGCTCGCTTCGGCCCTGCGACGCCCGGGAAGCACGACCTGCGCCTGCCTGAGCTGGGAGTGGCACGACAATGTCGCACGCAGGCGGATGCCGGAGGCGGAGGGCGATGCGTGCCGAGAGGCTGATGCCCTGCCGTCACCGGAACGCGTGCCTCCGGCACGACGCAGCAGTCGCAGGCCGTCGGCCATGGCTGGATGGCGCTGCCAGCATCCCTCGATGCGAGCGTCTCGGTGTTCCCCTACAAGGGGCGCGCTCAGCTGAGTTCGGCCAGGCCGTGGCTTCGGCCCGGTCGGGGCGGGAGATCAGGGTGTAGAACATCGGCACCACGAAGAGCGTGAAGCAGGTGCCGACGATGAGGCCGGAGAAGATGACGAGGCCCATGGCGTAGCGGGCGGCGGCGCCGGCGCCGTCGGCGGTGATGAGCGGCACCACGGCGAGCGCCATGGCGGCGGTGGTCATCAGGATCGGCCGGAGGCGGATCTTCGCGGCGGCGACGATGGCGTCGCGCCGGCTGAGGCCGCGCTCCTCGCGCTGCTGGTTGGCGAACTCCACGAGCAGGATGCCGTGCTTGGTGATGAGGCCGATCAGCGTGATGAGGCCGACCTGGCTGTAGATGTTGAGCGTCCCGAGGCCGACGTTGAGCGGCAGGATGGCGCCGAAGATCGAGAGCGGCACCGCCATCAGGATGATGAAGGGGTCGCGGAAGCTCTCGAACTGGGCGGCGAGCACCAGGTAGATCACGAGGACGGCGAGCGCGAAGGCGATGGCGATGGTGTTGCCTTGGGTCACCTCCAGGCGCGACTGGTCGGCGTAGTCGATGAAGAAGCCCTCCGGCAGCGTCTCCTGCAGGATGCGCTGGATCTCCGCCAGCCCGTCACCGGTGGAGACGCCGGGCAGCGGCAGCGCCGAGATGGTGGCGGAGTTGAGCTGGTTGAACTGCTCGATGGCGGCGGCGGCGCCGCCGGTCTCGATGCTGACCACGGCGGAGAGCGGCACCATCTCGCCGGTGGCGGCGCGGACGAAGAACTGGCCGAGCGCCTCGGGGTTGTCGCGGAACTCCTGCGGCACCTGGGTGATGATGTCGTAGCTGTTGGAATCGCGGTCGAACTGGCCGACCGAGCCGCCGCCGACCAGGAGGCCCAGGGTGCCGCCGACGTCGCTGACCGGAACGTTGAGGCTGGCGGCGCGGTCGCGGTCGACGGTCAGCGTCACCTGCGGCGCGTCGAAGGCGAGCGAGTTCTGCACCACGATGAAGCGGCCGGTGGCCTGCGCCTTCTGGCGCACCTCGTCGGCGACCTCGTAGACCCGCTGCGGCGAGTGGATCGACTGGATGACCACGGTGATCGGCAGGCCGCCGCCCGCCCCCGGCAGCGTGGGCGGCGAAAAGACGAAGCCCTCGACGCCCGCCACCTTGGCCGAGCTGTCCCTGCAGGTCCTGCTGCAGCTCCGCCTGCGACCGCTCGCGGTCGGCCCAGTCCTCGAACACCCAGATGTAGAACCCGGAGTTGCGCTGCCGCCCGAAGCCCACGATCGAGAACTCGGTGGTGACCTCGGGAATGGGGGCGGTGAGCTGCTGGATCTGCTGGGTGTAGAGGTGCGTGTAGTCGAGCGTCGCGTAGCGCGGACCGTTCAGGATGGCGAAGAGCGCGCCCTGGTCTTCCTCCGGCGCGAGCTCGGTGGTGGTCCTGGTGAACATGAAGCCGGTGGCGCCGAGGAGCGCCAGCACCATCAGGATGGTGATCGGGCGGTAGTCGAGCGAACTCGACACCCGCCGCTCGTACCAGTTCGCCACCCGTTCGAACGTGCGGTCGACGATCTGCTGGAAGCGGCTGCCCTCGCCGGATTTCAGGAGCCGCGCCGCCATGGACGGCGTGATCGTGAGCGCTACGACCCCCGAGATGATCACCGCCCCCGCCAGCGCGAAGGCGAACTCGCGGAAAAGCGCGCCGGTCAGCCCGCCGGTGAAGCCGAGCGGCGCGAGCACGGCGGCGAGCGTCAGCGTCATGGCGACGACCGGGCCGGTGATCTCCTTCATGCCGATGATCGACGCGTCGAGCGGGGTCAGCCCCTCCTCGATGTGGCGGTGGATGTTCTCCACCACGACGATGGCGTCGTCCACGACGAGCCCGATGGCCAGCACCATGGCGAGGAGCGAGAGCAGGTTGAGCGAGTAGCCGAGCGCGAGCAGCACCGAGCAGACGCCGATGAGCGACAGCGGGATGGTCACCACCGGCATCAGCACCGAGCGGAAGGAGCCGAGGAAGAGCAGGATCACCAGCACGACGATGGCGACCGCCTCGGCGATGGTCTTGAACACCTCCTCGATGGACGAGCTGATCGTCTCGGTGGAATTGTAGACGAGCTCGATGGACATGCCGTCGGGCAGGCTGGCGTTGATCGCCGGCAGTTCGTCCACCACCGCGGCGGCGGTCGTGAGCGGGTTGGCCGCCGGCGTGGGGAAGACGCCGATGAAGGTGCCCGGCTGGCCGTTGAAGGTGACGATCTCCTCGGGCTCCTCGGCGGCGAGCTCGATGGTCGCGACGTCGCGCAGGCGCACGACCGCGTCGCCCTCGCCGAGGAGCGGCAGCGCGCCGAACGCCTCCGGCGTCTGCAGCGTGGTCTGCATCTGGATGTTGTAGGCGACGAACTCGTTCTCGGTGCGCCCCGGTGCGGCGAGGAAGTTCGAGCTGCTGATGGCGCCGAGCACGTCGGCGGCGGTGGCGCCGCGGGCGGCGAGCTGCAGCGGGTCGATCCAGATGCGCATGGCGTAGTTGGCCGCGCCGATGATCTCGATCTCGGCGACGCCCTCGATGGTCGACATGCGCGGCCGGATGACCCGCTCGAGGTATTCGGTCATCTGCTCGGCGGTCATGTTGGGGTTCAGCGCCGCGAGGTACATGAGCGCGAAGTCGAAGCCGGTGCCCTTGACGATGGTCGGGTCCTCGGCCTCCTCGGGGAGCTGGCCGCGCACGCTCTGCACCTTGGAGAGCACCTCGGTCAGCGCCACGTCGGGGTTGGAGCCGAGCTTCATCCGCACGCTGACCACGCTGGCCGAGGGTGTCGACTGCGAGGTGACGTAGTCGACGTTTTCCGTCGTGGCCACGGCGGCGGCGATGGGCGAGGTGATGAAGCCCTGGATCAGGTCGGGCTGCGCGCCGGGGTAGATGGTGGTGACCGTCACCACCGTCTCCTCGATCTCGGGGTACTGCCGCACCGGCAGGTTGAAGATGCCCTGGAAGCCGAGGAGCAGGATGAAGGCCGCGAGAACGGTCGACAGCACCGGCCGGCGGATGAAAAGCTCGGAGAGCACGCGCCGACCCCTAGTTCGCCGCGGCCTGCGGCGCGGCAGGCGCCGCCGCAGCTGCGCCCGCGGTGGCGGGATTGACCGTGTTGTCGACCACGACGGCAGCCCCGCTGGTCAGCCGGTTCTGCCCCGCCGTCACCACTTCGTCGCCGGCGCCCACGCCACCGGCGATCTCGACGAGGCCGAGCGAGCGGCGGCCGGCCTGGACGAAGACCTGCTCCACCGTGCGCTTGGCTTCGTCGCCCTCGCCCTCGGTGCGGACCACGAAGATCGAGTCGCCGTAGAGCGTGGAGCTCAGCACCGTCTGCGGCAGCGCGACCACGTTCGGCTCCTCGGGCAGCGAGACGCGAACCCGGAGGAACTGGCCCGGGTTGATGCGTCTGCCGGGGTCGTCGACCTCGGCGCGCACGGTGACGAGGCGGCTGTTGGCGTCGATCTTCGGCTCGATGGCGGAGATGCGCCCGGTGAGCTCGGTGTTGCCGACCTCGGTCGAGACGGTGACCGGCATGCCGATCTCGATCAGCCGGATGTCCTGCTCGGGCACCGAGAAGTCGACCCGCATGCGTTCGAGGTCCTGCAGCGTGGCGTACACGGTGCCGGGATCGACGAACTGGCCGGGGTCGACCTGCGGGATGCCGATGGTGCCGCTGAACGGCGCCTCGAGGCTCTTCTGGTTCATCACCGCGGTGAGCTTGACCACCTGGCTGCGGGCGCTGCGAGGCGCCGGCCTGGGCCACGTCGAGGTCGTTGATGGCGGTCACGCCGCGCTGGCGCAGTTCCTGCGCCCGCTCGAGCTGGGTTTCGGCGAGGTCCAGCTCGGCCTGGGCGGCGGCGAGGTCGGCGCGCTCGATGGCGTCGTCGATCTGCGCCAGGTGCTGGCCGGCCTCCACCTCGTCGTTGGCCTCGAAGAGGATCGCCTCGATGATGCCGAGGGTCTCGACGGCGAGCTCGACCCCCTGCGCGGCGCGGGCGGTGCCGATCGCCTCGAGGCCCGGCTTCCAGGTGATGGGCTCGACGGTGGTGGTGGAGACGGTGACCGGCGGCGGCGTCATGCCGGCGAAGAAGCCGGCGATCATCTTGTCGCGGAAGAGGTTGAAGCCGACGATGCCGCCGACGATCACGCCGAGGAGCACGATCGCCAGGAATAGTCGCCAGATCATCGGATACGTCCCCCAGGCGCGCCGATTGCTCCGGCACCACGACCACCCGTCAACATTGGCGTCCCGGCGGAAGAGTCAAGCCCAAGCCCCGCTGGACGCTGCCGGATGCCGGATCGTTGCAGTGCGGGATGATCCTGCTGCGATGCGGCAGGGTGCGCCGGCCGGGCTTCAGCCTTCGGGGTTGTGGGCGCGGAGCCAGACGAGCATTTCGCCGGGGGTGCGGTTGTCCCAGAGGTGGTAGGGCACGAGGCGCGCGTTGCCGGGCTCGGTGCGCGGCGGGGTGGCGCGGTAGAGGGTGGAGCCCCAGTCGGCCCGGTCGCGCGTGACCGGAAGGTCGAGCGCAACGGCACCGGCGAGTTCGGCGATTTCGGCGGTGCGCGCGGCGGCCACGTCACCGGCGAGGCCGATGCGGTTCAGGCCATGGCCACAGTCCGACCTCCTCGGCGCAGTAGACAAGCGGGCCGCGCAGCACCGCCACCCGGCCGGCGTCCTGCCGGACCAGCGGGTTGGCCCAGAGGGCGCGCGGGACGAGCGGCAAGGCGAGGTCGAGCCGGTCGCCGGGGCGCCACTCGCGCTCGATGCGGGCGTAGCCGTCGCGGGTGGAGGCCGTGAGGTCGACCGGCGCGCCGTTCAGGGTGAGGGTGGCGCCGGCCGCCCAGTCGGGGATGCGCAGCGAGACGGCAAAGCGCGCGGGCTCTTCCGGGCGCAGCTCGATGCCGATGGCGCCGTCCCAGGGGTAGCGGGTGGTCTGGACCAGCTCGACGCGCGTGCCGCCGACGGCGAAGCGGGCGGTGCTGTCGCCGTAGAGGTGGAGCGCGATCTCGTCGTCGGCGACCGCGTACATGTAGGCGCCGATGGAGGCGAGGAGGCGGGCGACGTTGGGCGGGCAGCACGGGCAGGAATGCCAGGTCCAGCGGTTGTGGTGGCCGGTGGATTCCAGCGGGTTCTCGTAGAAGAAGGTGCGGCCGTCGAGCGAGAGGCCGGACATCGCGCCGTTGTAGAGGGCAAGCTCCATGATGTCGGCGTAGGCGCGGTCCGGGCCGCGCCCGAGCATCCGGCTGGCCCAGAAGACGAGGCCGACCGAGGCGCAGGTCTCGGCGTAGGCGCTCTCGTTCGGCAGGTCGTAGTAGTCGGTGAAGCCCTCGTTCGATGCCGCGGGGCCGATGCCGCCGGTGATGTACATCTGCTTGCTGGTCAGGTCGTCCCAGAGGGTCTCCAGCGCGCGCGGTCAGGCTGTCGTCGTGGTACTCGGTGGCGATGTCGGCCATGCCGGAATAGAGGTACATGGCGCGAACGGCGTGGCCCACGACCTTGCGCTGCTCGCGGACGGGCAGGTGCGCCTGGTTGTATTCGTAGGTCTTCTGGATGAACACGGCCGGGTCGCGGCCGTCGCGGATCGCTTCCTCGGTGAAGTAGTGCGGCTCCTGGCCCCGCTCGTCGATGAAGAACTTGGCGAGGTCCATGTAGCGCCGCTCGCCGGTGACGCGGGCGAGCTTGACCAGGGCGAGCTCGATCTCCTCGTGGCCGCAGTAGCCGCGGAGCTGGCCGTCGCCGGGGCCGAAGACGGTGTCGATGTAGTCGGCATAGCGGCACATCACGTCGAGGAACTTGCGCTTGCCGGTGGCCTGGAAGTAGGCGACCGCCGCCTCGATCAGGTGGCCGGCGCAGTAGAGCTCGTGGTGGTCGCGGAGGTTGGTCCAGCGGCGGCCGGGCTGGACGCGCTGGAACCAGGCGTTGAGGTAGCCGTCGTCGCCCTGCATCGCGGTCATACATGTCGATGATCGCGTCGGCGCGGGCCTCGAGCTCGGGGTTGGGGTGGCGGTAGAGCGAGTAGGCGATGGTCTCGATCGACTTGGCGATGTCGCTGTCCCAGAACATCTGGTGCGAGCCGCCCCAGGGGCCGATCGGGATGACGACGCCGCGGCTCGGCTGGCCGGTGTCGATGGCGTCGAGCATCCCGGCCTCGATGCAGCGGTCGAGAAGGGTGGCGGCGGTGGAGGCGCAGATCGCGTCCTGCCGTTCGCCGAAGAGGCCGCGCACCTCGACATCGGGGACGGGGAGCGGACGGAACTGGCGGTCCTGGCGCGGGTCGTCACGGTCTCCATGGGCAGGCTCCTTGCAGGGCAGGCGCGGATTTCGCACGTGAAACTATCGTTATCTTGCTGATATCATTGTGGTTCATGAGGACTGATCCCGCGCGGGTCACTTGACCGCCCCTGCCATCAGGCCGCGCATGTAGTAGCGCTGAAGCGCCAGGAAGACGAAGAGGCAGGGGATGGTCATCACCGCGACGCCGGCCTGGACCGCGCCCCAGTTGATCGCGCCGAGGCGGCCGGCGCGGACGGCGGTCATCAGGACGGGCAGCGTGTACTTGTCGTTGCTGGAGAGGAGCACCAGCGCCGCCAGGAACTCGTTCCAGGCGTTGAGGAAGGCGAAGATCGCCACCGTGGCGACGCCGGGCAGCACCAGCGGGAAGAGCACGCGGCGCAGGAGCGCGAGGTCGCGCGCGCCGTCGATGCGCGCCGCCTCCTCGATCTCCTTCGGCACCGCGTCGAAGGCGTTGCGCATCATGAAGACGGAGAAGGGGAGCTGGAGCGTCACGTAGACCAGCGTGAGCCCGACCAGCGAGTTGCTGAGCCCGAGCTTGGCCAGCACGATGAAGAGCGGCGTCAGGATCGACTGGAACGGGATCATCATCGTGGCGATGACGAGGACGAAGAGCGCGTTTCGGAACGGGAAGCGGAAGCGCGAGAAGCCGTAGCCGGCGAAGAGGCTGACGACGACGGTCAGCACCGCCGTCGCCACCGACACCAGGGCCGAGTTCAGCGTGTGCTGCCAGATCCCGGCCCCGAAGCGTGTCGAGCACCGCGGTAGGCGTCGAGGCTGAAGCCGTTGGTGGGCCAGGGCGGCAGCGGCGGCTGCTGCGCCTCGGTGCCGCGGCGGAACGAGGCGAGGAACGATGATGGCGAAGGGCGCGAGGAAGAAGAGCGCCACGGCGAGCGCCGGTCACGTGCCAGGCGACGCCGCCGCGCGGGCGCTGGGCCGCGCGCTCATCGCTCCTCCCCCCGGTCGCGGAGCAGCCAGAGCTGGACCATGCTGACGCACGAGCAGGATCCCGAGGAGCACGATGGAGAGCGCCGCGCCGTAGCCGAGGTTGAACGACACGAACGACTGGTTGAAGATGTAGTAGACGACCGAGATCATCCGGTTCTGCGGGCCCGCCGCTCGTCATGATGTAGAACTGGTCGAAGGCGAGGATCGAGCCGGTCACCGAGACGACGAGGGCCAGCGCGATGGTCTTGCGCATCAGGGGCAGGGTCAGCCGCACGAAGCGCTGCCAGGGTCCGGCGCCGTCGATCCGCGCCGCCTCGACGAGGTCGGGCGGGATCGCCTGCAGGCCGGTCAGCAGGATGATCATGGTGAAGCCGGCGATCTTCCAGACCACCATGACGACGATGATGGCGAAGGCGGTGTCGAACTCCGCCATCAGGTTCGGCGGCCGCTCGGCGAGGCCGAGCGCGACCATGGCGCGCGGGATGAAGCCCGCGTCGACGTTGGCGAGCCAGATCCAGAGCAGCGAGGCCGAGGCGAGGCCGACGACGACGGGCAGGAAGATGATCGTCCGGTAGGCGGTGACCATCCGCCGCTCCTTCTCGACGAAGAGCGCCAGCGGGAAGGCGACCGCGAAGATCGCGACCGTGACGACCAGGGTGTAGAAGGCGGTGAAGCTCAGGGCCGCCAGGAAGCGGGCGTCGCCCGCCATCCGGATGTAGTTGCGCATGCCGATCTTAAGAGGCCGCGCCAATCGACGCGGCGGCGCGGGCGGCGGATGGTCGTCCCGGTCATCTTGGGTGCGCCCGAACCGGAAAAGGCGAGGCACCGCCTCGCCCCGGTTCGTCGGCCGGAGCGCGCGAGCGCGGAGGCCGAGAGGGGTGCGATTCCGCGCCCCAATCCGGGCGCGTCGACCCGGCGCGCGCGGAGCGTCCGCCCCCCGGCAGCGCGGGCTGCCCATCAGCGGCCAGTTGTGCAGGCTCATCCAGAGGTCAGGACCAGCGGCAGCACGAAGAACACCGCCACCAGCGCCATGGCCGGTGCGATGTAGAGGAGGCCGCGCCAGCGGTCGCCGGCTCCGCCGCCGGCGGGAGGCGTTCGCCTCAACCGGTCATTCCAGACACTCCTTGCGGCCGGGAGGCGAGCCTCCCGGCCGGCGGGTCTCACTGCCCCATGTCGATGATCGACTGCATCTCCGACTGCGCCTGCGCGAAGGCGCCGTCGACGTCGTCGCCGAAGATCGCGGCGTTGGTGAAGGTCGCCCAGGGCCCGTTGGCGCTGTTGATCAGGTCGTTGAACTGCAGCGTGTAGGGGGTCTTGGCCACCGTCGACCGCGTCCATGGCCACCTGCAGCCGCGGGTCGAGGCCCTCGAGCACGTCGCTCGCGATGTCGCCGCGGGTCGGCAGGCTGCCGTAGGTGGCGAGGATCTTCTGGCCCTCGGGCGAGTAGGCGTACTCGAGGAACTCCTTGCACGCTGTCGGCCTGGTCCGAGCCCTTGGTGATGACGAGGTTGTCGCCGCCGGCGAAGGACGACGGGCCGCCCTCGATGCCGGGGATCAGCGTCACGCCGAAGTCGATGTCGGGGTACTGGGTGACGAGCGTGCCGATGGCGAAGGCGCCGAGGCTCTGCTGGCCGATCTTGCCGTTGGTGAAGCGAGAGGAAGTTCGTGCCGTTGTCGCGTGGCCGCGCCGGCGGGGACGAGGTCCTTCTCGACCATGCCGCGATAGGCGTCGATCGGCCTTGCGCATCTGCGGGCGTGTCGAGGGTCGCGGTCTGGCCGTCCTCGGAGAGGATGTCGACGCCCGCGCCCCAGACCAGCGGCGCGAAGGTGAAGATCATGCAGCCGCCGCAGCCGCCGCCGGAGAAGTAGAAGCCGTAGGTGTCGTCGCCGAGGGCGCGGATCTTCTCGGCGTTGGCCGCGATCTCCTCCCAGCTGGTCGGGGCCTTCTCGGGGTCGAGGCCGGCCGCCTCGTAGAGGCCCTTGTTCCAGGCGAAGACCGAGGTCTCGACCGAGAGCGGCAGGCCGTAGATGCGGTCCTCGTAGGTGCCGAGCTTGACGTGGCTGGGCGAGAGGTCGTCGAAGTAGGGCAGCGCCTGCGCCCAGTCGGTCAGGTCCTCGAGCTGGCCGGCGGCGGCGAAGGCCGGGTTGTAGATGAGGTCGAGCGAGAGCGCGTCGGGCGCCTGCGCCGCCGGCGATGGCGGTCGCGTACTTCTGCACCAGCTCGGCGAAGGGCACCTCGGTCAGCGACGATCTTGTCCTCGTGGGCGGCGTTGTAGCCCTCGACGAGCTTGTTGAACGACGTCGCCGATGCCGGTGCGCACCCACATCTCGACGTCCTCGGCCGCCGCCAGCGTCGGGGCCAGGCGAAGCGCCGCGAGCGCCGTCGCTGCGAGACAGCTCGTGTCCTCATGGTGTCTCCTCCCTTGTCCCGGCTTCTGCCGGTCTGCGTCGCGGGGACCGCCCCGCAGGATTCCCGCACCACCAGCTGGCAGGGCAGCTTGCGCACGCCCGGGCTCGACGGCTTCGCCCTCGGCCAGCGCGCGCACGATCAGCCCGGCCTGGCGGCCGAGCTCCTTGAGGTTCATGTCGACGGTGGTGAGCGGCGGGCGGGTCTGCGCCGCCATGATCTCCCAGTTGTCGAAGCCGACGACCGAGACGTCGCTCGGGCACGCGCGAGGCCGCGCTCGCGCAGCGCGTCGATGGCGCCGCGGGCGATCTGGTCGTTGCCGCAGAAGAGCGCGTCGGGCGCGCGCCCGGCGCCGTCCCAGAGCCGGGCGACGGCCGCGTGGCCCCAGGCCTCGGACCAGGAGCCGAACAGGACGGGCGATCGCGTCGCCGGCGACGGCGCGGATAGGCGCCGCGCGCTCGCGCACCGAGAAGAAGCTCTCCGGGCCGGTGACGTGGGCGATCCGGCGGCGGCCGAGGCGGAGCAGGTGCTCGACGGCCAGGCGCGCGCCCTGCGCGTCGTCGGAGCGCAGCGTCACCGCGTCGGGCGTGCCTTCGGTGAAGGCGTAGACCACCGGGCACCGGGCAGGTCCGGCGAGGTCGACCGGCAGGCGGCGGTCGACGCGCTTGCCCGAGGCGATGATGCCGTCGACCTGCTTGTCGAGCATCGCCTCGACGTGGACCTGGCCGAGCGCGGGATCGTCCTCGATGGCGCAGAGGAAGACCGAGATGCCGTGGTCCGCCGAGCGCCTCGGATGATCGCCGGCCATCACCGGCAGGGTGAAGCGGCCGTAGGTGTCGTTGGTCAGCAGGCCGATGGTGAAGCTGCGCTTGGCGAGCAGCGCCGCGCGCCAGGGCGTTGGGACGGAAGCCGATGCTCGGCGGCGACGCGCTTGACCCGGGCGCGGGTCGCCTCGGCCGATGCGGCCGGTGTCGTTCAGCGCCTTGGAGGCGGTGGCGATGCTGACGCCCGCCGCCGATGGCCACATCCCGTATGGTTGCCCGTTTCACGGATCTCACCAGCGTTTCCCCTAGGTGGAGGGAAAACCTTTTCCCCGCGCGATTTAAGCGATAAATGCCCTCAAGCAGGAATGCCTGGCGGGGCGGCCGGGGCGGACGGCTGGCGCCGGCCGGTGGGTCAGCGACGGCTCAATGTCCGATCGGTCCGACCTCCCGCCGCCTTAAGGGGCGGCGCCTTGCGCTCGGCGTGTCCAATGCCCTGGCGCTCACCGCCGCCCATCGGACCCGCTCCGAGATCGTTGCGGCCCTGCCGGATTTGTGCAGCATGGGAATCAAGGCCGGGGGGCGACGGTAGCAGCGCCCACCGATCTCTCGGCAAAACCCGACGCTCTCTAGAACGGCATCGTGAACGTGGGTCTGCTCCGCGAGCGGCGGGCTCGGGGCGGTTGAGATCGGCGACATCGAGGTGATCGACAGCCTGCGGCTCCACCTGCGCAGAGACACCACCGACACCTGGACCTTCTGGACCGACCGCTGGGAGGAGCGGGTGACGGCGACGCTCCGGCGGTGACGACTGGCGCATCGAGGAGACCGGCCCGCTGCGCGTCCGCGCCCGGCTCGACGGCCGCCTCGGCAATTCCCGCGTCCGCCTGACGGTCAGCATGTGCCGCGGCGAGCCGGCACTGCACCTCGACCTCGAGGTGAACTTCGACGAGCGCCATACGCTTTTGCAGATGCCGATCCGGCTGGCGGCCGACCCGGAGCGCTGGACCGACTGGCATCGCCGACGGCCATGTCGCCCGCGCGCCCTCGACGGCCGAATGGCCGTTCCTTGGCTGGTCGCTGGTTCGTGTCTCCGGAACCGACGGCCTCGTTACCCGCGAGATCGTGGGGCGGCCGAGTGCTGCCGCAGCGCCTGCCGTCGGGTCGCAAGTCCGCCTGAACGCCCACCTCAACCGGATGCATCTTTTCGACCCGGACACCGGAGCGGCGTTCGGAGAGGCATCCGCCCGAAACAGGCAATCGATCTTCGGTGATCTGCTCGCGCGCCTCGGAGGGGGTCATCCCTTTGGAACGGCGAGAAAAGTCCGGGCTGGAATTCGGCTGGATCGGCCGGATCCGGCTTGCCACTTCTTTACGGCCTGTTAACGCGAGGCGATCACTCGCAGGGCCGCATAATTCGTCTGCTCGCAGGCTCTTTCGGTCGCCGATGAATCCGGGCGGCCGCGAGACGGAACAAAGACCGTTGGACGGGGTAGCTTCGCTACACCGACGTTACCCTACCGGTTTGTGTGCTGGGCCCTTCGCTGGCCGACAGGCAGCGGTGCTGCTCGACAAGGTCGCGGTCGTGCGGCTCGACCTCGGCGGCATCGGCGCGGTCACCATGCCAGCCGGCTGTCTCACCGCCTACTCAAACGGTCGCAGCTCCAGCAGCGCCACCAGCGGCGAGTTCCCCGCGAGTTTGCTCACCACGAGGGTGCCTGCGGCGATCTCGTAGCGACCTACGATCTCGCCGCTGAAGATCACGTCGCCGCGGGGCGTCAGGCTGATGTCGCGCAGCCTACAGATATTCGCGATCCGTCGCCTCGTCGCGGCGGAGAAGCAGAGGGGAGTGGTGACCACCGGAGGCGGAGCTTCTTTAGCTGTTCCGCTGGGCGGGGATGAGCGCACGCTCCCAGAAGGCTCGACCCCAGCCAGCATATGTCGCGTGCTCGGTGTCGCGAAAGTTATCACCCCTCCCCTCTATGGCGAGAGAGGCTGGCTCTACCACGCTAACAGCCGCTTTGATGAGTAGGGACAACTGGTTGTATTTCGGATCGCTGCCCTTTTTTGTCCCGAGTTAGGGTATGCGCGCAGCTCCCGGTCTCGAAACTCCCGCAGACTGGCGATGGCAGATCGCTTTGCGGGACTGCGGCGCGCTGAAGCGTAGGCTGCGAGGGCCCCATCAATGGCCTTCCTACACTCTCCCTCCCAGAACTCCGACTCCCCCGGGAAGGGGTCGACCCAACTCCGGGCCTCTTTGAGGAGAGCGGTCTGGCAACGTCGTTGGCGCAGGAAGTGTACCAGAACGGGCAGCGATGCTTTATCCGCTGAGTTGAAGCCATCCGTGCGGGTGCGGTTTTTCTGGTGCCGCGGCTCTTCGAACAGTTTCGCGAGCGTCACCGCCAAGCTCGACATCAGTGCAAAATGGATGGTCCGATAGACGGCCCCGTACTGGTCACTCAATTCCTGGCCCGACTGAACAACATCGTTGCCGGCTTCCATGACCGCCTCCACGTGAGGCATACCCGCAAGTCGCGAGCAACCAAGCGGCAGGCCCTCTTTAAGCGGACAGTTGCCTCGGTAGCGCTGAGCCTTCTCGCTGACTTAACCAAGCGGTTGTTACCCCAGACGTTACCCCGGGCGGTTTTTGCGGCTTTCTGGGAGGGCGACTTTCGAGCTAAGTCTTTGTTTTTGCTGGTGAGCCCGGAAGGATTCGAACCTTCGGCCAATTGATTAAGAGTCAACTGCTCTACCACTGAGCTACGGGCCCGTCTCCAGCATTCGTCGCCTTGGTGAGCCCGACAGGGATCGAACCTGTGACCCACTGATTAAAAGTCAGTTGCTCTACCGCTGAGCTACGGGCCCAAAGCTGCGGGACACCTATGCGCCGGTCTCTCGGTGGTCAAGCCGTTTTGCCTTGGGCGTCGGCCCGTGTAGCCGCGCCCGCGGCCTTCGCCTATATAGCGCCGCATGGATGGCGAATCTCACCCGGATCGTCAAGCCCGCCCCTTCAGGTTCCTGAAGATGCACGGGCTCGGCAACGACTTCGTCGTGATCGACGCGCGCGAGGGCGGCGCGGCGGTGACGCCTGCGCTGGCGCGGGCGCTCGGGGATCGCAACCGCGGCATCGGGTTCGACCAGCTGGCGGTGGTGCGGTCGGGCGAGGGCGTGGCGGCGGAGGTGGATTTCTGGAACGCCGACGGGTCGCCGGCGGATGCCTGCGGCAACGCCACCCGCTGCGTGGCGCGGATGCTGATGGACGAGAGCGGCGTGACGGCGCTGGACCTCCGGACCGGCCGGGGCGTGCTGCACGCCGAGGATGCGGGCGGCGGGCTGACGCGGGTGAACATGGGGCCGCCGCAGCTCGACTGGCGCGAGGTGCCGCTGGCGCGGGCGATGGACCTCGACGCGCTGCCCATCGAGGGCGATCCCGGCGCCGTGGGCATGGGCAATCCGCATTGCGTGTTCGTGGTGCCCGACGCCGAGGCCGTGGACCTCGCGGCGATCGGGCCGAGGGTCGAGCACGACCCGCTGTTTCCGGAGCGGACCAACGTGGAGTTCGTGCAGGTCATCGATCGCGAGACCGTCCGCATGCGGGTCTGGGAGCGGGGCGGCATGGTGACGCTGGCCTGCGGTTCGGGGGCCTGTGCGTCCGTCGTGGTCACGGCGCGGCGGGGCTTGACCGGGCGGCGGGTGACGGTGCGGCTCGACGGGGGCGATCTCGGGATCGACTGGCGCGACGATGGCGTCTGGATGACCGGGCCGACGACGCTGGTCTTCGAGGGGACGCTCTCGGCGGCGTTCCTCGGAGCGCTGGCGTGAGCGCGCCGGTCTCCAACCCGGCGGTCTTCGAGACCTTCGGCTGCCGGCTGAACGCCTACGAGACCGAGGCGATGAAGGGCCTGGCCGAGGCGGCCGGCGTGGGCGACGTGGTGGTGGTGAACAGCTGTGCGGTCACCGGCGAGGCGGTGCGCCAGGCCCGGCAGCGCATCCGGCGGCTGGCGCAGGCCAATCCCGGGCGCGCGCGTCGTCGTCACCGGCTGCGCGGCGCAGACCGAGCCCGCGACCTTCGCGGCCATGCCGGAGGTGGACCTGGTGCTCGGCAACGCCGAGAAGCTGCGGCCGGACGCCTGGGCGAAGCTGGCGGGCCGGAGCCCGGAGCGCGTGAGCGTGGGCGACATCATGGCGGAGCGCCTGACTCCGGCGCCGCTGGTGGACGGGCTGGGGACACGGGCGCGGGCCTATGTGCAGGTGCAGACCGGCTGTGACCATCGCTGCACGTTCTGCATCATTCCCTACGGCCGGGGAAACTCGCGCAGCGTGCCGACGGAGACGGTGGTCGCGCAGATCGCGCGGCTGGTGGGCCGGGGGTTCAACGAGGTGGTGCTGACCGGCGTGGACCTGACGAGCTGGGGCGCCGATCTCGAGGGTGGAAGGCGGCTCGGCGATCTCGTGGCGGCGATCCTGGTTGCCGTGCCGGACCTGCCGCGGCTGCGGCTCTCGTCCATCGACTCCATCGAGGCGGACCCGCTGCTGGTCGAGACGATCGCCGGCGAGCCGCGGCTGATGCCGCACCTGCACCTGTCGCTGCAGGCGGGAGACGACATGATCCTGAAGCGGATGAAGCGCCGGCACCTGCGTGACGACGCCATCGCCTTCTGCGAGACGCTGCGCAAGGCGCGGCCCGAGATGGTCTTCGGCGCCGACATCATCGCGGGGTTTCCGACCGAGACCGAGGCGATGTTCCAGCGCTCGCTCGATCTCGTCGAGGAATGCGGGCTGACGTGGCTGCACGTCTTTCCGTACAGCGCCCGCACTGGAACGCCGGCGGCGCGGATGCCGCAGGTCGACGGTGTGACGGTTCGGGAGCGGGCGCAGAGACTGCGCGCCGCCGGTGCGCTGCGCGTTGGCGCCCATCTTTCGCAGATGGCGGGCCGGACGGTCCGGCTGCTCATGGAGCGGCCGAACCTCGGGCGAACCGAGGGGTTCGCCCAGACGCTGGTTTCGGGCGAACATGCCCCCGGCGCAATCGTGAGCGCACGAGTCACGGGTGCGCGCGGCGAAATGCTCCTGGCCGAAGCGGCCTGAGCCTTACATTTCGCTCTGGGTTTCGACCGCCTGCTCCTGAACGGCGCTGCCGGCGGCCTCAACGTCCTGTCCGGCGCCCCTGACCGTATTGCAGCCCGCAAGCGCCAAGAGCGCAATGGAAACAGCGAGGAGGATCTTCGGCATAGGCGTGCGTCCTTCTTTCACGGCGTGCCGGATTGGCCACCTTCGACGCACCAACGCGTGAAGCCGTCCGGCGTTGCACGCGCGGAGAGGTTTGCGCCGGTTCGGTTTCCACCTATATCTTTCTCCAGCCACTCCGGGAGGAACGCCATTGCCACCGATCCTGCTTTCTCCGTTCGTCTGGCGGGCTGTCCAGATCGGGGCCCTGGCCGCAGTGGCGGCCTATGCCTCGCGGCAGCGCGGGTCCGAGCCGAAGGACGTCGAGCACGAGCGGGTGCTTGACGGGTTGCCGGAGGGTGTCGCGGTCGGGAGCCACCGGGCCGAGGCGGAGCGCGGCATCCACGCGGCCGGGCGGATTCGCCGCGTGCTGCGGTTCGGTCCGGGCGGCGCGGGGCTGGAGATCGAGGCATCGGGGCTGGGGCGGCTGCGGATGCGTCGCGCCGTCTGATCCGCCGGAATGGACGTGCCCTCCCCTATCACCTTCACGCTCGACGGGCGCGAGGTCAGCGCCGCGCCGGACGAGAGCATCTGGGAGGTGGCGAAGCGCGAGGGCACGCGGCTGCCGCATCTCTGCCACGCCGACATGCCGGGCTATCGCGCCGACGGCAACTGCCGCGCCTGCATGGTCGAGATCGAGGGTGAGCGGGTTCTGGCCGCCTCCTGCATCCGAAAGCCCGCCGCCGGCCTAGTCGTGCGCACCACGGCGGAGCGGGCGGTCAAGGCGCGCGCCATGGTCATGGAACTCCTGCTCGCCGACCAGCCGGCGCGCGAGAACGCGCACGACCGGTCAAGCCAGCTCTGGGGCATGGCGGGGCTTGCCGGGGTCGCGGCCAGCCGGTTCCCGGCCCGGCCCGCGGAGTCCGTGGCGCTTGCCGACGACAGCCACGTGGCGATGCGCGTGAACCTCGACGCCTGCATCCACTGCAACCTTTGCGTCCGGGCCTGCCGCGACGTGCAGGTGAACGACGTGATCGGCATGGCGGGGCGCGGGTTCGAGCAAGCCATCGTCTTCGACATGGCGGATCCGATGGGGGCGTCCACCTGCGTCGCGTGCGGCGAGTGCGTGCAGGCCTGCCCCACCGGAGCGCTGATGGAGGCCAGCGCGCTGGATCGGGACGGACGCGGCGACAGCCTGGACTTCGAGCGCGAGGTGCAGTCGGTCTGTCCCTATTGCGGGGTTGGTTGCCAGGTCTCCTACAAGATCAAGGACGGGCGGATCGCCTGGGTCGACGGGGTGGACGGTCCGGCGAACGAGGGCCGGCTCTGCGTCAAAGGGCGCTTCGGATTCGACTACGTGGCGCATCCGCACCGGCTGACACGCCCGCTGATCCGCCGGGACGACGCGCCGGCCAAGGGGCTGAACGTCGATCCGGGCAACCCTCTCTCGCACTTCCGCGAGGCGAGCTGGGACGAGGCGCTGGACGCCGCGGCGGGGGGGCTCGACCGGCTGCGCAGCGCGCGCGGGGGGGCCGCCGTGGCCGGGTTCGGCAGCGCCAAGTGCTCGAACGAGGAGGCGTATCTTTTCCAGAAGCTGATCCGCCAGGGGTTCGGCCACAACAACGTCGACCACTGCACCCGGCTCTGCCACGCCTCGTCGGTGGCCGCGCTGATGGAGAACATCGGCTCGGGCGCGGTCACGGCGACCTTCAACGAGATCGAGCACGCCGACCTCGCCATCGTCATCGGCGCCAACCCCACCGAGAACCATCCGGTGGCGGCGACCTACTTCAAGCAGTTCGCCAAGCGGGGGGGCGAACTGATCGTCATGGACCCGCGCGGCATGGGGCTGAAGCGGCATGCCACCCGGATGCTGCAGTTCCGGCCCGGCACCGACGTGGCGCTGCTCAACGCGATCATGCACGTGATCGTCGAGGAGGGGCTTTTCGACCGGCAATACCTCGACGGCTTTACCGAGGGGTTTCCGGCGTTTCGCGCGCACATCCTGGGCTTCGCACCGGAAAGGATGGCGGGGCTGTGCGGGATCGACGCGGAGACGATCCGCGACGTGGCGCGGAGCTTTGCGCGGGCGCGGGCGGCGATGATCTTCTGGGGCATGGGGGTGAGCCAGCACATCCACGGCACCGACAACGCCCGCTGCCTGATCTCGCTGGCGCTGCTCTGCGGGCACGTCGGGCGACCGGGAACCGGGCTGCATCCGCTGCGCGGGCAGAACAACGTGCAAGGGGCCTCCGACGCCGGGATGATCCCGATGTTCCTGCCGGACTATCGCCCGGTCGGCGACGAGGGCGTGCGCGCGCACTATCGCCACGTCTGGCGGGGGAGCGAGATCGACCCGACCCCGGGGCTGACGGTGGTGGAGATCATCGATGCGGTCCACCGCCGCGAGATCCGGGGCATGTACATCCTGGGCGAGAACCCGGCGATGTCGGACCCTGACGTCGAGCACGCGCGGGAGGCGCTGGCGAAGCTGGAGCATCTGGTGGTGCAGGACGTCTTCCTGACCGAGACGGCGAACTTCGCCGACGTGATCCTGCCCGCCTCGGCCTGGCCGGAGAAGACCGGCACCGTCACCAACACCAATCGCCAGGTGCAGATGGGGCGCAAGGCGGTCGACTCGCCCGGAGAGGCGCGCGAGGACTGGCGGATCACGGTGGAGCTTGGCCGGCGGCTGGGGCTCGACTGGGACTACGGGCATCCGCGCGAGGTCTTCGCCGAGATGAAGCTGTCGATGCCGAGCCTCGACCACATCACCTGGGAGCGGCTGGAAGCGGAGAACGCCGTAGGCTATCCGAGCCTGTCGGACGACGACCCCGGGCAGGCGGTGGTCTTCGGCGACGGCTTCCCGCGTGCCGGCGGCCGCGCCCGCTTCACCCCCGCGCAGGTCACGGCTCCGGCGGAAGTGCCGGACGGCGCGTATCCGTTCATCCTGATCACCGGGCGGCAGCTCGAGCACTGGCACACCGGGTCGATGACCCGGCGGGCCTCGGTGCTGGACGCGCTGGAGCCCGAGGCGACCTGCTCGCTGCATCCCGCGACGCTGCGGCGGCTCGGCGTCGCTCCGGGTCGTCCGGTGCGGCTGACGACACGGCGGGGGAGCGTGGCGCTCAAGGCGCGGGCGGACCGGGCGGTGGCGGAGGACATGGTCTTCATCCCCTTCGCCTATGTGGAGGCGGCGGCGAACATCCTGACCAACCCGGCGCTGGATCCGTTCGGCAAGATCCCCGAGTTCAAGTTCGCCGCGGTGAGGGTCGCGGCGGAATAGGGTCATACGATCTCCGGTTGATCTGCTCGCGCGCCTCGGGCGGCGGCCATCCCATTGGAACGGCAAGAAAAATCCGGGCTGGAGGCGGCTGGAATCCGGCTTGCCACTTTTTGACGGGCTGTTAACGCGAATGATCGCGAGGCCGTTAGCTCACATGCGCACAAGATGGTCCCCTAGGGTGGCGTCGCGCCGGAGCTGGTTAAGAGTGACTGGAAGTGGTGCCGTTGTGCGCGGCCTGGGGCGCTGCCTCAGGCCGCTGTCACGGACCAGGCGGTGTCGTAGCGGAACTCCTCGAGGTTGTTGCCGGGGCCGATCCGGTCGACGATGAGGAACGGCGCCGCCCGGCCGAGCGGGGTCAACACCCCGTGCCAGACGCCGCGGAGGTAGTTCACCCCTTGCCCGGGCCGCGTCAGGAATGCGCGCGGCGTTCCCGGGCGGCCGCTATCG
Organism: uncultured Alphaproteobacteria bacterium; assembly: GCA_963844375.1. Taxonomy (GTDB): domain Bacteria; phylum Pseudomonadota; class Alphaproteobacteria; order Rhodobacterales; family Rhodobacteraceae; genus Amaricoccus. Next base: position 102,322 of record CAWJOI010000015.1, on the reverse strand, counting down.
TCGGGGGCGACGACGACGAGGAAGGGGTCCTCGGTCATCGGCACGAAGGCCTGGCTGCCGAGAGGGTGGCGCTCCACCAGGTCGAAGGCATGCGGCAGCGGATAGGGGCGGCCGTAGCCGACGCTGATGCCGGCGCGGGCGCCTTCGCCGGTGAAGTCCATGCGGGCGAGGTCGTGGAAGCGGTCGCACATGCCGGCGTTGATCGGGTAGCTGGCGCCGGTGGCCTCGATGACGTCGCCGAACGGCCGCGAAGGCTTCGGCGGTCAGCGGCTCGGCGGCGAGGCTGCGTTCGGCATGGTCGGACCTCCGGATCGGTGCGACCCCGCCAGAGGGCGGTGCGGGCGGCCGCTGTCAAGGGCCGGGCGATGCGCCCGACGGACGCACGGGAGGACGGCTTGGACGCGACGGCGGCTTATGGCGCGCTGACGGAGCAGTTGCGGCGCATCGCGGCGCTGGAGCAGGTGGCGGGCATCCTGAACTGGGACCAGGAGACGCAGATGCCGCCCAAGGGCGCGGCCCAGCGCGCCGAGCAGGCCGGCGGCGGTGGCGGCGGCGATCCATGCGCAGGCCAGCGATCCGCGCATTCCGGACTGGATCGCGGCGGCGGGAGCCTCAGGAGGTGCCGGCGCGGTCAACCTCGCGCGAGGCGGCGCGGCTGCACGCCCGGGCGGTCGCGGATCCCGCCGGCGCCTCGCCGGCGGAGCTGGCGCGGGCGCCGGTGGAGGGCGCAGACGGCCTGGGAGGCGGCGCGGGAGGCGGACGCCTTCGCCGGGTTTCGCGCCGCTGCCTCGCGCGGCTGGTGGCGCTGAAGCGGGAGGAGGCGGCGTGCCTCGCGGCCGAGGGCCGAGTCGGGCTATGACGCGCTCCTCGACGACTACGAGCCGGGGATGACGACGGCGGAGCTGGAGCGGCCTGTTCGGGCGGCTCCGGCCCGGGCTGGCGGCGCTGCGGGCGCGGATCGCGGAGGCGGGACGGCCGGTGGTGCCGGCTTCGCCGGGCGGCTTCCGCCGGCGGCGCAGCTCGCGCTGTCGCGGCGGCTCGGGCGACGTCTTCGGCTATGACTGGGAGGCGGGGCGGCTGGATCTCGCGGTGCATCCGTCGTCCTCGGGGTCGGGCGGGGACGTGCGGATCACCACGCGGGTGAACGAGGCCGACCCGCGCGAGTGCATCTATTCCACCATCCACGAGGTCGGCCACGCGGTCTACGAGCAGGGGCTCGACCCGGCGCAGGCGCTGCTGCCGGCGGGGTCGCAGCGCCTCGATGGGCGTGCACGAGAGCCAGTCGCGGCTGTTCGAGAACCAGCTCGGGCGGAGCCGCGCCTTCTGCGCGCTGGCTCTGGCCGGCGATGCGGGAGGCCTTCGGCGACGTCGGGCGTGGACGGGCCGGAGGAGCTCTACCGGGCGGTGAACGCGGTGGAGACGGGCTTCATCCGCACCGAGGCGGACGAGGTGCACTACAACCTGCACGTGATGATGCGCTTCGACCTGGAGCGGGCGATGATCGCCGGCGACCTGGCGGTGGCGGAGCTGGAGGCGGCCTGGAACGCGCGCTTCGCGGCTGACTTCGGCCGCGACGGTGCCGGACGCGCGGCGGGGCGTGCTGCAGGACGTGCACTGGTCGGTGGGGCTCTTCGGCTACTTCCCGACCTACACGCTCGGCAACATCTATGCCGCCGAGCTCCACGCCGCGCTCAGGCGCGACATCGGCGCGGTCGACGCGCTGCTGGCGGCGGGCGAGCTGGCGCCGATCCTCGACTGGCTCGGCGCACGCACGATCCACCGCCGCGGCCGCCTGCTGGCACCGCGGGCGCTGGTCGCCGCCGCCTGCGGCCGCGAGCCGGACGCGGCCACGCTTCTCGGCGAGCTCGAGGCGAAGTACGGGGCGCTCTACGGGCTGACGCCTATCCTTCGGGGTGAACCGGGTGATCTTCGACCCCTCGAAGGTCGCTCCGGCCATCAGTCCCTTCTGCCCGAAGGCGAAGCCGACGATGGGATCCTGGATCGTGGTCGAGGTCGCATCGACAGTCATGCCCTGGTTGATCACCGCCACGTTGGCGTGGCGCCGACCTCGAAGCCCTTGCTCTGGTCGAGGTAGCGCAGCGCGTCCTCGGTCATGAAGAAGAGCGCCTGCGAGTAGGACTGCGCCCCGATCTGGAAGCCGAAGGACGCCGAGGCGATGTTGTAGTAGCCGACGGTGGCGTCGTTGCGGCGCAGCGCGCCCTCGCCGTACTGGCCGCCGAAGCCGAGGCCGCCCTTGATGATCTCGGGAAAGACGAGCACCGCGACTGCCTTCTCGGCGATGGCCTGGGCGGCGGGGGAGTTGGCGAGAAGGCTGTTGAGCGCGATGTTGACCTTGGCATCGATGACTTCCGCCGCCGCCGCCCGCGCCGCTCCCGCAGGGACGGTCGAGGCGACCGCCGCGACACCGAGAGCTGCCGCCAGGGCCCAGACGCGCACCATTCCGATCATTCGCCGCCACCTCGTTCTGTCAGATGTCCGTTTCCGCGGAAGCCTTAGCACGCTCGATCGGGGTACGAAACCCGAGGCATCGGCGACCTCAGCCTTTCGCGCGGGTCCGGTCACGGCGGAGCAGGTGGCGGTAGAGCCGGGCCGTCGCCGCCGCCACGATCGCCAGGCCCGCGACCATTACCAGCGCCAGCTCGAACAGGACGATCCCGTCCTCCTGCGCCGGCCGGAAGGCGAAGCCGAGCGCCGTGGCGACGGCGGGCGGATGCACCGCGTCGAGAACCACCATCACCAGGATGGCAGAGCACCAGCGCGCCGCCGGCCGCGAGATATCCGGGGCCGCTCACCGCCAGCGCAACCACGCCGATCACCGCCGCGACCGACTGCGCGATGACCAGGGTGCGGACCTGGTTCATGCGGTTCTCCGGCTCGAGGTAGATGAGGAAGGCGCTGGAGGCCAGCGACGCGAAGAGGACCTGGCGGTGCGCGGTCATCTCGAGGAACCAGAGCATCAAAAGGACCGTCGCCGTCGGCAGCGTGACCAGCAGCAGCTCGCCGCGGAGCCCGATCTGCCGGCGCCGGCTGCCGCCCGCGGCCGTCGGGTCATTCTCGTCCGGTGTCATGTGCGGGCCTCTCCGCGCTGCGGTTCCGCGGTCAGGCCGCCATCCGCCGCCCCTCGCCATCGAAGTGGAACTGGCGGGCGGGGTCGGGGGTGAGGTGCACGGTCTCGTCGACGGTGTAGGCGTGCTCGCCGAAGCGGCGGACGGTCAGGAGGCCGTGCGGGACGGTGTGGATGTAGACGTTGGTCTCGCCGCCGAGGTGCTCGACGTGGCTGATGGTGCCGGGGATGCTGCCGCCCTCGCGGCTGATGGCGAGGTGTTCGGGGCGGACGCCGAGGGTCTTGCCGGGTTGGCCGAGAGCGGCGGCGTCGAGGAAGTTCATCTGCGGCGAGCCGATGAAGCCGGCGACGAAGACGTTGGCGGGGTCGTTGTAGAGCTCCATCGGGCGGCCGGTCTGCTCGACGCGGCCGGCGTTCAGCACGACGATGCGGTCGGCGAGCGTCATCGCCTCGACCTGGTCGTGGGTGACGTAGATCATCGTGGCCTTGAGCTCGCGGTGGAGGCGGGCGATCTCGATGCGGGTGGCGACGCGGAGGGCGGCGTCGAGGTTGGAGAGGGGCTCGTCGAAGAGGAAGAGCTTCGGCGTGCGCACGATGGCGCGGCCGATGGCGACGCGCTGGCGCTGGCCGCCGGAGAGCTCTCCCGGGCGGCGGGCGAGGAGGGGTTCGAGCGAGAGCATCTGCGAGGCGGCGGCGACGCGCCGGGCGACGAGGTCGGGTTTCGCGCCGGACTGCTTGAGGCCCAACGCCATGTTATCCTTGACGGAGAGGTGCGGGTAGAGCGCGTAGGACTGGAAGACCATGGCGATCTCGCGCTGGCTGGGCGGGGTGAGGTTGACCCGCTTGCCGTCGATCAGGATGTCGCCGGCGGTGGTGTCCTCGAGGCCGGCGATCATCCGGAGAAGCGTCGATTTTCCGCAGCCGGAGGGGCCGACGAAGACGCAGAACTCGCCGTCGGCGACCTCGAGGTCGACGCCCTTGATGACCTCGGTGGTGCCGAAGGACTTGGTGACGGCCTTGAGGGTGAGGGCGCCCATCAGAGGCGGACCGGCTGGCCGGAGCGGACGCTCGCGTCGGCGGCGAGGCAGACGCGGAGGGAAGCCTTGGCGTCGGCGAGGTGGCGGGTGAGGTCGATGTCCTCGGTGATGGCGCGGGCGACGTAGGCGGCCTCGCGGTCGCAGAGGTCCTGGTGGGTCGGCTCGTCGGCCATGCTAAGGTCCTGATCCGGTTGCCCGATCCGGTGCAAGCGGATGGTCGAGGTCTTGGTGTGGGTGTCGATGTCGTCGGAGCGGGCGGTCTCGGGCATGCGGATGGAGACGGCGCCTTTGGGGGAGACGACGTCCTTCACGAAGAAGGCGGTGTCGGAGATCATCGGGCCCCAGGCGGCTTCGTACCAGCCGAGGGAGCCGTCGGCGAAGAGGACCTGGAAGTGGCCGTAGTTGTACATGTCTTGCGGCGATCTCGTCGGAGAGGCGGAGGCCCATGCCGCGCACCTCGACCGGGGCGGCGTCGGTGATCTGGCACATGACGTCGACGTAGTGGACGCCGCAGTCGACGATGGGCGAGGTGGTCTGCATCAGCGCCTTGTGCGCCTCCCAGGTCGGGCCGGAGCTCTGCTGGTTGAGGTTGAGGCGGAAGACGTAAGGCGGGCCGAGGGCGCGGGCCTCGGCGATGAGGCGCTGCCAGGAGGGGTGGTGGCGGAGGATGTAGCCGACGACGACCTTCCTGTTGGTTTCACTGGCTTTTTTCGGCCACGCGCTCGGCGTCGGCGGTGGTGGTGGCGAGGGGCTTTTCCACGAAGACGTGGGCGCCCGCGTCCATGGCGGCGCAGGCGTAGTCGGCGTGGCTGTCGGAGTAGGTGGCGATGGAGACGAGGTCGGGCTTGAGGCGGGCGAGGGCCTCGTGGAAGTCGGGGGTGACGTCGTAGAGGCGGAGCTCGGGCGGGAGCGCGGGGGTGGAGCGGTTGACGAGGCCGACGATCTCGAAGGCGGGGTCGCGGTGGTAGGCCAGGGCGTGGCTGCGGCCCATGTTGCCGAGGCCGGCGACGAGGGTGCGGATGGGCTTCACGGGTGGAATCCGGTCAAGCGGCCGGCGTCCATCGGGCGTATGGAATCCGTATGGAAAACGTATGGCTCTTGTCGTCATTTCACCGCTCCGGCGGTGATGCCGCGGATGAGCTGGCGGGAGAAGATGAGGTAGAGGACGAGGACGGGGAGGATGGCGAGCGAGAGGGCGGCGAGGACGGCGTTCCAGTTGGTGACGAACTGGCCGATGAAGACCTGGGCGCCGAGGGTGACGGTCTTGGTGGACTCGGCCGGGGCGAGGATCAGCGGGAACCAGAGGTCGTTCCAGATCGGGATCATGGTGAAGACGGCGACCGTCGCCATGGCGGGGCGGACCAGCGGCAGCACCAGGCGGAAGAAGATGGTGTACTCCGAGAGGCCGTCGATGCGGCCGGCGTTCTTCAGGTCGTCGGAGACGGTGCGCATGAACTCGGCGAGGATGAAGACGGCGAGCGGCAGGCCCTGGGCGGTGTAGACGAGGATGAGGGCGAGGAGGGTGTTGACCAGGCCGGAGGCGACCATGAGCTGCAGGATCGCCACGGTGCCGAGGCGGATCGGGATCATGATGCCGAGCGCGAGGTAGAGGCCCATGAGCCGGTTGCCGCGGAAGCGGTACTCGGCCAGCGCGAAGGCGGCCATGGCGCCGAAGAGCAGCACGAAGGTGAGCGAGGCGACGGTGACGATGAGGCTGTTCTGGAAGTAGTGCAGGAAGTCGCCCTGTTGCAGCACGGTGCGGTAGCCGATGAGATCGACGGTGGCGGGGCCGGGGAGCGCCAGCGGCTCGGCGAAGATGGCGCGGCGGGACTTGAACGAGTTGATCACGATCACGAAGACCGGGAAGAGCGCGATCACGGTGTAGAGGATGAGGATGGCGTGCGCGGCCGCGGTGCGGGTGAGCGAGCTGCGCGCCATGGACATCGGTCGCTCGGCCCCTCCCCCGTGGCGCGTCCGGCTCTCGACTGGCCTTGGGTCTAGCAATCTCACGCCGCTGGGCGTTCTGCAAGCCCGGGCGAGACGGGTCGCAAGCAAGCCAGCGGGATCTGCCTCCGACCTTGAACTTTCAATGCGTGCTGGTATCGCTCCGCCCGGGCAGGGGCCGCCGTTGCGCGTTTTCGATGTCCGCCGCCTCTGTCCCCCAGCGTGGAGACTGACATGCAATTCGGCTTCGTCGACATTCTGCTCGTGCTTCTGGTCGTCTCGGGTCCCACCAAGGCGCTTGCCTACTTCGCCGCCAAGGCGGGGCGGATGAGCCTGGCCGAACGGCGAACCGTCGGCCTGCACAGCGTCGCCGTCGCCACGGTCATCCTGCTGGTGTTCGCGCTGCTTGGCCCGCGGATCATCGGCTTCTTCCATGTCTCGGTGCCGGCGCTGGAACTCGCCGGCGGCGCGATCCTGTTCGTCTTCGCGCTCAGGATCGTGCTCGGCGAGAGCGGCCACCATGACAGCGAAGACGGCGGGGCGGACATCGCCATCTATCCGATGGCGATGCCACTGATCGCCTCGCCGCAGGGGATTGTTGCGATCGTCGTCATCATCTCCCGCGCCCAGGACCTCGCCGACCGCGTGATGATCGTGCTGGCCGTGCTCGTGACCATGGCGATCAACGTGGCGGTCTTCTGGGCCTTCGCGTCGGCTGCCGGCAAGTCGGACGCCGCCAAGAAGCCCTCCGTCGCCGGTGAGGTCATCCTTCGTGTCGTCTCGATCATGCTCGCTGGACTCGCGGTGCAACTGATGATCCTCGGCCTCCGCGACCTCGGCGTTCTGCCCGCCGCGGCGCCACACGGCTGAGGCGCAGGTTCAGCGTGAGTTTCAGGCCGAGCGGGCGCCCTGCGAGCCGTAAGGGGCGGACACCCGTCAGCCCGGCAGGCGGCCGCGGATCAGCTCCTTGCCGTCGGGAAGCTGCTCGCGGGTCACCTCGACGAAGCCCGCCTCGGCCAGCCAGGCGCGGTGCTCGGCTTCGGTGTAGGCTTCGCTGTCGCGGTAGAGGTTCATGAAGGTGAGGTTCATGAAGACCGCGTTGGTCGGGCCGAGCCGGTTGTCGTCGAGGATGCCGCCGCCGCTGATCAACAGCTCGCCGCCGGGGGTGAGGCTTTCGGCGGCGTGACGGATGGCGCGGCGCGCGGCGTCGCGGTCCATGACCTGGAGCACCGCGCGGAGCACCGCGAGATCGTGCCTGCCGGCGGCGGGGCGTTGCACGATGTCGCCCGCCTCGAAGGTGATGCGGCTGGGGTCGCCGTAGTCGGCGAGGATCGGCTCGGCGTGGACGATCACCTCGGGGAGTTCGAGGAGGGTTCCGCTGAGGTGCGGCCAGCGCTGCATGAGGCCGAGCAGCAGCGTGCCCGAGCCGCCGCCGATGTCGACGACCGAGCGGACGTGGGTGAGGTCGAGGCGCTCGCCGAGGGCGCGGCCGAAGGCGAGCGCCAGGGAGGCCAGGCCGCGGAGGGCGGCGGCGCTCTGCGGGTCGGCCTGGGACCAGTCGTGCGCGGCGGCGGGGGCGGCGGTGCGGATCGACTCGGCGGTGTGCCGGTTGGCCTCCCAGATCGAGGCGAGGATCTCGTGCGAACCGCCGAGGTAGCGGGGGCGTCCGGCGACGAGGAATTCGGCGGCTTCGGGGCTGTTGCGGAAGCGACCCGTCCTGCACCGTGAGAAGGCCGGTGGCGGCGAGGGCGTAGAGCAGACGGGAGAGGCGGTTGGCATCGACGCCGAGCCGGGCGGCCAGGTCTTCGGGCGTCAGCTCGCCATCGGCGAGCGGGGTGAAGAGATCGAGCTGCAAGCCGGCGAGGAGGGCGAAGGCGGGGACGACGGAGTCCTGCAGCCGTTGGATCGTCGTTGATTGCAGCTCGGGCATGTCGGACATGGCGCGCCCTCCCAGACCGGTTTGAGCATACCACGCCGGGCAGGCGCATGATACGAGGTGCCGAGCCCAGAGGGTGAGGCGGGGCGCGTGCGGTACGGCCGCAGTTACCCGACGACCAATGGAGCGACTGCGGCGGAGAGGCGCGGAGGTTGCGGCTTGACCTCCGCCGGGCGGGCTGTGCAGGGTCCGCGCGGATTTCCGGAGGAGCGCCGCCTTGGCTTCCAACACCCCGCCCTTTGCCGCCTTCGAATGGCAGATCGCCTGGCGCTACCTGCGGGCGCGGCGGCGGGAGGGGGGATCTCGGTGATCGCCTGGTATTCGCTGATCGGGGTCATGCTGGGGGTGGCGACGCTGATCGTGGTGCAGGCGGTGATGATCGGGTTCCGCGAGGAGTTCACCGACCGCATCCTGGGCGCCAACGCGCATGTCACGGTCCACTACACCACCGAAGCGGACGCGAACGGCACGCCGGGGCGGCTGATCGCGGACTATGACGATCTCGCGGCGCGGCTGGCGGCGGTGCCGGGGGTGACGCACGCGGCGCCGCTGGTGCGCGGGCAGGTGATGGTCTCGGCGAACGGGCGGGCCGCGGGGGTCGAGGTGATCGGGACGCGGGCCGAGGATCTCGCCAAGGTGCCGCTGGTGGCGAACCCCGAGGTGGCGGCGGGGGACCTGGCGGACTTCGGCGACGGGATCGCCATCGGCACCGGCGTGGCGCGCGACCTCGGGGTGGGCGTGGGCGACGTGGTGACGCTGATCGCGCCCGAGGGGATGGACACGCCGTTCGGCACCCAGCCGCGGATCAACGACTATGCGGTGGTCTATGTCTTCGGGGTCGGCCGCTTCGACATCGACAGGACCCGCGTCTACATGCCGCTGGCCGAGGCGCAGAGCTTCTTCGACCGCGAGGGGGCGGCGGACGAGATCGAGGTGATGGTCGAGCGGCCCGACCGGCTCGACGCGGTCGAGCCGGCGCTGGCGGTGGCGGCGGGGCCGCGGGCGCTGCTCTGGACCTGGCGGGACGCGTCCGGCGCGTTCCTGTCGGCGCTCGATACCGAGCGGCGGGTGATGTTCATCATCCTGTCGCTCGTGGTGCTGATCGCGGGGCTCAACATCGTCTCGGGCCTCGTCATGCTGGTGAAGAACAAGGGGCGCGACATCGGCATCCTGCGCACCATGGGGCTGACGCAAGGGTCGGTGATGCGGATTTCTTTCTCTGCGGCTCGCTGATCGGGGTGGCCGGGACCGTGTTCGGGGTGATCCTCGGCTGCCTGTTCGCCTACTTCATCCAGGACATCCAGGCGGTGGTCGAGTGGTTCGCCGGCGGCTCGGTGTGGAACCCGGAGATCCGCTACCTGACCGAGATCCCGGCGCGGCTGCGCCTCGGCGACGTGCTGGCGGTGACGGCGATGGCGCTGGGGCTGTCGTTCCTGATCACGCTCTTTCCGGCGCGCAACGCGGCGCGGCTGAACCCGGTCGAGGCGCTGCGCTATGAGTGAGGTTCTGGCGCTCGACGGGGTGGCCAAGACCTACAACCCCGGCACGCCGGCGGCGGTGACCGTGCTGGAAGGCGCGAGCCTGACGCTGGCGGCCGGCGAGGTGGTGGCGCTGGTGGCGCCGTCGGGGGCCGGGAAGTCGACGCTGCTGCACATCGCGGGGCTCCTCGACGTGCCGACCGGCGGGGCGGTGCGGCTGCTCGGGGAGGACACGGCGGGGCTCGGGGACAGCGGGCGCACGCGGCTGCGGCGCGACGCGCTGGGGTTCGTGTACCAGTTCCACCACCTGTTGCCCGAGTTCTCGGCGCTGGAGAACGTGGCGCTGCCGCAGCGCGCGGCGGGCGCCGGGCGGGCGGCGGCGGAGGCGCGGGCGGGCGAGCTCCTCGGGCGGGTGGGGCTCGGGCACCGGCTGGAGCATCGGCCGGCGGAGCTTTCGGGCGGCGAGCAGCAGCGGGTGGCGCTGGCGCGCGCGCTCGCCAACGCGCCGCGGCTGCTCCTGGCCGACGAGCCGACCGGGCAACCTCGACCCGGAGACCGCGGGGCGGGTGTTCGAGGTGCTGATGGAGCTGGTGCGCGGGACCGGGCTCGCCGCGCTGATCGCGACGCACAACCCGGAGCTGGCGGCGCGCATGGACCGGGTGCTGCGGCTGGACGGTGGCCGCATCGTCGCCTGAGAGGCGAATCAGTGGCCCGCGTTGCGACCCTTGCGCGAATGGGCGGCTTTGGCTGCGTTCGGGAGGAGGGCGGCGGGGAAGCCGGGGCGATGTATTCGACCGCTTCCCACGCGGTCCTGCGCATGCGTGTGGAAAGTGTATTCCGAAGCAATTTCGTCAATATTTGTTAAATATTATCCAAATGTGGCAGATGTTCCCTCGCCGGCCGTGTCAGCGTCGATCAATATGACCTAATCGGCCGCACTGTATTTCTTTCGATTAAGGAGCGAGCCGGCTTCGCACTGGAGTAATCGCGGGACGTGTATCGAAGACCGTCCGGAAATCCTCGATAACGACTTTGGATCGCGCTATAGTTGATTTCGATGCAACTTGCGCAACCAGGAACCGCACTCGCCGAGGTCTTCCCGATGCAGCGCCTGCTCCTCGCCTCGGTTGCCTGCCTGTTCGCGCCTGGTGCGCTCGGCGGAGGCATCGACCAGTCGGGGCAGCCGGTCACGCTGCTCTTCCGGGACGGCAACTACGCCGAGGTGAGCCTGGGCTACTGGATGCCGACGATCCGCGCCCAGGGGAGCGCCGGCAACGCCACCGAGAACGCCTATGGCGACCTGCCCGACTACAGCGGCGGGATCAAGAAGCAGTTCACCGAGGCGCTTTCGGGCGCGCTGATCATCGACCAGCCTTACGGCGTGATCGTGAACTACGACCTCGACTACCCGGCCGGCGACTTCGCCTATGCCGGCACGCAGGCCCGGCCGCAGTCGCTCGGGGTGACCGGGCTGCTGCGCTATGCGGTGACGCCGCGCTGGAGCGTGCACGGCGGCCTGCGCGCGATCCGCTTCGGGGGCGACGTGACGCTCGCGGGGTGGGGCTTCGGTCCGGCGATCGACGGCTACGCGTGGACCGGCACCGACGACTGGGGGCTCGGCTACGTGGCGGGCGGGGCGTTCGAGGTTCCCGAGATCGCGCTCCGGGTGGCGCTCACCTACGGCTCGGCGACGGACATCACGGTCAACAGCGTCGAGACGCACGTGTTCGACCCGGCGACCGGCGGCTTCGGGACGGTGCAGTCGCGGACCGAGATCACCATGCCGCAGTCGGTCAACCTCGACTTCCAGACCGGGATCAACCCGAAGACGCTGCTCTACGGCTCGGTGCGCTGGGCGGACTGGGAGGGGTGGAGCGTGGCGCCGGAGGGGTTCGTCACGCTGACCGGCGAGCCGCTGGTCGAGTTCGAGCACGACACCTGGCGCTACCAGGTCGGGCTGGGCCGGCAGCTGACCGAGCGGGTCGCCGGCGCGTTCGAGGTGGTGCACGAGACGGCCACCGGCGACATCCAGTCGGCGCTGACGCCCTACGACGGCTTCACCGCCTTCACCATCGGCGGGAGCTACAAGACCGAGCGGGGGCTGACCGTGGCCGGCGGCGTGCAGTACAGCTTTCTCGGCGACGCCGACGTGGCGACGCCCACGGGGATCGCGCGCTTCAAGGACAACCACGCGATCGGGCTGGGGCTGAAGGTGGGCCTGAGCTTCTGAACGGATGGTGCCTTGCGATCCGTCTCCTTCAGGCCCGGCCTCCCTCGGCGGACAGGAGCCGCGGGTCGATGGAGATCGAGCGGAGGGCGGCGCCCCATTTTTCGCCGTCGCGCAGGCCGAAGACGATTTCGGCCTCGGCGGGGGCGGTCAGCCAGCCGTTGGCCTGGATACTCGCCCTCGAGCTGCCCGGGGCCCCAGCCGGCGTAGCCGAGGGCGAGAAGCGCGCGGACCGGCCCGGCGCCGCGCGCCATGTCCTGCAGGATGTCGACCGTGGCGGTCATGGAGAACTCGGGGCTGACGCAGAGGCTCGAGTCCTCGACCTTGTACTCGGCGGAGTGCAGCACGAAGCCGCGGCCGTGCTCGACCGGCCCGCCGAAATGCACGCGGCTGTTGCCGAGCTCGGCGCTGGCCGGGATCTTCAGCTGCGCGAGGAGGTCGGCGAAGCTCAGGTCCGGCGCGGGCTTGTTGACGATCAGCCCCATCGCCCCTTCGGCGGAATGGGCGCAGAGGAAGATCACCGAGCGCTCGAAGCGGAGGTCGCCCATGCCGGGCATGGCGATCAGCAACTGGCCGTCGAGGAAGCTGGCGTCGCGCGGGATCATCGCGCGAACATGGGCCGGTCGCCGATCGATTACAAGCGAACCGGCGCCTCCTGCCCCCCGCCGCCTCGCCGCAATGTGACTGTAAGCCACGGGGGATTCGCGGCTATTGTCCGGCTCCCTCGGTTCCGGGTCCCGTCCATGCGCCTTCTCGCCGCTCTTGCCCTCTCCGCCGCCGCGGTCTTCCCCGGCGCGGCCGAGACCGTGGGCGCGGCGCAGGAAGCGGTGCGCGCGGTCTCGCTGGTGGAGGGCTGGCGGCAGCCCGACGGCAGCCGGCTGGCCGCGATCGAGATCCGCCTCGCGCCCGGCTGGCATACCTACTGGCGCGCGCCGGGCAGCGCCGGCATCCCGCCCGCCTTCGACTGGTCGGGGTCGGGGAACCTCGCCTCGGCGCGGTACGAATGGCCGCGCCCGGCGCTCTTCGAAAGCTTCGGGCTGACGTCGATCGGCTACGAAGGAGCGCTGGTGCTGCCGGTGTTGCTGACGCCCATCGACCCGGCGAAGCCGCTCGACCTCGACCTCGTGCTCGACTTCGGGGTCTGCGCCGACATCTGCGTGCCGGCCACGGCGCGGATCGAAGCCGTGCTGGCGCCGGACGCCCCCGAGAATGGACGCGCGCTGATCGAGGCGGCGCTGGCCGAGCGCGCCGTGAGCGCGGACGATGCGGGGGTCTCGCACGTCACCTGCGGGCTGGAGCCCCACGGCCGCGGCTTCGCGGTGACCGCGGAGATCACCTTCGCCGCGGCGCCCCGCCCGGGCCAGGTCGCCGTCATGGAACCCGGCCAGCCCGACCTCTGGATCGGCGACGCCTCGAGCCACACCGAGGGACGCATGGTCACCGCCCGCGCCCCGATCCAGAGCGCCGGATCCGCCGGCCCGGTGCTGGAACGCCGGGCGCTGCGGCTGACCGTGCTCGACGGCCAGCGCGCGATCGACATCCGCGGGTGCGAGGCGCCGGGCTGAGCTGGGCCTGATCCGATTCACGCCTAGATCGGAAGCCTCAGCGTGGACTGGCGCGAAAGGGGCAGCGACTTGACGATCTCCGTCGCCGATAGCGCCAGATGCAACACGAAATCGCCCTTCTCGACCAGCCACTGCTGCGGCGCCGGATCGAAATAGGCGAAGTCGCGCGCGTTGAGTTCGAGCGTGACGCGTCGGCTCTCGCCGGATGCCAGGGCGACCTTGGCGAAGGCCTTGAGCTCTTTGACCGGACGCGTCAGGCCCAACTCGGGGTCGGAGACATAGAGCTGCACTACCGTGGAACCGCTGCGCGCGCCGGTGTTGGCGACGTCAACCGCGACCATAGACGCGGCCTTCGGCCTCGAATGCGCCTGCGTCGAGCTGGACCTCGCTCAACGCGAAGCGGGTGTAGGAGAGCCCGAAGCCGAAGGGAAAGAGCGGCGCGGTGCCGGTCTTTTCATAGTGCCGGTAGCCGATGAACAGGCCTTCCTCGTAGCGAACCCTGCCGTTGAGGCCCGGATAGACCTCGCGGTCCTGGCTCTGCGTCGGGTTGTCGCTCCATCGCACCGGAAAGCTCTGCGGCAACCGGCCGCCCGGTTCGGCGCGGCCGGTCAGGACATCCGCGATGGCGTTGCCGGCTTCCTGGCCGGGATACCAAGCCTGAAGCACGCCGGCGACCGTATCGATCCACGGCATCTCGATCGGTCCGCCGGTCTGCAGCACGACGACGGTGCGTGGATTTGCGGCGGCTACGGCTGCGATCAGCTCGTCCTGCCGGCCGGGCAGGGCGATGTCGACCAAGTCGCTGCCTTCAGTGTCCCATTCGCCATTGCGGCCGACGAATACCAGCGCGACTTCGCTGTCCGCGGCGACGGCGACGGCCTCCGCAATGGCTTCGTCGCCGAGCGGAAAGCCGATGCCGCAGTGGAAGGCGGCGAGACCCAGCGTGGCGAACTCGCGGGTGGCGAACTCGATGACGACGGCATAGGTGCGCCCCGCCTCGAGCGCGACAGTGCCGATGACTTCGTCGCAGCCTTCTTCAAAGAACGTGCGGCCCTTCTGCCAATGGCTCCACGCATCGGCAACCAATACACCGTCGACGAAGACGCGGGCCGTGCCGGCGCTATAGATGCCGACGCGGTGCTGGCCGGAATGCGTGGCGGTGAAGTCCCCCGAAACGCGGGCGGAGAAGCGCAGCGGATCGACCTTGCCTTGGGCGACGCGCCCGATCCAGAAGGCTTCGGCATTCTGCTGCGTCTCGCGATGAACCGGCTCGCCGGAAAGGTCGGGAGTGGCGAAATAGTCGACGGTGAAGCTGCCCTCGAGCACCGGCTCGAAGCGGTTGTTGGTGGCGCCCGCGGCATAGACCAGCCGGTCGCCGCCGAGCGCGGCGACCAGGCCGTCGTAGGGCGAAACGCGGTAGTGCGGATTGAGCTGCGCGCTGCCTCCGCCCATGATCTGCGCCACCCGCGCGTTCGGGCCGATGACCGCGACCTTGCCGCTGCCGGACAGCGGCAGGACGCCGTCGTTCTTGAGCAGCACCATCCCTTCGGCGCCCGCCCGGCGGATCAGGGAGCGATGCTCCGCCCGGTCCTCGGCGCGCTCCTCGTGCGGGCGGTGATCGTCGAGGGCGCCGGTGCGCTCCATCAGGCGCAGGACATTGAGCGTCCGCTCGCGCACGGTCGCGGCGGTGACTTCGCCCGCTTCGACCGCGGCGACCAGCTTGGCGCCACGATCGCGCGGGGGTCCGGGCATTTCGAGGTCGAGGCCGGCATTGACCGTGGGCGCGGTCGAATGCGAGCCGAACCAATCGGACATCACCACGCCGTCATAGTGCCACTCGTTGCGCAGCACCTGGGTCAGCAGCCATCCGTTCTCGCTGGTGTAGGTGCCGTTGAGCCGGTTGTACGAGCTCATCACGCCCCAGGTCTTGCCCTCCTTGACCGCCGCCTCGAACGGGACGAGGTAGACTTCGCGAAGGCTGCGTTCGTCGATTTCCGAGGATATGGTGGTGCGCTCGATCTCGCTTTCGTTGCCGGCGAAGTGTTTGACGGTGGCCGCGATCCCTTGCCCCTGGAGCCCCCGCACGAAGGCGACGGCCAGCCTGGCCGTCAGGATCGGGTCTTCCGAGTAGCACTCGAAATTGCGCCCGTTGGCCACCGAGCGGTGGATATTGACCGTGGGCGCCAGCGAGACATGCGCGCCCTTGGACTTGACCTCCTCGGCCAGCGCCGAGGCGATCTCGCCGACCAGGCCCGGGTCCCACGTGGCCCCAAGTGCGATGCCGACCGGGAAACTGGCCGATTTGACGCCGCCGATCAGGGAGCCCCCGCCACGTGCGCCGTTCGGACCGTCCGTGACGCGCAGCTTGCCGATCCCCAGCCGTTCGATCGCCGGCAGCGACCAGAAGTCCTCCCCCGAAAGCAGGCTGACCTGTTCTTCCAGGGTCATCGCATCGACGAGGTCTTCCACCCGCGCCATGGCGCTGCTCCTCTTCTTGCGTGGGCCGATGGACGCGCCGGTGCCGCCCTTAGTCTTCCGGCTCGGTGGTGAACATCAGCGGGTAGCCCTGCTCCGCGGCCATGTCGATCGCCTGGGTGGCCTTGGTCTCGGCGATCTCGCGGGTGTAGACCGCGACCACGCAGACACCGCGCTGGTGGGCGGTCAGCATCACGCCCAGCGCCTGGTCGGTGGTCATGCGGAAGACCGCCCTGAGCACCATCACGACGAACTCGCGGGGCGTGTAGTCGTCGTTCAGGAGGATGACCTTGTAGACCTTCGGACGCTCGGTCCTGGGCTTCGCCTCGGTCCGCGGCCTGGTGACGCTGGTGCTCATGGCGCTGACCGTTCCGGAGTCGTCCCGCCGTGCTGTTTCCGAAAGGTCGCACATCGCCGGTCGTGCGTCCACCGCGCGCCGGGAAATTTGAAGCAAGTCGGTGCGAAGCGGAGTATCCTCGTCGCATGACCGACCGAGGGACCGAAGCGGGCGGCCCGATCGCGACCCGCTGGTCGGCTGCGGCCGACGACCCGAGCCTCGCCGACGTGCATCGTGCGGCGTGGCGCTATGCCTATGCCGGCATCATCCCCGGGCTGACGCTGGAGCGGATGATCGCCCGCCGCGGCCCCGCCTGGTGGAGCCGGATGCACGGGCGCGGCTTTCGCGCGCTGGTGGTCGACTGCGACGGCACGCTGGCCGGCTACGCCACCCTCGGGCGGAGCCGCGGGGCCGGAGGGCGGACCTCGGGTGAAATCTACGAGCTCTACCTGCGGCCGGAGTACCAGGGTTGCGGGCTGGGGCGGCGGCTCTTCGCCGAGGCCCGCCGCAAGCTGGCGGCGCATGGTCTCGACCGCCTGACGGTCTGGGCGCTCAGCGATAACGAGATCGCCTGCCGCTTCTACCGCGCCATGGGCGGCATCGAGGCCGCACGGGCCGAGGACCGCTTCTGCGGCGTGCCGCTGGCCAAGACCGGCTTCGCCTGGAGCTGAGGCGGCTACTGCAGCCCGGAAGGATCGACGACGCCCTTCGGGCAGCCGGGGGTGACCGGGTCGGCCGCCAGGATCAGGCCGGCGACCGGGGTGTCGGGGGCGATGGCGCCCTGGAGGTTGACGCGCACCTCCTGGATCAGCGTCCTGCCGCCGTCGCCGGTGCAATGCACCTGCACCCGCTCTCCCGCCCCGGACCCGAAGGCGGCGTCGAAGGCGGCGCGGAGGTCGGTGGTCGCGAGCTCGCCGCCGACGTGGCCGGCGAGCAGGGACGCCACCGCGGCGTTCACCGCGTCCACCACCCGGAGCGTGTCGTCGTAGTACTCGTCCGCCCCGCCGGCGCCGAGGAAGCAGGTGCCGTGCTTGATCCACTCGTGGCGCTCGAGGAAGCTCGCGGTGCCGGGCATCGCCACCTCGAGGACCTCGCGGGTCTCGGCGTCGACCGCGACCTCGGGCAGGTCGGCCCATTGCGACGCCTTGTCGAGCGCGACCAGCCCCGCCGGGACGCCGCAGTATCGTTGCCCTCCGGCTGCGGCCAGAGGCCGTGGAGCGAGAGCTGCGTTTCGGTCACCGGCAGCTCGCCGGCGTTGAGCTGCAGGCACTCGGCCTTGTTGGGCCTGGTCTCGCAGAAGGCCGGCTGCCAGCTGAGCGCCAGGAGGTTCGTCACCGACTCGGAGCCGGGCGCCGGCTCCACGGGATCGTCGGGGAGCGGCGCCGTCGGGGTCCCGGCCTCGACCACGTGCAGGCCGCAGGAGACGTGCACCCAGCGGTCCTCGGTCACCGGCGCGCCGGGGACCTTCACCTGGAAGAAGTCGCCGCCGGGCGCGTTCAGCGCGATCATCGTGTAGGCGTGGAACGGCTCGGTCATGACGTCGCCGGGGTTCGTCCCCTTGTTCTTCGACTGGAAGGCCTCGCAGGCCTCCTGCGCGATGAACCAGCCTTCGAGGGGTTCAAGGGCGCGCGCCGGTCCGCAGGCGATCAGGACCGCGAGCGTGGCGGGGAGGAGAAGCCGCATGACAGCACCTCTCGTCTGGGGCACGGGCGTGGGCGCAGTCTACGCCTTTCGGCCCGCGACGGCGAGCGGTGCGTCACTTCCGCCGCAGGTGCTCGGTCAGGCGCGGCATGATCTCGACGAAGTTGCAGGGGCGGTGGCGGGCGTCGAGCTGGGGGGCGAGGATGCCGTCCCAGGCGTCGCGGCAGGCGCCGGGGGAGCCGGGGAGCGCGAAGAGGTAGGTGCCGCCGGCCACCCCGGCGCAGGCGCGGCTCTGCACCGCGGAGGTGCCGATCTTCTCAAAGGAGATGAGGGTGAAGAGGGTGCCGAACGCCGGGATGGCCTTTTCGTAGACCGCTTCGTGCGCCTCGACCGTCACGTCGCGGCCGGTCAGGCCGGTGCCGCCGGTGGAGATGATCGCATCTACATCGGGATCGGCCACCCAGGCGCGGAGCCGCGCCTCGATGGCGGCCTGCTCGTCGCGCACGATGGCGCGGTCGGCGAGGACGTGCCCCGCCGCTTCCAGCCGCGCCACCAGCAGGTCGCCCGAGCTGTCTTCGGCCGGTCCCCGCGTATCCGAGACCGTCAGCACGGCGATCCGCACCGGCAGGAAGGCTCGCCCGGAATCGATGCCGTGCATCTCAGGCTCCGGCGTCCAGCCGGGCCTTGAGCATCAGGAGATCGGCCCAGACCTCGCGCTTCTTGCTGCCGTCGCGCAGGAGTGCCGCGGGATGGAACGTCGCCAGCACCGGCACGCCGCGCCAGTCGTGCCAGCGGCCCCGGAGGCGGGTGACGCCCTGCTCGGTCGCCAGCACCGCCCGCGCCGCCGGCGAGCCGAGCAGGAGCAGGAACTCCGGAGCGGCGAGCTCCATGTGCCGGAAGAGAAACGGCAGCATCATCGCCGCCTCGTCCCCGGACGGGTCGCGGTTCTGCGGCGGGCGCCAGGGCAGGACGTTGGTGATGTAGGCCGCGTCCCGCGGATCCTCCGCCCGCCGCGACAGGCCGATCGCCGCCAGCATCCGGTCGAGGAGCTGACCCGAGCGGCCGACGAAGGGCAGGCCCTCGCGGTCTTCCTCGCGGCCGGGCGCCTCGCCGATCACCATGACGCGCGCCCGCGGGTCGCCATCGGCGAAGACGAGGTTCCGCGCCCCCTGCTTCAGCGCGCAGCCGTCGAAGGCGGCCATCGTCGCCCGGAGGCCGGCGAGGTCGGCGCAGGCGGCCGCGAGCGCCTGGCTGCCCTGGTCGGGTGCGGCGGGCGACGGAGGGGTGGCAAGGAGGACGGGCTCGGGGGGCCGCGCCTTTGGCGTCGCGGCGACCTCGAATCGATCGACCGGGCGCTCGCCGATCGCCTCGTCGGCGCCAAGCTCGATCTGCCAGGCCAGGGCGGCCAGCCAGACCTCCCGATCGGTCTGAGGAACGGACATGCGGCGGAGGGTAAGCAAAGGCGGCGGCGAACGCCAAATCCCGGCGTCACCTCCGGCGCAGGTGGTAGGTCAGCGCCAGGGTCGCAGCGTGGCGGAGCGGGTCCTGAAGCGGAGCGAGGTCGTCCGGCAGGCGAACCTCGCGGTCGGCGACGCAGTCGAGCCGGTCGCCGTAAAGCGCGCGGATCTCGCCGACGAGCCCGGTCCGGCAGTTCAGGAACAGCGCGCCACGCCCGTTGCCTTTCGAGACCCCGAGCCGGAGCGTGCTGCCGCTGCCGGTCCGCTCGGTCAGGTACGCCGGCTCGCCCCATTTCAGCGTCTCGGTCAACGGGCCGACCCTTTGGTCCTCGGCCGCGATCTCCAGGATCAGGGCGCGCATCTGCATCAAGGGGGCTCGCACCTCCGGTGCGTAGCCGGCGAAGACCTGCGCCACCGGGGCGGGAGGACCGGACGGCCCGGGATCCTGCATCTGCGCCTCCGCGTTTTCCGACCGCCGGCGCAAGGTAGCGTGGACGCCGCACGGGCGCCACGGTGAAGCCGCGACCCTTGCCCGGCCCGCGACGGCTGCTATAGAGGCCGCGTCAGCGTCGGAGGCTCCTTGTTCCCGCACCGCCACCTCCTCGGCATCGAGCCGCTCTCCCGGGCCGATATCGAGACGGTGCTGGATCTCGCCGAGAGCTATGTCGCGCTGAACCGGCAGGCCGACAAGCGCGCCGACGCCCTGAAGGGGCTGACCCAGATCAACATGTTCTTCGAGGCCTCGACCCGCACGCAGGCGAGCTTCGAGCTGGCCGGCAAGCGGCTGGGCGCCAACGTGATGAACATGTCGGTGGCGCAGAGCTCGGTGAAGAAGGGCGAGACGCTGATCGACACGGCGATGACGCTGAACGCCATGCATCCCGACCTGCTGGTGGTGCGGCACCCGTCGTCGGGGGCGGTGAACCTCCTGGCCTCCAAGGTCAATTGCGCCGTGCTGAATGCGGGCGACGGTCGGCACGAGCACCCGACCCAGGCGCTCCTCGATGCGCTGACCATCCGGCGGCGCAAGGGGACGCTGACGCGGCTCACGGTGGCGATCTGCGGCGACATCGCGCACAGCCGGGTGGCCCGGTCGAACATCCTGCTGCTCGGGCGGATGGAGAACCGCATCCGGCTGATCGGGCCGCCGACGCTGATCCCGCCCGGGGCGGACCGGATGGGGGTGGAGGTGTTCCAGGACCTGCGGGAGGGCCTGGCCGGCGCCGACGTGGTGATGATGCTGCGGCTCCAGCGCGAGCGGATGGACGGGGCGCTGATTCCGTCGATGCGCGAGTACTACCACCGCTTCGGGCTCGACGCCGAGAAGCTGGCGGCGGCGAAGCCCGACGCCATCGTCATGCATCCGGGACCGATGAACCGCGGCGTGGAGATCGACGGCCTGCTGGCCGACGACATCAACGTGAGCGTCATCCAGGAGCAGGTGGAGATGGGGGTCGCGGTCAGGATGGCGGCGATGGACCTCCTCGCCCGCAATCTCCGCGCCCGCAACGAGCCCGGCGGGGCGGTGGCGTGCTGACGCTGAGCAACGCGCGGCTGGTGGACCCCGAAGGCGACCGGGTGGTCACCGGCGGGCTGGTGATCTCGGACGGGCGGATCGTCGAGATGTTCGAGGGGGAGCGGGCCGGCGGGGTGGATTGCGGCGGGCGGTGCCTGGCGCCGGGGATCATCGACATCGGCGTGAAGGTGGGCGAGCCCGGGGAGCGGCACAAGGAGAGCTTTCGCACCGCCGGCGCTTCGGCGGCGGCGGGCGGGGTGACGACGATGGTCACCCGCCCCGACACGCTGCCGGCGGTGGACAGCCCCGAGGCGCTGGAGTTCCTGCAGCGGCGGGCGGTGGGGGCGAGCCCGGTGAACGTGCTGCCGATGGCGGCGCTGACCAAGGGGCGCGCCGGGCGGGAGATGACCGAGATCGGGTTCCTGCTCGATGCCGGGGCCGTCGCCTTCACCGACGCGCGGGCGGTGGCGAGCGCGCAGGTGTTCGAGCGCTGCCTGACCTATGCGACGGGGCTCGGGGCGCTGGTCATCGGCCATCCGCAGGACCCGGTGCTGTCCGAGGGAACCTGCGTGACGACGGGGCAGTTCGCCTCGCAGCTGGGGTTGCCCGGGGTGTCGCCGGTGGCGGAGCGGATGGGGCTGGAGCGGGACCTCGCGCTGGTGGAGGCGACGGGCGCGCGGTATCACGCCGATCAGATCTCGACCGCCCAGAGCCTGCCGGCGCTCCGGCGCGCGAGGGAGGCGGGGCTCGTCGTGACGGCCGGGGTTTCGATCCATCACCTGACGCTGAACGAGTTCGACGTCGGCGACTACCGCACCTTCTTCAAGCTCGAGCCGCCGCTGCGCGCGGAGGATGACCGCATGGCGATGGTGGAGGCGCTTGCCGAGGGCCTGATCGATGTCGTCGGCTCGTTCCACACGCCGCAGGACGAGGAGGACAAGCGCCTGCCGTTCGAGGAGGCGGCCAGCGGGGCGGTGGGGCTGGAGACGCTGCTGCCGGCGGCGATGCAGCTTGTCCACGCCGGGCACCTGACGCTGCCGGCGCTGTGGCGGGCGCTGGCGCTGAACCCGGCGCGGCTGCTCGGGCTCGAGGCGGGACGGCTGGCGGCGGGGGCGCCGGCCGATCTCGTGCTCTTCGATCCCGATACGCCCTTCGTGCTCGACCGGGCGACGCTGCGGTCGAAGTCGAAGAACACGCCGTATGACCTCCGGCGGATGCAGGGGCGGGTGCTGCGCACCTGGGTGGCGGGCCGGCAGGTCTTCGAGCGGGAGGCGGGATGACGATCGTGCTCACCTTCCTGCTCGCCTATCTCGTCGGGTCGATCCCGTTCGGGGTGCTGGTGACGCGGGCGCTCGGCCTCGGGGACCTGCGGAGCATCGGGTCGGGGAACATCGGCGCCACCAACGTGCTGCGGACCGGCAACAAGGGGGCGGCGGCGGCGACGCTGCTGCTCGATGCGGGCAAGGGGGCGGTGGCGGTGCTGGCCGCGCGGGCGCTGGCCGGGGAAGAGGCCGCGATGGTCGCGGGGCTCGCGGCCTTCCTCGGGCATCTCTTTCCGGTCTGGCTGAAGTTCCGAGGCGGCAAGGGGGTTGCGACCTTCCTCGGCGTGACCCTGGCGCTGGCCTGGCCGGCGGGGCTCGCCGCGTGCGCCACCTGGCTCGCCGTCGCCTACGCGACGCGCTTCTCGTCGCTGGCGGCCCTGGCGGCCGCTGCGTCGGTCCCGGTCTGGCTCGCGGTCTTCGGCCGGATGGACGCGATCTGGTTCGGCGTGGCGCTGGCGGCGCTGGTCTGGATCCGCCACCACGCCAACATCCGGCGGCTGCTGGACGGCAGCGAGCCCAAGATCGGCCAGGGCGCGCTGAGCTCCCCGGCGGTGACGGGCGAGCAACTCATCCTCTTCGCGATCCTGGCGGCCACCCTCGCGCTCTTCGTCTGGGGGCGATGGCGTCATGACACCGTCGCCCTCGGGGCGCTTATCGCCTGCGTCGCCGCCGGCCTCGTGCCCGCGGGAAGCGCCTTCGACGGTTTCGCGAACCCGGCCGTCATCACCGTCGCCTGCGTGCTCGTGCTCTCCCACGGCCTGCAGACCTCCGGCGCGGTCGACCTCATGGCCCGCGGGCTGCTGCCCGAGTCCGCCGGCCCCAGCCGGATGATCCTCGGCCTGACCGCGGCGTCCGCCGTGCTCTCGGCGTTCATGAACAACGTCGCGGCCCTGACACTGCTGATGCCGGTGGGGCTCCAGGCGGCGCGAAGGCTCGACCTCACCGCCGGGGCGCGTCCTGATGCCGCTCGCCTTCGGCTCGCTGCTCGGCGGCATGACCACCCTGATCGGCACGCCGCCGAACCTGATCGTGTCGGCCTTCCGCGCGCGAGCTCGTCGGTGAGCCCTTCGGCATGTTCAGCTTCGCGCCGGTCGGGGTCGGCGGTCGCGCTCGCCGGCGTGCTTTTCATCGGTCTCGTGGGCTGGCGGCTCGTTCCCGGCGCGCACCCGTGCCGGCGTCGATGACTTCGACGCCGGGGCCTACCTCACCGAAGCGCGCATCCCCGAGGGCGCGCAGGCGGCCGGCATGACCCTCGGGGCGGTCGAGACGGCCGCTCGGCGACGCCGGCGCCCAGGTGGTCGGCCTCGTCCGCAACGAGGTGCACCTGCGCTCGCCGCGCGCCGGCCTCGCGCTTCGCGCCGGCGACATCCTCGTGCTCGAGGCCGAGCCCGAGGCGCTGGCGGACGCGCTCGCGACCCTCGGCATCCGCCTCGACGCCGCCGTGACGCCCGCAGACGCCGACGCAGGCCCCGCGGGAGACTCGGAGAGCCCACCCGGGGACGCGGCGCCGGGGACTCTGACGTGCAGCTTGCCGAGCTGGTGGTGAAGCCGGGCGCACCGATGATCGGCCGCTCCGCCCGCGACATCGAGCCTGCCGCCAGCGGTATCACCTCAACCTGCTCGCCGTTTCGCGGGACGGCACAGCGCACCATCGCCCGGCTGCGCTCGATCGCGGTAGAGGCAGGCGACGTGCTGCTCGTCCAGGGCACCCCCGAGGCGATCACCGGATTCGCCGGTGACTACGGCTGCCTGCCGCTCGCCGAGCGAAGGCTTCGGCTGCCGAGCCGCGGCCGGATGTGGCTGTCGGTCGGAATCCTCGCGGCGGCGATCGCCGCCGTCACCGCCGGCGTCCCTGCGGAAATCGCTTTCGCATCCGGCGTCTTCGTCGCCATGGTGACGCGCGTTGTGCCGCCGCGCTCGGTCTACACCGCGATCGACTGGCCGGTGATCGTGCTGCTCGCCTGCCTGCTGCCGGTCGCCGCCGCGATGGAGACGACGGGCGCCGCCGACCTTCTCGCGAGCTTCATCGTCGACACGCTCGCGGCCGGGCGGCCGGTGATCGCGCTGGTGCTCGTGCTCCTGGTCACCATGTGCCTCTCCGACCTCATGAACAACGCGGCGACCGTGGCCGTCATGGCGCCGATCGCCTACGACGCCGCCACCTCCCTCGGCGTCCAACCCGACGCCTTTTTCATGGCGGTCGCGATCGGCGGGTCGTGCGCGTTCCTCACACCGGTCGGGCACCAGAACAATACGCTGATCCTCGGGCCGGGCGGGTTCCGGTTCGGCGACTACTGGCGCCTCGGTCTGCCGGTGGAGGTGATCGTGGCGGCGGTGGCGGTGCCGCTCTTGCTGCTGGTCTGGGGTCTCTAGCGGTTCCCATGGCTTACGTGGAGCCGCCGCAGACGGGGGATCAGTAGCTGTAGTCCGCGTAGATCCGCTCGAGGTCGCCGCCCCAGTCCCCGGCATACCGCGCGAGGAGCTCGTCCGACGCCGTCATCCCCGAGGCGACGATCTCCTTCAGGGCGTTCAGGAAGTGGGTCTCGTCGGCGATCATGCCGCCGGCGCCGGGACAGGCGCGGGCCTTCAGGCCGGCCTCGGCGATGGCGAGGACGTCGCGGGCGACGTCGCGGAGCGGGCGGCCGCGGATTTCGGCGCGGAGGCCGTGCTTGCCGGCGTCGTGGCGGAGCGTGGTCGCGTTCCTCGGCCGTCCAGTCGCGGCAGAGGTCCCAGGCGGCGTCGAGCGAGGGGCCGTGGTAGAGGAGGCCGACCCAGAACGCCGGCAGCGCGCAGATGCGCCGCCAGGGGCCGCCGTCGGCGCCGCGCATCTCCATGAACTTCTTGAGCCGCACCTCGGGGAAGATGGTGGTGAGGTGGTCGGCCCAGTCGGAGAAGGTGGGCTTCTCGCCGGGGAGCGCGGGGAGGCGGCCGTCGAGGAAGGCACGGAAGGACTGGCCGAGGGCGTCGATGTAGCGGCCGTCGCGGTAGACGAAGTACATGGGCACGTCGAGGGCGTAGTCGACGTAGCGCTCGAAGCCCATGCCGTCCTCGAAGACGAAGGGAAGCATCCCGGTGCGGTCGGGGTCGGTGTCCTGCCAGATGCGGGCGCGCCAGGACTGCCAGCCGTTCGGCTTGCCCTCGAAGAAGGGGGAGTTGGCGAAGAGGGCGGTGGCGACGGGCTGCAGGGCGAGGCCGACGCGGAACTTGCGCACCATGTCGGCTTCCGAGGCGAAGTCGAGGTTCACCTGCACGGTGCAGGTGCGGTACATCATCTGGGTGCCGTGGCTGCCCACCTCCTTCATGTAGCGGGTCATCAGGGCGTAGCGGCCCTTGGGCATCACCGGCATCTGGTCGGCGGTCCAGATCGGCGCGGCGCCGAGGCCGATGAAGCCGGCGCCGATGTCGTCGGCGATGGACTTCACTTCGCGGAGGTGTTCGTTCACCTCGTCGCAGGTCTCGTGGATGGTGCGGAGGGTGGCGCCGGAGAGCTCCAGCTGGCCGCCGGGCTCGAGGCTGACGTTGGCGCCGGCCTTCTGCAGGCCGATCAGCTTGCCGGCCTCCTCGACCGGCTCCCAGCCGTAGCGGTCGCGCAGGGCGGAGAGCATGGCGTGGATGGAGGCGGTGCCCTCGTAGGGGAGCGGCAGGTGGTCGGCGAGGCGGTAGCCGAACTTCTCGTGCTCGGTGCCGATGCGCCAGTCGGCCGCCGGCTTGCAGCCCGACTCCAGGTATTCGGCGAGCTGGTCGCGGCTCTCGATGAGGCCGCCGCCGGACTGGGGGATCGACATGAAGGGTTCGCCTCGGGCCTGGTTTCGCGCCAGCCTTAGTGAGCGGCCCGGGGCAAGGCAAGCGGGCGGAATCGCCGGGCGCGAGCGCGGGGCGGGGGCCCGGCCGCGCGTGCGATCAGGTCAAGGCGTTGATATCGTTCGCACTTGAGGCTGGATCGCCGGACGATGCGGCGGCGGTTGAATCTGCGGATTCCCGGAAGCATCATCGGTCGGTCAACGACTGCTGCGGAGACTGCCATGTGCCGGAACATCAAGCTCTTGTACAACTTCGAGCCCCCCGCCACCGACGACGAGATCCGCGCGGCGGCGCTGCAGTTCGTACGGAAGGTGAGCGGGTTCAACCGGCCGTCGCAGGCGAACGAGGCGGCGTTCGAGCGCGGGGTGGACCAGGTCGCCAAGGCGGCGCGGGCGTTGCTGGCGTCGCTGGTGACCAACGCCGAGCCGCGCGACCGGGCGGTGGAGGCGGAGAAGGCGCGGGAGCGGTCGCGGGCGCGGTTCGCCGGGGCGCGGTAAGGGACGCAGGAAAGCCAAAGGTTTACGGGGATTCGGGGCGTATGGAATCCATATGGCTAATCGTATGGAATCCATATGGCACCTAAAAGAGTCAGGATTGAATCGTTAACGAGCGGGCCTTGGCAGTTTGAGGGCGGAGACATGCCGGTCACCTACGATTTTCACGACCAGGTGGCGATCGTCACCGGCGGCTCGAAGGGCATAGGCAGGCGTGTTGCCGAGCGGTTGCGCGACGCGGGCGCCGACGTGTTCGTCTGGGACCTCGTCCCACCGGATTTCGATGGGGTGTCCTATGCGGAGGTGAACGTTTCCGACCGGGGATCAATCGCGCGAGGCGTCGCGCACCTCACCGCGGCAGGCCGGCCGGTCCACATTCTGGTCAACAACGCGGGTTTCGCCGGCTCCAGCACGCCGGTCCTCGAGTTCGATCCCGACCTGTGGCGCCAGATCGTCGAGGTGAACCTCATCAGCGTCTTCGAGGTCTGCCGACAGGTCGTGCCGCTGATGAAGCAGGCCGGCTACGGTCGCGTCGTCAACATGGCTTCGCTTGCCGGCAAGGACGGGACGCCTTCGATGTCGGCTTACTCAGCGGCGAAAGCAGGCATCATCGCCTTCACCAAGTCCTTCGGCAAAGAGCTGGCCGACACGAATATCCGCGTGAACAGCGTCGCGCCCGCCGCGATCGAAACCGACATCCTTCGTCAACTGTCGCCGGAGGCCGTGCGCCGGATGATTGAAATCAGCCCGATGAAGCGTCTGGGTACGGTTGAAGAAGTGGCGGATATCGTCCTGTTCCTCTGCTCCGAGGCGTGCTCCTTCAATACCGGCGCGTCGTTCGACGTATCCGGAGGGCGTGCCGTCTACTGACCAAATCGCCAGCCGCCTAGGGCGTGTACCCATAAACTCCGCGCGTCGGCTATGCGCGCCAGAAGCGGACCTTCGGGTGGGCGAAGAAGTGGACGTCCCCGCAGACCGGAGTTCCAGGCAACGTCATGCGCGGCGATGCACGCCGCGTATTGCCATCGCGTCTGACGATCATGTGTTGGTCGGTCAGACCAGGCCCCGAGATCGTCTGGAGCCGACCCGTGTCTTACTCGGTCGCCGCCGCCTGCACCTCGCGCATAACGCGCAGGAGGTTGCCGCCCCACATCTTAGCGAGGTCCTCCTCGGAATAGCCGCGTTCCAGCATGGCGAGGGTGACGTTGGGCGAGTCTGCAGCATTGTCCCAGCCCTCGACACCACCGCCGCCGTCGAAGTCGCCCGACAGGCCAACATGGTCGATGCCCGCCACCTGAACGGCGTGATCCACGTGATCGAGAAACTGCCCCAGCGTGACGTCCTCGAACTTTTCGCGGATGCGGGTGGTTTCGCGACCGTATTCGGCCAGCGTTTCGGGCAAAGCGGTACCGAAGTCGGCTTCGGAATTGAGGCCGAGGCGCTCCCTCAGGACGCTCATGGCGGCGGTGATCTGAGGATCGATCTCAGCGAGATAGGATCGATATGCCGTGATCTGGACTACGCCGCCGCCGTCGCGGATCGCCTGAAGCTGTTCGTCGGTAAGGCCGCGCGGGTTGTCGTAGACGGCTTGGGCAGTGGAGTGCGAGGCGATGACCGGGGCGCGGGACGCCTCCATGACGTCGGCGGTCGTCCGCGGGCCGACATGACTTACATCAACCATGATACCCTGGTCGTTGAGCGCTGCGACAAGTGCGCGGCCGAGATCGCTCAGGCCCGGGTCGTCGCCGTCGCTGCGGGCGCTGGACGGATTTGAGGAGCCGCCGAACTGGTTGTGCCCGAAATGGGTGATAGAGACGTACCGCGCGCCGCGCTCGGCCCACATGGCGACCCGTTCGGCCACCTCCTCGGGGGTGGTGCCGAGCGGATAGCTATTCTCGATCCCGATCAGGGCGATCAGCTTGCCCTCCGCATTCAGTGCCTCGACCTCGTCGGCGGTGGTGGCGAGAGCGATCGTATCAGGGTTGGCGCGCAGCATCCGAAGGATGCCGCGATACTTCTCCTCGGCGGCCTCGACAGCCTCTGCGTAGCCTTCTTCAGTCAACTCGCCCTGCGGCGTGTAAACGATGAAGAAGCCGGCATCGAGGCCGCCTATGCGCATTGAAGGCAGATCGACCTGCGCCCGGTTGATCACGCCCGGATCGAGCAAGGCGGTGCCATAGCCCGTGCCGATGTCGACGTGGCTGTCGATGGTCAGGAGCCGATCGTGGATCGCCATCACATCGGCATTGGTCAGGGCCGCCTGGGTGAACGCCAGGCCCCGCGGCAAAGGAGAAGATCGAGGCGGTGAACAGGCGGGCAGTGGGGCGCATGGCAGGCCTCCTTCGGGATGTCCTCAGCCTGTGCTTGGCCAACGTCGGTACGCAAGGGTGGAAGTGTCGTCTGGCCGCCGCAAGTGGACCGGAATGCCGCGCCGCGATGTCCGGTCAGGGAAAGCGAGGCGCTCAATAGATGTGAACAGAGCTTTGGGCCGGGAGAGGACCATCGTCGAGAAAGTCGGCTTATGGTTTTACGCCCTAGCCCCCTACCCCGCCTTGCGCCAGACCGTGGCGCGGCCGGGGCGGCGGGCGTTGATGGCGGCGACGCCGGCGTCGAAGTCGATGCCGGGGAGCGGGCTCAGGGCGTCGATCAGGCGGTCGGCGCCCTCGGCGCCGAGCGGGATGGTGAGGCGGGTGCCGTCCTCGGCGGTGATCACCCAGGCGTGCGGCGAGGCGGCGGGCAGGTGCGGGCGGCTGACGATCTCGACGCGGGTGACCGACGGCAGGTCGACGAAGCCGCCGTCGCGCGGGCCGAGATAGGCGATGCGCGCCTCGTCGATGACCACGACGCCCTCGGCGGGGGTGGTGGCGCTGAGGCTGAGCCGGCGCATGGCGGCGCGCAGCAGGCCGAGGCCGGCGGCGGCGAGGAGGAGGCCCACCACGAAGAGGAGCGGCTCGAGCCGGGCGTAGCCGCGCCAGGCGAGCAGGAGCCCCACGGCGAGGAGCGTGGCCCAGCCGATGGGCTCGCGCCAGTGGTGCAGCCGGGCGGCGAGCTCGGGGCGGAGGAAGCTCATCGCCAGTCTCCGAGCAGGGCCTGCCAGAGCGTCACGGCGGCGACCGCGGCGGTGTCGGCGCGCAGCACGCGCGGGCCGAGGGTGACGGGGAGCACGAAGGGGAGCGCGCGCAGGCGGGCGGCCTCCTCGGGGGCGAAGCCGCCCTCGGGGCCGATGACGATGGCCCAGGGGCCGGGGGCGGCGGCGGCCAGCGCCGCGGCGGCCGGGGCGGCGGTGCGCGCCTCGTCGCAGAAGAGGAGGCGGCGGGCCGGGTCCCAGGCGTCGAGGAGGGCGTCGAGGCGGACCGGCTGGGCGATGTCGAGCACGTAGGTCTCGCCGCACTGCTCGGCGGCCTCGATGGCGTGGGCGCGCAGGCGCTCGGCCTGGATGCGGCCGGTGTTGGAATGGCGGGTGAAGACGGGCAGGACGCGGGCGGCGCCGAGCTCGGCGGCCTTCTCGACGATGAAGTCGGTGCGCGCCTTCTTGATCGGGGCGAAGACCAGCCAGAGGTCGGGCGGGCGGCGCTGCGGGCGGCCGAGGGCGCGGCAGGCGACCGAGCCGCCGAGCCGGCCGGTGCGGGTGACGTCGGCGATCCACTCGCCGTCGCGGCCGTTGAAGACCGCGACCTGGGTGCCGTGGGCGGCGCGCATGACGTTGAAGAGGTAATGCGCCTGCTGCGAGGCAAGCGGGACTTCCGCGCCGGGGCCGAGGGCCGCGTCGACAAAAAGCCTGATCTTGGCGCCGATCTCTGGCATACCTCCCCCGATGACGGAGGAGACTATGCCGAGCGGGACGGTGGAGGGAAGGGTCGCCGAGGGAAGCGTCGCCGACGCCGTCCGCGGCAACTGGGTGGACCGGCGGGCGCCCGCGGCGGTGCGGCCCTACCTGCGGCTGTCGCGGGCGGACCGGCCGATCGGGACGTGGCTGCTGCTCATCCCCTGCTGGTGGGGGCTGCTGCTCGCGGCGGCGGCGGATCCGGCCGGGCTCGGCGCCTTCGATCTCTGGATCGCCGGCGGCTGCGCGCTCGGCGCGTTCCTGATGCGCGGGGCGGGCTGCACCTGGAACGACCTGACCGACCGCGACATCGACGCCAGGGTGGCGCGCACGCGGTCGCGGCCGCTGCCGTCGGGGCAGGTGACGCCGCGGCAGGCCGTGGTGTGGATGGTGGCGCAGGCGCTGGCGGCGTTCCTGATCCTGCTGACGTTCCCGGCCGAGGCGGTGGTGCTCGGGATCGGGTCGCTGGCGCTGGTGGCGATCTATCCCTTCGCCAAGCGCTTCACCTGGTGGCCGCAGGTGTTCCTCGGGCTCGCGTTCAACTGGGGGGCGCTGCTCGGCTGGGCGGCGCATGCGCGGGGGCTGGCGGCGGCGGCGGTGCTGCTCTACGCGGCGGGGATCGCCTGGACGCTGTTCTACGACACGATCTATGCGCACCAGGACCGCGAGGACGACGCGCTGATCGGGGTGAAGTCGACGGCGCGGCTGTTCGGCACGCGGACGAAGCGCTGGCTGGCGGGGTTCCTGGCGGCCGCGACGGGGCTGGCGGCGGCGGCGATTTTCGCGGCCGGGCTGGGTGGCGGGGCGCTGGCGGCGGGGCTTGCCGGGGTGCTCGGATTCGCGCTGCACCTCGGCTGGCAGCTCCGCCGGCTCGACATCGACGACGCGGCGGGCTGCATGATGCTCTTCCGCGCCAACCGGGACGCCGGGCTGATCCTGGCGGCCGGGCTGCTCGGGGCCGCGATACTGTGACCCGCGGTCCGCTTGATCCGCGGCGGCTTTCCGCCTAAAGACCGCGGGCTGGGAGGGTCGGAGTTTTCATGCGCCTGCGTGCGATTTTCTTTGCGGCCATCGTGTTCGCGGGCGCGGGCGCGGCGGCGTACAAGGTGGCGGAGGTCGCCACCGCGCGCTACGAGGCCGCCACCGCCGACCAGCTCAACGCGGCGCTGGAGGCCGCCGGGCAGCGCTGGGTGAGCGTCGCGACCGACGGGCTGAAGGTGACGCTGGCCGGCGCCGCGCCCGACGAGACGAGCCGCTTCCGCGCGCTGGAGATCGCCCGCCAGATCGTCGACGCCGGCCGTGTCGAGGACACGACCACCCTCGCGGACGCCGCGCCGCTGCCGCCGGCGCCGTTCGCGCTGGAGCTCTTGCGCAACGAGAGCGACGTGTCGCTGATCGGGCTGGTGCCGGAGACCGGCGGGCGCGACGTGATCCAGGCGGCGCTGCGGGCGGGCGGGCTGGCCGCGAACGTCACCGACATGCTGGAGTCGGCGTCGGACCCGGCGCCGGAGGGCTGGCAGGAGGCGCTGGGCTACGGGCTCTCGGTGCTGTCGGAGCTGCCGCGGGCCAAGATCAGCGTCGCGCCGCGCTCGGTGCGGGTGATCGCCGTCGCCGACAGCGAGGCGGCGCGCGAGAAGCTGGAGGAGGGGCTGCAGCGGGCGAAGCCCGAGGGCATCACGCTGATGCTCGAGCTTTCCGCGCCGCGGGCGGTGATCGCGCCCTTCGTCTTCGACTTCAGCCTGGCGGACGGCGTGGGGCGGCTGGACGCCTGCAGCGCCGAGAGCGAGGAGGCCGCGGCGGCGCTGCTCGCGGCCGCCGAGGCCGCGGGGCTGGCGGCGGGGGCGGACTGCCGGGTGGGGCTGGGCGCGCCCGCGGCCGGGCTGGGGCACGGCGGCCGAGCGGGGGATCGATGCGCTGAAGGAGCTGGGCGGCGGGCGCTTCACGCTGCAGGACATCACCGCCGAGCTGACGCCGCCGGAGGGCGCGTCGGTCGCGACGCTGGAAGAGGTGGCGGCGCGGCTCGACACCCGCCTGCCGGACGTCATCGAGCTCCGCACCATCGCGCCGGAGCTGGCGGAGGCGGAGGGGACGCCGGGGCCGGCGCCGGAGTTCGACGCGGTGCTGACGGCGGACGGCGCGGTGCGGCTGTCGGGTTTCGTCACCGACGCGACGTCGCAGGACGCGATCCTGAGCTATGCCGCCTCGCTCTTCGGGCACGACCGGGTGATCGACACCACGATGATCGCGGCGGGGCTGCCCGGCGGATGGCCGGGGCGGGTGCTGGCCGGCGTCGAGGCGCTGGCGGCGCTGAACGAGGGCAAGGTGGTGGTGACGCCCGAGACCGTCGCGGTGCAGGGCTGGGGGCTCTACGAGGACGTCGGGCAGACGGTGGAGGAGCTGCTGGCGGAGAAGGTGGGCGAAGCGGCCGTCGTCCACGTGACGTTCAACGCCGAGGCGGCGGCGGCGGCCGAGAGCGCGGCGCGGCCGCGGCCCGAGATCTGCGCCGAGCAGATCGGCGCCATCCTCGACGCCGGGCAGATCCAGTTCGGCGCCGGCTCGGCCGACATCGTGCCGCAGAGCCGGGGGGTGATCGCGGCGATCGCCGACGTGTTGCGCGGCTGCCCGGGCGCGGATTTCGAGATCGGCGGGCACACCGATTCGCAGGGCACGGCGGAGGCGAACCAGGGCCTGAGCGAGCGGCGGGCGCAGGCGGTGCTGGCGGCGCTGCAGGCCCAGGACCTGCCGATGGTGCGGCTGACGGCGCGCGGCTTCGGCGCCGGCGACCCGGTGGGCGACAACGCCAGCGTGGCGGGGCGGGCGTCGAACCGGCGGATCGAGTTCACCCTGCTCGATGCGGAAGAGGTCGCCGCCCGCGCGGCGGCGGAGCCCGAGGCGATGGCGGAGGCGGTTCCGGAATGCGCCGACGCGGTGGGGGCGATCCTGGGGGACGGGTCGATCCAGTTCGACGCCGGGTCGGCCACGATCACGCCGGAGAGCGACGCGGTGATCGAGGCGATCGCCGGGACGCTGCGCGGCTGCCCCGAAACGGCGTTCGAGATCGGCGGGCATACCGACTCGCAGGGGTCGGAGAGCGGCAACCTCCGGCTGAGCCAGGACCGGGCGGAGGCGGTGCTCGCCGCGCTCCGGGCGCTCGGACCTGCCGCTGGCGGGATCGGTGGCGCAGGGCTATGGCGAGGCGGAGCCGGTGGCCGGGAACGACACCGCCGAAGGGCGGGCGCAGAACCGGCGCATCGCCTTCGCGCCGATCGAGCCGGAGGCGGCGGTCGCCGAGGGGGACGGGCCGGCGGCGGAGGGCGCGGCCACGGCCTGCCTGCAGGCGGTCGATGCGGTGCTGGCGAAGGGGTCGGTCCAGTTCTCCGCCGGATCGGAGACGCTGGCGCCGGAGAGCGGCGCGGTGCTCGACGCCATCGCCGAGGCGCTGCGGGGTTGCCCGGACGTGGCGATGGAGATCGGCGGATACACCGATTCCGA
The DNA here is from genome assembly GCA_963844375.1 of uncultured Alphaproteobacteria bacterium. Lineage (GTDB taxonomy): Bacteria > Pseudomonadota > Alphaproteobacteria > Rhodobacterales > Rhodobacteraceae > Amaricoccus. The sequence goes on along the minus strand of CAWJOI010000015.1, from coordinate 68,692 downwards.
GGGTGCGGAGTCGTGGAACCAGCAGCTCAGCCAGAAGCGGGCCGAGGCGGTGCTGGCGGCGCTGCGCGAGCGGGACCTGCCGCTGCCGGACGTGACCGCCCGCGGGTATGGCGAGAGCGCGCCGGTGGCCGACAACGCCACCGCCGAGGGCCGGGCGCAGAACCGGCGGATCGCGTTCACGCTTGTGACGGCCGAGGGCGATGGATCGCAGTGAGCTGACCATGGCGGTGGCCGGCGCCCTGGTGGGCGCGTTCCTGCTCGGGCTGGATCCTGCGCTGGGCCTTCGGGCGGATGAATGCGCACGGGCCGCACAGCGCCGCGCACGCGGCCGACATGGCGACGCAGCTGCATGCGGCGGAGGAGGCGCGGCACCGGGCCGAGCTGAAGCTGACCGGGGCGGAGGCTGCGGCGGCGCAGCGGCTTTCCAAGGTGGAGGCGGAGCTGGCGCTGACGCGGGAGGCCTTTGCCAACGCGCAGGCCCAGGCCGCGGAGGTGCGTGCAGCCTACCGCCGGTCGATGGGCGGGGTCGAGCCGGAGTAGAGCTATCCGACGAGCGTGAGCGCGCGGTCGAAGCCGGTGAGCGACTCCGCTCCGTCGGCGGTGGCCAGCACGTCGTCCTCGATGCGGACGCCGATGTCGCCCGGGCGGTAGAGGCCGGGCTCGATGGTGAAGACCATGCCCGGCTCGATGGCCTGCATATTGCCGATCATCACCTGCGGCGCCTCGTGGATGTCGAGGCCGAGGCCGTGGCCGGTCTTGTGCACCACGAGATCGGCGAACCCCGAGGCGCGGAGGCTGTCGGTGACGCGGCGGTCGAGGGCGTCCAGCGTCATGCCGGGCGCGGCGAGGCTGCGGCCGAGGGCGTTGGCGGCGCGCACCGCCTCGTAGATGGCGCGGTGCTGCGGGCTGGCGGACCCGACGAAGACCGTGCGGGTGATGTCGGCGGCGTATCCGCCCCAGGCGGCCCCGAAGTCGATGAGGAGCGGCTGGCCGGAGGCGAGGCTGCGGTCGGGGCTGGAGGTTCCGTGCGGGTCGGCGGAGGCGGCGCCGGCCAGCACGATCGGGTCGAACGAGAGTCCGTCCGCGCCGGCGTCGAGCATCTCGGCCACCAGCTTCTGGCGGAATTCGGTCTCGGTCATCCCGGCGGCGGCGCGCGCCAGCGTGGCGGACAGCGCCGCCTCGCTGATCGCGATGGCCCGGCGGAGCGCGGCGATCTCGGCGGCATCCTTGTGCAGGCGCATCCGCGAGATCGCCGCGTGCGCGTCGACGATGCGGGCGGCGGGAAGGCGGTGCGGATCGCCTCGGCCTCGAAGACGCGCATGCGCTGGCCTTCGACGCCGATCCGGCCCGGTGCGAGGCGGCGGGCGAGCGCCAGGAACGCCGCCTCGTAGCCGTCGGAGTCCTGCCAGTAGATGGTGTCCACCGCCGGCGCCAGGCTCTCCCAGCGGGTGCGCTCCAGCACGGGAACGATGGCGTGCTGCGGGCCCTCGCGGGTGACGAAGAGCAGCGTCGGCCGCTCCATCAGGTGGAAATGTGCGCCGGTAAGAAAGTAGAAGTTGGCGCCCGGCACGATCGCCGCGACATCGAGGTCGGTCTCGTCCATGGCAGCGCGAAGACGCGCGAGGCGGTCGGATCCGGGAAGATTGTCCATGCATGCCCTCCGGCGCTGCCCACGCAGCAGGCGATGCCTATTGCGCGACCTTTGTCTTATCACCTAACTTTGCGCAGAGAAAAGCCGCGCTCGACCGCGGCGCACGAGAAGCAGCAGCGCCGCGAGGATCGCCGACCGAGCACCTCGCGCCTGCATTCAGGGGAGGGAATCGCATTGCGACCGATGAAGGGACTTTTCGCCGCCACGGCGATCGGACTGCTGGCCGCCGGCAGCGTCCAGGCCAAGACGCTGGTCTATTGCAGCGAGGGGTCGCCGGAAGGCTTCGATCCCGCGCCGTGGACGGCGGGGACGACGTTCGACGCCGCTTCGCGCACGATCTACAACCGGCTGATCGAGTTCAAGAAGGGCAGCACCGAGACCGAGCCCGGCCTCGCCGAGAGCTGGGAGACCTCGGAGGACGGCACCGAGATCACCTTCAAGCTGCGCCAGGGCGTGAAGTTCCAGACCACCGACTTCTTCACCCCGACGCGCGACATGAACGCCGACGACGTGGTGTTCTCGTTCCAGCGGCAGTTCGACAAGGAAGGCGCCTGGTACGAATACGCGCCCGGGATCGCCTGGGAGTACTTCAACTCCACGATGGCGGCGTCGCTGAAGGAGATCGTCAAGGTCGACGACTCGACGGTGAAGTTCGTGCTGAGCCAGCCCGACGCCACGTTCCTCGCCACCTTCCCGATGGATTTCGCCTCCATCGTCTCCAAGGAATACGCCGACCAGCTGGAGGCGGCCGGCACCATGGAGCAGTTCAACGTGCTCCCGGTCGGCACCGGGGCGTTCACCTTCGTGGACTACCAGCAGGACGCGGTGATCCGCTACTCGGCCTTCGCCGACTACTGGAACGGCAAGCAGCCGATCGACGACCTGATCTTCGCCATCACCGTGGATCCGGGCGTGCGGATGCAGAAGCTGCTCGCCGGCGAATGCGACATCTTCCCCTATCCGAACCCGGCCGACATCGAGACGCTGAAGGGCAACGCCGACCTGACGGTGATGCAGCAGGAAGGCTTCAACATCGGCTATCTCGCCTACAACACCCAGGTCGCGCCGTTCGACAACCCGGCGGTGCGCAAGGCGCTGAACAAGGCGATCAACAAGGACGCGATCATCGAGGCGGTCTTCCAGGGCACCGGCACCGTCGCCGTGGCGCCGATCCCGCCGACCTCCTGGGGCTACAACCCCGACCTGGTGGACGATCCCTACGATCCGGAGGCGGCCAAGGCCGAGCTGGAGGCGGCCGGCGTCTCGGGCCTGAAGATGAAGGTCTGGGCCATGCCGGTGCAGCGGCCGTACAACCCGAACGCCCGGCGCATGGCCGAGCTGCTCCAGGCCGACTTCGCCGCCGTGGGCGTCGAGGTCGAGATCGTCTCGCTCGAGTGGGGCGAGTACCTCGCGCAATCCTCGGCGGTGGATCGCGACGGCGCGGTGCTCCTGGGCTGGACCGGCGACAACGCCGATCCGGACAACTTCCTCGGGGTGCTGCTCGGCTGCGGCTCGGTCGGCGCCAACAACCGCGCGCAGTGGTGCCACCAGCCGTTCGAGGACCTGATCCAGGAGGCGAAGACGACGTTCGCGCAGAACGAGCGGACGCCGCTCTATCAGCAGGCGCAGGTCGTCTTCAAGGAACAGGCGCCGTGGGCGACCATCGCGCACTCGATCACCACGATGCCGATGCGCAACACCGTGACGGGCTACGTCCAGGATCCGCTCGGCATCCATCGCTTCCTCGGGGTCGACAAGGCCGAGTAGCGACAAATCGCGGACGGGCGCCGAACCGGCGCCCGTCCTTGCCGGCGGGGACGCGATGCTGCGCTTCATACTCAACCGCCTGGTCCTCATCGTGCCGACGTTCATCGGCATCACCCTCGTGGCGTTCATCTTCATCCGCCTGCTGCCCGGCGACCCGGTGCTGCTCATGGCCGGCGAGCGCGCCGTCTCGCCGGAGCGCCACGCCGAGCTGATGGCGCAGTTCGGCTTCGACCGGCCGGTGTGGCGGCAGTACACCGACTACCTCGGCGGGCTGATGCAGGGCGATTTCGGCCGGTCGTTCTCCAGCAAGAAGCCGGTGCTGGGCGAGTTCATGGCGCGGTTTCCCGCCACGCTCGAGCTCGCGTTCTGCGCCATCGTGCTCGCCACGGTGCTCGGCGTCGCCGCCGGCATCCTCGCGGCGATCCGGCGCGGGAGCTGGATCGACCAGCTGACCATGGGCACGGCGCTGATCGGCTATTCGATGCCGATCTTCTGGTGGGCGCTGCTGCTCATCATCCTCTTTTCCACCACGCTCGGCTGGACCCCGGTGTCCGGGCGGATCTCGCTGACGCAGTTCTTCCCGCCGGTCACCGGGTTCATGCTGATCGACAGCCTGCTCGCCGGCAAGCCGGCGGCCTTCTGGTCGGCGGTGCACCACCTGATCCTGCCGACGATCGTCCTGGCGACGATCCCGCTCGCCGTCATCGCGCGGCAGACGCGCTCGGCGATGCTCGAGGTGCTGGGCGAGCTCTACGTCACCACCGCCCGCTCGAAGGGGCTGACGCCGCGGCGGATCATCTGGCTGCACGCGCTGCGCAACGCGCTGATCCCGGTGGTGACGACCATCGGGCTGCAGGTCAGCGTGCTGATGGGCGGCGCCATCCTGACCGAGACGATCTTTTCCTGGCCGGGCATCGGCAAGTGGATGATCGATTCCATCGCGCGGCGCGACTACCAGGTCGTGCAGGGCGGGCTCCTGCTCATCGCCGTCATGGTGATGGTCGTCAATCTGACCGTCGATGTCCTCTATGGGTTGATCAATCCCCGTGTCCGCCACAGATGACCCCCACCTCGCGACGGCCGAGCAGGCGCCCCTCGGGCCGCCGCCGGTCTCGCCGCTTTTGGAGAACTGGCACTACTTCGCCGGCAACCGCGGCGCGCTGCTCGGGCTGGTCATCCTGTGCCTGATGGTGCTGCTCGCCGTCTTCGCGCCGCTGGTGGCGCCGCACTCGCCGACGGAGCAGTTCCGCGACGCCCTGCTCACGCCGCCGATCTGGACCGAGGGGGGCAAGCCCGGGTTCATCCTCGGCACCGACGCCCTGGGGCGGGACATCCTGTCGCGGCTGATCTACGGCGCGCGGTATTCCCTGCTCATCGGCGTGGTGGTGGTGACGCTGGCGCTGGTGACCGGCATCATCGTCGGGCTGATCGCCGGCTACTTCGGCGGCTGGGTGGATGCGCTGGTCATGCGGGTCATGGACATCATCCTGGCGTTTCCGTCGCTGCTCCTGGCGCTGGTGCTGGTGGCGATCATCGGGCCGGGGCTCTTCAACGCCATGCTCGCGATCGCGGTGGTGCTGCAGCCGCACTTCGCCCGCCTGACGCGCGGCGCGGTGATGGCGGAGAAGAACCGCGAGTACGTGATGGCGGCGAAGGTGGCGGGCGCGGGGCACCTGAGGCTGATGTTCTTCACCATCCTGCCCAACTGCCTGGGGCCCCTGATCGTGCAGGCGACGCTGAGCTTCTCCAACGCCATCCTCGACGCCGCCGCGCTCGGCTTCCTCGGCATGGGCGCGCAGCCGCCGACGCCGGAGTGGGGCACCATGCTGGCCGAGGCGCGCGAGTTCATCACCAGCGCGTGGTGGGTGGTGACCATGCCGGGCCTCGCCATCCTGATCACGGTGCTGGCGATCAACCTCATCGGCGACGGGCTGCGCGACACGCTCGACCCGAAGCTGAAGCGGAGCTGAGCGTGGCGCTCCTCGAGGTCCGCAACCTTTCCGTTTCGTTCGAGACGGCCGCCGGGCGGTTCTATGCCGTGCAGGGGGTCGACCTCAGCGTCGATTCCGGCGAGGTGCTGGCCATCGTGGGCGAGTCGGGGTCCGGCAAGTCGGTGGCCATGCTGGCGGTGATGGGGCTCTTGCCGCCGACCGCCACCGTCACCGCCGACGCCATGACCTTCGAGGGGCGCGGCCTCCTGGCCATGTCCCCGCGCGAGCGGCGGGCGATGGCCGGCAGCGAGATGGCGATGATCTTCCAGGAGCCGGTGGCGAGCCTCAACCCCTGCTTCACCGTCGGCTTCCAGATCGAGGAGACGCTGGAGAAGCACACCGACCTCGACAAGGCCGCCCGCCGGGCGCGCGCCGTCGAGCTGCTGCAGATGGTCGGCATCCCCGAGCCGGAGGAGCGGCTGAAATCCTTCCCGCACCAGATGTCGGGCGGGCAGTGCCAGCGGGTGATGATCGCCATCGCCACCGCCTGCAACCCGCGGCTGCTGATCGCGGACGAGCCGACCACGGCGCTCGACGTGACGATCCAGAAGCAGATCCTCGAGCTGCTGCTGCGGTTGCAGGTCGAGCATGGCATGGCGCTGGTGCTGATCACCCACGACATGGGCGTGGTGGCGGAGACGGCCGACCGGGTGATCGTGCAGTACAACGGGCGCAAGATGGAGGACACCGACGTGCTGTCGCTGTTCGAGCGGCCGCAGAACCCCTACACCCGTGCGCTGCTGTCGGCGCTGCCGGAGAACGCCACCGGCAAGCGGCTGCCCACGGTCTCGGACTTCGCGCCCGGGGCGGAGGGCCGGCCATGACCGAGGCGCCGGTGCTGGAGACCCGCGGCATCGTGCGGGAATACGTCTCGGGCGGCATGTTCGGCGGCAAGCGGGTGGTGCGGGCGCTGAAGGGGATCGACCTCAAGGTCGACCGCGGCAAGACCCTCGCCGTGGTGGGCGAATCCGGCTGCGGCAAGTCGACGCTGGCGCGGATCATCACCATGATCGACCCCCCGACCAGCGGGGAGCTCCTGATCGAGGGCAAGGCGGTCGACGTTGCGCGCGACGGGATTTCGCACGATATGCGGCGGAAGGTGCAGATCGTGTTCCAGAATCCGTATGGGTCGCTCAATCCGCGGCAGAAGATCGGCGACGTGCTGGCGGAGCCGCTGAAGCTCAACACCGACCTGCCGGCGGGCGAGCGGCGCGAGCGGGCGATGGCGATGCTCTTGAAGGTCGGGCTGAAGCCCGAGCACTTCAACCGCTTTCCGCACATGTTCTCCGGCGGCCAGCGGCAGCGTATCGCCATCGCACGGGCGGTGATGGTGCAGCCGGTTCTCCTGGTGCTGGACGAGCCGGTCTCCGCCCTCGACCTCTCGGTGCAGGCGCAGATCCTCAATCTTCTCCAGGACTTGCAGGACGAGTTCCAGCTCACCTACGTCTTCATCTCGCACGACCTGTCGGTGGTGCGGCACGTGGCCGACGACGTGATGGTGATGAACCTGGGCGAGGCGGTGGAGTACCGGAGCCGCGACGACATCTTCGCCGCGCCGGAGCATCCCTACACCCGGACGCTTTTCGCCGCGACGCCGATCATCGACACCGCGCGGATCCGGGCGCGGGTGGAGGCGAAGGCGGCGCGAACCGGGGTTGCGGCGCCGGCCTGAGATTGCACGCGATGTCAGATGGTTGCGGGATTCGTGCCATGCACAATCCATGCACAACGCATGCACAACGTGTATGCCAGTCGTGCGTCTTTGCTCCTGTTGGCCCTTGACGCGGGCGGCTTCATGTAACATACGGTGTTACATGAAACGCGACAGCCGCCTCTCCTCGGTCCTTCACTGCCTGCTGCACATGGCGGAGCATGACGGCCCCATGACCTCCGAGGCCCTGGCGAAATGCCTCGGGACCCATCCCGTCGTGGTGAGGCGGACCATGGGGCTGCTGCGGGAGGCCGGGCTGGTCACCGCGGATCGCGGGCATGCCGGGGGATGGCGCATCGCCGTCGATCTTTCCACCGTCGATCTGCGCCAGCTGCATGCGGCGCTCGGGGAGCCGGCCGTCTTCGCCATCGGCAATCGCAGCGAGGCCCCGGGATGCCTCGTCGAGCAGTCGGTGAATGCCGTCCTCGACGGCGCCTTCGCCGACGCCGAGGCGATGCTGCTCGAGCGGTTTCCACGAGTCACCCTCGCCGACCTCGCCGCCGACTTCGCGCGGCGGCACGCGGAAAGGCGAGCGCAGAAGGAATAAGGAATGCATGACGTCATCGTTGTCGGGGGCGGCTATGCCGGAATGGCGGCCGCCCTGCAGCTTCTGCGTGCGCGCCGAACGGTGCTGGTGATCGACGCGGGCCAGCGGCGGAACCGCTTCGCCAGCCACGCGCACGGGTTCCTGGGACAGGACGGCGTGGAGGCCGGCGAGGTCGCGGCGACCGCGCGCAGGCAACTGGAGCGCTATCCGCACCCTGACCTGGATCGAGGGGATCGTCGCCGCGGCATCCGGCGGCAAGGACGATTTCCGCGTGACGAGCGGAGACGGGCGAGGTCCATGCCGCCCGGCGCCTGCTCTTCGCCACCGGGGTCGCGGACCAGCTGCCCGCCGTTGCCGGGACTGGCCGAGCGCTGGGGCCGGAGCGTGTTCCACTGCCCCTACTGCCACGGATACGAGCTGAACCTGGGCCGCATCGGCGTGATCGCCACCGGGCCGATGTCGGTGCATCAGGCGCAGTTCCTGCCGGAGTGGGGCGAGGTCACCTTCCTGACCAACGACGCGCTGACCCTGGACGACGCGAACCGGGAGAGCCTGCGGCGGCGCGGCGTCACGATCGAGGAAACCCCCATCGAGCGGATCGAAGGCGATGCCGACGTGCTGCTGGCCGACGGGAGGCGGCTCGCCTTCGCCGGCCTCTTCACCGCCTCGCGCTGCATTCCGGCCACGCCCGTCGCCGAGGGAATGGGCTGCGCGATGATGGAGACGCCGATGGGCATCCAGATCCAGACGGGCGAGACGAAGGAAACCAGCGTCCCGGGCGTCTTCGCGTGCGGCGACGTGGCGCGGGTGCCGCATTCGGTCTCGCTCGCGGTCGGCGATGGCGCGTGGGCAGGCGTCCACCTGCATCGGTCGCTGGTCTGGCCCGAAGACTGACGCCTGCGGCACCTTGCAGGCCGTCCGTGCCCCGCCCCCTCCCTCAGCGCCCCGCGTAAAAGTCCGAGCCCGGATCGTTGACCACCATGTCGCGCAGGCGCTCCCAGAGGTGGCGGCGGAGCGACGCGAAGGCGGGCTCGCCGCGGATGTCGTAGTCGCAGCGCGGCCGCGGCAGCGGCGACGTCGATGGTCTCGACGATCCGGCCCGGGCGGGGGCCCATCAGCACGATGCGGTCGGCCAGCACGATCGCCTCGTCGACGCTGTGGGTGACGAAGACGACCACCCTCGGCCGCTCGCGACCAGATGCGCATCAGCTCGATCTGCATCAGCTCGCGGGTCTGGGCGTCGAGGCTGGCGAAGGGCTCGTCCATCAGCAGGATGTCGGGATCGGTGGCGAGCGCGCGGGCCAGCGCCACCCGCTGCTTCATGCCGCCCGACAGCTCGTGCGGATAGGCGTCGGCGAAACGCGTGAGGCCGACCAGCGCGAGGTAGTGATCCACGCGCTCGTTTCGCTCGTGCCGGGACATGCCGTTGAGCGCCAGGCCGAAGCCGACGTTGTCGCGCACGCGCTGCCACGGGATGAGCCGGAACGACTGGAAGACGAAGCCCGACCTGCGGCCCCGGGCGCGGCGGCGCCCCCGAGACGCTGATCCGGCCGGCGTCGGGCCGGATCAGGCCCGTCGATCATCCGCAGCAGGGTGGTCTTGCCGCAGCCGGACGGTCCGAGCAGCGATGACGAAGCTGTTTTCCGGGATGTCGAGCGAGACGTCCTGGCAGCGCCTCGACCCGGTTCGACGTGCGCCGGCGCTGAGGAACGACTTCGAGACCTGCGACAGGACGATCCGCGGGCGGCGGCGGATGCCCCTGCGGCGGACGGTCGGCTCGGCCTCGCACCCTCGATCAGCGCGCGGGCCGGTCGGCGCCGGGCGCGGTTCCGACCTCGGCCAGCACCTCGTCCAGCACCGAGAAGTCGACCCACTCGGCGAGCTCCGACCGGCGGACGTCGGCGAAGTCCGGGCTCTCGTAGAGCCCAGTCGACGGTGTAGCTCGAGCTCGCCCCGGTTCAGCCCGCCGTTCTCGCTCCAGCTGGCGGCGAAGCTCTCGGCCAGCAACGCGAGGTCGTCGCGCGACACGTCGGGACGGGCGATCGCCATCGCGTCGACCCAGCTCGCCGGATCGCGTGCGAAGTCGCGCGACGCCAGCGATCAGCGCGCGGACGACCCCGGCGACCTCGTCGCGCCGGGCCTCGAGCACCTCGTCGGTGACGACGTTGACCTTCTGCAGCACCGGCGCGGCGATGTAGTAGGCGTCCGGTGTCGACCAGCACGTGCAGTCCCGCGCGGTCGGGCAGCGACATCCAGACGCCGATCGACATGGTGGTGGCGTCGACCTGCCCGGCCGCCAGCGCCTGCGCGCGCACGCTGGGCTGGCCGATCGCCACGAAGCTCATGGTGCCGGGATCGACGCCGCGCGAGCTGCAGCACCGCCACGCTGAGGGTGTGGTCGAGGCTGCCGACCCGGCCGATGGCGAAGCTGTGGCCGTCGAGGCTTTCCGCCTGGGCGATGTCGTCCCTGGCGGCGATCAGGAACGGCAGCGCCTTGTTGGGCGACATGACCGCCTTCAGGCCGAGCTGGTCGCGGGCGACGACCTGCAGCAGCGCGAGTCGACCGCGATGTTCGCCATCTCGCCTTCGCCGGCCTGCAATGCCGCCAGCGCCGAAGGCGTCTGCTGCACGCGGACGAGCTCGACCTCGACGCCTTCGCGCTCGAAGTAGCCGAGCTGCACCGCCAGATCCATGACCGAGTTCGGCACCAGCGGCGCCGCGAGGTCGGTGACGATGAGCCGGAACGGCTCGGCCGCCGCCGGGGCCGCGAAGGCCAGGCGCCGCCACGGTGGCGAGCGCGGAGGCAAGGTCGCTTGCACGCAGTCATCTCCCTCGACCTCTCCGCGGTTTCGCCCGACTGCGCCATATAGCCCCAGCGCGCGCCGGCTGCCGCTAGGTGCGCCAGCGGCTGGCGCGCAGCTCGAGGTGCCGCAGGACCTGGGTGACGACGGCGCCGACGAGGGCGAGCACGAGCACCACGACGAAGTAGGGCGCCATCTGGAAGGTGTTGCCGTAGAGCGCGAGGAGGCCGCCGAGGCCGCTGACGGCGGTGTAGAGCTCGGCCACCACGGTGTTGATGAGCCCGATCGTCGCGCCGAGCCGCAGCCCGACGGCGACGAAGGGCAGCGCGCCGGGAAGCATGATGCGGAGGTAGATCTGCGGCCGCGAGGCCCCCATCGAGCGCGCCATCTCGATCAGCTCGTCGTCGCTGTTGAGGATCCCGGCGTAGGTGTTGACGAGGATCGGCATCACCGCGCCGAGGAAGACGATGACGATCTTCGCCTCGGGACCGAGGCCGAGGAAGACGATGATGAGCGGGATGAAGGCCACCCGCGGCGTCGCCATCAGCGCGTTGACGAAGACCTCGAGCGTGCGTCCCAGGTCGCGGTGGGCCCCCATGGCGAGGCCGAGCGGGATCCCGATCAGCGCGGCGAGGAGGTAGCCGCCGAAGTAGACGCGGAGGCTCTCCATCGTCGCGGTGAGGATGCGGCCGTCGGCGAGGAGCCGGCCCGCGGCGGCGAGCGTCTCGCCGGGGGTGGGGACGAGGTTGGCGCCGGCGATGCGCGAGGCGGCCCACCAGCCGAGGAGGAGGAGGCCGAGGACCGCCAGGCGGTAGATCGCAATCTTCATGGCGTTTTCCTGCTCGCCGACCCGACGGGGCTGGGCTAGGTTTCCCCGGTTTTGGGGTGGTGAGGGTAGCATGGCGCACGGACTCGCGGGCAAGTCGGTAATCGTCACGGGCGCGGCGCGGGGAATCGGGCTCGCCGTCGCCCGCCGTTGCGTGCGGGTGGGCGCCTCGGTGACCATGGCCGACATGGACGAGCAGGTCCTGGAGCGCGAGGTCAAGGCGCTGTCCGGCGAGGGATACGACGGCCGCGCCATCGCCTTCTCCGGCGACCTGCGCGAGAAGCTTTCGATGACGAACCTGATGGCCGCGACCATGGACGCCAACGACCGCATCGACGTGCTGGTGAACGCGGGTCGGCTGCTGGTGGCCTCGGATCCGCTCGACCCCGAGGCCGACCGGCTCGAGGCGTCGCTCCGGCAGAACGTCACGGCGAACCTCCGGCTCAGCCAGATCGTGGCGCGGCGGATGATCGAGCTGGCCGAGGGCGAGGAGCCGGAGCCGTCGGACAGGGCGATCGTCAACCTGAGCTCGGTGCACGCCCACCGGTCCAGCCCGGATTCTGATGGCCTATTCGGTGAGCTGCGCCGCGCTGGAGCAGATGACGCGGGTGCTGGCGCTGGCGCTGGCGCCGCACGGCGTGCGGGTGAACGCCATCGCGGTCGGCGGGGTCGTGGGCCGCTCGCTCGCGGCGGCGTTGCCGGAGAAGGAGTACATCACCGAGACGCTGGCCGAGGTGACGCCGCTGGGGCGGACCGGCGAGCCGCAGGAATGCGCCGAGGCGGTGCTGTTCCTCGCCTCGCCCGCCGCGAGCTTCGTGACCGGCCAGGTCCTCGGCGTCGATGGCGGCCGCCAGCTCCTCGATCCGCTGGCCGTCAGGGGCTAGAGCAGGTGGCGGACGAAGAGGAGGCCGGCGGCGACGGCGGCGAGCGACAGCCCGACCGAGAGGGCCACGTAGACGGCTGCGGTCAGCGGCGTGCCGCGTTCGAAGAGCACGGCGGCGTCGAGCGAGAAGGCCGAGAAGGTGGTGAAGCCGCCGAGGACGCCGGTGGTCAGGAAGAGGCGCACGACCTGTCCGGGCTCGTAGACGCGGGCGAAGACCTCGACGAGAACCCCCATGGCGAAGCAGCCGACGATGTTGACCGTGAGCGTCCCGAACGGAAACCCGAACCCGAAGATCCGCACCGCGGTCAGGTTCACGCCGTGGCGGAGCGCGCCGCCCAGCCCCGCGCCGAGGAAGACCGCGAGCCAGGGCGTCATGCGCGGTCTCGCGGGGCGGCGGCGCGCGCCAGCCGGTCGTTGAGCGCAAGGCCGAGGCCGGTTCGCGGGATCGGCGCGACGGCGATGCCCGACGCGCCTTCGCGCGCGGCCCGCACGTCCAGCACGCGGAGGTGCGCGAAGAGGTTCGTCGCCGCCTCGGCGAGATCGCCCGAGGGCGAGAGGTTGAGGCCGGGGCGTGTGGTCGCGTCCGGACCGAAGCCCAGCCAGAACTCCTCCGGCCCGGCCATGGCGGCGTCGAGCCGGAGCCCCGTGCGCGGGGCGTAGTGCGAGGCGAGCTGCCCCGGGGCGGTGATTCCGCCGGCGGCCGGCGCGGCGACGGGACGGCCGAGGGCGGCGGCGATCGCCTCGACGGGGAGGCCGCCGGGGCGGAGGAGCACCGGCGCGCCGTCCTCGAAGCCGATGATGGTCGACTCGAGCCCGAGCGGGCAGGCGCCGCCGTCGAGCACGGCGGCGATGCGTCCGCCGAGGCCGTCGAGCACGTGCGCCGGCGTGGTGGCGCTGACCCCGCCGGAGGGGTTGGCCGAGGGCGCGGCCAGCGGCCCGCCGAAGGCCGCGAGCAGGCGCTGGGCGAGCGGGTGCAGCGGGACGCGCAGCGCCACGGTTTCGAGGCCGGCGGTGGCGAGACCGGAGAGGCCGGAGTCCGCCCGCCGCGGCAGGACCAGCGTCAGCGGCCCCGGCCAGAAGCGGGCGGCGAGCGCCCGCGCTTCCGGCGTGACCGTGGCGAGATGTTCGGCGGCGGCGAGGTCGGCCACGTGGACGATCAGCGGGTTGAAGGCGGGCCGGCCCTTGGCGGCGAAGATCGCGGCGACCGCGCGGTCGCTGCGGGCGTCGGCCCCGAGGCCGTAGACCGTCTCGGTCGGGAACGCCACGACCTCGCCGGCGCCGAGCAGGCCCACGGCGGCGCGAACGCCGCGATCGCTGTCGGAGAGGGTGACGGTGTTTCGCTCGGGCATGCCTGACGCTCGGGTCCTGCTTGTGGCGTCGCGGGGCGGGTCCTAAGGTTCGCGCCCGCGGACGGCGGCCCCTGATAGCCGCTCCGCCCGCGGGCCGCAATCGCGGCGCCAGCTCCGGGGAGGGAGACCATGACCTATCGCGCGCCGGTCGGCGAGATGCGCTTCCTGCTCGAGCACGTGCTGGACGCCGGGCGGCTGGCCGAAACCGAGCGCTTCGCCGAGGCGACGCCCGAGACGGTGGAGGCGGTGCTGGCGGAGGCGGCGAAGCTGGCCGAGGACGTGCTCGCGCCGCTGCGCCGGGCCGGCGATCTCGAGGGCGCGCGGCTGGAGAACGGCGTGGTGCGCACGACGCCCGGGTTCGCCGACGCCTACGGCACGCTGGCGGCGGGCGGCTGGGTCGGGATCGCGGCCGATCCGGCGCACGGCGGCATGGGCCTGCCGGCCACGGTGGTCACCTGCGTGGGCGAGATGTTCGCGGGCGCCAACCTCGCGCTCTCGCTCTGCCCGATGCTGGGCCAGGGGCAGATCGAGGCGCTGGAGCACCACGCGCCGGCGGAAGTGAAGGCGGTCTTCCTGCCGCGGCTGGTGGCGGGGGACTGGACGGGGACGATGAACCTGACCGAGCCGCAGGCCGGCTCCGATGTCGGCGCGGTGCGGACGCGCGCCGAGCCGCTGGGCGACGGGACCTACGCGGTCAGCGGGCAGAAGATCTTCATCTCGTGGGGCGACCACGACATGGCGGAGAACGTCTGCCACCTGGTGCTGGCGCGGCTGCCGGACGGGGTGCCGGGGACCAAGGGGATCTCGCTCTTCCTGGTGCCCAAGTATCCTGCCGGACGGCGAGGGCCGGCCGGGGGTGCGGAACGCGGTGCGGGCGATCTCGCTGGAGCACAAGATGGGGCTGCACGGCAGCCCCACCTGCGTCATGGAATTCGACGGCGCCAAGGGCTGGCTGATCGGCGAGGCGCACCAGGGTCTGGCGGGGATGTTCACCATGATGAACAACGCCCGGCTCGGGGTGGGCGTGCAGGGGCTGTCGCAGGCCGACGCGGCGCTGCAGGCGGCGACAGCCTTCGCGCGCGAGCGGCGGCAGGGGCGGTCGCCGGTCGAGGGCGAGCCTGCGATCATCGGCCATGCCGACGTGCGGCGGATGCTGGTGACCATGGCGGCCACGGTGGCGGTGGCGCGGGCGATCTGCCTCGACTGCGCGCTGTCGACCGACTTGGGCATCGCGACGGGCGAGGAGGAATGGGCGGCGCGCGCGGCGTTCCTGACGCCCATCGCCAAGGCCTTCGGCACCGACGCCGGCTGCGAGGTCAGCGCCATGGCGATGCAGGTCTTCGGCGGCATGGGCTATGTCGAGGAGACCGGGGTGGCGCAGTTCTACCGCGACGTGCGGGTGACGGCGATCTACGAGGGGACGAACGGCATCCAGGCCATGGACATGGTCGGCCGCAAGCTCGCCGACGGGGGCGCCGTGGCGCAGAAGCTGATCGAGGCGGTGGAAGAGACCGCGCGCCAGGCGGCGGGCGACCTCGGGGCGCGGCTGGCGGCGGCGGCGCGGCGGCTGGCCGAGGCGACGGGCTGGATGGCGTCGGCGGAGATGAACGACCGGTTCGCGGGTGCGGTGCCGTACCTGCGCGCCTTCGCGCTGACGCTGGGCGGGCACTACCTGCTCAAGGCCGCCGCGGCGGAAGGGGTGGAAGACGGTCCGCGGGCGGCGATGGCGGCCTTTCATATCCGCCAGCTGCTGCCGCAGGCGATCGCGCTCTGCGACGCGGCCTGCGAGGGGGCGGCGCCGCTCTACGCCATCGAACTCGGGCCATAGAGCGGGAGGAGGCATACATGGGACTACCTGAGGGCCGTGTCCGGTACATAGCGGGCATGCAAGCCGCCTTGGAAGTGCAGAAAACCAATCTGTTGCTGTCTACAGCTCCGATTCTAATCCTGGCAACGCAGATTGGATGGATACAATCCAACCAAAGCAACCTGTTCAAGCTTATGGTGACAGTATCGGTCACGATGCTGCTTATCGCGGCGTTTATCAGCTTGATTTTTGTGTTTTCCGGGAGCGACTACATCGCCAAGATCAACCTGGAGAGCGATGGCATTGACGCCAACTCTTCCCCTTACCTTGGTTTTATAAAGGAGCAATATGAGCCGTTCGGAGGCCTCAGCGAGGAAAACCTCGTCCGCCTGGGAAGAAGGCTCCACAAGCCTCTTTTGATATTTTTATGGTCGGGCTGGGTCCTTTTGGTGGCATCTACATTCGTCATAATCTGGACGCCGCCCGCCGCGTCTCAGGTGCACTGACCTTTGCCGCGGCGGGGAGCCGTCCAGTATCCCTTCCCCGAGCCGCCAGGCCGGGGTGAAGCCGTGGAGTTGGCCGAAGGCGTGCTCTGGATGCGCCTGCCGCTGCCGTTCCGGCCGGACCACCTCAACGCCTATGCGCTCGACGACGGCGACGGCTGGACGCTGGTCGACACCGGCCTCGACACCCCGGCGGTGCGCGGCGCCTGGGCGGCGCTGATGGCCGGGCCGCTGGGCGGCCGGCCGGTCCGGCGGGTCATCCTGACCCACCACCATCCGGACCACGTCGGGCTCGCCGGCTGGTTCCAGGCGACGGGCGCGGCGCTCTGGGCGACCCGCACCGCCTGGCTGACGGCGCGGATGCTGACGCTCGACGTGCAGCCGCGGCCCAGCGCCGAGACGCTGGCGTTCTGGCGCGGCGCGGGCATGGCGCCGGCGATGCTGGCCGCCCGGGCCGAGGCGCGGCCGTTCAACTTCGCCGACACGGTGGCGCCGATGCCGCTCGGCTTCCGGCGGATCGCCCAGGGCGACGAGATCCTGGCCGGCGGGCGGCGCTGGCGGGTGGAGATCGGCCACGGCCACGCGCCGGAGCAGGCGACGCTCTGGGGCGTCGGCCACGACCTCGTGCTCGTCGGCGACCAGATCCTGCCCGGCATCACGCCCAACCTCGGGGTCTACGCCACCGAGCCCGACGCCGATCCGGTGGGCGACTGGCTTGCCTCGTGCGCGCGGCTGGCGACGCTGGCCGAGGAACGCCACCTGGCGCTTCCCGGCCACCGGCGGCCGTTCCGCGGGCTGCCGGCGCGGCTGGAGGAACTCATCCGCCATCAGGAAGCGGCGCTCGCCGCGCTCGCCGCGCATCTGGCCACCCCGCGCCGGGCGTCGGAGTGCTTCGCGCCGCTCTACGGCCGGCCGATCGGCGAGGGGGAGTACGGGCTGGCGCTGGCCGAGGCGGTGGGCCATCTCAACCACCTGACGCGCGCCGGCGTGGCGGTGCGGCATCGGGGGCCGGATGGCGCCTGGCTGTGGCAGCGCGGCGAATTGGGGCCTGACAGCGCGGCGCGATCGGGGTAGAAGGCTCCCGCAGCGGGCAAGGAAGGAAGCGGGCGATGGCGGAGACGCAGCACGGTGGTCACGAGGGCGGCACGGATGCGGCCGAGCATCAGCGGACCTTCGACGCCTTCATCCGCTTCTGGGTCTACGTCTTCGGTTTCGCGGCGCTGATTCTGATCTTCCTCGCCATCTTCAACACCTGAAGACCCGGGGCGACTGGGCACGATCCATGCGGCGCGCGCTTCTCGCCCTGATGGCCGCGACGGTGCTGGCCGGCTGCGAGGTCTACCGGCCGGCGGCTCCCGACGAGATCGCGCGGGCGCGCTACGAGAGCGCCGGGCCGCCGTCGGTGACGCTGCTCTCCATGGTCAACGCAAGCTCCGGCCGCGCCGCGCATGCGGGCCTGCTGATCAACGGCTCCGAGCAGGTGCTCTACGACCCGGCGGGCACCTTCACCCATCCCGACCTGCCACGCCGCGGCGACGTGCACTACGGCATGACCCCGCGCTTCGTGGACTACTACGAGCGCTACCACGCCCGCTTCGACTATTTCGTCGAGGCGCAGACGGTTCCCATCAGCCGGGCGGCGGCCGACCAGCTCATCGCCAACGCCCAGGCGCAGGGCCAGGCGATGAAGATGACCTGCGCGCTGGAGGTGGCCGACGTGCTGCAGCCGGTGCCGCCGTTCCAGGACGCGCCGAGGAGCATCTTCCCGGAGGCGCTGCGCGCGAACTTCGCCGACCGCCCGGGCGTCGAGACGCGCTTCATCCGCGAATCGGATGTCGGCCAGAACCGGGCCTGGGAGCCGAGTGACGGTCCTAGAAGCTGACCGCAGGCGCCGGCAATCGGAGGATGCGACCATGTCGGCACCGCCCTCAGGGCCGGACGCGCCAAAGCCGGGGGGACACCGGCGGATGTCGTCGATCCTGCTCGGCCTGGTGCAGCGGGCCGAGGGCGAGCGGGTGTCGCTGGGCGACATGGTGGACGCCTTCGACGCCCGCGCCTACGGCCCGTTGATCGTGCTCTTCGCCGCGCCGAACATCCTGCCCGTGGCGCTGCCCGGCATCTCGGCCGTGCTCGGCGCGCCGCTGATGCTGCTGACGGCGCAGCTGATGTTCGGCCTGCACCAGCCGTGGCTGCCGGGGTTCCTGCGCCGTCGCTCGCTGGCGCGCTCGAGCTTCGAGTCGCTGGTCCACCGCATCGTGCCGCGGCTCGTCCGCATCGAGGAGAGGATCAAGCCGCGGCTCCTGCCGCTGACCGGCGCCTGGGGCAAGCGGGCGATCGGCGCCGTGGGCGTGATCCTCGCCGCCATCATCTTCCTGCCGGTGCCGTTCGGCAACGCCCTCCCGGGTGTCGCGCTGGTGCTGATGGCGGTGGGGCTCCTCAGCCGCGACGGGATCGCCGTCGTGGTGGGGGCGCTGATCGGGGTCGTCGGCCTGGCCGTGGTCTCGGGCTTCGTCTACGGCGGCTTTGTCGCGGTGATGCATTTCGCGCGGGGCGGTTTGGGGGTCTAGCGCCGCCTGTGAACTCCGGGAATGCGGGCCAGGATCAGAGTGTAAAGGACAACGGACATGCCCGGCGATCCGAAAGCTGCGCTGACGCGCCTGAACCCGCCGACGCTGCCCGATGCGGGGGCGGTCGGCTACTCGCAGATCACCACGGTGGAGCCCGGCAGGCTTGCGTTCATCTCGGGGCAGGTCGCCGTGAGGCCGGGCGGTGGACCCGTCCCGAAAGGTCTCGCGGAGCAGGCCGCGCTGGTCGTCGGGAATGCAAGGGCGGCTCTCGACGCCGTCGATGCGTCGCCGCATGACCTCGTCATGGTCCGGGTCTACGTGGTGGACCTGACCCCGCCCGCCTGGAGGTGGTGATGCCGCACCTGCTCGCCCTGTTCGGCGGCGCCCAGCCGAGCCTCACCGGCATCGGCGTCGCCGCCCTCGCCGGGCCGGACCTGCAGATGGAAGTGGAGATGGTCGTCCGCCTGCCTTCGTGATCCCCGAACGACAAAGGGCGCCCGAAGGGGCGCCCGGTCGTTGCGTGACCCAAGTCGGTCAGGAGGTCAGAGCATGCCTTCGCGCTGCAATTTCTTGCGCGCCAGCTTGCGCGCGCGGCGGACGGCCTCGGCCCGCTCGCGGGCCTTCTTGACGGACGGTTTCTCGAAATGCTGCCGGAGCTTCATCTCGCGGAACACACCCTCGCGCTGCAGCTTCTTCTTGAGCGCGCGCAACGCCTGGTCGACGTTGTTGTCACGAACCATTACCTGCACTTAACTTTCACCACCTTTCACGTGTCATGCGTTTCGAATATGGGCAGGAGCGCGCTATATAGCGGGGTGAGACGCGACTGTCCACCGCTGGTTTCCCAGGGATCGGTGGAAAATCTGGGGGAATTCCAAGGCCATGACCGAAGACCGGCTCTCCGAGGAACCACGCGGCGAGGATGACCACCTGGCCGCCACCCGACGGGCGGTGATCGCCGCGGCGCTGCCGCACGTGGCGTTCGACGGGTGGACCGACCGCACGCTGGCGCAGGCGGTGGAGGACGCGGGCGTCGATCCCGGCCTCTCGCGCCTCGCCTTTCCGCGCGGCGGCGTCGACCTGGCGCTGGCGTTCCACCGCGCGCGCGACGCCGCGCTGGCCGACGACCTGGCCGCGGCCGACCTTCTCGGCCTGCGCTTCCGCGACCGGGTGGCCTTCGCGGTGATGCGCCGGCTCGAGCTGGTCGCGGGCGATCGCGAGGCGGTGCGGCGGGGGGTGGCGCTCTTCGCGCTGCCGCATCACGCGCCGGACGGCGCGCGCGCGATCTGGCAGACCGCCGACACCATCTGGACCGCCCTCGGCGACGAGAGCCGCGACTTCAACTGGTACAGCAAGCGCGCCACGCTCTCGGCGGTCTATTCCGCCGCGCTGCTCTACTGGCTCGGCGACGAGACCCCGGGCGCCTCGGCCACCCGCGAGTTCATCGGCCGCCGCATCGACAACGTCATGGAGATCGAGCAGCTCAAGTCGCGCATCCGCGGCAACCCGCTGGGGGCGGCGATGCTGAAGGGGCCGCAGGCGCTGCTTGACCGGGTCCGGGCGCCCGGGGATACTCCCGCCTCCGATCTGCCGGGGTCCTGGCGGCGGCGGATTCTGACGCAGAACCACATGACGGGGAGGGCGCGATGGCGCTCGGGGGCAGCATTCTCACCTGGTTCGACGGGCGCTGGCACGCGGGCAACGTGCCGGTCATGGGCTCGGCCGACCACGGCACCTGGCAGGGAACGCTGGTCTTCGACGGGGCGCGCGCCTTCGAGGGCGTGACGCCCGACCTCGACCTGCACTGCGCGCGCCTGCTCCGCTCGGCGGCGGCCATGGGCCTCGACGCCAGCATGGAGCCGCAGGCGATCGAGTCGCTGGTGCGCGACGGCATCCGGCGGATGGGCACGGAGCGCCCGCTCTACCTGCGGCCGATGATGTGGTCCTGCGAGGGCTCGGCCGCGATCATCGACGCGCTGCCCGAATCGACCGTGCTCGCCATCTGCCTGGAGGAGCTGCCCATGCGCGAGCCGGGGCCGTTCGCGCTGACCGTCTCGCCCTTCCGCCGTCCGCCGCCCGACGCGGCGCTCTGCGAGGCCAAGGCGGCCTGCCACTACCCCAACAACGCGCGCGTCGTGCGCGAGGCGCGCGCCCGCGGCTTCCACAACGCGCTGTCGCTGGACCAGCAGGGCAACGTCGCCGAGACCGCCTCGACCAACGCCTTCCTCGTGCGCGACGGCGTGGTGATGACGCCGGCGGCGAACGGCACCTTCCTTGCCGGCATCACCCGGGCGCGGGTGATCCGCCTCCTGCGCGAGGACGGGGTCGAGGTCGTCGAGGGCACGCTCACCGTCGCCGACTTCGCGGCGGCGGACGAGATCTTCCTGACCGGGAACGCCAGCAAGGTGGTGCCGGTCACCCGCTTCGAGGACCGCGAGCTGGGGTCCGTCCCGGGTCGCGGCGCTGGCGCGGACGCTCTACTGGGACTTCGCCCACCAGGACCGCCGGGCGGCCTGAGGGCATGCAGGCGCATTTCGACTACGGCGGCTGCAACGTCTTCGTGGCCGGCGGCACCAGCGGCATCAACCTCGGCATCGCCCGCGCCTTCGCCGCCGCCGGCGCGCGGCTCGGGTCGGGAGCCGCAAGCAGGAGAAGGTCGACGCCGCCGTGGCCGTGCTCGGCGGCCCCGGCGGGCCGGCGCTCGGCTACACCTTCGACGTGCGCGACCCCGCCGCCGTCGCCTCGGCCATCGCCGCCTTCGCGGGCGAGGCGGGCGCGATCGACGTGCTGGTCTCGGGCGCGGCCGGCAACTTCCCGGCGCTGGCGCACCAGATCAGCCCGAACGGGTTCAAGGCGGTGATCGACATCGACGTGCTCGGCACCTGGCACGTGATGAAGGCCGCCTATCCGCACATGAAGAAGCCGGGCGGCAGCCTGATCAACATCTCCGCCCCGCAGGCCACCGTGCCCATGGCCTACCAGGTGCACGTCTGCGCCGCCAAGGCGGGGGTGGACATGATCACCCGCTGCCTCGCCATCGAATGGGCGCCGGAGGGCCTGCGGGTGAACGGCGTGGTCCCCGGCCCCATCGCCGGCACCGAGGGCATGGCGCGGCTGGCGCCCAGCCCGGAGCAGCAGGCCGCCGTGGCGCGCGCGGTGCCCATGGGACGGACCGGCACGCCCGAGGACGTGGCGGGGGCGTGCCTCTGGCTCGGCTCGGAGGCGGCGGCCTACGTCAACGGCGTCATCGTCGCCGCCGACGGCGGCTGGTCGCTGACCGGCGCGAGGATCGCGTGACCGTTCCCGCCGAGATGCGGGTGGTCGAGATCGCCGGGCACGGCGGGCCGGAGGTCCTGGTCCCGGCGGTGCGGCGGGTGCCGCAGCCGGCGGCGGGCGAGATCCTGATCCGGGTGCGCGCCGCCGGGGTCAACCGGCCCGATGTGCAGCAGCGCCTCGGCGCCTACGCGCCGCCGCCGGGGGCTTCGGACCTGCCGGGGCTCGAGGCGGCGGGCGAGGTGGCGGCGGTGGGGCCGGGCGGCTCGGCCTGGAGCGTGGGCGATCCGGTCTGCGCGCTGCTGCCGGGGGGCGGGTACGCCGAGTACGCGCTGACCCACCAGGACCACGCGCTGCCGGTGCCGCGCGGCATGGGGATGGTGAAGGCGGCGGCGCTCTGCGAGACCTTCTTCACCGTCTGGTCCAACGTCTTCGGGCGGGGGCGGCTGGCCGCCGGCGAGAGCTTCCTCGTGCATGGCGGCTCGTCCGGGATCGGCACGACGGCGATCCAGCTCGCCCGCGTTCGCGGCGCGCGGGTCTTCGCCACCGCCGGGTCGGAGGAGAAGTGCCGCGCCTGCCGGGCGCTCGGCGCCGAGCTGGCGATCAACTACCGCGAGGCGGACTTCGTCGCCGCGGTCAGGGAGGCGACGGACGGGCGCGGGGTGGACGTGATCCTCGACATGGTGGGCGGCGACTACCTGCCGCGCGACGTGCGGGCGCTGGCTGTGGACGGGCGGCTGGTGATGATCGCGCACCCGAGCGGGCCGAAGGTCGAGCTCAACTTCGCGCAGGTGATGGTCAAGCGGCTGACGCTGACCGGCTCGACGCTGCGCCCGCAGTCGGTGGAGGCCAAGGCGCGCATCGCCGCCGACCTCCGCCGCGAGGTCTGGCCGCTGCTCGACGCCGGGCGGATCGCGCCGGTGATCGACCGCACCTATCCGCTGGACGCGGCGGCCGAGGCGCATGCGCGGATGGAGAGCTCGGCGCATGTGGGCAAGATCGTGCTCGAAGTCGGCTGAAACCTACCAGACGTCGTCGGGCGGGCTGCCGCCGAGCACCTCGGCGAGCCGGCGGCGGGTGGGGTCGGTGAGGTCGGGCGGCAGCCGGTCGAGGGGGTGGAACGCCGCCTCGCGGATCTCCAGCCCCGGCCGCATGGCCTGCGGCTGGCGGGCGCCGCGGGCGACGAAGACCACCACGTGGTCACGGCGGCCCCCGGCGGCGCTGTGGTAGACGTGAAAGAGTTCCGGCGGCGCGTCGAACACCAGCCCGCCCTCCTCGCGCGCCTCGCGCACCGCCGCCTCGCGGCAGGTCTCGTCGGCGTCGACGGCCCCGCCGGGAAAGTGCAGGCCGGGGAGGTACGAGTGCCGCACCAGGAAGACGCCGCCCGCGTCGTCGAGCGCGATCAGCCGCACCCCGAGGCTGAGCCGCGGCCGGAAGGCGTCGGCGATGCGGATCGCGATATGGCCCGCCCACAGGTGCAGCGCGCCCATCCCCCGCCGTTGTTCGGATTCCGCGTGGCTCTCTGTCATGGCGGCGAGACTAGGGCGCGGCGTGGGGCGGCGGCAAGCGGGCGCTTGCCACAGTCTTGCCACCGTCACGGGATCGCCGGCATCTCCTGCGGCCCGCGCTGGCGGCAGGCGTCGGCGAGGACGTCCGCGGCGCAGGCGCGCGGCGCGCCGTCCGGGGTCAGGCAGATGCGCAGCTCCGCGATGCGGCCGCCGCGGCAGGTCACGATCACGCCGTCGGACCCGAGCGCCGGGTTCGCGTCGAGCACCGCCGCCTCGAGCCCGGCGGCGGTGGCGCTCCCGGCGTCCGGTCGAGGCAGGTCCAGCGCCCCGTAGAGGCGACGGGCGAGCGCGAAGTAGTCGCGGGAGGGGAGGCCGGCGCAGCGGCCGTGCTTCTTCCACTGGTACCAGGCGAGGCTGCCGGAGCCCATGACATCGGCCATCGCCGCGGTCTCGCGGCGCGAGGGGTCGGCCGCGTCGCTGGCGCAGTCCTCGGGCCAGCCTTCCTCGTACTGCGGCCAGAGGCCGTGCAGGGTGAAGCCCAGGTCGCGCTCGGGGTCGCACTGGCCGTCGCGCGAGCCTTCGGCGGCGCACCAGCTCGGCGTCCACGAGAGGGCGAGCACGTAATAGTCGAAGCCCTGCGCCCGCGCCGCGGGAGCGGCGAGAACGAGGCCGAGCGCCAGCGGCGAAAACCACTTTATCATCCCGCGCATTCGCACTATATACCCGGGCAATTCTCCCGCGAAAACCGACCTTCGCGCTCCGGCGCACCCGAGTTTTCGGCGCCGGGAGAGACTTGTTCGACGAAAGGAAGTCCCATGGCGCTCCCACTGATGCAGAAAGCGACCGCCGTCTGGCTGGTCGAGAACACCACGCTGACCTTCGGGCAGATCGCCGAGTTCTGCGGCCTGCACGAACTGGAGGTGAACGGCATCGCCGATGGCGAGGTGGCCCAGGGCATCAAGGGCTTCGACCCGATCGTCAATCGCCAGTTGACCGCCGAGGAGATCCGCAAGGGCGAGGCCGACCCGAAGTACCGGCTGAAGCTCATGCACAACCCGGCCTCCGAGGGCGAGACCAAGCGCAAGGGGCCGCGCTACACGCCGCTGTCCAAGCGCCAGGACCGCCCCGCCGCCATCGCCTGGCTGGTCAAGTTCCATCCCGAGCTCAGCGACGGCCAGATCGCCAAGCTGGTCGGCACCACCAAGCCGACGATCCAGTCCATCCGCGACCGCAGCCACTGGAACATCACCAACGTCACCCCCGTCGACCCGGTGGCGCTCGGCCTCTCCAAGCAGGGCGAGCTCGACGCCGCGGTGGCCAAGGCGGTGAAGCGCTTGCCCGGCGACGGTGGCGTGATGAGCGACAGCGAGCGGATGAAGCTCGTCTCCACCGAGCAGTCGCTGGCCATGGACGTGGAGCCGCGGCGCCCGTCGTCGATGTCGGGGCTGGAGAACTTCAAGCTCGGCCGCAAGGAGGAACGCGTCTCGCCGCAGTCGGCCAAGGCGGACGCCGAGAGCCTGTTCAACCTCGCTCCGGCTGCGGAGGACGACGAGGAGGAGTGATCCCGCCGCCCGGCTTCCGGGCGCGGCCGTAATTTCCGACGAATTGAATCAGGATTGACTATCCTGAGTGAATTTGTCATCCATAACGCCAGCCAATCCCCATGCGGATGAGCCATCCCCGACTCACCAGCATCGGAGACGGCCATGCAGCCCGAACGTCACATCGCGCGGCTCGCAGAGCGCGACCTGCCCCCGCGCGCGACCCTGCGCGCTGCGCCGGCGGCGCCGGCCGTCTCCCGCGAGCCGGAACGGCCCTGCCACGACGCCCGCCTGCTGACCGAGGGCGGCAACGAGGCGGAGATCCGCCTCGACGGCGTCCGCTACGTCCTGCGCATCACGCGGCAGGGCAAGCTGATCCTGACCAAATGAGCGCCCAGCCGCGGCATTCCGGGGCCGCGCCGGTCGGCTACCTGGCCGAGCTGCCGCCGCTGGAGCGGCGGGTGATCCACTGCCTGCGGCTGTGGTGCGCCGGGCCGGACGGTCCCGACGTCATGTCGCACGAGCTGGTGGCGCGGCACGGCGACGGCGGCCGGGGGCTCGCCGCGGACTTCGGCGACCTGGTCAGGATCATGGCCGGGCACTCCCGCCGGCCGCTGATGGGCCACGCGCCCGGCTGCCCCTGCGCCGGCGCCGACGAATGCGTCTTCGCCCGCTTCGTGGCGCTGGCCGCCGAAGGCGCGCGCGAGGACGCGGTGCTGATGGCGGCGCTGATGGTGCGCGCCGACCTGGCGCTCGGCCTCGCGCTCCAGGCCGAGCGGATCGGCCTGCGCCTGATGCGCGACCAGGGCCCGCGGATCATGCAGTAGCGGTCAGGGCCTCCGGCGGAGGGTAACCGGCCCGCCGCCCGCCGCCGCGATCCGCGCGATCGCCGGCAGCAAGGGCTCGCTCGCCACGGCCATGTGGTGGGCGTTGGCGTGCAGCAGCGTCTCGGCGTCCCGCATGATCCCGACGTGCCCGCGCCAGAACACCAGGTCCCCGCGCCGGAGCGCCGCGTCCGGGGCGATCTCGTCGCCGACGAGCGCCGCCTGCATGTCGGAATCCCGCGGCGCCGCGCGGCCGGAGCCGAGCAGCGCCAGCTGCACCAGCGCCGAGCAGTCGAGGCCGCGGGCGCTGCGTCCGCCCCAGAGGTACGGAACCCCGATGAAGCGCTCGGCCAGCCCCACCCAGTCGGCCCCCTTTGGCTCGAAATGCGGAAGCGGCACGTTCCCGCCGCCTCGCAGCCGCGCGAACCCACCCGTGGTGCCGGTGACCGCCACCTCGGAAAGGAAGGGCAGCTCGACGAGGGTCCGCCCGCGAACCGACGGCTCGGCATAGACCTGCGACCAGAGCGCGGTGACGCGCCGGCCCTGCCCCTGGCAGGGTCCCAGCGCCGCCGCATCCACGTAGCCGACATAGCCGTCCAGCGCCGCCTGCCCCCAGGCCAGCCCGTCGGCGCGCGTCTCGTAGACCGTGAAGACCTCGCCGTGCAGCAGCTGGGTGCTGCGCGCCGCCGCCCGGTCGGGCACCGGCGTCATGTCGAGAAGGCTCGCCGCCACCCGCTGCGGCCGCCCGGCGGCGAAGCGTTCCGCCGCCACCTTCCCGCGCAGGTGCTCGGCGGCGAGGTCGGGACGCGCCGGCAGCAGCCGGTCGGCGAAGGGGGTCAGGTCGGACAAAAGCGGTCCTCCAGCATCGCGAGGAGCGCCCGCGCGGCCTGGAACGCCCCGCCCTTGGGGCGCGCGGGCAGCGCCTTCGGCGTCCAGCCATAGATGTCGAGATGCACATAGCGCGGGCTGGCGGTGACGAAGCGGCGCAGGAACAGCGCGGCGGTGATGGCGCCCGCCATGCCGCCCGAGGGCGCGTTGTCGAGGTCGGCGATGCCGGGCTCGATCAGCGGCTCGTAGGGGTCCCAGAACGGCAGCCGCCAGAGCGGATCGGCGACGCGCACCGACGCCGCCGCGAGATCGGCCGCCAGCGCGTCGTCGTCGGTGAAGAACGGCGGCACGTCCGGCCCCAGCGCCACCCGGGCGGCGCCGGTCAGCGTGGCGAGGCTCACGATCAGCTCCGGGCGTCTCCTCGTCGGCCAGCGCCAGCGCGTCGGCCAGCACCAGCCGCCCCTCGGCGTCGGTGTTGTTCACCTCGACGGTCAGCCCCTTGCGGCTCGGCAGGATGTCGCCCGGCCGCATCGCCGGGCGCGGAGATCGCGTTCTCCACCGCCGGCACCAGCAGCCGCAACCGCAGATCCAGCCCCAGCCCCATCACCATGTCGGCGAGGCCCATGGCGGTGGCCGCCCCGCCCATGTCCTTCTTCATGATCCCCATGGAGGCCGGCGGCTTGATGTCGAGCCCGCCGGTGTCGAAGCAGACGCCCTTGCCCACCAGCGTCACCTTCGGCGCATCCGCGCGGCCCCAGACGAGGTCGAGCAGCCGCGGCGGCTCGGACGCGGCGGCGCCCACCGCCTCGATCATCGGCAGGTTGGCCGCGCGCAGCGCCGCACTGCCGCGCGTCACCCGCACCTCGGCGCCGTGCCGCCCGGCGAGCGCCACGAAGGCCGCCTCCAGCGCCTCGGGCCCCATGTCGCGGGCGGGCGTGTTGATGAGATCCTGCGCCAGCGCCGCCGCAGCGGCGATCCGCGCCACCCGCGCGCCGTCGACGCCGTCGGGGCAGACCAGTTCGGCCACGGCAGGCTTTGCGGCGCGGTAGCGGCCGAAGCGATAGTCGGCGAGGAGCCAGCCCAGCGCCTCCAGCGTGGCGTCGATCTCGACACCCTCGGGAACGAGCGCATAGCGCCCGGCGGGCAGCCGGGCGGCGGCCGCCGCGAGCGGGAAGCGGTCGCGCCGGCGGGCGGCGGCGGTGCCCCAGCCGGCCAGCGCCGCCTGCACCGCGCCGTCCGGCCCCGGCAGGCAGAGGACCTCGCCGACGCCGGCCGCGAACCCCATGCCCTCGATCCAGGCCCGCGTCGGCGCGTCCTGGCCGGCCAGCCAGTCCGGCAGGCCGTCGGAAGCGATCAGGCGAAGCGGAACGGCCCGGGGGTCGGGCGCGGCGGCCAGCGGCATGCTCGGGATACCTTGAGCGGGAACCGGGCGGCGACTCTACACGCCCGGCGGGATCCGCTACAAGGCCGATTGATCGGCGTAGAGAATGACCGAGAAGAGCGAATCCTCGCCCAGCCGCATCAGCCGCGCCCCGACCGCGGCGGTGGCGATGGCGTCGCCGGCGGTGAGGCAGATCCCGAGGTCGCGCGCCACCCGGGCGAAGTCGGCGAGGCCCACCTGCTCGCTGAGGCTGGCGAGCCGCGAGGCCAGCACCTGCGCCTCGGCGCCGTCGCCGGCGGCCAGCGCCGTCTGCAGCAGGCCCAGCCGGTCGGTCAGATGGAAGACCACCTCGGAGACGATCTCGCGGCAGCGCTGGTCGCCGAGCGACTGGCGCAGGACCATGATCCTGGTGGTATCGAGCGCCGCGTCATCGCGCGACCCGATCTGATAAAGCTCCGCACCCATCGTGCAGTCCCCCCGTCACCCGATGCCCACATTTGCACCAAACCGTTAACCGAACCTTGACGGAACGCTGCGGCGCAGCATCCCGCTGGCCAAGAACTGCCGGGTTGTTTAACAAAATCCGAGCGATCCCGATTCGGGGTGGGGAGGAAAGCCATGGAGCACGCACGGCCGCTGCCGCCCGACCTCCTGGACCGCTACCGCGCCTGGCAGGCCCGCCGCGGCCCCGAGGAACTCGCCCGCTACGCCGAGGTGGCGGCGCAGCGCCAGAACCCCAAGGCGATGATCATCACCTGCTGCGACAGCCGGGTGCTGGTCTCGGAGATCTTCGGCAACGCGCCCGGCGACTTCTTCATCCACCGCAACATCGCCAACCTCGTCCCGCCGCACGAGCCCGACGGCCGCGCGCACGGCACCTCGGCGGCCATCGAGTACGCGGTGATCGCGCTCGGCATCGAGCACCTGATCGTCATGGGCCACCACGGCTGCGGCGGCGTGCGCGGCTGCCACGACATGCTCGCCGGCCTCGCCCCCGACCTCGACACGCCCGACCAGCTTCGTCGGCACCTGGCTCAAGATCCTCAAGCCCGGCTACGAGGCCCTGTCCGGCCGCGGCCTCTCCTACGAGGCCCGCATCGCCGCCCTGGAGAAGGAGGCGGTGCTGGTCAGCCTCGGCAACCTGATGACCTTCCCCTTCGTCGCCGAAGCGGTCGCAATCCGGCAAGCTGCAGCTCCACGGCCTCTGGAAGGACATCCGCGACGGCGACGTGGAAGGCTACGACGGCGCCGCCGGGGCCTTCGCGCGGCTCTGATCAGACTTGCGAGTCGATCGGCAGCAGCTTCACCAGGTTCGCCACAAAGCGCTGCCGCAAACCGGTTTCGGGCTCGTCCCGGTAGCGGACGATCTCGCCGTCCCGCACCGTCTCCCAGACGATCCGGCCATTCGGGTCGAGGCGGACGCGATAGCTGTTGGCGGGCTCGACGCCGGTCGCCATGTAGGCCGTCAGCTGCTCGGCAAGCTCCGGGCTCTCGATGTAGAGGCCCGCCTCGGTGTTGATCACTGCCGAGCGCGGGTCGAGGTTGAAGCTGCCGATGAACACAGCCTTTCGGTCAAAGACCATGGCCTTGCAATGCAACGCCGCTCGCAACTCGTGGGAAACCAGCGACCAGCCCGGCCGGAAGGCGTCGGTATCCGGGCGCAGCTCGTAGAGTTCCAGGCCGTTCTCGAGCAACTGCCGGCGGGTCTTGGCGTAACCCGCGTGCGCGGCGAGTTGGTTGTTCGAAGCGAGCGAGTTGGTCAGCACGCGCACCCGGACATTGCGGTCGGTGAGCGCCTTGACGGTCGCCTGCGCTCCGGCGGGCAGGACGAAATAGGGCGCCTCGGCGAGCAGTTCCTCTTTCAGCTCGGCGACCCTTCCGCGGATGAACGCGACCACGACGTCGGCCTCCTTGCGGCGGGCGACCGCTTCCGGGTCGTCGGCGACGATCCGGCCCTCTGCCCACACGAGGCTGTCGCGCAGCGTCGGCGCCCTGCGCCGCCAGCTCGCCGAGATCCTGGTCGATCGGGTAGGGGTAGTCGGCGGCGGCGATCTCCTGGCGCAGGCGGGTCAGGATGGCGTCGAGATCGGCGGCGCCATAGGCGCGCTCGACGATGGTCGCGATCGGCACCGTCGAGGCGCTGTTCCAGTATCGCTCGAAAACCCCCGACAGATCGCCCACGACCGGCCCGACCGCCAGCACGTCCAGATCGCGAAAATTGGCGGCGGTGTGCACGCCGTAATAGTGGTCGCCGATGTTGCGGCCGCCGACGATCGCCGCCGCATTGTCGGCCACCATCAGCTTGTTGTGCATGCGGCGGTTGAACCGGCGGAAGTCGACGAGGAAGTCGAGCCTCTTCCACCGCCGGTTGCTGGCCGGGTTGAACAGGCGGATCTCGACGTTGGGATGGGCGTCGAGCGCGGCTTTGACCGGATCGCTGGCCTTGTTGTAGAAGGGATCGTCGACGAGGAGCCGCACCCTGACCCCGCGATCGGCCGCCTTCATCACCCGGTCGACGATGATTCGGCCGGTCGTATCGCCGTCCCAGACGTAGTACTGCATGTCGAGACTGCGCTCGGCCAGGTCGGCCAGCGCCAGGCGGGCGATGAAGGCCTCGCGCGCTTCGCTCAGGAGACTGAAGCCGGAGAGGCCCGGATGCGCCTCGGCTGCCGGGCCGAAGAACTGGCCCAGTCGGGTCGACGTTGGGTGCTCGAAAACTGTCATGCCGGCGCGAACTGTCCGACCGGCGCCGGTGCGAGGGCGCTCCGTGCGCCCTTCATCTGGCGCCGGCGACGAGGGCTCTCAGTTCTCTTCGAGAAGCTTCATGATCTCCGCCTTCTTCGTCGCGTCGTCGGCGTCGGAGGCGAGAATCTGGTTGATGTAGCCCACGTCGTCCTCCTGGACGACCGCCGCAGTGTCGATCCCGAGGTCGGTCAACGTCTGTGCCGTGGAGTGGTCGAGCTGGACCTGCGCAAGAACCGGCGCTCCCTGGGCGAGCGCGAGGACGAGAGCGGCGACTGAAAGTGAACGTCTCATGATTTCCCCCCGTTATGTCGGTGTAATAGCACGTCCACGCGGTTGTCGCGGCAATTAGACGCAGACCACTGCCGCGACCGATGGCGGCAGGTCATGAACGAGGCAGACCGGACCCCGGTGAAGCATCGGCCTCCCACGGCCTCTGGAAGGACATCCGCGACGGCGGCGTGGAAGGCTACGACCCCGCCACCGGGGGCTTCGCGCGGCTTTAGCAGCAGGTCCTCGTGCGCAGGTCGTGCATCGGCGTCGCTTGCAGGGTCACCCCCGACCGTGGCAGCGTCGGGCCTGAGCGAGCCGGGCGACCCCGCATATGGAGACACCGATGACGACCAGACGCCAGTTCGTCGGCACCATGCCGGCGCTCGCCCTTCTCGGCGCTGCCGGGCGCCTCATCTTCGCCGCGGCCCCGGCCCGCGCGCAGGACGCGGCGCTCTCCCCGGACCCGTTCGACGCCGACACCGTCGAGCGCCGCGCCATCGAGGCGATGATCTGGGGCATGCCGGCGGTCAACCTCGACCTCATGTACCAGGCGATGCTGCGCGAGACGCCGGCCCGCGCCAACCAGATGCTCTACTGGTCGGCGCTCCTCGACTGGAAGAACCAGACCCTCACGCCCAACACCGACGTGGTCTATCTCACGCCCTACTTCGACACCAGCGAGGCCGGGCCGATGGTGCTGGAGATCCCGCCGGCCGATGACGGGGTGATCAACGGCACGATCATGGACGCCTGGCAGATGCCGCTGGAGGACGTCGGCCCCGCCGGGGTCGACGCCGGCAAGGGCGGCAAGTACCTGATCCTGCCCCCCGACCACGCCGAGGCGGTCCCGGACGGCTACATCGTCCTGCCCTCGCTGACCTGGAAGGGCTACGCGCTGCTGCGCTCCATCCTGAACAGCGGCAGCGACGCGGACCTCGCCAAGGCGGTCGAGTACGGCAAGCGGATCAGGCTCTATCCCCTCTCCCAGGCCGCCAATCCGCCCGAGACCACCTACGTCGACGCCGCCGGCGTGCTCTACGAAGCGACCATCCCCTACGACGCCCGCTTTTACGAATCGCTCGACCGCGTGGTGCAGACCGAGCCCTGGCTGCAGCGCGACCGCGCGATGATCGACTCCCTGAAGACCATCGGCATCGAGAAGGGCCAACCCTTCGCGCCCTCGCCCGAGATGAAGTCGGCGCTCGATGCCGCCGCCGCCAAGGCCCACACCCACCTCGACGCCGAATTCGCCAGGCTCTTCGAGACATCCTGGGCCGAGGGCAGCCGCTGGGCCTTCCCTGCCGACCCCGCCTTCGCGGAGGCGGTCCAGTCGCACTTCGCCGACCCCAATATCTACCCGACCGACGACCGCGGCCTCCTCTTCACCTACATCTTCTTCACGCCCAAGCGGCTCGGCGAGGGCCAGTTCTACCTGATGGTCATCGACGACAAGGCCGGCCAGCCGTTCGACGGGTCGAAGACCTACCGCCTCACGGTGCCGGCGGACGCCCCGGTCCGCCAGTACTGGTCGGCCACGATCTACGACCGCAGCACCCATGCGCTGATCCGCGAGATGGCGCACGCCGGCCGTTCGTCGCAGAGCCCGGGGCTCGTGGTGAACGCCGACGGCACGGTCGACCTCACCTTCGGCCCCGAGCCGCCGGAGGGCGGCGAGGCGAACTGGACGCCAACCGACCCCGCCGGCCGGTTCGAGATCCTCTTTCGCTTCTACGGCCCCACCCCGGCGCTCTTCGACAAGAGCTGGGTGCTGCCGGACGTCGAACTGGTTACCTGACGGCGTTCGAGCGTCAGTTGCTTGGGATGGTCGCGATCCGGCGCTGCTTGACGGAGGTACGGTGCCTCAAGAAGAACCGCAGCATTTCGCGCGACGCGTCGGGCCCGGCCGGATCGGTGTAGCTCCCGGAGGGGTGTCCGCCGGACCAGGCGTGGCCGGCTCCCTCGACCACCCAGTGTTCGCAGCAGGACTTGCCGCTTCTGGCGCGATGCGTGGTCGTGGTGTAGGCGCGGCCACCGGGCGAGCGGCCCTTGCGCTCGACCTTCCTCAGCTGAGCGTGGGCGGACAGGGATCGGGCAACCACGAACCTGCCATTCCTGGGATGCACCACGGTGTCGGCGTCACCGTGAAAGACGATCGTCGGCACCGCGACGGTTGGCCTGTCGCCGGGCGCGCCCTGCTTCATGGCAATAAATCCCGACGCCGCATTGTGCGCGGCTCCCGCAGGCAGCCCGGAATGCACGCCCGCCGCCGCGAACAGGTCGGGATAGGCCGTGGCGGCAATGATTGCCGCCGAGCCGCCGGCGGACAGCCCCGCAATGTAGACGCGCGCCGGGTCGGCCGGATGATCGCGCAAGACCGTTCGGGCTATTCCGGCAATCAGCGACGGCTCGCCGGTCCCACGGACCTGGTCGGAGCGCTCGAACCAGTTCCAGCATCTGTTGGAGTTCGCGGCCCGCGGCTGGGATGGATAGGCCACCAGGAGGCCGAACTCCTCGGCCAGGGCGTTCATCCGCGTCCCTGCCGCGAAATCATCCGGTGTCTGCCCGCAGCCGTGCAGCATCACGACGAGCGGCATCGGGGCGCAGGGTTGGGGTCCGACTTTCGACTTCGCCGGAATGTAGAGCTTGTAGCTGCGCTTGCCCTGATCGCTCGCATAGCTGGCCAGCTTGAACGACGCGCCGCGCGGAACGGTCGTCCTGATGCGCGCTGCCGGCGGACGCGCCGGCATTCCTCCTGCTTCGATCCAGGCCACGGTCTCGGCCAGGCCTTTGCGCGGCTGTCCGACCGCTTGAGTTTTCCGCGCCGCCGGCTTCGCAAGAGCGACCTTGGGTGACTTGACCGCGGCAGGTCGCTTTCGGGGAGGTTTCGCGCGGGGTGCGGCCAGCTTCCGGAGCGCCTTGGTCGCTGCGCGCGCATTCGCGGAAGCGGCGCGCTTTGCAGCCTTGGCCATCGCGCGCCTGAAAAGCTTCAACATCCGCACCCTTTCCGGCGGTCGGGATCAGCGTCGAAAAGCCAGCTGCGTCAGCGGGATCAGCGTCCGCTCCCCGCGTTCATGAGGGCATAAAGTCCATGGCAGGCGGCAGGGGGTGGCGGCTATCACGATCGGTTCAGGCTATCGCATCCCGAACCACGCCAGGCAATCCCCGATACCACGTCTTGATAGCAACCCTGGCCCCTGAACGATCCCCTGCCTGCGGAAGAGGGAAGCGGGACGGCTCCGCGGGCGCGCCCATTTTTGGGCCGTCGCCCCGGCGCGCGTTAACCTCCCGTCAACGCCCGGCGAAAACAGCCATACGCTTTCCATATGGATTCCATACGCTTTCCATACGCGATTTTCCGAGTGTTTTCAGCCCGATCCGCCCGATTCGGCGGCCAGCCCGAAAAGGCTGCGAAAATCACCCAGCCAACCCCTTCAACTCGTACACCAGCGCCAGCGCCTCCCGCGGCGAAAGCTCGTCCGGCAGCACCTCGGCGAGCCGCGCCTCCACCGCCGAAGCCGCCGCCGGGGCGGGCGCCGGCCGCGCCGCCACCGCGAAAAGCGGCAGGTCGTCCACCAGCGCCTTGGCCTTTCCCCCGCCCTCGCGCTCGCCCTTCTCCAGCGCCTCCAGCACCACCCGCGCCCGCTCCACCACCGCCGCCGGCAGCCCGGCCAGCCGCGCCACCTGCACCCCGTAGGACCGGTCCGCCGCCCCTTCCTGCACCTCGTGCAGGAAGACCACCTCCCCCTGCCATTCCCGCACCGCCACGGTGGCGTTCCTGCAAGCCCCGGCAGCTTCGCCGCCAGCGCCGTAAGCTCATGATAATGCGTGGCAAACAACGCCCGGCAGCGGTTCACGTCGTGCAGGTGCTCCAGCACCGCCCAGGCGATCGACAGCCCGTCGTAGGTCGCCGTCCCCCGCCCGATCTCGTCGAGGATGACCAGCGCCCCCGGCCCCGCCTGGTTCAGGATCGCCGCCGTCTCCACCATCTCGACCATGAAGGTCGACCGCCCCCGCGCCAGGTCGTCCGCCGCCCCCACCCGGCTGAAGAGCTGGTCGACGACCCCGATCTCCGCCTCCGCTCGCCGGCACGAACGACCCCATCTGCGCCAGCACCGCGATCAGCGCGTTCTGCCGCAGGTAGGTCGACTTGCCCGCCATGTTCGGCCCGGTGATCAGCCAGATCGGCCGCGCCTCCGGCCCGTCCGCCCCCAGCGCGCTGTCATTGGCGACAAAGCTCCCCCCCGTCCGCCTCAGCGCCTGCTCCACCACCGGATGCCGCCCGCCCACGATGCGAAACGCCCGCCCCTCGCCCACCTCCGGCCGCACCCAGTCCTCCGCCCGCGCCAGATCCGCCAGCGCGCTCGCCACGTCGATCTCCGCCAGCGCCTTGGCCGCGGCGCCGATCGGCCCCGCCCGGTCGAGGATCGCCGCGCGCAGCCGCGCGAAGATCGCCTTCTCGATCTCCAGCGCATGCCCGCCGGCGTTCAGGATCCGCGTCTCGATCTCGGCCAGCGCCAGCGTCGTGAAGCGCACCTGCCCCGCCGTGGTCTGCCGGTGGACGAAGAGCTCCGAGAGCGGCGGCGACATCATCCGCTCGGCGTGCCCCGCCGGCGTCTCGATGAAATAGCCCAGCACGTTGTTGTGCTTGACCTTGAGCGCGCCCACCCCGCTCCGCCGCACGTACTCCGCCTGCAGCTCGGCAACCACGCCCCGCCCCTGGTCGCGCAGCCGGCGCGTCTCGTCCAGCTCCTCGTCGTGGCCCGCCGCCACGAACCCGCCGTCCCGCGCCAGGTAGGGCGGCTCCGCCACCAGCGCCGCCTCCAGGAGCGCGGTCAGCTCCTCGTGCCCCACCAGCGCCGCCCGCGCCGCGGCCAGCACGTCCGGCAGCTCGTCGCCCAGCGCCTCGTGCAGCCGCCCGGCCTGCCCCAGCCCGTCCCGGATCACCGCCAGGTCGCGCGGTCCGCCCCGGTCGAGCGCCAGGCGCGACAGCGCCCGCTCGAGGTCCGGCACCCGCCGCAGGTGTTCGCGCACCGTGCGGCCCGCCTCGGCGTCGTCGCAGAAATGCGCGACCGCCGCCTGCCGCGCCCGCACCAGCGCCACGTCGGTCGAGGGCGCCGTCATCCGCGTCTCCAGGAGCCGCGCGCCCGCCGCCGGTGGCGGTCCGGTCGATGGCCGCCAGCAGCGATCCCTCGCGGCCGCCCGTCAGGCCCCGCGTCAGCTCCAGGTTCCGCCGGGTGGCGGCATCGATGCGCATCTGCCCGCCCGCCGCCTCGCGCACGGGCGGGCGCAGGAGCGGCAGCTGCCCGCGCTGGGTCATCTCGAGATAGTCGATGATCCCGCCGAGCGCGGCGGCCTCTGCCCGCCCGAACGCCGCGAAGCCGTCGAGCGAGGCCACCCGGAACGTCGCCGCCACCCGCGCCTCGGCGGCGGTGGAATCGAAGCTCGCCCGCGCCAGCGGCGTCGCCACCGCGCCGGCCTCGCCGATCAGCTCGCGCAGCTCCCCCTCCTGCGCCTCGCTGACCAGCACCTCCCGCGGCGCCAGCCGCGCCAGCATCGGCCCGAGCATCACCCGCGGGCATTCGGTGACCGTGAGATCGCCGGTGGAGACGTCCACCCAGGCGAACGCCCCCTCGCCGCGCACCTCGGCGAAGGCGGCGAGATAGTTGTGCCGCCGCGCCTCGAGCAGGCTCTCCTCGGTCAGCGTGCCCGGGCGTGACCAGCCGCACCACCTCGCGCCGCACCACCGACTTCGCCCCGCGCTTGCGCGCCTCCGCCGGGTCCTCCATCTGCTCGCAGACCGCGACGCGGAACCCCTTGCGGATCAGCGTCAGCAGGTACCCCTCCGCCGCATGCACCGGCACGCCGCACATCGGGATGTCCTGCCCGAGATGCTGCCCCCGCTTGGTCAGCGCGATGTCGAGCGCGGCGCTTGCCGCCTCGGCATCGGCGAAGAACATCTCGTAGAAGTCCCCCATCCGGTAGAACAGGAGCGCATCGGGATGCTGCGCCTTGTTCTCCAGGTACTGCGCCATCATCGGCGTGAGGTTGGGGTTGTCGCTCAAGGGCTGCTCCGGGCTGGCCGCCCCCGTCTAGCCGGTGGCATGGCGAGTTCCAAGCGCCTGCCGAAGAGCGTAGGGTCTTCGCCATGGGACGGCTCCTTCTTCTCGCGTTCCTCCTTTGGTCCGGCGCCGCCGCTGCCGGGCCGATCGCCGGTCAGACCGACCCGCGCTTCGCGGCCGCGCTTCAGGCCTGGCTTGCCGATGACGAGGCGAACGCGCTTCCCGCGTTCGCCGCGCTTGCCGCCGAGGACAACCGCGCCGCGCAGGTGCTCCTGGCGCTCATCGACCGGGTTCCGGTGTACCAGGGGCCTTGGCTGGTGAGCCTGGATCGCAAGGCTCGGCTGGCGCTCACCCGTGCGCCGGGCGGCCTTTCCGGCAGAAGCTGGATGGTCCATGCCGCCGCCGACACCCCGCTCGCCGCGCTCTGGCTCGAGCGGGACGGGACGGAGACCTCCCTGGAGACGCCGCTCGCCCTGGCCGGAATGGGCGAGAACCGCGCCGCCCGCGAGGCAATGCAGGCGCTGGCCGCCCGGCAATACCGCGGCTTCGCGTCCGCGGCCTCCGATCCGCGCTTCCCGCCGGAGCTTCGCCACCTGGTCTGGCGCGAGTGGGCGGAGACGGCCGAGGGCCGCGCGAGAGCCGAGGCGGAAATCGCGGCGCTTCCGCCGGGCGACCCGCAAATCCGCCGCTTCGAGGATCGGCCGGTGACCCAGGCCGACACCGACGCCTGGCTCGCCACCGCGCCGCTTGCCGCGCCGCTCCGCGCGAGCTGCGACGCACTCTGCCCGGCCAGCCCCGTGACCTGCCGGCGCGCCGCCTTCTTCCTGGTGGACGGGCACGCCCTCCTCGCCGAGTTCGGCACGCCCTCGGAGACGCTGATCCCGCCCGAGCTCTGGGCCGCGAGCCCACGCGGCCAGAAAGCGATCCTCAGGGCGCCGGTCGCCCGCCACCGCTTCGCCTACGAAACGGCGACCGCCGTACGGAAGGCGGACGCCTGCCTCGCCGACGCCCTGGCCGCCGAGGTCGCCCGCTACTTCGAGTGACCGGACGTCAGGCCGGCTTGAACTCCAGCGCCACGCCGTTGATGCAGTAGCGCAGGCCGGTCGGCGGCGGGCCGTCCGGGAAGACGTGCCCGAGGTGGCTGCCGCAGGTGGCGCAATGCACCTCCGTACGGGTCATGCCCCAGCTTCGGTCGCTGGTGGTCTCGACCGCACCCTCAACCGGCACGTTGAAGCTGGGCCAGCCGGTGCCGCTCTCGAATTTCACCCCGCCCTCGAAGAGGGCCGACCCGCAGCCGACGCAGGTGAACGTCCCCGGTCGCTTCTCGTGCAGCAGCGCACAGCTCCCCGGCCGCTCCGTCCCGTGCCCGCGCATCACCTTGAACTGCTCGGGCGTGAGCAGCTTCCGCCACTCCTCGTCGCTGTGCGTGACCTTGTAGGTTTTCGTGTCCGTGCTCATGTCGGGGTCCCCTTTCGGCGTCATGCAAAATGTCGCCCGTCGCGCGCGCAATTCAAGTGGCCGAGTCGCGCCGGCTAGAGATAGCCCTCGCTGCCGGTGTACATCACCTCGCCGACCGTCCCATCCGGCGACACGAGGCAGCGCCACGGGGCCTCGGCGCCAGGCACGCTCACATAGACGGCCGTCCCTGCCCCCGCGGCCTCGGTGCGCAGCAGGCTCGATGGAGCGGCGCCCGTCGTCCTGTCGGTTGCGGCAAGACACGCCTCTGCCGCCAGGCGCGCGTCAGGGGCGGCGACTTTGGCAGTCCGGGTCGGGGCTGCATCGCAAGCGGCGAGCGCCCCGAGAATGAACCGGCTACGGCCAGCACGGTCAGCTGTCGGTCCATGCAGCGTCCTCCAGGGTTCAGTCGACGCCGATGTCCAGCGTGTAGTTCACCACCTCGTTCCGTCTGGCGGCGTTGCGCATCAGGAAGACCTGGATGACATAGTCGCCGTCGGCGGGCAGGATTCCGCTGTATTCGGTACCGCTTACGCTCCCGATGAACATCGCCTCGTCCTGCCCGGGAGTTTTGCCAGGGGCGAAGACGTTGAAGTACGCGCTTGCGTTGTCCGGGGTGAGGATCACCTCCATGGACTGGCCTTCCTCGGCCCGGACCACGTAGTTGACACTCTCGTCGCCCGTGACTCTGCCCTTGATGGTCGCGCCCGTCTCGCCGGCCATGAAGGACACGATTTCAGTGCGGGCTTCCTGCGCCAGAACCGGCACCGTGAACGGTGCCGCCAGAGACGCGATGAGCGCGATAGCCACGGCATTCCTCATCGGGCCTCCCCTCGTTCTGGCATGACCATTCCTCGCAGCGGACGGACGGTCAGCCTTTCATCCCCTCCCAGAACCCCTTCACCTTCGAGAAGAAACCCTGAGTCTCCGGGCTGTTGTCGCGCCCCGCCGCCTCGCACTCCTTCAGAAGGTCGCGCTGGCGGGCGCTCAGGTTCACCGGCGCCTCTACCGCGAGCTCGATGTAGAGATCGCCTGCACCCGTACCGCGCCGCTCCGCCTCGCTGCGGGTCACCTTGTAGGTCTTTGTGGCGGTGTTCATGGGATGCTCCAGGGACAGTGGCCCGGTTCGCGATATCTAGTCCTCCCGGCCGGCCTCGCCAAGCAGTTCGTATCGGGCGGGGCGCACGTTACACGGCCCGCGGCGCGCCGGGCCTCCCGCGGCGGCGAAAGCCGGTGTATCCTCGCCAGGCGCCCACGTGATGGGTGCCGCGCCGGCGGGGGAGGCGGAGATGGACGTGGTCGAGGCGATGCACAGCTGGCGGTCGATCCGCGCGTATCGACCGGAGCCGCTGGACCGCGCCGTGATCGAAGACCTGCTCTGGCACGCCGTGCAGGTCTCCACGCCGTCATTCAGCGGCGATGCGCCCTGGGCTTTCGCCGTCCTCGAGGGCGTGGAACGGATCGAGGCCTTCGGGGACGCGGGCAATGGCCTACGCGCGCGACCACCGGCCGCCGGGCGCCGAGGGCTGGGCCTGGACCGAGCGGCCCGACTTCCGCGTGTTCTGGGGGGCGCCCGCCGTCGTGCTGATCTGCGCCCGAAGCCGGCAATTCCCAGACCCCGTTCGACTGCTGCCGCGCCGGCCAGAACCTGATGCTCGCCGCCCATGCCCGCGGGCTGGGGTCCGTGCTGGGTCGGCGCGCCGCTGCCCTGGCTGCAGAGCCCCGGCGTGGCCGAAGAACTCGCCCTGCCGGACGGCTATGTCCCGGTCGTCGCCATGCTGCTCGGCCATCCAGTCGATCGGCCGGAGCCGAAGTCCCGCCCGCGACCGGCCGTCACCTGGTGCGCCGATCCATGACCCGCGGGCGCGGCGTTCACCCCTTCATCCCCTCCCAGAACCCCTTCACCTTCGAGAAGAAGTCCTGAGTCTCCGGGCTGTTGTCGCGCCCCGCCGCCTCGAACTCCTTCAGGAGGTCGCGCTGGCGGGCGCTCAGGTTCACCGGCGTCTCCACCGCCAGCTCGATGTAGAGATCGCCTGCACCCGTACCGCGCAGCGCCGGCATGCCCTTGCCGCGCAGGCGCAGCTGCTTGCCCGACTGCACGCCCGCCGGCACCTTGACCCGCGTCTTGCCGCCGTCGAGCGTCGGCGCGTCGATTTCGCCGCCGAGCGCGGCCGTCGTCATCGAGACCGGAATGCGGCAGTAGAGGTTCTGCGTGTCGCGCTCGAAGATCGGGTGCGCCTCGACCTCGATGAAGATGTAGAGATCGCCCGCCGGCCCGCCGCGCAGGCCTGCCTCGCCCTCGCCGGCAAGGCGGATCCGCGTGCCGGTCTCGACACCGGCCGGAATGTTGACGTTGAGCGTGCGGTCCTTGCGCACCCGCCCGGCGCCGGCGCAGGAGCCGCAGGGGTTCTTGATGATCTGGCCGCGGCCGCCGCAGGTGGGGCAGGTCCGCTCGACGGTGAAGAAGCCCTGCTGCGCCCGCACCTTGCCGTGGCCCGAGCAGGTCGGGCAGGTCGCGGGCTCGGCGCCGCCCTGCGGCGCCGGTGCCGTGGCAGACCTCGCATGCCGCGCTCGAGGGCACGGTGATCGTGGACTGCTTGCCCAGGTACGCCTCGTCCAGCTTCAGACGCAGGTTGTAGCGCAGGTCCGATCCGCGCGCCGCGCGCTGGCCGCGCGCCCGCGCACCCGCCGCCCCGCCCATGAAGTCGCCGAAGAGATCGTCGAAGACGTCGGAAAAGGCCGAGGTGAAGTCGCCGCCCTGACCGGGACGGAACCCACCGGCGCTGGCGCCGTGGCCGTTCTCGAAGGCGGCATGCCCGAAGCGGTCGTAGGCGGCCTTCTTCTGGCCGTCCTTCAGGACGTCATAGGCCTCGTTGACCTCCTTGAACCGCGCCTCGCTCTTGGGGTCGTGCTGGTTGCGGTCGGGGTGGTGCTCCATGGCCATCTTGCGGAAGGCCTTCTTGATGTCGCCCTCGGAAGCCCCTCGTTCGAGCCCGAGCACGTCGTAATAGTCGCGTTTCGCCATCCGGAGCGGTTCCCTTCAAACGGCAGAATGGCCCCCCCTTGCGCGGGAGGGCCATTCCTTTCAGCACATGCGGATCAGGACTTCTTGTTGTCCTCGCCGAGATCCTCGAAATCGGCGTCCACCACGTCGTCGTCCGGAGCCGCGCCGTTGCCGCCGCCCGATGCGGCCGCACCGGCATCGGCCTCGGCCTGCGCCTTGTAGATCGCCTCGCCCAGCTTCATCGCCGCCTCGGTCAGGTCCTGGGCGCGGGCGCGGATCTTCTCCGGATCGTCCCCCTCCATCGCCTCCTTGAGCGTCTTGATCGAGAGCTCGATGACCTCGACCGTGGTCGGGTCGACCTTGTCGCCATGCTCGGCCACCGACTTCTCGGTGCCGTGGATCAGGCTCTCGCCCTGGTTCCGCGCCTCGACCAGCTCGCGCCGCGCCTTGTCGGCCTCGGCGTTCTCCTCGGCCTCCTTGATCATCTTGTCGATGTCGGCGTCGCTGAGACCACCGGAAGCCTGGATGGTGATCTTCTGCTCCTTGTTGGTGCCCTTGTCCTTGGCGCTCACCGACACGATGCCGTTGGCGTCGATGTCGAAGGTCACCTCGATCTGCGGCATGCCGCGGGGCGCCGGGGGGATCAACTCGAGATTGAACTGGCCGAGGATCTTGTTGTCGGCCGCCATCTCGCGCTCGCCCTGGAAGACCCGGATCGTCACCGCGTTCTGGTTGTCCTCGGCGGTGGAGAAGATCTGGCTCTTCTTGGTCGGGATCGTGGTGTTGCGGTCGATCAGCCGGGTGAAGACCCCGCCCAGCGTCTCGATGCCGAGCGACAGCGGCGTCACGTCGAGCAGCACCACGTCCTTGACGTCGCCCTGCAGCACGCCGGCCTGGATCGCGGCGCCGAGCGCCACCACCTCGTCCGGGTTGACGCCCTTGTGCGGCTCCTTGCCGAAGAACTTGGTCACTTCCTCGACCACCTTCGGCATGCGGGTCATGCCGCCGACCAGCACCACCTCGTCGATCTCGGTCTTGGCGATGCCGGCGTCCTTCAGCGCCGCCTGGCACGGCTTCATCGTCC
The DNA here is from genome assembly GCA_963844375.1 of uncultured Alphaproteobacteria bacterium. Taxonomy (GTDB): domain Bacteria; phylum Pseudomonadota; class Alphaproteobacteria; order Rhodobacterales; family Rhodobacteraceae; genus Amaricoccus. Next base: position 26,317 of record CAWJOI010000015.1, on the reverse strand, counting down.
GGGCGATGAGATCGGCCACCAGGCTCTCCAGCTTCGCCCGGGTCAGCTTCAGCACCAGGTGCAGCGGCTGATGCGTCTTCGGGTCCATCGAGATGAACGGCTGGTTGATCTCGGTCTGGCTGGCCGAGCTCGAGCTCGATCTTCGCCTTCTCGGCGGCCTCCTTCAGCCGCTGCAGCGCCATCTTGTCCTTGGTCAGGTCGACGCCGCTCTCCTTCTTGAACTCGTCGGCGAGGTACTGGACGATCCGCATGTCGAAGTCTTCGCCGCCGAGGAACGTGTCGCCGTTGGTCGACTTCACCTCGAAGAGGCCGTCGTCGATCTCCAGGATCGAGATGTCGAAGGTGCCGCCGCCGAGGTCATAGACCGCGATGGTCTTGGTGCCGGTCTTCTCCAGGCCATAGGCGAGGGCGGCCGCCGTCGGCTCGTTGATGATGCGCAGCACGTCGAGGCCGGCGATCTTGCCGGCGTCCTTGGTCGCCTGCCGCTGGGCGTCGTTGAAGTAGGCGGGGACGGTGATGACGGCCTGCGTCACCTTCTCGCCGAGGTAGCTCTCGGCGGTTTCCTTCATCTTCTGCAGGATGAAGGCGGAAATCTGGCTGGGGGAATACTTCTCGCCCTTCACCTCGACCCAGGCGTCGCCGTTCGGGCCGGGGACGATCTTGTAGGGGACCATCTCCTTGTCCTTGGCGACCATCGGGTCGTCGGTCCGGCGGCCGATCAGCCGCTTGATGGCGAAGAGGGTGTTCTCGGAGTTGGTGACCGCCTGCCGTTTTGCGGACTGGCCGACGAGGCGTTCCTCGTCGGTAAAGGCGACGATCGAGGGCGTGGTCCGTGCCCCCTCGGAGTTCTCGATCACGCGGGCCTGCGAGCCGTCCATGATGGCGACGCAGGAGTTGGTGGTGCCGAGGTCGATACCGATGACTTTAGACATGCACGATCCTTTCAAGCGGCGATTTCACTGGGCTGGCCCGAAACGAGGCACCCGCCCACATCCCTGATCCGGATCCTCACGGCGCCGTGCAGACCCGGGATTGGAAGGCTATATAGGAGGCGGGTTTTTTGCCTGCAAGCAGGCCACCGGGGCGGGCGGGCATTTTTAGACGGGAATGCGCCGATGATCGTCGTAAACGGGTTTCAGATCCACCAGGGCTGGCTCGCACCCGCCGCCCAGGCGGCGATGGTCGAGGACCTGCGCGCCGTCGTCGAGGCCGCGCCCCTCTTCTCGCCGCTGACCCCCTGGGGAAAGCCGATGAGCGTGCGGATGACCTCCGCCGGCCGCTATGGCTGGTTCACCGACGCCAAGGGCTACCGCTACATCGACCGGCACCCCGCGGGATCGCCCTGGCCACCCATCCCGCCGTCGGTGCTGGCGGTCTGGCGCGCGCTCGCCTCGGACGCGCGCGACCCCGACTGCTGCCTCGTGAACGTCTACGCCGCCACCGCCCGCATGGGGCTGCACCGCGACGCCGACGAGGCCGACTTCGCCTGGCCCGTCCTCTCGATCAGCCTCGGCGACAGCGCCTCGTTCCGCATGGGCGGGCCGGCGCGCAAGGACCCCACCACCTCGATCCGCCTCGACAGCGGCGACGTGGTGCTGTTCGGCGGTGCGGCGCGGCTCGCCTACCACGGCATCGATCGCGTCCTCGCCGGCAGCTCGCGACTCCTGCCCGATGGCGGGCGGATCAACCTGACACTACGGGTGGTCGACTGATCTAGGCCTTTATCGCGTGCCACGCTTACTCTGGATCGCCTCGCGTTAACGGCCCGTGAAGAAGTGGCAAGCCGGATTCCAGCCGGATTCCAGCCGCCTTCCAGCCCGGATTTTTCTTGCCGTTCCAAAGGGATGACCGCCTCACCGCGCCAGAGAGCAGCACCCGGTCAGAAGTTCCGGCACGTCCTCGCCCTCCAGAATCACCATCGCGGTCAGCCCGTAGAGCCGGTCCGACATGTTGTCCGAGCAGAGCCCCGGCGCGATCGTCGCCGTGATCCGCCGGCCGTCGCCCTCGGCGATCAGCGCCCGGCGCTGGTCACCGACGATCCCGGTCACGAGCGAGGCACTCAGCCCCAGCGCCTCGTCGCCCTGATCCGGGGTGCTGAAGACCGCCCGGCCGCCATCCGGGCGCAACGTCCAGAACGGCTCGGTTCCGAAACAGGAGAACCCCGGCGGCAGCTCCCCCGGCATCGCCCGCGTCTCCGGCTGCGGCGCGAGATAGCGCATCGCCACCCAGCCGGCCCGCTCGCGGGTGTTGACCCGTCCCCAGGCGCCGGCCGCATCGACCGCCACCACCTCCACCCCCTTGGCATCCGGCGCCAGGCTCCCCACCACCGCCGTCCGCGCGTCCGGGCCCTCGCGGACGTTCAGGCGATCACCGCCGCCGACGCCCGCCACGTCGTACAGCGCAGGCAGCGGCCCATCCGCCACCGCCGGTGCGGCCAACAGAAGGAAGACAAATGCCAGCGCCCTCACGTCGGACCGGGCAGACGCCGCTTCCGCCCGGTGTCATCCACCGCCACGAAGACGAACTTCGCCTCGGTCACCTTCAGGAAATCCCCCGAAGGCTGCCGCCGCACCCAGACCTCGACCTCGATGGCCATCGAGGTCGTGCCCGCGCGCAGCATCTCGGCATGCATCGAGACGACGTCGCCCACGTGCACCGGCCGCAGGAACGTCATCCCCTCGACCGCCACCGTGGCGACCCGGCCACGCGCCCGCTCGCGCGCCAGAACCGAGCAGGCGAGGTCCATCTGCGCCATCAGCCAGCCACCGAAGATGTCTCCGTTGGCGTTGGTGTCGCCCGGCATCGCAATGGTCTGCAGCGTCAGGGTTCCGCGCGGCTCGGTCCGCGGCTCGGATTCCGTCATCGTCCGCTTCTCCCTCGCCAAATGGCCGGTCATGTTTACAAACCCGAACGCCGCGGTCCATACCTTCCCTGTCGTGACGCGGATACCTGCTTTCCCCGTCGCCGTTCAGTAAAGGGATCGACATGGATTACGCCAGTATCGTCACGACCATTCGCCAGCTCGCGCTCCAGGCCGGCGCCGAGATCCTCGAGGTCTACGGCAGCGAGGACTTCGGCGTGCGCGCCAAGTCCGACGCCTCGCCCATCACCGAGGCCGACGAACGCGCCGACGCGGTGATCACCAGCGGCCTCAAGGCCGCCTTCCCGGAGATCCCCGTCGTCACCGAGGAGCAGCAGACCAGCCACGGCATCACCGCGCCGGTCTTCTTCCTCGTCGACCCGCTCGACGGCACCAAGGAGTTCGTCCAGCGCCGCGGCGACTTCACCGTCAACATCGCGCTGATCGAGAACGGCGTCCCCACCCGCGGCGTCGTCTACGCACCGGCGCAGGACCGGCTCTTCTACACCGACGCCTCCGGGCGCTCGCAGGAGGAAGCGGCCCCCTTCGGCGCCACCCCCGGCGCGCTCACCCCGCTCAGCGTCAGCGCCCCCGACCCGGCCGCCCTCGTCGTGGTCGCCTCCAAGTCGCACCGCGACCAGGCCACCGACGACTATATCGCCCGCTATTCCGTCGCCGACTTCCGCTCCGCCGGCTCCTCGCTCAAGTTCTGCCTCGTCGCCGCCGGCGAGGCCGACCTCTACCCGCGCCTCGGGCGCACCATGGAATGGGACACCGCCGCCGGTCAGGCCGTGCTGCTCGGCGCCGGTGGCCGGGTGGTGCGGTTCGACGACCATGCCCCGCTGGGCTATGGCAAGAAGGGTTTCGAGAACCCCTTCTTCATCGCCTGCGCCCCCGGGATCGACCTTCTCGCCAGCTGACGCCATGGCGGTCCTCCTCGTCATCCCGGCGCGCTACGCGTCTTCGCGCTACCCCGGCAAGCCGCTGGTCGAACTCGTGGGCGCGACCGGCGAGGCGCGCAGCCTGATCCGCCGCAGCTGGGAGGCCGCCATCACCGTGCCGGCGGTCGACCGCGTGGTCGTCGCCACCGACGACGAGCGCATCGCCGACGCCGCCCGCGCCTTCGGCGCCGAGGTGGCGATGACACCCGACACCTGCCGCAACGGCACCGAACGCTGCGCGCTGGTGGCGCGCGAGATGGGTGGACCGCACGACGTGGTGGTCAACCTCCAGGGCGACGCACCGCTCACCCCGCCATGGTTCGTCTCGGCCCTGGTCGCGGCCATGCTGGCCGACCCTTCGCGCCTTGTCGCCACCCCGGTGCTGCGCTGCGACGCCGATGCCCTCGCCGGCTTCCTCGACGACCGCCGCAACGGCCGCGTAGGCGCCACCACCGCCGTCTTCGACCGCTCGGGCCGCGCGCTCTACTTCTCCAAGGAAGTCATACCCTATACCGGCCGCCCGCTGGCTCCCGGCGACGAAATCCCGGTTTTCCACCACGTGGGCGTCTATGCCTACCGCCGGGCGGCGCTCGACCCCTACCCCGACTGGCCCATGGGTCCGCTGGAAACCTGGGAGGGCCTCGAGCAGCTCCGCTTCATGGAGAACGGCTTTCCGGTGCACTGCGTCGAGGTGGACGCCCGCGGCCGGTCCTTCTGGGAGCTCAACAACCCCAACGACGTCCCCCGCATCGAAGCGATCCTGCGGCGGTTCGACCTGCCGTGACCCCTTGAGCGATCAATCGCCCTAAGGCTGTGGGCAATTGTGTTTCGAGTGCCGGCCGCTAGAGTGCTTCGCACGTGCGGTCGGAACTCCGCCGGGCGCGGCGCGTTGGTAACCGCTCGTTGATAACCGGGTGACAAGCGAGGATTTGGATGACCAATACGGTGACGAAGGCGGTGTTGCCGGTCGCAGGGCTCGGGACGCGGTTCCTGCCGGCGACCAAGTCGGTGCCGAAGGAAATCCTCCCGTTGGTCGACCGCCCGCTCATCCAATACACCATCGATGAGGCGCGCGCCGCCGGCATCAAGGAATTCATCTTCGTCACCTCGCGCGGCAAGAGCGCGCTCGAGGACTACTTCGACAGCGCCCCGGAGCTCGAGGCGGCGCTGCAGGAAGGCGGCAAGACCAAGCTCCTCGACGTGCTCAAGCAGACCGACATGCAGAGCGGCACCGTCGCCTACGTCCGCCAGCAGGAGCGCCGCGGCCTCGGGCACGCGGTCTGGTGCGCCCGCCACCTGATCGGCGACGAGCCCTTCGCGGTCATGCTGCCCGACGACGTGATCGAGGCCGAGACCCCGTGCCTCAAGCAGATGATCGAAGCCTACGCCGAGACCGGCGGCAACATGGTCGCCACCATGGAGGTCGCCGCCGAAAGCGTCTCCTCCTACGGCATCCTCGACGTGGACACATCCGCCGGCGGAAGCATCATGCGGGTGCGCGGGATGGTCGAGAAGCCCAAGGCCGAGGTCGCTCCTTCCAACATGGCGGTGATCGGTCGCTACATCCTCACCCCGCAGATCCTGCGCAACCTCGAGGACGTGGAGGCCGGCGCCGGCGGGGAGATCCAGCTCACCGACGCCATCGCCGCCGAGATCGCCACCCGAAAGGACGTGAGCGCCTTCCGCTTCAAGGGGCGCCGCTTCGACTGCGGCTCCCAGCCCGGCTACCTGCAGGCCACCGTCGCCTTCGGCTTGGCGCGCCCCGAGCTGCGCGACGAGTTCCTCGACTTCCTGCGCGCCTTCACCGCCTTCGAGTCCGGTTCGCCCGACCGCGTCGCCGCGATCCGCTGAAGCCCGCAACGGCCGACTGGGGTCAGGCGGCCTGTTCTGCCTTGCCGTCGGTCAGGATGGCGTAGAGGGCGGAGGGGTCGAAGGTGGAGCGAAGCTTGTTGCAGACGGCCTCGCTGCGGAGGGTTCGCGACACGCGCGCCAGGGCCTTGAGATGATCCGCCCCGGCGGACTTCGGCGCAAAGAGCGCAAAGACCAGATCGACCGGCTGGCGGTCGATCGACTCGAAATCCACCGGCTTCTCCAGCCGCACGAATAGGCCGAGCACATGCTCGACCCCGGAAAAACGGGCATGCGGGATCGCCACCCCGCGCCCGACGCCGGTCGGCCCCAGCGTCTCGCGGTCCATCAGCGCCCGGTAGACGGTCTCCGACGGCAGGCCATAGACCGCCTCCGCCATGTCGGCGAGATCCTGCAGGAGACGCTTCTTGCTCGTCGCCTTCAGCGGCGCGCGCACGGCGTCGGTGCCGATGATCTCCGATAGCTCCATGAAACGGGAACTCCTCTGCGCTCCGGCTCTACTGGGTATTCCGCGGGTCGATCCAGCCGATGTTGCCGTCCTCCCGCCGGTGCACGACGTTCACGCCGCCATGCGCGTCGTTGCGGAAGACAAGCAGTTCGACGCCGGCGAGTTCCATCTGCATCACCGCCTCGCCGACGGACAGGAACTGAACCTGGGTCTCCATCTCCGCCACGATCACCGGCTGCAGGCTGGCGGGCTCTTCGGCCTCCGCGTCATCCCCTCCCCCGGCCAGAATGTAGGACGGCGCCCCGATCGCTTCAATCGGATCCTGCCGGTCGCGGTGGTGGTCCTTCAGCCGCCGCTTGTAGCGGCGAAGCTGCTTTTCCATGCGCTCGACCGCGCCCTCGAACGAGGCATAGATCTCGTCGGCCCGCGCGGTCGACTGCGCCGTCATGCCGGTGGAGAGGTGCACCGAGGAGTCGGTGACATAGAGATGACCTTCCTTGCTGAAGGTCACCACCGCCTCCACGGGCCGGTCGAAATACTTGGCTACGGCGTCGCTTAGCCGGCTCTCGACGTGCAGTCCTGCAGAGACTCGCCGATGTCGATCTGCTTGCCGCTGACCTGAATGCGCATAGCGTCGCCCCGCTTTCTCCGACCGGCTTTTTGGCTCCGCCGCTTCGGGCGGACCTATGGACGGCTCGGATTCTGTTGTCAATCGCGTGCGCCGACCTGCGCCCGGGAGATGTCCGATAGGGAAAACGTGTTCCTCAGGCGCCGGCGCTCCACCGATGACGGGATGCCCATTCCTTCACGGTATTTTGCCACCGTGCGCCGCGCAATATCAATCCCCTCGTCCTTGAGCAGCGCCACGATTTTGTCGTCAGACAAAGTGCGCGGCCCGGGCTCGCCGTGCACGAGGCCCCGGATCCGCTCCTGGACCGCGGCGGCGGAATACGCCTCCCCGCCCGAGACGGCCTGGATCGCCGAGCTGAAGAAGAAGTGGAAATCGAAGCAACCCCGCTCGCATGAGATGTACTTGCCCGCCGCGACACGGCTTATGGTTGATTCGTGCAACCCCAGCTTGCCGGCCACCGCCCGCTGCGTCAGGGGCCGAAGCTCCGAGACGCCCCCGCTGAAGAAGCGGTCCTGCCGCTCCACGATCTCGGTCGCCACCTTGAGGATGGTCCGCGCCCGTTGCTCCAGGCTCCGCACCAGCCAGCTGGCGCTGGCGCTGCACTCGGAGACATAGGCGCGGGTGGCGGCGTCCTCGCCCCGGATGCGCGCCGTATAGACGTTGTTCAAGAGCACCCGCGGCAGCGTCTCGGTGTTGAGTTCCACCGTCCAGCCCCCGTCGGGCGCACGCCGGACATGCACGTCGGGAACGGCGCTCTGGACTTGCGACCGGGCGAAACGCAGACCGGGCTTTGGGTCGAGCGCTCGCAGCTCGGCCAGCATCTCGGCAATATCCTCGGCATCGACCCCGCAGCGCGCCTGCAGTTCGTCCGCGCGACCGCGAGCGACGAGCGCCAGGTTCTCCAGCATCGACCGCATCGCCGGATCCAGCCGGTCCCGGTCGGCAAGCTGCAGCGCCAGGCACTCCTTCAGGTCGCGCGCACCCACCCCGCACGGGTCGCACGCCTGCACCAGCTTCAGCCCCGCAAGGACGTCGGCGGCGCGCAAACGGTGGCGGATCGCGACCTCGACCAGCGGAACGCGCAGGTAGCCGTCCTCCTCCAGCTCGTCGGCAAGGATCAGCGCCGCCTCGACCACGTCGGCCGACCCGCGCATCGCCCCGATCTGCCTGCGCAGGTGCTCGTAGAGCGAGACATCGGCGGCCAGCGTGTCGAGATAGCTCCCGTCGCCCTCGCTCCGGCGAACGCCACCGTCGGGCATCGCGCCCCGGGCGACCGGTGCCGCCGCTGCCGGTGCGAACTCGAGGAGCGGGTTCTTCTCAACCTCCGCGATCAGGTACTCGGCGAGCTGGAGGTTCGACATCTGCAGCAGCTTGATCGCCTGCTGCAGCTGCGGCGTCATCGTCAGCGACTGGCTCTGACGCAGCTCGATCCGCGGTGAGAGCGCCATCAGGCGCGCCCGCCGGGCTCAGATGCGGAAGCTCTCGCCAAGATAGACCCGCCGAACATTTTCGTCGCGCACCACTTCCTCGGGCGTCCCGGTCATCAACACCGTTCCATCGTGCAGGATATAGGCACGGTCGACGATTTCCAACGTCTCGCGCACGTTATGGTCAGTGATCAGCACGCCGATCCCGCGATCCTTGAGATGCCGCACGAGATTGCGGATATCCATGACCGCCAGCGGGTCCACGCCCGCGAAAGGCTCGTCCAGCAGCACGTAGTTCGGCTGCGACGCAAGGCACCGCGCGATCTCGACCCTCCGCCGCTCGCCGCCGGAAAGGGCGATCGCCGGCGCCCGGCGAAGGTGCGTGATCGAGAACTCGCCCATCAGCTCGTCCAGCATCTGGTGCCGCTTTTCCGGGTCCGGCACGGTGATCTCGAGGATGGCGCGGATGTTGTCGGCCACCGTCATGCCGCGAAAGATCGACGCTTCCTGCGGCAGGTAGCCGATGCCGAGCTTGGCGCGGCGGTACATCGGCAGCCAGGTCACCTCCTGCCCGTCGATCAGGATCGACCCGCGATCCGGCGGCACCAGTCCGGCGATGGCGTAGAAGCACGTCGTCTTGCCGGCGCCGTTCGGCCCCAGGAGAGCCGCCACCTCGCCGCGGCGGAGGCTCAGGGACACGTCGCGCAGCACCGGGCGCCCCTTGTAGCTCTTGGCCAGGTTCCTGACCTCGAGCCCGGTGGCGGTGGCCTCGGCGATCCTGAGGTCCGCGATCGGGATCACGGAGCGGCGCCGGGCTGGCTTCCGGGAACGAAGATCGTCTGCACCCGCCCTTCGAGCTGGCCGGTGCCCTTGTTGAGGTCGATGTTCAGCGTCTGGCTCGAGAGCGCGTTCTGCCCCTGCGTGAGAAGCACGTTGCCGTCCATGGCGATCGTCCCGGCCGCCACTTCGTAGACGGCATTGTCGGCCTCGGCCGCCTCGGCTCCGTTGGCCAGGGTCACGTTGCCCGTGGCGATCATCCGCTGCACCGTGCCCGTCGGCTCGGCCGCAGCCTGGTCGTAGAAGACTTCGACCCGATCCGCGGCCAGCCGGAGCGTGCCCTGGCCGACCTTCACGGCTCCGCTGAAAACGGCCGACCCCGCCGCCTGGTCCAGATCGAGCCGCTCGGCGGTGATCTCCACCGGCAGCGAGGCGTCGTGGCTCAGCCCGCCGAACGGCACCTCCGCCTGCGCCAGCGCGAGCCCCGGCAGCATCGCCACGAAGATCGCCCAGTGCCAGCGCATGCAAAGCCTCATTGAGGGTCTGGCGGATCGTATACCAGTCGGACGCCGCTTCCGAAAGAGAACCGACGCGCCTCGCCGGTCGCCGCCGCCGGCGCCACGTGCAGGCTGCCGGAGGTGATGTGCCCCAGGGGGCCGGTCGTCACCACCTCGTCCCCCGCCACGAGGGCGCCGGCGCGCAGGTCGAGCGTCGCCTTGTCGGTGACGAGCCGGTACCCGTCCGATGTCGAGATCACCACCTCACCGCTCAGGTCCAGCCGCTGGGAGGGAATGTCGAGGTCGCCGGTCCGGGCGGTGACCGCCACCTCCGGCCCGTTGTGCAGGTCGAGCGTCCCCGCCAGCGTCGTGATCAACGCCCGCTCGGGCGGAGCGGCGTCGGGCTCCACCAGCTCGGCCGTGAAGCGGAAGCGGTCCTCGCTCCGCGTGGTGCCGGTGAACGTCGGGTTGCTGATGCGAAGCCCGCTCCCGAGCGCCTCCACGTCACCCGGAGAGAAGACCACCCCCTCGCCGATCCGGTCGTCCGTCTGCACGACGAAGAGCGAGGCAAGGAGCCCCACCGCCACGAGCGGCAGCCCGACCTTCAGAACCGCCACCACCCGCGAGTATAGTCCCGGCCCTGCCGCCATGGCTCAGATGACGCCGGCGCGCAGGCAGTCGTGCACGTGAAGAATTCCCGCCGGTCGTCCCGGCGACTCCGGCGCCGCCGCGAAGAGCGTGGTGATCTTGCGTTTGTTCATCACCCCCAGCGCTTCCGAGGCCAGCGCCGTCGTCAGGATCGTCCGCGGCTTCCGCGTCATCACCTCGTCCACCCGCCGATCGAGAAGGCCCGCCATGTGCCGCCGCAGGTCGCCGTCCGTAACGATGCCCACCAGCGCGCCGTCCGCATCGACGGCGCCCACCACGCCGAACCCCTTGCGCGTCATCTCGATCAGCGCCTCCGCCATCGGCGCCTCCGTCCCGATCAACGGCACCTCCGCGCCCGCGTGCATCAGATCGGCCACCCTGGCCAGGCGCGCCCCCAGCCGCCCCCCGGGATGCAGCCCGGCGAAGTCTTCCGGCGTGAACGACCGGTGCTCCATCAGCGCCACCGCCAGCGCGTCGCCGAGCGCCAGCGTCATCGTCGTCGAGGTGGTCGGGGCCAGCCCCACCGAACACGCCTCCGGCGCGGACGGCAGCACCAGCGCGATGTCCGAGGCGCGCAGCAGCGTGGAGTCGGCCTTGCCGGCCACCCCGATCAGCGGAATCGCGAACCGCCGGGTGTAGGCGATGAGATCGGCCAGCTCGGGCGTCTCGCCCGAATTCGAGAGCAACAGCACCACGTCCTCGCCGGTGATCATGCCGAGGTCGCCGTGGCTCGCCTCGGCCGGATGCACATAGAGCGCGGGCGTGCCCGTCGAGGCCAGCGTCGCCGCGATCTTGCGCGCGATGTGCCCCGACTTGCCCATCCCCGAGAGGATCACCCGCCCCCGCGCGGCCAGCATCAGCCCCGCCGCCTCGGCGAAGCCCGCCGGCAGCGTCTCGGCGAGTTGCGCCAGCGCCGCGGCCTCGATCCCGATGACCCGCCGCCCCGCCGCGATCAGCTTCGCCGCGTCGGATGCCTGCGCCGCAGTACCCATCGCTCAGCTGTGGGCGAAGATGTCGACCTCGCCCCAGCCGGCGAGATCGAGGCGCGCCCGCTGCGGCAGGAAGTCGAAGCAGGCCCGCGCCAGAATCCACCCGCCCCTCGCGGGCCAGCCGCTCGTCAAGCGCCGCCTTGAGGCGGTGCAGGTAGAGAACGTCCGACGCCGCATAGTCCACCTGCGGCTGGCTCAGCACGTCCGCGCCCCAGTCGCTCGACTGCTGGTGCTTGGAGATGTCGACGTCCAGCAGATCGCGCGTCAGGTCCTTCAGCCCGTGCCGGTCGGTGTAGGTCCGCACCAGCCGCGACGCGATCTTGGTGCAGTAGACCGGCGCCGTCAGCACGCCGAAGCGGTTGAGCAGCACCGCGATGTCGAACCGGCCGAAGTGGAAGAGCTTCAGCGTGCCGGCGTCCCCCAGCATCGCGGCCAGGTTCGGCGCCTCTGTCTGCCCGGGAGCGATCTGCACCAGATGCGCATCGCCGTCCCCGGCCGAAAGCTGCACCAGGCAGAGCCGGTCGCGCGCCGGCTGGAGGCCCATGGTCTCGGTGTCGATCGCCACCACCGGCCCGAGATCGAGCCCGTCCGGCAGGTCGCGCTGATGCAGGTGGTTCGCCATGCGCCTCCCTCCGGCCCGCGCGAATCTTTCAGCCCACACAGGGCTTGTCCAGCCGCATTCGCCGGCTGCACGGCGCGGCGCCGGGAGCCGGCGGCCCCGATCAGTGGCCGCCGAGCACCAGGGTCTGCACCGGCAGGAGGAGCGCCTGCATCCGCAGGATCATCGCGTGCACCAGGCCGACCGTGTCGACCACGTGCAGAAAGAGCCAGCGCCCCGTGCCGATGTCCGGGTCGGCAAGCGCATCGTGGTTGTTGGTGTAGGCGTTGGCGATGCAGCTGCTCCCCGGCGGTACCCCGGTCAGCTCGCCCTGGTACAGCGGCTCGAGAAACACCGTGATCGTCCCCGGCTGGGCCATCTGCTGGACGTCGATCAGCTGGTCGGTCGGCCGGATCTGGCCGGCGGCAATCACGGTCTGCACCTCCGACACCACCATCGGCAGGACGACGAAAGGCCTGGCGATGCAGGTCGCCTCGGCGATCATGCCGACCTTCATCACCTGCGCCTCGATCTGACCGAAGCCGGCGACCAGCCCTTCGCGAGAGGCGTCGGGAACGAGGATGCCGCCGGTGCGGATGATCGGGTTGACGACGTCGCCGGGGCGCAGCGTGAACTGCTGCACCATGCCGTCCACGCCGGCCGTAATCAGCGTCTTGTCGAGCTCCACCTGCGCCTGCGCCAGCGCGGCCTCGGCGCTCGCCTTCTGCGCCGGCAGCGACGAGGCGATCCGGGTCTGCTGCGTCGCCTTGTTGGCGAGCGCTGCGTCGAGCGAGCCCTGACGGCCGTCGACGACGACCTGCAGCCGCTCGATTTCGCGCAGGGCGACGGTGTCGGGATTGCGCCTCCTGAGCTCGGTCCTGACGTCGAGCTCCTCCTGCGCCTGCGCCAGCGAGCTCCGCGCCTCCGCGATCTGGCCGTCCGCAGTCGCAAGCTCGCTTTCGGCGACCACGGTCTCCGCCTCCACCTCGGCGATGCGCCGCCGGGCCGTTTCCACCGCAGCCCGCTGCTCGGCATCGTCGAGCCGGAACAGCGGCTGGCCGGCCGTGACCCTCTCGTTGGTGTCCACGTAGACCTCGGCCACCCGACCGAAGGCGTCGGGAAGGATGGTGACGCTGCGGAAGATCGCCGTGACGTTCTTGGTCGACGGGTGGTAGTAGAAGATCATCGTGATCAGCGAGACCGTGAGCACGAGGCAGGCAACGATCCCCCAGCGAAGCTCGAACCACACCGTGTAGAGGTTGATCTCTTTCCCAAGCCGCTTTCCCTGCACGTAGCGGCGGAAAAGGTAGTCCGGGAAGACCGTCAGCATGCGAGCAAAGCATCAATTCCAGCATGGCTCAGGCCTTCGCTTCCGGCGCTTCGATCGCCGGCAGTGGCGGCGCTTCCGGCTTCTCGCGCGTCCTCCACACGGGGGTGGAGGTCTGGGTCATACCGGCCGGAGAGCTTTTCCAGCGACTGGGCGATCGAGACCATCGGTGCCGAGAAGTCGGGAATCCGGATGAAGGCGAGCAGGAGACCGATGATCCAGAAGATGTGGTTGTGGGTGAAGAGCGAGATCAGCGCCAGCACGGCCACGATCTCCATCTGCACCACGTTCGCGCGGTGCGACATGCGCTCGGGCAGGGCGTGCAGCCGCAGGTAGAGATTGCCGATGACGAGCACCATCGCCACCACGAAGACGGCCATGGCGGTCATGAGCCAGTCGGACTGGCCGGGCTGCGTGATGAAGACCGGGAGGTGTGTTGTTGCCAGCGCATGCAGCGCTGGCGTGGCGGCGTGTTCCATTTAACCCGTACTCCGATGCGGCGCGGGAACTCACTTCTCAGGGGCGTAATGCACGACGCTCGCACATACAACTCAACTCGCGGCGACCGTCGGACATGTCGAGTGCGTCCGATTTAACCGCTGCGTGTGACTAGTCGCTTACCACGGATCGGTCAAACGGATCCGACGCCGGCCAGGCCGCGGACCGCGGCGATCAGCTCGGCGTTCGAAAACGGCTTGGTCAGGTAGATGTCGGCCCCGCTGCCGATGGCGGACTCGCGATCCGTCTTCCGCCCCTTGGCCGTCAGCATGACGACCGGAACGTGTCGGCCACGCGCGTCGGCGCGCAACTGGCGCAGGACCTCGATCCCGCTCAGCACCGGAAGCGCCACGTCGAGGATCATCACGTCCGGGGGTGCCGCCAGCGCCGCGTTCAGCGCCGTCTCACCGTCCGTCGTGGTGGAGACGTCAAATCCCGCGCGCTCCAGCAGGTAGGTGAGCGTCACGACGATGTTGGGTTCGTCCTCGACCAGTTGAACGCGAAGGCCCATCGCCTCGCCCAGCTCCCCAAAACCGTCCGCCTGTCGCGGATCTCATGCCCTGACGCTCAGGGATAGCGCACCGTTGGCTGCAAGGGAACCCTGGGCCTCAGGTGGACATGAGATCGTCGACGCGCTGCGGGCAGGTGGTGCGCGGGCAGATGCGGCAGGCGGGGCCGACCTCCTCGACCGGGACGCCGTGTTCCGGCGCGTAGACGGTCAGGCCCGCGTCGGCCTCGGTCATCGCCAGCATGTCGGTCAGGTAGTGGCGCGGCTTGCCGAAGCCGGTCGGGCCGGTGATGTGCGCCCGGGCGAGGAACACGAAGCGGTCGCCATTGGCGAAGAGCGCACGCTGGCGGATGACCGCCTCCGGCGACTGCTGGGCGCGGTAGAGCACCCAGAGCGGACAGGCCGGGGCATAGCGCGGCGCGACCAGGCGCGGCAGCCCGCGCCGCTCGACGATCGTGCCGGCCGCGTTGGCGCGGAAATAGCCGAAACGCGGCGTTCCCTCGCCCGAGAGGGCCACCAGCCGCTGGCAGACCGTCTCCACTTCCAGCGCGAAACTCGCGGCGAGCGCCTCGATGTCGTAGCGGAGCGCCGCCGCCCGCGGGCGAAACGCCGGCATCGGCGCCAGGATCGCGCCGGTCGCATAGTCCAGAAGCGCGGCCCGCGCCCGATCGCGCGCCCGCGTCGTCTGGATCTCGGGCTGGCCGGCGATGATCGCGTCGATCAGCGGACCCAGCCGCTCGGCCGCCAGCGCACGCGCCAGCGCGCGGCGGGGCGCCGGGGTGCCGTCGTCGAGCAGCCCGGTGAGGCTTGCCGCCTCCAGCTCGATGGAGTCGAAGTGGTTGTCGCGGGCCTCGAACAGCGCTTCCACCTCGTCGAGCGGGGTCAGCGAGCGATTGCTCTCCCTGGCCTTGTCGAAATAGGCGGACAGGGCCTCGCAGACATCGGTGAGAACCCGGCTCTCGTCGCTGACGATTCCGAGGAACTGGTCCCGCCGGTCGGCGGGCGCGTCGGGATACTCGGTGAGGATCTCCGCAGCCGAACGGATCGCGGCGACCCGGGTCAGCATCCGATGCACCGATTCGACCAGGAACGTGTCGTGGGTCATCCGGTCCGAAAGCGCCTGGACCTCCATGGTGGCGGCGCGCTCGGAGCGCGCCAGCGCCCCCAGCGCGCGCGCCCAGCCGGGGTAGCGGCCGATCAGTTCGCCCGCGCTCGCCTTCTCGATACCGAGCGCGGCGATGTCCGGAGCGGCGGAAATCTCATCGAGCGTCTCCAGCAGCCGCCGCTCGGCGGCGTCGTCGAGTTCGTCGAGCCTGAGCTCGAGCGCCGTGGCGGCCCGGCGCAGCAGCGGGCCGGCGATCCCGCGCTTGTTGCGCTCGATCAGGTTGAGGTACGACGCCGAAATCCCTATGCGCCGGGACATTTCGGCCTGCGTCACCCCCATGGCGCGGCGGCGCTCCCGGATGCGCGTTCCCAGAATGGACTTGGGCATTTTGCTCGCTCCGTTCCTCGCTCCCCGTTCGCCAAGTGTAAATGATTTACAGATTGCCTGGTCAAGGGATCAAATCATTGACTGATATATTCAATAAAATCAATGATATGTTGCGTTGCTGACAACGGGGGCGTACATCCAGCCCCAGGGCGCTCCCGTCAGGGCTTCGAGATCCGGACCGGGAGATGCCGAACCCATTGGGAGGACGCGGAAATGCTCGCAAGCGAAGACCAACAGGTTGCAGTGAACGGCGCGGTGCCGATTCCGGCCGGACTTGCCGCGACGGCCCACATCGATGCGGCGAAGTATCGGGAGATGTACGCCGCCTCCATCGCCGACCCCGAGGCCTTCTGGGCCGAGCAGGGCAAGCGGCTGGAGTGGATGACCCCCTACACCCGGGCCAAGAACGCCACCTTCGCCTGGCCCGACGTCTCGATCCGCTGGTTCGAGGACGGCATCCTCAACGCCTCGGTCAACTGCGTCGACCGCCACCTCGCCGAGCGCGGCGACCAGACCGCCATCCTCTGGGAGCCCGACGACCCCGCCAAGCCGGCCCGGCACATCACCTACCGCGAGCTTCACGCCGAAGTCGGCCGCATGGCCAACGTGCTCAAGGGCCTCGGCGTCGGCAAGGGCGACCGCGTCGTCATCTACCTGCCGATGATCCCCGAGGCCGCCTTCGCCATGCTCGCCTGCGCCCGCATCGGCGCCATCCATTCCATCGTCTTCGCCGGCTTCTCCCCGGACGCGCTCGCCAACCGCATCAACGACTGCGACGCGCGCACGGTGATCACCGCCGACGAGGCGCCCCGCGGCGGCAAGGTCACGGCGCTCAAGACCAACGTCAACAAGGCGCTGCTGCACTGCCCGCACGAGGTCAAATGCCTCGTGGTTCGCCACACCGGCGGCGAGGTCGCCTGGGAAACCGGCCGCGACCACTGGCTGCACGAACTCGCGGCGGACGTCCCCGCCGACTGCCCGCCCGAGCCGATGAGCGCCGAGGACCCGCTCTTCATCCTCTACACCTCCGGCTCCACCGGCAAGCCGAAGGGGGTGGTCCACACCACCGGCGGCTATCTCCTCTACGCCGCGATGACCCACGAACTCGTCTTCGACTATCGCCCCGGCGACATCTACTGGTGCACCGCCGACGTCGGCTGGGTGACCGGCCACAGCTACATCGTCTACGGCCCGCTCGCCAACGGCGCGACCACGCTGATGTTCGAGGGCGTGCCGACATACCCCGACGCCGGCCGCTTCTGGGCGGTCTGCGCCAAGCACAAGGTCAACATCTTCTACACCGCCCCCACCGCCATCCGCGCGCTGATGGGGCAGGGCAAGGAGTGGCCCGAGAAGCACGACCTCTCGTCGCTCCGGATCCTCGGCTCGGTCGGCGAGCCGATCAACCCCGAGGCCTGGAAATGGTACGACGAGGTCATCGGCAAGGGCCGCTGCCCCATCGTCGACACCTGGTGGCAGACCGAGACCGGCGGCGCCCTGATCACCCCGCTCCCGGGCGCCATCGAGGCCAAGCCGGGGTCGGCCACGCTGCCGTTCTTCGGCGTGGAGCCCATGGTGCTCGACCCGCAGACCGGCGTGGAGATCACCGAGACCGCCTGCGAAGGGGTCCTCGCGATCCGCGACAGCTGGCCGGGCCAGATGCGCACCATCTGGGGCGACCACGCCCGCTTCGCCGAGACCTACTTCAGCCAGTACAAGGGCACCTACTTCACCGGCGACGGCTGCCGGCGGGACGCCGACGGCTACTACTGGATCACCGGCCGGGTCGACGACGTGATCAACGTCTCCGGCCACCGCATGGGCACCGCGGAAGTGGAATCCGCCCTCGTCGCGCACGAGAAGGTCTCCGAGGCGGCGGTGGTCGGCTACCCGCACCCGCTGAAGGGCCAGGGCATCTACTGCTACGTCACCCTCATGCAGGGCGAGACCCCGTCCGACGCGCTCAGGACCGAACTGCGCAACTGGGTCCGCACCGAGATCGGGCCCATCGCCGCCCCCGACCTCATCCAGTGGGCGCCCGGCCTGCCCAAGACCCGCTCCGGCAAGATCATGCGCCGCATCCTGCGCAAGATCGCCGAGAACGACTTCGGCGCCCTCGGCGACACCTCGACGCTGGCCGAGCCGGCCGTGGTCGAGGACCTGATCGCCAACCGGATGAACCGCGACTGACCGCCGGCAAAGGCGCGGCGGTCAGCCGCGCCGGGACGACAATTGCAGTGCAGTAACGACAAAGCTCTGACTGGCTCAAGGGAAGGATATCCAATGGCCACCACCGCACTTGAAGATCGCATCTTGGCGGACCCGAACTACCAACTGCTGAAATCGAAGCGAACGCGGCTCGGCTGGACGCTGACGTGGGCGATGATGATCGTCTACTACGGCTTCATCCTCCTCGTCGCGTTCAAGAAGGACATCCTGGCCGCCCCGATCGGGGACGGCGTCATGACATGGGGCATTCCGATCGGGTTCGGCGTGATCCTGTTCACCATCGCGGTCACCGCCTACTACGTGCGGCGCGCCAACAGCGAATTCGACGACCTGTCCGAGAAGGTCAAGCGGGAGGCGCTGAAATGACCTTCGCTCACAACAGGCTCTGGCAGGCGGCGTGCTTCGCCCTGCTGGCCACGCTGCCGACGACGGTTCTGGCGGCCGACACCATCGCGGCCACCGAGAAGCAGGCCACCAACTGGACCGCCATCGGCATCTTCGGCCTCTTCGTCATCGGAACCCTCTTCATCACCAAATGGGCGGCGTCGCGGACCAAGTCGGCGGCCGACTTCTACACCGCGGGCGGCGGCATCACCGGCTTCCAGAACGGCCTCGCCATCGCCGGCGACTACATGTCCGCCGCCTCGTTCCTCGGCATCTCCGCCGCGGTGATGATCTCGGGCTATGACGGGCTGATCTACTCGATCGGCTTTCTCGTCGGCTGGCCGGTGATCACCTTCCTCATGGCCGAACGCCTGCGCAACCTCGGCAAGTTCACCTTCGCCGACGTGGCCGCCTTCCGCTTCGCCCAGACCCCGGTGCGCGTCTTCGCGGCATCCGGCACGCTGGTCGTCGTGGCCTTCTACCTCATCGCGCAGATGGTCGGCGCCGGGCAGCTGATCAAGCTCCTCTTCGGCCTCGACTACTGGATCGCCGTCGTCATCGTCGGCGCGCTGATGATGATCTACGTGCTCTTCGGCGGCATGACCGCCACCACCTGGGTGCAGATCATCAAGGCCTGCCTGCTCTTGTCCGGCGCGACGTTCATGGCGTTCATGGTGATGTGGCGCTATGGTTTCAGCCCCGAGGCGCTGTTCCAGGGCGCGGTCGACGTCAAGGTCAACCTGGCCGAAACGTCGGGGGATACGCCGGAGGAAGCGCTCCAGAAGGGGCTGTCTATCATGGGACCGGGCAGTTTCATCAAGGACCCGATATCCGCCATCTCGTTCGGCATGGCGCTGATGTTCGGGACCGCCGGCCTGCCGCATATCCTGATGCGCTTCTTCACCGTGCCGAGCGCCAAGGAAGCGCGCAAGTCGGTGATGTGGGCGACCGGCTGGATCGGCTACTTCTACCTGCTGACCTTCATCATCGGCTTCGGGGCGATCACCTTCGTGCTGACCAACCCGGGCTTCCTCGGCCCCGACGGCGCGCTGGTCGGCGGCAACAACATGGCGGCGGTGCATCTTGCGGGCGCGGTCGGCGGCAACATCTTTCTCGGCTTCATCTCGGCGGTGGCCTTTGCGACCATCCTAGCGGTGGTGGCGGGTCTGACGCTGTCGGGCGCCTCGGCGGTCAGCCACGACCTCTACTCGACCGTGTTCAAGGGCGGGAAGGCCGACAGCCTCGCCGAGCTGAAGGTGTCGCGGATCGCGACGCTGTGCCTCGGCGTGGTTGCGGTGCTGCTCGGCATCCTGTTCGAGAAGCAGAACATCGCCTTCATGGTCTCGCTGGCGTTCGCGGTGGCGGCCTCGGCGAACTTCCCGGTGCTGTTCATGTCCGTGCTGTGGAAGGACTGCACCACCCGGGGTGCTGTGATCGGCGGCTTCCTCGGACTGGTCTCGTCGGTGGCGCTGACCATCCTGTCGCCCTCGGTATGGGAAGCCACCCTCGGCAACCCCGTCGGCTCGGCGCCGTTCCCCTACACCTCCCCGGCGCTCTTCTCGATGACGCTCGCCTTCGTCGGGATCTGGTTCTTCTCGATCACCGACCGCGGCCCGAGGGCGCGCATCGACCGGGCCGGCTTCGCCGCGCAGCAGGTGCGCTCCGAGACGGGCATCGGCGCGGCGCAGGCCTCCGGGCACTGACCGCAACACGAGAGGGAACCGGCGTGACGAACGCACGCGACCTCGAGAACCAAGCCGGCCCGCCCCCTCCGGGGCGGGCCGGAAGCGTGCCGCGCGAACGCCGGGAGATCGTGTCCCTGATGGCCTCGCGGGTCGGCGACGCCTACGTGCGCAAGCCGTTCTTCGTCGACGGCGCCACCGACCTCGTCACGCTCTGCCGCGAGCTCTCGGAGCGCGGCCTCGGCGACGCCCTCGTCCGCGACGGCGCGCGCATCGGGATCTTCACCACCACCAACCTGCGCGACGCCCTGCTCCGGCCCGAGCCACCTTCGGAGCTTGCCGTGCGCGAGGTCGCGACCTTCGACACCTGGTCGGTGTCGGTCGACGACGAGCTCTTCGACGCCATGCTGCTGATGCTGCGGCACCGCATCCACCGGGTGGTGGTGCGCGAGGGCGAGACGGTGATCGGCATCCTCGGCCAGCTCGAGCTGATGGCGTTCGTGGCGAACAACTCGCACCTGATCTCGCTGCAGGTGGCCGAGGCGTCCGACGTGAGCGAGCTCCGCGCCGCGGCCCTGCAGATCGAGGACCTCGTGCGGGTGTTGCACCACGACGGCGTGCGCGTCGACGTCATCGCCGCCCTCGTCAGCGAACTGAACCGGCAGGTCTTCTCCCGCCTCTGGGAGCTGGTCGCGCCCCAGGCGCTGCGCGAGAACAGCTGCCTCATCGTCATGGGCAGCGAGGGCCGCGGCGAACAGATCATCAAGACCGACCAGGACAACGGGCTGCTGCTGCGCGACGGCTTCGCCGCGGACGGGGTGGAGGCCGTGACCGAGGCCTTCACCGCAGCGCTGATCGAGTTCGGCTATCCGCCCTGCCCCGGCGGGATCATGCTGAGCCGGCCCCGGTGGCGCAAGCACCTCGGCGCGTTCCGGAACGCGATCCGCGACTGGATCCATGGCGACGACCCGGAAGGTCCGATGAACCTGGCGATCTTTCTCGACGCGACGGCCGTGGCCGGGGACGCGCGGCTGCTGGAAGACGCCCGCAACTACGTCGACGAGGTGCTTTTCGACAGCTTCGTTTTCTATGCGCGGTTCGCAAGGGCCGTGGACCAGTTCGGCGCGGCCTGGTGGACCCGGCTGCCGGGGCTGATCGGTCGCAAGGCGGCGGAGATCGACATCAAGAAGCTCGGGATCTTCCCCATCGTGCACGGGGTCAGGGTCCTGTCGCTGCAGTACCGGATTCCGGACGCACGGCACCGCCGACCGTCTGCACGCGCTCGTCGCGGCGGAGCGGTTCGAGGAGCCGCTGGCGCTGAGGCTGATCGAGGCGCTCCACTTCCTGATCGGCCTGAAGCTGGCGAACAACCTCCGCCAGATGGCCGACGGCCGCGTCCCCGACAACAGCGTCCGCCTCGCCGATCTGGGCGCCCTCGAGCGGCAATCGCTGAAGGAATCGCTCGCCATCGTGCGGCAGTTCAAGGCCTGGCTCAGCTGGCACTACGGGCTGGACTCGCTGTGATACGGCCTGCGTGTGATCACCTCGCGTTAACAGCCCGTCAAAAAGTGGCAAGCCGGATTCCAGCCGGATTCCAGCCGCCTTCCAGCCCGGATTTTTCCCGCTGTTCCAATGGGATGGCCGCCGCCCGAGGCGCGCGAGCAGATCAACCGGAGATCGCATGAGACCCCGCCGCTCCCACCGCGGCCCGGGCCCGCAGGTGCTGCTGGCGCTCTTCGCCGCCGGCATGGTCCTGTTCAACTTCCCGCTTCTCATCATCTTCGACCGCGACGCGACGGTGCTCGGCCTGCCGCTCCTCCCCGTCGCCCTCTTCGCCATCTGGGCCCTCCTCATCGGCCTCCTGGCCTGGGCCATCGAACGCCGCCCGCCCGATCGCCGTTCGCCGCCGGCCGAAGACACGCCGACCCAATCCGGCACGGCAGACCCATGATCTCCCCGCCGCTCGTCATCGCGGTCTCCTCCGGCTACCTGCTGCTCCTCTTCGTCATCGCCGCCTACGGCGACCGCCGCGCCGCCCGCGGCCGCTCGGTGATCGCCAGCGGCTGGATCTACGCCCTCTCGCTCGGGGTCTACTGCTCCGCCTGGACCTACTTCGGCAGCGTCGGCCGGGCGGCGGCCTCCGGCGTCTGGTTCCTGCCCATCTACCTCGGGCCGATGCTGGCGATGCTCCTCGCCTGGCTCGTCGTGCGCAAGATGATCCGCATCGCCCAGACCTACCGGATCACCACCATCGCCGACTTCATCGCCAGCCGCTACGGCAAGAGCCGGCTGCTCGCGGCGCTGGTGACGCTGATCACCGTCATCGGCATCGTCCCCTACATCGCGCTGCAGCTGAAGGCCGTCTCCGCCGGCTACCACCTCCTCACCGCCGGCCCCGCGGCGCCCGCCGCGGCAACGCCCGCCTGGTGGCGCGACGGGACGCTCTTCGTGGCGCTGGCGCTGGCCGCGTTCACCATGATGTTCGGCACCCGCCACCTCGACAGCGCCGAGCGGCACGAGGGCATGGTCGCCGCCGTCGCCTTCGAGTCGGTGGTCAAGCTCGTCGCCTTCCTCGCCGTCGGCGCCTTCGTCACCTGGGGCCTCTTCGACGGCATGGCCGACATCTGGGCGCGCGCCCAGGCCTTCCCCGAACTGCGCTCCCTGCTCCGCCTCGGCGGCGCGGAGGGCGCCACGTCCTTCGGCTTCGCCCAGTGGTTCGCACTGACCATGCTCGCCATGTTCTCGGTGCTGCTCCTGCCCCGGCAGTTCCAGATGATGGTCGTCGAATGCGTCGACGAGCGGCACCTGCGCCGGGCCGCCTGGGTCTTCCCCGGCTATCTCCTGCTCATCAACGTCTTCGTCCTGCCCATCGCCATCGGCGGGCTGGTGCTCTTCGGCCCGGGGCGGATGGACGCCGAGACCTTCGTGCTGTCGCTGCCGCTCGCCCATGGCGCGCCGGCGCTGGCGCTCTTCGCCTACGTCGGCGGCCTGTCCGCGGCCACCGGCATGCTGATCGTCGAGACCGTCGCCATCGCCACCATGGTCTGCAACGACCTGGTGATGCCGGCGCTGCTGCGCCTCCCGGCGTTCGGCCGCCGCGCCAGCGGCGACCTGACGCGCCTCCTCCTCAACATCCGCCGCGCCGCCATCGTCGCCGTGCTGATGCTCGGCTACCTCTACTTCCGCATCGCCGGCGAAGCCTACGCCCTGGTCAGCATCGGCCTGATCAGCTTCGCCGCGGTCGCCCAGTTCGCCCCGGCCCTCTTCGGCGGCATGTACTGGCGCGGCGGCACGCGCATCGGTGCGCTGGGCGGGCTCCTCGGCGGCTTCGCCGTCTGGGTCTACACCCTGATGCTGCCCTCGGTGGCGCGGTCGGGCTGGATGCCGGACGGGTTCATCGAGAACGGCCCCTTCGGCATCGCGTTCCTGGCGCCGGAACAGCTCTTCGGCCTCGTGGGGCTCGACAACCTCACCCAGTCGCTGTTCTGGAGCCTCCTGGTCAACGTCGCCCTCTATGTCGGCCTTTCGCTCTGGCGGCAGCCCGAGGCGCGCGAGGCGAGCCAGGCGCTCCTCTTCGTCGACGTGTTCGAGCGGGATCGCTCCGCGGGCGGCGGCATCGCGCCGATCTTCTGGCGGGGGCGCGCCCGCCTCGAAGACCTCTCCGCGCTCGCGAGCCGCCTCCTCGGCCCGAGCCGGGCGCGGTCGCTGTTCGAGGAGCACGCCCGCGAGACCGGCGTGGCCGGGGTCGACGACCTCGTCGCCGACGCCCGTCTGGTGGACCGCGTCGAGCGGCAGGTCGCCGGCGCCGTGGGCAGCGCCTCGGCCCGGGTGATGATCGCGTCCGTCGCGCAGGAGGAACCGCTGGCCGTGGATGACGTGATCGAAATCCTGCAGGAGACCTCGCAGCTCCGCGTCTACGCGCGCGCCCTCGAGGAGAAGTCGACCTCGCTCGAGGTGGCCACCGCCGAACTCCGCGCCGCGAACGAGCAGCTGAAGAGCCTCGACCAGCTCAAGGACGACTTCGTCTCCTCGGTGACCCACGAGCTGCGCACGCCGCTCACCTCCATCCGCGCCCTCTCGGAACTGATGCTGGACGCGCCCGAGATGGACGCGGCCCAGCGCGCGAAGTTCCTCCAGATCGTCGTCTCCGAGAGCGAGCGGCTGGGCAGGCTCGTCAACCAGGTGCTCGACATGGCCAAGATCGAGTCGGGCCTCGCCGAGTGGCACAGCGCCGACGTCGACATGCGCGCCCTGGTGGAGAACGCCGTGGCGACCACCTCCGAGCTCTTCCGCGAGCGCGGCACCCGGGTGGAGCTGTCGCTCCCCGACGGCGTTCCGCCCGTCCGGGCCGATGCGGACCGGCTGATGCAGGTCATGGTCAACCTCCTGTCCAACGCGTCCAAGTTCGTCCCCGAGAAGGGCGGACGGGTCGACGTCGCCCTGCGCTGCGAGGGCGACGGCATCGTCGTCGAGGTGCGCGACAACGGACCGGGGGTCCCCCCCGCCGACCGCGCCAACGTCTTCGAGAAGTTCCGCCAGGGGGGCGACGCGCTGTCCCGCCCCGGCGGGACCGGCCTCGGGCTTCCGATCAGCCGGCAGATCGTCGATCACTTCGGAGGCTCCATGTGGCTGGAGTTCGAACCCCGGAGGCGGCGCATGCTTTGCCTTCCGCCTCCCCTTCGGGACGACGCAAGGAGGAACGCCATGAGCGCGAAGATCCTGGTGGCCGACGACGAGCCCAACATCGTCGTGTCGCTCGAGTACATGATGAAGCGCGAGGGGTACGAGGTCCTGGTGGCGCGCGACGGCCAGGAGGCCCTGGAGGCCATCCGCAACGCACGGCCGCAGCTGGTGCTCCTCGACGCGAACATGCCGCGGATGACGGGCTTCGAGGTCTGCGAGGCGGTGCGCGCCGACGCCGAGGTGCGCGACACCCGCATCCTGATGCTGACCGCCAAGGGCCGCGAGACCGACATGGCGCGCGGCATGGGCGTCGGCGTCGACGCCTACGTCACCAAGCCGTTCTCGACCCGCGACCTGGTGCAGAAGGTCCGGGACCTCCTGTCGTGAAACTCGACCGCCGCCTGCTCATGGCGATGCTCCTGCCGGGCCTGGCGCTCGGCCTCTGGCTGGTGCTCGGCGGCGTGCTCTTCCGCCTGACGCTGAACCCCGGGCAGCGCGCGGCGCTCGCCGGCGCGCTCGATCCCCTGGTGGCGACCCACGGCATGCTGCCGGTCCTCTGGTGGCTGGTCGCCGCGGTTCTGGCGGCCTGGGCGGCTCACCGGCTCCACCAAGCCTACGTCGCCACGCCGGCCCGGCTGGCGGACGCGACCCGGGTGCTGGTCGGCGACGCCACGGCGCCCGAGCTGCCCGCGTCAGGCAACGCGTCGGCGCGCGCGCTCTCCGCGGCGATCAACGGCCTCGCGCAGCAGCGGCGCGCGCTGCAGCAGGACATGGCCCGGCTGGTGGCCGAGGCGAGCCGCAACGTGGCCGAGCAGCGCGACCAGCTCGGCGCCCTGATGGCGGAGCTCGACCAGAGCGTGGTGGTCTGCAACCTCGACGGCCGGATCCTCCTCTACAACGAGCGCGCCCGCCAGCTCTTCCGCCGCCTCTCGCGCGCGCCGGCGGGCGGGGCGGAGCTCATCGGCCTCGGCCGCTCGATCCATGGCGTGATCGACCGCGCGCTGATCGCCCACGCGCTCGAAACCGTCGAGCAGCGCATCGCCAGCGGCGCGGCCAGCGCCTCGGGGCGCTTCGTGACCAGCACGCCCGCCGGCCACCTGCTGCGGGTGAACCTCGCGCCCGTGCGACCCGCCGCTGCCGAGACCGCCGCCCCGACCGGCTACGTCCTCCTCCTCGACGACATCACCGACGACTACGAGATGCACACCCGGCGCGACCGGCAGCTGCTCGAGCACATCGAGGCGGGCAGGGCGTCGCTCGCGACCATGCAGGTGGCGCTCGACGTGCTCGACGACCCCGACCTCGACGCCCCGGGCCGCGACCAGTTCGGCAAGGTGGTGCGCGACGAGGTGACCGCCCTCGGCGCCCGCCTCGCCGCATACGCCACCACCACCTCGCAGGACCTGATGACCCGCTGGCCGCTGCAGGACATGCTCGGCGCCGACCTCCTCGACGCCGCCCGGCGCCGGATCGAGGCGGACCACGGCCAGCCGGTCACGATCGAGGCGACCGACCGCTCGCTCTGGCTCAGCATCGACAGCTTCGCCCTCATCCAGGCGCTGTCGTTCCTCGCCGGCCATCTCGTCGCCCTGTCCGCCCGACCCGAGCTGCGCCTCCGCCTCGCCGTTTCCGGCGGCCGCGCCTGCCTCGATCTCGCCTGGTCGGCACAGGACGCCAGCCCCGACGCCCTGCGCAGCCTGCAGAGCGAGCCGATGCAGACCGGCGCCGGCCTCCGCTCACCGTGCGCGACATCGCCGAGCGGCACGGCGGAGAGTTCTGGATCGAGCACGACCGCGCCGGCGGGGTCTCGTTCTTCCGCTTCCTCCTCC
>CAWJOI010000014.1:5000-33714 GCA_963844375.1 uncultured Alphaproteobacteria bacterium | reverse complement strand
CCGGATCAGCCGCTCGCGGAACGCCCAGGTCGTCTTCGCATCCCGCGCTGAGCGCACGCAACCAAAGGCGCCACCGCAGGTTTGCGGGGGCGGCGTGTGTCGCCGGGGGACCCTTGAAGATGCATGCTGTACGCAGTCGAGCCGCTGCGTGAGCCGGGCAACTCGATCTCCGGACCGGCCGGCCGGTCTGGACGCGCTTACCGCGCCCCGCGCGTACCGGTGGCGCGCCTCACGCGTGACATCCGCGCCGGCGTGCTGGTCGTCGGGATGGGGATCTCGGGGGCGATGGTGGCGGAGGCGCTGAGCGCCGCCGGGCATGCGGTGGTGATGATCGACCGGCGCGGGGCAGTGCTCGGCTCGACGGCGGCGACCACGGCGCTGGTGCAGTTCGAGATCGATCAGCCGCTGGTCAGGCTCGCCGCCGCCATCGGGAACGATGCGGCGGAGGCGGCGTGGCGGCGGTCGCGGCTGGCGGTCTTCAATCTGAAGGCGCGGATTGCCGAGTTGGGGCTGCGCTGCGACCTCGGGCTCCGGCGGTCGCTCTATCTGGCCGGCGACGTGCTTGGGCCGGCGGAGCTTCGGGAGGAGGCGGCGCGGCGGCGGGCGGCGGGAATTCACGCGAGCTACCTGACGCGCGGGGCGCTGAAGGCGGAATACGGGCTCGACCGGGACGGCGCGGTGGTGAGCCACGACAACCTCGTGCTCGATCCGCGCAAGCTGACCGCGGGGCTTCTGCGCGCGGCGCAGGAGCGGGGCGCGCGGCTCTATGCGCCGACGGAGGCGACGGGGTTCGTGCACACCGGCGACGGGGTCGAAGTGGCGACGGAGGGCGGGCCGGTGATCTCGGCCGGGCATGTGGTCCTCGCCACGGGCTATGAGCTTGCCTCGATCGTGCCGGCCGAGGGCCACCAGGTCATCTCGACATGGGCGATCGCGACGAAGCCGCAGAAGCGCAACCTCTGGCCGCACGAGGCGCTGATCTGGGAGGCGTCGGACCCGTATCTCTATCTGAGGGCGACCGCCGACGGGCGGGTCGTCTGCGGCGGGGAGGACGAGGCGTTCAGCGACGAGGCGGCGCGGGACGCGATGATCGAGGCCAAGACGGAAGCGATCGTTCGCAAGCTGAAGCGGCTGATGCCGGGGCTCGACACCACGCCGGAGTTCGCCTGGGCCGGGGCGTTCGGCGCCACGGCGACGGGATTGCCGATCATCCGGCGGCTGCCGCGCCGACCGCGGATCCACGCCGTCATGGGCTACGGGGGCAACGGGATCACCTTTTCGCGGATCGCATCGGAGATCATCGCAACGGAGCTGGACGGCGGGAAGGATCGCGATGCCGGTCTGTTCGCGGGCCGCGGCGGGTGATCTGAGGCGCGAAAGCCCGGCGGGATTTTTGCTCGCAATACCGGGGACAGCGCGACGATCCTGATGCACAACGTATGCACGGGTTTTGTGCCGAGCGGCGCGCGGGTGGCCGGGTTCATCTCACTCGCCACAGGTCGCGCAGCACCGGACGCAGGGCGGGGCCGAGGTCCTCGGCGGTGAGGCCGGGGCCGGCTTGCGTGCCGGCGGCGCCGTGCAGCCAGACGGCGGCGGCGGCGGCCTCGAAGGCGGGGAGGCCCTGGGCGAGAAGGCCGGTGGCGATGCCGGCGAGGACGTCGCCGGAGCCGGCGGTGGCGAGCCAGGGCGGGGCGTTGGCGTTGATGGCGAGGCGGCCGTCGGGCGCGGCGATCGACGGTGTCGGCGCCCTTGAGGATGACGACGGCGCCGGAGCGGGCGGCGGCGGCGCGGGCGCGGGCGGGTTTGGGCAGGTCGGTGAGGTCGGGGAAGAGGCGGGCGAACTCGCCGTCGTGGGGGGTGAGGACGACCGGGGCCGGGCGGGCCTCGATGGCTGCGAAGAGAGGGGCGGGGTCTTCGGAGCAGATGGTGAGGGCGTCGGCGTCGAGGACGAGGGCGGGGGGTGCGGCGAGGGCCGCGGCGACGAGCGCGCGCTCGGGTGCGCCGGTGCCGAGGGCGGGGCCGAGCAGTGCGGCGGTGAGGCGGGGGTCGGCGAGCCTTGCCGCGAGATCCTCGGGGCCGTCGATGCCGGCGAGCATGACGGCGGTCAGGTGCGCGGCGTTGACCAAAAGGGCGGAGGCGGGGCTCGCGAGCGTCACGAGGCCGGCGCCGGCGCGAAGTGCCGCGCCCGCGGCGAGGCGGGCGGCGCCGGTGCGCGCCATGGGGCCGGAGACGACGAGGGCGTGGCCGCGGCGAAACTTGTGATCCTCGGGCGCAGGCGGGCGGTACGCGTGCGACCAGAGGGCGGGACCGTTCTCGAAGGCCTGCGGCGCGATTGCGGCGAGGACGGCGTCGGGGATGCCGATCTGCACGAGTGTCAGGCGGCCGCAGAGGGCGCGGCCGGGGTAGAGGAGGTGCGCTGGCTTCTTGCGGAAGAAGGTGACGGTGGCGGCGGCGCGGACCGTGGGGCCGAGCGGCAGGCCGGTGTCGGCATGCAGCCCCGAGGGGAGGTCCACGGCGAGGACGGGGGCGGGGCCGGCGTTCATCGCCGCGACGAGATCGGCGGCGGGGCCGGTGATCCCGCGGTCGAGGCCGGCGCCGAAGAGGGCGTCGATGACGAGGGCGGCGGGCGGCAGCGGCAGGCCGGCGGGCGTGGTCGGACCGGGCCAGCGGTGAAAGGCGGTGGCGGCGTCGCCGCGGAGTCGGGCGGGGTCGCCGAGGAGGGCGACGCTGACATCGCGGCCGGCGGCCATGAGGCGGCGGGCGGCGACGAAGCCGTCGCCGCCGTTGTTGCCGGGACCGGCGAGGACGAGGATGGGCCCGGCGGGGGCGAGGGCGGCGGCGGCGTCGGCCACGGCGCGACCGGCGGCTTCCATCAGGGTCATCCCAGGGGTGCCCGCGGCGATGGCGGCGCGGTCGGCCTGGCCCATCTCGGCGGCGGTGAGGATCTCGTGCACGTCAGCGGCCTGAGGGCGGGCCGGAGAGGGCCTGCCGAATGCGCAGGAACTCGGCGATGTTGTCGAGGTCGACGATGCCGGCGAGACGGCCGGCGCGGGTGATGCAGACAAGGCGCGCGTCGGAGGCCTGGACGGTCTCGAGAAGCTCGGCGAGCGAGGCGGAGACGTCGGCGGTGCGGGCGGGAGCCATGACCGCTTCGACGCGGCCGGAAGCGCCCGAGTCGCGCAGGCCGCGGAGGAGGGCGGGCTGGGTGAGGACGCCGGCGATGCTTTCGCCGTCGAGGACGGGGAAATCCTTCTGCGTGCCGGACAGCGTAAGTTCGACGGCGTGCGACAGCGGATCGCCGGGGGCGAGGGTGTGGAAGTCGGTGATCATGGCGCGGCCGGCGGGCTGGCGGGCGAGGGTGTCGTCGGTGGCGGCCGCGCCCGCCTCGGCGCCGGCGCCGATCCAGACGAAGGCGGCGATCAGGATGAGGAAAGGGTTGCCCCGCAGGAGGCCGATCACGCCGAGGACGACGGCCAGCCCCTGGCCGATGCGGGCGGCGAGCCGGGTGGCGCGTACCCGGTCCATGCGCATGGCGAGCGCGGCGCGCAGGATGCGGCCGCCGTCCATGGGGAAGGCGGGAAGGAGGTTGAAGAGCGCGAGCATGAGGTTCGCGACGACGAGGGTCGGCAGCAGGCTGTCGTTGACGCTGAAGATCGCGTCGGGGCGGCCGGTGGCGGTGACCACGAGGTAGAGGATGGCGGCGATGGTGAAATTGACCGCCGGGCCGGCGAGGGCGACGATGATCTCCTGGCGCGGGTCCTTCGGCATCGACTCGAGCAGCGCGAGGCCGCCGATGGGCAGGAGGGTGATGCTGCGGGTGCCGATGCCGAAACGGCGGGCGGTGAGCGCGTGGCCGTATTCGTGCAGGACGACGCAGAGGAAGAGGAGGAGGATGAGGGTGAGGCCGGAGGCGACCCCCGCCGGCGTGCCGGTGATGGTCCAGTAGCGCCAGGCCACCCAGATCAGCAGCAGGAAGAAGGTGACGTGGACGTAAACGTCGATCCCGGCGAAGCGGCCGAGCTTGGCGGACCATTTCACGCGGGGGCTCTCCGTCAGGCGGGCGACGGGGGCATGCTGCCCCGGATCGCCGGGCGGTGGCAAGCCGTCCCGGACGCTTGCGGAGGGGCGGGGGCCTTCCTAGAGTTGGTTCGCGCGCCTGCGGAGGAGGGGCCATTGAGCGAGCTACGCCAGACGCCGCTGCACGCGCTGCATGTGGGACTCGGGGCGCGGATGGTGCCCTTCGCCGGCTACGACATGCCGGTGCAGTACCCGGCCGGCGTCATGAAGGAGCATCTGCACACCCGGGCGGCGGCGGGCCTTTTCGACGTCAGCCACATGGGGCAGATCGCGCTGCGGCCGCGGTCGGGCGATCTCGGCGACGCGGCGCGGGCGCTGGAGGCGCTGGTGCCGGTGGATGTGCTGGGGCTGGCGCCGGGGCGGCAGCGGTACGCGCTGTTCACCGATGATGCCGGCGGCATTCTCGACGACCTGATGGTGGCGAACCGCGACGACCATCTGCTGCTGGTGGTGAACGCGGCCTGCAAGGCGGAGGACCTCGCGCATCTTCAGGGCGCGCTCGGCGGGAGCTGCGCGGTGGAGCCGCTGGAGCGCGGGCTGATCGCGCTGCAGGGGCCGAAGGCGGCGGAGGCGCTGGCGGGGCTGAGCCCTGACGTGGCGGGGATGCGGTTCATGGACGTGCGGGCCATCGACTTCTCGGGGATTGCGGCGGTGGTGTCGCGGTCGGGCTATACCGGCGAGGACGGGTTCGAGATTTCGCTTGCGGCGCGCGACACGGTGACGCTGGCGGAACGGCTGCTGGCGGTGGAGGGCGTGATGCCGATCGGGCTCGGCGCGCGTGATTCGCTGCGCCTCGAGGCGGGGCTGTGCCTCTACGGCAGCGACATCGACCGGACGACGACGCCGGTCGAGGCGGCGCTGGAGTGGGCGATCCAGCCGGCGCGGCGGGCGGGCGGCGCCCGCGCCGGGGGCTTTCCTGGCGCGGGGGTGATCCTTGGGCAGATCGCGTCGGGGGCGACCCGGCGGCGGGTGGGCCTGTTGCCCGAGGGGCGGGCGCCGATGCGGGGCGGGACGGAGCTCTTCTCCGGGGAGGAGGAGCCAGCGATCGGCAGCATCACCTCCGGCGGTTTCGGGCCGAGCCTCGATGCGCCGGTGGCCATGGGCTATGTCGCGATCGACCGGGCGGCGCCGGAGACGCGTTTGCTGGGGCAGTTGCGCGGGAAGATGCTGCCTGTAACAGTGGCGAAGATGCCGTTCGTCGCACCGGGCTACAAGCGGGCGTGAGCGGGGCGCGTTGAGGAGCGGAGCGAGGGATGCTGAGATACACCGAGGAGCACGAGTGGCTGAAGCAGGACGGGGACGAGGTGATCGTCGGGATCACCGAGCACGCCGCCGAGCAGCTCGGGGATCTCGTCTTCGTGGAGCTGCCCGAGGAGGGCGTCATGGTCGTGCGGGGCGACGAGGTCGTGACGATCGAGTCGGTGAAGGCCGCGAGCGACATCACCGCCCCCCTCGACGGGCAGATCACCGAGGTGAACACGGCCATCGTGCAGAACCCGGCGCTGGTCAACGAGGATCCGATGGAGGACGGCTGGTTCTTCAAGATGACGCTGGCCGACCCGTCGGAGCTGGACGGGCTGATGGATGAGGAGGCGTATCGGGCTTATATCGCCTGATTGCTCACGGGGTCACCCGGCCCTGCGGGAGCGGGCAAAGTTGCCGCCACGGCGCGGAATCTGTTCCCCCAGGCGTAGCCTTGCCCCTCCGAGCGGGATGCGCACATAGTGCGCGCGACCCCATCCCGATTGTTTGGAACTTGTCATGGTCTTTCAGGAATCCGAGTACCACCCCTACGACTTCGCCAACCGGCGCCATATCGGGCCTTCGCCGTCCGAGATCGCGGCGATGCTGCGGGCGGTGGGGGCGGCGAGCCTCGAGGCGCTGATCGACGAGACGGTGCCGGCGGGGATCAGGCAGGCCGAGCCGCTGAGTTTCGGGCCGGCGCTGAGCGAGCAGGCGGCGCTGCATCGGCTGCGGCTGACGGCGAACCGGAACCGGGTGCTGACCAGCCTGATCGGGCAGGGGTACCACGGCACGGTGACGCCGCCGGTGATCCAGCGCAACATCCTGGAGAACCCGGCGTGGTACACGGCGTATACGCCGTACCAGCCGGAGATTTCGCAGGGGCGGCTGGAGGCGCTGCTGAACTTCCAGACCATGGTCTGCGACCTGACCGGGCTCGACGTGGCGAACGCGTGCTTGCTCGACGAGGCGACGGCGGCGGCGGAGGCGATGGCGCTCTGCCAGCGGGCGGCGACGTCGAAGGCGGCGGCGTTCTTCGTCGACCGGGACTGCCACCCGCAGACGATCGACGTGATCCGCACCCGCGCCGAGCCCTACGGCTGGGAGGTGGTCGTCGGGCGACCCCTTCGCCGATCTCGATGCGGGGGCGGTGTTCGGGGCGATCTTCCAGTATCCGGGGACCCACGGGGACTGCCGGGACTTCTCCGGGCCGATCGCGGCGCTGCATGGAGCGGGGGCGCTGGCGTGCGTGGCGGCGGATCCGCTGGCGCTGACGCTGCTGATGCCGCCGGGCGAGATGGGGGCGGACATCGCGGTGGGCTCGACGCAGCGGTTCGGGGTGCCGCTGGGGTTCGGCGGGCCGCATGCGGCCTATATGGCGGTGAAGGATGCGCTTGAAGCGGTCGATGCCGGGGCGGATCGTCGGGGTCTCGATCGACGCGCGGGGGAACCGGGCGTACCGGCTGAGCCTGCAGACGCGCGAGCAGCACATCCGGCGGGAGAAGGCGACCTCGAACGTCTGCACCGCGCAGGCGCTGCTGGCGGTGATGGCGTCGATGTATGCGGTCTTTCACGGGCCGGAGGGGCTGCGGGCGATCGCGCAGCGGATCCACCGCAAGACGGTGCGGCTGGCGAAGGGGCTGGAGAGCCTGGGGTTCCGGGTGGAGCCGGCGGCGTTCTTCGACACGATCACCGTCGAGGTCGGGGCGCTGCAGGGGGTGATCCTGAAGGCGGCGGTGGCGGAGGGGATCAACCTGCGCAAGGTCGGGAGCGACCGGATCGGGATCAGCGCTCGACGAGCGGACGCGGCGGGAGCACACGCAGGCGGTCTGGCGGGCGTTCGGCGGCGACATGCTGGACCGCGACCTCGACCACGAGTACCGGCTGCCGGAAAATCTGATCCGGACAAGCGACTACCTGACGCATCCGATCTTTCACATGAACCGGGCCGAGGCGGAGATCACCCGCTACATGCGGCGGCTCGCCGACCGGGACCTGGCGCTCGACCGGGCGATGATCCCGCTCGGGTCCTGCACGATGAAGCTGAACGCCACCGCGGAGATGATGGCGCTCAGCCTGGCCGGAGTTCGCCGACATCCATCCGTTCGCGCCGTCGGACCAGACCGAGGGCTATCGCGGAGGTGATCGGCGATCTCTGCGGCAAGCTCTGCGCCATCACCGGCTACGACGCCTTCTCGATGCAGCCGAACTCCGGGGCGCAGGGCGAGTATGCCGGGCTGCTGACCATCCGGGCGTATCATGCCAGCCGCGGGGAGGGGCATCGCGACGTGTGCCTGATCCCGACCTCGGCGCACGGGACCAACCCGGCGAGCGCGCAGATGGCGGGGATGAAGGTGGTGGTGGTGGGGTCGGCGGCGAACGGCGACGTCGACCTCGACGACTTCCGGGCGAAGGCCGAGCAGCACGGCGCGAGCCTTGCGGCCTGCATGGTGACCTATCCGTCGACGCACGGGGTTTTCGAGGAGACGGTGCGCGAGGTCTGCGGATCACGCACCGGCACGGCGGGCAGGTCTACCTCGACGGCGCGAACATGAACGCGCTGGTCGGGCTGGCGCGGCCGGGGGACTTCGGCTCGGACGTCAGCCATCTGAATTTGCACAAGACTTTCTGCATCCCGCACGGCGGCGGCGGGCCGGGGATGGGGCCGATCGGGGTGAAGGCGCATCTGGCGCCGTTCCTGCCGGGGCGGCCGGGGGGCGCGGGGCGGGTGAGTGCCGCGGACTTCGGGTCGCCGTCGCTGCTGACGATCTCCTGGGCCTACTGCCTGATGATGGGCGGCGCGGGGCTGACGCAGGCGACGAAGATCGCGATCCTGAACGCCAACTACATCGCGGCGCGGCTGGGCGGGGCTATCCGATCCTCTTCTCGCGGAACGGGCGGGTGGCGCACGAGTGCATCGTCGACACGCGGGTGCTCAAGGACGCCGGGGTGACGGTCGACGACGTGGCCAAGCGGCTGATCGACTGCGGCTTTCACGCGCCGACCATGAGCTGGCCGGTGGCGGGCACGCTGATGATCGAGCCGACCGAGAGCGAGCCGAAGGCGGAGCTCGACCGGTTCTGCACCGCGATGCTGGCGATCGCGGAGGAGGCGCAGGCGATCGAGGCGGGGGAGATGGATGCGGAGAACAATCCGCTGAAGCGGGCGCCGCACACGGTGGAGGACCTGGTCGGCGAGTGGGACCGGCCGTACAGCCGCGAGCAGGCCTGCTATCCGCCGGGGGCGTTCCGGGTGGACAAGTACTGGGCGCCGGTCAACCGGGTGGACAACGCCTGGGGGGACCGGAACCTGATGTGCTCCTGCCCGCCGGTGGAGAGCTACCGCGAGGCGGCGGAGTAATATGAGCGCGCGGTGGCGCGTCATTTCGGGATCTCGCTCGAAAGCGTGAAGACGATGCTGAGCTTTTCGCTTCCATCGGGGTAACGGCGGCAAGCCGAGATCACCAAGATCATCGACCAGTGGCTGCGAGACGATCTCGTCCAGCGCGCCAAGCAGCGCCACACTGCGAAGGGTGTTTGAGCGGCTGCGCGACGAGCACGGCTTCGCCGGCGGCTACACCATCGTGAAGGACTACATCCGGGAGCATCGGCGGCGCGGCTGGGAGATGTTCGTGCCCTTGCATCACCCGCCCGGCCACGCCCAGGCCGACTTCGGCGAAGCGACCGTGTGTTCATCGGCGGCGTCGAGCAGACGGCGCATTTCTTCGCCTGCGACCCGCGCCGCACAGCGACGCCTGCTTCGTCAGCGCCTATCCTGCGGCGACCGCCGAGGCCTGGGTGGACGGCCACGTCCATGCCTTCGCGTTCTTCAGCGCGTGCCGCAGTCGGTGCTCTATGACAGCGACCGACGGCACCTGCAAGCGGGCGCGGCTCTTCAGCGGGTTCCTGTCGCGCCACCCGATGCATCACTCGCCACGCTCCGGGCCGCATCAACCCTCGCAGATGCTGTATCCTGCACCCCGCACGGTTTGGATCAGCGGGATCGCCTCACCGTCATCAATCTTCTTGCGAAGGTATCGGATATAAACGTCTACGACCTTGGTGCCAGGATCAAAACCATAGCCCCAGTTGTTGCTTAGGATCTGAGAGCGGCTGAGGACCGTGCCGGCGTTCTCCATCAGGTAGCGCAGCAGCGTGTATTCCTTGCGTGTCAACTCGATCGAACGCACGCCGCGACGGACCTGTCGGGTGCCCGGATCGAGCGTCAGGTCGGCGACGCGCAGCAGCGGATCCAGCCGCTGCAGCTCGCTGCGACGGAGCAACGCCTCGACTCGCGCCACGAACTCGTCGAAGGAGAACGGCTTGGTCATGTAGTCGTCCGCGCCCGCGTTCAGGCCGCCGACCTTGTCACCGAGGGCGTCCCTGGCGGTCAGCATCAGGACCCGGCAACCGTGCCCCTCGCTACGCAACTGGCGGCAGACCTCGACCCCGTCGATGTCAGGCAGCATTCGGTCCAGGATCACCAGGGCATAGTCGGATTGGCGCGCCATCGCCATGCCGGCGAGGCCTGCCCCCGCGACGTCGATCACATGCCCCTCCGCCTCGAGTCCACGCACGACGAAGCTTGCAATGCGCGCGTCATCCTCGACGAGAAGCAGCTTGGCCATGATTTCCTCACACGATCAGGGGCAGGTGCAGGGTCACGATCGTCTCGCGGCGGGTGCTGCTGAGTTCGACCCTGCCGCCATGGGTATCGACGATCCATTTGGCGATCGGCAGACCGAGCCCGCTGCCGGTCGTGGTGGCCGTAGCCGGCTGGTGACCGCGGTAGAAGCGGTTGAAGACGAAGGGCAGGTCCGAGACGGGAATCTCCGGGCCGGTGTTCCTGACGCTGACCACCGCCTCGGGCGCGGCGCATTTCAGCGTGACATCGATACCCTGGCCGGGGTCCGAGTACTTTATCGCGTTGTCGAGCACGATAAGGAGCGCCTGGGTCAGCCGCTCGGCGTCCCCTTCCACCACACACGGCTCGTTGGGAAGCTGGGCGTGCAGCAGGAGGTCGTTGGCAGCGGCCAGCACCCGGGCCTCGTCCAGTGCGACGTCCAGAACGTCCTGCAGGCCGACCGGCTCCATCTCGAAACGGATGGCTCCGACCTCGGCGCGGGACAGGAACAGCAGGTCCTCGACCAGCCGGCCCATCTGCTGGGTGAGCACTACGATCCGCCGCAGGGTCTCGCGATGCTCGGCCACCGCCCTTTCGCCACGCAACGCCACCTCGGCCTCGCCGCGCAGCACGGTCAGCGGGGTGCGCAGTTCGTGGCCGATGTCCGCAAGGAACAGCATGCGCATGTGGTCGAGACGCTGCAGCCGTCCATTGGCGTCCTCGAGCTGGTTGGTGCGCCGCGCCACCTCGGTCTCCAGTCCCGCCTGCACCTCGAGCAGCTTGCGGCGCTGCGTCTCGAGCCGGGCGGCGGTGATGTTGAACTGGTCGGCGAGGTCGGAGAACTCGTCGCGCCTGTTGTAGGCAATGCGATAGCTCAGGTCGCCTTCGCCGATCGCGCGGGCCCCCGAGATCAATGCCTCGATCGGGCGGGTCAGCGCCCGTGCGAGCAACGCCCCAGCCGCGCCCGACACCACGAGCGCCGCGAGGCAGACGCCGAACACAAGTAAGGTCAGCTGCTGCTCGAGCTGGTTGGTACGGGTCTCGATCCCCTCGAGCTCCTCCTCCTCGTCGGCGATCGCGGCCGAGATGTAGACCTCGAGCTCCTCGTCGAGGCGGTCCTCGATGTCCTCGCGGAACAGCTCGACCGCCTCCTCCTGGCGGCCCTGGTCCCGCAGGAACATCAGACGCTGTGCGGTTATGTCGATGCTCTCGAAGAGCTGGCGCATGGTGTGCACCCGCGTTAGCTCCTCGGTCTCGTCCACGCGCTCCTGGTCGGTCCGGACGAAGTCGATCTCCTGCTCGACGAGCCGCGTCAGGGTCGCAAGACTGTCCTCGAGGCTGCTGCGGGCGGTGTAGAAGTCGTCAAGCTCGGTCCTTCCGAGCAGCAGCATTTCCGCGATGTTTTCCGAGTACCGGTTCATGTGCGCCGACAGCCGGATGACCGTGTCCATCTGCTCGCGCGACAGCCGCGTCCGGTCGAAGTAGTAGTCGATGCGCTCGATCGAGAAGTATGTGGCTGCCGCCGTGCTCAGGAGCATGAGCGCCACGACGACCTGAAAGGCGATGATCTTCAGCCTGATGCTCATCCGCCGCGTCTGCCTCTCTGCGTTCGTCCGAAGCGACCTTACCCTTTTCCAACGTGATGACACGACCCGAAGCCAGGATCGTCTCGGGCCGGTGCGCCACCACGATGCGGGTCAGGACGAGTGTCCGCAGCGCCTCGTTGACCGCGCGTTCGCGCGCCACGTCGAGGTGGCTGGTCGCCTCGTCGAGGAGCAGGAGCCCCGGCTCGCGGTAGAGCGCGCGGGCCAGCAGCAAGCGCTGCTTCTGTCCTCCCGACAGGACGGTCCCCATGTCGCCGATCAGCGTGCCGTAGCCCATCGGCATCGCGACAATGTCCTCATGCACCGCCGCCCGCTTGGAGCAGTCTTCGATCCGGCCGGGGTCGGCGTCGGCGCCGAAGAAGGCGATATTGTCGGCGATCGACCCGGCGAACAGGTTGTCGTCCTGCATCACCACGCCGATCATCGCCCTCCAGCTTTCGGGTCCGAGCCGCGCCATCGGCTCGCCGTTCACCAGGATGATGCCCGAGGTCGGCTGCAGGAGCCCCGCGAGCAGCTTAAGGAGCGTGGTCTTGCCGCAGCCGGACGGGCCGGCAAAGGCGACCCATTCGCCAGGCTCGATGCGGAAGCTAAGGGCTTCGAGCACCCAGGGCTCGTTCGGGCCGTAGCGGAACGAGAGGATCCCGCACCTCGATCCTGACCGGCGGCTGCGGCTTCCGCACGGGGCGCAGCTCCGAGTGCGGCTCCGGGGCGGTCAGGGCGATGTCGGCAAGCCGCTCAGCGTGCAGTCCGAGCATGCGCAGTTCGACGAAGGTGTCGATCAGCCCGCTGACGCGCCTGAGAAACAGGGCCTGGTACGCGATGAACGCGATCAGCAGGCCGACGGAGAATTCGTTGGCCAGGATCATTCGCGCGGCGAGGTAAACGATGAGAATGCCGAGCGCGCCGAGGATCAGCGCGTTCATCGTGCGGATCAAGAGGTTCAGCCGCTGCGTCACGAGCTGGCGGTTCACCGTCTCGACCAGCAGGTTCAGCCAGTACGCCCGACGGTCGTTCTGGCCGTTGAAGAGCTTGATCGTCTTGATGCCGCGCATGGTCTCGAGGAAGTGGCTGTCGCGACGCGCCGCCCAGATGATCGCCTCGGATGAGGCCTGGCGCAGCGGCATGTAGGAGGCCCAGCGCAGCAGGCCGTAGAGCGCCGCCCCGACCAGCGCGACGGTTGCGAGCATCGGCGCCAGCAGGAACATCACCACGATGGTGACGATGCACATCAGCCCATCGAGGATCGCCACCACGAGGTCGGTGGTCAGCGTCTGCAGGATCGTCTCCTGCGAGCCGAATCGCGACATCACGTCGCCGACGTGACGGCTCTCGAAGTAGCTCGCGGGCAACGCGACCAGGTGCGAGAACAGGTTCGTGCGCGCCTGCACCTTGAGCGAGGCGCCGAGCGTCATTAGCATCCAGCCACGCAGCGTGCTGATAAAGACCTGCAGCACCAGCAGAAGCCCGAAAGCGATCGCCAATGTCGTGAGCAGGTCCCGGTCGGCCGAGACGATGGCCTGATCCACCGTCAGACCGAGAAAGAGCGGACTGAGAAGCGCGAAGACCTCGATGGCAAAAGCGAGCAGCAGGAGATGCCCCAGCGCGCGGCGCATGCCGGTGAACCGGCCGAGCAGCGCACGGATGCGCAGCCGGGGCGGCGGCTCGGCCTGCTCGAAGCCGCCGGTGGGGGTCAGCTCCAGAGCGACGCCGCTGAAGTGGCGCGAGACCTCGACGAGCGGCAGCCGGCGCACGCCTTCGGCAGGGTCGTGGATCGTCACGGTCCCGCGACTGACCGCCTTCAGCACCACGAAGTGATTGAGGTCCCAGTGCAGGATGCAGGGCGTGCGCAGCAGCTTGAGTTCGTCGAGATCGAGCCGCACCGGCCTCGAGGCGAGGCCGATGCGGTCGCCGACGGCGATCACGTCCTTCAGGGTAGCGCCCTTAAGCGAGAAGCCGTAGCGGCGGCGCAGCAGCGCAGGGTCGCTATTCTGGCCATGAAAGCTCGCGACCATCGACAGGCAGGCGAGACCGCATTCCGCGGCTTCCGATTGCAGCGTCACCGGAAGGCGGCTGCCCCAGCCGAAGCGCAGCCCCTCGACGCTCATGCCGCGCCTCGTCCCATCAGCGAGTAAAGCGGGTCGAGCACCCACTCGTAGATGCGCCGGGTTTCGATCAGCACGTCCGCCTCGAGCGTCATGCCAGGCTGCAGCGGCGCCGGCTTGCCGTAAGCAGTGGCGGACTGCGATTCGAGCGCGACGGTGACCCGGTAGACCGGCTCGCCCCCGGCGGCGGCCCCCGCAAGGCCAGCTGCGTCGGCCTGCTCGGCCAGTTCGCCCGCGCCGACCGTGCTGCGCGAAACGCTCGTGACCGTTCCCTGGTACAGGCCGAACTTCTGATAGGGATAGGCCCCGTAGCGGAGCAGGACCTGCTGGCCGGGGCGGACAAAGCCGATCGAGCGGCTCGGTCCGTACAGGCGTGCCTCGAGCACGGCACCTGCGGGAACCAGGGTCATCAGCGGTTCGGCCGGGTTGACGCCACCGCCCGCGGCGACCCGTAGCGCAGTGACGATGCCCGCCTGGGGGGCGGCGATGACGATCTCGCGCTGGGCTTCTGCTTCGGCGAGCTCCTGCTCGAGCACGGCCACGGCGCGGTCGATCTCGGCCAACTGCAGCGCCTCGCGCAGCGGCGCCTCGTCCTGGGCGGCATCGATCTCCAGCCGCGCTCGGGCCAGCGTCGTTCGCTGGCGCTCCAGCGTCTGCAACGAGAGCGCCTGCTCAAGCGCCTCCTCCTCAGCCTCGCGCATAGAGGGCTCGGTCACCAGGTTCTGCAGGCGAAGCTCACGCTGGCGTTCGATCGTCGCCTCGGCCATCGCCAAGCGGGCGCGCTGCAGGTCGAATTCCTTGTCGAGGTCGCGCGCCTCGGCGGCCATCACCGCGAGGCGGGAGCGCTGGGCCGCCGCCTGCTGCGCGAACAGCGTCCGGTGGCGCTCGCGCTCGGCGAGCAGGCTGTCGCGCAGGCTCTGCAAGGCACGCAGTACCTGCCCTGGGTCGCGCCCAGCGCCTCGCTGCGCCGTTCGGTGGAGAGTACTGCAAGCGCCGCGCCTGCCGCGACCTCGAAGCCCTCGTGGGCCTGCACCTGGGTCAGAACGCCCGACTGCGGCGCCAAGATCTGGATCAGCCCCTGCTCGGGCGCCAGCCAGCCGCCGATCCGCGCCTTCTGCGTGTATTGTCCGAAGGCCGAACAATCCGATCACGCCGCAACCACCAACCCTACAACGTCGGTGTAGATCGTATGCGAGAGCTTCGGGATCAGCACCACGCGTGCCGAGCCAGCGATCCTGCTGTTCTGCGACCGCCTCGGGGCGGAACAGCGAACCCTCGCGCGCCCGCAGCGGCCGGCTCGGATGGCCCCTCGCTGTCATGCTCAGCGGCGACGTTGTGGTCCTTGATCTCGAAGCTGACCTCGATCGATCCGCTCCATGCGCCGCGCCCGGAGCACCGTGCGGATGCGCGGGTCGAAGAAATCCTTCAGGAGCGGCGGTCGCTTGGCCTTGAAGTAGAACGCCGGGTCATCGACGACCGCCTGCGCCGCGGCGATGTCCAGTTCGTCGCGCCGCGTCACGGTCTGGATCACGCACGGGGCATGGGTGAAGCCCGCCGCCCGAAGCGCGCAGGCCCGGTGGTAGCCGTTGTGCAGCACCATCCGGTTGTCCGAGCGGATGACCGTGAGGAAATTCGAGCCGTAGCCGACAACCAGGCCGACGACCGCGCTGATCGGACCGAAGGCCTTGTGGCCGACGATCTGGTCAGGACGCAGCAGCATCACGTCCGTGAAAGCGCAGGTCGTTGGAGTCCGAGCGTGAAGACGAAGCGCTGGCTGCCCAGCTGCCGGATCGCGACCGGCGGGATCGCGCCGCTCGAGCGGGCTGGCAGAAGCGGAACAGTCCCGCCGCGTCGGGCCGTGGATCGAGCCGCGCCTGCAGCGCAGTCGACGAACGGCAGGGTCACGCGGCGCTGCGAGACCACGATCTTGTCGAGTTCGACCATGCCGAAGGTCGTCGGCAGCCGGTCGAAGGTGGTGCGAAAGTCTCATGCCGGGACAGCTGCTCGACCAGTGGGCGCATCGCCTCCGGCAGTTCGAGACATTCGGCCGTGTCGGCGATCCCGGCCTCACGCGTTTCGAGCTCATAGTAGTAGTCGTTGGCTTCGCGCCAGCCGTCGATGAGCGCACGGCGATCCATTTCGGCGCCGCCCTCGACCACCTTCCGACATGGTCGAGATAGTCTTCGAGCGACGGCTGGCCCAGGAGCCAGACCTGCTCCTGGATCGCCGGATCATTGAGGTCCGGTCTTGCCCCCGACTCGGCCGCTTCGCTTTCAAAGGGCACTTCTACCTCGCTTGACTTCTCGCAGCGCGCCCCGGGGGCGAACCTCCGGGGCGCTCCATTCACCGGGCCACGACGTGGCCGGCGCTGTAGATCAGTCGCTGCTGCCGCTGCTGCTCTTGCTCTTGCTGTTGCTGCTGCTGCCGTTGCGCTTCGCCCGCTTCTTCTTCTTTTTCGCCTTCTTCTTGGTTTTGCCGCCGGCGCCGTAGACGTGCTCGAGTTCGCTGTCGAGTAGGTCGCGCATAGTCACCTCCAGCTACCTGAATATGCCCCTGTCCGAGCACACACCGAAGTTGGAACCGTGCATGCTTCGGGACAAGCCAACCGGGTGGAGGGGCGCGGTTTCTTCGCAAATCTTAACCATCCGCTTCGCAAACCTTCCTTTCCGGCGCGATTCTCGGGTCGGTCAGCGCGCGACAGCGCGTCGAACGTCCTTCGAGAGGGGGCAGTTCAGGACCGCATTGGTCCAACATGATGGACCGATTCCACGCCATGATGCGGTCCATGACCAGACTGTCCTGACGACCCCGTGGCCGATGCAGAGGCCCTCCACTTTAAAGACGAAGATCGAATTGCCGTAGGCCTCGGACGGCCCGCCGAACGCGCCCCGGATGGGCACGCTGCGCACCAGCATCTCGCCGAGATCGAGGCGGTGCTCGGCCGGACCGGTCCCGTCAGGGTTCCAGCCGCGCAGCACGTGCGGGATCCGCGGGTCCGGCACGGCGGTCCAGTGCGTGCCGTGGGCGTGGTTCATCGTCACGACGTCTGGGATGAAGTCCGCTGGCCCGATAAAGCCAGTAGTCGTTCAAGACGGACAGGCCGCCACTCGTCTGGATCAGAAACATCGCGTGGCAATGTAGCTGATGCGGACGGTCTGTACGGCTCGTAGCCGCGGCGGTTCGCCGCGCGGGTGTGGGCCCTGCCGCGGCAAAACAAACCAGGCGTTATGGCAGCTCTTGCTTGCCTTTTGCTTACCGCGCGGAAAGCGATATCGGATTACTCTATGCTAAACCATTGAAAACTTTGGCTCCGGCGGTAGGATTCGAACCTACGACCAATTGATTAACAGTCAACTGCTCTACCACTGAGCTACGCCGGAACGCGCACGCCATCGCGGGCGTCGAGCCTATAACAAAGCCGATTCTGGCCGTCCAGTCCAATCCTCGCGGCTCGGGACGCTTGCAAAACCCGCCGACGTCGCCAGATTCCCAGTGAACCATGCCAAAACGATCCGACCTCGCCGCCCAGCACAAGCCGGCTCAGCCCGCGGGCCGTGCCGACGTCGCGGCCTTTCTCGCGGAGGCCCGCGCCCTGCCGCAACGAACCGGGAGGACGCGGGCGGCTGATCTTCGCGCTCGACGCGACGATGAGCCGCCAGCCGACGTGGGACCTCGCCTGCCAGTTGCAGGCGGCCATGTTCGAGGCCGCCGCGAAGCGCCGGCGGCCTCGAGGTGCAGCTCGTCTACTTCCGCGGCCACGGCGAGGCGCGCGCCTCGGGCTTCGTCACCGGATGCGGCGGCGCTGAAGCGGTTGATGACCGGCATCGCCTGCCACGGCGGCCTGACCCAGATCG
This sequence comes from uncultured Alphaproteobacteria bacterium, assembly GCA_963844375.1. Classification (GTDB taxonomy): domain Bacteria; phylum Pseudomonadota; class Alphaproteobacteria; order Rhodobacterales; family Rhodobacteraceae; genus Amaricoccus. The sequence continues at coordinate 16,212 of CAWJOI010000014.1, read as the reverse complement.
GCCGCGTCCTCGAACATGCCGTCCGCGCCGCGACCAAGGCGCCGGTCGCAGCACTGGTCTACGTCGGAGACGCCATGGAGGAGAACGTCGACAGCCTCTGCCAGACAGCGGGCGAGCTCGGCCTGCGCAACACGCGCGCCTTCATGTTCCACGAGGGCGGCGATCCGGCGGCCGCTCAGGCGTTTCGCGAGATCGCCAGGCTCACCGGGGGCGCCTACCTGCCGTTCGACGCCCGCTCGGCGGCCGAACTCCGCGCCCTCCTCGCCGCGATCGGCGCCTATGCCGCCGGCGGCCGGCCCGCGCTCGAGGCGGCAGGCACCCGGTCGGCCCGTCGCCTCCTCGCCGACCTGACGCCATGAGCCCACCGGTCTGGGCGGCGCTGATCCTTGCCGGCGCTCGGCGCGCTCTGGCTCCTCTCCCGGCTGCCGCCCCGCCGCGCGGTCGCCGCGGTGACGCTGGCCGCCGCCGCCGGGCTCGCGGCCTTTCGCCTCTTCCCGCTCGCCGTCCCGCTCGCGGCCATCGGCATCGGACTCTGGCGGAGTGCGGCGGCGATCCCTTCGCCCGGCGGGGAGTCCGAGGTCGAAAGCCCGGGCCTGCGCATGACGCTGGACCACGACAGCGGCCGGATGGACGGCGAGGTGACGGCCGGACCCTTCCGGGGCGCCTTCCTCTCCGAGCTGTCAGGAGAGGATCTCGATCGCCTCATGGCCGAGTTCGAGGCCGACGGCGATGACGACAGCGTGGCGCTGCTTCTCGCGTGGCTCGAGCGTCATTCCGATCGCCGGCCTCCTCCCGACCCGCCGCCGACCGGCGAGACGACGATGACCGAGGCGGAGGCCTACCGGGTCCTCGGCCTCGCTCCCGGCGCCAGCCTCGAGGAGGTGCGCGCCGCCTACCGCCGGCTGATCCGCCGGGTTCATCCCGACCTCGGCGGCTCCAGCGCGCTGGCCGCGATGATCAACGCCGCCAAGGAGCTGCTCGACCCGGGCTGACAGCGCTCACCGCACCCCGCCGACGGCGTCCAGCGGCACCTGCGTGCCGTCCTCGACCACGAGCATCGGCGCCCCGTCGACGACCCGAACCTCCTGCACGGCGCTGAAGACCGTGCCGTCGCCGGTCGCCCATCAGCGTCTCGCCGGCATAGCTCTCGAGCGTGAAGCCATAGCGCCCGTGCGCGAGGCCGTTGCCCATGTCGTCCTTGCCGTCCCAGCTCACCTCGGTGGCGTCTGCCGCGACGGGCAGCCGCGCCACCACGCTGTCGAAGTCGTTGCGCACCACCAGGACGGCCTTGTCCGCGCCGTCCATCGGCGCGACGCCCACCTCGACCGGTTCTCCGGCGAAGTCGGCCTTGGCCGCGACGCGAACCTCGCGGCCGATCCATTCCGCCAGCCCGGCGGTGCTGCCGTTCGAGAGCACGTCGAGGATTCCCTGCAGCCGGTCGTTGCTGCGGATCTGCTGCTCGACCGCCGAGAAGCTCGCGAGCTGCGCCACGAACTCGGTCGAATCCATCGGCTTCAGCGGGTCCTGGTTGCGCATCTGCGTGGTGAGGAGCGTCAGGAAGGTCTGGAAGTCGCCGGTGACCGCGCCGGCCGCTGTCCCGGCCGAGTCCGCCTGCTTCGGTCGCCGCCTTCTTCGCCGCCGACGTGGCGGTCCCGGTGGTCGTGGGGGTTACGTCCATCTTCCCATCCTTTCGCGTGGGGGTCAGAGGCGAATGTCGAGGCCGCCGGCGAGGCTGGCCCGCGGCGCTGCCGAGACGGGTGGGGCAGGGACGGCCGGTGCTTCGCGGCGCGACCTGTGCCCAGTCCATCTCGCGCGCCTCGCCAAGTCCGGCGCGGGCCTCATGCCCAGCCGCGAAGTCGAGGCTCACGCTGTCGTACCCGGCCGATCCGAGCTCGCGGGCCAGCACCTCGGCATGGCGGCGCAACAGGTCCTGCGTCTCCGGACGGTCGGCCATCACCACCGCCTGGATGCCGCCGTCCAGTCCGCGTGAGATGGATCTGCACCCGCCCGAGCTCCGGCGGATCGAGCCTCAGCTCCACGCGGTCGTCCGAGGTCCCGCCGATCGCCACCGCTACCTGCGCCATCACCGCCTGCGGCGGCACCGTCGGCGGCAAGCGCCGGCACCTGGACCGGCGCCTCCGTCCGCGCGGGCGCCAGCGCCGGACCCGCCGCCAGCTGCCAAGTGGGGGGCGCGGCATCCCTCAGCACGACGCCCTGAACGCCACCGTCGCCGATCGCCGCCGCCGGGTCGCGATTGCGCGCCGCGCCTGCCGCAGGTGCCTCGGCCGCACCGGTCTCACGCCGCGGCGCCTCCAGCTCAAGTGGCGCAGCCGGCAGCGGCCGGTCCATCGGGACTTCTTTCTGCATTTCCTTCGATGGCACCGGCACTTCCGGAAGCTTCGCGGTCGTCGCCGCCTCAGCGTCCACCGTCATCTTGCCATCGGCAACCGGCGCCTCTCCGGCAAGCGAGAGCCGCTCCACCGGCTTCGCCTCCGGCGGCAGCGCCGGCTCGCCGGGCACGGGAACCGATGCGACCAGCGTCGGCGCGGTCGCAGCCGCGACCTCGCCCGCCATCGCAGCCACGTCGACCGGCGGCGCGCCAGCGGTCAGCGCCGCGGCATCCTCCACCACCGGCGCGGGCGTGAGCACCGCGAGCACCACGACCGGCTCGCCAACCGCCAGCGACGCGTCGGGGGCAGCCTCGGCCTTCCCTTCCGCGGGCTCGCTGTCCTTCCCGGCCGGCGGCTCCGCCAGAACGGAGTTGAAATCGCCGCCGCTCCGCTCCTGCGGCTCGGCGGCGCGGGCGGGCTCGCGCGGCCCCGCGGTGGGGCGGGGCGCGGCGGTGGCCGGGTGGGGCGCGATCATCGGCTCTCCAGAGACGAGGGCATCTCGCCCGACGTCATCGGCCGAAAGCCTTACGATTTCTTTACCGCCGCCCCCCATAGCTCGGGGACGCAACCCGCTCGGAGAACCCGGCAATGGAACTGCCCCCGATCGGAGCCCCGGCGCCAGCCCGCCGCCTCCAAGGCTGCCCTGACCCCCGACGAGGCCGTCGCCAGGAAGACCGCCGAGGCCTTCGAGGCCGCCTTCCTCGTCCGAGATGCTGAAGTACACCGGCATCAACGCCAACTCCGAGAGCTTCGGCGGCGGCCCGGGCGAGGAGGCCTTCGCGAGCCTGCTCACCGACGAATACGCCCGTCTCCTCGCCCAGCGTGGCGGCATCGGCCTCGCCGAACAGGTCTTCGAGGCCCTGAAACAAAGGATCGACCCCGCATGATCGCCCACATCCTGACCTCGGCCCGCTATGCGCGCATCCTGAGGCTCCTCGATCTCGAGCGGAAGGTGATCCTGAACGGCCCGCTCAGCAGCCTGCGCGCGCTCGTCGACCGCCGCGAGGCCGCCGTGACCGAGGTGCTCGATACCGAAAGCGAGGTGCCCGAGGCGTTCCTCGTGGCCCTCAAGGCGCGCGCGGAGCGCAACAGCCGCCTGATCCTCGCCAGCCTCGCCGGCGTCCGCTCCGGCGCCGCCCAGATCGAGCAGATCCGCGCCGCCCGATCCCAGCTCCGCACCTACAGCGCCGCCGGAACCCCGGTCGAAGTCCGCGAGCCGACGATCACCCGCGACCAGCGCGCCTGATCGGAAGACAAAGAAAAGGCCGCGACGTCGCCGTCGCGGCCTACCACCGGTATTGGACGGGGCGGCTTACGCCGCCGCGGCCTGGCTCTCGATCGCCTTGCCACGCGCGATCTCGATCTTGCGCGGCTTCAGCGCCTCGGGAACCTCGCGCACGAGGTCGATGTGCAGCAGGCCGTTCTCGGTCACCGCCTCGACGACGCGCACGTGGTCGGCGAGCTGGAAGCGGCGCTCGAAGGCGCGGGTGGCGATGCCACGATGCAGCACGGTCGCCTTGTCCTCGACCTCGGCCTTGCGGCCGGTCACGACCAGCTGACCCTCGCGGGCCTCGATCGAGAGCTCGTCATCGGCGAAGCCGGCAACGGCCAGCGTGATCCGATAGGCGTTCTCGCCGGTCTTCTCGATGTTGTACGGGGGATAGGCGTTCTGGCTGACGTCCGCCGCCATCACCTGATCCAGGATGTTGGCGAGCCGGTCAAAGCCGACGGTCGAACGATAGAGCGGGGTGAGATCAAAGGTTCGCATGGTTGCATCCTTCTCGAAGCGACACATTTCATCGGGCCTTCCCTCGGGGACAGGCCCTTCTCTCAGGCGTCCGACCCGAGCCTCCCGGCGCCGGACGTGAGGTATCTGGGAAGCCGCTCCGCGCATGTCAAGACCGTGCGATGCGCTGGGTCGACGGAAAATTACCGCTTGAATTCATCGACATAGGTACGGACCTCAGTCAAGCCCACCCCTTCCCACGCTTCCTCCGATCGGCTATGCGATGCCATGGGCCTGACCGTCACCGACCTCTCCTGCACCCGCGGCGGCCGCCTCGTCCTGCACGGCGTGAGCTTCGCGCTCGCCCCCGGCGAGACGCTCATCCTCCGCGGCCCGAACGGCGCCGGCAAGTCGACGCTGCTGCGCGCGCTGGCCGGCCTGCTGCCCGCCGCCGGCCGCGTCGAGATCGACGGCCGCACCGCCGGCCGCGACGCCCGCACCGAGGCGGTGGCCTACGCCGGCCACCTCGACGCCATCAAGCCGCAGCTCACCGTCGCCGAGAACCTCGCCTTCTGGGCCGGCCTCTTCGGCGGAGACGTCGCCCCCGCGCTCGCGGCCTTCGGCCTGGGTCCCCTCGCAGACCGCCCGGCGCACCTCTGCTCCGCCGGCCAGAAGCGCCGTCTCGGCCTCGCCCGCCTCCTCGTCGTCCCCCGCCGTCTCTGGCTCCTCGACGAGCCGACCGTCGCGCTCGACTCCGAGGCCGTCGCAGGCCTTCTCGCCGCCGTCCGCGCCCATGCTGCCGCAGGCGGGCTCACGATCATCGCCACCCACGTGCCTCTCGACCTTGCCGCCCGTTCAGACGCTCACGCTCGCGCCGGAAACGACGTCGGAGGCCCGCATCGGCGCGGACCCCTTCCTGACCGGGTCCTGGGCGTGAACGCCGCGCGCGCCGTCCTCGCCCGCGAGCTTACGCTCGCCCTCAGGTCCGGTGGCGGCGCGGGTCTCGGCCTCGCCTTCTTCCTCATCGTGGTGCTGCTCGTGCCGCTCGGGGTCGGCCCCGAGCCCGACCGCCTCGCCGGCCTCGCCGCCGGCACGCTCTGGATCGGCGCGCTCCTCGCCTGCCTCCTCTCGCTCGACCGGCTGTTTCAGGCCGACCACGAGGACGGCACCCTCGACATCCTCGCCTTGGCGACCCTCCCGCTGGAAGGGCTCGTCGCGCTCAAGGCCATGGCGCACTGGCTGACCACCGGCCTGCCTCTCGTCGCCGCCGCGCCCCTCCTCGCGCTCACGCTGCACCTGCCCGCGCCGGCCTACCCCTGGCTCATCGCCAGCCTCGCCATAGGCACCCCGGGGCTCAGCTTCCTCGGCGCCATCGGCGCCGCCGTCACGGTCGGCATCCGCCGCGGCGGCCTTCTCATCTCGATCCTGGTGCTGCCGCTCTACCTGCCGACGCTCATCTTCGGCGCCCGCGCCGCCAGCGCGGCCGCCGACGGAGCCGACCCCTGGCCCGCGCTCCTGCTGCTCGCCGGCCTCACCCTGTTCATCCTGGCGCTGGCGCCCTTCGCCGCCGCCGCCGCGCTCCGCGCCAACCTGCGCTGACGCCGCCGCCCCGGCGTTCGACGGGCGGAAGGCTATCGCCCCGCCGCGATCGCCGGCCGAATGCGGTCCTCGACCACATCCGGGCTCAATGGCCCCGGGAACCGCAGCAGGATCGTCCCGTCCGAGCCGACGACGAAGGTTTCCGGCACCCCGTAGATCCCCCAGTCGAGGCCGGTGCGACCGGTCTCGTCCGCACCGACCTTCGCATAGGGATCGCCGAGTTCGGCGAGGAACCCGAGCGCCTTCTCCGGCGTGTCCTTGTAGTTGACCCCGATCACCGGAATCCCTTCTTCCGCCAGCGCGGTAAGCAGGGGATGCTCGACCCGGCACGGCCCGCACCAGCTCGCCCAGAAGTTCACCAGCTTCACCCCCGGCGCGCGCAGATCGGCCTCCGTCGGCGGCGGATCCGCCCGGAGCGCCACGGTCCGCGCGATCTCCGGCGCCGGGCGGCCGACCAGCGCGCTCGGCAGCTCGTTCGGGTTCTCCCGCCGGAGGCCGATGAAGGCCACCGCCGCGAAAACGAGGAAGAGAAGCGGCGGCAGCACGAGCAGAAGGTTGCGCCCCGGCCTAGCCATCGTCTCTCCGCTTTCCCCGCGCCTCGACCTCGGCCAGCTGCCGGCGCACGCGGACCGACCGCCCCCAGGTGAGCGCCACGATCAGCGCCAGCAGCGCCAGCGTCACGGCGTAGGCGCCGAGCACCGTGCCGGCATAGCCCGCGAGATCCGGCATCACCGCCGTGCCTCGAGTTCGGTCAGCGCCCGCAGCCGCCGCGCCCGGATCTCGGTGCGCGTCCTGACCAGCACCAGGCTCACGAAGAGCAGCACGAAGCCGGCCATCGAAACCAGCAGCGGCCACCAGAAGACGTCGTCCACGTTCTCGCGCGTATCCAGCGACAGCGACGGCCCCTGGTGCAGCCCCTGGCTCCAGAAGAAGACCGCATAGCGCGAGAGGAGCGCGAAGACCGTGCCCACCAGGCAGACGATCGCCGTGAGGTCGGCAGCCTTGTCCGGCTCGTCCACCGCCTCCCAGAGCGCCATGTAGCCGAGGTAGAACAGGAACAGCACGAAGAACGAGGTCAGCCGCGGGTCCCAGGCCCACCAGGTGCCCCACATCGGCTCGCCCCAGATCGCGCCGGTCGCCAGCGTGATCAGCGTCATCGTGGCCCCTACCGGCGCCGCCGCCCGCGCCGCCAGCGCCGAGACGTGGTGCCGGCGGATGAACCAGATCAGCGAAGCGACCAGCATCATCAGCCAGGCGTTGATCGCCATCAGCGCCGCCGGCACGTGGATGAACAGGATCTTGACCGTCGCGCCCTGCTGGTAGTCGTCAGGCGTCAGGAAGAACCCCCAGAACAGCCCGACCCCGAGCGTCAGGGCGGTCAGAAAGCCGAGAACCGGCAGCGCCGGCGCGCTCAGGCGCATGAACTCGGAAGGGTTGGAGTATCGCCAGAGGGACATTCGCCGGGTTGTAGTGACCGGCGCGCCGCCGCGCAATCCGCGAGGCACGGCCACTGATCAGTAACGCGCGAGGATAGGCCGCCGAGATGTGGTGCCCGCTTGGCGCGGGACGCCGACATATGTTAACAGTTTCCCTGAAGCCGACGCGGATCGGCCGTTGAGGCAAGAAACTCGAGCAAAAGGAGCCGTACATGACCCCCTGGACCAGACGCAGCTTCCTGGCCGCGGCCGGAAGCGTCGGTCTCGCCGCCTGCACCTCCACCCCGCCCGGCGCCGGCCTGACCGCCCGCCAGAAGATCGACGCGAGCGTCGACGAGGCGTTGAACGAGCTCTACCAGACCGTTCCCGGCGCCAGCGAGCTCGCCGGCCGCGCCGAGGGCGTCCTGGTCATCCCGCAGATCCGCAAGGTCGGCTTCTTCGCCTCGGGCGCCTACGGCGAGGGCGCGCTGTTGATCGGGCCGGCCAAGGTCGACTACTATTCGCTCTCCACCGCTCGGCATCGGCCTGACCTTCGGCGCCTCCGAGTTCAACCAGGCGCTCTTCTTCATGACCAGCCAGGCGCTGCAGGACTTCCGCGTCGCCGACGGCTGGGAGCTCGGCGCCGACGCCGCCGTCGTGGTCCAGAACGACGGCGCCGCCGCCGGCGTCGCCTCGACCCAGATCAACCGCCCGATCCAGGAGGTCGTCTTCGGCCAGAAGGGCCTGATCGCCGACGCCAGCCTCTCCGGCGCCAAGTACAGCCGCATCATCCGCTGACTCCACGCGCCCGGCCCCGCCGGGCGCAGCCGCGTCACCCCGACCGCACCCGCGCGCGCCAGCCCCGGGTCGAGCGACATCGGGACGTACTCCGACCGCCGCCAGATCGCCGCCAGATCGTCGTAGTGCCGCGACAGCACGTGGCCGCTCTCGCCCGTGGCGATGATGAACACGCTCGAATCCGGATCGGAGAAGTCGAACACCGCCCGAAACCCCGCCGCGTGGATGTTGGCGTAGGGCTCCGGCCCGTACCCCCGGCATCTGCCCCGCGCAGCAGCGTGTGGTCGCCCCCCGGCGTGCTCTGCCAGATGTTCACCAGATGCCGCAGCACCGGCACGCTGCCCAGCGTCTGGTGCAGGTGCTCCGCCTGGTGCGCGTCCCCCCAGCGCCAGCTCTCCAGCCGCGGCCCGTAGCGCGCCTCGAGCTCGATCAGCGCGTCGCCGAGCGCCAGCCGCGCCATGTCGGCGCAGCTCTCCTTCGCGGTCGTCTGCTTCACGTCGCACCAGGCGGACGCCCCGCCCGCGTCGCGATACACCCGCTCGATGAACACCGGATTGGGTGCGGCGACCAGCGCCTGCAGCGGCCCCAGCTCGTCCTGCACCAGCCGCCGGTTCAGCGCCCGGATCCACGCGGCATAGATCAGCGGCTCCGGCGTGTGCTCGCTCATCTCGCCGTTCCAGTCGGCCAGCCGCTCCAGCGCCTCCTGCCGCCGGTGCTCGGCGGTGCCCGTGTCCGCGGGCTCCCCCGAATACCAGAGATCGCGCGCGATCAGCGGCAGCAGCACCCGCGCCGCCTCCGAGACGGTGTCGGTCTGGATCTCCACGAAGCTGTCCAGCGTGTGGTAGCTCCGGTCGCCCAGCAGCTTGCTCGCCCGGATGATGCGAAAGCCGTCGCCCCAGTCGAAGCTCAGGTGGTCGGGAAAGGCGGCGTCGGTGATGCGGTTGTTGGTGTTGACGACGATCCCGCTGGGCGGATCGACCACCCAGGGGTTGGCGTCGAAGTTGCGCATCCCCTGCCAGTCGTTGACCGCCACCCATCCCGGCGACGGGATCCGGCCCTGGCTCGTATGTCCCTCCAGGCGCTTCGGCGCCGCGCCCGCCATCTGCAGCGCCACCGAGGTGCGGTCCGCCATGGTGACGTTCATCGACGGCGCCAGGTACTCCCGCGCCGCCTCGCGCGCCTCGCCGATCGAGTGCGAGCGCATCAGCGCGATCGCGGCGCCGACCGAGCGGTCCTTCGCGGTCAGCGACGTCCAGGCGAGGCTCGCGACGTGCCCCGGCGGGGTGACCGCCGCCGCGCCGAAGTTGTCGCCCGGGATCACCGGCCCGTGCCGCGTCCAGCGCAGCTCCAGGCTGACCGGCTCGGCGTCCTCCACCTTGATTTCAGCCTCGCGCGTCTCGAAGGGGACGAAGCCCGCGGGCGTCAGGTACTCCTCGGGGTTCTCCGGGTTCAGCTTCTCGATGTAGACGTCCTGGTCGTCGAGATAGCTCGCCGTCAGCCCCCAGCCGAGATCGGCGTTGCGCCCGACGATCACCGCCGGGATCCCGGGAATGGTGCCCGCCCATCACCGGCCCTTCGGCGAGATCCATCCGCGCCAGCATCCAGATCGAGGGCGCGCTCAGCCCCAGGTGCGGATCGGTGGCAAGGATCGGCGCGCCTCCGGCCGTCCGCCGGCCGATGGCCGCAAAGGCGTTGGAGGCCCCGGCGAGCCCCGGCCGCGGCAGCGGATCGAAGCGCCGCCCGGCCTCCACGACGGGCGTGGCCGCCGGCAGTCCCGTTGCACCGGGGAAAAGCTCGGAGAACTGCGGCAGCCCCATCACCGGCTCGTTCGGGGAATCCGGCAGGATGTCCCCCAGCCGCTCCGGCGGCAGCGCCAGCGACAACCGCGCCCGCAGCGTCTCCATCCCCGCCTTGTCGGTCATGCTGCAGCGCCATGAGCTTCTGCACCGCGATCGAGTCGGCCGGCGTCCAGGGCGCGATGTCCGGCGAGAAGAGGAAGAACTCCGGCGCACCCCGTCCGAGCGCATCGCGCTGCACCACCCGGAGCCAGGCGTTCACGCCGTCGGCATAGGCTTCGAGCGCCGCCCGCGTGGCATCGGTCTGCTCGGCGACGGCGAGCCGGGCATAGCCGTAGAGGTCGAGCGCACGCATCAGTTCGTCGATCCCGACCGTCTCCGGCCCGAAGATCTCCGCTCAGCCGCCCCTGGACGGTGCGTCGCATCAGCGTCATCTGCCAGAGCCTGTCCTGCGCGTGGACGAACCCCAGGCCGAAGAACGCGTCGCCGTCGGTCTCGGACAGGATGTGCGGCACCGCATAGCGGTCGCGCACGATCTCGATCTCCTGCGCGGGACCGTCCAGCACGAAGGTCGCGTCATAATCGGGAAGCGATTGGCCGGCGAGGTAGTAGGCCAGCATGGCGCCTCCGGCTGCCAGCGCGATCATGGCGAGGACGGCGCGCATCAGCCACCGGAACAGAAACGCCATGCGAGCCGGTCCTTTCGCTGTCGCCTTGACCCAGCCCGGATAGCAGGCCACTAGAAGCGATACAACGAGACAACGGTTAACGCCGTCCTAGGGGGAAAAAGCATGGCGCGCGTGGCATTCATCGGGCTCGGCGTGATGGGCTATCCCATGGCGGGTCATCTCGCCGCCAAGGGACATGCCGTGACCGTCTACAACCGAACGGCGAGCCGCGCCGCTGCCTGGGTGGAAGCGCACGGCAACGCGTCTGCCCCGACGCCAGCCGCGGCGGCCAAGGGGGCCGAGATCGTCTTCGCCTGCGTCGGCAACGACGACGACCTGCGCGGTATCACGACCGCCCCCGGCGGCGCCTTCGAGGGCCTCGACGCGGGTGCCGTCTTCGTCGACCACACCACCGCCTCCGCCGCCGTGGCGCGCGAGCTGGCCGAGGCCGCCGAGGCGCGTGGCGCCGCCTTCATCGACGCGCCGGTCTCCGGCGGCCAGGCCGGCGCCGAGAAGGGCATCCTCACCGTGATGTGCGGCGGCGCGGCGGAGCCCTACGCCCGCGTCGAGCCGGTCATCGCCGCCTATGCCCGCGCCTGCCGGCTCATGGGCGAGGTGGGCGCCGGTCAGCTCACCAAGATGGTCAACCAGAATCTGCATCGCCGGCCTGCTGCAGGGCCTCTCCGAGGGCCTCGCCTTCGCCCAGAAGGCCGGCCTCGATGGCCAGGCCGTCCTCGACGTCATTTCCAAGGGCGCCGCCGGCTCCTGGCAGATGGAGAACCGCGGCCCCACCATGCTCGAGGACAGGTTCGACTTCGGC
>CAWJOI010000013.1:0-267514 GCA_963844375.1 uncultured Alphaproteobacteria bacterium | reverse complement strand
AGCATGTGCCCGGCCTTCGGCTCGCTGCGCGTCGGCCTGCGCATGCGGCGCACGGCGACCATCCTGTCGGGCTCGGCCTGCTGCGTCTACGGACTGACGTTCACCTCGCATTTCTACGGCGCCCGGCGCAGCGTCGGCTACGTGCCGTTCAACTCCGAGTCGCTGGTCACCGGCAAGCTGTTCGAGGACATCCGCGAGGCGGTCCACCAGCAGGCCGACCCGGCGCAGCTACGACACGATCGTCGTCATCAACCTGTGCGTGCCGACCGCGACGCGGCGTGCCGCTGCAGATCCTGCCGAAGGAGATCAACGGCGTGCGCGATCATCGGCATCGACGTGCCGGGCTTCGGCGTGCCGACCCATGCCGAGGCCAAGGACGTGCTGGCCGGCGCGATGCTGAAGTACGCGCGCGCCGAGGTCGAAGCGGGCCCGGTGCAGGCGCCGCGCAGCGGCCGCTCGGACCAGGCCGACCATCACGCTGCTGGGCGAGATGTTCCCGGCCGATCCGGTGATCATCGGCATGATGCTGGAGCCGATGGGACTCGCCGCCGGCCCGGTCGTGCCGACGCGCGAGTGGCGCGAACTCTATGCCGCGCTCGACTGCGCGGCGGTCGCGGCGATCCACCCGTTCTACACCGCGAGCATCCGCGAGTTCGAGGCTGCCGGCCGGCCGATCGTCGGCTCCGGCGCCGGTGGGCGTACGACGGCACCGAGGCCTGGCTGCGAGTCGATCGGCGCGCCTGGCCAACGTCGGCGAGGCCGGCATCGACGCGGCCAAGAACCGCGTTCCTGCCGGCGATCGCGGCGCGCTCGCCGCATCGCCGATCAAGGGCCGCATCACCGCTCTGCGGCTACGAAGGCTCCGAGCTGCTGGTCGGCCGCCTGCTGGTCGAGAGCGGCGCCGACCTGCGCTATGTCGGCACCGCCTGCCCGCGCACGCCTTGGAACGAGGCCGACCGCGAGTGGCTCGAGGCGCACGGCGTCCAGGTGCAGTTCCGCGCCGCTGCGAGCAGGACCTCGCGGCGATGCAGCGAGTTCAGCCCGACCTCGCGATCGGCACGACGCCGGTGGTGCAGGAGGCCAAGGAGCTCGGCATCCCGGCGCTCTACTTCACCAACCTGATCTCGGCCCGGCCGCTGATGGGCCCGGCCGGCGCCGGCTCGCTCGCCACCGTGATCAACGCGGCGATCGGCAACAAGGGCCGCTTCGACGCGATGAAGGCGTTCTTCGAGGGCGTCGGCAACGGGCACGCGGCCGGCGTCTGGGAAAGCGCCGCCGACGTGCCGAGGACCGCGCCGGCATTCAAGGCCGAGAGTCCGGCGCCAGACGCTCAAGGCGCCAGGAAGCGCAAGGCGGAGGAGATGATCTGATGCTGGTCCTGGATCACGATCGCGCCGGCGGCTACTGGGGCGCCGTCTACGTCTTCACCGCCGATCAAGGGACTGCAGGTGGTGATCGACGGCCCGGTGGGCTGCGAGAACCTGCCGGTCACCTCGGTGCTGCACTACACCGACGCGCTGCCGCCGCACGAGCTGCCGATCGTCGTCACCGGCCTCGGCCGAGGAGCAGCTCGGGCGCGACGGCACCGAAGGCGCGATGCGGCGCGCCCACGCGACGCTCGACCCCGACCTGCCGGCGGTCGTCGTCACCGGCTCGATCGCCGAGATGATCGGCGGCGGCGTCACGCCCGAGGGCACCAACATCCAGCGCTTCCTGCCGCGCACCATCGACGAGGACCAGTGGCAGTGCGCCGACCGCGCGATGTACTGGCTCTGGACCGAGTACGGCCTGAAGAAGGTGCCGGCACGCAAGCCGTTCGCCGAAGCGTCCCGCCGGCGAGAAGCCGCGGGTCAACCTCATCGGCCCGAGCTACGGCACCTTCAACTGCCCGAGCGACCTGGCCGAGATCCGCCGGCTGGTCGAGGGCATCGGCGCCGAGGTGAACATGGTCTTCCCGCTCGGCAGCCACCTCGCCGACGTGTCGCGGCTGGTCGAGGCCGACGTCAACGTCTGCCTGTACCGCGAGTTCGGCCGCATGCTGTGCGAGGCGCTGGAGCGGCCCTACCTGCAGGCGCCGATCGGCCTGCACAGCACGACGAAGTTCCTGCGCTCGCTGGGCGAGCTGCTCGGCCTCGATCCCGAGCCGTTCATCGAGCGCGAGAAGCACACCACCATCAAGCCGATCTGGGACCTGTGGCGCTCGGTGACGCAGGATTTCTTCGGCACCGCGAGCTTCGCCATCGTCGCCAACGAGACCTACGCGCGCGGCGTGCGCGCACTTCCTCGAGGACGAGATGGGCCTGCCGTGCACCTTCGCGGTCGCCGCGCAGCCGGGCGCGAAGACCGACAACGACGAGGTCCGCGCGGCTGGTCGCGAGAAGCACCGCCGCTGGTGCTGTTCGGCAGCTATCAACGAGCGGATGTACCTGGCCGAATGCGCGCAGCGGCTCGATGCTGCAGCCGAGCTTCATCCCGGCGTCGTTCCCGCCGCCGATCGATCCGCCGCCACACCGGCACGCCGTTCATGGGCTATGCGGGCGCGACCTACCTGATGCAGGAGTTCTGCAACGCGCTGTTCGACGCGCTGTTCCACATCCTGCCGCTCGGCACCGACCTGGACAGGGTCGATGCCGACGCCGGCGCGCTGCGCCGCGAGCGCCACTGCCTGGGACGAGGACGCGCAGGCAGCTGCTGACGCGCATCGTCGAGGCCGCAGCCGGTGCTGGTGCCGATCTCGGCCGCCAAGCGGCTGCGCGACCGCGCCGAGCGCGACGCCAAGGAAGCGCGGCGAGACCGCGGGTCACGACGCGCCGCGTGCGGATCCGCGACGCGCCTTGCGCACCGAGCGAGCCGGCATGACGCGCGAGCTTCGACAGATGCAGCGGCTGGTGCCGCACGACGAGATTCCCGCGGCTCACGCCGCGGACGGATGCCGCGGCTCACGCCGCGATCGCGCCTGCGCGGCGGATGGCGCGGTCCTGCGCCGCGGGGATGTCGCCGCGGTAGACGGGCCGACGAGCGCGCATGACGAGCCGAAAGGTCCACAGTGAGCAGAAGGCCATGGCTGACGGTAGGAGCGGCGGCACCTGTCCGGACTCGACGGAACAGGAAGCCAAGGAGTTCCACGGGATCTTCATGACGAGCTTCATCGATCTTCACGGTGATCGCCGTCTGTCGCGCACTTCCTCGCCTGGCAATGGCGCGCCCTGGCTGCCGGGCCCGAACGGCTACGCCTCGATCGTGAACGATGCCGAGGAGGTCGTCATGGCCTCACTGCGTCACGTCGCTTCAGCGCTGAGGAGAATCGACATGTGGCAGAATCTGGATGCTGTTCGACCCGCGCCGGACGCTGATCGCGCTGTTCACGTTCCTGTTCGTGCTGGCGCTGGTGATTCACTTCATCCTGCTCAGCACCGACCGCTTCAACTGGCTCGACGGTCCGCGCAAGCCGAGGCCGGCAGGCCAGATGTCGCCGATGCCGGCGCCGGCCGCCGCACCGACACCGCGACAGCGTCCGCTTCCGACGGCGGGCAGGGCGCGGTCTCGCCCGCAGCCGGCTTCGAGAAGCAGTCCTGCGGAGCATCCCGGCTCGGAACCTGCGAGGAGGACAGTCATGGCCATGCTGAGCTTCGAGCGGAAATACCGGGTGCGCGGCGGCACCCTGATCGGCGGCGACCTGTTCGACTTCTGGGTCGGGCCGTTCTACGTCGGGCTTCTTCGGCGTGACGACGCTGTTCTTCTCGCTCGCTCGGCACGCTGCTGATCGTCTGGGCGCCGCGATCGCAGGGCCGACCTGGAACCTCTGGCAGATCAACATCGCGCCGCCCGACTCTCAGCTACGGCCTGGGCTTGGCGCCGCTGCTGCGAGGGCGGCCTCTGGCAGCTGATCACCATCTGCGCGATCGGCGCCTTCGTCTCGCTGGGCGCTGCGCGAGGTCGAGATCTGCCGCAAGCTCGGCATCGGCTACCACGTGCCGGTCGCCTTCGGCGTCGCCATCTTCGCCTACGTGACGCTGGTCGTGATCCGCCCGGTGCTGCTGGGCGCCTGGGGCCACGGCTTCCCGTACGGGATCATCAGCCACCTCGACTGGGTGTCGAACACCGGCTACCAGTACCTGCACTTCCACTACAACCCGGCGCACATGCTGGCGGTGAGCTTCTTCTTCACCACCACGCTTCGCGCTGTCGCTGCACGGCGGCCTGATCCTTTCGGCGGCGAACCCGGCGAAGGGCGAGCCGGTCAAGACGCCCGAGCACGAGAACACCTTCTTCCGCGACACCATCGGCTACTCGATCGGCACGCTGGGCATCCACCGCCTCGGCCTGTTCCTGGCGCTCTCCGCCGGCTTCTGGAGCGCGGTCTGCATCGTCATCAGCGGCCCTTCTGGACACGCGGCTGGCCGGAATGGTGGACCTGGTGGCTGAACCTGCCGATCTGGCGCTAGGCGGGGAACGCGAGCCATGGCCGAGTACCAGAACATCTTCACCCGCGTGCAGGTCGCAGGGCCTGCCCGACGCGCGGCGTGGCCGCTGCCGCGGGGCGACGCGCCGCGCGGTCGGGCACGCCGGCGCTACAGCCACCTGGCTCGGCAAGCTCGGCGACGCGCAGATCGGGCCGATCTACCTCGGCTGGTTCGGGCTCGCTCTCGCTGCATCTGCGGCTTCATCTGCGTTCGAGATCATCGGTCTCAACATGCTGGCCTCAGGTGAACTGGGACCCGATCCGAGTTCGTGCGCCAGCTGCCCTGGCTCGCGCTCGAGCCGCCGCGCGCCGGAGTACGGGCTGCGGATCCCGCCGCTGAACGAGGGCGGCTGGTGGCTGATCGCCGGCTTCTTCCTGACGGCTCTCGGTGCTGCTGTGGTGGGTGCGCATGTACCGCCGCGCCGAGGCGCTCGGCATGGGCACGCACGTCGCCTGGGCCTTCGCCGCGGCGATCTGGCTGTTCCTGGTGCTCGGCTTCATCCGCCCGTGCTGATGGGCAGCTGGTCGCGAGGCGGTGCCCTTCGGCATCTTCCCGCACCTCGACTGGACGGCGGCCTTCTCGATCCGCTACGGCAACCTGTTCTACAACCCGTTCCACATGCTCTCGATCGCCTTCCTCTACGGCTCGACGCTGCTGTTCGCGATGCACGGCGCGACGATCCTCGCGGTCAGCCGCTTCGGCGGCGAGCGCGAGATCGAGCAGATCATCGACCGCGGCACGGCGTCCGAGCGGGCGGCGCTGTTCTGGCGCTGGACGATGGGCTTCAACGCGACGATGGAGTCGATCCACCGCTGGGCCTGGTGGTTCGCCGTGCTGACTGCCCGCTGACCGGCGGCATCGGCATCCTGCTGACCGGCACCGTCGTCGACAACTGGTACCTGTGGGCCAGGAGCACCACTTCGCGCCGATGTACGACGGGTCCTACGGGTACGAATCCTATTCGTCGGGGAACTGACCATGGCCGACTTCAAGTGGTTCGCGAAATGGAACCGGGACAACCCGAAGAACGTCTTCGGCCCGGCCTCTTGGTCGGCGCGGTCGGCGGCGCCATCGTCGTCGCGGCGCTCGTGGTCACCTGGGGTATCCGGCGAAGACCGTCGAGCGTCCAGACCGGGCCGCGCGGCACCGGGATGGAGGTCGTGAAGTTCGCGAGCGAAGGCGCCGAAGGCGATCCGGACGCCGCGGCGTTCTACACCGATCCGGCGGTCGCGCCGACGGGGGGTGAAACCCTGGCGCGGGACGTCTACGAGAACGTCACGGTGCTCGGCGACCTGACCGAGGACAACTTCAACCGGCTGATGCTGGCGATGACCGAGTGGGTGTCGCCGGAGCAGAGCTGCGCCTACTGCCACGGCGAGGAGGGCGATTTCGCCTCCGACGCGCTCTACACCAAGGTGGTGTCGCGCCGCATGATCGAGATGACACGCGCCATCAACGAGGGGTGGAGCGACCACGTCGCGCCGGCCGGTGTCACCTGCTTCACCTGCCATCGCGGCGAGAACGTGCCGACCGGCATCTGGTTCGACATCACCCCGGTCGTCAACTCGATGGCGGGCTGGAGCGCGGTGCAGAACCGGGTGACCTCGCTCAGCCAGTCCACGTCGCTGCCGTCCGACGCGTTGCAGAAGTACCTTGGTCGAGTACGAGCCGATCCGGGTGCACGACCTGGAGCCGCGCGTCGACAACGCGGGGACGGCGTCGGTCCAGGATGCCGAGCGCACCTTCTCGCTGATGAACTACTTCTCCAATTCGCTCGGGGTGAACTGCACCTACTGCCACAACACCAGGGCGCTCCACGATATCGACCAGGCGACGCCGCAGTTGCCGCAGGCGCTGCTCGGCATCGGCATGGCGCTGGAGCTCAACAACGACTACCTGCTGCCGCTGGGCGAGGTGTTGCCGGCGAGCCGGCTTGGCGCCCTGCACGCCGACGCGCCGAAGGTCGCCTGCGCGACCTGCCACAAGGGCCATGCGAAGCCGCTCGAGGGCCTGAACGTGATTGCGGACTGGCCCGAACTCGGCACCTCCGGGCCACCCGTCTACGAATGACCGAAGGCGCGCGGGCCCGGACCGGGTCCGCGCGGAGACTTGAGGAGGCCCGCGGTGTCAACCGAGACCGACCGACCCCGGCAACCCCGCTGCTGGACCGCGTACACAGCCCGGCCGACCTGCGCCGCATGTCGGATACCGAGCTCGCCTCCGTCGCCGACGAGCTGCGCGAGGAGCTGATCTCGGTGGTGTCCCAGACCGGCGGGCATCTCGGCTCGAGTCTCGGGGTGGTCGAGCTTACCGTGGCGATTCACGCGGTTTTCAACACGCCCTACGACAAGCTGATCTGGGACGTCGGCCACCAGTGCTATCCCGCACAAGATCGTCACGGGGCGCCGCGGCCGCATCCGCACGCTGCGGCAGGGCGGTGGGCTGTCGGGCTTCACCAAGCGCAGCGAGAGCCCCTACGACCCCTTCGGCGCCGCGCATTCCTCGACCTCGATCTCGGCGGGCCTGGGCTTCACCGTGGCGCGCGATCTCGGCGAGGCGACCGGCGACGTGGTGGCGGTGATCGGCGACGGGGCGATCTCGGCCGGCATGGCCTATGAGGCGATGAACAACGCCGGCGCCGAGCGGCGGAGGATGTTCGTCATCCTCAATGACAACGAGATGTCGATCGCCCCGCCGGTCGGGGCGATGTCGAAATACCTGTCGGGCCTCTATGCCAATACCCCGCTCCACACGCTGAAGGAGATCGCCGACGGCTTCGCGCGCACCCTGCCCGAGCCATTCCGCGCCGGCGCGCGGCGGGCGCACGGCCTGGTGACCGGGATGGCGGGGACCGGCGGCACGCTCTTCGAGGAGCTCGGCTTCTCCTACATCGGCCCGATCGACGGGCATTCGATGAGCCAGCTGCTGCCGGTGCTGCGCGCCGCCCGGGCGCGCGCGACTGGCCCGGTGCTGATCCACTGCGTGACGGTGAAGGGCAAGGGCTACGCGCCGGCGGAGAAGTCGGCCGACAAGTATCACGGCGTGGCGAAGTTCGACGTGGCGTCCGGCGCACAGGCGAAGTCGAAGCCGGGCGCGCCGAGCTACACATCGGTCTTCGGCAAGGCGCTGGTCCGCGAGGCCGAGGCGGATCCGCGCATCATAGCCATCACCGCCGCGATGCCGGACGGCACCGGCGTGAACCACATGCAGGCGCGGTTCCCCGCGCGGACCTTCGACGTCGGCATCGCCGAGCAGCACGCCGTGACCTTCGCCGGTGGACTGGCGGCGGGCGGTCTGCGGCCGTTCTGCGCCATCTACTCGACCTTCCTGCAGCGCGGCTTCGACCAGGTGGTGCATGACATCGCGCTGCAGAAGCTTCCCGTGCGCTTCGCCATCGACCGCGCCGGGCTGGTCGGCGCCGACGGCGCGACACACGCCGGGTCGTTCGACGTCGGCTACCTCGCCAACCTGCCCGGCTTCACGGTGATGGCCGCCAGCGACGAGGCCGAGCTGGTGCACATGGTCCACACCGCCGCCGTCCACGACGAGGGGCCGATCGCCTTTCGCTATCCGCGCGGCGAGGGGACCGGCGTGGCCTTGCCGGACGAGCCGCAGGTGCTGGAGATCGGCCGGGGCCGCGTGGTTGAGCAGGGGACGGGCGTCGCCATCCTGAGCTTCGGGGCGCACCTGCAGGAATGCCTCGAAGCCGCCCGCCTGCTCGCCGTGCGCGGCGTCTCGGCGACCGTCGCCGACGCGCGCTTTGCGAAGCCGCTCGACACCGCGCTGATCGACCAGCTGATCCGCCACCACCCCGCCCTCGTCACCGTCGAGCAGGGCGCCGAGGGCGGGTTCGGCGCGCGGGTGCTGCACTGGCTCGCCGCCAATGGCCGCCTCGACCGCGGGCTTTGCATCCGGACGATGACCCTGCCGGACCGCTTCATCGACCAGGCGAGCCCGGCGGCGATGTACGCCGATGCCGGACTGACGCCCGGCGACATCGCGGCGACCTGCCTCGACGCGCTCGGCGTGATCCCCGGCCGGTTCGGTGCCGCGGCGAGGGCCTGACGCGGTCGACTCGCCGGACCACGGTCCGTCAAAGCGAAACTGGAGCTTGCAGCGGATCGAAGAGCCGTCGGCCGAGTTGTCCATTCGTTGGATGAAAGGAACGGCTCATGGATACGTATAGCCTGATAGGTGTTCTGGCATTCGGGACGATGGGCGCATTTGCGGTCTTCGCCTATCTGAGTGCGGTGAAGACGGCGGATCGGCTGCATTCGAACACGCGGAAGTCGACGCTGGCGGCTGACGCGCCCAGCACGCTGCCGCCCGGCCAGAAGCCGGTCGACACCTGATCCCCTGCCTACCCGGCCAATAGCGGAAAGGTGACGCCGATCGCCCAGGCGAACGCCGACGCGTTGGCGATTCCCGCGACCAGGGGATGGCCGGTGCTGCGGTAGATCCACGCGCTGAAGAGGCCGTAGACCAGGAAGAAGGGGATGATCACCGGCAGGATGATGACGAGGAAGAACAGCCGCTCGAAATCGAGCGAGACGGCGATGGCCAGCGAGACGACGAAGGCGAGCTTCGACGCGGCATAGGCGCCGCGGGCCGCGCCGGGGCCGCGGGTGAGCCACTCGTCGGCGAGGAACTAGAGCAGCGTCCCGACGAGCATGGCGAGGATCAGGAGCGCGCGCTCCGGCCCGGGCAGGAACGACGTGACGAAGGCGTTGATCGGCCAGACGAGGCCGATGAAGCCGAAGGCGATCACGCCTGCCGCCGTCGCGAGAAGCGGCGCCGTCGCTGCGCGCGGACGGCCGCGCGGTACCCGGAGCAAGGCCAGGCAGGCGGCGGTGATCAGGCCGTAGAGCGCGAAGTGCGCGGCCAGGTAGTCGCCGACGAGGACCGGCAGGAAGTGCGTCGGGAGCACCCGCAGGACGAGCGGGGTCGCGATCATCGGGACCAGCAGCGGGATCCACATGCGGCGCCAGCCGAGGCCTGCGCCGGCGGGAGGGGTGGCGATGCGGGGGAGCAGCCGCGAGAGCGGGCGCGCCGCCAGCACGACGCCGGCGAGCAGGAGGAGGATCCAGGGCCCCTGCCCCGCGATCACCGGTCCATCGGGCCGGTCGATCGCGAACGACCGGTCGAGCCAGTCGACGGCTTCCCGCAGGCTGGCGCGGCTGTAGAGCACGCCGACGTGCTCGACGTGCGGGCTGAACGCGGCCCGCCGCGCGATTCCGCTGGCCGGGTCGCCGTAGGTGACGCCGGGTTCGGCGGGCTCCGGGGCGGTCTTGAGGCCGATGGCCCGCAGCGCCTCGCGCTTCAGCATGCCTTCCCAGCCGCCGACGATGACCAGGAGGTTGCGCGGCTCGGTGGCGGTCACCTCCGGCGAGAACATCGACACGGCGATGGTCGCCCCGACGTCGGGGTTCGCTTCCGAGAAGCGCACGACGATGTCCGAGGCCATGGAGTGGCCGAGCACGGCGAGGCGGCCGTCGCCGAGCGGGCGGGCGAAGGCGGCGATGGCTCCGGTTTCGCCGACCAGGGTGCGGGTCGCGCCCTCGGCCTCGGTGATGCTGCCGGTCAGCGGCGCGGGATTGCGGCCGTGGCCGGCGAAGTCGAAGGTCACCGCGACGTAGCCGTTGCGCGCGAAGGTGGCCGCGAAGGACCGCATGAGCTGCTGCGAGCCGGCGAAGCCGTGCGCGATCACGACCACCGGGCCGGGCGGGCCGGATGCGGGGCGGAAGATCGTCGCCGGGGTCCCGTCGAGGGTCACGGCCTCGATCGACAGGCCGGCCGTGGCGGATCGCAGCGCCCAGAGCCCCGCGCCGATCGCGAGGAGCGCCACGCAGAGCAGGGCCGCGTCGAACGGCCGCCAGCGCCGTTGCATCGTCACGGAGGGGTCAGGCCGCCGCCCCGAAGATCCGGTCGCGGCTTCGGTCGAGGTAGATCCTGAGCCAGGGGGTGAAGCGCTCGGGCTCCGCCGTCACTTCCGCCGCAAGGTCGGCGAGATCCATCCAGGCGGTCTGCATCACTTCGCCGGGGTCCGGGGCGACGCGCAGGTCGGCCGGGGCCTCGGCCGCGAAGATGTCGACGACCTCGTGCTCGGTCATGCCCTCGCCGACCGCCGCGCGGTACTCGAGCCCGTCGCGCCAGACGAGATCCAGCCCGGTGATGCCGAGTTCCTCGCCGAGGCGGCGCCGGGCGCAGGCCGCGGCGGTCTCGCCCCAGTGCGGATGCGTGCAGCAGGTGTTCGCCCAGAGCCCGGGGGTGTGGTACTTGTCCATCGCCCGGCGCTGGATCAGCACCGCGCCGCCGCGGGTCACGAAGACCGAGACCGCCTTGTGGCGCAGGCCCCGGCCGGTGCACCTCCATTTTCTCGACCGGCGCGAGCGCGCCGTTCACCCAGGCGGGGATACGGTCGATCATGTCATTTCCGCCCGCACCAGCCCGGTGAGGTGCGCGATGTTCTTGGCCATGATCCGCAGATGCGCCATCGGGCGGGCGCGCACAATACGCTTGTTCATGTAGGCCTCGAAGGTCAGGCGCTGCACGTCCACGTCATGGCAGAGCGACACGAAGCGTTCGCGCCGGTCGTCGGACTTGTAGTAGGCGTCCTGCATGGCGCGGAGCACCCGGAAGACGGTCTTGTGCTCGGCCATGAAGCGCTTGCGCGCCAGCCGCAGGTCGCGGGCGTTGCCCGAGGCGAGGCAGGCCGCGGCCGCCTCGGCGGCGAAGCGGCCGCCGACCATGGCGTAGTAGATGCCCTCGCCGGAGGAGGGCGCGACCACGCCGGCGGCGTCGCCCGCCAGCACCACGTCGCGGCCGTTGTCCCAGCGGTCGAGCGGCTTCAGCGGGATGGGCGCGCCCTCCTTGCGGATGGTGCGGCAGCCTTCCAGCCCGGAGGCGCGGCGGAGCGCGCCGGTGGCGGCCTTGAGGTCGATGCCGTGGACGCCGGTGCCCATGCCGACGCTGGCCTGCGCGCCGTGCGGGAAGATCCAGCCGTAGAAGTCGGGCGAGATGGCGCCGTCGTAGATCACGTCGCAGCGGGTCGGGGTCGTAGCGGCCGGCGTCGGGCGCGGCGATGATCTCGTGGTAGGCGATGACGTAAGGGATGGTGTCGCCGCCGGGGACTTCCGCGCGGGCCACGTCGGAGCGGGCGCCGTCGGCGCCGATCATCAGGCGGGTGGCGAGGGTGGCGCTGCTCGCCCGAGGCCTTGTCGCGGTAGGCGAGGCGGGTGCCGGAGGCGTCGCGCTCGATCCCGAGGAAGGTGCCGGTGACGAGGTCGGCGCCGGCCTCGACCGCGCGGTCGCGCAGGAAGGCGTCGAAGTGCTCGCGGTCGACCATGCCGATGAAGCCGTTGTCGATGGGGATGTCCACGTGGCGCGCGGTGGGCGAGACCATGCGGGCGCTGGTGATGCGGGCGACGATCTGGTCGTCGGGGATGGCGAAGTCGGCGATGAGCCGGGGCGGGATCGCGCCGCCGCAGGGCTTGATGCGCCCTGCCCTGTCGAGGAGCGCCACCCTGTGGCCGGCGCCGGCGAGGTCGGCCGCCGCGGTCGCCCCGGACGGACCGCCGCCCACCACCACGACATCGTAGGTCATCGCGTCACTCCCCCGGCACGAGCCGCGCGCCGAGCGGCCGGGCCGGCCGCCCCTCCATGATCCTGAGCGCCATGAGCGCCGCCGCGAGGAAGAGCGCGGCCTCGATGGCGAAGACGGCGGCGAAGGCGTCGGCGTCGTTGAGGGTGGCGCGGAAGGCGTCGGCGAGGCCGGCGCCGAGCAGGCCGCCGAAGCCGGCGGCCAGCGCCTGCGCGCCGCCCCAGAGGCCCATGCGCGTGCCTTCGCGGCGGGCGCGGCCGTCGCCGGCGAGCTGCATCATCGAAGCGATGGCGGCGACGGCGAAGGCGCCGTTGGCGAAGCCGAGCAGGGCCACGGCGGCGCTGAGCGGGAGCGCGGCGGTTCCCTGGCCGAGCGCGGCGACGAGCCCGAGGGCGGCGGCGGAGAGGAGGCAGCCGGCGGCGACCCAGAAGCGCAGCGTGCCGAGGCGGAGCGCGCTGGAGGCCACGCCGACGGTGGCCATGCCGACGAGGACGCCGGCGTTCTGGGTGCCGGAGAGGGTGGTGGACTGGCCGGGGGTGAAGCCGAAGACGAGGCCGGCGTAGGGCTCGAGGATCAGCTCCTGCATGAAGTAGGCGGTCATCGACAGGAAGACGAAGACGGTGAAGCTGCGCGCCCTGGGCTCGGACCAGACCTCGGCGAGGCCCTGGCGCAGGGTGGCGGTGTCGCGCGGGCGGGCGGCGAAGGTGGTGCGCCGCTCGATGCCGCGCATGGCGAGCCAGGTCATCGCCACGGCGCCGGCGGTGACGACGGCGACGATGCGGAGGAGGCGCGCCGGGGTGTAGGGGTCGAGGAGCGCGCCGACGGTGGCGGCGGTGACGGCGATGCCGGCGATCATCATCATCCAGGTGACCATCGCCGCGGCGGCGCGGCGGTCGGGGCGGGTGCCGGTGGCGAGGAGCGCCAGGAGCGAGGTGCCCGAGGCGCCGACGCCGAGGCCGATCAGCGCGTAGGCGAGGACGGAGAGGGCGAGCCCGGCCGTGGGGGCGTCGGGGATCACGACGACGCCGAGGGCGGCGCCGAAGCCGCCGCAGGCGAGCGCCGCCATGCCGCCGACGATCCAGCGGGTGCGGTTGCCGCCGGCGTCGGAGGCGAAGCCCCAGCTCGGGCGGGTGATCTGGATGCCGTAGTGCAGCGCCACCAGCAGGCCCGGGACCACCGCCGGGAGGGCGAGCTCGACGACCATCAGGCGGTTGAGGGTCGAGGTGGTCAGCACGACGATGGCGCCCAGCGCCATCTGCACGAGGCCGAGGCGGACGATGGAGAGCCAGGACAGGGTCACGGCAGGCCCCGGAGCGCGAAGGCGGCGACCATCATGCCGGCGACGTAGAGCGTGACGCCGGTGGCGTTGTACCAGGGCGCCTTGCCCTTCGGGTCGCGCAGCAGGACGCGCATCGCCAGGCCCTGGAGGAGCAGCAGCGCGAGGATCGCGGCGGCGTGGATCGGGCGGTCCCAGGCGGCGAGCGCGAGGATCACGGCGACCTGGGGCACCGCCATGACGATGCAGGCGAGGCGGGCGGCGCGCTCCGGCCCGAGGGTGACGGGGAGCGAGTTGACGCCGGTGGCGCGGTCGCCGGCCAGCGCCTTGAAGTCGTTGAGCGTCATGATGCCGTGCGCGCCGAGGGCGTAGAGCAGCGCCACGAGGACGATGGGCCAGGATGGCGCGCCGGCGACGAGGACCGCGGCGCCGGTGAACCAGGGCAGGCCTTCGTAGCAGAGCCCGACGAGGCCCGGCCCGAGCCAGCCGGAGCGCTTCAGCCGGATCGGCTCGAGCGAGTAGGCCCAGGCGCAGATCGACGGCGACGACGGTGGCGCCGAAGCCCCAGGGGCCGAGCAGCGTGGCGACGGCGAGGGCGAGCGCCGACATGGCGAGGGCGATGCCGAGGCCCCAGCGGGCGGGGACGCGGCCGGAGGGGATCGGGCGGTCGGGCTCGTTGATCGCGTCGACGTGGCGGTCGCACCAGTCGTTGGCGGCCTGGCTCATGCCGCAGACGATCGGCCCGGCCAGCAGCACGCCGAGCGCGAGCCGCCCCCACTCGCCGTCGGGCGAGACGCCGGACGAGACCGCCCCGCAGGCGAAGGCCCACATCGGCGGGAACCAGGTGATCGGCTTGATCAGCTGCAGCGCCGCGGCCGGGTCGGGGTACTGCCGTGGGTGTAAGATTCCCGTGACACTCATGGTGTCAATTAGACGATACATTGCCTGGGCGGGCAAGCGCAAAAGTCGTGTGCGGGACAGGCCGGCCGGGGCGATTCCGGCGGAGGGTCAGTCTTCGCCGGTCTTGCTCAGCAGGTTGTACTTGCGCAGCTTGACGTAGAGGCTCTGGCGGGAAAGCCCGAGCATTTCGGCGGCGGCGACGCGGTTGTTGCGCGTCAGCTCGACCGCCGTCTCGATGCACATCTTCTCGATGACATCGGTGGTCGCGGCGACGATGTCCTTCAGCGGGGAGGAACCGACGAGGTCCATCACGTTCTTCGTGACTTCGCCGGATGCCGGGCACGGCGGTCGCGGTTGCCGCTTCCGCCCGGGAGGTATCCCGCAACACGAAGGCGTAGGATGCATCCGCGCCGTCGGCTCAGGTGCGTCACGGAGATGTCGACCGGGCGCTGGGTTCCGAAGGCGGTCTCGAGGCGCGTGGAGAACTGCCGCATGCGGCCGGAGCGGGTGGCGCTGTCGATGAGGATCCGCAGATCGACGCTGCCCCGGACGAGGAAATCGGCCATGGACTTGCCGGTCAGGCCGGAAGCGTTGGCGACATCGCTGAGGTTGAGGAACGCCTCGTTCGCGGTGCGGATTTCGCCGCGGGCGTCGGTGAAGACGACGGCATCGAACCCGCGGTCGAAGAGGCCGCGCAGGTTGACGCCGAGTTCCTCGCCGAGCGCCTCGCCGCGCTCCTCCGCCTCCAGCCGGCAGAGCAGCACGACCCGCCCGGCGGCGCGGAACACCGTGGAGTGGATCCTGACCGACTTGCGGCTCCGCCGCGCCGTCGCGACCATCGGCGCCGACGCCTTGTTCGACGCGGCGGCGTTCAGGTTGTCGAGGAACTCCGCCCTGCGGCGATCCTCGAACTCCTGGAAGAAGGCGCCGCCGAGCAGGGCTTCGCTTTCGGCGCCGAGGAGCTGCGCGGCGGCCGCGCTGACATCCTCGATCCTGCCGGACCTGGCGTCGACGAAGGCGAGCGCGTCGCGGGTCTCGCCCATGAGCACGCGGATCCGCGTCTCGGACTCCCGTTGCGCCTCGTAGTCCTTCTCCAGCGCGAGCTGGGCCTTGACCAGTTGCTGCTGGATCTCCGCCACCGGTGCGAGATCGCGCCCGACCAGGACGATCGGGCCATCCCCGCCCGCGTCGAAGACGCCGTAGCGGATCGGAAACTCCCAGCTCGCATTGTCGACGTGGTTGAGTTCGACCGTGCGCGGACGGGAGAGCGGATCGCCGGCCACCGCCGCGAGAACGGCGTCGAGCTTGGGGTGGCACTCCTCGGTCAGGAACTCCTTGAGGCGCCGGCCGACCCAATGGTCGAGGCAGCCGAGGTTCTGGTCGATCGGATTGGTGAGAACGATTTCGACGACACCGTCACGGTCCAGCGCGATCACGATGTCTGCGGCCGATGCGAGGAGGTCGCCGAACCGTTCGGGCGAGATGACCAGGTTGGATGCCGTGGTCCAGGCCATTTCTTCGCGCTTGCTCACGGCTCATCCTTGAAACAACTCAAGTCCGGTACCCTGCTTCTGTCTCCGCCATGATCTGCTCCGGGCGCGCCGTCAAGCCACAGAAGCCCATGGCCTTTCTTGGACTGGTGGTCACGAAGTCGGCGCCGGTGAACTCCTGAACGTGATCACCGAAGCTGCAGACGTTGCCACCGACCACGACCGGGGCGCAGTTCGGGCACTGCAGCTTGACCGTGCTGACCAGTTGGCGCACCGAATCGAGCGCGCGCCGGCCGGCCCCGGAAATGCCGATCATCTCGAAATGCTGTGACATGACGGTCTCGGCGACCTCGGCGGGGGTCTGGCCGATCGCCAGGTGCACCCAGAGGCCATAACGCCGGAACTGGTTCGCGGCGACGAATGCGCCGAGCGTGTGATCCTCTTCCGGCGGGATCACCAGGAGGACGCGGTGGCCGAGGGGAACGGTGACGCCGTTGCCGAGATCCCCCTTGCCGAGGGCGCGCACCATCTCCTGGAGCCGGGTGGCGCCGATCGTCACCTGGCTGAAGGAAAGGGTATCGTCGACCCAGGCCTCGCCCAGCTTTCGCGCGGTGAGCGGCACGAAGACCTCGGCGATGTCGGTGGAGGGAATGCCGCTTGCGATCATCTGCGCGATCACCGCGTGGCGGCGGCTGTCGTCGGTGGCGATGACGGCATCGCAGAGATCGCCGACCCGATCCTCGCGCGATCGTTTCGGTCTGACCGACCCGCCTGCCGCAACGACCGAAAGCGCCTTGATCGCCAGCGCCACCACATCTGCTTCTCTCGGAACGCCGTATTCACGGATCCGGTTCAACGGCCCACAGTCCATCGCCCCCCCGTCATTTTCTCGACCTTGGCAGTCGGTCAGGATTTCGATTCCCGCTTTCACTCCCGCGGGCGATCTTGGTTTCGTGAAACGGGGATGTCAAAGATTTTGGACAGTGGGTCCGACATTTTCGGTCGTCGGCGGCCGCTTCGAGGCGAGATCGGCTCTGGATGCCGCTTTTTGCGGCTGGTCCCAAGGCCGTACCGCGAAGCGTGTATCGGAGTGTCCATCTGGTCGGTGTAAGTTTCAATTGACACTTTCTGGACCGCAGCGCTAGCTTCGAGGGCAGGATGAAGACGGGGAGTCGCCGAATGCCGCCGTCATCGGCACATCAGGGCGCAGGGTTCAGGCTCTACACCGCCGAGCAGCGGCAGCGCCGGGATGAGACGGTCTGGACCACGGTGCAGGCGATCCTCGCGCCGCTGCAGTTCGCCGCGTTCGCCGTCTCGCTCGTGCTGGTGCTGCGGTTCGTGATGACCGGCGCCGGCTACGAGGCGGCGACCATCTCGATCCTCGTGAAGACCGCCCTGCTCCTGACGATCATGGTCACCGGCGCGATCTGGGAGAAGGTGGTGTTCGGCCAGTACCTGTTCGCGCCCGCGTTCTTCTGGGAGGACGTGTTCAGCTTCGCGGTGATCGCGCTGCATGTCGCCTATGTCTGGGTGCTGCTGACGGGCCGGCTCGGGCCCGAGGGGCAGATGCTCGTGGCGCTGGCCGCTTACGTCGCCTACGTGATCAACGCCGGGCAGTTCCTGCTGAAGCTGCGCGCGGCGCGGCTGGAAGCCGGGGTGCCGGTTTGAACCTGCGCGCGGACATTCCCTCCGGCCTCGGTTGCCGCGACACGCCGGTTCTCAAGGAGCGCGGCCAGCGCGAGGTGTTCTGCGGGCTGACCGGGATCATCTGGCTGCACCGCAAGATGCAGGACGCGTTCTTCCTGGTGGTGGGCTCGCGCACCTGCGCGCACCTGCTGCAGTCGGCGGCGGGCGTGATGATCTTCGGCGAGCCGCGGTTCGGCACGGCGATCCTCGAGGAGAAGGATCTGGCCGGGCTGGCGGACGCCAACGACGAGCTCGACCGCGAGGTGGCGCGGGTGCTGGAGCGCCGGCCGGACGTGCGGCAGCTGTTCCTCGTCGGGTCGTGCCCGTCGGAGGTGATCAAGCTCGACCTCGCCCGCGCCGCCGAGCGGCTGACGCAGCGGTATGCGCCGCGGGTGCGGGTGCTGAACTATTCCGGCTCCGGCATCGAGACGACGTTCACCGAGGGCGAGGACGCGTGCCTCGCCGCGATGGTGCCGGTGCTGCCGGCGTCCGATGCGGCCTCGCTGGTGGTGGTGGGCGCGTTGCCGGACGTGGTGGAGGACCAGTTGCTCGGCCTGATCCGGGCGCTCGGGATCGAGGCCGTGCGGACGCTCCCGGCGCGGCGGTCCGAGGAGATGCCGGGGATCGGCCGCGCGACGCGGATCGTGCTGGCGCAGCCGTTCCTGGGTGAGACCGCGGCGGCGATGGAGCGGCGCGGCGCGATGCGGATCGCGGCGCCGTTCCCGTTCGGCGAGGAGGGCACCACCGCCTGGCTGCGCGCGATCGCCGACGCCTACGGCGTGTCGGACGAGACGTTCGAGCAGGTGACCGCCGCGCCGCGGGCGCGGGCGCGGACGGCGGTGGCGGCGGTGGCGGAGACGCTGCAGGGCAAGTCGATCTTCTTCTTCCCCGACAGCCAGCTGGAGATCCCGCTGGCGCGGTTCCTGACCCGCGAATGCGGCATGCGCGCCATCGAGATCGGCGCGCCGTTCATCAACCGCCAGATCGTCGGCCCCGACCTCGACCTGATCGCCGCCGGCCCGCGGCTGAGCGAGGGGCAGGACGTCGACCGCCAGCTCGACCGCTGCCGGGCCGACCGCCCGGACCTGACGGTCTGCGGGCTCGGGCTCGCCAATCCGCTGGAGGCGGAGGGGCTGGCGACCAAGTGGGCGATCGAGCTCGTCTTCACCCCCGTGCACGGCTACGAGCAGGCGGGCGACCTCGCCGCCCTCTTCGCCCGGCCGCTGCGGCGCCGGGGGGCGCTGCGGCTATGAAGCTCAGCGTCTGGACCTACGAGGGCCCGCCGCATGTCGGCGCGATGCGCGTGGCCACCGGCATGACCGGGCTGCACTACGTGCTGCACGCGCCGCAGGGCGACACCTACGCCGATCTCCTGTTCACCATGATCGAGCGGCGCGGGCATCGCCCGCCGGTCACCTACACCACCTTCCAGGCCCGCGACCTCGGCGCCGACACCGCGCAGCTGTTCAAGACCGCCTGCCGCGACGCCTACGAGCGCTTCCGCCCCGAGGCGATCATCGTCGGCGCCTCCTGCACCGCCGAGCTGATCCAGGACGACACCGCCGGCCTCGCCGAAGCCCTCGGCCTGCCGATCCCGGTGATCCCGCTGGAGCTGCCCTCCTACCAGCGCAAGGAGAGCTTCGGCACCTCCGAGACCTTCCTGCAGATCGTCCGCCGCCTGGCGGTCAAGGCCGACCGCACCCCCGAGCCGAGCTGCAACATCCTCGGCCCCACCGCGCTCGGCTTCCGCCACCGCGACGACGTCGAGGAACTCTCCCGCCTGCTCGCCGAGACCGGCATCGCCGTGAACGCCGTCGCCCCGCTCGGCGCCTCGCCCGCGCGACATCGCCCGCCTCGGCGCCGCGCACTTCAACGTCATGCTCTACCCCGAGAGCGCCGAGCCCGCCTGCGCCTGGCTGGAGCGCGAGCACGGCCAGCCCTACACGCGGACCGTGCCGATCGGCGTCGGCGCCACCCGCGACTTCCTCGCCGAGGCCGCGCGCCTCGCCGGCCTCGCCGCCGCCGCGACCGACGAGACCCGCCTGCGCCTGCCCTGGTGGAGCCGCTCGGTCGACTCGACCTACCTCACCGGCAAGCGCGTCTTCATCTTCGGCGACGCCACCCACGCCGCCGCCGCCGCCCGCATCGCCCGCGACGAGATGGGCTTCGAGGTGGTCGGCCTCGGCTGCTACAACCGCGAGTTCGCCCGGCCCATCCGCGCCCTCGCCAAGGACTACGGCCTCGAGGCGCTGATCACCGACGACTACCTCGAGGTCGAGGCCGCCATCGCCGCCACCCATCCCGAGCTGATCCTCGGCACCCAGATGGAGCGCCACATCGGCAAGCGGCTCGGCATCCCCTGCGCCGTGATCTCCGCCCCCGTCCACGTCCAGGACTTCCCCGCCCGCACCTCGCCGCAGGTCGGCTGGGAGGGCGCCAACGTCATCTTCGACACCTGGATCCACCCGCTGGTCATGGGGCTGGAGGAACACCTCCTGCACATGTTCCGCGACGACTTCGAGTTCAACGACGCCGCCGGCCCCAGCCACCACGGCGCGGCCCAGGCCGCCACGCCCGAGCCCGCAGCCGACGCCACGGTGATCTGGCTCTCCGACGCCGAGAAGGAGCTGCGCAAGGTCCCGTTCTTCGTGCGCGGCAAGGCGCGCCGCAACACCGAGCGCTTCGCCGCCGAGAAGGGCCTCGCCGCCATCTCCGTCGACACGCTCTACGAGGCAAAGGCCCACTATGCGCGCTGACCGCCCCGTACCGCGTGGTGATCGTCACCATGGACAGCCACACGGCGGGGCCGGCGGCGCGCGTCCAGGACCGGCTGGCGGCGGACTTCCCCGGCCTGACGGTCTCGGTCCACGCGGCGGCGGAATGGGCCGAGAACCCCGCCACCCTCGTGGCGACCCGCGCCGCGGTGGCGGCCGGCGACCTCATCATCGCCAACATGCTCTTCCTCGAGGAGCACGTCCGCGCCATCCTCCCCGACCTGCAGGCCCGCCGCGACAGCTGCGACGCGATCGTCGGCTGCATGGCGGCGAGCGAGGTGGTGACGCTGACCCGGCTCGGCGCCCTCGACATGGCCAAGCCCGCCACCGGCGCGATGGCCCTCATCAAGCGGCTGCGCGGCGCGCGCACCCCGGCGGCGGCCAGCGGCAAGTCGCAGATGGCGATGCTGCGCCGCCTGCCGCGCATCCTGCGCTTCCTCCCCGGCAAGGCGCAGGACCTGCGCGCCTGGTTCCTGACCATGCAGTACTGGCTGGGCGGCTCGGACGACAACGTCGAGGCGATGGTGCGCTTCCTCGTCTCGCGCTACGCCGGCCGCAGCGACTGGCGCGGCGCCGCCGTGGCCGCACCGGTCGAGTACCCCGAGGTCGGCCTCTACCACCCCCGCCTTGCCGCGCGCATCGCGACCCGCGTCGCCGACCTGCCCGCACCCGCCGAGCCGAAGGCGACGGTCGGCCTCCTCGATCATGCGCGCCTACGTGCTCTCCGGCGACACCGCCCACTACGACGCGGTGATCGCGGCGCTCGAAGCGCGCGGCCTGCGGGTCATCCCGGCCTTCGCCTCCGGGCTCGACTCCCGCCCGGCGATCGAGGCCTATTTCCGCGATGTGCAGGACGTGGACGTCGACGCCCTCGTCTCGCTCACCGGCTTCAGCCTCGTCGGCGGACCCGCCTACAACGACAGCGGTGCGGCCGCCGACATCCTGGCCGCCCTCGACGTGCCCTACGTCGCCGCGCACCCGCTCGAGTTCCAGACCCTCGGCCAATGGGCGGCCAGCGCCGGCGGCCTCGGGCCGGTCGAGGCGACGATGCTGGTCGCGCTGCCGGAGATCGACGGCGCCACCAACCCGACCGTCTTCGCCGGGCGGCACGGCGCCGACGGCTGCGAGGGCTGCGCGCACCGATGCCCCGGCAGCGCGACCAGCCGGGCGATGTCGCCCTGCTTTGAGCGCATCGAGATGCTCGCGGCCCGGGTCGCGCGGCTGGCCGCAGCTCCGCCGCGGCCGCAAGGCCGAGCGCCGCGTCGGCATCGTGATCTTCGGCTTCCCGCCCAACGCCGGCGCGGCCGGAACCGCGGCCTACCTCGGCGTGTTCGAGAGCCTGCACAACGTGCTGCACGCGCTGAAGGCCGACGGCTACGACACCGAACCGCCCGAGAGCGTCGAGGCGCTGCGCGACGCGGTGCTCGGCGGCAACGCCGGCCAGCTCGGCCAGCCGGCGAACGTCGCCGCCTATGTCGCCGCCGACGCCATCGTCCGCGGCGAGCCGCACCTGCGCGAGATCGAGGCGCAGTGGGGACCGGCCCCCGGCAAGCACCAGTCCGACGGGCGCGGCGTCTTCGTGCTCGGCCAGCCAGTTCGGCAACGTCTTCGTCGGCCTGCAGCCCGCCTTCGGCTACGAGGGCGACCCGATGCGGCTGCTGTTCGAGCGCGGCTTCGCGCCGACCCATGCGTTCAACGCCTTCTACCGCTGGCTCCGCACCGACTTCCGCGCCGACGTGCTGCTGCACTTCGGCATGCACGGCGCGCTGGAATTCATGCCCGGCAAGCAGTCCGGCATGAGCGGCGCCTGCTGGCCCGACCGCCTGATCGGCGACGTGCCGAACGTCTACCTCTACGCCGCCAACAACCCCTCCGAGGGCACGCTGGCCAAGCGCCGCTCCGGCGCCACGCTGGTCAGCCACCTGACCCCGCCGCTGGCGAAGGCCGGCCTCTACAAGGGCCTGCTGGAGCTGAAGGACAGCCTCAACCGCTGGCGCGCCTCCCCCGACGACAGCCCCGACCGGCCCGACCTCGCCAAGCTGATCCGGGTGCAGGCCGAGGCGGTCGACATCCCCGGCGGCACCGACCCGGACGGGCTGTGGCGCACGCTGCTCGAGACCGAGAACGCGCTGATCCCCGAGGGCCTGCACGTCGTCGGACGCCCCATGACGCCCGAGGCGATCGCCGAGCACCTCGCGGTCATGGGCCTCGAAGGCGAGGCGCGCGACGAGGTCGCAGCCCTGCTCGCCACCGACACGCGAGACCCCCGGCGCTCCTGCGCGCCCTCGGCGGCCGCTTCATCCGCCCGGTGCCCGGCGGCGACCTGATCCGCAACCGCGACATCCTGCCCACGGGCCGCAACATCCACGCCTTCGATCCCTTCCGCATGCCCACCGCCTTCGCGATGCAGGACGGCGCGCGCCAGACCCAGCGGCTGCTCGACGCCCACGCGGCCTCCCGCACACGGTGGCGCTGGTGCTCTGGGGCTCGGACTGCATCAAGTCCGACGGCGGCCCGATCGCCCAGGCGATGGCGCTGATCGGCGCGGTGCCCCGCTTCGACACCTACGGCCGGCTGGCCGGCGCCGACCTCGTCCCGCTCGCCGTCCTCGGCCGCCCGCGCATCGACGTGGTGATGACCCTCTCGGGCATCTTCCGCGACCTCCTGCCCTTGCAGACCAAGCTCCTCGCCGAAGCCGCCTTCCGCGCCGCGACCGCCGACGAGCCGCTCGCGGACAACTTCGTCCGCGCCCACGCGCTGGACTATGCCGAGCGGATGGGCGTCGACATCGAGACGGCCAGCCTGCGCGTGTTCTCCAACGCCGAGGGCGCCTACGGCTCGAACGTCAACCAGCTGGTCGACAGCGGCGCCTGGGGCGAGGAGAGCGAGCTCGCCGACGCCTACGAGACCCGCAAGAGCTTCGCCTACGGCCGCGACGGCAAGTCGGCCAAGCACGCCGGCCTGCTGCAGGCCGCGCTCAAGGACGTGGACCTCGCCTACCAGAACCTCGAGAGCGTCGAGCTCGGCGTCACCACCGTCGACCACTACTTCGACACGCTCGGCGGCATCAGCCGCGCCGTGAAGCGCGCCCGCGGGCAAGAGGTGCCGGTCTACATCGGCGACCAGACCCGCGGCGAAGGCAAGGTCCGCACCCTCGCCGAACAGGTGGCGCTGGAGACCCGCGCCCGCTCGCTGAACCCCAAGTGGTTCGAGGGCCTGCTCCGGCACGGCCACGAGGGCGTGCACCAGATCGAGGCGCAGGTCACCAACACCTTCGGCTGGTCGGCCACCACCGGCCAGGTCGAGCCCTGGGTCTACCAGCGCCTCTCCGAGACCTTCGTGCTCGACGAGGCGATGCGCCGCCGGCTCGCCGCGCTGAACCCGGCCGCCAGCCTGCGCATGGCCAACCGCCTGCTCGAAGCGCACGACCGCGCCTACTGGCAGCCCGACGAGGCGACGCTGGAGGCGCTGCGCAACGGCGCCGACGAGCTGGAGGACCGGCTCGAAGGGGTGGGGATCGCGGCGGAATGACAGAACTTGACCCAAGGAGGGCCCCATGAGCCCGCTCGACATCACGGCCCCCATCCTGCGCGGCGACGACGGCGAGGGCTCGGTGCAGGTCCACCAGGACGCCGACGTCCAGATCACCGGCGCCAAGGTCTTCTCGATCTACGGCAAGGGCGGGATCGGCAAGTCGACGACCTCCTCGAACCTCTCGGTCGCCTTCTCCAAGCTCGGCCACCGCGTGCTGCAGATCGGCTGCGACCCCAAGCACGACTCGCACCTTCACCCTCACCGGCAGGCTGATCCCGACGGTGATCGACACGCTCAAGGACGTCGACTTCCACGCCGAGGAACTGCGCGCCGAGGACTTCGTCCACAAGGGCTACAACGGCGTCCTCTGCGTCGAGGCCGGCGGCCCGCCCGCCGGCACCGGCTGCGGCGGCTACGTGGTCGGCCAGACCGTGAAGCTCCTGAAGCAGCACCACCTGCTCGAGGACACCGACGTGGTGATCTTCGACGTGCTCGGCGACGTCGTCTGCGGCGGCTTCGCGGCGCCCCTGCAGCACGCCGACCGCGCGGTGGTGGTGACCGCCAACGACTTCGACTTCGATCTACGCGATGAACCGGATCATCGCGGCGGTGCAGGCCAAGTCGAAGAACTACAAGGTCCGCCTCGCCGGCTGCATCGCCAACCGCTCGAAGGACACCGACGAGGTCGACCGCTACTGCAGCACCGTCGGCTTCAACCGCATCGCCCACTTCCCCGACCTCGACGCCATCCGCCGCTCGCGGCTGAAGAAGAAGACGCTGTTCGAGATGGACCCCGAGGAGGACATCGTCGCCGTGCAGGCCGAGTACATGCGGCTGGCCGAGACCCTCTGGAACGGCACCGAACCGCTCGCGCCCGACCCGCTGCCCGACCGGCAGATCTTCGAGCTGCTCGGATTCGACTGATGACCGACACCTACCTCCATACCCGCGACCGGCTCGAGGAATACTTCGACCGCACCGCCGCGCGGACCTGGGAGCGGCTGACCTCCGACGCCCCGGTGTCGCGGATCCGGCAGACGGTGCGCGAGGGCCGCGACCGGATGCGGGCGCTGATGCTCGACCGGCTGCCGGGCGACCTCCACGGCGCGCGCGTGCTCGACGCCGGCTGCGGGGCCGGGCCGATGTCGATCGAGCTCGCGTCGCGCGGCGCGCGGGTGATCGCCACCGACATCTCGCCGCGCCTGCTCGCCGTCGCCCGCGAGCGTACGCCGGCGCCGCTCCGGCCGCGCATCGACTACCTGCCCGGCGACATGCTCGACCCCGGCCTCGGCAGCTTCGACTTCGTGGTGGCGATGGACAGCCTCATCCACTATCGCACCGACCACATCGCGCAGGCGCTGGCCGATCTCTCCCGGCGCACCGTCGTCGCGGTCGTCTTCACCGTGGCGCCGCGGACGCCGCTGCTCGCGGCCATGCACGTCGCCGGCAAGCTCTTCCCGCGCGGCGATCGCTCTCCCGCCATCGTGCCCCAGGATGCCGGCGCGCTCGCCCGCGCGGTCTCGCAGGCGTGCGGCCGGCGGCTGGAGACGCTCGGGCGGGTGGCGAACGGCTTCTATATCTCGCAGGCGATGGAGCTTCGTCCATGAAGCTGCCGCGGGTCCAGGTTCCGAAGCTGCTGCGGGCGCCGATCCCGGTGAACAAGCTCAGCCTCGAAATGCTGCCCTTCGCGGATGCCGCCTCCCGGGACCTGCCGCTCGGCCAGCTGCTGCGGTTGTCGCTCTTCCAGGTTTCGGTCGGGATGGCGACCGTGCTGCTGCTCGGCACGCTCAACCGCGTGATGATCGTGGAGCTGGGCGTGCCCGCCATGGTCGTCGCCACCATGATCGCGCTGCCGGTCCTCAGCGCGCCGTTCCGCGCGCTGCTCGGCTTCCGCTCCGACACCCATCGCTCCGCCATCGGCTGGAAGCGGGTGCCCTACATCTGGTTCGGCTCGCTGTGGCAGTTCGGCGGCCTCGCGATCATGCCCTTCGCGCTGATCGTGCTCGGCGGCGACCAGACGCTCGGCCCGCCCTGGGCCGGCGAGGTGCTGGCGGCGCTCGCCTTCCTGATGACCGGCCTCGGCATGCACATGACCCAGACCGCCGGCCTCGCGCTCGCCTGCGACCGGGCCACGGACGAGACGAGGCCCCGCGTGGTGGCGCTCCTCTACGTGATGTTCCTGGTCGGCATGGGCATATCCGCCGTGATCGTCGGGGCGCTGCTGGTGGATTTCTCCAACCTGCGGCTGGTCCGGGTGGTGCAGGGCACCGCGGTCGTGACGCTGCTCCTGAACCTCGTCGCGCTGTGGAAGC
This sequence comes from uncultured Alphaproteobacteria bacterium, assembly GCA_963844375.1. GTDB lineage: Bacteria > Pseudomonadota > Alphaproteobacteria > Rhodobacterales > Rhodobacteraceae > Amaricoccus. The sequence continues at coordinate 241,479 of CAWJOI010000013.1, read as the reverse complement.
AGGAGCGCATGGCGCCGATGACCTCCGCCGAGCGCGCCGCACCGCGCCCGAGCTTTGCCGCCGCATGGGCGGACTACGCCCGCGGCGGCAATGCCGGCCGCCTGCTCGGCGCGGTGGCGCTCGGCACCGCGGCCTTCTCGATGCAGGACGTGCTGCTCGAGCCCTACGGTGGCGAGATCCTCGGCCTCAGCGTCTCGGCGACGACGCTCCTCACCGGGATCTGGGCGCTGGGCGCGATCGCGAGCTTTGCCCTCGCGGCCCGCTGGCTGGCGCAGGGGCTCAACCCCTATCGCATGGCCGGGCGCGGGCTGCTGGTCGGCATCGTCGCCTTCACCTGCGTGATCCTGGCGGACCCGATGGGTTCGGAGGCGCTGTTCTTCGCGGGCGCCGGGCTGATCGGCGCCGGCGGCGGCCTCTTTGCCGTGGCGACGCTGACGGCGGCCATGACCATGCCCGTGGGCGGCATTGCCGGGCGCGGGCTGGCGCTCGGCGCCTGGGGCGCGGCGCAGGCGACGGCGGCCGGCGTCGGCATCGCGATCGGCGGCGGGCTGCGCGACGTCGTCGGCGAGGCGGCGCTGGCGGGGCGGCTCGGCGAGGGGCTGAACGCGCCGGCGACCGGCTACTCGGCCGTCTACAACCTCGAGATCCTGCTGCTCTTCGCGACCCTCATCGCCATCGGCCCGCTGGTGCGGACCGTGACCACCCAATCCAACGAAGCCGGGAGGCGGACCAGCATCGGGCTGGCCGACTTCCCGACATGACGAGACGAACCTGGAGGCCCATCCCATGACGGAACCGATCGTCGGCACCATCGACCTGGCGCTGGTCTCGCTCTACGCGTTCTGGCTGTTTTTCGCCGGGCTGATCTACTACCTGCAGACCGAGAACATGCGCGAGGGCTACCCGCTCGAAGACGACGACGGCAAGCCCGCCGCCGGGCCGGGCCTGTTCCCGATCCCCAAGCCGAAGACCTTCCTGCTGCCGCACGGCCGCGGCGAGGTGACCGTCCCGAACACCGCACCCGAGCGGCCGATCGCGATGCGGCGGACCAACGCGTCGAACGGCTATCCGCTGGAGCCGACCGGCGACCCGATGGTGGACGGCGTCGGCCCCGCCTCGTGGGCGGCGCGGCGCGACGTGCCGGAACTCGACGGCAAGGGTCACCCGAAGATCGTGCCGCTGAGTGCGGCGGCGTCCTTCCACGTCTCCGCCGGGCGCGACCCGCGCGGCATGCCGGTGCAGGCGGGGGATCTCGCCATCGTCGGCCGCGTCTCCGACATGTGGCTCGACGAGCCGGAGCAGCTGGTGCGCTACCTGGAGGTCGAGCTCGACGGCGGCGCCGGAAAGCGGCTGATCCCGCTGCCGCTGGCGCGGATCCGCAGCGACCGCGTGTTCGTGAACTCGATCTTCGGCAAGCACTTTCCCGGCGTGCCGACGACCAAGTCGCGCAACCAGGTGACCCTGCTCGAGGAGGAGAAGATCTGCGCCTACTACGCCGGCGGCACGCTCTACGCCTCCGAAGAGCGCCAGGCCTGAGGGGAGCGCCATGCGCAAGGACGACGTCCAGGTCGAACCGATCCGGGGCCTGCCGGAGCTGCCGCCGGAGGGTGAGCACATCCTCTGGCAGGGGGCGCCGGACCCGTGGACGCTGGCGCTGCAGGCGCTGAACATGGGCTGGGTCGCGGGGTATTTCGGGCTGCTTGCCGCGTGGCGCGGCGTCGCGATCGGGCTCGACCAGGGCTGGGCGCTGGGGGCGAAGGCGACGGTGCCATACCTGGCCATGGGGCTCGTCGCCTGTGCGATCCTCGGGCTGATCGCCCTGACGCTTGCCAAGACCACGGTCTACACCCTGACGAACCGCCGCGTGGCGATGCGCATCGGCGCGGCGCTGACGGTGACGCTGAACATTCCCTTCACCCGCGTCGCCTCCGCTGACCTTTCGCTGAACCGCAACGGCACCGGCAGCATCGCGCTCGACCTGAGCGACGACACCCGGCTCTCCTATATCGTCTGCTGGCCGCACGTCCGGCCATGGCGCATGGCGAAGACCCAGCCGGCGCTGCGCTGCATCCCGGACGCCGAGCGGGTGGCGGCGCTGCTCGCGGACGCGGCGCAGGCGCGGGTCGGCATGCTGGCGGACCCGCGCGGCCGCATGCGGCCGGCCGTGATGGCGGCGGAGTAGGAGGGCGCGATGCGAGCGGCGACGGCAAGTCCGGAACAACAGCGCGAGATCATCTCGAAGCGGCTGCTGCGCGCCATGGCGCTGCTGGTCGCCAGCAGCCTCGCGCTCGTCACCTATGCCCGCGTCACCGACCGCCCGCTGGAGGCGCAGCCGGTGGACGGCGAGATCGCCCAGGAACGGGTCATCCACGTCTTCGCCGACATGAGCGGTGCGGCGCAGATCCTCGACGCGAACGGCTCGCTGATCGCCGACCTGCCGCCGACGCAGGGCGGGTTCATCGCCGGCGTCTGGCGCGCGCTCGTCTTCGAGCGCCAGAAGGCCGGCGTCGACCCGGATGCGCCGGTGCGGCTGATGCGCTTCGCGGACGGCCGCCTCGCGCTGCGCGACGAGGTCGGCGGGACGCGGTTCGAACTGATCGGCTTCGGCCCCGACAATGCCGCCGCCTTCGCGCGGCTTCTGGACGAATAGGAGGGCGACCATGGGTCTCTTGACGCGGAACCGGGAAGAGGCGCCCTGCACCGTCGAGGTGTCGCACCGCTTCGAAAGCCTGCACGCCCACGTCCGCTTCGACAACGGCGCGGTGGTGCATCCGGGCGACGAGGTGCTGGTGCACGGCGCCCCGGTGATGGCCGCCTACGGCGAGGTGGTGATCGAGGAGCGGGTGGCGACGATCACCCGCGCCAGCCTGGTCGAGCGCGCCTGGACCCGGCTGACCGGCGATCTGGAGTTCATGGAGCTCTGCGAATTCTCGTTCTCCGAGGAGGTGAAGCTATGAACATGCGCGCCGAACTGACGCCGACGCCGCGAGATCAAGGCGAGCCGCCAGGTGGTCAACGAGACGACCGAGATGGCGACCGAGACCACCATGCTCGCGCCGCGGTTCTACACCACCGACTTCGAGGAGATGGACCGCATCGACGTGTCGCCGGTCCGCGAGGAATGGGACGCGCTGATCGCGCAGATGAAGTCCGATCCCAACCGCAGCCACTTCAAGAAGACCGCCGAGTGGGACGAGATCGACTGGGACGGCATGGAGCCGGAGCTCAAGCGCGAGCTGATCGACTTCCTCGTCTCCTCGCTCACCGCCGAGTTCTCCGGCTGCGTGCTCTACAAGGAGATGAAGCGCCGCGGGTCCAACCCCGACATCTGCGAGCTGTTCAGCTACATGTCGCGCGACGAGGCCCGGCACGCCGGCTTCATCAACGACGCGCTGCGCGAGGCGGGGATCGGCGTGAACCTCGGCTTCCTGACCAAGGCCAAGAAGTACACCTACTTCAAGCCGAAGTTCATCTACTACGCCACCTACCTCAGCGAGAAGATCGGCTACGCCCGCTACATCACCATCTACCGCCACCTCGAGCGGCACCCCGAGCAGCGGTTCCACCCGATCTTCAAGTGGTTCAAGGAGTGGTGCAACGACGAGTTCAGCCACGGCGAGGCCTTCGCGCTGCTGATGCGCACCGACCCGAAGCTGACCTCCGGCATGAACAAGCTCTGGATCCGCTTCTTCCTCGTCGCCGTCTTCGGCACCATGTCGGTGCGCGACCACGCGCGCCCCGCCTTCCACAAGGCGCTCGGCGTCGACATCGACTGGTACGACCGCGAGGTGTTCCGCATCACCTCCGAGATCGCCCGCCAGGTCTTCCCGATGGCGATCGACATCGACAACCCGGCCTGGGACCGCGGCCTGAAGCGCCTCGGCCGCGCCTTCACCGACCTCGATGCGGCCAAGCGCAAGGGCGGGCTCGGCGGATCGCTCGGCAAGGCCACGGCCGGCCTGCGCGCCGGGCTCGCGTTCGCCCGGCTCTACCTCATCCCGGTCAAGCCCAGCACGCCGCCCATCTCCTCCCGCCTGCAGCCGACGTACTGACCGGCGCGATGGACAGCCCCTGGATCGCCGCGCTCTTCGCGCTCTTCGTCTGGTGGTTCTCCACCGGGGCGATCCTCGTCGTCGTCAAGCGCGCCGACCTCGCCGGCGGCAGCGCGCACCTGACGGCCGTGCTCGCCGGGCTGCCGCTGCTCGGCCTCGGCTGGTACGGCCTGGTCGGAACCATGGGCTCGGCGACGGTGGCGAACGTCTACGGCGCCTTCCTGTCGGCGCTGGCGATCTGGGGCTGGTTCGAGCTCGCGTTCCTGTGCGGCATCATCACCGGCCCCAACGTGCGGCCCTGCCCGCAGGGCATCCCGCGCTGGGAACGCTTCGTGCGTGCCTGGGGAACCATCGCGCATTCCGAGATGGCGCTGATCGCCACCGCGGTCGTCATGGTGGCGCTCTGCTGGGAGGCGCCCAACGCCTTCGGCCTCTGGACCTTCCTCGTGCTGTTCTTCGCCCGGATCAGCGCCAAGCTGAACGTCTATCTCGGCGTGCCCAACATCAACGTCGAGTTCCTGCCGGAGCCGGTGCGGCACCTGGCGAGCCACTTCCGCATCGGCCCGATGAACGCCTTCTTCCCCTTCGCGGTGACGGCGCTGAGCCTCGCCGTGGGGTGCTGGCTGGAGCGGGCGCTGGCGAGCCCGCCCGGCAGCGGGGCCCACGTCGGCTTCGCCCTGCTCGCGGCGCTGACCGGGCTCGCGCTGCTCGAGCACTGGCTGATGGTCCTGCCGCTGCAGGACGCGAAGCTCTGGCGCTGGCTGATGCCGCGGCCGGAGGAGAGGACGACGCATCGACCTTCCGAAACCCGAGCCTGTCTGAGTGAGGACGCCCATGGACTACGATAACCTGTTCACGTCGCAGCTCGACGCGCTCCGGGCCGAAGGCAACTACCGCATCTTCGCCGACCTGGAGCGATACTGCGGCGCCTTCCCGCGTGCCCGCAGCCACCGGCACGGGGCCGAGCAGGACGTGACGGTGTGGTGCTCCAACGACTATCTCGGCATGGGCCAGCATCCGTCCGTCACCGCCGCCATGGTCGAGGCGATCGAGCGCTGCGGCGCCGGCGCCGGCGGCACCCGCAACATCTCGGGCACCAACCACTACCATGTGCTGCTGGAGCACGAACTCGCCGACCTGCACGGCAAGGAAAGCGCGCTGTTGTTCACCTCGGGGTACGTGTCGAACTGGGCGACGCTCTCCACCCTGGGCAGCCGCCTGCCGGGGGCGATCATCCTGTCGGACGCGCTCAACCACGCCTCGATGATCGAGGGCATTCGCCATGCCCGCTGCGAGAAGCGGATCTGGCGCCACAACGATCCCGAGGATCTCGACCGCAAGCTTGCGGCGTGCCACCCGGACGCGCCGAAGATCGTCGCCTTCGAGAGCGTCTATTCCATGGACGGCGACATCGCGCCGATCGCCGAGATCCTCGACGTCGCCGAAAAGCACGGCGCGATGACCTATCTCGACGAGGTGCATGCCGTCGGCCTCTACGGGGCGCGCGGCGGCGGCATCTCCGAGCGGGACGGGGTGGCGGATCGGGTCACCCTGATCGAGGGCACGCTGGGCAAGGCGTTCGGCGTGGTCGGCGGGTACGTCACCGGGTCGGCGGCGCTCTGCGACTTCATCCGCTCGTTCGCCAGCGGCTTCATCTTCACGACTTCGTTGCCTCCGGCCATCGCCGCGGGCGCCTGCGCGTCGATCCGCCATCTCAAGGCGAGCGACATGGAGCGCGCCGCGGCAGCGCCGGCAGGTGGCGCGGCTGCGCGCCCGCCTCGACGCCGAGGGCATCCCGCACCTCGCCAACCCCAGCCACATCATCCCGGTGATGATCAAGGACCCGGTCAAGTGCCGGCAGATCAGCGACATCCTGATGGACGACTTCGGGGTCTACGTGCAGCCGATCAACCATCCGACCGTGCCGCGCGGCACCGAGCGGCTGCGCATCACGCCCTCGCCGCTGCACAGCGACGAGGATATCGACCACCTCGTCGACGCGCTGCGGCAACTCTGGCGCCACTGCGCCCTCGCCCGCGCCGCCGCGTGAGCTATGTTCTTCAAAACACGTCAAAAGTACCAGGAGACGAAGCCTAAAATGAGAGCAGCATTCCCTATCGCGTTCGCCTTCGCGGCTGCCGCGTTCTGCGGTCCGGCGCTTGCGGCGGGCGATCCGGCAGCGGGCGAAAAGGATTTCGCCAAGTGCCGGACCTGCCACAGCATCACGGCGGCCGATGGCACGGTGATCCAGAAGGGCGCCAAGGTCGGGCCCAACCTCTTCGGCGTGATCGGCCGCCCGGCCGGGTCGGTGGAAGACTTCAAGTACAGCCCCAGCATGGTCGAGGCCGGCGAGAAGGGCCTGGTCTGGGACGAGGCGACGGTGGTCGAGTACGTTCAGGACCCGACGGCGTTCCTCAAGACCTACCTCGGGGACGACAAGGCCCGCGGCAAGATGACCTTCAAGCTTACCAGCGGGATGGAGGACGTCGCCGCCTACCTGCAGAGCGTCGCGCCCGGTTCCTGACGGGACCCGTCAGAAGCGACCGTCCGGTGTGGGCGGTCGCCAATTCTGGCCGGTTGGAGCGTGAATTCGGCGAGCCAGAAAGCGTATGGCTTCCATATGGCTCCCGACGTGGCGCACCCGGAACGAAACGGGAATTTCGGCTGGCGTCACACCTCGCGGCTCATCCGCTCCATGGCCTGCAGGACCTCCGGAAGCGCGACCTGGTGCAGCATGTGGCCGATGCCCGGCAGGCGGGTGAAGCGGGCGTGCGGCACCTGGGCGGCGAGCGGGGCGGAGTGGATCTCCAGGCCGACGGTCTTGTCCGCCTCGCCGTGCAGGATCTCGACGGGCATGGCGAGCGCCGGGTAGCGCGGCACCATCGGGCGGATCTCGTCCTTCAGCCGGCTCAGCTGGACTGCGTTCTCGCGCAGGCTGCCCGGCTGCAGCACGAGGTCGAGGTCGAGGTGGTCGAGGTACCCGGGCGGGGCGGGCTGCGGCGCGAAGACGCCGGCCAGCGTCCGGCTGGCGAAGTCCTTCGGTCACCAGGTGCGCCGCCGCCTGCGCGACGAGCGGGCCGCTGATCGGGTTGGCGAGGAGGTCGGTGGTCAGGCCGAGGCCGCCGGGCCAGACCTGCGAGGGGGCGGCCAGCAGCACCAACCCCTCGACCGTCTCCGGGGCGTCGACCGCCCAGGCGAGCGCCACCGAGCCGCCGTAGCTGTGGCCGACGACCATGGCGCGCTCGACGCCGACCTGCGCCAGCGCCCGCCGCATGAGCGCGGCCTGGACCGAGACCGACGCGGCGCCCTCGGGCATGCCGCTCAGGCCGTGGCCGGGCCGGTCGAAGGCGAACACCTGATGGGTCCGCGCCAGCGCCGGCGCGAGGCGGAAGGTCATGTCGTTGAGGTTGCCGCTGGCGCCGTGGATCAGCACCACGGGCGGGCCCTCGCCCATGCGCTGGAAGCGCAGCCGGACGCCGTCCACCAGCACGAACTCGCCGGCGGCATCGGCCGCGGCCGGGGATGTCACGACCATGTCGCCTCCGGTGCCGCACGTCGCGGTCAGCATTCCGCATCCGGCCATCGCGATGAACGCGCGCCGCGAGGTGAGGATGCCCGCTCCAGAGGCGCCGGCAGCCGTTGATTTCGCGTTAGCAGGAATGGGACGCTCCCCGTGGGTCGGATGCTTGCCGATCGGGCACGCGCGCCCGGGCGGGCCTCACTGCGCGGCCGGGCGGATCGTCGCGACGAGCTCGGCGAGCTTGATCCCGAAGCGGCGGAACTGCGAGCGGTTCAGGATGACCCCGTCCTCGGCCAGGTAGAGCCAGTCGGTCACGTCCATCTCCCAGCCGCCGCCGCTCTCCGGCAGGCGGATGCGGTAGCGCATCCGCAGCGTGGCGCCCGACAGCTCGCCCACCGCCTCGCCGATGATGTCGTCGGCGGTCGCGGTGAAGTTGCCGTCGGGCCGCATGGTGATGCGCCACTCCCGCTCCTGCGTGCCGCCGGAGGCGTAGCGGAAGCTCTCCCCCAGGGTCGCCGTGCCGTCGTCGCGCCATACCCCGTTCATGTCGGCGACGAAGCGCGTGGTGACCCGGCCGGTCGGACCGTAGATGATGCCTTCCGACACCATCGGTCCCCCGAGGTTCGTGCGGACGTCGAACGCCGGCGTCGTGCCGGCATAGTCCGCCGGCCGCTGCGCCATGAAGCTGAAGGCGACGCGCTGAACCAGGACGATCGCGAGCGCGGCGAGGGCGAGGATCAGGACGAGCTTCATGAGCAGGCTGCCTTTCCGGGCGTGAGGGGTATTGACGGCGACCGCGTCAGGCATGCGACAGGTCGACCTGCACCACGTCGGTGCGCCCCACGGCGAAGCAGGCCGCGCAGGCCTCGAGGTAGTACTGCCAGTGCCGCATGGTCGCGCCGCCGTAGCCGAGCGCGCGCCAGCCGGTCGCGCCGCCCGGCGAGGCTCTCGGCCCACATGCCGGCAGGTGCGCGCATAGTCCGCGCCGAAGGCGAAGGGCTCTCGGCCCTCAGCCCGGCCTCGTGCCGCCCGCTTCGCGATGGCGCTGTCGCAGAGCAGCATCCCGCCGGGGAAGGTCGAGTGGCGGATGTAGTCGGTCGTCCTGCGGTAGTCCGGGAAGTAGCCGTCCGGCACGGTGATCGCCTGCAGCACCGCCCGGCCGTGCCTCGGCCAGCCGCTGCCTTCAGCGTCGCGAAGTAGACCGGCCAGTAGCGCTCGCCGACCGCCTCGATCATCTCGATCGAGACGATGGCGTCGTAGCGGCCCGAGGTGGCGCGGTAGTCGCTGCAGCCGGATGTCGGCGCGGCCGTCGAGGCGGGCGTCGGCGTAGGCCTTCTGGCTCGGCGAGATGGTGACGCCGGTCACGGCATGCCCGCGGTCCGCCGCGCGCTCGGCGAAGCCGCCCCAGCCGCAGCCGATCTCGAGCACCCGCTCGCGGCCGCCGAGCCGGTCGAGGATGCGGTCGTACTTGCGCATCTGCGCGCGGTGGAGGTCGTCGTCGCCGTCCGCGTCGAACAGCGCCGCCGAATAGGTCATGCTCTCGTCGAGCCACTCGAGGTAGAACTCGTTGCCGACGTCGTAGTGCGCCCGGATGTTGCGGCTCGCCCCGCGCGGCGAGTTGCGCCCGCATCACCCGGTCGATGGCGCGGAACATCAGCCCGTTCCAGAAGCCCGGGAAGGCGTAGCGCTCCATCCGGTCCTGGTTGACGCAGGCCGACCTCGATCAGCGCCTCGATCGAGGGCGTGTCCCAGAGCCCGGCGACGTAGGTCTCGCCCAGGCCGACGTCGCCGCGCGCCATCAGCGCGGTGACGACGGACCAGTCGTGCAGCGACCATCTCCGCCTCGGTCCCGCCGCTGCCGAAGTCGTGGACGTGACCCTCGGGGGTGCGGAGCCGGAAGCGGCCGGTCGTGATGCCCTCGCAGGCCGCCAGGAAGTCGTTCTCGACGCGACGCGGTCAGGAAAACCTCATGTGATCTCCTCGACAGGCGGTGCGGGCCGCGGCCGATACGGCGCGCCCTTCAGGCGTGAGGCGGAGCGCCTCCCAGTGGATGAGTGCGATGGTGCGCAGGGCGCCGAACGGCCGCCGGACCGCCGCGACCAGGATCGAGCCGCTGGTCAGCGGGCGGCGGTCTCCCGCCAGCGTCGCGACCAGCCCCTCGGGGCCGCCGCTCGATGGGCGATGCGGATCGCGATGCGGTCGGGGCGGATGTCGAAGCCGAAGTCGTAGCCGCCGGCGACCTCCAGGAACGGCGAGACGTGCAGGACCTTGCGTGGCGGTCGTGCTGTCCCCGGCCTCGATCGGCGGCGAAGCCCGGGCGGTGGCAGAGATAGCTGTGCCGGTCGCCGTAGGTGTTGCTGACCTCGGCGATGACCGCCACCAGCGCCTCGCCGCGATGGACGAGCCAGAAGCTGACCGGGTTGAAGACGTAGCCGAGGAACCGCGGCTGGGTCAGGAGGAGGATGCGGCAACCGTCGGTGCGGCAGCCCGCCCGCGGCGAGCGCCTTGCGCGCCCAGGCGACGCCCTGCCCCGTGGCCCGGCGCGCCGCCGTGGTCGCGGTCGTGGACCGAGGCGAGGTTCATGCGGTTGCGCGAGAAGAGCCGCGGGCCGCCGCCGGCGCCTCCGGGTCGATGAGCACGTAGTCCACCGAATAGCGGAAGGCGTGCCGCACGGCGCCCTTCCGGCCGTGCCAGGTGACGGCCGGCACATGCTCGGGCCAGGCGGTCAACGCACCGTCACCCGCATCTGGCGGGCGACCCGCATCGCGCTGGCGATGCCGTCCTCGTGGAAGCCGTTGCGCAGGTAGGCGCCGGCGAACCAGGTGCGGTTCGCGCCCTGCATCGCGGCGAGCGCGTCCTGCGCCCGTATGGCGGCGTGATCGAAGACCGGGTGGTCGAAGCTCGTCTCGGTCGTAGACCAGCGTCGTCCGGGATCGCGGTCGCCGGGTTGAGCGTCACGAAGAGCGGATCGTCGTCGGGAATGTTCTGCAGGCGGTTCATCCAGTAGGTGACGCCGATGCCCGGGTTCGTCCGCTCGCCGTCCGCGCGGTAGACCCAGCTCGACCAGCAGGCCCGCCGCCGCGGCATCTGCCGGGGGTCGCGGTGGAGGACGGCCGCGTTGCTGCGGTAGCGGATCGCCCCGAGCGCGGCGCGTCTCGGCCGGCGGTCGGCCGTTCGAGAAGCCGCAGCGCCTGGTCGGCGTGGCAGGCGAGCACGACCTCGTCGAACCGCTCGGCCGGTCGGCCGGGGACGTGCACCGTGACGCCGTCGCCGTCCCGCGACCACGCGCGCGACCGGCGCGCCGGTGACGATCCGGACGCCGCCGGCCTCGAGGTCCGGCGCCAGCCGGCGCACGTACTCCCGGCTGCCGCCCTCGACGGTCCACCACTGGTGCTGGCCGGTCAGTCCGAGCAGGCCGTGGTTGCGGAAGAAGCGCAGGAGGATGCGGGCGGGGAACGCCTCGATCTCGCTCTCCGGCGTCGACCAGATCGCGCCGCAGATCGGGCACGAGGTAGTAGCGCCGGAACCAGTCGCCGAGGCCGAGCGCGCCGACGAGTTCGCCGATGGTCGGGTCGTCGTCCGACCATCGCCTCGGCGGCGGTGTTGAAGCGCTGGATGTCGCGCAGCATCCGCAGGAACGCCGGGGCGCGCCGCGTTGCGCGGTTGCGCGAACAGGGCCGGCAGCGACGCGGAGCGCGTACTCGATGCGACCGCCGTCCATGCGAGACGCCGAAGCTCATGTCGCTGCGCGCGACGGGGACGTCGAGCTCTTTGAACAGCCGGCCGAGATGCGGGTAGGTCGCGTAGTTGAACACGATGAAGCCGGTGTCGACGGGCCGCTCGCCGCTTCGGCCGGCCAGGACCGTGCGGGCGTGGCCGCCGAGGCGCGGCTCGGCCTCGTAGAGCGTCACGGTCTCCGACGGGTGCAGGAAATGGGCGGCGGCCATGCCCGAGATGCCGCCGCCGATCACGGCGACCCGGCGCGGAACTCGTGTGACGTCGAAAGGCATTCCGCTCTCCGGCTGTGTCACTGAGGCTACGCGCCGACGCCGTGGTCGGATCAAACAAACTGATCCGGACGGGACGAAGCTGCGTAACGGGGATATGATTGCATGTACCGGTCTCATGGGCTTCGATGGCGTCGCCGGACCGCTGTCGTTCGCCCTTTTCGGCGGGGACCGTGCAATCGCGGAGCGAGACCTGGACCAAGACGACCTCTCCGAACAGACGCGATGGATGCTGGCGGTGCGCGACAACGGCGACCGGGAGGCCTTTGCGCGGCTGTTCGACCATTTCGCGCCGCGGGTGAAGGCGATGGCGATGCGGGGCGGGGCCAGGGCGGCGCTCGCCGAGGAGATCGCGCAGGACGTGATGCTGCGGGTGTGGAGCAGTGCGGCGCAGTTCGATCCCACCCGGGCGCAGGTCTCGGGCTGGATCTACCAGATCGCGCCGCAACCGGCAGATCGACCTCGCGCGCCGCGCGCCGCGCCCGGTGCTGGAAGACGTCGAGGCGCCGTGGACCGGACGTGGACGTCGGCGGCGCGCTCGCGCTGGAGCAGGAGGTGGCGCGAGCTCCGGCTGGCGCTGGCGGCGCTGCCGCCGAAGCAGCGGGAGATGGTCGAGAAGGCGTACATGGGCGAGCTGACCCACCAGGAGATCAGCCGCGCAGACCAACCTGCCGCTCGGCACGGTCAAGTCGCGGCTGCGGCTGGCGCTCGAGCGGCTGCGGCATGACCTGCGGGGGCTGCGGAAATGAGCGAGCCGACGCACCACGCGCCGGACGCGATGCTCGCCGCCTATGCGGCGGGATCGCTGCCCTATCCGTTCGCGGTGCTGGTCGCCGCGCACATCTCCGCCTGCGACGAGTGCCGCGCCCGCCTCGAGTCGCATCTGCTCATGGGCGGTGTCGTGCTCGACCAGCTCCCTGCGGCGGCGGTCTCGGAGACGCTGCGCGACCGCACGTTGGCGGCGCTTGGCCAGCCGGCCGTTTCCGTGCCGCACCATCCGTCGTTCGACGTCTATCCCGCAGCGCTCACCCAGTGCCTCGGCGGCATGCCGCCGGCCTGGCAGCCGCTGGGGTTCGGGACGAAGCAGGCGATCCTCTGGCGCGGCGGCGAGGGGACCGTGCGGCTGCTGTCGATCCCCGCGGGACAGGCGGTGCCGGACCACGGCCACCGGGGCCTCGAACTCACGCTGGTCCTCTCGGGCTCGTTCTCGGACGAGGGAGGGACGTTCCAGGCGGGCGACCTCGAGGTCGCCGACGAGACCGTGGTGCATGTCCCCACCGCCGGCGAGGGCGCACCGTGCATCTGTGCGGCGGCCACCGACGCGCCGATCCGGTTCCGTGCGCTCATCCCGCGACTGCTTCAGCCCTTGCTGCGCATCTGACAAGCTGCGCTACTCGGGCTGAGCCGACAGGGGATGAAGAGAATGGCGCGGGTCACGGTCATCGGAGCGACGGGACACATCGGCACCTACCTCGTGCCGCGCCTGGTTGCGGCCGGACACGAGGTGGTCGCCGTCAGCCGAGGCAGGGCCGAGCCCTACCTGGCTTCGCGGCTTTGGGAGCGTGTGGAGCGGGTCTCGCTGGACCGCGCCGCTCTCGAGGCCGACGGGCGATTCGGCGAAGCCATCCTCGCCACCCGGCCGGACATCGTGGTCGACATGATCTGCTTCGACCTCGCGAGCGCGCGGCAGCTCGCGGACGCGCTGGCGGGCCGGGTCAGCCACTACCTGTTCGTCGGCACCATCTGGACCTACGGACACTCGGTGGTCGTGCCGACCCCCGAGACGGCGCCGAAGACGCCGTTCGGCGACTACGGGATCAGGAAGGCCGAGGTCGAGGCGTTCCTGCTGGAGCGGTCCCGCATCACGGGTTTTCCGGCGACCATCGTTCACCCGGGGCACATCGTCGGGCCGGGCTGGGCGCCGCTCAATCCGGCCGGCAACTTCAACCCGGCGGTGTTCTCCACACTGGCCCGCGGCGAAAAGCTCGCCCTGCCGAATTTCGGACTCGAGACGGTCCACCATGTTCACGCCGACGACGTCGCCGGCCTGATCATGGCGGCGATGGGGAACTGGAGCGCCTCGCCGGGGGGAGGCGTTCAACGCGGTTTCTTCCGGCGCCCTCACGCTGCGCGGGTTCGCCGAGAGCATGGCCGCCTGGTTCGGGCAGACGCCCGACCTGGCGTTTCAGCCGTTCGAGGCCTGGGGTGAGGCGCAGAGCGATGAAGACAGGACGGCCACCTGGGAACACATCGCGCGAAGCCCGAACTGCTCGATGGAGAAGGCCCGGCGGCTGCTGGGGTTCGTCCCGCGCTACACCTCGCTCGCCGCCGTGCAGGAGGCGGTCACCGCGATGATCGTGAAGGGCGACGTCGCCACCCCGCGCTGACCGACCTCCCTGCGGTCAGGAGGTCTCGGGCGGGTAGACGGTGTACAGCCCGTCCGGCAGGTCCTGCACCGGGCAGTTGCCAAGCTCGTAGATGAAGTCGACGTGCGGCTCGGTGTCCAGGTAGAAGTGGAAGTCCTTGAAGAACTGGCCGGTCTGGGTCACCGCGATGCCGCGGCTTGCGTAGTCCTGGACCACCAACTCCATCCTGTCGTCGGCGATCTGCTCCTTGATGTGGTGCAGCCCCTCGCCCTTCTCGTCCAGGAAGCGCTGGTAGATGGTCGGACCGTAGACCGGCTGGATGATCTCGACCTCCGTGTCCCCGATCCAGGAGATGGCGATCCGGAACTTGAACGGCTCGTCGACCGGCTTGCCGCCGACATGGAGGTTCTTCACCGTCTCGTCGGTGAAGCTGTAGACGCGCCAGGGGCCGACCTTCAGGGTCTCGACCCAGGCCTTCATGCTCTTCTCCAGGTCGCGGGTGACCCAGGCGACCTGGTAGATCTTCCGGTTCCTGTTGAACTCGCGCAGTTCTTCGTTCGTCATGGTCAGACCTCCCCTTTTTTCTGTTTATCCGCCGGAGCCTCGCGGCTTGCCGACGCGCCCGCAGTGTCGCTACCGGATTTCCTTGCGATGCCGCCAGACCGCCCATCGCCGCCGCGTGCGTATGATGATCGCCGACACTGAGGGGCGGAGCGCGGGAATGTCCACCGCCAGAAGCAGGAAACCGAGCGGCAGCATCCATATGCCGAAGAAGGGCAGGATCGAGACGAGGCCCCCGAGGATGAGAAGACAGGCGACCGGCAGCCTGACGCGACGCATCCGGTCCGCCAGCAGCCAGGCGATCGGCCCCCGTGCGGGCGGGATGCCGCGGCCGAGGGCGTCGAACTGACGGTGGAGGCGTTTCGAGTGCTTGTTCATCGGGGTCCCGTGCGAAGATATCATAGTTGGGTTGCAGCGCTCTCCTGATCAACCAGATCTTTGCCCAAACTTGATGAACCGCCGCATCACATCACCCCGAGCACGATCGGGCCCGGATCGACATAGCACGCTTGCGTCCGTTGACCCGTCAAACTCGATAACAATGATTAGCCCGACTCTCGCGCATCTTGTTGCGTGTTGTGCCCGGGAACACGATCCGGCCCTGGCGCGATCCGGCCGGTTGGATCGGCGGTCCACGATTTTCTCCGATCCCGTGACGATCAGGCGCACAATGATTGCGCGGGTGTGGCGGGAGCCCGGCGATTCGGGGTAGACGTGCGTTGAGGGGCGGCGATGGGCGACCCTCTGCAGACCCGTGGCGGTCGCGGAGGCGACGGTGCGCTGGCCAACCAACACGCGGGGAAGGACGGCGGAAGCCTGATGAGCCACTCCGGAAAGGTTGACGGGACCGCGGCCTGCGCCGCCTGTGGCTTCGCGAACCCCGCCGGCTTCAAGTTCTGCGGTTCGTGCGGCGCCAACCTGGCCGCGAGCCGGCCGCGGCCATCCCGGCAGGTCGCCGCCGAGCGCCGGCAGATCACGGTGCTCTTCTGCGACCTCGTCGGATCCACGTCGCTTGCGAACAACCTGGAGCTCGAGGAGCTGCGCGATGTGATCCGCGGGTTCCAGGCGGCGTGCGCCGCGGTGGTGCGGCAGTTCGGCGGCACGATCTCCCGGTACATGGGCGACGGGATCCTCGTTCTCTTCGGCTACCCGCACGCCCACGAGGATGATGCCGAGCGCGCCGTCCGTGCCGGCCTGAGCATGGTCCAGGCGGTCGCCAGGCTGCGGCCGCCGGCGGCGGCGGCCGGGCCGCTGGCGGCGCGCGTGGGAATAGCGACCGGACTCGTCGTCGCGGGCGACCTCATCGGCGACGGCTCCGCCGAGGAGGAAGCCATCCTCGGCGAGACGCCGAACCTCGCAGGCCGGCTGCACGCCTCGGCGCCGCCGGGCGGCGTGGTCATCGCTTCCAGCACGCATGCGCTCCTCGGCGGGCGATTCCTCTGCGAGAACCTCGGGTCGCAGACGATCAAGGGCTTCGGCGCGCCGATCCGGGTCTGGCAGGTGATCGCGCCGCGGTCGATCTCCAGCCATTTCAAGGCCGCGGACGCAGCCCAGCTGACACCCATCGTCGGCAGGGAGGCCGACCTCGCGTGGCTGCACGACCGCTGGCAATCGGCGACGCGCCAGCGCGGATGCGCCACCATGCTCGTGGGCGAGGCCGGAATCGGCAAGTCGCGTGTCGCCGAAGCGCTGCGCGATCGGCTCGGCGACGGCTGCGTGCCCCTGCGCTTCCAGTGCTCGCCGCACTACGTCAATCGCGCGCTGCATCCGATCATCCAGCACATCGAGCTCGCCGCCGGCATCGGCGCCGAGGATCCGGCGGAATCGAAGCTGGCGCGGCTTGCGGCATGGATGAACCCCGGCGCCGAGAGCCGGACCCTGCCGATGCTCGCGGCGCTCCTCTCGATCCCGGCCGGCGTGGCGCCGCCGCTGCCGCCGATGAGCGCGCAGCGCGCGAAGCAGGACACGTTCGAGCTGCTCCTGCGTCTCCTGCGCATGCAGGCGGTCGATCGACCGTTGCTGATCATCTTCGAGGATCTGCACTGGGCCGATCCGACGACCGGGGAGTTCCTCGCGGCGCTGGTCCGGCGCATCGAGGGCCTCGCCGCGCTGGCGATCTTCACCTGTCGCCCGCACGTGGTCCCGACGCTTGAAGGGTGCCCAGATCGAGCGGCCGGGACCTGCACCGGCTGCCGCGGGAGCCGGCGCTCGGCCTCGTGGATCACATCGCGGGGGCGGGCCGGATGCCGCGGGCGGTGCTGGAGCAGCTTGTCGCGCGCGCCGACGGCGTTCCGCTCTTCATCGAGGAACTGACGCGGGCGGTGCTGGGCCTCGGCCTGCTGAACGGCGAGGGCGGCCCGGCCGCGCCGCAGGCGTCCCTGCCCGCGCTGGCCATCCCCTCGACGCTGCAGGATTCGCTGATGGCGCGGCTCGACCAGCTCGGGCCGGCCAAGTTCGTGGCGCAGCTGGCCAGCGCCATCGGGCGCGAGTTCAGCTACCCGCTGCTGACGGCGATCGCCCCCTTGCCTCCGGATCGGCTGCGCGGGGGATTGCGGGCGCTGGAGGAAGCGGGGCTCGTCCTCGCCAAGGACTCGACCGTCGGCGAGGTCTACGTCTTCAAGCACGTGCTGGTGCAGGAGGTTGCCTACCAGACGCTGCTGCGCAGCCGACGGCACGAGCTCCACTCGCAGATCGCGCACGCGCTGGAAGAGCGCTTCCCGCAGCAGGCGCGCGACGCGCCCGAGCTGCTCGCGCACCACTGGACCGAGGCGGGCGATACCGAGCGGGCCGTCGCCGGCTGGCTCGCCGCCGGCGAGCGCGCCTGCGAGCGGTCGGAGTACAGCGAGGCGATCGGTCATCTGCGCAAGGGCGTCGAGCTGGTGGTCGAGCTGCCCGATCCCGTCCAGCGGCGCGACCAGGAGCTGGCGCTCCTGCTCGCGCTCGGGCCGGTGCTGATGATGACGGTCGGGGCGGGCACCCCCGAGGTCGCCCGCCTGTACGCCCGCGCGCTGGAGATCTGCCAGGACATTCCGAAATCCGGCCTGCACTTCGCCGCGCGGTGGGGGCGCTGGCGTGCCGCGATGGATCATCGCGCCGGGCGCGATCGCGCCGACGAGCTGCTCGATCTCGCGCTGGAGCTGGGCGACCCGGCGCACCTCGTCCAGGCGCATCATTGCCAGTGGGCGACGCTCTACATGCTCGGGGCGCACGAAGAGTGCTGCCGGCATGCCGATGCGGGCATCGCGCTCTACGATCCCGAGTTGCACCGCTCGCACGCGCTCCTCTACGGCGGCCACGACGCGAAGGTCTGCGCATTGGGCGAGCGGGCGCTGTCGTGCTGGCTGCTCGGACGGCTTGAACGACTCCCTCGCCAGCGTCCGTTCCGCAAACGAGTGGGCGGAATCGCTCCACCATGTCGGCAGCCGCGTGCACGCGATGGACTACGCGCTCCAGATCAGCCGCCTGCGCAGGGAGGCGCCCGAGGCTGCGCGCCTGGCCAGCGAGCTCGTGGCCTTCGCGGACGAGCAGCGCCTCAGCGAGCATCGCGCGAAGGGGATGGTCTTCCGGGGATGGGCGAACGCGCATCTCGGCGACGTCGACGGCAGCCTGCGCGAAATGCGCGAGGCGCTCGCCTGGGAGGAGGAAGCCGGCACGCCCGAGGACTTTCCGCTCTACTACGAGATGTTCGCCGAGGTCTGCGGCCGCGCCGGCCGCTTCACCGAGGGCCTCGACGCCGTCGGCAAGGCGTTCGCCCAGGCCGAGCGCGGGCGCCTCGTCTACTGGAACGCCGAGCTGCATCGCCGGCGCGGCGAGCTGCTGCTCGAGGCAGGCGGCGATCGCGCCGAGGTCGCGGCCTGCTTCGAGCAAGCCCTCGCCGACGCCCGCAGCCAGGGCGCGCGGCTGCTGGAACTCCGCGCCGCCGCCAGCCTCGCCCGTCTCCAGCGTGACGAGGGCCGGGCGGGCGACGCGGCGTGGCGATTGCGCACCGCCTACGCGGGCTTCTCCCAGGGGCTGGACGCTCCCGACCTTCGCGACGCGCAGGCCCTCCTCGAGGCGCTGCCATGACTGGCGGCGCCGCGGAGGCGGCGACGCGCTTTGAGCCCCCACCGGACGCGCCCAAGCGTTTCACGACCGGCACGCACCGAACCTGCGACCCGGAGGAGACCCTCGACCGCCTGCGGCCCCTGCTCCCGGCCATGGGCATCACCCGCATCGCCAACGTGACCGGGCTCGACCGCACCGGCGTCCCGGTGGTGATGGTCTGCCGGCCGAACGCCCGCTCGGTCGCCGTCTCGCAGGGCAAGGGGCTGACGCTCGCCGCGGCGAAGGCGTCCGGGGTCATGGAGGCGGCCGAGCTCTGGCACGCCGAGCACATCACGAAGCCGCTCCGGCTCGCGAGCTACGACGAGATGCGCCGCGAGCACCGGGTGCCGGATCCGGACCTGCTCCCGCATGCCGCCAGCGGCAGCTTTGCGCCCGGCATGCCCCTGCTCTGGATCGAGGGCAGCGATCTCATGGGCGGCGGGCCGGTCTGGGTTCCCTACGAGCTGGTCAGCGCGAACTACACCGAGCCCCTTCCGGCCGGCAGCGGCTGCTTTCTCGCCCACACCAACGGCCTCGCCTCGGGGAACCATCCGCTGGAGGCGATCTGCCATGGCCTTTGCGAGGTGGTGGAGCGCGACGCTTCCACCCTGTGGCGGCTTTCCTCCTCCCGCCCCGACCGCCGGGCGATCGACCCCCGGACCGTGACCGATCCCGCCTGCCTGTGGGTGCTGGACCGGCTGCGCGCGGCCGACGTCGACGTGCGGATCTGGGACACGACGAGCGACGTGGGCGTCGCCAGCTTCTGCTGCCTGGTCACCGACCAGAGCGGCGCGTTCGCCGACCCGGAGTACGGCAACGGCTGCCACCCGGCCCGGGAGGTCGCGCTGCTGCGCGCGCTCACGGAGGCGGCGCAGGCGCGCACCACCTACATCTCCGGCACCCGGGACGACTTTCCCGTCGACGCCTGGGACGAGGACTATCGCCGACGGCGCCGTGGCGCGCTCGGCCGCGATCTCGACGCGGCGTCGCTGCCCGGCGCGTCCTTCGAAAGCGTGCCGACGTTCAGCGCGCCGTCGCTCGACGGCGACCTCGCCTGGCTGCTGGAGCGGCTGCGCGCGGTCGGGATCGGGCAGGTGATCGCGGTGGACCTGGGCAAGGCGGCGATCGGCCTGCCCGTGGTCCGCGTCGTCGTGCCGGGCCTCGAAGGCCCGAACGAGGTCGGCGGCGACTACATGCCCGGGCCGCGCGCGCGGCGGCTGATCGGCGCCATGGCATGAGCACCTGCATCTTCGTCGGGCCGACGCTGCCGACGGCCGAGGTGGCGGGGATTCTCGAAGCCACCTGCCTGCCGCCGGTGCAGCTCGGAGACGTCTACCGGGTCGTGGCGCACCACAAGCCGCGGGCGATCGGCATCATCGACGGCTACTTCCAGTGGACGCCCGCCGTCTGGCACAAGGAAATCCTCTGGGCGATCTGCCAGGGGGTCCACGTCTTCGGGGCCGCCAGCATGGGGGCGCTGAGGGCGGCGGAGCTCGCGCCCTTCGGGATGCAGGGGGTCGGGCGGATCTTCGAGGCGTACCGCGACGGCAGCCTGGACGGCGAGCCGTTCGAGGACGACGACGAGGTGGCGGTCGCCCACGGACCGCCGGAAAGCGGCTACCTCGGCACGTCGGAGGCGATGGTGAACATCCGCTGCACCCTCGCCCGGGCGAAGAGCGAAGGGGTGATCGGCGAGGCGACCCGGCGCTCCCTCGAGGCGAACGCCAAGGAGACCTTCTTCCCCGATCGCGCCTATGCGACCCTCCTTGCGAAGGGACGCGCGGACGCGGTGCCCGAAGCGGAGATCGCGGCGCTGGCCCGCTGGTTGCCGCACGGCCGGGTGAACCAGAAGCGCCTCGACGCGGTGGCCATGCTCGAGGCCATGCGCGACTTCATCGCCGCCGACCCGCCCCCCGCCCAGGCGAACTTCATCTTCGAGCGCACGACCTACTGGCAGAGCGCCGAGGCGAGGTTTCGGTCGGGCGGACCGACCGCGCCGGCCCTGCTGGCGGCTCTCCGGCTCGACGCCTCCCGATGCGAGCACGTCGGCGAGGACGAGCTGCGGGCCTGGTACTTCGCGCGCGTCGCCGGCACCGCCGAGCCCGCGGACCTGGACGGCTGGACGCGGGAGGCCGGCTTCGCCGACGCGGACGATTTTCACCGCGCGGTATTCGCCGAGTACCTCGTTCACGGGCTCGCGGACGAGGCGCGCGCGGCGCCGGGCAAGGCGGACGTGCGATGATCCGGCGGACGTCCGCCGCCGGCCTCCGCGACCCGGGGCACCGGAACGGCACGCGGTTCCTTCTCTATCCGCAGGCGCCAATCGCGCCGATCCGGAAGCCCCCCGAGATCGTCTGGGTGTCCCCGCCCGCCGGGTCGCTGCGGCCGGGTCCCGCCGACGAGCGCATGTACGTGGCGGACGCCATCGAGAAGGCGGGGCCATACGACCCGCCGGAGTTGCCTCCGTACCGAGGGGCCCGCTTGCCGCCGGTGCCGCCCGGTCCCGAGGGTCATTTCGATCATCTCGAGCCCGGAACGCGCGCTTTCATGGCGGCGCACATGTACGGCACGATCCGCTTCGTGCTGGATGTCTGGGAGCGCTATCTCGGCGGCGAGGTCCCCTGGCACTTCGAGGCCGATTTCGACCGGCTCGAGCTTGTGCCGGTGGTCGACTGGAACAATGCGCAGTGCGGCTACGGCTTCATCGAGACCGGCTTCGCCCGGCCGGGGGGCACGTCGCCTCACCCTTTCTGCCTGGACTTCGACGTGCTCGCCCACGAGATCGGCCACGCCCTCATTTACTCGCTGCTCGACGTGCCCCCGCCAGACCGGGTGAGCGCCGAGTATCTCGCGTTCCACGAGTTCGCCGCCGACTGCACGGCGATGATCGCCGTCCTGCACTTCAATTCGGTCGTCGACGAGCTGCTGCGCGCCTCCCGGGGCAACATCTACCTGCCGAACGAGCTGAACCGCATCGGCGAGCTGTCCGACACCGAGCAACTTCGCGTCGCCAGCCATTCGCTCCGGCTGTCGGATGTGACCGACCTCAGGACCCCCGGGCCTGCGCTGACGCAGGGGGAGCGCCACAGGATCGGCCTGCCGCTGACCGGGGCCGTGTTCGACCTGCTGGTCGAGGTCTTCCAGGAGTTCCTCGTGGCCGATGGGTTCATCACCCCCGAGCTCGACGAGCTGTCACACCAGGAGGAGAATGCGCCGTACCAGGAGATCCAGGCTGCGTTCGACCAGGCCTATGCCGGCCGGCACGAGGCGTTCAAGTCGGCGCTGCTGGACGCGCGCGACTATGTCGGGGGCCTCCTCGCCGGGACGTGGCTGCGGCTCGGATGGGACGTCACGTTCGATGGCGTCGCGGAGGCGATGCTGGCGACCGACCGGGAGGTGACGGGCGGGATCGGGCGAAGCCTCGTGATCGAGAATTTCCTCTGGCGGGGGATCGGGGCCGGGGCGCGCGGCGGACGCCGGACCTACCACGAACGCATGGTGGCCGCCGCCGCCCGGCGCTAGCAAGCACACCGGGTTTGCGATAGAGTGGCACCGGCGGCGGGGCATTGGTCGGCCTGGGCGCCGCAAGCCTCGGGGGTAGCAATGTCATTTCCCAACCTGAACCCATTCATCGAGACATTCCTCGATCCGACGCGGATCTTTCTGTTCGGCAAGCCGTTTCCGGCGCTCGCTTACGACCGCGAACCCGATGGGACCGCTTCAAGGGGCGGCCGCGGGGGGCCCGGCCGCAGTTGACGCGGTTCAAGATGCGGTTGCCTACGGGGACGCCGCGGCGCCCGCGCCACCCCCACCAGGAGAGTTCGAAGCCCAGCCGCCCGCCCGCCCGGGACGCGTCGAACAGGCGCTGCCTCGGGCCGGAGAGGACGGCATCTTTGCTCGCATCTACGGGTTCTCCTTTGAGGGGCACTACTACAAGATGCCGCGCCCGCTCCTCTTCCTCGTTCGCGGCGGCGGCCGTTCCCGCGTACCGGAGGACCTCCCCGCCGCCGCCGGCGGGTCGCGGGCGTTCAACACGCGCTTCACCGGCATCGAGGGCAAGGACTGGCAGTTCGCCGACGACATCCGCGTCTGGGCGGTGGACAAGCACGACATTGCCATCTGCCTCGACCTCGAGATCGGGAACTACGAGCAGGTGCTGCTGGAGTTGACGCTCGACGCGCAGGAAGAGATGGGCGCGCGGAGCGCCGGCGCGGCCAGGAGCGCCGGCAGCAGCCGGAGCCGGGCCATGGCGCTGCGCAGCGCCGGCAGCTTCCGCAGCGCCGGACATGGGCCGCATCAGGACCGCTAGCTCCGCCCAAGGACGGTTGGCGGCGTTGACCTGACAGGGGATCCGCCCGAGGGCTGCGGTTGACGCCCTCCTGCAGCTTCGTCAATGCTCGACAAAACGGCGGGAGGGCCGGTCGATGCGGGACATGGGCGCGGCTTGCGGGCGGGGCCGGGCAAGGCGCGCGGGCAGCGACCGGGCATCTGCGATCATGGTTGAGCTCTCGGGCCGGAGCCTCACGCGGCGTGACCTTGCCGAGCGGACGGGGATGCTGGCGCAGGTCGCGGGCGTGCGGCTGACGACGCTCGGCGACGGTATCGAGCGCGGCGTGCGGATGCTGGAGTTCCGCACCGGCAGCGGGCTGCGCTTCACCGCGCTGGTGGACCGGGCGCTCGACATCGCCGACTGCGACTACAAGGGCCAGGCGATCGGCTGGCACTCGCCCGCGGGCTTCCGCCATCCCGGCCTGCACGAGTACGAGGGCGAGGATGGCCTCGCCTTCGTGCGCTCCTTCTCCGGCCTCGTCGCCACCTGCGGCCTCGATCATGCGCTCGGTCCGGCGGAAGTGCCGGCCGACACCTACAACTATCCCGGCCGCAAATCCGTCCGGCATTCGCTGCACGGCAGGGTCAGCACCATCCCCGCCCGCCTGACCGGCTACGGCGAGAGTTGGGAGGGCGACCGCTGCCTTCTCTGGGCCGAGGGCGTCGTGCAGCAGTCGACGATGTTCGGCGAGGACCTCTACCTCTTCCGCCGCATCGAGGCGGACGTCGGCGGCAATGCGATCCGCGTCCGCGACCGGGTGGTGAATCACGGCTTCTACCGCACGCCGCACATGTTCTTCTATCACGTCAACGTCGGCTGGCCGCTGCTCGAGGAGGGCGCGCGCTACCTGGCGCCGATCCGCGACGTGCTCTGGGCGTCGCATGCCGAGACCTACCGGGCGCAGGGCGTCGGATACCAGAGCGTGGCGGCCCCGCGCATGGGGTTTCGCGAGCAGGTCTGGGAGCACGAGCTCGCGGCCGACGCCGCCGGCGAGAGCCCGGCCGCTCTCGTCAACGACCGCCTCGGGCTCGGCTTCGAGGTGGTGACCCGCAAGGACCAGCTTCCCTGCTTCTACGAGTGGCAGAACTTCCAGGCCGGGCACTACGCCCTTGGAATTGAGCCCTCTACCCACCACGTGCTCGGTGACCTGGCGGCACGGGAGCGGGGCGAGATGATCTGGCTCGAGCACGGCGACAGCCGGTCCTACGAGATGACCATGCGGGTCCTCGACGGGGCCGCCGAGATCGCGGCGGCGGAACGTCGCATCGCCGCGATCGCCCGGCAGCCGGAGGACGACTTCCCGCCTCCGTCGGGCAACTTTCCGGTCCTCTCCGGCCGGCCGCAAGACAGGAACGCCCCATGACGACGGCAAGCGCAGAGCCCGCGGGAAAGACCAGGCGGGACTACAGCCTTGTCGGAGAGAGCGCGCGCCGGGCGATCGAGACCGGCCTTGCGTCGGCCGAGTGGTATCACTCCGACGTGCCGCGCAAGACGATGAAGGAGCTGATGCAGCGGTCCGACCAACCGGCCATGCGCGACACCGTCATCTGGCTGGGCGTGATGATCCTCTCGGCCGCGGGCGCCATCGCCTTCTGGGGCAGCTGGTGGTGCGTGCCGTTCTTCGCGGTCTACGGCGTCCTCTACGCCTCGGCCTCCGACTCGCGCTGGCACGAATGCGGGCATGGGACCGCGTTCAAGACCCGCTGGATGAACGACTGGGTCTATCAGATCGCGAGCTTCATGCAGGTGCGCAACCCGGTGACCTGGCGCTGGAGCCATGCCCGGCACCACACCGACACGATCATCGTCGGCCGCGACGCCGAGATCTCGGTGATGCGCCCGCCCGATCTGCTCAAGACCGCGCTGCTGTTCACCGGCCTTCCGGACTACCGCTATGCCTTCCCGGCCCTGGTCCGCAATGCGTTCGGCAAGCTCTCGCCGGACGAGAAGAGCTACATCCCCGAGTCGGAATGGCCGAAAGCGGTCGCCGCCGCGCGCTGGCACATGGCGATCTACGGATCGACGATCGCCCTGGCCCTGATCCTCCGGTCATGGCTGCCGCTGATGCTGGTGGGCCTGCCGCGGCTTTACGGCACCTGGCACATGGTGCTGACCGGGCTGCTGCAGCACATCGGCCTCGCGGACAATGTCACCGACCATCGGCTGAACACGCGGACCGTCTACATCAACCCGGTCTCGCGGTTCATCTACTGGAACATGAACTACCACGTGGAGCATCACATGTTCCCGATGGTGCCCTACCATGCGCTGCCGCGGCTGCACGAGCTGATCAGGCACGACCTGCCCGCGCCCAACCCCTCGATGTGGCACGCCTACCGCGAGGTCTGGCCGGTGGTGCTCCGGCAGCTGCGCTACGAGGACCATTACCTCCGTCGCGAGCTGCCGCCGGGGGCGCGGCCCTACCGGGAAGAGTTCCATGACGTGGCCACTGCGGCGGCCGAGTAGAGCGAAGGAGTTCCGCGGGAGATGGCCGACTGGATAGACGCGTGCGGGGCGGATGACGTCGAGGAGGAGGACGTCATCCGCTTCGATCACGGGGGGCGGACCTTTGCGATCTACCGCTCGCCCGACGATGACTATTTCGCCACCGAGGGGCTCTGCACCCACGAACGGGTCCACCTCGCCGACGGCCTGGTGATGGACGACATCATCGAGTGCCCCAAGCACAACGGGCGCTTCAACTACAAGACCGGTCAGGCGAGGGGAGCGCCGGTGTGCGTCGATCTGCGCACCTATCCGGTCAAGGTGGAATCCGGCAGGGTCCTGATCCTGATCGACTGAGCAAGAGAGAACGGGGGGATGGGAATGGCCCGTAGCCGGCCGACCGTGGCGGACCTGCGCGCGATGAAGGGAAAGCGCCAGCTGACGATGCTGCGCGTCATCACCCTGGAGGAGCTCGAGGCGGCGGAGCGCGCGGGCGTCGACATCGTCTCGGTGACGCCGGAGCTGATGCTCGACCCGCGGTTCCGCGATGCGGCGCCCGGGATTTTCGCCATGCCGGGAGAGAACTTCTTCGAGATCGGCACCGCTGACGACTTCGTGCGCTGGGCGTTCCGGCTCTACAAGGCGGGGGCGGACGCGGTCTATTGCAGCGCCGGCTTCGCCACGGTGAAGCGGCTGGCGGACGACGCGATTCCGGTGATCGGGCATGTCGGGCTGATCCCGTCCCGGGCGACCTGGACCGGGGGGTTTCGGGCGGTTGGCAAGACGGCGGCGGGCGCCATGGAGATCGTGCGGGCGGTGCGGCAGTACGAGGCGGCGGGGGCGATCGGGGCGGAGATCGAGGTGGTGCCGGTGGAGGTGGCGGCGGCGATCAGCCGGAGCACCTCGCTCATCATGCTGTCGATGGGGGCCGGGACCGGGTGCGATGCGCAGTACCTCTTTGCCGAGGACGTCCTCGGGCAGAACCGGGGGCATATGCCAAGGCATTCAAAGGTTTATCGCGATTTCGCGGCCGAGTACGACCGGCTGCAAGCGGAGCGGGTGGCGGCGTTTTCGGAGTTCGTCGAGGACGTGCAGAGCGGGGCCTATCCGGAAAACCGGCACGTGGTGCATATGGAGCCGGGGGAGTTGGAGCGCTTTCTGGAGGCGCTTGACCGGGGTTAAAAACGGGGCTTCAGCGCGTATGGAATCCATATGGAATCCGTATGGCTTTCATATGGCACCTAAAAGAGTCAGGATTGAATGTTAACGCCGATGGCGGCGGTCGGTCTCGGCGGGGCGGCCGGCGAGCGACAGGCGGGCGCGGGTGCGGGGGCGTTCGGAGACGATGCGGCCGCGGGAGACGACGGCGAGGCGGTCGGGGCGCAGGCGGAGGGCCTCCACGGGGTCGCCGGCGTCGAGGATGACGAGGCTCGCCCGGGCGCCGACGCGGAGGCCGTAGTCGGCGAGGCCCATGATGCGGGCGTTCTCCTCCGTCACCATGGCGAAGCAGGCGCGCATGTCCTCGGGGCTGGTCATCTGCGCCACGTGCAGGCCCATGAAGGCGACGTCGAGCATGTCGGCGGCGCCGAGCGAGTACCACGGGTCGAGCACGCAGTCCTGGCCCCAGCCGACGGTGATGCCGTGCGCGCGCATCTCGCGCACCCGCGTCAGGCCGCGCCGCTTGGGATAGGTGTCGTGGCGGCCCTGCAGCACGATGTTGATGAGCGGGTTCGGGATGGCCGCCACGCCGGCCTCGGCGATCAGCGGCAGGAGCTTGGAGACATAGTAGTTGTCCATGGAGTGCATGGAGGTGAGGTGCGAGCCGGCCACGCGGCCGGCGAGGCCGAGGCGCATCGTCTCGGCGGCGAGTGTCTCGATGTGGCGGGAGAGCGGGTCGTCGGTCTCGTCGCAGTGGAGGTCGAGCATGAGGCCGCGGCGGGCGGCGATCTCGGCCAGTGCGGTGACCGAGGCGCGTCCGTCCTCCATGGTGCGCTCGAAGTGCGGGATGCCGCCGACCACGTCCACGCCCATGTCGAGGGCGCGGGTGAGGTTGGCGAGGCCGTTCGGGGCGCGGTAGAGCCCGTCCTGCGGGAAGGCGACGAGCTGGAGGTCGAGGTAGGGGGCGACGATCCGGCGGACCTCGAGCAGCGCCTCGACGCCGAGGAGGCGGTCGTCGGTGGTGTCCACGTGGCTGCGGATGGCGAGGAGGCCCATGGAGACCGCCCAGTCGCAGTAGGCGAGCGCGCGGTCGCGCATCTCCTCGACGGTGGCTGTGGCGCGAAGCTCGCCCCAGAGGGCGATGCCTTCGAGAAGGGTGCCGGAGGCGTTGATCCGCGGCAGGCCGTAGGAGAGCGTCGCGTCCATGTGGAAATGCGGATCGACGAAGGGAGGGGCGACGAGATCGCCGGTGGCGTCGATGACGCGGCCGGCTTCGGCGTCGAGGCGGCCGATGGCGGCGATGCGGTCGCCGCTGATGCCGATGTCGGCGACGGTTCCGTCGGGGAACGTGCCGCCCCGGATCAGCAGATCGAACGGCATCGGCGATCTCCGCGGTTGAAGGGGACGATGCGGGCGCCCGCTTACGCGACGGCGTCGGCGGCCTCCGCCGGGTAGGCGGCGTACGCGGTGACCGGCGCGGAGAGGCCCTTGAGCTCGATCGGGGGCAGCGGCGCGAAGGAAACGAAAGCCTCGCTGGCGAGGGCTTCGCGCACGCGGCCGGAGACCAGGATCGCGTCGGGGGGCGCGGCGGCGCAGAGGCGGGCGGCGAGGTTCGACCACCCCGCCGAGCACGGTGAAATCGAGCCGGTCGCGGGCGCCGATGGCGCCCATGACCACCTCGCCGGCGGTGATGGCGACGCCGACGTGCAGGTTCCACTCCGGGTGGGCCTCGAGAAGGTCGGCGAGCGCGTTCTGGATTTCGAGGCCGCTCGCCACCGCGTCGCGCTCCATGTCGGCGCCCTGGAACACCGCGATCACCTCGTCGCCGATGAACTTGTCCACGTCCCCGCCGTGGCGCTCGACGATCCCGGTCTGCACGTCGAGGTAGGAGTTCAGCATCTCGACCACCACCTCGGGCGCCACCGACTCGGAGAAGGCGGTGTAGCCGCGGATGTCGGAGAAGAGCACCGCCACGCGGCGGCGCTCGCCGCCGCGGGCGACGCCCGCCTCGTCGGCGGCGCTGACCGCGTCCATGGTCCCGCGCGAGACGAACTTCATCAGCTCCAGCCGCTCGCTGAGCTGGCGGATCATCGCATTCATCCGTCCGGCGAGATCGCCGAGTTCGTCGCGGGTGCGCACGCCCTCGACCCGGGTGGAGAGGTCGCCCGCGCCCACGCGCTCGGCGACGCGGCCGATCTTGAGGATCGGCCCGGTGAGCCGGCCGGCGAAGAAGAGCGCGGCGACGGCGGCGACGCCGAAGCCGGCGAGACCGACGAGGAGGAGGTTGCGCAGCATGTGGTTGACGACGGCGTAGGCGTTCGCCTCGCTGAGTTCGGTGACGATCGCCCAGGGAAAGGCGTCGGGGAAGGCGTAGGCGCCGAGCATCTTCTGCCCGTCGGGGCGGACGTAGCCCTCGATGGCCTCCGGCCGGGCGCTGGTGACGATGAGCGGCGCGGCGTTGGCGACGATGGCGCGGTCGGCGAGGAGCCGCGGCTCGAACTCCAGCACGGTGCGCCCCTCGGCGTCGACGACCGCGATCTCGCCGCGGCGGGTGAAGGGGTTGTCGCGCACCAGCCCGCCGAGCGGCGCGAGGTTGATCTGGGCGGAGAAGGTCACGCCGCGGCCGGCGAGCTGGGTGCGGAGCGGCATCGCCACCGTCGCGAGCCAGTCGCCGGTGGCCTCCAGCCGGCGGGGCAGCAGCTCGCCGTAGCGGCCGTCGCGGCGGACGGCGTCCATGTCCGCGACCGGGGTGCGCAGGGTTTCGATCGGGTCGAGCCCGGCCGCCGCGAGGTGCTTGGAGAAGTCCTGGTCGGTCACCAGGATCGGCAGGTCCGAGCCCTCGATGCTGAGCTGCAGCGCGATGACGTCGGGGATCTGCGACAGGCCGAGGGTGAGGAGCGAGACCTTCTGCTCGACCCCGAGGTCCGGGCTGTCGACGCCGTTGCGGATCACCCGGAGCGGCGTCATCCAGCGGCCCTCGACCGCGGTGTCGAAGTCGCCGGAGAGATCGCCGGCGACGCGGGTCAGGTCCTCGTTGGCGGCGCTCTTGAGCTCGTCGCGCGCGATGCGCACCAGGTTCTGCCCGACGAGCGCAAGCGGCGCCGTGGCGATCAGCGTCGCAAACAGGAAGAACTTGGCGCGGAGCGGGAAGCGCATGCGGGGGGACTACTCCCGCGCACGGGCGCGCACAACAGCCGTGTCGGTGGCGACGCCGCAGGCGAGCCCGGTGGTGTCGCGGGCCTCGACGCGGACGGTGTATTCGCCCGGCGCCGCGTAGCGGTGGCGGGTGGTGGCGTTGGCGGCGGTGTTGCCGTCGCCGAAGTCCCATGTCACCCGCACGCCCTGCCCGTCGGGGTCGGATGACGCGCCGGCATCGAAGAGGAGCGTGTCGTTGGCCGCACCCACCGGCGTGTCGCGGTCGGGGCCGGCGTCGACGCTCGGCGGCGCGTTGACCAGGAGCGCCGCGTCGTCGATGCCGATGGCGCAGGCGGAGCCGCTGTCGTCGGTCACCGTCAGCTCGACCGAGTGCGCGCCGGGGGTGTCGAAGGTGCGCTCGACCTGCGCCCCTTCCAGCACGACGCCGTCGCTGAAGCGCCAGCGCCAGCCGGTGAGCGCGCCGTCGCTGTCGGCCGAGAGCCCCGCGTCGAAGGCGACGGGCTCGCCCGGGCAGACGATGCGGTCGGGTCCGGCCTGGGCGGTGGGCGCGCGGTTCACCCGCACGTAGACCTCCTCGGTGCGGCGGCTGGAGTTGAGGCCGCCGCCGTCGTCGAGGGTGACCGCGACCGGGAAGACGCCCGGCTTGTCGAAGGTGAAGTCGGCCTTCGGGCCCTCCATGGCGACGCCGTCGCCGAAGAGCCAGGTGGCCTTGAGGTCGGACGCATTCTCGGCGACCGCCCAGGCGTGCGGGACGCCGGGGCAGAGCGGCAAGGGCGCGGTCAGGTCGGCGACGGGCGCCGGGGTGACCTCGACGGTGCGGGTCACGACGACGCGGCTGTTGCCGACGCCGGCGTCGTCGGTGGCCGCGAGGCGGACCTCGTAGGTGCCGGGCCGGGCGTAGCGGTGCTGCGCCTGCACGCCGGTGGCGGTGGCGCCGTCGCCGAAGTCCCACTCGAAGCCGGTGATGGCGCCGTCCGGGTCGTTCGAGGTGGAGGCGTCGAGGAGCACGAGGCCGCCCGCGGCGACGCGGTCGGGCACGTCGACCACCGGCGCGGGCGGCGCGTTGACCGTGACCAGCCGGCGGGTCTCGATGGTTCCGCAGCCCTCGTTGGCGCCCGGCAGCACGGCGCGGAGCGTCACGGTCTGCACCCCCGGCTCGGCGAAGGCGTGCGCCACGCTGGGGCCGGTGGCGGTGGCGCCGTCGCCGAAGTCCCAGTCGAAGCTGGCGCCGCCGGTGTCGCCCGCGCCGACCAGCGCCGCCTCGAAGTCGATGGGCGTGGCGGCGGCGGCGCGGTCGGGGCCGACGATCTCGATGCGCGGCGACTCGACCACGGTGACGGTGGTCTCGGCGGTGTCGAGCGCGCCGCAGGCGCCGCGGGCGTCGCCGGTGATGGTGAGCACGACGGTGTAGCTGCCGGCGCGCTCGAAGACGTGGGTCGGGCGCTCGCCGCCGCCGGAGGAGCCGTCGCCGAAGTTCCAGGAGAAGGCGTTGACCGCGCCGTCGGCGTCGGAGGAGTTCGAGCCGTCGAAGCGGACGGTCTGGTTGGTGCAGGCCATGATCGGCGCGCCGGCGTCGGCGATCGGGGCCTCGCGCACGATGGCGGCGATGCGGTCGCTGTGCACGCCGATGGGCAGGCCGGATTCGTCGCGCACCGTCAGGGTGACGGGATAGACGCCGGGGGATTCGTAGGTCTTGTTCGGGTTGACGATGTCCGAGCGGGTGCCGTCGCCGAAGTCCCAGTCGTAGCGCAGCAGGCCGCCGTCGGGGTCGCTGGAGGCGCTGCCGTCGAAGAGGATGGCGTCGCCGGAGCAGACGTCGCGGTTGACGCCCGCCACCGCGATCGGGCGGGCGTCGATGAGCGACGCGGGTGGAGTTGACCGCGACGGCGTTGCCGAGGCCGGTGCCGTCGTCGACGGTGAGGGTGACCGGGAAGACGCCGCTGCGCGGGTAGGCGTGGGTGACGGTCTCGCCCAGGGCGGGGGGCGAGCCGTCGCCGAAGTCCCAGGTGTGGATCAGGTGGTCGCCGTCGGCGTCGCTGGAGGCGGAGCCGTCGAGGGTGACGTAGAGGTGGTCGGTGACGATCTCGGGGCCGGCCTCGGCCACCGGGGGCGTGGTTGACGCGGATGGTCACGTCGGCGCTGGCGGTGGCGTTGGCGGCACCGCTCGAGTCGGTCACGGTGAGTTGCGCGGTGTGGACGCCCGGGCCGTCGAAGGTGCGCTCGGCGGTGGGGGCGAGGACGGGCGCGTCGAGGTCGTCGAAGTCCCAGCGCCAGGCGGTGATGGCGCCGTCCGGGTCGTAGGAGGCGCTGCCGTCGAGGCGGACCGGCTGCCCTGGCTCGACCGAGAGGTCGGCGCCGGCGGCGGCGACCGGCGGGGCGTTGACCGCGACCACGAGCTCGTCGACGTCGAAGGCCTCCGGCAGGCCGGTGTCGTCGCGCACGGTGAGCTGGACGCGCTGCAGGCCGGAGGTGGCGAAGGTGTGCGCCACGCGCCGGCCGTGGGCTTCGGAGCCGTCGGGGAAGCGCCAGGTCCAGTCGGCGATGGCGTCGTCGGGGTCGACCGAGCCGGAGCCGTCGAGCACCACCTCCTCGCCGGGGGCGGCGATCAGGTCGGGGCCGGCGTCGGCGATGGGGGCGGCGTTGACGCGCACGGTCGTGGTGGCGCGGTGGGTGTTGAGCGGCGCGCCGCTGTCGTCGCGGACCACGAGGGCGACCTCGTAGGTGCCGGGGCGGGCGTAGGCGTGGCGGACGTTGCGGCCGGACGCGGTGACGCCGTCGCCGAAGTCCCACTCCCACGAGGTGATGCGGCCGTCGGCGTCCGACGAGCCGCCGCCGTCGAAGGCGACCTCGCTGACGGCGACCGACTGGTCGGGGCCGGCGTCGGCGACGGGTGCCGCGCTGACCGTGACCTCGATCTCTGTCGTCTCCACGGCGGACGGCGTGGCGCTGTCGTCGGTGACGGTCAGGGTCACCGGATAGACGCCGGGGGCGGCCCAGGCGTACTGCACCTGCGGCCCCTCGCCCCTTGCCCCGTCGCCGAAGTCCCACGACCAGGAGAGGATCGCGCCGTCGGCGTCGGAGGAGCCCGAGCCGTCGAGGGGCGCGATCTCGCCCACCGCGATCGGGCGCGCGGGGCCGACCGCCACGGGCACCGGCGGGGCGTTCACGGTGATCGTCACCGTGTCGGTGGCGCTGGCGTTGGCGACGCCGGAGTCGTCCTCGACGGTCAGGGTCGCGGTGTAGACGCCGGGCTCGGTGTAGGCGTGGGTGACGGTGGCGCCGTCGAGACGGGTGCCGTCGCCCATGTCCCAGCGGTGCGCGGTGACGCTGCCGTCCACGTCGTAGCTCGCGCCGCCGCCGAGCGTCACCGTCTCGCCCGTCGCCGCCGTGCGCGCCTCGCCGGCCTCGGCCACGGGGGGAAGTTCACCGTGACGATGCGGGTCGCCACGCCGAAGTCGCAGGGATGGCCGCTCTCGTCCTCGACCCGCAGCACGGCGCGGTAGAGGCCGGGGCGCTCGTAGGCGTGGGTGGCGGCGGCGCCTTCCGCCTCGGCGCCGTCGGCGAAGGTCCAGTGGTAGCCGGGTGAGCGGGCTGTCGCTGGGCGTGGAGCGGCTGCCGTCGAAGGCCACCGGCTCGCCGGGAGCGGCGGTCACCGGGTCGCCGGCATCCGCCACAGGCGCCGGGCGCACGTGCACCGGCACGGTGGCGCGGACGCCCCGGGCGACCTGGTCGCCGGCGCCGAGCACGTCGAGTTCGGCCTGGTAGCGGCCGGGTTCGGCGAAGGCGTGCGCGATGACCGGCGCATCGCTCTCAGCACCGTCGCCGAAGCGCCAGCGGTAGGAGAGCGGACCGGCGCCGGTCGAGGCCGAGGCGTCGAAGGCGACCGAGGTGCAGTTGGCGAGTGGCCGCGCCGAGCCGACCGCCACGGGCCGCTGCTGCGGCGGCACCGGGCGCGGCGGCATCTCCAGGGCGACCGGACGGCCATCCTCGCCGAAAAGCGCCATCGTCACGTCGTTCGGGGTCTCGGTGCCGCCGCGCAGCGTGATGGCGGCGGTGCCGCCGGGGGCCTCGAAGGTCGCGAGCCGCCATTCGTCCTGGCCGGACGCGGGCAGCCGCTGCTCGCCGAAGGTGGAGACGAGGAAGATCTCGCCCTCCGCACCGTCGAAGCTCTGCAGGGTCAGCGGCGCGCCCTCCGGCGCTTCGAAGCGGACCTCGGTCGGGTCGCCGCCCTCGCGCCAGCGGACCGTCGGCTGCCAGGCGAAGAGCCGGGCGTCCGGCGACGGGTCGGAGCGGTCGGGCGACAGGCTCGCCTCCACGGTGAAGGCGTTGCCCATGTCGCCGGCCCCGGCGATCACGTCGAGCCGGAAGTACGCGCGGCCGTCGATCTGCTCGCCGTCGGCCGCGGCGATGGGCGCCAGCGTCACCCAGGCGTCGTCGCTCGGGCTGGCCGGATCGAAGCTGCGCTCGACGAGGACGCGGCCGCCCGCGAAGCTCGCATAGGCCGGGTCGATGGCGGGCGCGGCGCCCTCGTCCACCCGGGCCGGCGCGGGCGCGCCGCTGTAGGCGCCCTCCCCGCCGGAGAGACGAAAGAGCGTGGTGCTGGCGTCGGTGCTGCGGCCGTAGCGGGTGTCGTGCGCGCCGAAGGGCTCGGGGTCGAAGACCCGGAGGTAGAGCCGGTCGGTCAGGTCCGCCGGCACGCTGAGGAAGATGCGCTCCATGTGGTCGGGGTCGCCCTCGCGGGAGGGCGCCTCCGGCCCGTAGACGACGATGAGCGGCGCCGGCTGCGCCGAGGCCACCCCGGAGACGATGAGCGCGAGGAGAACCCCGATCCCGGCTGAAAGTCGCATCGAACCCCTCCCCCACTCACGCCCTTGCGGGCGGCTACTCCTGCCGTTTTGACACGTTCCCGGCATAGTCCTCGACCGCGACCTCCACGAGCGCCAGCGCGCCCGGCTCCGGCGGCAGCGTCTCGCGGCAGAGCCCGGTGGCGCTGTCGCAGCGCAGGAAGCCGCGCCGCTCGACGCCGCCGACCGTCAGGATGTACGGCGCCGCCTGGCGGATTCCGGAGGCGTCACGCGCCTCGACCACCACCTCGATCGTCCCGGCCGCGCCGTCCGGCCGACCGACCCCGGCGGAGAGGATCTCGGGCGGATCGATGTCGTAGACCGTCTCCACCCGCTGGATCGCCACGTTGCCGACGGCGTCGGTCGCCACGATCTCGATCCCGTTCGTCCCGGGCACGAGGGTCGCCACGGCGTCGAAGCGCCCCGCGTCGAGCCGGGCCGCCGCGCCGTTGACGCTGACCGTCACCGCCCCCTCCGCCGCGCCGGCGATGTCGAGCCAGGCGTCGGCGGTTGCGTTCGGCGGCGGCGCGTCGAGCACGATCTCGGGCGGCATGGCGTCCTGCACCGCGGCGAGCTCGAGCTGCCCCTCGACCGTGCCGTCGGGTCCGACGATCTCCAGGCGGTAGGCCGTCCCGGCCTCGCTGGCCGGAACGGTGAAATGGAAGGCGCCGCCGGCATCGACGAGGGTCTGCACCGCGAGCGCCCCGTCCGCCGCCAGCACGCGCAGCCCCGATCCCGCGTCGGCACTCGAGACGCCGGCGATGGCGAGATCCGCCGAGGCGCTGAGGAGCCGGCCCTCCGCGTCCCGCGGCGCCGCCGGGTCGAGCGCGATGCCGACCGACGCCGTGGGCCGGTAGGTGAAGGCGCGGGTGCGGTCGGTCCGGTTGCCGGCGCGGTCCACCGCGGAGATGCGGATGGTGTTGCCGCCCTCGGCGGCGGTGAGGGTGGTCGAGAAGCGCCCGTTGTCGCCGACCGGGACATAGGCGTCGTTGACCGTCACCTGCGCGCCGGGCTCGCTCTCGCCCGAGACGGCCACCTCGGCGGTGGTGACGAGCTCGGCCTCCTTCGGCTGGGCGAGCGTGACGAAGGGCGGGGTCACGTCGTCGACGATGCGGAAGCGCCAGCTGAGGCTGCGCACGCCGGGCAGGCCCAGCCGGTCGAGCGAGGAGACGCGCCAGTAGTGGTCGCCCGGCCCCAGCGCGTCGAAGCTGCGGCTGGCGTCGCGCACGCCCCACTCGGAGGCCTGCATGACGTTGAAGTCGGGGTCGGCCGCCACCTCCAGCCAGTAGCCCTCGGCGCCCTCGGAGGGCTGCCAGGCGAGGGTGACGGCCGGGTCGTAGATCTCGGCGCCGTCGAAGGGGGCGGCGAGGGCCGTCCGCCCCAGCACCCGGGTGCGCTCGGCGGCGCCGGCGTCGGGCACCACGGCGCCCTCGTTCTCGCCGATGCTGATCGTCTCGCCGCCGCGGCTGACCTCCAGCGCGGCGGCGTCGTAGTTGGCGAAGCGCGATTCGCCCTCCTCGTGCTTGACCCAGAAGTCGGCCGACTGCGTCGCGGTCTCGAGCCCGGGCACCGCCACCTCGAAGGCGGTGCGGTCGCCGAGCTGGTTGAGGAGCGCATAGAAGTCGCCGTTGACGAGGCTGACCTTGGTCACCTCGCCCCCGGTCAGCGGGTCGCTGCGCATCCGCTGGATGATGGCGTTGGAGTTGGGGTTGAGCCGCAGCCGGCTGAGGTCGCGGAAGGTGACCTGCGCCGTGGAGCCCGAGAGCGTGCGCACCCGCTCGAACTCGACCAGCACGTCCTCGGTCGCCCGCGGCGACCAGCGCGGCTGGTCGGGCGAGCGGCCCTCGACGCTGCCCTGGGCGTCCGAGACCACCGCCTCCGCCGCCCGGTCGCGCTGGGCGATGGAGATCTCGAGCGCCCGGTCGGCGAAGTCGGTGGCGGCGCCGGCATAGCTGACGACCTCGGCCCAGGCGCCGACGTCGCGGCGCTCGACGGCCGTGTCGCGGTTCTCGATCGCCTCGCCGATCTCGACCGGCGCGAAGATGCGCGCGCCCTCGGCGGTGGCCGTCTGGATCGCGACGAGCGAGAAGGCCAGCGCCTCGTCGGCGGCGGCGACCTGCTGCACCGGCACGAGCAGCGGCACGCCGGCGCGGAGATCGGCCGGCGAGGCGATGCCGCTGAGCTCGAGGATCTGCGGCCAGAGGTCGGCGTCCTTGAGGTAGCGCTCGGCCACGCTGCGGATGGTGTCGCCGGCCTCGAAGACGACGCTCTCGAGCGGCCCCTCCACGGGCGCGGCCAGCGCCGGACGCCGCAAGGGCAAGGACGGCCAGCGCCCTGCCGGCCGCCACCCTCCAGTCGCGCCTCCGTCTCGCAGCCATGTCGATTCCGGTCCCCACAGAAATCTCTGTATTGATGAAGTATTTTCTTTCGGCGGGCAACAGATTGTGCAGGTCGGGGCCGAGCAGCGCGGGGCGATGAACTTGCCTGTCCGCTCAAGTTTTCGCGAGTTGTTTCAAGTCGAGGCCGACGGGGACGCCGTCAGACCTCGTTCGACCGCGCGGCTTCGAGGTGAAGCGCGAAGGCGTCGCTGCGCATGAGGCGGTTGCATCGCTGGAAGCGGTTGGTCGCGTAGGCCCAGAAGTCGTCCGCGGGATTGGCGTTGGCGTGCTGGATCAGGCCCCAGAGGGTCCACAGGAGGTCGCACATCGCCTTGTAGGCGACCATCCGGCCGCGGGCCGCGGCGGGGGGCGGGCCGCCGAAGTAGGCGGCGAGCAGTTCGTCGTCCTGGCCGGGGTTGAACTCGGCCTCGACCGAGAGGTCGCCGAGGTCCCAGAGCGGGTCGTTCATGCCGGAGTATTCCCAGTCGACGATCCACATCCGCTCGCCGGTATCGAGGAAGTTCTCGCAGAGCGGGTCGCAGTGGCAGGGGGCGAGTGCGGCCGGGTGCGCGTCGAGGGCGTCGCGTACCGCGCGTGCCTGGGCGAGGGTGTCGAAGTAGCCTTCGGGGAGGGTGGCGTTCAGGTCGGCCAGAACCTTGAGATAGTCGTCCACCATGGCGAAGAGCTCGAAGCGGAAGGCGAAGCGGACGCCGCTCCGGTGAAGCTTGCGGAAGGCCAGGGCGGCGCGGGCGGGAGCGCCGGGTAGGCTGCGGAAGAGGTCGGGCGTCATGGTGCGGCCCTCGACGTGGGCGGTCAGCATCAGGCCGCTCGCGGGATCGGCGTAGAGGACGTCGGGGGCGACGCCGGCGGTGGCGGCGGCGCGGGCGTTCACCGCCTCGACCTCGCGGTCGATGTAGGCCGCGGTGCCCTCGCCGGGGATGCGCAGGACGAGGGGCTGGCGGCCGACGTCGACGCGGTAGACGCGGTTGGTGAGGCCGCCGAGGCGGGTGACCGCTTCGGGGACCGCCTCCTCGTAGCCCGGGATGCGCCGCATCGCGGCCAGTGCCTCGTCGTGCATCGCGCCCCCGGGCGTTTTCTTTCCGGAAGAGATGACTATGCTGGCGGCGGGGTCGTCAACCGGAGCCTGAGAAGGGATGTCCTTGGAAAGTGAGGCAGAGGCCGGCAAGCTCGCGGCGGTCTATGCCGCGACCAGCCCGGAGGAGATCGCGCGGACCTACGATGCCTGGGCCGAGCGCTACGAGGCCGAGATGGCGGAGGTGGGCTACCGCCACCCGACGATCTGCCTCGCATTCCTGGCGCGGCACCTGCCGGCCGGGGCCGGGCCGGTTCTGGATGCCGGGGCGGGCACCGGGCTGATCGGGGAGTGGCTGCGGATCGCCGGCTACGGGCCGGTCGAGGGCGTGGACCTGTCGGCGGGCATGCTGGAGGTGGCCGGCCGCAAGGGGGTGTACGACCGTCTGGCGCAGGCCGACCTGACCGCCCGGCTGCCGTTCGAGGACGGGCGGTTCGCCGGTGCGGTCTGCGCGGGCGTCTTCACCACCGGGCACGTGGGCGCGGAAGGGCTGGACGAGCTCCTGCGGGTGCTCCGCCCGGGCGGCGTGCTGGTCCTGACCGTGAAGGACACGACCTGGGAGGGAGGCTTCGCGGCCAGGGTCGCGGCGCTGGCCGCCGAAGGGGCGGTGGACCGCATCGACGGGACGGCCCCCTACAGCTCGATGCCCGGCGTCGCGGACAACGCCCCCAGCCGCGTCGTCGTGCTGCGGCGGCGGTGATCGCGCCGCGCGCAAGGCGCTGCGCCCGCCGCGTTAACAGGAAAAACTGTTGACGCAGCGAGGGTTATCGCGAACCATCGGCCGGGGTGGCATGCAAGCCAAGGTATGGGGAGAGTAACCATGATCCGACGCATTTTGGCGACTTCTGCGCTCACTGGGGTGCTCGCGATGGCGGCATTGGCCCCCACGCCGGCGGCGGCGCAGGACTCGCAGGATCCGATCCGGCTGACGCTGCACGACTGGACCGGCCAGCTGATCACGACGCAGATCATGGGAGAGGTGCTGCAGCGCGCCGGGCTGAACGTCGAGTACGTCCAGGCCGACTACCTGGCGCAGTTCGCCGGGCTGAAGACCGGCGATCTCGCCGTGGCGATGGAAATCTGGGAGACCACCGGGCGCGAGGCGATGGACGAGGCGATCGCCTCCGGGCAGGTGGTCAACCTCGGCGAGACCGGCATGCAGGCGATCGAGGAGTGGTGGTATCCGCTCTACATGAAGGAGGCCTGCCCCGGTCTGCCCGACTGGAACGCCCTGCTCGAACCCGCCTGCGCCGAGGCGTTCGCGACGCCCGACACGCTGCCCGACGGGCGCTACCTCGGCGGGCCGGTGACCTGGGGCGGGTTCGACGAGGAGCGCATCGAGGCGCTCGACCTGCCGTTCCAGGTGATCCATGCCGGCACCGACGCCGCGCTGTTCGCCGAACTCGAGTCGGCGGTGCAGCGCAAGGATCCGATCCTGCTCTGGATCTATGCGCCGCACTGGGCGCCGATCAAGTACGAGGGGGAATGGGTCGCCTTTCCGCCCTACGAGCCCGCCTGCTACACCGACCCCGCCTGGGGCGGAAACCCCGACGCCACGCATGACTGCGGCAAGCCGCGCGGGCCGATCTGGAAGGTCGCCTGGGCCGGGCTGGGGGACAAGTGGCCGAGCGCCAAGACCGCGATCGAGGCCTTCACCGTCGACAACGAGGAGATGGGCGACATGATCGCCGCCGTCGATCTCGACGGACGCCCGCTCGAGGAGGTCGTCGGCGAGTGGATGGACGCCAACGAGGCGCGCTGGTCGACCTGGATCGCCCAGTGAGCTGACGGCCGGGGTCGGGCGATGAATTCGGCCGAGCCCAAGATCGCCTGCCGCAACCTCTGGAAGCTTTTCGGCACCGGCGCGGAGGCCTTCCTCGCCGGGCGTCCGGCGCCGCCGGAGCCGGACGAGGTCGCGGCGGCGGGCTTCGTGCCGGCGGTGATCGACGCGAGCCTGGCGGTCAGTCCGGGCGAGATCTTCGTGATCATGGGGCTGTCCGGCTCGGGCAAGTCGACGATTGTCCGGTGCCTCTCGCGGCTGGTGGAGCCGAGCGCGGGGGAGGTGCGGTTCGAGGGGCGGGATCTCCGCAAGGTGTCCGACCGGGAGCTGATCGAGATCCGGCGGCACCGCATGGGCATGGTGTTCCAGAACTTCGCGCTGCTGCCGCACCTTTCCGTCCTGCGCAACGTCGCCTTTCCGCTGGAGGTGCAGGGCGTCGCCCGGGCGGAACGCGAGGCGCGCGCGCGGGAGATGGTCGAGCTCGTCGGGCTCAAGGGCCGGGAAGACAACCTGCCGCGGGAGCTCTCGGGCGGGCAGCAGCAGCGGGTGGGGATCGCGCGGTCGCTGGCCGTCGGGCCGGAGGTCTGGTTCCTCGACGAGCCGTTCTCGGCGCTGGACCCGCTGATCCGGCGCGAGATGCAGAACGAGTTCCTGCGGCTGCAGGCGGCGCTGCACAAGACCATCGTCTTCATCACCCACGACTTCGACGAGGCGATCCGGCTCGCCGACCGGATCGCGATCATGCGTGACGGCAGGATCGTGCAGGTCGGAACCGCGGAGGAGCTGATCCGCGCGCCGGCGGATCCCTATGTCGCGGCCTTTACCCGGGACGCGCCGCGGGCGCGCATCCTCTCGGCGCGCGCCGTCATGCGGCCCCACGACGGAGGGCCGGTGGCGGGGGTGGTCGAGGCGCGGGCGAAGGTGGCCGACTTCGCCGCGCAGGTGGAGGCGGCGGAGCGCCCCTATGCCGTCGAGGAGGACGGCACGCCGATCGGCCTGGTCGGGCGGGCGGAGGTCATGGCAGTGCTGCTCGAGCACGCCGCCGGGCCGCAGGCGGCGAAGCCGGGTTTCCCGTCATGACCGCCGGCGCCGGTGCGGGAGCACGCGGGTGAGTACCGCCGTCGCGTCGGCGCCGCCGGGGGCGGCGGGCGGCTGGGGCGGCCGCGTCTTCTGGTTCGGTCTCCTCGCCGCGACGATCGGCTTCGGCTACCTGCCGCGGGGCACGCTCGACGGGATCTGGGAGGAGGTGCCGCGCAGCCTGCAGCTCCCGCTCGCCGACTGGATCTCCGCCGGGATGGACTGGCTGGTGAACGAGGCGAGCTTCGGCCTCTTCACCTTCCGCGACCTCACCCGCTGGATCGCGGCGCTGCTCGCGCTGCCGCTCGAGGCGGCCAGGGCGCTCTTCGCGACCGGGCTCATGCGCGGCCAGGGCTCGGCGGCGGTGCAGATCCTGCCGCCGCTCCCCTGGTTCGCGGTGGTGATCGCCGCGTCCCTCGTCGCGCTCCATGCCGGCGGCGCGCGGCTCGCGGCGCTGGTCGGCGGCGCGCTCCTCTACCTCGCGGTCTTCGGCCAATGGGAAAGCGCCATGGTGACGCTCGCGTCGATCGCGGTGGCGGTGCCGCTCGGGGTGGCGGGCGGGCTCGGCCTCGGCATCGCCGCCTACCGCCGCCGCTGGGTCGAGCGGATGCTCGCGCCCATCCTCGACGCCATGCAGACCGTGCCGGTCTTCGCCTATCTCCTGCCCATCCTCATCCTCTTCGGTTTCGGCCCGGTGTCGGCGCTGATCGCGACGGTCATCTATGCGCTTCCGCCCATGGTGCGGATCACGCTGCTCGCGCTGCGCGGCGTCGCGCCGGAGATCGTCGAGTTCGGGCGCATGGCGGGCGCGACCCCGCGCCAGCTCGTCTGGAAGGTGATGCTGCCGGCGGCGCGGGCGCCGCTGATGGTCGGCGTCAACCAGGTGATCATGCTGTCGCTCAACATGGTGATCATCGCCTCGATGATCGGCGCGGGCGGCCTCGGCTACGACGTGCTGGCGGCGCTGCGCCGCCTCGACATCGGCGCGGGCGTCGAGGCCGGCGTCGCCATCGTCTTCCTCGCGCTGGTGCTCGACCGGCTGAGCCAGGCCTACGCCGTGCGCGCGTCGCGCAGCCGGCGGGCGCAGGGCGGCGGCATCCTGCTCGCGGCGGCGGGGGCGGCGGTGGGGCTCTGGGCCCTCGCCATTGCCGTCCCCGGCCTCGCGACCTATCCCGAGCGGCTCGAGATCTCGACCTCGGCGTTCTGGTCGGGGCTGATCCAGTGGCTGAACGTCAACTTCTTCGACACCCTCGAAGCGATCAAGGGCTGGGTGCTGGTCAACCTCCTCGTGCCCGTCCGCCGGGTGCTGGTCGCCATCCCGTGGTGGTGGGGCGCCGTCGTGGTGACGCTGGCGATGGCGCGCATCGGCGGGTCGCGGCGGGCGGCCATCGCCTGCGGCTTCGCGCTCTTCATCGCCTTCACCGGCTACTGGGCGCAGGCGATGGTCACCGTCTATCTCGTGGGGGTCTCGGTGACGATCGCGACGCTGATCGGGCTGCCCATCGGCGTGGCCTCGGGCCTGAGCGCCCGCGTCTGGAGCGTGGTGCAGCCGGTGATCGACACGCTGCAGACGCTGCCGTCGTTCGTCTACCTGATCCCGGTGGTCATGCTGTTCCGCGTGGGGGAATTCACCGCGATGATCGCCATGGTCCTCTATGCCCTGCCGCCCGCGATCCGCTACACCGCGCTCGGCATCCGCGAGATCGACCCTGCGCTGGTCGAGGCGACGCGGGCGATGGGGACGACGCGCGTGCAGCGGCTGGTGAAGCTCCGCCTGCCGCTGGCGTTGCCGGAGATGCTGCTCGGCGTCAACCAGACGATCCTGCTCGCCGTCTCGATGCTGGTCATCACCGCGCTGGTGGGCACCCGCGATCTCGGGCAGGAGGTCTACATCGCGCTCACCCGCGCGGACGTGGGCGCGGGGCTGGTCGCCGGCGCCTGCATCGCCATGCTCGCGATGATCGCCGACCGGATGATGACCGCGGCCGCGGCGCGGACGCGGGCGCGGCTGGGGCTGACGCGATGACCCCGATGGAGGAAGCGCGGGCGCGGGCGGCGGGGCTGCCGCTCTGGAGCGGGCCGGTCGAGCCCGAGCCGCTGGCCGGCGGGATCACCAACCTCAACTTCGTCGTGCGCGACGCGGGCCGGCGCTATCTCGTGCGGATCGGGGGGGACATTCCCGAGCACAACGTCGTCCGCCGCTTCGAGCTGGCGGCGGCGCGGGCGGCGCATGCGGCTGGCCTCTCGCCAGCAGGTCCGGCACTGGCAGGACGGCGCGCTCGTCCTCGACTTCATCGAGGGGCGGACGCTCACGGCGGAGGACGTGCGCGACCCCGCGAACCGCGACCGGCTCGCGGCTTTGGTGCGGCGCTGCCACCGCGAGATTCCGCGACACTACCGCGGCCCGGCGCCGATCTTCTGGGTCTTCCAGGTGGTCCGCGACTACGCCCACACCCTGCGCGAGGCGGGAAGCCGCTACCGTGCCGACCTCCCGCGCCTGACGGCGGCGGCCGAGCGGCTGGAGGCGGCGACGGGGCCGGTCGAGATCGTCTTCGGGCACAACGACCTTCTGCCCGCCAACCTGATCGACGACGGGGACAGGCTCTGGCTCGTCGACTGGGAGTATGCCGGCTTCAACTCCCCCCTCTTCGACCTCGGCGGTCTCGCGTCCAACGCGGGGATGTCGCCCGATGAACGGGCGGCGCTGCTTGCGGCCTACTACGGGCACCCGCCCGACGCGGCGCTGCTGCGGCGGGCGGCGGCGATGACCGCGGCCTCGCTGCTGCGCGAGGCGATGTGGAGCATGGTCTCCGAGCTCCACTCGGCGATCGATTTCGACTACCCGGCCTATACCGCCGAGAACCTGGCGCGGTTCGAGGCGGCCTGGGCGGCGTTCCGGGAGGATGCGACATGACCGACCTGCCGGCATCGGCGCGCGTGGTGATCATCGGCGGCGGGATCGTCGGCTGCTCCACCGCCTATCACCTCGGCGCCATGGGCGAGGACGAGGTGCTGCTCCTGGAGCGGCACCGGCTGTCCTCCGGCTCCACCTGGCATGCGGCGGGGCTGGTCGGGCAGCTCCGGAGCAACGCCAACGTGACCCAGCTCCTCGGCTACTCGGTGGCGCTCTACGACCGGCTCGAGGCGGAGACCGGGCTCGCGACCGGCTGGAAGCGGAACGGCGGGCTGAGGCTCGCCTGCACCCCCGAGCGCTGGACCGAGGTGAAGCGGCAGGCGACGACGGCGCGCTCGTTCGGGCTGGAGATGCACCTCCTGACGCCGTCGGAGGCGCGCGATCTCTGGCCGCTGATGACGGTGGACGACGTGATCGGCGCCGCGTTCCTGCCCACCGACGGGCAGGCCTCGCCCTCGGACCTCGTGCAGGCGCTGGCGCGCGGCGCACGGCAGCACGGCGTCGCCATCCGCGAGGAGGTCCGCGTCACCGGCATCCGCGTCGAGGGGGGCCGGGTGACGGGAGTCGAGACCGACCAGGGATTCGTCGCCTGCGGCAAGGTCGTCTGCTGCGCCGGCCAGTGGTCGCGCGAGGTCGGGCGCATGGCGGGCGTCAACGTGCCGCTGGTCAGCGTGCAGCACCAGTACCTGATCACCGAGCGGATCGACGGGGTCACGCCCGGCCTGCCGACGCTGCGCGATCCCGACCGGCTCACCTACTACAAGGAGGAGGTGGGCGGCCTCGTGATGGGCGCCTACG
Organism: uncultured Alphaproteobacteria bacterium; assembly: GCA_963844375.1. GTDB lineage: Bacteria > Pseudomonadota > Alphaproteobacteria > Rhodobacterales > Rhodobacteraceae > Amaricoccus. Next base: position 196,917 of record CAWJOI010000013.1, on the reverse strand, counting down.
AGCCCAACCCGAAGCCCTGGGCGGAACGCGGCATCCCGGAGGGCTTTCAGTTCACGCTTCTCGAAAACGACTGGGATCACTTCGAGCCGATGATGGAGCTGGCGCTCGGCCGGGTCCCGGCGCTGGAGCATGCCGGCGTCAAGCAGTTCATCAACGGGCCGGAGAGCTTTACGCCGGACGGCAACTTCATTCTCGGCGAGGCGCCCGAGGTCGACGGCTTCTTCGTCGGCGCCGGGTTCAACGCCTTCGGCATCGCCTCGGGCGGCGGCGCGGGCATGGCGCTCGCCGAATGGGTGGCGACGGGCGCGCCGCCCTACGACCTCTGGGCGGTCGACATCCGCCGCTTCGGGCGGAACCACCTCTCGACGCCCTGGGTCCGCACGCGCACGCTGGAATCCTACGCCAAGCACTACACCATGGCCTGGCCGAGCGAGGAATTCGCCTCCGGCCGCCCGCTCCGGCGCTCGCCGCTCTACGACCGGCTTGCCGCCAGGGGCGCGGTCTTCGGCGAGAAGCTCGGCTGGGAGCGGCCGAACTGGTTCGCGGGGCCCGGTGACGAGCCGCGCGACATCTACACCTTCGAGCGGCCGAACTGGTTCGAGGCGGTCGGCCGCGAGCACCGGGCCTGCCGGGAGGCGGCGGCGCTCTTCGACCAGACCTCGTTCGCGAAGTTCCTCATGGTCGGGCGGGATGCGGAGGCCGCACTCTCCTGGATCTGCGCCGGCGACGTGACGCGGCCGCCGGGCACGCTGGTCTATACCCAGATGCTGAACGCCCGGGGCGGGATCGAGTGCGACCTCACGGTGGCGCGGCTGGAGGAGGACGCCTACTACATCGTCACCGGCACCGGCTTCGCCACCCACGACTTCCACTGGATCCGGCGGAACATCCCGCAGGGCCTCGACGCGCGGCTGATCGACGTGACGTCGCAGCACGCGGTCCTGGCGCTGATGGGACCGCGGGCGCGGGAGATCCTCGCGTCGGTCACCGAGGAGGACGTGTCGAACGCGGCGTTTCCGTTCGGCCGGGTGCGGCGGCTCTCGGTGGCGGGCGCTCCGGTGATCGCGCTTCGCATCACCTATGTGGGCGAGCTCGGCTGGGAACTCCACATACCGGTCGAATTCGCCGCCAGCGTCTACGACGCCCTGATGGCGGCCGGCGCCGGGCACGGACTGACCGACGCGGGCTACCGCGCGATCGAGTCGCTGCGGCTGGAGAAGGGCTACCGCGCCTGGGGGGCGGAGATCGGCCCGGACCACTCGCCCCTGATGGCGGGCCTCGGCTTCGCCGTGAAGCTGCGCGGCAATGCGCCCTTCCTCGGACGCGACGCGCTGGAAGCGCAACGCGAGCGGCCGCAGCCGCGGCTGCTGGCGGGGTTCACGGTCGCGGACCCGGGGGTGGTGCTGCTCGGCCGCGAGACGATCTACCGCGACGGCCGCCGGGTCGGCTGGCTGGCGAGCGGCGGCTGGGGCTACACCGTGGGCCGCGGCATCGGCTATGGCTACGTGCGCGACCCCGAGAACGGCGTCACGGCGGCGGATGTCCTGGCCGGGGCCTACGAGCTCGAGGTCAGCACCGAACGCGTCCCGGCCGAGGTCTTCCTCCGGCCCCCGTACGACCCCGAGGCGGCGCGGGTGAAAGGCTGAACCCGCACGCCCGGCGGTTCAGCCCATGACCTTCGTGCCGAGCCCGTGCCCTTCCGCGGCCTCACTTCTGGCCTTGCCGGCGCGCAGTTCCTCCACGCTCCGGACGCCGCGCCGCGCCGCGCCGTCCCAGGCCCGGGTCTTGACCCGGGGGTTCTCCAGCCGCGCGGCGGCCGCGGGGATGCTGTCGGCGTACTGCGGCAGCCACTGCGCCTGCGCCACCAGAAGCTCGTCGACCATCTGCCAGACCTCCTCGGGCGTGCAGATCGCCCCGACCAGCGGGTCGTGCAGGACCGCCTGCTTCAGCAGCGTCACGTCCCCCGTCATCGCCGCCCGCACGGACATCCGCTGCACGTTGACGCTCGCCGAGCAGGTCGCCGCGCAGGCGAGCGGCAGGGTGATCCCCTCCACCATGTTGATCCCGAAGCGGTCGACGAAGCCCGGGCTCTCGATGATCGCGTCCTCGGGCAGGTTGGTGATCGTGCCGCCGTTGCGCACGTTGAAGTGGCCGCGGTAGGTGCGCCCGGTCTCCAGCGCCTCGAGGATGTGGCTCGCATGCTCGTCGGTGCGCTCGTGCTCGGCGAGCGGCTTGCCGGCCTCGTCGAGGAACTTCGGGAAGTCCTCCTCGAACCAGTTGCGGTTCTCGGTCGAGTAGCGCAGGTAGCCGCCGGTCTCGCCGTGGATCCACTCGGAGAGGTCGATCCAGTTCATGATCTCGTCGGGCCGCTTGCGGTACCAGGGCAGGTACTCGCGAGAGGTGCCCGTTCGACTCGGTCGAGTAGAAGCCGAAGCGCTTCAGCACGTCGATGCGCACCTTCTCCTGCCGCGAGAACACCGGATGCCGCTCGAAGGCGGCGAGGAGCTCGTCGGCGGTGACGGGCACGCCCTTGACGCGGATGTCGAGGTACCAGGTCTGGTGGTTGATGCCCGAGCAGACGATGTCGACGTCGGACATCGGCACGCCGAGGGCGCGGGCGATCTGGCGGTGGCCGTTCTGCACCCCGTGGCAGAGCCCCACCGTCCTGACGCCGCCATATTCCAGCGCGGCCCAGGTCATCATCGCCATCGGGTTGGCGTAGTTGAGCAGGAGCGCGTCCGGCTCGGCCACCTCGCGGATGTCGCGGCAGAAGTCGAGCATCGCCACGATGCCGCGCTGGCCGTACATGATGCCGCCGGCGCAGATGGTGTCGCCGACGCACTGGTCGACGCCGTACTTCAGCGGGATGGCGATGTCGTCGGCGAAGGCCTCGAGCCCGCCGATGCGCACGCAGTTCATCACGTAGCGCGCGCCCGCGAGCGCCGCGCGGCGGTCGGTGGTGGCGGTGACGGTGGCGGGCAGGCCGTTCACCTCGACGATGCGGCGGATGATCTGCGCGATCATGTCGAGGTTGTGGGCGTTGATGTCGGTCAGCGCGAACTCGACACCGGCGAACTCGGGCACCTTCAGGATGTCGGAGACGAGCTTCTTGGTGAAGCCGACGCTGCCGGCACCGATGATGGCGATCTTGAAGGGGGTCATGCGACGGGTTCCTCGATCAGGGAGTCCAGGAGATGGCGGTGGCCCTCGGCCCGGCCGGCGGCGATGCGGTACTCGCGGATCAGCTCGGCGGCGGACTTGCGGGCGTGGGCGCGGACCTTGGGCCGGGCGGCGAGTTCGGCCTTCGCGACGGCGGGGCTGAGCAGCCCGAGGCCGTCGAGGACCGGCATGTGCAGGTGGTGGCCGACGTGGGGCAGGCCCAGCGGGAAGGGCGGGAAGTCCTCGGCGCCCGGGGTCTTGCGCGACCAGAGTTCGAGGCGCGCGGCGACCGTGTCCGGGTGGCTCTGCGGCCACGTCGCGCCAGAACGGCGTGTCGCGGCGCTCGGAGACGTAGTGCAGCCGGATGAAGTCGCGGAAGTCGTCGACCTGGCGGGCGACCGTCGCGTTGTAGCGCTCGGGGTTCTGCGGCGACGGCTTGCCGAGGAGCGTGGTCAGCAGCATGAGCTGGACGACGGTGCCGTGGATCGAGGTCGCCTCGAGCGGCTCGAGGAAGGCCGAGGAGAGGCCCGAGGGCGACGCAGTTGCCGATCCAGGTCGTTCGACAGGCGGCCGGCGCCGATGCGGATGTCGTTGCGCGGCTCGATCGGGTGGCCGAGGGCGGTCTCGATCTCGGCCTGCGCCTGGTCCGGGGTGAGGTGGAGGTCGGAGTAGACGTAGCCGCAGCCGTAGCGGCGCGCGGTCGGGATCTTCCAGAGCCAGCCCGATCCCTGCGCCCAGGCGAGGGTGAAGGGGTCGATCTCCTCCCCCGGCGCGATGTCGAGCCAGAACGGCATGGCGCGGTTGACCGGCAGGACGTCGGCGTAGGAAATCCAGTCGGCGCCCAGCTCGGTGATCAGCCGGCGGCGGAAGCCGGTGCAGTCGAGGAAGAGGTCGCCCGTCACTTCGCCGCCGCCTTCGAGCGCGAGGGCGGTGATGTCGCCTGTGGCGGCGTCGCGGTGGACGGCGGTGACCTGGTCGTCGATCACGGTGACGCCGGCAGCCTGGCGGCGCAGGAAGGCGCCGACCTGGGCCTGGTCGAAGTGGTAGGCATGGTGGAACGGCCCGAGCGGAACGCGGCGACCGGCGCGAAAGCCGAAGGGGCTCTTGCGGCGCTCCATCAGGTACTGGAACAGGTGGGTCTCGCCCACGGGGCGGCCATTCGCGATCTGGTAGGTGTCGAGGAAGGTCGCGCGGCGGTCACCGCCGGACACGAGGTGCGGGTCGTCGATCGGGCCGTCGTAGCTGTGGCCGAGCCGGCGCCAGTCGCGGTGGCGGATGCCGTACTTGATGGTGGCGTCGGTCTCGCCGAGGAACTGCATCTCGTCGATGCCGAGGTGCTGGAGCATCTGCCGGAACACCGCCGTGGTGCCCTCGCCGACGCCGATGGTGCCGAGCTTCGAGCTCTCGATGACGGTGATGGCGCAGGGTCGGGCGCCGCGGCGGGCGGCATCGCCGATGCACCAGCGCCGACGAGCCAGCCCGCCGTGCCGCCGCCGACGATGACGATCGCGCTCGGCCAGCCCTTCATCTCAGCCGGCCTTGCGCGTCTCGACCCGCGCGAAGGCGGGCAGCCAGTCGCCGTGCGCGGCGAGCAGTTCCGAGGTCAGCGCCCAGATCTGGTCGAGGTCGAGCTCGGCCCCGGTGTGCGGGTCGAGCATCGCCGCGTGATAGACGTGCTCGACGTTCTCGGTCAGCAGTGCCTGCACCGTCAGGTCCTGGACGTTGATGTTGGTCCGCATCAGCGCGATCAGCTGCGGCGGGATGTCCCGCACGATCGTCGGCTGCAGGCCGTTGTCGTCGACGAGGGTCGGCACCTCGATCGCGCAGCCGTCCGGCAGCTGCGGGATGTAGCCGCGGTTGCCGAAGTTGCCGTAGATCACCGACGGCTCGCCGGTGACGACCGAGTTGACGATCGCGCTGGCGTACTCGTGGCTCGCCGCGACCTCGATCGTGTCGGCCTTCCTGTAGGCCTCGGCCTGCTTCTCCCACCGCGCGATCTGCTCGACGCAGCGCTTGGGGTACTCGTCGAGCGGGATGCCGAACTTCTCGATCAGGTCCGGCCGGTCGCGCTTGATGAACCAGGGCGTGTACTCGGCGAAGTGCTCGGAACTCTCGGTCACGAAGTATCCGAGCCGGCTCATCATCTCGTAGCGCACCTTGTTCGGGCAGCGCGGGTTCCACGTGGGCCGCTTCGGAAAGCGACCCTCGCGGTAGCCCTGGCGCAGCGCCGGATAGAGGTCGCGATAGCTGCCGTCCGCCTGACGGTGCTCGAAGTTCAGGAAGAAGGACATGTGGTTGATGCCGCCCGCGCGGTAGCGGATTTCGTCAACCGGGATGTCGAGATCGTGCGCCAGCTCCTCGGCCGTGCCCTGCACCGAATGGCAAAGGCCGACCTGGCGGATGTCCGGGTACTTCGCGGCGATGGCCCAGGTGTTGATCGCCATCGGGTTGACGTACTGGAGCATGATCGCGTGCGGCGCGACCTGCCGCATGTCCTCGCAGATCGACCACAGGTGCGGCACGGTGCGGAGCCCGCGCATGATGCCGCCGATGCCGAGGGTGTCGGCGATGGTCTGGCGCAGGCCGAACTTCTTCGGCACCTCGAAGTCGGTGACGGTGCAGGGCTCGTAGCCGCCGATCTGGAAGCAGACGACGACGAAGTCCGCCCCGTCGAGCGCCGCGCGCTGGTCGCGGAAGGTCTTGACCGTCGCGGTTGCGCCCAGCGACTGCGCCAGCTTGCCGACGACGATCTCGGATTCCTCGAGCCGCTGCGGGTTGATGTCCATCAGCCGGATCTCGGCGCCCGCGAGGGCCGGACGCTGGAGGATGTCGCCGGCGATGTTCTTGGTGAACACCGTCGATCCGGCGCCGATGAAGGTGATCTTGGTCATGTCTCGCCTCACTCAACTGCGATGTCGAAGGCCGCCCGGACCAGCCGGCGGGTGTAGTCGGTTTTCGGGTTCACCAGCACCTCGGCCACCGGGCCTGCTTCCACGATCTTGCCGTTCTGCATCACGATGACGCGGTGGCAGAGCGCACGGACGACCTTCAGGTCGTGGCTGATGAAAAGGTAGCTCAGGCCCCGGTCGCGCTGGAGCCGCCGCAGGAGGTCGATGATCTGCGCCTGGACCGACAGGTCGAGCGCCGAGGTCGGCTCGTCGAGCAGGATGAACTCGGGCTCGAGCGCGATCGCCCGCGCGATCGCCAGCCGCTGGCGCTGCCCGCCGGAGAACTCGTGCGGGAAGCGCGAGGTGATGGTGTCGGGGAGCCCCGCGTCGCGCAGCGCCGCCTTGACCCGCTCGAAGCGCTCGCGGGCGTTGCCGCCGATCCTGTTGACGATCAGCCCCTCCTCGATCAGCTGCCGCACCGACATGCGCGGATTGAGCGAGGAGAAGGGGTCCTGGAACACGATCTGCATCCGCGAGCGCAGGTGCTGCATCTGCGCGCGGCTGTACTTCTCGATGTCCTCGCCGAGGAAGACCACGCGGCCGCTGGTCAGCTTGCCGATGCGCATCAGCGCCATGCCGAAGGTGGTCTTGCCCGACCCTGACTCGCCGACGATGCCGAGCGTCTCGCCGCGCTTGAGGTCGAGCGACAGCCCGTCGACCGCCTGCAGGTCGTAGTTGCTGCCGCGAAACGCCCCGCCCCGGCGGAGGGTGAAGGTGACGCGGACGTCCTCGCCCTTGAGCACGGTTTCCGCGCCCTCTTCGCAGGGATTTGCCACGCCCTTCGGCTCGGAGGACAGCAACCGCTTGGTGTATTGATGCTGCGGCGCCGTGAAGATCTGCTCGGTCGGCCCGGACTCCCGCACCTCGCCGTGCTGCATGACGTAGACGTGGTCGGCGAACTGCCGCACCACGGTCAGGTCGTGGGTGATCAGCAGCACGCCCATGCCGTAGCGCGCCTTCAGGTCGTCGATCAGGTGCAGGATCTGCGCCTGCACCGTCACGTCGAGCGCTGTGGTCGGCTCGTCGGCGATCAGCACGTCGGGCCGGTTGCCGAGCGCCATGGCGATCATCACGCGCTGCCGCTGGCCGCCGGAGAGCTGATGCGGATACTGCCGCAGCCGCGCCTCGGGGTCGGGGATCTGCACCTCCTCGAGCAACTCGTGGGCGCGCTTCATCGCGTCGGAGCGGCTGAGCCGCTGGTGCAGGATCAGCCCCTCGCAGAGCTGCGCGCCGATCCGGTAGACCGGGTTGAGGCTCGACATCGGCTCCTGGAAGATCATCGACAGCCGGTTGCCGCGGAGCTGGCGCATCCGCTTGTCGGAGAGATGCGCCATGTCCTCGCCCGCGTAGGTGATGCGGGTGGTGTCGGTGACGCGGGCGCGCTTGGACAGGAGCCGCATGACCGCGCGCGCCGTCACCGACTTGCCCGAGCCGCTCTCGCCGACCAGCGCGATGGTCTGGCCCTTGCGGAGCTGGAAGGACACGTCCCGCACCGCCTCGATGGTGCCGCCGTCGACCTTGAAGGCGACGCCGACCTGTCGCGCGTCGAGCACCACGTCGCCGAAGTCCTTGGTTGCCACGTTCATGACCTGTCTCCTCAGTACGGGTCGATGGCGTCGCGCAGGCCATCGCCCAGCGCGTTGAACGCGAAGACGGTGATGAGCACGAAACCGACAGGGGAGAGGATCCACGGATAGGAGCCGATCACGCTGAACGTGCCGGCGTCCTGCAGCATCAGGCCCCAGGAGATCAGCGGCGGCTTCACGGCGAAGCCGAGGAAGCCGAGGAAGCTCTCGAGCAGCACGATCGACGGGATGCCGAGGGTGATCGAGACGATCACGTGGCTCATCACGTTGGGCAGGATATGCCGGGTGATGATCCGGCCGTCGCTGGCGCCCACCGCCATCGCCGCGCGCACGTAGTCGACCCGCGCCATCGCCATGGTCTTCGAGCGCACCTCGCGCGAGAGCTGCGCCCAGCCGAGGCCGACGATGACGATGACCACGAACGTCAGGAACAGGCCCGAGGGTGCGGTGACCGGGATCAGCGTCGCGAGCGTCAGGTAGAACGGCAGCTGCGGGAAGGCGAGGATGATCTCGACGAAGCGCTGGAACCACATGTCGAACTTGCCGCCGATGTAGCCCGACGTGATGCCGGTCAGCGTGCCGATCAGCGTGATCAGGGCGATCGAGGACAGGGCTATGGCGAGGGAGATCCGCGACCCGACGATGCCGCGGGAGAAGATGTCGCGGCCGAGCTTGTCGGTGCCGAGGATGTGCAGCGGGGAGCCGTCGGCGAGGCCGATGAAGTGCCGGTTCATCGGGATCACGCCGAAGAGGTGCCAGTCCCAGCCCTTGGCGAAGAAGCGGACCGGCTGCGGGTTGGCGAAGTCCGGGCCGACGATCGGCTGGAAGGTCACCGGGTCGAGTTCGTCGGTCTCGGTGGTCGGAAAGGCCACCGGGGTCAGGCGCCATCCCTGGTCGGGCACATACCAGCTGATCTTGTCGGGCGGCGCGAAGGCGACCCCCGGCTCGTTCGGATGCATCGGCGCGAAGAAGTCGGCGAAGAGCGAGACGGTGAGCAGCATCACCACCATGACCAGCCCGATCATGCCGGGGACCGACTTTCGGAACCGCCGCCAGACCAGGCTCACGTAGCTCTGGCTCTCGGTCGCGACGGTGCTGATCCGCGCGTCCTCGGGCTCGGCCGGCACCGGGATCGGCTCGTGATCCCCGACCTCCGGCGCGATCTGGTCGGCCAGGCTGCGCTCGGGGACGAGCGGGTCCTCGATGGGCGGGAGGTGACCGCGCTGGGTCATGCGTCGTTCCCCACGCGAATTCGCGGATCGAGAAGCGCAAGCAGCAGGTCGGCGATGATGTTGCCGACGATGAGCGTGGCGCCCAGCACGAGGAGGAGCGTCGCGGTGACGTTGACGTCGCCGATCGACATCGAACTCACGATGGCGGGCCCGATGGTGGCGAGCGCGAAGACGATCGCCACCTCGATCTCGCCGGTCAGCATGTAGGGCAGCACCACGCCCTGGTAGGCGACGAGCGGATGCAGCGCGTTCGGCACTGCGTGCTTCATCACCACGGCGCCCTCGCTCAGCCCCTTCGCCCGCGCGGTCTCCACGTACTGCGCGTTGAGCGTGTCGAGCAGGTTGCCCCGCATCACCCGCATGTTGTAGGCGAGCCCGCCCACCGTCGCGACGAAGACGACCGGCCAGATGTGCTGGACGAGATTGACGAACTTGCCCCAGCTCCAAGGCTGCCCGCCGTAGTGCGACGAGTAGAAGCTGCCGATCTCCTGCACGTTCAGCTTGAACGCCAGGACGTACAGGATGATCAGCGCCAGCAGGAAGCGCGGGATCGTCATGCCGAGGAACGAGATGAACGAGAGCACGGTGTCGATCCAGCTGTACTGCCGGGTGGCGGCGAGGATGCCAAAGCCGATACCGAGGAGCGATGCGAGCAGGTGGCAGGTCAACGCCAGAAGGATCGTGCGCGGCAGCCGCTCGCCGACAACCTCCGAGACGGGCCGGTTGTAGAAGTAGGACCAGCCGAAGTCGCCGCGGGTGACGATGCCGGTGATCCAGCGGAAGTACTGCACCATCATCGGGTCGTTCAGCCCGTGCTCCTCGCGGTAGCGCTCCGCCGCGGCATCGGCGGCGGCGAAGCTCGCGTTGCCCTGGGTGATCATGTTGTCGCGGATGTAGTCGCCGTAGTCGCCGGGCGGGGCGTTGATGATGATGAACGTGATCATGCTCATCACGAAGAGAACCGGAATCGACTGCAGCACCCGGACAAGGAGGAATCGGACCATCGGGAAGCCCTCGCTTAGGGTAAGAGGGACCGCGCGCTCGGGGCGCGTGCCAGCTCGTTCAGGCGGATCGCTGCGGCGGCCGGGCCGCCGCAGCCTTTGCCGAAGCCGTTACTCGACCGGGCCGTCGCCCCCCGGGGCGCCCGGCAGGGTCTGCGGGTGCAGTTCGCGCCCGCCCTGCTGGTCCGCGGCGACCCACACCCGCTCGCGGATGATGTTGTCCTCGGCCCAGTTGTACATGAAGATCGGGGCGCCCGGCGGGATGTTCGAGAAGCGCTTGTTGATGATCAGCGCGCCCGGATACTGGGTCAGGCCGATGCCGTACACGTTCTCGGTGTAGACCTGCTGCCACTCCTGCATCAGCGCCTTGCGCTCGTCCGCGTCGCGGGTGGAGATGAAGGCGTTCACCGTGTCCACGAGCCTCTCCTCGAACGGCAGGAGGTCGAGTTCCCCCGCGTCGTTCGCCATGTGCATGCGCGCCGTCCGCGGCCCCACCGGCGCCAGCCGGGAGGGGTTCTGCACCGGGGTGATCAGCTCGGGATCGTTGCGCCGCACCACCCAGTCGTAGCGGCCGTTCTGGAACTCGGCGTCGAAGGCGTTGCCGCTCAGCGTGTTGATCGTGACCTTGATGCCCGACTCGGCCATCATCGCGATCACTGCCTCGGCGACGGTCTTGTCGGTCTGGTAGTCGCCGTTCACCAGCATCACCACCTGGACGTCCGCCCCGCCCAGCACGTCGGCCGGATGATTGACGAAGCCGTTGCCGTCGGTGTCGGTCAGGCCCGCCTCGGCGAGCAGCGCCTTGGCGCTCTCGGCGGAATAGGGGTAGTAGACCGTGCTGGCGGCGTCGAAGTAGATCGAGTCGCCGACCATGCCGCCCGGGTAGATGGCGGTGAACGGCCCCTTCACCAGCGCGTTGCCCAGCCGCTGCCGGTCGATGGCCTGGCTCAGCGCGATGCGGAAGTTCTGGTCGCGGTTGAGCTCGCGGATCGCCTGGCCGCGCTCGTCGGGCTCGCCCCAGCCGTTGGCCGAGAAGTTCGGGAACATCGAGTAGCCGATGATCCGCGGCCCGAACTCCAGCCGCGCCGGCGCGCTGTCCTCGGCGCCGCGGCGCAGCGACTCGACGAAGTTCTCCGGCTGCTCGAGGTTCGAGAAGTCGCCGGTGCCGGCCACCGCCTGCACGTCGCGGTCGGCCCAGGTCGACAGGCGGTAGTTGAGCTCGTCGAGATAGGGGAGCTGCTGCCCGGTCTCGTCCACCTTCCAGTAGTAGGGGTTGCGGCGCATGACCACGATGTCGTCCGGGCGGTACTCGACCGGCACCCAGGCGCCCATCACCGGGAAGTTCATGTAGGTCGGCGGGAAGGCGTTGGTGTACTGCTCGTAGGTGTTGTCCGAATAGCTTCGGGTGCAGCGGCTTCATGACGTGGCTCGGCCCCGGGCAGAAGGTGCCGTAGGCGAGCGCGTAGAGGATGGCCTCGGGGAAGGCCTGGGTGAAGGTGAACTTCACCGTGAAGTCGTCGACCTTCGCCAGCGTGGTGCCGGCGCCGAAGGTCTCGGGCGAGGCGCCGTTCAGCGGCGTCAGCTCCGGGATCGATCACGTGGTCGTCCCAGTAGAACATGATGTCCTCGGCGTCGAACGGATCGCCGTCGGACCACTTCGCCCCCTCGATCAGGTGGATCGGTCAGCTCCTTGCCGTCCTCCGACCAGTCCCAGCTCTTCGCAAGGTTGGGCAGGGGCGCCAGGTCCTCCTGCTCGACCATGAACAGCGGCCCGGTCCGCGTCAGGCACTCGGAAAGCCCGATGTCGATGCCGCCCCAGCCCTGGGTCTGGCCGGCCAGGTAGTTCCAGCCCTCCGGCCGGCCCCCGATCACGTGGCGCATGACGTCGCCATAGACCCCGGGTCCGTCCGGCATGTTGCCGGTCTTGTAGACCATCGGCTCGGTCGGCAGCCGCTCGGCCACCGGCGGCAGCTTTCCTGTGCTCACGAACTTCTCGGTGACCCAGGCGGGCTCCGAGTAGCTCGGCAGCGCCTTGTACTCGAGGATGTCCGACCGCTTGACGTAGGTCGGCTTGCCCATTGCGGGAAAGTCGGGCGCCGCCGGCACCGGCTCCGGCCCGACCACCTGGGCCTGTATGGCCACGGGCGACGCCCCGAGAAGGAGTGCCGCGAGCGCGGCGCGCTGGATGGTGCTGGTCATCTTTCCTCCACGGCCACTTTTCGGGGCCTTGCCCTGTCTCGATCCGGCGGCACTCCCGCGGAACACGTTAATTTTCGCACGACGCGGGCTCGCGCGGCAATGGCGGAATGGGCTAATCTATTCCGGCTTTCTAAGATCCGGGGGAGACGTGATGGAAACCTCGAGCCGCCGGACCGGGCGGCTGTCCGGCGTGCCAAGCCACGAGCGGCAGTTCTACGCGCAGAGCCGTGCGTTCGGCCGCTTCGGGATGCGCGTCTTCAGCCCGGCGCTCATGGAGGCGGCGCACTGGCACGGGCACATCGAGGTGAACCTCTGCCGGGGCGCGGACATGCTCTACGACGTCAACGGGCGACAGGTTGTCGTCCCGGCCGACCGCACCGTCTGCTTCTGGGCCGGCGTCCCACATCAGCTGCTCGAGGTGAACGTAACCGGTGCCGGCGGGCCGCTGCTCAGCAACATCTACCTGCCGCTCGACAGCTTTCTCCTGATGCCGCACATCGGACGGCTCCAGGTCGCGCTGCTCTCGGGCGCCATCGTCGAGATCCCGACCGAGTCCTGCGGCGCGGCCACGGTCGAGCGCTGGTACGCCGACTACCGCTCGGGCAGCTTCGAGCGGGTCGAGGTGGTGAAGATGGAGCTGAACGCCATCTTCCGCCGGCTGCTCATCGAACCGCTCGGCTACCTGATCGCGCCGGGCATCGACCTCGACTCCGAGCGCAGCCTGTCGTCGACCCACATCGGGCATGCCATCGAGATGGTCCGCTTCATCCTGGAGAACCTCGACCAGCCGCTGAAGAACGCCGAGATCGCCGCCGTCACCTGCCTGCACGAGAACTACGCGATCGCGCTCTTCTCGCGGATCATGCGCATCCCGCCGCGGCAGTTCATGGTGCGCATGCGCCTGATGCGCGCCCGCGCCCTGCTGGTCGAGAGCTCGATGGCCATCCCGTCGGTGGCCGAGGCCTCGGGCTTCAGCTCGATCAGCCAGTTCTATCATCGCTTCCGCGAGGCCTATGGCGTCACTCCGGCCGAGATGCGCGGCCGCTACGTACGCAGGGAACTCGGAGCCGCGTACAGCATCAGTCGCTCTCGCTGAGCGCGATGATCGCGCGCACGGCCAGCGGGTAGCCGGCCACGCCGAGGCCGGCGATGACGCCCGTCGCTACCGTCGAAACCAGAGACTTGTGGTAGATCGCTTCCCGGCGATGGATGTTCGAGATGTGCAGCTCGATGATCGGGCCGGGGAACATCTTCAGGGCGTCGAGGATCGGGATCGAGGTGAAGGTAAGGCCCGCCGGGTTGATGACGATGCCGCCGCCCTCGTCGATCGCCTCGTGGATCCACCCCACCAGTTCGCCCTCGAAGTTCGACTGGCGGAACTCGAGCGGATGCTGGCCCGCCGCCTCGCGGCACATCGCCTCGACCTCGGCGAGGGTGGTGTGCCCGTATATCTCCGGCTCGCGCTTGCCGAGGCGGTTCAGGTTCGGGCCGTTCAGCACGTAGATCGGGCGGGTCATCGGCGATCTTTCAACCCTGGTAGCCGAGCAGGCGCGGCAGCCAGAGCACGGTTTCGGGGACGAAGGTGATGAGGGCAAGCGCCGCCAGCATCGCAACGAGGAAGGGCAGCGTATCGCGGACGATGTCGCGCAGCGGTGCCCCCGAGATGTTTGCCATGATGAAGAGCAGCAGGCCGTAGGGCGGCGTGATCAGCCCGATCATGATGTTGACGACGACCACGATGCCGAAGTGGACGAGGTCGATCCCAAGCGCCTCGGCGGTCGGGATGAGGACCGGCACCACGATGAGCAGGATCGTCGTGCCCTCGAGCAGGCAGCCGAGCAGCAGCAGCAGCAGGTTCACCAGGATCAGGTAGCCCATCGGCGACAGCTCCTGCCCCTGCAGGAAGGCGCTGAGGGTCTGCGGGATGTTCTCGACGGTCACGACATAGTTGAAGACCATTGCCCCGGCGATCAGCATGCCGATGGAGGCGGTGGTGCGGGCGCTCGACAGGAGCGAGGCATAGGTACTGCTGAACGTCACCGTCCGGTAGAGAATGGCCGAGATCAGGAAGGCATAGGCCGCCGCGATGGCCGCCGCCTCGGTCGGGGTGGTGACGCCGCTGTAGATGAAGCCGAGAAGGACGACCGGCATCATCAGCGCCGGGAAGGCGCGCAGGGTGATGCCGGGGATTTCGCGCAGCGGCACGGTCTCCCCCACCGGGAAGTTCCGCCGCCGGGCGATCAGCGCGATGAGCCCCATCTGGACGAGCCCCATGATCAGGCCCGGGACGATGCCGCCGAGGAAGAGGTAGCCGATCGAGGCATCCGAGACGAGCGCGTAGATCACCACCGGGATCGACGGGGGGATGATCGGGCCGATGACGGCGGTAACGGCGGTCAGCGCGGCGGCGAAGGAGGCGGTGTACTTGCCGCCCGACGTCATCATCGTCTGCATCATCTTGCCGGTGCCGGCGGCGTCGGCGATCGCCGAGCCGGACATGCCGGCGAAGATGATGCTCTGCACGACGTTGACCTGGGCGAGGCCTCCACGGAAGCGTCCGACCAGCGCGTCGCAGAAGTGCAGCAGCCGCGCGGTCATGCTGCCCGAATTCATCAGCTCGGCCGCGAAGATGAAGAGCGGCACCGCGAGCAGAATGTAGCTGGTGTACATGCCGTTCAGCAGCTGCTCGGCGGCGGTGCCCATATCGAGGCCGGCGAGCCAGAGATAGAAGATCGAGCCGCCGATCATCGCATGGCCGATCGGCAAGCCCAGGATGCTGAGGCCCACGATTGCGAGGATGCAGAGCGTGAAGGGGTCGCTCAGGCTCATCGTGGCACCCGGACGGTCAAACGCCCGAACTCGCCTTGGTCGGATCGAAGGCGTCCGGTCCGCGCCCGCGCAGCGCCCACCAGAGGATCCAGGCGTAGCGGATCAGCACCGCGACCGCGAAGATCACGTAGATCGAGAACAGCCAATCAAAGCGGATCTTCAGGTAGGCGGTGCTCTGCACCTTCATGAAGGTCACGTAATCGACCACCGCCGGCAGCGACATGCCGTAGAGAACCAGGATCGCCACGGCCGTCAGGATCGCCATCACCCGCCGCGTCCGCGGTCCCACGGCGCCGTAGACCAGGTCGAAGCGGATTTCCTCGGCCTCCGTCACCACGAAGGCCGCTCCCCAGAGCACCAGCCACAGCCAGGTGATGACCGTCAGCTCGGACGTCCAGCCAATCGGAAAGTTGAAGACGTACCGGAAGACGATCTGCACGATGAAGGCGAGAAACATCGCGGCGAGCAGCATCGCCGCGACGAACTCCGCGAAGCGGTAGAGCCGCTTCGCGATCCGTTCCGCCCCGCCCACGGCCGGGGATCAGACGCCGAGCGCGTTGATCTGCTCGAGCAGCCCCTCCGGCCAGCTCGCCGAGATGTCCGACTCGAGGTACATCTTCTGCGCGTGGGCGCGGAAGGCCTCGACGTCGGGCTCGTAGACCTTGAGGCCCTGCTCCTCGAACGACTTGGCGAGCTCGGCCTCCTGCTTCAGGTGCTCGGCCTGGCTCCAGTCGATCGCGGCGGTCGCCGCCGCCTGGACCTTCTCCTGCTGCTCGGGCGTCATCGCGTCCCAGGCGGTCTTGGAGATGGTGAGCAGGTCGTAGCCGACGAGGTGCGAGGTCAGCACGATCTGCGCTCATCACCTCGTAGAACTTCATGTTCTGCACGTTCGGCAGCGGATTGTCCTGGCCGTCGATCGCGCCGGTCTGCAGGCCGGTGTAGACCTCGGCGTAGGCCATGGGCGTCGGGTTGGCGCCGAGCGCCTGGCCGAGGAACTGCCACGCGTCACCGCCGGGCATCCGAAGCTTGATCCCGGCCATGTCCGCGGGTGTCTTGATCTCCGTTTCCGGCTTGAGCCCGACCTGGCGGGTGCCGAAGTAGGTCGGGCCAAGGATGTGGATGCCGAGCTTCTCCTCGACCGCACCGGTCAGCTCCTTGCCGATGTCGCTCTCGAAGAAGGCGCGCATGTGGTCGGCGTCGCGGAACAGGTAGGCCGAGGTCACGATGGAGAACTCGGGCACCTGGTTGGCGATGTCCTGCGGCGCGATGTTGCCCATCTCGAGGTTGCCGCGCTGGAGCGCCACGAGCTCGGTGCCTTGCTTGAACAGGTTTCCGCCGTAATAGGGCTCGAAGGTGAAGTCGCCGCTGATCGCATCGGCGAACTGCTGTGTCATCTGCGCCCGGATATCCTTGTCCGAGAACACCGCGGAGAAGCGCAGCGTCGCCTTCTCCTGAGCGGACGCGGACAGGGCGGCCACGCCTGCGAGCGCGGTGGCGAGAATCGTGCGGCGGGTCAGTGCAAGCATCGTCTGAAATCCTCCCATGGGCGGGCTTTGCGCCCTTCTGCCCGATTTTGTGGCATACGATGTTTTAAAGCTCAAGCAATGATTTGCATTCTCTCCGACATTCTGACTTACATCGGATAGTCTGGCAATTGGGGACGGTATGGCGCAGCGCAGCGGATTGCAGGCCTTGATGGCCCCGGAGGAGAGTGGCGAATTCGGTCGGCGACACGGCGTACCGACGGCTTCGCTCCGATCTCATCTTCGGGCGGGTTGCACCTGGCGCGAAGCTGCGGCTCGAGGCGATGCGGGCCGACTACGGCGTCGGGGTGAGTACCCTGCGGGAGATCCTGAGCCGCCTCGCGGCCGAGGGACTGGTGCTGGCCGAGGGGCAACGGGGCTTCGAGGTGCCACCGCTCACCGCCCGGAACCTGCGCGAACTGGCCGACCTCAGGCTGCTGCTCGAACAGCACGCGCTCCGCCTGTCGTTCTCCGCCGGGGACATCGAGTGGGAGGGCCGTGTCGTCGCCGCCCACCACAAGCTCGATCTCGTCGAGCGGCTCATGCTCAACGGGGTGCGCGAGACCGAACTCTGGAAGCGCTACGACAGCGAGTTCCACCAGGCGCTGATATCCGCCTGCGGGTCGCAGGAGCTGATGGCGGCGCACGCGAACGCCTTCGATCGCTACCTCCGATATCTGATGGTGAGCTTCTCCTTCCGGGGCAACGCAGCCGCGACCGAGCATCGTGCGCTGCGCGACTGCGCGCTGGCCCGAGACGCCGCCGGCGCCATCGCGGTCCTGACCGGCCACATCGATGACTGCGTCGCCTTCACGCTCGCGGGCGACAGCCTGTCGGGCTGAGGCGCGTCGTAAGGCCTCCGTGTGATCGCCTCGCGTTAACAGCCTGTAAAGAAGTGGCAAGCCGGATTCCAGCCGGATTCCAGCCGCCTTCCAGCCCGGATTTTTCTTGCCGTTCCAAAGGGATGGCCGCCCGGAGATCGTATCATTCGCGCAGCAGCGCGTCGATCGCGTCGGATACGCCGGAGAGCGCCTGGTCCGAACCAAGCTCCACCGGGATCGGACCCAGCCGCGTCAGCGCCGCGGCGAGTGTCTCGCCCGTCGTCGCGACCTCGCCGACCGCGCGCTTGACCAGCGCCTGCGCCTCGGCGCGCGGCATGTGCCCGGCGAGCAGGAAGCTCGCCGCCTCGGCCATCGCCACGCCACCCCCCGCATCGAGGATCGCCTGCATCCGGACGGGGTCCGGCTCAAGCGTTTCAGCCAGGCCCTGGGCGTGGCGAAGGGCCGCCGCGGTGGCCACGAGGATCTGCGGCAGTGTCAGCCATTCGAGCGACCAGGCCGTGCCGTCGCGCTCCTCTGCGTGCAGGGCCGCGAGGTGCATTGGAGTCGCCAGCGCCGCGACGAAGCGGGCGAGCGTGCCGATGGTCTCCGCCGCGACCGGGTTCGACTTCTGCGGCATGGTCGACGAGCCGCCGCCGCTGCCGGCCCGCGCCTCGCCGCTCTCGCTGCGGCCCATCAGGACAAGGTCGCCCGCCATCTTGCCGAGCGCTCCGGTGACGCCGGCGCAGGTTCCGGCAAGGGCGCCAAGCGCGC
The DNA here is from genome assembly GCA_963844375.1 of uncultured Alphaproteobacteria bacterium. Classification (GTDB taxonomy): domain Bacteria; phylum Pseudomonadota; class Alphaproteobacteria; order Rhodobacterales; family Rhodobacteraceae; genus Amaricoccus. The sequence goes on along the minus strand of CAWJOI010000013.1, from coordinate 178,848 downwards.
TGCGGTCGGTGTGCCAACTCGGCGACGCCGCGAGGCCAAGCTCGGCGGCAAGCGCCGCGGCGACGGCGGGACCCTGCGGCGCGATGGCGGCGTTCGTGCCGACCGCGCCGCCGAACTGGACGCGCGCGACCCGCGGGAGCAAGGCCGCCAGGTCGCCGCGCAGCGGCACGAGCGGCTGGCGCCAGCGGGCGACGCGCAGGCCGAAGGTGATCGGAGTCGCGACCTGGCTGCGGGTCCGCCCGGCCATCGGCAGGTCGCGCCAGCGGCGGGCGGCTTCGGCGAGCGTCGCCGAAAGCGTATCCAGCCGGGCGACCAGGATTCCGAGCACCATGGCGAGACGGACCGCGAGCGCGCTGTCGACGATGTCCTGGCTGGTGGCGCCCCAGTGCAGCCACTGGCCGGCCGCTGGGTCGAGCCGCGCCCGCAGTGCCGCGACGAGCGCCGGCACCGGCACCCCCGCCGCCGCGGTCCCGGCCGCGAGCGCCGCAGGGTCGAGCACGACGTCCGCGAGACCACGATCGATCGCCAGAGCGGCCTCGTCCGGGATCACGCCGCAGGCCGCCTCCGCCCGGGCGAGCGCACGCTCGACGCGGACCATCGCGTCGAGCTCGGCCGCGTCCGAGAAGTGCGCCCCCACCTCGGCGTCGCCGAAGCAGCGGTCCGAGCAGCGCCGAGTCGAAGGGGCTGACAGCCATCGCCTCAGGCCGCGGCCGGCAGTCCGAGGATCGCCCGGGCCTCGGCCGGGCTCGCCACCGGGCGCTCGTACCGGTCACAGAGCTCCACGACGCGGCGCACCAGCGCCGCGTTCGACGGCGCCAGGGTGTCGCGGTCCAGCCTCAGGTTGTCCTCGAGCCCGGTCCGCGCATGGCCGCCGCCGGCGACGCACCACTCGTTGAGCGTGACCTGGTGCGGCCCGATCCCCGCCCCGCACCACTCGGCGTCCGGCGCCAGCCGGTTGAGCGTGTGGATGTAGAAGTCGAAGACCTCGCGGTCGACCGGCATCGCGTTCTTCACCCCCATGACGAACTGCACGTAGAGCGGTGCCGCGAGACGACCGTCCTTGGCCATCGCCACCGCCTGGAAGATGTGGCTGAGGTCGAAGGCCTCGATTTCGGGCTTCACGCCATAGGTCCGCATTTCCGACGCCAGCCAGTCCACCAGGTCGGGGCTGTTCTCGTAGACCCGGGTCGGAAAGTTGTTCGATCCGACCGAGAGCGACGCCATGTCCGGCCCGAGCGGCAGCATGCCACCGCGGTCGCGCCCCGCGCCCGAGCGGCCGCCGGTCGAGAACTGCACGATCAGCCCGGGGCAATGGCGGCGCAGACCCTCGAGCAGACGGCCGAACCGCTCTGGGTCCGAGGTCGAGCTCTCGTCGTCGTTGCGGACGTGGGCATGCACGATCGACGCACCCGCCTCCATCGCCGCCTGGGTCGATTCGATCTGCTCCTCGACGCTGGTCGGCACCGCGGGATTGTTCGCCTTCCGCGGCAGGCTGCCGGTGATGGCGACGCAGATGATGCAGGGCTTGCGTCTCAGACATCGAAGAACACCGTCTCGTTGTCGCCCTGGAGCCGGATGTCGAAGCGGTAGACCGGCCGCCCGTCGCGCATCTCGCGCGCGGCTACCAGCGTGGGCCGGCGGTCCACATGCTCGATCAGGCCGAGCACCGGATCCTTGGCGTTCGCCTCGGCCTCGTCGGCGAAGTACATGCGGGTGTTGAGCCCGATGTTGATGCCGCGGGCGACGATCCAGAGGTTGAGGTGCGGCGCCATCGGCCGGCCGTTCCGGCCGGTCACCGAGCCGGGCTTCACCGTGTCGAACCCGTAGAGCCCGGTGTCGAAGTCCGAGATCACCCGGCCCCAGCCGCGGAAGCCCTCCTCGACCTCGCCCGACCGCCCGTCGATCGGGCTGGCGTGGATCCCGGCGGCGTTCGCCTGCCAGACCTCGATCAGCACGTCCTTGATCGGCGCCCCGGTCCCGTCGAGGACGACGCCCTCCACGCGGATCCGCTCGCCCCCGGCGTTCGGCCCGGCGATGTCGCCGCCCAGCTCCTTCTCGAAGAGGTGGAAGCCGGCGGCGCCGGGCGCGAGGCCGATGTGGACGTAGGGTCCCGCGGTCTGCGACGCGGTCTCGCGGAGGTAGGTCAGCGGTTGCGGCATGGCTCAGTTCCCCTCCAGCCGGTTCTCGAACAGCGTCGAGCGCCGCCCGCGCAGCACGATGTCGAACTTGTATGTCAGGCTGTCGAGCGGGATGGCGGCGTTCAGATCGAGCGGCGCGATCAGCTGGTCCACCGCATCCCGGTCGGGAATCGACGCCAGGATCGGGCAGTGCGGGATCAGGGGATCGCCCTCGAAATACATCTGGGTGATGAGCCGCTGGGCGAAGCCCGATCCGAAGACCGAGAAGTGGATGTGGGCCGGCCGCCAGTTGTTGACCCAGTTGCGCCACGGATAGGCGCCCGGCTTGACGGTGCGGAAGTAGTAGTAGCCCTCGTCGTCCGTGAGCGCCCGGCCGCAGCCGCCGAAGTTCGGATCGATCGGTGCGAGGTAGGTGTCCTTCTTGTGGCGGTAGCGGCCGCCGGCGTTCGCCTGCCAGAACTCGACCAGGGTGTTCGGCACCGGTCGGGCATTCTCGTCGAGAACCCGACCATGGACGACGATCCGCTCGCCGATCGGTTCGCCGTCCTGCGCATAGTTGCGGATCAGATCGTTGTCGAGCGGCCCGAGATCGCCGTGGCCGAAGGTCGGGCCGGTGATCTCCGAGAGCGAGTTCTGCAACGACAGCAGCGCATAACGCGGCGACCGCGTCACGCTGGTCTTGTAGTTCGGCGTCAGCGCCGGCGGATGCAGCGTGCGGTCGCGCTGGAAGAACTCGCCCGTCTGGGTCATGGCTCCCTCCCCATTTCCTTGTAGGTCTGCTTGACGATCTTGAACGCGTGGTTGGCCGCCGGCACGCCCGCGTAGATCGCCACGTGCAGGAGCGCCTCGCGCAGGTCCTCGGCCGTCGCACCGGTGTTGGCGGTGGCGCGCACGTGCATCGCCACCTCCTCGTCCTGGCCGAGTGCCGCGAGCAGCGCGATGGTGACGATGGACCGCTCGCGCTTGGTCCACTCGGGACGCGACCAAACCGAACCCCATGCCGCCTCGGTGATGAGCGTCTGGAACGGTGCGTCGAAGTCGGTCTTCGCAGCCTCGGCGCGATCGACGTGGGCATCGCCCAGCACGCTGCGGCGGGTCGTCATGCCGAGGGTGTGGCGGTCAGACATGGCGCGTCTCCTTCAGGAAATCGGCGATCAGCCGGGCCACCGCCGCCGGCCGCTCGACGCCGGGAAGATGGCCGGCGTCAGGAATGATCTCGAGGCGCGCGCCCGGGATCAGCGCCGCCATGGCGGCGACGAGGTCGGGCGGCGTCGATCCGTCGGCCTCGCCGACCATGGCGAGCGTCGGCAGACGCAGCGCCCGGGTGCTCTCGGTCAGGTCGGCATCCCGGATCGCGCCGCAGGTCGCGACATACCCGGCGACGGGCGAGCGCGTGAGCATGTTGCGCCAGAGCGCGAGCGCTGGCTCCTCGGCGCGGAAGCGGGGCGAGAACCAGCGCTCCAGGATCGCGTCGGCGATCGCGGCGATGCCCTGCGATTCGACTGCGGCGATGCGGTCGGCCCAGGCCTCCGCGGTGCCGATTTTCGGCGCGGTGCCGGAAAGGACGAGCACCCGGACAAGGTCCGGCCGCCGCGCGGCAAGCGCCTGGGCGATCAGCCCACCGACCGAGAGGCCGACCACAGCCGCGCTGCGCACCCCGAGCCGGTCCAGGAGGCCGGCCAGGTCGTCTGCGAGGTCCTCGATCCGCCAGGGCCCGGGTACGCTGTCGCTGAGGCCGTGGCCACGCTTGTCGTAGCGGATGTAGCGGAAGCCGGCAGGCAGGTACGGCAGGACGGGCTCCCACACGCGGAGGTCGGTGCCGAGGGAATTGGCGAAGACAACCGCCGGTCCATCCGGATCTCCGGCCTCCGCGACATGGAGCGAAACTTGGTCGAGCCGGACGATCTGCACTGGTTCTTCCCTCTGGTTCTTGCTCTTTCCGCGCTCCGTGCGCCCTATTCGCGCGGCATCGTGGGGCCGCGCGCCAGGCGGGTCTGGGCGGCGAGCCGGATCGGGGCGTTGGGCGCTCCGAACCCGTCGTAGTCGATGCGCTGAACCACCTCGAAGAAGAACCGCTCGGCGAAGACCCGGGTGTAGACTTGGAAATACCGGCCCCTTTCGTCCTCGTCGTAGAGGATGTCGAGGGCGCGCAGCCGGTCCATCGTCTCCGCTTCCAGGTCGAAGCGCGCCTCGAGGTCGTCGTAGTAGTTCTCCGGGATCGGCAAAAGGTCGACCCCCGCCGATCGCATTCGCTCGACCGCGATGAAGATATCATCGCAGGCGAAGGCGACGTGCTGCACGCCGGCGCCGAACAGCTCGTCGATGAAGCGGCCCGCCTGCGTCTGCCGCGACTGGCTGGCGTTGAGCGTGAAGCGCACCGACCGGTCGGGCGACTGCAGCACCTGGCTCTCCACCAGTCCGGCGGGATCGACGACGTCGACCTGCTGTGTCGGCTCGAGGTCGAAGATCGTCCGGTAATAGAGCCGCCACGTCGGCAGCTCCTCAAAGGGGATCGACTGGGCGATATGGTCGACCCGCGCGAGGCCCGTCGGCTCGGTCGCATCCTCCACCGGGGCGAACTCCACGTCCCATACCCGCCCGAGATCGGCGCCGCGGTCGAGGAAATACATGAGCGCCCCGCCCACCCCGCGGATCGACGGAATGTCGAGCTCGCCCGGTCCCACCGGCTGGCGGTGCACCGGCGCCAGCAGCGCCTCGGCCCGCGCCAGTTGCGCGCCTGCGTCGGCGACCCAGAGGCCGATGGCGGCCACCGACGGCCCGTGGGTGATGAAGTGCGAATGCGCGAAGCCCTCGTGCTCCATGTTGAGGATCAGGTTGATCCCACCCTGCGCAAAGCGCTCGACATCCTTGGACCGATGCCGCCCGGCGTGGGCAAATCCCATGGCGCGGAAGAGGTGCGCCAGGTCCTCCGCGCTCTCCTCGTCCACGGCGAACTCGATGAAGGCCGTTCCCTCTAGCGCCACTTTGGGGGGCAGCGACCGACCGCCGCGGGCGGTGCCGGTCATGGCGATCAGCGAGCGCTCGCCATCGGCGGCGATGCGCCGGGTCGAAGCCATGCGGAAGCGGTCGTTGAAGATCTCGTGGCTGATCCAGCCGTCGAAGCCGGTGGCACGGATCGCCTCCATGAAGGACGCGATGTCGAGGTCGCCCTGGCCGGGGAAGAGCCTGAGGTGCCGCGAAAGCTGCAGCACATCCATATCGATGCGCGGCGCGTCGGCGAGCTGGACGAAACTGATGCGGTCGCCGGGGATCGACCGCATCGGCTCCACCGGATAGCCGGGCGCCAGCGCGTGGAAGCTGTCCAGCAGCAGCTTGACCGACGGGTGGTCGGTGCGCCGCACCACCTCCCAGGCATCGCGCCAGTCTCGAATGTACCTCCCCCAGGCAAGCGCCTCGAAGGCGATCTCGATGCCGGCGCTCGGCGGCGATCGCCCCGAGTTCGCGCAGATCCTCGGCCGCGCGGTCGATGCCGCCCTCGGCGTGCGTCGAGACGTTGGAGCACACCAGCAGCCGCGGCGCGCCGAGCTGCGCCATCAGCTCGAACTTGCGCCGGGCGCGGTCGAAGCCGCGGCTGCGGCGCGGCTCGGGCATCCCCTCGAAGTCGCGGAACGGCTGGAAGGCGATCACCTCGAGCCCGAGGTCGCGCACCATGCGGCCCACCTCGTCGGGCGGGCCGTCGTGGGCGATGATGTCGGTCTCGAAAAGCTCGACCCCCTCGAAACCCGCCTCGGCGATCGCCGAGAGCTTGTCGCGCAGCGTCCCCCCGAGGGACACGGTGGCGATGCCATTCCGCATCACACGGGCTCCGTGAGCGCGCGGCGCAGAACCGCCTCGTCGAGATCGACGCCATGAAAGATGCCGATCGCGTGCAGGCCCTGGTAGAAATAGAGTTCGTAGCCGAAAGCACGCGCAACCCGGTCGCCTCCGCATCCTTGAGAAAGGGCGTGTCGACCGGGGTATAGACCGCATCGAAGACCCATTGCGCACCGGCCATCAGTTCCCGCGGCAAGGGCGTACCCTCGTACCCGACCATGCCGACCGGCGTGCAGTTGATGAGGCCCGAGGCGCCGGCCGCGCCCTCCGCCGCCGAGCCGGTCGTCGTCACGGCAAGTCCGGGAGCGGCGGCGCGCAGCGCCACGGCGAGCGCCTCGGCCTTGGCCAGGTCCCGCTCGACGAGCCTCAGTTCAGTCATCCCGAGGTCGATCAGCCCGAAGGCCACAGCCTTGCCGACCCCGCCCGCGCCGATCATGCAGACCGGTCCCGGATCGGTGGCTCCGAAGGCGGAGAGGTAGGCCGCCTTGAACCCTGACCAATCCGTGTTGAACCCGCGCGGCCCGTCTGGCTCGAAGAGCACCGTATTGCATGCGCCGAGCCGCGCGACCTGCGGCTGGTCGATCCGGAGCCGTGGCACGACACGCTCCTTGTAGGGGTAGGTGATGTTGAGCCCGCGGTAGCCGTCCGCCATCGCCCTGTCGAAGACCGCATCGAAGTCGAGGCCGAGGGCCGGCGGGACGAGGCGGTCGTAGGTGACGGGACGGCCCATCAGCTGCCCAGCCAGCTCGTGCAGCCGCGGCGATTGCGAGCGGGCGATGTTGTCGCCGATCAGGCCCAGCTTGACGGTCCGGATGAGAGCTTCAGACATGGCGTAAGACACCTTCTGTGATCTCGGGTGTGGTGGCGCAGAGAGAAGGCACGGGGCAGGATTTGTCCAGAACCCCGCGCCCGCCGCGAGCGGCCCTGCGGGTAGCGCACCGCGGCGAGGCCGCGATGCGTCGGTTTCAATCTATGCCTTCACGGCTCCGGCGACGACCGCGTCACGCAGCCGATCATACTCGGCCTTCGGCACCGGCACGGCCTTTGGGTTGCCCAGGTCGTTCATATGCACGCGGTAGGTTTCGCGGGCGGACCAGGCGGCGCAGGCCGCGATGCAGGTGATGCCGAAGGCGATGGCGCCGACCGTCATCGGGACGTTGGTCGATCCCGGAGGCGCAACGGTGGCGAACAGCGCCGGCAGCAGCGCGGTGATGGTGGTGCCGATGTTCTGGCTGATCGCCATCGAGGAAACGCGGGTCCGGGTCGGGAACAGCTCCGGGTAGAAGCTGGGGAACACCGCGTTGTAGCCTTGGTAGACGACGCCCCACATCAGGAGCGACATTACGATCGCCAGCGGCACGCTGTGGATCGAGATTGCGTAGAGGTAGCCGAAGGAGAGCAGTCCCGCGCCGAGGGCGCCGACGATGATCGGCGGACGGCGGCCGATCTTGTCGCTGAGGTTACCGACGTAAGGGATCACCAGCAGGCTAGGATATTCCCAAGCACAGGGATCCACAGATACACATCCTTGTGGAACCCTATGCCGTAGGCGGACTGCACGGCGTAGGCGGCGCCGAAAACGGTGGCGACGACCGGGATGGTGTTCATCAGCGCCATGCAGATGACCCGGATCATGTCCGGCCAGTTGTTCTGGATCGCCTCGATGACCGGCGAGCGCGGCACGGCGTTGTGGCTGCCCTCTTCCTTGAACGCGGGGGTCTCGTCGACCTCGCGCCGGATGATCCAGCCCGCGATGATTACCACGAAGCTGAGCAGGAACGGAATTCGCCAACCCCAGCTATTGAAGGCCTCGTCCGGCATGAAATGCGCGAGAGGCAGGAACACAGCGGCCGCAAGGATCTGCCCGGCCTGCACGCCCTGGAGCGTGAAGCTGGCGAAGAAACCGCGGCGGCCGAACGGGGCGTGTTCGAGGATCATCGAGCTTGCGCCCGAGATCTCGCCCGCGACGGCGAATCCCTGGATCAGCCGCAGGATCACAAGCAGGATCGGCGCGAGGATGCCGACCTGGGCGTAGGTCGGCAGCAGGCCGACCAGCAGCGTCGAGATGCCCATCAAAAACATGCAGAGGATCAGCACCTGCTTGCGGCCGTGGGTGTCGCCCCAGTGGCCGAGCACGAAGGCGCCGATCGGCCGCGCGACGTAGCCGACACCATAGGTCGCGAGCGACGCGACGATCGCAACCTGCGGGTTTTCCGAGGGGAAGAAGATCTGCGGGAAGACCAGCGCGGCGGCTGTCGCATAGATGAAGAAGTCATAGTATTCGAGCGCGGAGCCGATCCAGCCGCTTGCGGCGGCCTTTTTCGACTGGTGTGTGCCTTGCGGCTCATGAAAGGTTGCTTGGGCCATCCACGTTTCCTCACGGTGCTGAAATCACTAACGTCTGAACATGGGGCCTCGAGCGTCGTCGCTATGACTCCGCTGGCTTGTTCCCCCCGTTCGGGTTGCAGATCTTGTTTTCATTGACGCCAAGCTTTCCGGCGTCTGCAGGATCACGTTACCAGCCCTTGGCACGTTTGCCGATTGCCGTTTCTGCCCCCGTCGTAACATCATGTTATACCAACGGCCCGGGCACCCAACTCGTGCCGAAACCCTTCCAGAGTCCTAAAAAGTGGCAAGCCACTTTCCAGCCACCTTCCAGCCGGATTCCAGCCCCGGAAAGCGAAGCCTTTTCAGCGGCTTGCCCCTCAATCGCCAGGCCCGGCGATTTTCGCGTCATTCCACCCGAAACCGCGGGCCCGTCGGTCAGGGATGGAGGCCGTTGGTATTAATCTGCTGTTACTTGACCGCGCGCGTGTCGCCCAACGACGATCTGGGCCAGCTCTTTACGCAGCCGCTCGATGGTGTATTCCGCGAAGCTCGACAGCACGCGATCGGCCTTCTGGGCGGCGTAGACCGCGAGCTCGACCTTCTCCTGAAGCGGCAGGCGGACCAGCCCCGGCATCTCCGCGCCGGCAACCGAGAACTCGTCGATAACGGCGACCCCGAGGCCGTGGCTGACCAGGCTCACGACGGTCTGCGCGAAACGCGCCCGGATCGACAGCCTTCGCTCCGCGCCGACCATGCGAAAGGGCTCGGCGGTGATGGCGCCGTAGGGATCGGAATCGTCCACCCCGATCAGAGGTTCCTCGGCGAGGCGCCGCGTCGAGACCTCGGCCAGACCCGCGAGCGGATGCTGCTCCGGCACGATCGCCACGAGCTCTCCCGCGCCGAGACGTCGGAAATCGAGGGAAGGATGGTCGAAGCGGTATGACATGGCCACGAACTCGCCCCGTTCGAGGAGCAGGTAGTCCACGGCCTCTTCGATCTTGAGTACGTTGAGGTCGATGTAGAGTTCGGGGAACCGCTTGCGGACGTGGCGCACGGCGCGCACCGCCGCAAACTGGGCGATCGAGGGCACCGAGGCGAATGCGAGCTCGATGTCGCGCCCGCGCTTCAGCGAGGCGACGGCGTAGTTCAGCGCGGCCATCCGCTCGTAGACCGTATGGATCTGCTCGAACACAGAAACCGCCTCCACCGCCGGAACGAAGAGGCCTGCCCTGCGCTCGAAGAGACGGACCCCGAGACTTTCTTCCGCATGCTTGACGAGCCGACTAATTCCGGGAGCCGATACGTTCAGGAGCTCGGCCGCCCCGTTGATCGTGCCGGTCACCATGACGGCTCGGATCACCTCGACCTGGCGAAGGGTTAGATCCCGCATGCCGTTACATTTCGACCATTAGCGACAGCGTTCGAATTCCCGTCACCGCTCAGGCCCGACCGTGAGACACGCGGCTCTGACGGGCAAGGCTGTCGACGATGACGGCGATAGCCAGAACCCCGCCGGTGATCATGTAGCGCAATGACGACGAGAGGTTCAGCAGCGTCAGCCCGTTGGCGATCGACTGGATCACGATGATCCCGAGCAGCGCGGACCAGGCGCTGCCCCGTCCGCCAAAGAGGCTGGTGCCGCCGATCACCGCCGCCGCGATGGCGTTGAGATTGACGTCGCCCGTCCCCGCCTGCTGGCTGGCGGTCGCCAGCCGCGCCGCCGAGAGCACGCCGCCAAATGCCGCGAACATCGAGCACAGTGCGAAGGCGCTGATGTAGATGCGGCGCACGTTGATGCCCGCCCGCCGTGCCGCCTCCGCGTTGCCGCCCACGGCGGTCATCGACCGGCCCCACTTGGTGCGGGTGAAGGCGTAGTTCATGATGACGACGAGGGCCACGAAGAGACCGAACATCCACGGCACGCCGCGCCCGAGGTTGAGGTACCAGACCACCACCTGCAGCCCCACCACCATCACCGCGACCTTGAAGATCAGCCCGCCCATCGACCCCGCATGAAGGTTGGCGCTCCGCCGCCGCTCCATGGTGCGGAGACCGGCGACCAGCACCACCACCGCCGGCGCCAGTGCCAACGCGTGCGAGAGCCACGCCGGCATGACCATGAGCTGGCCGAAGTTCACCAGCCATGAGCCGTAAGGCAGGTTGATCGATCCTGTATTGCCGAGCAGCCAGAGCTGCAGCCCGAGGAGCGCGAGCAGGCCCGAGAGCGTCGAGACGAAGCTCGGCATCCCGAGCCGGGTCCGCAGCAGCGCATACACCGTCCCGATCACCCCACCGACCAGCAGCGTCGCCAGCACCGCCAGCGGCAGCGGGAAGGCCCCGTTGACCCAGAGCACCCCGATCAGCGCCGAGGCGACACCGCTCATCGACCCCACCGAGAGGTCGATTTCGCCCAGCATCAGCACGCAGACGATCCCGAGAGCGATCACGCCCGTGGTCGAACAGTCAAAGAGCAGGTTCACCAGGTTGTTTGACGACAGGAAGATCGGGTTGATGGCGGTGAAGATCGTCCAGATGATGACCAGCCCCACGATCACCGGCAGCGACCCGAGATCGCCCGACCGCACCCGGTCGATGAACGCGCTGACCTGCCCGCCGATCCCGCTGGCGTGAGCGACGCGGACGTCGCTCCGGTCGAGCGTCGGCTTCTGGCTCATGCCCGGCCCTCCTCATCCGCTTCCACGACATCGGCCATCCGGCTGGCGCGGCGCGACACGGCATTGTCCACGGCGCCGGTGATGGCGCCCACCAGCTCGGCGTTCGATGCGTCCGGGGTGAAGATGCCGTTGTTGCGCCCCAAACGCAGCACCACGATCCGGTCGGCCACGGCGCGCACGTCCTCCATGTTGTGACTGATCATGATCACCCCGAGGCCGCGGGCGCGCAGCCGCTCGACCAGGTTCAGCACCTCGGCGGTCTGCGCCACACCCAGCGCCGCCGTCGGCTCGTCGAGCATGATGATCTTGGGGTCGAGCAGCAGCGAGCGCGCGATGGCCACCGTCTGCCGCTGCCCGCCCGACAGCGAGGCCACCACATCGCGCACGCTGGGGATGCGGGCGGCGAGCTCGTTCAGCAGCGTCCAGGCCTTTACCTCCATCGCCACTTCGTCGAGTTGCCAGGGACCCATCTCCTGGCCGAGGTAAATGTTCGCCACCACGTCGAGGTTCTCGCACAGTGCGAGATCCTGAAAGACCGTGGCTATGCCGAGGTCGAGCGCGTCGCTCGGGCCGCTCATGGTGACGGGCTCGCCCTGGAACCGGATCGTTCCCGAACTCGGCGCATGCACACCGGCGAGTATCTTGACCAGTGTCGACTTGCCGGCGCCGTTGTCGCCCACCAGCGCCACCACCTCACCGGGACGGACCTCGAGCTCGATGTCGGTCAATGCCGACACCGCGCCGAAATGCTTCGAGACGCCCGTGAGGCTCAAGATCGGTTGCGTTTCGGCCATTCCGCTACTCCGCGCTCGGGAAAATAAGCGCCGGCCGCCCGCGGGGGCGGCCGGCCGGTCGGTCAGGCTGGGCTTACTGGATCCCGAGTTCCGCGCACCCCTCGGCATAGCGGTCGACACAGAGCTCGGCCGCCGGCGCGATCCCCTTGTCGATGATCTCGGCCTTGAGGTTTTCCCGTGTCACCACCACCGGCACGAAGAGCTCGGAGGGCGTGTTGTAGAGCGTGGTCTTCGCCTCCGGGGTCTCGCCGGACAGGAACTTGAATGCCGCCTGCGCCGCAGCCGCACCCACGATCTCCGACGGCTTGGAGATCGTGTTGTACTGGTCGCCCGCGATGATGAGCTGCAGCGCCGCCGTAGTCGCGTCGTTGCCGGTCACCGGCGGGAGCGGATCGACGCCCGCCGCCTTGAAGGCCGCAATCGCGCCGCCGCCGGTCCCGTCGTTCGCCGCGACGACGCCGACGATGTCGGCGCCGAAGCGTGTGATCTGTCCGCTCGCCCACTCCTGGGCGTTGGCGGGGAACCAGTCCGGCGTGTCGAACTCGGCCAGCGTCTTGTATTCTCCGCCCGCGAGGCCTTCGTGGACGCCGTCGCGGATCAGGCCCGCGGCCGCGTCGGTGGGCGAGCCGTTGATCTGCAGCACGCCACCCTTGTCGGTCGGAACGCCGGACGCCTCGAGGTGCGCTACGCAGGCTCTCGGCGATCGCCTTGCCGATCCCCTTGTTGTCGAAGGAGACGTAGAAGTCCGCAGGTACGTCCGGGATCGGCCGGTCATAGGCGATGACCTTGATGCCCTGGCTCTGCGCGAGGCTGACCAGCGAGGCCGCGGCCTTCGAATCCACCGGGTCGAGCACCACAACCTTGGCGCCTTGGGTGATCACCGAATTGAACTGCTGCTGCTGTAGCGCCACGTCGGCGTTGGCGTTCTGGTAGATCACCTGGCAGTCCGGGCAGAGCTTGGCCATCTCGGCCTTGAAGCCCGGGAAGTCGTGCTCCTCGTAGCGGGTCGAGCCCTGGTCGGGCATCAAAAACGCCACCGTCCCCGAGGCCTGCGCCCACGCGGCGCCGCCGCCCATGAGCGCAAGCGCCAGCGCGCCGGCGCCGGTCAGTCTGGTCGTGAAGTTCTGCATCGTCTTCCTCCGTTGGTTTTTCGTCTTTCCCGCCGGCAGGCCGGTCGGGCTTGTCGGTTGTCCTTCCTGCCGGCGAAACCCGAGCCTCCCAGCGCCGCCGCCTCGTTTTCCGCACGCAGCATGCGGAACTGCGAGACAGGCATCCGGGCGATGAACCGGTCGTTGAGCTCGAGAAGCTGAGTTCCTCCCCGCGCCGCCCGAGTTCATCCGGGGTTGGACGCCGCCCGCCTCGCTGCGGAGCAAACGGACGGTAACAGCGGAACGCGCCCGCGCCTACTGCACGAACCTCGCGGCGCGCGTTATTTTTTTCGCAGGCGTGCGCATGTCGGTGACAGCGGCTCTGCAAACCCGGCGATCTCGTCAGCCGGTGCCCGCGTCCTTGCCTGCCGGCGTGACGAGGGTGAACACGACCCGAGTCCCGACCGGGTTCGCGCTCTCGATCCAGATCTCGCCTCCGTGATCCCGAATGATCTTCCGGCGGACCGAGAGGCCGATGCCGGTCCCCTGGTTGTGGAAAACGCCGCGTTTTTCGATATGGAATCCGTATGGAATCCGTATGGGTCAGAGGTTCATTCCGGCACGTCGAGCGTCTGCAGCTCGCTGGCCGGGGCGCCGCCGATGGTGCGGACGACCGCTTCGGCCAGCGCCCATGCCGGCGCGGCGGAAGTCCTCGTGCACGACCTCGACGTCGCGGCGGAACTTGCTGCATCAGGTCGAAGGACTCCTTCACCGCCACGTCGAAGTCGCGGCCGATCGCGAGCCGCGCGTCCTCGGCGGCGGTGATCGCGGAGATCGCCGCCGAGGCGCTGCCGCAGACGAGGCCGTCGGGCCGCCGCCGCGAGCGCCATCAGCCGGCGCGACCTCGGCGCTGGATCGCCTCGTGGCTGCTGTCGGTGTTGACCGCCGCGGATCGGCACGTCGACGAGGTCGTGCCGCTCGACGGCGCGCTGGAAGCCCGCGGTCATGTGCCGCGAGTAGGTGAGGTGTCGCCGGCGGCGCGCAGCAGCGCCAGCCGCCGCCGCCCGCGCGCCGCCAGCCGCTCGACGGCGATCTCGCCGTAGCGGCCGTTGTCGAAGTCGAAGATAGGGATGCTCGATCCCCATCTCGGTGCGCCCGTGGGTCGCGAAGGGAAAGCCGCGCTCGTGCAGGTAGCGCACGCGCGCGTCCTGCGGCTCGGTGCGGGAGAAGATGACGCCGTCCGCCGAGCCGGTCTCGACGATGTAGCGCACCGGGTCGAGCGGGTCGCTGCGCAGGTTGTAGGGCGTGACGATCAGGTGGTAGGGCGAGCCGGCGAGATGCTCCGAGATGCCGTAGACGAGGTGCGAGGTGAGGCCCGAGCACCTCGGTCTCGACCGACAGGATCAGGCTGATGACGTTGGTCTTGCCGGTGCGCAGCCGCACCCCGGCGCGGTTCGGCCGGTAGCCGATCTGCTTGGCGACCAGCCGCACCCGCTCCTTGGTCGCCTGGCCGATGTCGGGGGCGTCGTGCAGCGCCCGCGACACCGTGGTGACGCCGAGCCCGGTCATGTAGGCGATGGTCTTCAGCGTCGGCCGCTCCGCACCCGGCGGCGCGGCCGGCTCGGCTTTGCGGTCCTCCCTGTCGGTCCATCTTCGGGTATCCTCGGCGCCAGCCGCGCCGAATCACACGGTACCCGCTTCCGCGCTGCCGGTTCAAGCTGAAACGTTACAGCGAGCGTGCGGCAGTCCGGACGCGCACCGGTGACGGTGCCGCGACCTGCCGCGGTCGTCGCCCGCCGTCAGCGAATGTCTGCGGCGCAGATCCGTTGCAACTGATTTGCGATGTCGCACTTGCGGTAGCATGCCTGCGCACGAGTCTGCCGCGCGGCATTCGGACCGAGCGCGATTTCCAGCATTGCCTTATGCGAGCGCGCTCCCGTAGCATTTTCCTGCAACGATGTAGAACTGGGAGGTTCACAATGAAATTCGCTCGCTGGCCGCCGCGCTCGCGGCGTCGGTCGCGCTGCCGGTCTCGGCCGCGCTACGCCACCGACCTCGAGGTCACCCACTGGTGGACCTCCGGCGGCGAGGCCGCGGCGGTCGCCGAGTTCGCCAAGGCGTTCGACGCCACCGGCAACAACTGGGTCGACGGCGCCATCGCCGGCGGCGGCGACACCGCCCGCCCGATCATGATCAGCCGCATCACCGGCGGCGACCCGATGGGCGCCACCCAGTTCAACCACGGCCGCCAGGCCGAGGAGCTGGTCGAGGCCGGGCCTGATGCGCGACCTGACCGACGTCGCCGAGGCCGAGGGCTGGGCGCGACGTCGATCACCGCGCCGTCGCTGCTCGAGAGCTGCACGCTCGACGGCAAGATCTACTGCGTGCCGGTCAACATCCACTCCTGGCAGTGGCTGTGGCTGTCGAACAAGGCGTTCGAGGACGCCGGCGTCGCCGGTGCCGACCAACTGGGACGAGTTCGTCGCCGCCGCGCCGAAGCTGCGCGAGGCCGGGCAAGATCCCGCTCGCCATGGGCGGCCAGCCCTGGCAGCGGCTCGGGCGCCTTCAACGTGCATGATGATCGCGCTCGGCGGCAAGGACCTGACGATGCAGGTCTACGGCGACAAGGACGCCGAGGTCGCGGCCGGGCCCGAGGTCGCCAAGGTCTTCGCAGGCCGCCGCCGAGGCGCGCGAGATGGCCGAGGGCTCGAACGTCCAGGACTGGAACCAGGCGACCAACATGGTCATCACCGGCGCAGGCCGGCGGCCAGATCATGGGCGACTGGGCGCAGGGCGAGTTCCAGGTCGCCGGCGAGGTCGCCGGCGACGGACTACACCTGCCTGCCGGGCCTCGGCGTGAACGAGATCATCTCGACCGGCGGCGACGCCTTCTACTTCCCGGTGCTCGACGACGAGGAGAGTCGAGCGCGCAGGAGGAGCTCGCCTCGATCGATGTTCACGCCCGAGACGCAGGTCGCCTTCAACCTCAAGAAGGGCTCGCTGCCGATCCGCAGCGACGTCGACCTCGCCGCCGCCAACGACTGCATGAAGAAGGGCCTCGAGATCCTGGCCGCCGGCAACACCGTCGCGTCGACCGAACCAGCTGATCAGCCCGGACACCAACAAGCAGATCAACGACCTGATGACCGAGTTCTTCAGCGACATGTCGCATCACGCCCGAGGACGCGCAGGCGCGCTTCGCCGAGATCATCGCCAGCGCCGACTGACGTCGGCGCGATCCGACCGGCCGCCGGACCCGTCCGGCGGCCGACCCCATGACGGCCCACCGGGGGGAGGCGCCGCATGGCCGTCGCAAGCGTCCGAGCCAGCTCTTCCGCAACCTGAACGCCAAGATCGCCTCGATCCCGATGATCCTGACCGCCCTCGTCGTCTTCCTCGGCGGCACGCTCTGGACGGTGGTCTATTCCTTCACCAACTCGAGGCTGCTGCCGCGGCTGCGCTTCGTCGGGCCTCGACCAGTACGAGCGGCTCTGGACGCACCAGCCGCTGGCTGATCTCGATCGAGAACCTGGCGATCTACGGCGTCCTGTCGCTGATCTTCAGCCTGGTGATCGGCTTCCTGCTCGCCGCGCTGCTCGACCAGAAGATCCGCTTCGAGGACGCGTTCCGCACCATCTTCCTCTATCCCTTCGCGCTGTGCTTCATCGTCACCGGCCTCGTCTGGCAGTGGATCCTGAACCCCGAGTTCGGCATCCAGAGCGTCGTGCGCGGCCTCGGCTGGGAGAGCTTCACCTTCGACCCGCTCTACAACGCCGACATCGTCATCTACGGCATCCTGATCGCCGGGCTCTGGCAGGGCACCGGGCTCGTCATGTGCCTCATGCTCGCGGGCCTGCGCGGCATCGACGAGGACATCTGGAAGGCCGCCGCGCGTCGACGGCATCCCGATCTGGAAGACCTACCTCTTCATCATCATCCCGATGATGCGGCCGGTCTTCGTCACCACGCTGGTGCATCATCACCTCGCGGCATCGTCAAGCTCTACGACCTCGTCGTGGCGCAGACCGGCGGCGGGCCCGGCATCGCCTCGGAGGTGCCGGCGAAGTACGTCTACGACTATGATGTTCCTGGCGCAGAACCTCGGCCAGGGCTTCGCCGCCTCGACGATGATGCTGCTCACCGTGGCGATCATCCTGATCCCCTGGGCCTACCTCGAGTTCGGAGGCAAGCGCCGTGTCTAATCCCAGCACCCTCGCCGGCGCCGTCGTCGGCCGACACCGCCATCGAGGCGCATCGCCCGCGCCGAGCCCGCGCGGCGCGCGGCCGCGCCGCACGCTCTCGCGCCGCAACATCTTCCTCTACGGCACGCTGATCGTCGTCGCGCTCTACTACCTGCTGCCGCTCTACGTGATGGTCGTGACCTCGCTGAAGGGCATGCCCGAGATCCGCCTCGGCAACATCTTCGCGCCGCCGGTCGAGATCACCTTCGAGCCCTGGGTCAAGGCCTGGGCCGAGGCCTGCACCGGCCTCAACTGCGACGGCCTCAGCCGCGGCTTCTGGAACTCGGTCCGCATCACCGTGCCCTCGGTGATCCTGTCGATCGCCATCGCCTCGGTGAACGGCTACGCGCTGGCCAACTGGCGCTTCAAGGGCTCGGAGACCTTCTTCGCCATCCTGATCTTCGGCGCCTTCATCCCCTACCAGGTGATGCTCTACCCGATCGTCATCCTGCTGCGCGAGATGGGCCTCTACGGCACGCTCTGGGGCCTGGTCCTCGTGCACTCGATCTTCGGCATGCCGATCCTGACGCTGCTCGTTCCGCAACTACTTCACCTCGCGTCCCGGAGGAGCTGTTCAAGGCGGCGCGGGTCGACGGCGCGGGGTTCTGGGGGATCTACTTCAGGATCATGCTGCCGATGGCGCTGCCGATCTTCGTGGTCGCGATCATCCTGCAGGTCACCGGCATCTGGAACGACTTCCTGTTCGGCGTGGTCTACACCAAGCCCGACACCTACCCGATGACGGTGCAGCTCAACAACATCGTCAACTCGGTGCAGGGCGTGAAGGAATACAACGTCAACATGGCGGCGACGATCCTCACCGGCCTGGTGCCGCTCGCCATCTACTTCGTCTCCGGCAAGCTCTTCGTGCGCGGCATCGCCGCGGGCGCGGTGAAGGGATAAGCGCATGGACCAGATCAACAGCCAGCCGTCCGTGGCGGTCAAGGACCTGCACCTCGCCTATCGGCAGCGTGAACGTGCTGAACCGGCTCAACCTCGACATCGCCGAGGGCGAGTTCCTCGTGCTGCTCGGGCCGTCGGGCTGCGGCAAGTCCACGCTGCTCAACTGCATCGCGGGGCTGCTCGACATCACCGACGGGCAGATCTTCATCAAGGGCAAGAACGTCACCTGGGAGGAGCCCAAGGACCGCGGCATCGGCATGGTGTTCCAGTCCTACGCGCTCTACCCGCAGATGACGGTGCGCGGGAACCTGTCCTTCGGCCTGAAGAACGCGCGGCCTGCCGAAGGCCGAGATCGACAAGCGCATCGAGCGCGCCGCCGAGATCCTGCAGATCGAGCCGCTGCTCGACCGCAAGCCCGCCGCACTGTCCGGCGGCCAGCGCCAGCGGGTGGCGATCGGCCGGGCGCTGGTGCGCGACGTCGACGTGTTCCTGTTCGACGAGCCGCTGTCGAACCTCGACGCCAAGCTGCGCGCCGACCTTCGCGTCGAGATCAAGCGGCTGCACCAGCAGCTCGAGAACACGATGATCTACGTCACCCACGACCAGATCGAGGCGATGACGCTGGCCGACCGGATCGCGGTGATGCGCGGCGGCTACATCCAGCAGCTCGGCACGATCCGAAGACCATCTACAACAAGCCCGCCAACCTCTTCGTCGCCGGCTTCATCGGCTCGCCGGCGATGACCTTCCTGACCGGCAAGATCGTCGACACGCCGGAAGGGCGGGGCTTCGCGACGGAGGGCATCATCGTGCCGCTCGCCGGCTACGACGGCGGCGTCCCGGCGGCCGGCGCCGAGGTGATCCTCGGCGTCCGGCCCGAGCATGTCAGCATCAGCACCGACAGGCGAGCGGCCTGCCCGCGGTCATCGAGATCGACGAGCCGATGGGCTCGGACAGCCTGATCTGGCTCACCTTCGCCGGCGTGCCGCTGAGGGCGCGGACCACCGCCGACCACGGGCTTGCCAACGGCAGGCCCGTGCGCGTCGCCTTCGACATCAGCCGCGCCTCGCTGTTCGACCTGAAGACCGAACAGCGCCTCTGAGACTGAAGACACCTCACACACAAAGCCTGACCCTCGGGGGGAAATGCTCGACCTATCGGGAAACTGGTCGCTCGCCGACGAGCGGGGCGAATTCAGCCTGCCGGCCGCCGTGCCGGGGGACGTGCATTCGGCCCTGCATGCCGCGGGGCTGATCCCGGACCCCTACCACGGGCGCAACGAGTACGGCCTGCGCTGGGTCGCGGACCGCGACTGGACGCTCACGCGCAGCTTCGAGGACACCGGCGGCCCGCGCCTGCTGGTGATCGACGGCCTCGACACCGTCGCCGCGGTGCGGCTGAACGGCGCGGAGGTGCTGCAAGCCGCCACCGCCTTCCGCGAGCACGCGGCCGCCGTCGAGACGGTCGCCGGCGAGAACCGCATCGAGATCGACCTGCGCTCCAACACCCGCCTCGCCAACGACCTGCAGGCGGCGCAGCCGTTCCGGATCCCCTACAACGCCGGCAACTGCCCGATCCCGAACGGCAACATGCTGCGCAAGCCGCAGTGCGACTTCGGCTGGGACTGGAACATCGCGCTCGCCCCGCTCGGGCTCTACGGCCGCGTCGCACTGATCGGCCCGGAGGGCGAGATCACCGCCCCGGTGATCCGCCAGCACCACGACGACGGTGCCGTCGTTGTCGAGATCGACGTGTGGCTGCGCAACGTATCCGCGTCCGAGACCGACTGGGAGGTGGCGCTCGGCGGGGTGGACACCAGCGGCCGGATCGGGCTGGTGGACGGCGCGGCAAGGATCCGGACGAAACTGACCGTCGATGCGCCGGAGCTCTGGTGGCCGCGCGGCTCCGGGCCGCAGCCGATCCACGACCTCACCGTCACCGCCGGCGGCCTGACCCGCCGCTGGCCGCTGGCGCTGCGCGACATCCGCCTCGTCTCCGAGCCCGACGCCACCGGCCGCAGCTTCGGCCTGCGCGTCAACGGCCGCGACATCTTCGCCCGCGGCGCCAACTGGATCCCCGCCGACGCCCTGCCCGGCCGGATCACCGACGAAAAGACCCGCGCGCTGCTGCAATCCGCCGCGCGACGCCAACATGAACATGATCCGCGTCTGGGGCGGCGGCCGCTACGAGCCCGACTCGTTCTACGAGCCTGCGACGAGCTCGGCCTGATGGTCTGGCAGGACTTCATGTTCGCCTGCCACCTCTACCCCGTCACCGACGACTTCCACGCCGAGGTCGCCCGCGAGGTGGCGCTTCCAGGCCACCCGCCTCGGCCACCACGTCGCCCTCTGGTGCGGCGACAACGAGCTGCTCGGCGCGCTCAACTGGTTCGAGGAGTCGCGCACCAACCGCGACCGCTACCTCGTCGCCTACGACCGGCTGAACCGCACTGATCGAGACGACGCTCGAGGCCACGCGTACCCGGCGCGAACTGGTGGCCCTCCAGCCCTCGCCCGGGCCGCTGAGCTTCGGCGACGCCTGGCACGACGACTCGTCCGGCGACATGCACTTCTGGTCGGTCTGGCACGAGGGCCGCGACTTCGAGCACTACCGCGACGTGAAGCCCCGCTTCTGCTCCGAGTTCGGCTTCCAGTCCTACCCGTCGATGCCGGTCATCCGCAGCTTCGCCGCGGAGGCCGACCTCAACATCGCCTCCCCGGTCATGGAGAGCCACCAGAAGAACGCCGGCGGCAACGCCCGCATCGCCGAGACGATGTTCCGCTACTTCCGCTTCCCGCAGGACTTCCCCAACTTCGTCTGGCTCAGCCAGGTCCAGCAGGGCGTCGCGATCAAGACCGCGGTCGACTACTGGCGCAGCCTGAAGCCGCACTGCATGGGCACGCTCTACTGGCAGCTCAACGACACCTGGCCGGTGGCGTCCTGGTCGAGCCTCGACTACGGCGGCGGCTGGAAGCTCCTGCACCACATGGCGCGGCGCTTCTTCCGGCCGGTGAACGTCGTGGCCATCCCCGACTCCCTCGGCACCCTGCGGCTGGTCGCGATCAACGACACCGCCGCCGCCGTGCAGGTGGATCTGGAGGCCTTCGCGGTGACGCTCGACGGCGCAGGCAACCGCCCCCTCGCCTCGGCCGGCGCACCCGTCGGCACCGACGCCGCCGAGACGCTGAGCGAGTTCCGCGCCGATGCGATCGAGGACGGCGAGATCCTCGCCTTCCGCTGGACCGCCTCGAACGGCATGGCCGGCGGCGACGTCTTCACGCCGGTGCGCTGGAAACACCTCGCCTTGCGCGACCCGAGGATCGGTGTCACCACAACGACCGACGGCGGCACGCTCACGGCCCGGCTCACCGCCGAGGCGGTGGCGCTCTTCGCCACGCTGGAGGCCGACCGCCCGGGCCGGTTCTCGACCAACGCCATCGCGCTCTTTCCCGGCCATCCGGCCGAGATCACCTTCACCCCCGCCGACGGCGACCCCGCCGGCATCCAACTGACCGTCCGCGACCTCTATTCCAGCTTCGCGACCACCTGACCGCCACGGAGGGCGACATGACCGACTTTTCCTACCAGCTCTACTGCTCGCGCAACTTCCCGCCGCTCGCCGAGACCCTGAAGATGGTCGCCGCCGCCGGCTACAGGAACGTGGAGGGCTATGGCGCGCTCTATGCCGACGCCGGCAAGGTCGCCGAACTCAACGAGCACCTCGCCGCCAGCGGCCTCAAGATGCCCACCGGCCACTTCGGCATCGACCAGCTGGAAAAGGAGCCCGACCGCGTGCTCGAGATCGCCAAGGCCGTCGGCATCGAGACGATCTACTGCCCCTTCCTCATGCCCGACCAGCGCCCCGACAGCGGCTCCGGGCTGGTACGCCTTCGGCCAGCGGCTGCAGAAGGCCTCCGCCCCCTACCGCGACGCCGGCCTCGGCTTCGGCTGGCACAACCACGACTTCGAGTTCAGGAAGACCGCCGACGGCGCGCTGCCGCAGACCGCGATCTTCGAGGGCGGCCCCGATCTCGAATGGGAGGCCGACATCGCCTGGGTGATCCGCGGCGGCGCCGACCCGCTGCAGTGGATCCGCACCATGAAGCACCGCATCACCGCGGTTCACGTCAAGGACATCGCGCCCGCCGGCGAGAACGCCGACGAGGACGGCTGGGCCGACGTCGGCCACGGCACCGTCGACTGGAAGGCGCTGATGGCGGCGCTGAAGGAACAGACGAACGCCCGGTACTACGTGATGGAGCACGACAACCCCAAGGACGACAAGCGCTTCGCCGAGCGTTCGCTTGCCGCCGCCGCAGAAGCTCTGAGGAGGCACCCATGACCGGCACGCTCGGCATCGGCATCGTCGGCTGCGGCAACATCTCCGCCGCCTATTTCCGGCTCGCCCCGCTCTTCAAGGGCCTCGAGGTGCGCGCCTGCACCGACCTCAACCCGGCCGCCGCCGAGGCGCGCGCCCAGGAGTTCGGCGTGCGCGCCGAGACGATGGACGAGCTCCTCGCCGACCCGGACGTCGACGTGGTGATCAACCTCACCATCCCCGACGCGCACTACGGCGTCACCCTGATGGCGCTCGAGGCGGGCAAGCACGTCTATTCCGAGAAGCCCTTCGTCCTCACCATCGACGAGGGCAAGCGGCTGAAGGAGATCGCCGACGCCAGGGGCCTGCGCGTCGGGTCGGCCCCCGACACCTTCCTCGGCGGCGCGCACCAGCTGGCGCGCAAGCTCATCGACGACGGCAGCGTCGGCACCGTCACCTCGGGCACCGCGCACGTGATGAGCCACGGCATGGAGCACTGGCACCCGAACCCGGGCTTCTTCTTCCTGCCCGGCGCCGGACCGATCCTCGACGTCGGCCCCTACTACGTCGCGAACCTGATCAACCTGATCGGCCCGGTGAGGCGGGTGGCGGCCCTGACCAACTCGGCCACGCCGACCCGCACGGTCACCGCGGAAGGCCCGCTGCAAGGGCCAGACCATCCCGGTGAAGACCCCGACCACGATCCACGCGCTGCTCGAGTTCGAGAGCGGCGCGGCGGTCACCATGGGGGCGAGCTGGGACGTCTGGGGCCACGGCCACCGGCCGATGGAGCTCTACGGCACCGACGGCGCCATCGTCGTGCCCGACCCGAACTGGTTCGGCGGCACGGTCGAGCTGGTGGGCCCCGACGGCAAGGCGAACGAGGTGCCCATGTGGGACCACCCCTTCGCCAAGGCGAACGACATCCGGCCGAACGGCAGCTATGCCAACTACCGCACCGCCGGCCTCGCCGACATGGCGGTGGCGATCCTCGAGGGCCGCGAGGCGCGCTGCGGGCTGGAGCGGGCGCTGCACGGCATCGACGTGATGACCTCGATCCTGAAGTCCGGCGAGACCGGCGCCTTCGTCGATCTCACCACCACCTGCACCCGCCCCGAGCCGCTCGGCCCGGAAGCGGCGCGGGCGCTCCTGGTATGAGCGTGGCCTACCGCGCCGACGAGGCCCGCTACGACGGCCGCATGGCCTACCGGCGCTGCGGCGCCAGCGGCCTGCAGCTGCCCGCGGTCTCGCTCGGGCTCTGGCACAACTTCGGCGGCGACACCCCGCACGAGACCAAGCGGGCGATCTGCCGCGCCGCCTTCGACGCAGGCATCACCCACTTCGACCTCGCCAACAACTACGGCCCGCCGCCGGGATCGGCGGAGACCGCGTTCGGCGAGATCCTCCGGACCGACTTCGCCGGCTACCGCGACGAGCTCATCATTTCGAGCAAGGCCGGCTACCTCATGTGGCCAGGCCCCTACGGCGAATGGGGGAGCCGGAAGTACCTCCTTTCGTCGCTCGACCAGAGCCTGAAGCGGATGGGCCTCGACTATGTCGACATCTTCTACTCCCACCGCTTCGACCCCGACACGCCGCTCGAGGAGACCATGGGGGCGCTCGACACCGCCGTCCGCTCGGGCCGCGCGCTCTATGCCGGGCTCTCCTCCTACAACTCGGAGAAGACCCGCGAGGCGGCGGCGATCCTGAAGGACCTCGGCACCCCCTGCGTGATCCACCAGCCGAGCTACAACATGATCAACCGCTGGGTGGAGCGCGACGGGCTGAAGGCGACGCTGCAGGAGCTCGGCATCGGCTCGATCGCCTTCACGCCGCTGGCGCAGGGGATGCTGACGGGCAAGTACCTCAAGGGCATCCCCGAGGGCAGCCGCGCCACCCAGGGCAAGTCGCTGCGCCGCGAGTTCCTCAACGACCGCGCCATCGCCAACATCCGGAAGCTCAACGGCATCGCCGAGGCGCGCGGCCAGACGCTGGCGCAGATGGCGATCGCCTGGGTGCTGCGCGAGGGCGGCATCACCTCGGCGCTGATCGGCGCCTCGCGTCCCAGCCAGGTCGAGGACTGCGTCGGGGCGGTCAGGAACCTCGAGTTCACCGCGGCCGAACTCGCCGAGATCGACCGCTACGCCAACGAGGAGGACATCAACCTCTGGGCAAGATCCTCGGAGGCAAGGTGACCGTGCCGCAGCACCGGTTGCCCGCGGGCGGATTTTTCGTGTACGGAAATAAATGCGGATCCTCTGGGACGAACCGAAACGCCGCTCGCACGCTTCGCCCAGCACGGGTTCGACTTTGCCGGCCTCGACCCGGAGTTCTTCGAGGCGCGCGATCGTGTCGCCCGGTGCGACAATGGTCGCCTCCAGGCGATCGGCCGGTTCGGCGGCGCGGTTGGTCGCGGTGATCTTCGCGCCGCTCGGCACGGAGGCCGTCTCGGTCATCTCCATGCGACGCGCGAGCCGGAAGGAAAGGAAGCGCATATGATGCCGAAGAACCCGACGCGTCACCGATGAAGAAGAGCCGAGATCCAGCGCCAGATCGCCGAGGATCCCGACGAACCACGAGGCAACCGACGAGGAGCTCGCGCAGTGCGAAGCCCTTCGCCGAGGTCTTCCCCGAGCTCGCCGAGAGCATCCGCCGCAGCCGCGGCCGGCCGCCCAAGGCGGACGCCAAGCTCGCCGTGACCCTGCGGCTCGACCCCGAGACGGTCGAGCGGTTCAAGAGCCAGGGGCCGGACTGGCGCGCGCGGATGGGCGCGGCCCTGAAGCGGGCCGCCGGGCGCTAGCGCATCGGCGGGATCTGCGGCCCCGACCCGGCCCGCTGCGCCAGCGCCTTCTTGAAGATGACGAGCGGAAGGACAAGCACCGCGATGACGCCGAACAGCCAGACCACCAGCGTCGCGATCACCCAGGTCGAGAAGCCGGTGATCTGCAGCCCGTCGGTCAGCCAGGTGGTGACGAGCAGGCCGACGAAGGTCGTGACCAGCGCGATGCCGCCGGTGATCGCGCGGACATACTTGAACGAGAGCTTGAAGATCAGCGGCGCCAGGATGAACCGCGCGGCGGTGAAGATGACGATGACCCAGAGGAAGCCCGCTGGCGTGATGACGAACCCGGGCAGCAGCCACTTGGCCACCAGGAGGCCGATGGCGTTGGCCACGAGCTCGACGAGTGTTACTGCGATCAACCGGACCATGGGATTCCTCTCGTGGCGGAACCTATCCGGCGGGACCAAAGCTGACAAGTGTCCCGGACGCGGAGAAAACATGGAGGCGAGGCGATGATCCGCAATCCCGTTCTCAAGGGCTTCAACGCCGACCCGTCGATCTGCCGCACCGGAAACGATTACTACATCGCCACCTCGACCTTCGAGTGGTTCCCCGGCGTCCAGATCCACCACTCGCGCGACCTGGTGAACTGGCGCCTGGTCAAGCGCCCGCTCGACCGCGCCGCCCAGCTCGACATGCGCGGCGACCCCGATTCCTGCGGCGTCTGGGCCCCCTGCCTCAGCTACGCCGACGGCCTCTTCTGGCTCATCTACACCGACGTCAAGCGCCTCGACGGCAACTTCAAGGACGCCCACAACTACCTCGTCACCGCCCCCGCGATCACCGGCCCGTGGTCGGACCCGATCTACCTCAACTCCTCCGGCTTCGACCCCTCGCTCTTCCACGACGACGACGGCCGCAAGTGGCTGGTGAACCAGCAGTGGAAGCACACCACCGACAGCGTCGGCGGCCGCCCGCGCGGCACCGCCTTCGACGGCATCCTCTGCCAGGAATACGACCCCGTCGCCCGCAAGCTGACCGGCGCGCATCCGCAACATCTTCGCCGGCTCGCCGCACGCGCTCGTCGAGGGCCCGCACCTCTTCAAGCGCGACGGCTGGTACTACATGACCGCCGCCGAGGGCGGCACCGGCTACGACCACGTGGTCACCATGGCCCGCTCCCGCGACCTCTTCGGCCCCTACGAGCTGCACCCGAACACCTTCCTCCTCACCTCCAAGGACGCGCCCGACGCGCCCCTGCAGCGCGCCGGCCACGGCCAGATGGTCGAGACCCCGGACGGCCTCGTCTACCACACCCACCTCTGCAGCCGCCCGCTCCCCGGCATCCGCCGCTCGCCCCTCGGCCGCGAGACCGCGATCCAGAAATGCGTCTGGCGCGACGACGGCTGGCTCTACCTCGAGCAGGGCGGCCTCGTCCCCGCCGTCGAGGTCCCCGCCCCGCCCGGCGCGCCGGAGCCCGAGCCCGAGCGCCCCATCGAGTACCGCTTCGACGGCCCCAGCCTGCCGGAAGACTTCCAGTGGCTGCGCACCCCCTACCCCGAGCGCATCTTCACCCTGACCGGCGACGCCCTGCGCCTGCATGGCCGCGAGTCCATCGGCAGCTGGTTCGAGCAGGCGCTGGTCGCCCGCCGCCAGCAGCACTTCCGCTACCGCGCCGAGACCCGCCTCACCGCCTTCGCGCCCGACACCTACCAGCAGGCGGCGGGCCTCACGACCTACTACAACCGCTCCAAGTTCCACTTCCTCGCCGTCAGCTTCGACGCCGCCCTCGGCCGCATCCTCACCATCCTCTCCTGCCCCGGCGACTGGCCCGACGGGCGCCTGAGCTTCCCGCTCCACCCGCCGATCCCCCTCCCCGACGGCCCGGTCGACCTCGCCGTCGAGGTCACCGACGCCACCCAGCAGTTCTTCTTCCGCACCGGCGGCGAGTGGATGCCCGCCGGCCCCGAGCTCGACGCCTCCGTCATCTCCGACGAGGGCGGCCGCGGCGAGCACGGCTCCTTCACCGGCGCCTTCGTCGGCCTCGTGGCCTTCGACACCTCCGGCCGCGCCTGCCCGGCCGACTTCGCCACCTTCGCGTACCTGCCCCGGTGATCGGCCCGTGACCGGCCCGCTGATCGGCCGCCGCGGCGTCCTCGGCCTCCTCGCCGCCGGCGCCGGCCTGCCGCTCCTCGCCGCGTCCCGGCCCGACCTCGCGGGGCTCCTCGCCGACATGACGCTGGCCGAGAAGCTCGGCCAGCTCACCATGGTCACCGCCGGCTACACCGTCACCGGCCCCACCGGCGTCGAGGACATCCCGGCACTCGTCCGCGCCGGCCGCGTCGGCAGCCTCTTCAACCTCTGGGGCCGCGAGGCGGTGCGCGAGGCCCAGCGCCGCGCCGTCGAGGAGACCCGCCTCGGCATCCCGCTCTTCTTCGGCCTCGACGTCATCCACGGCTTCCGCACCGTCTTCCCCATCCCGCTCGCCGAGGCCTGCGCCTTCGACCCCGCCCTCTGGGAGGAGACCGCCCGCCTCGCCGCCGCCGAGGCCGTCGGCGCCGGGCTCGACCTCACCTTCGCGCCGATGCTCGACCTCTCGCGCGACCCGCGATGGGGCCGCATCGCCGAAGGCCCCGGCGAGGACCCCACCGTCGGCTCCCGCTTCGCCGAGGCCAAGGTGCGCGGCTTCCAGGGCGACGCCCTCTCCGGCCTCGCCGCCACGCCCAAGCACTTCGCCGCCTACGGCGCCAGCGCCGCCGGCCGCGACTACGCCCCGGTCGACATCTCCGAGCGCGCGCTCGCGGAGATCTACCTCCCCCCCTTCCGCGCCGCCATCGCCGCCGGCGCCGCCGCGCTGATGCCCGGCTTCACCGACATCGCCGGCGTGCCGGTCACCGCCCACCGCCCGCTGCTCACCGACACCCTGCGCGAGCGCTGGGGCTTCACCGGCGTCGTCATCAGCGACTACGGCGCCATCGGCGAGCTCATCCGCCACGGCGTCGCCGCCGACCGCGCCGAGGCCGCGGCGCTCGCGCTCAACGCCGGCGTCGACATCGACATGATGTCCTTCGCCTTCGAGAAGGGCCTGCCCGAGGCGCTCGACCGCGGCCTCGCCGCCATGCCCGCCATCGACGCCGCCGTGCTGCGCGTGCTCGACCTCAAGGCCCGCCTCGGCCTCCTCGACGACCCCTACCGCCGCTGCACCGGCCCGGATCCGGAGATCCCCGCCCGCCACCGCACCGCCGCCCGCCGCGCCGCGGCGCAGAGCCTCGTCCTCCTCACCAACCGCGCCGACGCCCTGCCGCTCCCCGCCGCCCCCGGCCGCATCGCCCTCGTCGGCCCGCTCGCCGACGCCCGCGGCGAGATGCTCGGCCCCTGGGCCAGCACCGGCCGCGGCGACGAGGCGATCAGCGTGCTGGCAGGCCTCCGCTTCGCCCTCCCCGACGCGGTGATCGAGCACGTCCCGGGCACCGCCATCCAGGGCGGCGGCACCGCCGGCATCCCGGAGGCCGCGGCCGCCGCCGCCCGCGCCGAGCACGTCATCCTCTGCATCGGCGAGGCCGCCGCCATGAGCGGCGAGGCGGCCAGCCGCGCCCGCATCGACCTCCCCGGCCACCAGGCCGCGCTCGCCGAGGCCGTGCTCGCCGCCGGCCGCCCGGTGACCGTCCTGCTGTTCTCCGGCCGCCCGCTGGCGCTGCCGGAGATCTTCGCCCGCGCCGCCGCCGTGGTCGCCTGCTGGTTCCCCGGCAGCGAGGCCGGACATGCCATCGCCGCCCTCCTCACCGGCGCGGACTTCGCCCTCCGCCGGCCTGTCGGTCACCTGGCCGCGCGACGTGGGCCAGGTTCCCATCGCCTATTCCGTCCGCTCCGGGGGGCGGCCGGAGAACCCGGCCGACCACTACACCAGCAAGTACCTCGACCTGCCCAACGCGCCGCAGTTCCCGTTCGGGCACGGCCTCGGCTACACCCGCTTCAGCCTCTCCGCCCCCGAGGTCACGCTCGCCCCCGGCCTCACCGTCGAGACCACCGTCAGCAACGCCGGCGCCCGCCCCGGCGCCGCCACCGTCTTTCTCTTCCTCCGCGACCCGGTCGCGACCATCGCCCGCCCGGTCCTGGAGCTGAAGCGCTTCCAGCGCGTCGAGCTTGCCGCCGGTGCTACGGAGGCGCTCCGCTTCCAGCTCGACCGCGACGATCTCGCCTACCCCGGCCCCGACCTCGAGCCCGTCTTCGAGCCGGGCGACTTCGAGATCCACCTCGGTTTCTCCGCCGCCCCGGAGGGGCTCCTGACCGCGCGCTTCCGCCTGCCCTGAGCCGCATCCCGCCGCCGGCGGCGCATGCCCTTGACGGCAGGGGGCCGCTCGGTGCCAATCGCGACGCTTGCCCCGCAGGGACCCGCGCGATGAACTTCGACACCGCAACCGACCGCAGCGCCTTCGCGCGCGCCTTCGACGTCTGTGTCATCGGCGCCGGCCCGGCCGGCATCACCCTCGCCCGCCGCCTCGCCGACGCCGGCGCCGAGGTGGCGCTCATGGAGGCGGGCACCCTCGAGATCACCGCCGAGTTGCAGGAGATCTACGAGGGCGAGATCGCCGGGCTCGACTACTTCCCGCTCGACGCGGCGCGGCTGCGTTTCTTCGGCGGCACCTCGAACCACTGGGGCGGCTGGTGCCGGGCGCTCGACGCCCACGACTTCGACCCCAAGCCGTTCAACGACCTCAGCGGCTGGCCGATCGGCCGCATCGACCTCGACCCCCACCGCGCCGAGGCCGACCGCATCCTCGACCTGCCGCCGGAGACGCTGGCCACCGACCTCCCCTTCACGCAGGACGGCTACGACTTCCGGCGCTTCCAGTTCCGCTGGAGCACGCCCACGCTCTTCGCCGAGAAGTACGGCCCCGAGATCGCCGCCTCCCCGCTCATCCACCTCGGCCTCGACGCCAACCTCGTGGACCTCCGCCTCGACGACCGCCTCGGGGGCGTGACCGCCGCCCGCTTCCGCTCCCTCGCCGCCGACGATCCCGGCTTCGAGGTCCGCGCCCGCATCTTCTGCCTCTGCACCGGCGGCATCGAGAACGCACGGCTCCTGCTCAACTTCCGCAGCCAGGCGCCCGAGGGCATCGGCAACCGCCACGATCTCGTCGGCCGCTACTTCTGCGAGCACCCGAGCTTCCAGATCGCCGATGTCCTGCTCCCCGGCGAGCCGCTGCCGGAGCTGGAGTTCTACTGCCCGAGCGAACAGTTCATCTATGCCCGCTCCGTGCTCAACTTCGGTCTCCGCTTCGAGCCCGGTCCCTGGCCGCCCACCATGCCCGCCTCCGCCGCCCGCATCGGCCTGACCTCCCCCTTCGAGCTCGCGCTCCTCGAATTCATGCGCTCCGAGGCACACCCGCCGCGCCGCGCCGTGGCGCAGGAGCACCTGCCGCTGGCGTCTACCGCCACCCTGCGCACCGCCCACGAGCAGGCGCTTGACCCGGCAAGCCGCGTCCGCCTCGGCGAGGACCGCGACGCCCTCGGCCTCGCCCGCCCCGTCCTTGACTGGCGGCTCGGCGATCTCGACATTCACACCATGCGCACCGCCGCCACCGCCTTCGGACGCCACCTCGCCGCCGAAAACCGCGGCCGCGTCCGCCTGCGCGAGTGGCTCTTCACCGACCCGGTGGTCTTCCCCGACATCACGGCGGACGAGGTCGGGGGGCAGCATCACATGTGCACCACCCGCATGGCCGAGGACCCGCGCCACGGCGTGGTCGACCGCGACTGCCGCGTGCACGGGCTGGACAACCTCTTCATCGCCGGGTCCAGCGTCTTCGCCACCCCCGGCCACGCCAACCCCACCTACACCATCACCCAGCTCTCGCTCCGCCTCGGCGACCACCTCGCGACCCGCCTGGCCAAGGCATGATCCTCGACCTCGGCACCGACGACCGCACCCCGCTCGCGCAACCCTTCGACGTCTGCGTCATCGGCGCCGGCCCCGCCGGCATCACGCTGGCCCGCCGCCTCGCCGCCGCCGGCGCCAGCGTGGCGCTCATGGAAGCGGGCGGCCTCGAGATCACCGAGGAGAGCCAGGACGTCTACCGCGGCAGCAACGTCGGCATGGAGTACTTCGACCTCGACGTCTGCCGCCTGCGCTACTTCGGCGGCACCTCCAACCACTGGGGCGGCTGGACCCGCGCGCTCGACGCCGTGGACTTCCTGCCCAGGGCCTACGTCCCCCTCTCCGGCTGGCCGATCGCCCAGATCGACCTCGACCCCTACCGCACCGAGGCCGACGCGATCCTCGACGTCCCCTCCGCCACCGAGGCGCCCGACCTGCCGGTGCGCCAGTCGGCCTACGACTTCCACCGCTTCCAGTTCCGCTTCAGCACGCCCACCACCCGCTTCGGCGAGAAGTACCTGGCCGAGATCACCGCCTCCGACGCGGATCACCCTCGTCCTCAACGCCAACCTCGTCGACCTTCGCCTCGACGATGCGCTCGCCACCGTCACCGGCGCCGTCTTCCGCGGCTACGACCCCGCCGACCCCGGCCTGACCGTCACCGCCCGCGCCTTCGCGCTCTGCACCGGCGGCATCGAGAACGCGCGGCTCCTGCTCAACTTCACCAGCCAGATCCCCGAGGGCATCGGCAACCGCTCCGGCTGGGTCGGCCGCTGCTTCGCCGACCACCCGCACTTCCTGCTCGCCGAGTGCATCCTGCGCGTCCTCGTCCGCGAGCGCGAGTTCTACGCCCCGACCCAGCTCTTCATGCAGGAGCACGGCTGCCTGAACTTCGGCCTGCGCCTCGAGCCGCGCTGGATCTGGCCCTACGATCTGCCCGCCCTCGCCCGCGAGGACATGCCGCCGGAGGCGTTCAACATCCTCCTCGAACGGCTCGTGCGCGACCCCTTCATCGACCGCACGCTGACCGACCGCCTCGTCCTGCCGCAGCCCACCGGCCAGACCGGCGTCATCCGCCACGCCCAGGAGGCCGCCCCCAATCCCGACAGCCGGGTGCGCCTCGCCGACGAGACCGACGCCTTCGGCCTCCGCCGGGTGGCGCTGGACTGGCGCCTCTCCGACATCGACGTCCAGACCATGCGCACCGCCGTGACCGCCTTCGGCCGGCACATGGC
This sequence comes from uncultured Alphaproteobacteria bacterium, assembly GCA_963844375.1. Taxonomy (GTDB): domain Bacteria; phylum Pseudomonadota; class Alphaproteobacteria; order Rhodobacterales; family Rhodobacteraceae; genus Amaricoccus. The sequence goes on along the minus strand of CAWJOI010000013.1, from coordinate 146,634 downwards.
CGAGCAGGAGATCGGCCGCCTGCAGGTCGCCGACTGGCTCCTCGCCGACCCGCCGCGCTTTCCCGGCATCGTCGACGACGAGGTCGGCGGCAAGCACCACATGGGCACCACCCGCATGTCCGCCGACGACCGCACCGGCGTCGTCGACGCCGACTGCCGGGTGCACGGCATGGCCAACCTCTACATCGGCGGCTCCAGCGTCTTCGCCACCACCGGCCACGCCAACCCGACCTACACCCTCACCCAGCTCGCGCTCAGGCTCGGCGACCACATCGCCGCACGGTTGGCTGGCTGAAGCGCGGGCGGTCAACCCCGCCGCCGCCACCGCCCGTCCCGTCAGCACCCCGATCAGGTGCGCGCGATACTCCGGCGTCCCGTGCATGTCGCCGATCATCCCCTCGGCGTCCGCCTTCAGCCCCTTCACCGCTTCCGCCCGGAAGTCCGCCGCCAGCGCCGCCTCCGCCGCCGTCCAGCGGAACACGCCCTGCTCCGACGCCCCGGTCACCGCCACCCGCACCCCGTCGGCGAACTTCGCCACGAAGACCCCGACCAGCGCGAAGCGCGACGCCGGCTGGTGGAACTTCTGGTAGGCCGCCCGCTCCGGCACCGGGAACCGCACCTCGGTGATGATCTCCCCCGGCTCCAGCGCGGTGGTGAACATCCCCTGGAAATAATCGTCCGCCGCGATCTCGCGCGCGTTGGTCACGATCACCGCAGCCGAGCCCAGCGCCGCCGCCGGATAGTCGGCCGAGGGATCGTTGTTGGCCAGGCTCCCGCCGATCGTCCCGCGGTTCCTCACCGCCGGATCGCCGATATGCCCCGCCAGCGCCGCCAGCGCCGGATAGTGGTCCGCCGCCTCCCGCGCCACCACCGCATGCGGCGTGCCACCCCCCACCGCCAGCGCCCCGTCCTTCATCGCCACGCCCCGGAGCGAGGCGATCCCGGAGAGGCTCACCAGCGTCCCCGGGCTGGCCAGCCGCTGCTTCATCGTCGGGATCAGCGTCTGCCCGCCGCCCAGCGCCTGCGCGTCCTCGCCCTTCAGCGCCGCCAGCGCCTCCTCGACGGTCGCCGGCTTCACGAACTCGAATGCGTACATGCCCCGCCTCCCCTACTTCGCCGCCTGGATCGCCGCCCAGACCCGGGCGGGCGAGAGCGGCATGTCGATATGCGCCACCGCGATCCCGCCCGCGTTCAGCGCATCCAGGACCGCGTTCACCACCGCCGGCGGCGACCCGATCGCCCCCGCCTCGCCGCAGCCCTTCACCCCGAGCGGGTTGTGGGTGCAGGGCGTCACGCAGGAATGGTCCACCGCGATCCCCGGCACGTCGTCGGCCCGCGGCATGGCGTAGTCCATGAACGACCCGCTGACGAGCTGCCCGCTCGCGTCGTAGATCGCGTGCTCGAGCAGCGCCTGCCCGATCCCCTGCACCACGCCGCCATGCTGCTGCCCCGCCACGATCAGCGGGTTGATCACCACCCCGAAGTCGTCCGCCGCCCAGAACCCGACGACCGCCACGGCGCCCGTCTCCGGATCGACCTCGACCTCGCAGCCATAGGCGCCCGCGGGATAGACGAAGTTCGACGGATCGTAGAACGCCGTCTCCTCCAGCCCCGGCTCCATGCTCTCGGCCGGGTAGTTGTGCGGCACATAGGCCGCCAGCGCCACCTCCGCCCAACCCAGCGACCGGTCGGTGCCGGCCACCACGAAACGCCCGTCCTTCACCTCGATGTCGGTGTCGGACGCCTCCATCAGGTGCGCCGCGAACTTCTTCGCCTTCGCGATCACCTTGTCGGTCGCCCGCAGGATCGCCGAGCCGCCGACCGCGCCCGACCGCGACCCGTAGGTGCCCATCCCGAACGGGATGCGCGCGGTGTCGCCGTGCACCACCTCGATCATGCCCTCGTCGATCCCCAGCCGGTCGGCCACGATCTGCGCGAACGCCGTCTCGTGCCCCTGGCCGTGGCTGTGGCTGCCGGTGAAGATGCTGATCCCGCCGGTGGGGTTCACCCTGACCGTCGCCGCCTCGTAGAGCCCGGCGCGGGCGCCCAGCGTCCCGATCAGCTGCGACGGCGCCAGCCCGGAAGCCTCGACCCAGGTGGCGAAACCGAAGCCGCGCAGCTTGCCGCGCCCCGCCGCCTCCGCCCGCCGCGCCGGGAAGCCGGCATGATCCGAAATCTCAAGCAACTTGTCCAAGGTGGCGTGATAGTTGCCGGAATCGTACACCACCGCCAGCGGCGTCTGGTAGGGGAACTCCTCCGGCCTCACGAAATTCTTCCGCCGGATCTCCACCTGGTCGATCCCCATCTCGCGCGCCGCCTGGTCGACCACCCGCTCCAGCTGGAAGGTCCCCTCGGGGCGCCCGGCGCCGCGATAGGCGTCGACCGGCACGGTGTTGGTGAACACCCCCTTCACGTTCACATAGGCGAGCGGCGTCCGGTACGGCCCGCCCGCGGCCGGCCCGTGCAGGTAGGTGGGCGTCACCGTCGAGAAGAGCCGCAGGTAGGCGCCGAGGTTGGCATGGGTCTCGGTGCGGAACGCCAGGAACATGCCGTCCTCGTCCAGCGCCAGCTGGATCCGGGTCACGTGGTCCCGCCCCTGCGCGTCGGTGACGAAGGCCTCGGAGCGGCTCGACGTCCACTTCACCGGACGCCCCAGCACCTGCGCGGCGCGGGTGACGAACGCCTCCTCGCCGTAGTGCATGATCTTCGAGCCGAACCCCCCGCCGACGTCCGGCGCGACCACCCGCAGCTTCCCCTCGGGAATGTGCAGGACGAAGGCGCCCATCATCAGCCGGATGACGTGCGGGTTCTGGCTGGTGGTGAAGAGCGTGTACTCGTCCGTCCCGGCGTCGTACTCCGCCACCGCGCAGCGCGGCTCCATCGGGTTCGCCACGCAGCGGTTGTTGACGAGCTCGAGCGTGGTCACGTGATGCGCCGTCTCGAAGGCGGCGTCCACCGCCGCCTTGTTGGCCTCGAGAAAGCCCCAGTCGAAGCAGAGGTTCGAGGTCAGGCTCTCGTGCACCTTGGGCGAGCCCGCCGCCAGCGCCGCCTTCATGTCCAGGACGGCCGGAAGCTCCTCGATGTCGAGCTCGATCGCCTCGGCGGCGTCACGGGCCTGGGCATAGGTCTCGGCCACCACCCCGGCGATGGCTTCGCCGACGTGGCACACCACCCCTTCGGCGAGGATCGGGTGGCGCGGCTCCTGCTGCGCCGAGCCGTCGCGGCTGACCGGCGCCCAGGCGCAGGGCAGGCTCCCGGCGTCGCGGAAATCGTCGCCGGTGAACACCCTGAGAACCCCGGGCATCGCCGCCGCCTTCGCGGTGTCGAGCCGGGTGATCCGCCCGTGCGCCACGTCCGAGCGCAGGAAGTGCACGTAGGCCTGCCCGGGGCGGTTGATGTCGTCGGTGTACCGGCCCTTGCCGGTCAGGAAGCGCACGTCCTCGCGGCGCTTCAGCGGCGCGCCGATCCCGTGATCCTTGGGCATGATGTTTCCCCCGCGCCTATTCCGCCGCGACCCGGTCGGGCCCCAGCTCGCTGGCCGCCGCCTGGATCGCCTTGACGATGTTGTGGTACCCGGTGCAGCGGCAGATGTTGCCTTCCAGGTACGCGCGGATCGCCGCCTCGCTCGGCGCCACGTTCTCGTTCAGCAGCGCCGCCGCCGTCATCACCATGCCCGGGGTGCAGAAGCCGCACTGCAGGCCATGATGCGTCTGGAACGCCGCCTGGATCACCCCCAGCGACCCGTCGGCGTTGGCCATGCCCTCGATGGTGCGGACCTCCGCCGCCTCGAGGTCGAGCGCGAAGACGTTGCACGACTTCACCGCCACCCCGTCCACATGCACCACGCAGGCGCCGCACTGACCGGTGTCGCAGCCCACGTGCGTGCCGGTCAGCCGCAACCCCTCCCGCAGGAACTCCACCAGCAGCGTCCGGCCTTCCACCTCGCCGGACACGGGGCGGCCGTTGACGGTCATCGAGACGTTCGGCATGGCATCCTCCCAGTTCGGACCCGCTCCGTCCGGCTATGCGCCGAATCCACGACGGGCCTTCCCGCCCGAGTTTGGAGCGGACGGCCCCAGGAAGCCAACAGTCTTTTCGCGCGCACCGTCCCGCCCTTGCCGCCCCGCGGGAAACGGCCTAGTCCTCCTCGCATGATCGGCCGCCTCAACCACGTCGCCATCGCGGTCCCCGACCTCGCCGCCGCCGCGGCGCAGTACCGCGACACCCTCGGCGCCCGGGTCGGCCCGCCGCAGGACGAGCCCGACCACGGCGTCACCGTGATCTTCGTCGAGCTGCCCAACACCAAGATCGAGCTCCTGCACCCGCTCGGCGACGCCTCCCCCATCGCCGCCTTCCTGGCGAAGAACCCCGTCCGGCGGCATCCACCACCTCTGCTACGAGGTCGCCGACATCACCGCCGCCCGCGACCGCCTGCTCGCGCAGGGCGCGCGCGTCCTCGGCGACGGCACGCCGAGGATCGGCGCCCACGGCAAGCCGGTGCTCTTCCTCCACCCCAAGGACTTCACCGGCACGCTGGTCGAGCTGGAACAGGCATGAACGTCGTCTCCGCCCTCGTCCTCTTCGCGGTGATCTGGTTCGTCGTCCTCCTGGTGGCGCTGCCCATCGGCCTCACCACCCAGCAGGAAGCCGGCAAGGTGGTGCCCGGCACCCCCGCCTCGGCGCCGGTCGACGCCATGATCCGCAAGAAGATGCTCTGGGTGACGCTCGCCACCCTCGTCCTCTGGCTCGCGGTCTGCGCCTTCCTGATCTGGGGCGGCGTCAGCGTCGAGGACATCGACGTCTTCAACCGTATGTGAAGCGGCTTTCGCTTCCGGGCCTGCTACGCTCACGGCCTCACGAACCAACAGGGAGCTTGCCCATGAAGACCCTTACCGCACTCGTGACAGCGCTGACGCTCGTGGGCTTCAGCGGCGCGGCCTTCGCCTGCGACGGCATGTACAAGCAGACCGGCGACACCACTGCCGCCGCCAAGGAGCGCGTCATCCCGAAGCCCGGCGAGACCACCTGAGGTCCGCCTTGCTGGAGGGCCGCGGCGAAGCGGCCCTTCAGAGCCGGCGCGCGTCCCCCGCCATCCGCTGGAACTGGTGGGTGAAGACCGCCACCCCCAGGATCGGCACCACCAGGTTCAGCACCGGCACCGACAGCGGCACCGCCATCGCCGTCCCCGCCAGCCACACCCGCCCGAAATGCCGCCGCCGGAGTTCCGCCGCCGCCTCCGGCCCGAGCCGCCGCGCCGCGACCAGCCCGAAGTACTCCCGCCCCAGCAGGAAGCCGTTGACCAGCCAGAAGACGAACGGCGCCAGCGGCGGCACGAAGAGATAGATCACCAGCGCCGCCAGGTTCGCCGCCACCACCAGCCCGAGGAAACCCAGCGCATCCCGCGCCTGCCGCGCCAGCCCCGGCTCGCGCGCCGGCGGCAGCCCGGGATAGTAGCGCGCCTCCACCGCCGCCGCGACGTCCTCGAGGAAGAACCCCACCACCGCCGCCGCCGCCGGCACCATCAGCACCACGGAGAGGACCAGCATCAGCCCCACCCCGCCCCAGAACGCCAGGTCGTCGAGAAACCCCACCGGCCCGATCCACGGCAGCGTCAGCGTGTCGGGCAGGAGCCACCCGAGCCCCAGCACCACCGCCCAGAACACCGCCGCCAGCGCCAGCACCGTCAGCAACAGCGACCGGACCAGCACGCGCAGGAACCGCGGATCCCCGAGCTGCGCCAGCGCCCGCCCGAAATCCGCGATCAGGCTCACCCCTCGACCCAGGTGGTCAGCGCCGCCACGTCCGGCCGCGGCCGGTCCGGCGGCGGGGAAGTCGCAGGTCCCGAGGTAGACGAACCCGGCGATCCACTCGTCGGGCGCGAGCCCCAGCACCCCCTCCACCAGCGGGCGGTCATAGGCGGCCCAGCCGGTCAGCCAGCTCGCCCCCCACCCCGCCGCCAGCGCCGCGTTGACCAGCCCGAGCGCCACCGCCCCCGCCGACAGCATCTGCTCCCGCGCCGGGATCTTGTCCGCCGCCTTGGGCGAGCCCACCACCGCCACCGCCAGCGGCGCCTGCTCGAAGGCGAGCGCGCCCTTGTCCGCGTCCTGCCCCGCCGCCTCGGCCCGCGCCCGGATCGCCCGCGCGAACCGCGCCTTGCCGCCGCCCTCCAGCACCACGAACCGCCACGGCTCGAGCTTGCCGTGGTCCGGCACCCGCGCCGCCGCGGTCAGGAGCCGCAGAAGCGTCCTCCCGCCCCGGCGCCGGCGCCGCCAGGAGCTTCGCCGGCCGCGACCTGCGGGTCAGAAGGAACTCCAGCGCCTCGGGGCTCGCCATTCTCTCACCTTCACGGGAAATCTCTGCCGCCGCCGGACATGTCCGCCGCCGCCGCCGCCGTCAACCCCGGCAAGGCCCGCGCCCCCCGGCTTTCATACTGGCTTGCTAACCTGGAGAGCAGGACGCGATGCGCCCACAGGCGCATCGCAAGCAAAGAAACAATGCGCGCACCTGCGCGCACAAATCGGCGGCAACTGCCGCCTCCCTCACTCCCGCCCGAGCACGCGGTCCACCAGGAAGTCCGCCGCCCCGCCGCTCCGGTACGCCGCCATCAGCGCCTCCGGGTCGTAGCGCGTCTCCACCCACTGCCGGAAGCTCATGGGCTCCACCGCGCTCTCCGCCGCGTACCGCTCGATCAGGAAGTGCAGCACCCCCGTCGCCGCCCCGCGCACATGCAGGAAGCGCAACGACAGCTGCCGCCGCGCCTCCTCGGGCGAAAGCCCCTTGCGCAGCATCAGGTACAGCGCCGCCGCGAACCCCGCCCGGTCGGCGCCGGACTTGCAGTGCATCAGGAACGGCCGCGGCAGCCGCGCGAAGAGATCGTCCAGCGCCAGGATCTCCGCCCGGCTCGGCAGCGACCGCGAGGTCAGCTTGAAGTCGACGAGCTCGATCCCCGCCGCCTTGCACGCCTCGCGCTCCAGCAGGTACGAGCCGTACTCCGTCGCCCCGCGCAGGTTCAGGATCGCCTTGAACCCCTGCCCCGCCAGCCGCCGGATCGTCCCCGGATCGGGCTGGTTCGACCGCCAGACCCCGCCGTCCACCTCGTGCTCGTTGCGCCAGGCCTTGCGCAGGAGGCCGTGGTCGAACACCAGCATGTCGATGGCCGCGTTCCGCCGCGCCCCCGGCGCGTCGAGATCGCCGACCCAGCCGTCCTTCCAGCGCCGCTGCCAGCGCCGGATCGCGCCGCGCCGCGCCATCAGGGCGGGTCCGAGGCCACCCGGCAGGGCGTGGTGAGATCGCGCAGCGCCACCCGCTGCCGCCCCGCGGCGTCGAAGTTCGCCGGCTCCAGCCACGCCTCCCAGGCCGGCTTCAGGCAGCGCCAGTCGCCGTCGGTCATGGCGAACCAGGCGGTGTCGCGGTTGCGCCCCTTCACCACCGCCGCCTGCCGGAAGATCCCCTCGAACGAGAACCCCATCCGCTCCGCCGCCCGCCGGCTCGGCCGGTTCAGGGCGTCGCACTTCCACTCGAAGCGCCGGTAGCCCTCGCGGAACACCCAGTCGGCGAAGAGATAGATCGCCTCGCTCGCCGCCCGCGTCCCCTGCAAGGCCGGCGACCAGCAGATATGCCCCACCTCGATCGACCCCGCGTCGGGCGCGATCCGCATCAGGCTCGCCACCCCCGAGGGCGTCCGCCGCTCGCGGTCGATGACGGCAAAGAACAGCGGATCCGCCTTGCCCGCCATCTGCACCACCCAGGCGGCATAGGCCGCCTCGCTGGCGAACGGCCCGTAGGGCAGATAGTCCCAGACCCGGTCATCCGCCCGGTTGGCGGCGAAGAGCGCCTTGGCGTGCCCCGGCGCCAGCGGCTCCAGCCGCGCATAGCGCCCGTCCCGCCGCATCGGCCCGGGCCAGGGCGGCGGCGTCCAGTCCGGCAGTTCCACGCCGAGCTCAGCCATCTCGCCCCCGTTCGCGCCTCCCGGCCCGAAGCCATGACACGCCCCGCCCGGTCAGCGCAAGAGCGCCAGCCCACGCGCTCGCTGCCTCCGGCCATGCTGAAGAACGCACGCAATCGCAACATCAGAGAAAGAACGCCACCGGCCCCGCCAGCGACACGCGCAACGAAATGTTGCGCGGGCACCGTTTCACCTTACTTCCACCCTATTTCCCAAATATACTTCCAAATATACTTCACACGACATCTCCCCGCGCGCGCAGGCGCCCTCCCCACCGTCACGACTTCCTCGACCCCCCAACGCCCACCACCCCGGTGATTTCCCCCGCCCCGCCATGCTACCCTCGGCCCCATTCCCCGCCGGGACCGCCCATGCCCGCCAACCGCAAGGCCCAGATCGAGCGCATCAACCAGGTCTCCGCCATGGCGCGGACCTCCTGGATCGCCCTCCTCGGCTACCTCGCCTTCATCGGCGTCACCCTCCTCGGCGTCGAGGACGCCGACTTCTTCGTCCCCTCCCGCCAGACCCAGCTCCCGCTCGTCAACGTCTCCATCCCCACCGCCAGCTTCTTCATCTTCGCCCCCATCCTCGCCGCCGCCCTCTACATCTACCTCCACATCATCCTCCTGAAGCTCTGGGACGCCATCGCCGACGCCGACACCCCGCGCATCGACGGCCACCCCCTCGGCGACCACCTCAACCCCTGGCTCGTCAACGACTGGGCCCTCACCCGCAAGGGCGGCCCCTACACCCCCGCCCGCCCCTTCCTCGCCCTCGGCAACGTCGCCAGCTTCCTCCTCGTCTGGGCCGCCGGCCCCTCGTCCTCTTCGGCTTCTGGTGGCGCTCCATGCCCGCCCACAACGAGTGGCTCACCCTCCTCCTCGCCGCCTGCTTCCTCCTCTCCCTCCATGCCGGCCTCACCAGTTGGCGCACTGCCCGCGGTTGGCTGTCCCGCTTCCGCCGCGACGCGCCCTCCCGGCCCTGGTGGCGAAGTCGCCCTGGCCTTAATCTTCGTCCTCGCAACTATCGTCGTCAGCTGGCTCCGCACCGAAGGCGGTTCCGACCACCTCGCGGGCCGCCTGATCGACTTCGGCGAGCGCCTGAGCGGCCAGCCTGTCTTCGCCCGCGAAGAAGACCAGGCCGACTGGATCGCCGACGCGCCATGGATCCCGAAGTTGGACTGGTTCGACGTGACCAGCGCCGCCCCTGTCATCGGCCGCTGGATCAAGCCGGGTGCCCCGTGGAACCCGCTCGCCCGCACCGACCTCGCCGGGGTCGAGTTGGTCGCCCTGCCCGATGGCTGGCGCACTCGAGAGACGGCGCGGCAGGCCTACCGCGAGGCTTGGTGCCGTCGCGCAGGGCTCGACATGGCCGTCTGCGGCCTCCCCTCCCGACCGCGACGAGCCGCCCTCTGCATCACTCGTCGTAGAGCGTGGCGAATGGTGCGACGCGCATCGGATCTCCCGCGGTGCCCCCTGTACCGACGCCTTTGCCTCTCTGGACGCGCGCTTCGCCTCCGACTGGGGGGAAGAGCGCCTCAGCAGCATCGCCGATCTGCCACACCTCGACCTATCCGGCCGTGACCTTCGCCGCGTGGAAGGGCAGGGCCTTACTCTCATCAGCGCGGACCTCAGCGGGGCGCGGTTGGAGGGGGCGAACCTCCGCGGAGCGCGATTGGAGGAGGCGACCCTTAGAGGCGCCAACGGGCACGGATGGAGCGGGGCGGAGCTCGACGAGGCGCGGTTGGAAGGGGCGAACCTTTACGACGCGCGGTTGGAGGAGGCGACCCTCCGACGGGCGCGGTTGGAGGGGGCGAACTTGGAAGGGGCGGAGTTGGAAGGGGCGGACCTCCGCTGGGCACAGTTGCAGGGGGCGTATCTCCAACACGCGCGATTGGAAGGTGTGGACCTTAGCTGGGCGGAGTTGGAGGGGGCGGACTTGAGCTCGGCGCGGTTGGAGGGCGCGGATCTCCGCTTTTCCGACCTGAGAAGATCAATATGGACGGGCGCATCGAACCGGGCATCGGCGGCCCACTATGCCGATCTTCGTGGTGCCCAAGACGTGACGCAATCCAGTCTGGACGAAATGATTGGTAACGCGGAGACGCTCTTGACTTCACCGCTGCACGTCTGGAACTGCTGGGTGACGCCGCCAGAAGGGCTCGAACCCTTCGCTTGGCGCGTTGTGAAGTCGCAATTCGACTACCGGAATGACTTTCCGAAGGGCTTCCCGCAAGCCGTCCTCCAAGGCTATCTGAAAGGTGTCCGCGAGGAATTCCTCTGCGGCCAAGACAAGCTCCACGTCCATACGGGCACCCCCCTCCCCCTCGACAACCCCTACCCGCCTGGCCACCCCCTTGCCGACCGTCCACCCTTCAATCCCGACAAAAACCCTCAGCATACGCGTTGTGCATGCGTTGTGCATAATGTGTGCATCTAACGATCCGCCGTTAAGCATTGAAATCACTATCTAACCACCGTCCGCGGAAATCCCCGCTTCCTCTCCACCTCCCCCATGCTACCTCCCCGCCCATGGCGGAGCCCCTGACCCTCTACCTCGCCGCCCCGCGCGGCTTCTGCGCCGGCGTCGACCGGGCGATCAAGCTCGTCGAGATGGCGGTGGAGAAGTGGGGCGCTCCGGTCTACGTCCGCCACGAGATCGTCCACAACCGCTACGTCGCCGACGGCCTCAAGGCAGAGGGTGCAGTATTCGTCGAGGGCTTCACCACCGGGGCCGCCGCCAGCCTGACGAGGGTGGCGGTCAGGCCGCCGCCCCGCGAGGGCCGCGAGACCGAGCGCCGCGAGCAGGAGCGGCAGGGTGGCCGGAAGCGGGATCGCCGCGAATGGCACGGTGACCATGTCGTTCGGAGCGCTTAGGCATAGCTGCGGTGTGATCCCCAGCGCCGCCAGCGTTGCGCCGGCAAAGCTCATCGACCCGCTCAGCGGCCCGCCGCTGCTGCACTGCCCGTCACGCCGCGCACTCCATTATGTGGAAGCGTCGCGCGTTCTCGATGATGATCCGTGCTTAGGCGGAACAAAGGATCTCGCCGGCGAGCAACGCACCTCGAGGCCGGGAACCGGCGACTGGCCGGAGATCCCGATAGATCAACCCGCAAGGGAATCGAGAATGCCTGCGAGTTCCTGTGGTTTCACGGCGAATACCGAGTGCTCCGAGGCAATCTCGATCGGGGTGACGCCGAGCAGCGCAGCGAAGGCGCGCTGCCGTTCGGGGGGAATGATCTGGTCCTCGGTGCACAGGATATAGGAGCGCGGGACGTCAGGTATGCCGGTGCCGGGCCAAGGCTGGTTCACCGCCCGCATCCCCTGTTTTCGCTGGGTCGCTCGCAGGAAGGCCAGATAGGCTTCACGCTGTTCCGGTGGCGCCAGCGAGGACAGCAAATCGAAATCGAAGGATCGCGTCCCATCGCCATTATCGATTGACACCGACATGATCGCCGCCTGTGTGTCGGGACCGACGGCCTCATAGATGGACTGCCCAGGTGCAGGCACGATCGCGGCGGCGAAGACGAGGCGGTCCACCGCGACCCGGGAGGCGACCAGAGGAATCGTGGCGCCACCTGCCGAATGGGCGACGAGGATGCGAGCGCCTGAAGTGCTCTCCATCGCTTGGCAGACGGCGCTTGCATAGTCGTCCAAGGTGGCATCAGGCCGCTCCGAAGGCAGATCGACGTTGACGACGCGGTGTCCTCTGGACTCCAGATAGGGCGCGGCCGGAGCGAGTTCCGCCGGCGATCCGAATCCGCCATGGACGAATATGAACGTGGTTGGCATGCCACTACCCCGGGGGCCTCGATGCACTTATCACGCGCATGGCGGGACGCGAGAGTGTTTCTGCGGAGTCCCTTCCCGGTGGATTGCTTTGCTCCGCCGCCCCCGCAGGACCGGCGCCCCCTTCCGCTCGGCACTCTCTATACCGAAGGCCACCCCTTGGGGCCGTTAACGATTAAGCCGAGATTAAGAAGTGGCAAGCCAGGTTCCAGCCACTTTCCAGCCGCATTCCAGCCCCCCCAAACCGCTGTTAACACTCACAAAAACCGCCATCCCGCCCTTCCCGCCGGAATCCCGCCTTTTCACCCCTCCTCCCCCATGCTACCTCCCCCGGAAATGGCCGAGCCCCTGACCCTCTACCTCGCCGCCCCGCGCGGCTTCTGCGCCGGCGTCGACCGGGCGATCAAGATCGTCGAGATGGCGCTGGAGAAGTGGGGCGCCCCGGTCTACGTCCGCCACGAGATCGTCCACAACCGCTTCGTGGTCGACGGCCTCAAGGCCAAGGGCGCGGTCTTCGTCGAGGAGCTGTCCGACTGCCCCCCCGACCGCCCGGTGGTCTTCTCCGCCCACGGCGTCGCAAAATCCGTCCCCGCCGAGGCCGAGGCCCGCAACATCTTGTACGTCGACGCCACCTGCCCGCTGGTCTCCAAGGTCCACCGCGAGGCCGAGCGCCACCACGAGAACGGCCTGCAGATGGTGATGATCGGCCACGCCGGCCACCCGGAGGTCATCGGCACCATGGGCCAGCTCCCCCCCGGCGCCGTCCTCCTCGTCGAGACCCCCGCCGACGTCGCCACCCTCGCCCCGACCGACCCGCAGCGCCTCGCCTACATCACCCAGACCACCCTTTCCGTCGACGACACCGCCGAGGTCGTCGCCACCCTGCGCGCCCGCTTCCCGGCGATCGTCGGCCCGCACAAGGAAGACATCTGCTACGCCACCACCAACCGCCAGGAAGCCGTCAAGGCCATGGCCCCCAAGGTCGACGCCCTCCTGGTGATCGGCGCCCCGAATTCCTCGAATTCCCAACGGCTTGTCGAGGTCGGCCGCCGCGCCGGCTGCGGCTACGCCCAGCTCGTCCAGCGCGCCGCCGACATCGACTGGCGCGCCCTTTCCGGCGCCCGCGCCGTCGGCATCACCGCCGGCGCCTCCGCCCCCGAGGTGCTGGTCGAGGAGGTCCTCGCCGCCTTCCGCGCCCGCTACGACGTCACCGAGAAACTGGTCGAGACCGCCCAGGAAAACGTCGAGTTCAAGGTCCCGCGCATCCTGCGCACCCGGGTCGCCTGAGCTTGCCGCAAGTCTTCGCCTACACCGACGGCGCCTGCTCCGGCAATCCCGGCCCCGGCGGCTGGGGCGTCGTGCTGGTCGCCCGCGACGGCGAGCGCGCGCTCAAGACCCGCGAGCTCTCCGGCGGCGAGGCGCAGACCACCAACAACCGCATGGAGCTCATGGCCGCCATCGCCGCCCTCGAGGCGCTGGAGCGGCCCACGACGCTCACCGTCGTCACCGACAGCGCCTACGTCCGCGACGGCGTAACCCGCTGGATTCACGGCTGGAAAAAGAACGGCTGGCGCACCGCCGACCGCAAGCCGGTCAAGAACGAGGACCTCTGGCGCCGCCTCGACACCGCCGCCGCCCGCCACCAGGTCGCCTGGGACTGGGTCAAGGGCCACGCCGGCCACCCGGAAAACGAACGCGCCGACCAGCTCGCCCGCGACGCGGTAGCGCCGTTCAGGGTCGTCGTCGCAAACGCAAGAAAATAAGGCCCCCGGCGTTCGTCCACACCCGAAGTTCCGCTCGAACCCGCCCTCCTCCGCCGCTCAGTACGCATGCCGCGCATCCGTCAGGCTGAACGGCGTGAGCGCAAGAATGCGGAGATCGAGCCAGATCGACCAGTTCTCGATGTAGTGGAGGTCGTGCTCGACGCGGCGCCGGAGCGCCACCGGATCGTCGATCTCGCCGCGCCAGCCATGAATCTGCGCCCAGCCGGTGATTCCGGGGCGGACCTTGTGGCGGGCGGCGTAGCCATCGACGATGGCGTCGAAGGACTCATGGCGACTCGACATCGCGTCGAGGGCATGCGGTCGCGGCCCGACGAGCGACAGGTCGCCCGAGAGGACGTTAAACAGCTGAGGAAGCTCATCTATCGACCATCGCCGGATCACCCGCCCAACCCGGGTGACGCGGGGATCATCACGGGTCACGATCCGGCGCGCGGCGGGATCGCAGTCCTCGGCGTACATCGAGCGGAACTTCCATACGACGACGGGGCGGTGGTTGTAGCCGTGCCGGGGCTGGCGGAACAGGATCGGCCCCCGCGTCTCCAGCCGGATCGCCAGGGCGGTGGCAAGAAGCAGCGGCGACAGCAGCAGGACAGCCGTCGCCGCCCCGACGATATCGAGTACCCGCTTCACAACGCGCTGCCGCTGCCGGAGCGGCCGCGACATGACGTCGATCAGGCCGCCGCCGCCGCGCTCGACCGAGAGCCGGCGGCGCGCAAAGGCGGGATCGTCGGAGAAGTCCGATAGCCGCACGTCGACCGGCAGGACCTCGAACGCCTTCAGGATCTCGCGGATGCGCCGGTCAGCGCTCAGCGGCAGCGTGACCACAAGGAGATCGATCTCGGCAGCGCGCACGAACGCTATGAGGCTGGACAGGGTACCGAGCTTTGGCACCCCGCGCATGACCGGCGGGGAGCGGTCGTCGTCCCGATCGTCGAAGATGCCGCAGACCCGGATGTCCGCGCCCGCGGCCGCCAGCTCCGCCATGACCCGAGCGCCCGCTCGCCACCGCCCACAATGATAGCGCGCCGCTCCGTGACGCCGAAATCCAGCGCCGATCCCGCCAGAAGAGCGCCGAGTCCATGGGCAGGGAGCAGGAAGCCGACAACAAGCAGGAGTGCGAGCGGGTCTACGCCAGCAATGACGGCCATCGGGACCGCGAGGCACAAGAGCCTTGTGGCGCCATGTCCGAAACGCCTGAGCTCCCGCAGCCGAAACCACCCCAGCAGCCAACCCGCCAGCGTAACACCGAGCGCCAGGCAGACCGCGAGGCCGGCAGTCTTGAGGGGCGCAAAGGTATCGCCAGCGGATGCGAAGACGGCGAACCAGAGCCCGACCCCGAGCGCTACCGTGTCACAACCGAGCGCAACCGCACCCACCAGGTTGGGCGAGACCGAGGGGCGCCGAAGGCCCTCCGCGACGGCCTGCGCTGCATCGGAAAGCACGACCGCCGCGGTAGTGGCGGGTGTGGCGCTATCGAACTCCAGGTTGTCGTCCAGTGGGCACCTCCCTTTACGCGACCAGTCAGTGCCTGCCTCGTCGTCGCTCCACCAGGAGCAGACCTCACACGCACCCTCCGGGAGACCTTGCTCCGGTCAATTGCCGAACTCGCAGAGGAAGTCCAGAACTGGTTCGGAAACAGGTAAAAGTCCCGGAAGAGCCTGAGGGACCTCAACATCTCGACGAGGGCCGCCTTATCCGTCGTGGTTGGGAGCCGCGAGCAGGGGCGGAGCCAAGACGCCCATAAGCCGGATCTCCGCCCCTGGCGACGTAGGTTCGCGGGGTAGCATTTGGCCGACATCTCGCGGGACTATTATCGCGACTGCGTCCGAATCCGGACGGCCTTGCGACAACAGGACGTCAAAATCCCAAGCTTCGCAAAGAATCTTTCCACGCACAGCGATCTTTTCACAACCAACACTCATTGAATTCTGTGGCCTTGCCTCAGAATTTGGACGTGCATCGATTCGCAACTCGGCAGAAGCTCGGACCATGGTCGGTTGCGCTCGCGCTGGCTAACTTCTGGTCCTATCCGACTGCGCCGCTCGGCGCACAGACGCTCGACTACCGCACGCTGGACTTCGGAACCAACCAGAGCTTCCTGACCGGCCTTCGCGGCGACACGCCGACGGCTTCGGTGTCCCGCGCATGAACTTCATTGTGCCGGTCGCTCCCGGGGTAGATCGGGTCGTGACGTTCTGGGGCCAGGCGCTCGGCGCGCGAAGCACATACAACGGCGGCTCCGGAGTGTCCGAGGCAAAGTCGAACTTCGGCGGCATCTTCGGCGGCGTCGACATGTCGGTCGAATTGAACGGCGTGGTCGGTGTCGCCGCCGGCGAAGTCAGTCCGACACGAGTGTCGATGCCCTGAACAGTTCTGCCGACGCCGACACCTACCTATCGCCGCCTACAGCGGCGCGGAGGTCGGCGCCTGGAACTTCCGGGCCGGCGCGTCCTACGCGGCGGGCAGTGTCGATACCACGAGGACGGTGAGCTTCCCCGGTTACACCGACACCACCAGCGCCGACTACGACACCAATGTCTCCCAGGTGTTCGGCGAAGTGGGCTACGGCGTGGTCACCCAGAGGGTCGAACTGGAGCCCTTCTTCGGGTTGGCGATGGTGCACCTCGACGCCGATGGCTTCACCGAGAGCGGGGGCGACGCCGCGTTCACCGGGAGCGGCTCTTCCTCCGATTACGGAACCACGACCATCGGGCTGCGTGCCGCGGCGAGCTACCCCATGGCTAACGGGACGATCGTCTCGCCCCGCCTGTCTGCTGCGTGGCAGAGCGCGTTTGGTGACCTGTCGACGGATGCGGCGCTGGCGTATGCCGATGCAAGCGGGGATGGTTTTACGGTCAACGGGGTCGGGTCTGATGCGGGACACGGCCCTGATTGATGCGGGGATCGATATCCAGGTGAGCCCGAAAGCGGTTGTGGGGCGTCTTACTTCGGGCAACTCGCCAAGGATGGAAGTAACAATGCCCTTCGCGCAAACATCACCTGGACTTTCTGATCTTCTGCTTCTGAAGTATCTGATTCTGTTGCAACTGGTCCGCATTTTTCCTCGTCGATACTTGTCTCGGCTTCCTCGGATGCGTACGTCCGGCCGGTCGCCTCGAGGGTTCGCTCGATATGGGTAGCGTATGATCCATATGGAATCCGTATGGGAAAAGGGTGCTGTTCCTCACGCCGGGACCCGCCACCCGGTCTGATCCAGGTGGCGGGGCGTCGCGTCAGAGCGCGGAGCGGACCGCCTTGGCCAGGGCCGACGCCGCGATGTCGGCCTCGGCCTGGGTCAGGCAGACGGGCGGGGCGAAGCCGATGAAGTCGCATTCGGGCATGGCGCGGGCGATCACGCCCTCGGCGAGGAGGGCCGCGGCGATCCGCGGGCCGACCTTGTCGGCGGGGTCGAAGAAGCGCCGGCCCTCGCGATCGGCAACGAACTCGACCGCGATGAGCAGTCCTTCGCCGCGAATGTCGCCGACGTTCGGGTGGGCGCCGACGGTATCCGTCAGCGCCGCCTTGCGGTAGGCGCCGACCTCGCCCGCGTTCCTGACCAGCCCGAGTTCATCCACCAGCTTGAGATTTGCGATGGCGGCCGCGGCGCCGATGGGATGCGCCGAGTAGGTCCAGCCGTGGCCGATGGCGCCGAACGCATCGGTTCCCTGCTCCAGCACCTTCCAGACCCTGTCGCCCACGATCGAGCCCGAGAGCGGCGCGTAGGCGAAGGTCAGGCCCGTGGCGATGGTGATGATGTCGGGCGTGATGCCGTAGTGCTGCGAGCCCCGCATCGAGCCGAGCCGCCCGAAGCCGGTAACCACCTCGTCGGCGATCAGCAGGATGTCGTGCCTGCGCAGGACCGCCTGGATCGCCTCCCAGTAGCCGGCGGGCGGCGGGACGAGGCCGCCGGTGCCGAGGGCCGGCTCGCCGATGAACGCGGCGATGGTGTCCGGCACCCTCGCGCTCGACCAGCGCCTCGAGCTCGGCCGCGAAATGGGCGACGAACTCGGCTTCGGACTGGGCCAGGTCCCGGCGCCGGAAGTAGAAGGGCGCCTCGGTGTGCAGGATGCGCGCCAAGGGCAGGTCGAACCGGTCGTGAAAGAGCTTGAGGCCGGTGAGCGAGCCGGTGACCAGGCCGGAGCCGTGGTAGCCGCGCCAGCACGAGATGATCTTCTTCTCCGGGCGGCCGAGGATGTTGTTGTAGTGCCATACCAGCTTGACGTTGGTCTCGTTGGCGGCCGAGCCGCCGAGGCCGAAGTAGACCTTGGACATGCCCTCGGGCGCGCGGTCGAGGATCATGTGGGCGAGCGTGATCGACGCCTCGGTGCCGTGGCCGACGTAGGCGTGGTAGTAGTCGAGCTGGCGGGCCGGGCGGCGATCGCCTCGGCGATCTCGGGCCGGCCGTAGCCGACGTTGACGGTCCCACTGGGCGAGTGTGTCGTTGGTCAGCATGGTCGTTCCCTCTCTCGTCAGGCCCAGTCGCGGCAGACGTACTTGATGTCGGTGAAGGCCTCGAGGCCGTGGCGCGCACCCTCGCGGGCGAGGCCGGATTGCTTCATGCCGCCGAAGGGAACCGGCGCGCCGGTGACCTTTGTGCGGTTGACCGCGACCATGCCGAAGCTCAGCGCCCGGCTCAGGCGGTAGATGCGCCGCGGATCGAGCGCATCCTGACCGAGACGGAGCTGCGGCGGCTGGTCCCGCTCGATCTGGCGAGGGTTTCCGGCCGCTGGCGGGGCGCGGTGGCGATGCCGCCGCATCCTGTCGATGGAGATCGCCGAGTTCAACGGCGAGGTGGACGTCAAGACCGCCCATGTGCCCGGCGTGGCGAGCTCCGCGATCAAGGTTTAGCCGGGGTTCTTCGACAACCCGAAGATCGGGTTGCCTTCGACCTCCGGACGATGATCCTGTTCTCGGCCCGCACCGGGCGGGTGGAGGCGCTGCTGCTGGACAA
Organism: uncultured Alphaproteobacteria bacterium; assembly: GCA_963844375.1. GTDB lineage: Bacteria > Pseudomonadota > Alphaproteobacteria > Rhodobacterales > Rhodobacteraceae > Amaricoccus. The sequence goes on along the minus strand of CAWJOI010000013.1, from coordinate 128,166 downwards.
CGGCTACCTGACCGACGTGCGCAGTGGCGGCCGCCGGCGCAGTGGCGGCGCGGGCGTTGGCGCGGGAGGACGCGCGCGTCGCGATCCTCAGGACCGGGCTGCAGGCGCGCCTGCAGCTGCGGGAGCTGGCGCTGGTGCGGCCGACCCGCGAGGCGTTTTTTGGGGGCGACGTGGCCAGGGCCGAGGCGGCGGCACCAGGACACGGTGATCGCCACGCTGGCGCGCGAGCGCGCCGAAGCGGCGGGTGTCGGCGCCGATTTCGGGAACTGAGACAAAAGAGAAGTGGGGCGAGACGTATGACCGAGGCGACCTTGCATTTCGAGCGCGACGAGTATGCGGCGCGGATCGCCAAGACCCGGGCGGCGATGCAGGCAAAGGGGGTCGAGCTGCTGATCTGCTCGGACCCCTCGAACATGGCGTGGCTCACCGGATACGACGGCTGGTCGTTCTACGTGCATCAGGGCGTGCTGCTGGCGCTGGATGGCGACCCGGTCTGGTTCGGGCGGGGGCAGGACGCGAACGGCGCGAAGCGCACTGCTTCATGGCCGAGGCGGACATCGCCGGCTACCCCGACCACTACGTGCAGTCGCGCGGTGCGCCACCCGATGGAGTATCTCGCCGAGGTCGTCATCGCCGGCCGCGGCTGGGATCGTCTGCGCATCGGCGTGGAGATGGACAACTACTGGTTCTCGGCCGCCGCCTACGCCGCGCTGCAACGCAGCCTGCCGAATGCGCGTTTCGTCGACGCGACCGCACTGGTGAACTGGCAGCGGGCGGTGAAGTCGCCGCGCGAATTCGACTACATGCGGTTCGCGGCGCGCTTTGTGGAACGGATGCATGCGCGCATCGTGGAGGTGGTCGAACCGGGCCTGCGCAAGTGCGATCTCGTCGCCGAGATCTACGACGCCAGCCTGCGCTACGACCCGGCGATCGGCGCCGGGGGCGACTACGCCGCCATCGTGCCGCTCCTGCCCTCGGGCGCGGACGCGGCGGCGCCGCACCTCACATGGGACGACGCGCCGATGAGGACGGGCGAGGGCACCTTCTTCGAGATCGCCGGCGCCTATCACCGCTATCACTGCCCGCTGTCGCGGACGGTGTTCCTCGGCAAGCCGACGCAGACCTTCCTCGACGCCGAGACGGCGGTCCTTGAGGGGATGGAGGCCGGTCTCGAGGTCGCGAAGGCCGGCAACCTGACCGAGGACATCGCCAACGCCTTCTTCCGGGTGCTGCGCAAGCACGGCATCGAGAAGGACAACCGCACCGGCTATCCGATCGGCCTGAGCTATCCGCCGGACTGGGGCGAGCGCACCTGCTCGCTGCGCCCGGGCGACAAGACCGTGCTCGAGCCGGGCATGACGTTCCATTTCATGACCGGGCTGTGGATGGAGGACTGGGGCTTCGAGATCACCGAGAGCATCGTGATCGGCGAGACCGGACCCGAGTGCCTGGCGAACGTGCCGCGCAAGCTGTTCGTGAAGGAGTGAGGCGATGTCGCTGGGCGGCCTGCCGGCCAATCCGATCACAGCCACGGTGCCCTTCGACGAGGACGGGGTGCACCACGGCTTCCTGCGGCTGCCCTACAGCCGCGACGACAGCGCCTGGGGCTCGGTGATGATCCCGATCACCGTCGCCCGGAACGGCGACGGGCCGACGGCGCTGCTGACCGGCGCGAACCACGGCGACGAGTACGAGGGGCCGGTGGCGTTGCAGGCGCTGACGCGGGAGCTCGATCCTTCGGCGATCCACGGGCGGGTGATCGTGGCGCCGTTCATGAACACGCCGGCCTTCCGCGCCGGCACGCGGACCTCGCCCCTCGACCGGGGGAACCTCAACCGTACGTTTCCCGGCCGGCCAGACGGCACGCCGACCGAAAAGATCGCCGACTATTTCAACCGCACGCTGGCGCCGATGGCGGACTACGTGCTGGACTTCCACTCCGGCGGCAAGACGCTGGACTTCCTGCCTTTCGCCGCCGCGCACCGGCTGGAGGCCACCATGCAGGAGGAGGCCTGCGTCGCCGCGATGCGCGCGTTCAACGCGCCCTATTCGATGGTGCTGCTGGAGATCGACAGCGTCGGCATGTTCGACACCGCGGTCGAGGCGCTCGGCAAGGTGTTCGTCTCGACCGAGCTCGGCGGCGGCGGCACCGCGACGGCGCGCTCGATCGCCATCGCCCGCAAGGGGGCGCGCAACTTCCTGATCCACGCCGGCATCCTGGAGGGCGAGCCCGAGGTGGGGCCGAGCGTCGATCTCGACATGCCCGACGCCGACTGCTTCCTGTTCAGCGAGCACGAGGGGCTGGTGGAGCCGGTGGTCGATCTCGGGGCCGAGGTCACGCGCGGCGCGCTGCTGGCGCGGATCTGGCCGGTGGAGCGCACCGGCGTCGAGCCGATCGAGTACCACGCCCGCCGTGGCGGCCTGCTGACCGCCCGGCACTTCCCGGGGCTTGCCAAGCCGGGCGACTGCCTCGCGGTCGTGGCGGACTCAGTTTCCGTGTAGACTTGACGGGAGGTGAGCCGCTGGCTCGCGACCTGAGCGGTGATGCCAGAACAGAACGCGATTTCACCCAACTCCGGTCGCAAGCGGGTGACGGACAAGTAGGCGCAGACGGGAAGAGACTGATTGTCTAATGACCTTCGGCAAGCATGTGCGCGCGCACCGGCTCAGACGGGACCGCTTGCGGGGGATGAATGGCCGGGAGAGTACTTATTGTCGGGGCGGGCATCGTCGGGGTCTGCTGCGGTGTCGAGCTTGCGGAAGCCGGCTGGCAGGTCCACATCGTCGATCGCGACCTGCCGGGACGCAGCGCATCGCGGTGGAATGCCGGCGTCCTGGCGACATCGTCGCTCGTACCGCTCAACCGGCCGGGGCTGGCGGGGCAGTTGCCCAGCCTGCTGCTGGGCCGCAGTCCCGGCTTCCGGCTGGCCCCGCGCGCGCTCGGCACGGCCGCGACCTGGGTGCCGCGCTATGTCTCGGCGGCGCGTTCCCGGGTCTTCGCCGAAACCGTGGACGCGCTGGACGGGCTCATACGCCTATCCGTGGACGCACACCGGCGCCGCCTGCAACGAGGTCGGCAGGGCGGACCTCTGGTCGGATGCGGGCTGGCTGATCCTCTGCGAGACGGACGCCCAGTTCTCGGCGAGCGGTGGTCTCCGCACCATCTTCCGACAGCACGGCGTTGCGCACGAAGTGCTGGATCCGGATGAACTTGCGGCGCTGGAGCCGGACCTCGCCCGGCGCTTCGCGCGGGCGATCTGGCTGACCGGGAGCGCGTTCGTCAGCGAACCTGCGCATGTGCTCGCGGCGTACTTCGACCGTTTCCGGCAGCTCGGCGGCAGTGCGCAGCGGGGCAGCGTGGTGCGGCTGGAGCAGGCCGATGGGCCGGCTGCGGTCCTGGATGACGGCAGCCGGTACACGGCGGACCACGTGGTCGTGGCGGCCGGGCCGTGGTCGGCGGCGCTCCTTGCAACGATCGGGCAGCGGCTGCCGATGATGTCGGAGCGGGGCTATGTCCGCCGCTTTCCCTTGCGCCGCGGGGCGCGGCTCCACCGGCCGATCTACGACGTCGCGGGTGGGCTGGTTCTTTCGCCTCGGCCGGAAGGCGTGCAGCTCTCGACGGGGACCGAGCTGACGCTGCCGCACCTGCCGGGGCTCGATCGCCAGCGGGAGCTGGCGGCGCGCCGGGCGGCGAGCCTCCTGCCGCTCGAACCGGCGCTCGCGGGGTTCGACGCGTGGGCGGACCGGCCGACGCTGCCGGACAGCCGGCCGGCGATCGGGCGGCTGAAAGGCGGGCCGATCTGGCTCTGCTGCGGGCACCAGCACATCGGGTTCTCGACGGCGACCGGCAGTGCGCAGGTGCTGGCGGCACTGATGCGGGGCGTGGCGCCGCCGATCGACGCGGCGCCGTTCGCGCCGAGCCGGTTCGGGCTCGTGATTTCCGGCTGATCGGCTCGCGCGCCTCGGGTGGCGGCCATCCCTTTGGAACGGCGAGAAAAATCCGGGCTGGAAGGCGGCTGGAATCCGGCTGGAATCCGGCTTGCCACTTTTTGACGGGCTGTTAACGCGGGAGGCCGCTTGAGGCGGGGAATTCGGCCGGACTCAGGTCGCGCGGATCAGGCCGCCGTCGAGGCGCAGGACCTGGCCGGTGACGTAGGAGGCGCGGTCGGAGAGGAGGAAGGCGACGGCCTCGGCGATCTCCTCGACGCGGGCGTAGCGGCCGAGCGGGATGCGCTGGCGGCGCTCGGGCTTCTCCGGCAGGCTGTCGACGAAACCCGGCACGACGGTGTTGATGCGGATGCCGGCGGCGCCCTCCTGGTCGGCGAGCATCTTGGCGAAGGCGAGGAGGCCGGGGCGCACCACCGAGGAGGTGGCGAACTCCCCCGCCGGCTCGAGGGCGGCGAACGACGACAGGATCACGATGGAGCCGCCGCCCTGGGCGCGCATCGGCGGCGCCACGGCGCGGATCAGGCGCAGCGCGCTCAGGAACATCATCTCGAAGGCGGCGCGCCAGTCGTCGTCGCTGACCTCGAGCAGCGGGCCCTTCGGCGGGTGGCCGGTGTTGACGACGAGGCCGTCGATCCGGCCCCAGCGCTCGAGCGCGCCGGCGACCAGGCGGTCGGTGTCGGCGGGCTCGGTCAGCGAGCCGGTGACGCCCCAGCCGCCGAGCTCCGTCGCCAGCCGCTCGGCCGAACCCGACGGCGAGAGCGCCGCCACCCGGTAGCCGTCGGCGGCGAGGCGTCGCGCGCAGCCGGCGCCGATGCCCTTGCCCGCCGCCGTAACGATCGCGACCTTGTCCATGCTCACTTTCCCCCTTGCAGTTGCGGCTCGGCCGCCCGCGGTGCGTCAACGTAGCCGGCCACGCCCTTCACCAGCAGGAGCGCGGCGGCGCCGATGCAGAGCGCCAGCATCGCCGGGCGCATCCAGCCGCGGTCGGTGTGGCGCGCCAGAGCGGCGACAGCAGATAGCCGAGCAGCATCGCCGGCAGGAGCTGCAGGCTGAGCGCGAGATCGTGCACGCCGAAGGCGCCGAAGCCGGCGAGCGACAGGATCGAGATGAACCCGCCGACGGCGAAGAAGGCCGAGAGGTTCGCCCGCACCTCGGCGCCCGGCGCGTACTGGTAGACGATCGCGAGCGGCGGGGTGCCGACGGCGGTGAGGGTCCCCATGAAGCCGGAGGCGGAGCCCGCGAGGAAGAGGTTCCGGCGGGTCGGCTCCACCCGAAGGCCGGACAGGCTGAGGCCGACCGCGGCCAGGATCAGGGCGGCGAAGACCAGGAGAAACGACTGCGGCGACAGCAGGCTGGCGGTCAGGGCGCCGAGCAGGCTGAACAGGACCCGTCCGGCGAGCGCGTAGCCGACATTGGCGAACTGGAACGCGGCGCGCTCGCGCACCGCGACGAAGAGCGCGGTCAGCGTGCCGAGCACCATGACCGTCCCCGGGACCAGCTCGGGGTCGACGACCGCGAGAACCGGCGCCGCCACGATGCCGAACCCGACGCCGAGGGCAGCCTGCGCGCGCCGCCGCCACCACGACGACGACGAAGGCGAGGAGAAGGCTGGGCCAGTCGAGCACGGCGAGGAGCGAGAGATCCGGCACGGCGCGGATCAGGCCGCGATCGCTACGCGCGCACGGGGGGTGCCGGGGCGAGGATCAGGCGAAAAGGGAGGCATGGCGGCATCTATATGGGGCCCGCGGCGGCCTGTCGAGCGGCTGGCGGTGCTGCTTGACACCCTCTGCCCTCTCACACCACTCTCGTCCAGGCCCCGAACCAGGGCCGACGAAACCGGCGGCACGCTGGAAAGTTAGAAACAGGGGGTTATCGATATGTTCACCCGGACATTGTTCCGTGCCGCAGCCGTTGCTGCGGCGAGCCTCGCATGGGCGGGCGCATCGGCGCAGACCATCGGCATCGCGATCGGCTCCGAGCCGACGACGCTCGACCCGCAGCTGCGCGACGACGGCGGCGAGCGGCAGGTCACCGACAACATCTTCGAGACGCTGATGGTGCGCGACGCCGCCGGCGCGCTCGGCCTCGGCCTCGCGGCCTCGGAGCCGGTGCTCGTCGATCCCACCACCTGGGAGGTGAAGGTGCGCGAGGGCGTCACCTTCCAGAACGGCGAGCCGTTCGACGCGGCGGCGGCGGCCTACAGCATCAACCGGGTCATCGCTCCCGACTTCAATTCCGAGCAGCTCAGCTACTTCAACACGATCGCCGGAGCCGAGGCGGTCGACGCGACGACGCTGCGCATCACCACGAGCGGCCCGGACCCGATCCTGCCGACGCGGCTCTACTGGCTGAAGATGGTCCCGCCGGTGGCGTCGGCCGAGGCCGGCTTCGCCGAGAGCCCGGTGGGATCCGGCCCCTTCAAGTTCGACAGCTGGAGCCGCGGCTCGAGCATCACCCTGACCGCCAACGCCGACTACTGGGGCGGCGCGCCCGAGGTCGACGAGGTCGAGTTCCGCTTCATCCCCGAGTTCGGGACACGGCTCTCGAGCCTCTTGTCGGGCGAGGTCGACCTGATCACCAACCTGCTGCCGGAGTTCGTCGACCAGGTGCCGCAATCGTTCGCGGTGACCGGCGTCGAGCTGCCGATCATCCTGCTGTCCGACGAGAACGAGCCCGTGGGCGACGTCCGCGTGCGCCAGGCGCTCAACTACGCCGTCGACAAGGAGGCGCTGGCCGAGGCGCTCTACGGCGGCTACGCCGACGTGATGCAGGGCCAGCTGCTGGCGCCGTCCTACTTCGGCTTCAACCCGGAGGTGACGGGGTATCCCTATGACCCCGAGAAGGCGCGGGCGCTGATCGCCGAGGCCGGCGCCGAGGGCGCCGAGGTCACGCTCTACGGCACCGCCGGCCGCTGGCTGAAGGACCGCGAGCTGGTCGAGGCGGTCGCGGCCTCCTGGGAAGAGGTCGGGATCAAGCCGGACGTGCGCATCGTCGAGTTCGGCGAGTATCTCGACCGCTTCTTCGATCCGGAGAACCGGCAGGACGCGTTCTTCACGGTCAGCTCGAACGAGCTGATGGACGCCGACCGGCCGTTCAGCGCCTACTACCACAAGGACGGCATCGGCGCGCCCAACCACAACGAGCGGATCGCCGAGCTCGTCGACCAGGCGCGGACGGAGTCGGACCCGGAGGCGCGGGCGGGGATGTACCACGAGGCGGTCCAGATCGCCTTCGACGAGGCGCTCTACGTCTATCTCCTCAACATCAACGACGTCTACGGCGCCAGCGAGCGGCTGGTCTGGGAGCCGCGCGTCGACGGCAAGCTGCTTGCCGACACGATGTCGGTGAAGGACTGAGGCACCGGCGACGCTCCCTGCGGGGAGCGTCGCGCCACGCCGCGGACGCTTGAGCGAAGGAGTCGCAGTGGGGCGGATGGTCGCGGTCAGGTTTTGGCACGGGCTGATCGTCATCGTCGGCGTGACGGTGGCGGTCTTCGTGGTGACGCGGCTGATCAGCGATCCGGTCAACGTGATGCTGCCGCTCGAGGCCAGCGTCGAGGAGCGGGCGGCGTTCGCGGCGAGGCTCGGGCTCGACCGGCCGATCTGGGCGCAGTTCGTCGACTACCTGGGCCAGCTCGCCCGCCTCGATCTCGGGACGTCGCTCTGGCAGAACCGGCCGGCGCTGACCATCGTGATGGAGCATCTGCCGATCACCCTGCTCCTGGTCGTGACCTCGGTGGTGTTCGCCATCGTGGTGGCGATCCCGCTCGGCGTCGTCGCGGCGCGCCGGCCGGGCGGCTGGGTCGACCGGGTGACGGTGGTGCTGAGCCTCGTCGCGCTGTCGGTCCCGCAGTTCTGGCTCGGGCTCCTGCTGATCCTGTTGTTCGCGGTCACGCTCGGGGTGCTGCCGAGCGGCGGTGCCGGGTCGGCGGCGCATCTCGTGCTGCCGGCGTTGACCCTGGCGATCCCGACGCTGACGCGGCTCGTCATGGTGACGCGGTCGCAGATGATCGACGAGCTGAACGCGCAGTACGTGCGCACGCTCGAGGCCAAGGGTCTCTCGACCTGGCGGGTGGTGGCGGTGCATGCCCTGCGCAACGCCGGCGTGCCGGTGCTGACGCTGGCGACGTGGGAGTTCATCCGCATGTTCTCCGGCTACACGGTGGTGGTGGAGACGGTCTTCGCCTGGCCGGGCCTCGGCCGGCTGGCGCTGCAGGCGATCCAGCGGCAGGACCTGGTGCTGGTGCAGGCGGTGGTGCTGACCATCGCGGTCATCGTCGTCGTCTTCAACCTGCTGGTCGACTTCGCCTACAAGGCGATCGATCCGCGCATCCGGCTCGACTGATGGCCGAGGCGCGGGCAGCCGGGGCGGCGCGGGGCGGGATGCTGCGCGAGTTGCTGGCGGACGGGCCGGCGCTCTTCGGGGTGGCGGTGCTGGTGCTGCTGGTCCTCGTGGCCGTCTTCGCGCCGGCGCTCGCGCCCTACGAGCCGGGGGCACAGTCGCTGCGCGCCCGGCTGCTGCCGCCGGTCTGGCAGGAGAAGGGCACCTGGGACCACGTGCTCGGCACCGACCACCTGGGGCGCGACATGCTGAGCCGGCTGATCTGGGGCTCGCGGGTGTCGCTGACGGTGGGCGCGGCGGTGGTGCTGCTGGCGGGCGCGGCCGGCACCGCCATCGGGCTCGTCGCCGGCTACTGCGGCGGGCGGGTCGACGCGGCGCTGATGCGGTTCGTCGACACGGTGCTGGCGTTCCCCGGGCTGCTGCTGGCGCTGGTCATCCTCGCGGTGGTCGGGCCGTCGATGTGGAGCGTGGTCGCCGTCCTCGCGCTGACCGGGTGGATGGTCTACGCGCGGATGGCGCGCGGCATCGTGCTCTCGGCGCGGCAGCTGCCCTACGTCGAGGCGGCGGAGATGGTGGGCGCGCGGCCGGGCCGGGTGATCTTCCGGCACATCCTGCCGAACCTCGTGGCGCCGCTCCTGACGCTCGCCACCCTCGAGTTCGCCAACGCGGTGCTGGCCGAGGCGGCGCTGTCGTTCCTCGGGCTCGGCATCCAGCCGCCGGCGAGCTCGTGGGGGCTCGATGTGGCGGCGGCCAAGGACTACCTGTTCATCGCCTGGTGGCCGGTGACGCTGCCGGGGCTGGCGCTGGCGATCACCGTGCTGGCGATCAACCTCGTCGCGAGCTGGCTGCGGATCACCTCGGACCCGCAGGAGCGCGAGAAGCGCTTCGCCCGCGCGGTCGCCGCGGCGGAGCGCCGGCGCGTTCCGCTGCCGAAGCCGGCCGAATGACCGCGCCGCTGCTCGAGATCGAAGCCCTGCGCGTCGACTTCACCACGCGCGGCGGCGTGCTGCGGGCGGTGCGCGGCGTGTCGCTGTCGGTGATGCCGGGGGAGACGCTCGGCATCGTCGGCGAGAGCGGCTCGGGCAAGAGCGTCACCGCGCAGGCGGCGATGGGGCTGGTCGCCGCGCCGGGCGCGATCGCCGCCGGCGACATCCGCTGGAAGGGCCGCTCGCTGCTGGCGGCGGAGGGACGCGGCTATGCCCGCGGCGTGCGCGGCCGCGAGATGGCGATGGTCTTCCAGGACGCGATGACCTCGCTCGACCCGCTGTTCACCTGCGGCCAGCAGATCGGCGAGGTGCTGCGCCGCCACCTCGGCTACGACCGCGCCACGGCCCGCGCGCGAGCACGCGAGCTGCTCGAGCTCGTCGGCATCAGCGCGCCGGAGCGGCGGCTCGACCAGTACCCGTTCGAGCTCTCCGGCGGCATGCGCCAGCGGGTGATGATCGCGATGGCGCTGGCCTGCGAGCCGGCGCTGCTGATCGCCGACGAGCCGACGACGGCGCTCGACGTGACGATCCAGGCGCAGATCCTCGAGCTGCTGCAGGAGCTGCAGGCCCGCCTGGGGCTCGCCATCGTGCTGATCACCCACGACCTCGGCGTGGTGGCCGGCCTGTGCCGGCGCGTCGCGGTGATGTATGCCGGCCGCATCGTCGAGGAGGCGCCGGCGGAGGCGCTGTTCGACCGGCCGGCGCATCCCTACACCATGGGCCTCCTGCGCTCGACCCCGCGGCTCGACCGGACCGAGACGCGCATGATCGCGATCGACGGCCAGCCGCCCGACCTGCGCGACCCGCCGCCCGGCTGCCCGTTCGCACCGCGCTGTCCGGCGCGGATCGAGGCGTGCGCCATCGACCCCGCGCTGACCGAGGTCGGCGCCGGGCGGCGCGCGGCATGCTGGCGGCCGTTCGAGGGCCCCTGGGCGCTGGGGCAGCTGACGCCGGGGGTCGCCGATGGCGTTCGATAGCCCCGTCGCGGGTCCCCAGGTCCAGGTCGAGCACCTGTCGGTCCGCTTCCCCGGCGGCCATGCCGGATTCTGGGGCCGCCGGCTCGAGGTGCACGCCGTGGCCGACGTCAGCTTCGAGATCATGCCCGGCGAGACGCTCGGCCTCGTCGGCGAGAGCGGATCGGGAAAGACCACCGTCGGCCGGGCGATCCTGCGCCGGGCGCCGATCACCGCGGGCCGGGTGCGCTTCGCCGGACAGGACATCACCGAGGCATCCGGCGAGGCGCTGCGCCAGCTCCGCCGGCACATGCAGCCGATCTTCCAGGACCCGTACGCCAGCCTGAACCCGCGGATGACGGTGCTCGACCTCGTGGCGGAGCCGCTCGTCGTGCACGGGCTCGCCGCCGACCGGGACGCGGCGAGGGAGGAGGTCGCGGCGCTGCTGGACCGGGTCGGCCTGCCGCGCGACGCGCTCGAGCGCTATCCGCACGCCTTCTCCGGCGGCCAGCGCCAGCGGATCGTCATCGCCCGCGCGCTGGCGCTCAGGCCGGACTTCATCGTCGCCGACGAGCCGGTCTCCGCGCTCGACGTCTCGATCCGCGCGCAGGTGGTGAACCTGCTGGCGGACCTCCAGCGGGAGCTGGGGCTGACCTACCTCTTCATCGCCCACGACCTCAGCGTCGTGCAGCACATCTCCGACCGGATCGCCATCCTCTATGGCGGCTGCCTGGTGGAGATCGGCCCGGCGGCGACCATCTATGCCGAGCCGCAGCATCCCTACACCCAGTCGCTGCTCTCGGCGGTGCCGATCCCCGATCCGCGGGAGGAGCGGCGGCGCCGGCGCATCGTCCTCAAGGGCGAGCCGCCGAACCCGACGGACCCGCCGGTCGGCTGCATCTTCCAGGGCCGCTGCCCGGAGGTGATTGACAAGTGCCGCCGCGAGGCGCCGCCTCTCGAGGAGAAACGACCCCGGCACCGCGCCGCCTGCTGGCGGCGCTGAAAGGAGAGAGACCATGACCCACCCGACAGGCAGCTTCGTCGCGCTCGTCACCCCGATGAACGACGACTATTCGATCGACTACGCCGGATTTCGCGGCCTTGCTCGACTTCCAGCGCGAGGCCGGAACGAGCGCCGTGCTGATCATGGGCTCCTCGGGCGAGGTCTCGATGCTGGCGCCCGAGGAGCGCCACGCCATCGTTCGCGAGACGATGAAGCACCGGCGGCCGGAGATGCCGCAGTGGTACGGCTGCACCGGCCCGACGACGGAGGCGACGATCGCCTATGTCCGGCAGGCGGCCGAGGAAGGGGCCGACGGCGCGGTGGTCGCGGCGCCCGCCTACATCTGCGCGCCGAACGCGGACATCGTGCGGTTCTTCCTCGACGTGGCCGATGCCTCGCCGATCCCGATCGGCATCTACAACAATCCGCCGCGGGTGAAGACCGACCTCGGGGTCGAGGACGTGCTGACGCTGGCGAAGCACCCGCGCATCACCGTGCTGAAGGAGAGCACCGCGCGCGTCGGCCAGGTCGGCCAGGTCTGCGCCGCGAAGCCGGACGTCTCGATCATGTGCTGCTGCTCGCCGAACCTCGGGCTGGTGGTGCCGACGATGAGCCTCGGCGGCCACGGCACGGCGAACATGACCGGCAACATCATCCCGGCCGAGATGGCGGTGATCTCGACGCCCTGGGGCGAGGACGCCGCGCAGGCGCTGCGCTTCCGCGCCGAGTACCTGCGCTGCCTGCCGATGCTGCATTTCGTCTATTCGGGCGATCAACCCGGTGCCGGTGAAGTCGCTGATGCGCGCGGTCGGCCTGCCGGCCGGCCCGCTGCGGCGGCCGCTGTCGGGGCTCGACGGCGCCGCGCTCGCCCGGGGCCTCGACATCGTTCGCGCGCTCGGGCTCGACCGGCGCTACGGCTACCGGATCGACGCGGCGGTGGCGGCGGAGTGAGCTTCGAGCGCGTCGTCCTCGTCACCGGCGCGGCGAGCGGCATCGGCGCTGCGACGGCGCTGCGGCTGGCCGCGCCGGGCACGGCGCTCGCGCTGACCACCCGCGGCAACGCCGAGGGGCTGGCGCGGAGCGCGGCGGCCGCGCGCGAGCGCGGCGCCACGGTGGAGACCGTGCTCGCCGACCTCGCCGAGACGGGCGGGGCCGGCACGGTCGTGGGCGCGGCGCGGGAGGCCTTCGGGCGGATCGACCAGCTGGTCAGCAATGCCGGCAAGGCGGAGAAGACGCGCTTCGGGGAGTTCGGCACGCCGGAGCTCGACAGGGCGTTCGCGGTCAACACCCGGCCGTTCCTCGAGCTGGTCACGGCGGCCCGTGCGGATCTGGAGCGGTCGGACTGGGGGCGCGTGGTCGCGATCTCGTCCTTCATCGTCAACGACATCGGCATCAACGGCGTGATCTTCCCGGCGACGGCCGCCGCCAAGGCCGCGACCGAGACGCTGGCCCGGACGCTCGCATTCCAGCTCGCGCCGCTCGGGGTCACCGTCAACTGCGTCGCCCCCGGCTTCACCCGGAAGGTCGGCGGCCACGCCGCCCTCGGCCCCGCCGCCTGGGAAGCCGCCGCGGCCGCCACACCGTCCGGGCGCATCGCCGAGCCCGAAGACGTCGCCGCCGCCGTCGCCTTCTTCCTGTCGCGCGAGGCGTGTCACATCACCGGCCAAATTCTCCGGGTGGACGGCGGCCTGTCGCTCTGATCAGATATTCCGCTTCCCGGCCGATGCTGCCGGTCACCTGCCGCGACAACCGGGCGAACGCTCAGTGCCGCTGCACGCTCGCAACGCCCGCGATCCTGCTGTTCGCCGCTGCCATGGACCTCTGCGGCGCCATCGCTCTCAGCGCGGCCGCCCGGGCGTAGTCGACCGAGTAGACCGCCCAGAACAGGATGCCGGTGAGCTTTGCCGAGTCCTCCAAGGCGTAAACCGCCTTCCCCGCGCAGCCCAGCGTAGTCGTGTGCAAGGTCCACAGCCACCGAGCAACTGAGCGCCACGATACCGGCGACCAGCAACCCCCAACGCGAGCGCGCAATGTCGTCTCGGCAGACGATCAGCCAGGCGGCGGCGCCCAACCCGTAGGCGACGTAGAGAAGCTCGCCGGGAAGCCCGACATAGGGCAGCAATCCCTCGTGCAAGAGGAAGAGGTCATCGACCCCGAGCATCAGGGTCAGGCTGCCGAGAGCAAGAAGCGGCACCCGCTCGGGGTCGCCGACCAGGCTCCCCGCGAAGAGCAAGACCGCCGCCGCCCCGAACCAGCAGACCGCGCCGAAGTTCGACAGCCAGCCCGTCGCAAAACTCCCACTGAGGGTCGCGGCCGGATCGCGAAAGAAAAGGGAGGGCACGGACGTCGAGGGCGTGCCCGGCGAATATGGCCGCCGCCAGGCAGATCGAGCTCACGGCCAAAACGAGTAGCATAGGCAAACATGGCGGCGTCCCTCCCCGAACCGTCGTCATAGTGTCACAAACTAGGATGCGGATGGGGAGAGTCCAGACCGCCGCTGCGCGGTCGAGTGGCGCCGCCTCAAGCCCGCCGCGCGCCGACCTGCGCCACGCCGAGCAGACCGAGGACCCTGGCCTCGATGTCGCCCGCGTTCATCGCCGCGACGGCGTACATCCGTTCCGGCGAGTCCTGCTGGATGAAGCTGTCCGGGAGCACCATCGAGCGGAACTTGAGGCCCCGGTCGAAGACCCCCTCCTCCGCCAGGAGCTGCGCCACATGGCTGCCGAAGCCGCCGACGGAGCCCTCCTCGATGGTGATGAGCGCCGCGTGGTTCGCCACCAGATCGAGGATCAAGCCTGCGATCGAGCGGCTTGGCAAACCGCGCGTCCGCCACGGTCGGCCGGATGCCGCGCGCGCCCAGCGCCTCGGCCGCCTTCAGGCACTCCGCCAGCCGCGCGCCGAAGGACAGGATGGCAACGCCTTGCCCTTCCAGCACGATGCGCCCGCGCCCCACCTCCAGCGGCACGCCGCGCTCGGGCAGATCCACGCCGACACCTTCGCCGCGCGGAAAGCGGAACGAGCTCGGCCGGTCGTCGATCGCCACCGCGGTCGCCACCATGTGCACCAGTTCCGCCTCGTCCGCCGCGGCCATCACCACGAAGTCCGGCAGGCAGGCGAGATAGGTCACGTCGAACGCCCCGGCATGGGTCGGCCCGTCCGCGCCCACCAGCCCGGCCCGGTCGATGGCGAAGCGCACCGGCAGCCGCTGGATCGCGACGTCATGCACCACCTGGTCGTAGCCGCGCTGCAGGAAGGTCGAGTAGATCGCCGCGAACGGCTTCATCCCCGCCGCCGCCATTCCGGCGCAGAACGTCACCGCATGCTGCTCGGCGATGCCCACGTCGAAGCACCGCCGCGGAAACCGCTTGGCGAAGAGGTCGAGTCCGGTGCCATCGGGCATCGCCGCCGTCACAGCGACGATCCGCTCGTCCCGCTCGGCCTCGCCGATCAGAGATTGCGCGAAGACCTTCGTGTAAGATGGTGCATTGGAAGGCTTCTTCTGCTGGGCGCCCGTCACGACGTCGAACTTCGCCACGCCGTGATACTTGTCGCTCGACGCCTCCGCCGGGCGCGTAGCCCTTGCCCTTCCGGGTCAGCGCATGGATCAGCACCGGCCCGTCGCCGCGCGCCTTCACCGCCCGCAGCACCGAGACCAGCTGCTCCATGTCGTGCCCGTCGATCGGCCCGACATAGGAAAAGCCCAGCTCCTCGAACAGCGTGCCGCCGACCGTCATTCCCTTGACCAGCTCGCGCGCCCGCCGCGCGCCCTCCTGGAACGGCTGCGGCAGAAGCTTCACGGCCCCCTTGGCGGCAGCCCTCAGATCCTGGAACGGCTCGCCGCTGTACAGCCGCGAAAGGTACTTCGACATCGCGCCCACCGGCGGCGCGATCGACATCTCGTTGTCGTTGAGGACGACGAACAGCCGCTCCTTCATGTGCCCGGCGTTGTTCATCGCCTCGTAGGCCATGCCCGCCGACATCGCCCCGTCGCCGATCACGCAGACCACGTCGCCCACGTCCGGCGCGCCCGAGGTCCCGCGCCACCGCAAAGCCGAGGCCCGCCGAGATCGAGGTCGACGAATGCGCCGCCCCGAAGGGATCGTAGGCGCTCTCCCCCCGCCGGGTGAACCCGCTCAGCCCACCGCCGGCCCGCAGCGTGCGGATCCGGTCGCGCCGGCCGGTGAGGATCTTGTGCGGATAGCACTGGTGCCCCACGTCCCAGATCAGCTTGTCCTTCGGCGTATTGAAGACGGCGTGGATCGCCACCGTCAGCTCCACCACCCCCAGCCCCGCCCCGAGGTGCCCGCCGGTCACGCTCACCGCCGAGATCGTCTCGGCGCGCAGCTCGTCCGCGACCTGGCGCAGGTCGGCAATCGACAGGCCCTTCAGGTCCGACGGCAGATGGATGCGGTCGAGGAACGGTGTCTTGGGGCTCTGGTCGGCCATCGCTGTCTCTCCCGGGCCGTCAGCGGCCCCGTACGAGAACGAACTGCGCCGCCAGCCGCAGGTTCCCGGCAGCCGAGCCGTAGGGCGAAAGACTGTCACACGCAGCCGCCACCAAGTCACGCGCTTTCGCCTGCGCGCCCTCCAGCCCCAGCAGCGAAACGAAGGTCGCCTTGCCGCGCTCCTCGTCCTTGCGCAGCCGCTTGCCCGCCGATTCCGGGTCGCCCTCGATGTCCAGGATGTCGTCGCTGATCTGGTAGGCGAGCCCGAAGGCGCTGGCATAGCGGCGCAGCGGCTCGATGTCCGACCGGCCGAGGATCGCCCCCGACTCCGCCGCCCAGACGAAGAGCGCGCCGGTCTTCAGCGCCTGCAGGTCGCTGATCGCGTCGATATCGAGCGGCGCCGGCGCCTTCTCCGCCGCCACGTCGAACGCCTGGCCGCCCACCATCCCCGACGCCCCCGCCGCCTGCGCCAGGCGCAGGATCAGCCGCACCTGCTGGCGCGGCTCGATGCCCCCCTGCGGCGCGGCGAGCACCTCGAACGCCAGCGCCTGCAGCGCGTCGCCCACCAGCACCGCCGTCGCCTCGTCCCACTTCACATGCACCGTCGGCTGGCCGCGGCGCAGATCGTCGTCGTCCATGCACGGCAGGTCGTCGTGCACCAGGCTGTAGGCGTGGATGCACTCCACCGCCGCCGCCGCGCGCAGCGCCTGCCCCGGCGGCACCCGGAACATCGACGCACTCTCCAGCGCCAGGAACGCGCGCAGCCGCTTGCCGCCGCCCAGCACCGCATGGCGCATGGCGGCGCCCAGCGTCGTGTCCCCCGCCGGCAGCAAGCCGTCCAGCGCCGCCTCGGCGCGGGTGGCCTGCTGGCTCAGGACCGCGTGGAATTGCAGCGTCTCGGCGTCCATGTCAGGGAATGTCGACCGGCCGGGTCCGCACCGTGCCGTCCGGCCCCTGGGCGATCTCCGCCACCCGCGCCTCGGCCGCCTTCAGCCGCTCCTCGCAGAAGGCGCGCAGCTCGGCGCCGCGGGCATAGAGCGTGATCGAACTCCTCGAGCGCCACCTGCCCGCCCTCCAGCCGCGCCACCACCTGCTCGAGCTCGGCCAGCGCCGCCTCGAAGCTCATCTCCGCCACCGGCGGCGCGCCCGCCTCAGCCATGTCCCCGCTCCATCAGCACCCGCACATGCGCCGCGCTCGACGCGGCGAGCGCGCTCAGATCATATCCGCCCTCGAGAGTCGAGACGATCCGCCCGCCGCAGTGCCGGTTGGCCACCTCGCACAGCCGCTCCGTCACCCAGGCAAAGTCCGCCTCGGTCAGCGGCGAGGTTCGCCAGCGGGTCGCGGGCGTGCGCATCGAACCCCGCCGATATCAGGATCATCTCCGGGTCGTGCGCCTCCACCGCCGGCAGCACCCGGCTCAGCACCCCCGCCCGGAACACCCCGCCGCTCGCCCCGGGCGGCAGCGGCACGTTGACGATCTGCCCGAAGGCGCCCGTCTCGTCCCGCGCGCCCGAGCCGGGATAGAGCGGCATCTGATGCGTCGAGGCGAACAGGATCCGCCTGTCGTCCCAGACCAGATCCTGGGTGCCGTTGCCGTGGTGCACGTCGAAATCCACGATGGCCACCCGGCTCAGCCCGTGCGCCTCCAGCGCATGCCGCGCCCCGACGACCACGTTGCCGAAGAAGCAGAAGCCCATCGCCGTCGCCGTCTCCGCGTGATGCCCGGGCGGACGCACCGCGCAGAAGGCGTTGCGCACCTCGCCGCCCATGACCATGTCGACGCCCAGCACCACCGCCCCGGCCGCCCGCCGCGCCGCCGCCAGCGAACCCGGAGACAGGAAGGTGTCGCCGTCGATGGCGGCGAAGCCCTCCCGCGGCGCCGCCGCGGCCAGCGCCGCGAGATGGCCCGCCGGATGCGCGCGCAGGATCTCCGCGTCGGTGGCCAGCGGCGCCTCCACCCGGACGAGATCGGCGAAAGGCTCGGTCTCCAGCGCCGCAAGGATCGCCGTGAGCCGCTCGACACGCTCGGGATGCCCGGGCGGGTTCAGGTGCCGCAGGCAGTCGGAATGCGTGATCAGCGCCGTCGCCATCGTCCGACCCTAGCCTCCCCCGGCCTGCCAGTCGCGCACCGCCTCGATCGGCCAGACCAGCATCAGCACGTTCAGCACCAGCCCGTCGCGGATCAGCAGCGTCGTCAGCACCTCGAAGCCGATGGCGATCGCCACGGTCAGCCGCACCGGCAGCCACGCCGCCAGCAGGAACCCGACCACCATCGCCAGGATATCCGCGACCGAGTTGATCACGCTGTCGCCGTAGTAGTCGAGCGAGATCGTCACCGCCCGGTAGCGCTCGATGATCATCGGGCTGTTCTCGAGGATCTCCCAGGCGACCTCGATGACCGTGGCCGCCAGCAGCCGCCAGCCCAGCGACGCCCGGGGCGCCACCAGCCAGGTCAGCCAGTAGAACAGGAACCCGTGGATGAGGTGCGAGGGCGTGTACCAGTCGGACAGATGCTGCGAGTTGCCCGAGCTGTTCACCACCCCTTCCCAGAGCTTCACGTAGCCGCAGGTGCAGATCGGCACCCGCCCCATGGCCAGGAGCACGGCCGCCGTCGCCAGGATCACCCCCGCGGTCAGCCAGTAGGGCAGCATCCGTCTCGCCAGCATCCTCGCCTCGCTGCGCGCTCTCCGGCGCGAGGCGCCACTATCCCGCTTCCCCGGCGGCATGCAACCCGCCGGCCGCCCGGCATTGACTGCGCCGCAACCGCGGCCAAGACTGCCGCACGGCCTCGGGAGGTGCCGGCCCCATGAAGCTTGCAACCCTGCGCGACCGCTCGCGCGACGGCCGGCTGGTGGTGGTCTCGCGCGACCTCACCCTCTGCTCCGACGCCCGCCACCTCGCCCCCACCCTGCAGGCCGCACTCGACGACTGGGACGCGATCGCCGCCGAGCTCGCGCTCATCGCCCGCGGCCTCGAGACCGGCGGCCAGCCGACACAGCGCTTCCACGAGCGCGACGCCCTCGCCGCGCTCCCGCGCGCCTACAACCGCCTCGACCCGGGCCGCCGCCACGGCGCGCGCACCTTCGCCGCCCCGCGCGCATCGCTCGCGCCCGGCCCGGTCAGCGCCGGCCTCGCCGTCCTGACCGGCGACCTCGCCCAGGGCGCCGACCCGGAGGCCGCCCGCCGCGCCATCCGCCTCGTCGTCCTGATCTGCGAAGTCCGCCGGCGGCGCCACGCTCGCGCCCGCCGCCGTCACCCCCGACGCGTTCGCCGAAGGCGCCCTCACGCTCGACGTCGGCGGCACCCGCCTCACCTGCGAGGATCCGATCCCCGACCTCGGCGACCTCGTCGCCCTCGCCGCACGCGACCGCGCGCTCGCCGCCGGCTGCGTCGTGGCCGCCCCGGCGCTCATCGCCGATGCGCCGCTCGCCCCCGGCGCCACCCTCCGCGTCGAGATGCGCGACACCGCCGGTCACAGCATGTTCGGCGCCATCGAGGGCGGCGCGGATTGAGCGGCCTTCTCGCCCTCGACCACGTCCAGCTCGCGATCCCCGCCGGCGCCGAGCCAGCCTGCCGCGCCTTCTTCGCGCAGGTCCTCGGGATGACCGAGATCGAGAAGCCCGCGAGCCTCCAGGCCCGCGGCGGCCTCTGGCTCCGCGCCGGCACGATCGAGCTCCACCTCGGCGTCGATCCCGACTTCCGCCCCGCCCGCAAGGCGCACCCGGCGTTTCGCGCCGCCGGCCTCGACGCCCTTGCGAGCCGCCTCGCCGCCGCCGGCGCCCCGGTGCGCTGGGACGACCCCTTCGACGGCCGCCGCCGCCTCTTCACCGACGACCCGGTCGGCAACCGCCTGGAGCTCATCGAGGCATGACGGCCCGGCCTGCCGAGGACCGCCTCGTCGCTCACTTCCGCGCCATGGCCCGCAACAACGCCTGGTCGAACGACCGCCTGCTCGAAGCCTGCGAGGGCCTGTCGCCGGAGGCCTTCGCCGCCCCGCGCGTCAGCTTCTTCCCCTCGCTGCGCCGGACGCTCAACCACCTCTACGCCGTCGACGTCTACTACCTCGACGCGCTGGAGGAGACCGGCCGCGGCCTCGCCGTCTTCCAGCCCGCCGACCCCGACTTCGCCGAGCCCGCCGCGCTCCGCGCCGCACAGGCCGCCTCCGACCGCCGCCTCATCGCCTTCTGCGACCGCCTCGCCCCCGCCGGCCTCGACCGCCGCGTCGATATCGACCGCGGCGACGGCGGGCATGATCTCCGAGCGCACCGACGCCGTCCTCGCCCACCTCTTCCAGCACCAGATCCACCACCGCGGCCAGGCCCACGCCATGCTCGCCGGCACCCCCGTCCCGCCGCCGCAGCTCGACGAGTTCTTCCTCGACTTCGACCGCCACCCGAGCGCGCTCAGGTTCTAGACGGGATGGGGCTGGGCGAGTTGATTTGGGATTCCCGTTCCCGACTTGATCTGATTTACCCTGCTGGCTGGGGGAAGGAGGCCAGTATGGATGGCGCGACCGTTTTCGATCGATCTTCGCGAGCGTGTGGTTGATGCGGTGGTGCGGGACGGTCAGTCCTGCCGCCAGGCGGCAGCCCGCTTTGGCGTGGGTGTGATTGAGCACGGCGATCGCCTGGGTAGCGCGGTTCCGGAGACCGGCGGGGTGGCGCCCGGGCAGATGGGCCACCCGCCGAAGAAGCTGATCGGCCCCTGGCGGACTCGCTGCTGGAGCGGTGCCGGGGGCGGACTTCACGCTGCGCGGCTGGTGGCCGAACTCGCCGAGCGCGGGATGCAGGTCGACTA
The DNA here is from genome assembly GCA_963844375.1 of uncultured Alphaproteobacteria bacterium. Lineage (GTDB taxonomy): Bacteria > Pseudomonadota > Alphaproteobacteria > Rhodobacterales > Rhodobacteraceae > Amaricoccus. The sequence continues at coordinate 107,692 of CAWJOI010000013.1, read as the reverse complement.
CCGCACGGTGTGGGAGTTCGTCCACGCCGAGGGGCTGACGTACAAAAAAAGACGCTGATCGCGGCGGAGCGGGAGCGTCCCGACGTGGCGCGCCGGCGGGCGCAGTGGGTGAAGCACCAGGGCAAGGTTGACCCCGCCCGCCTGGTGTTCATCGACGAGACCTGCACCAAGACCAACATGGCGCCGTCGCTCTGTAATTCGCGTGCGCCTGCCCCCGGCACGACGGCCGGCCCGCGCGAAATTCGTCGTCGGACAAATCCGCGAATTGAATGCCGCCACGTGACGCGTCCCGGAACCCGTCCGCCAGGCATCGCCCCATCGCCGGTTTCCGGCTCCCATCTTCTTGGCCAAATACTCCCGCCGGAGGCGCCTGCACGCAGTGCAGGCCTGCGCGCAGAACGCCATCGTCTTCGGCGCCGGCGCCGTGACCATCGCGCAGCTGGCGCGCGGTGGTTTCGTGCTCAACCTCGTCGGGATCATGCTGATCACCGGCTTCTGCTACCTGCTCGGCGGCATCGCGCTCGGCCTGAAGTTCTGAAGCTTGGGGGCCGGGCGGAGCACCGCCCGGCCCCTCCTGTCACTTGAGCGCGACGTCGGTCACCGCGTGGCTCCAGGCGCCTTCCGGCGCCTTGGTGATCACCGGGCTCCGAGCCGGCCGAGAGCAGCGTCTCGACCGTGCGCTCGTAGTCGGCCGGATCGAGCGCGCCGTTCGAGCCGGCGGTCAGCTTGGCGATCTCGCCCATCATCCGCTTCTGGTGCTGCTCGGTCTGCGCGCCGGTCTCGTCGTTCTCGAGCACGATCATCGCCGCGTCGTCGGGGTTCTCCTCCGCCCACTTCCAGCCCTTCATGCTGGCGCGGACGAACTTCGCCATCGTCTCGACGAAGGCCGGATCGGCGAGCTTGTCCTCCAGCACGTAGAGCCCGTCCTCCAGCGTCGAGACCCCCTCGTCCTCGTACTTGAAGACCGTCAGGTCCTCGGGCGCGAGCCCCGCGTCGATCACCTGCCAGTACTCGTTGTAGGTCATCGTCGAGATGCAGGCCGCCTGCTTCTGCAGCAGTGGATCGACGTTGAAGCCCTGCTTCAGCACCGTCACGCCCTCCGGCCCGCCGTCGGTCGAGAGGCCGAGCTTCGACATCCAGGACAGGAACGGATACTCGTTGCCGCCGAACCAGACCCCGAGCGTCTGGCCCTTGAACTTGTCGGTTGCGGTCACCCCCGAGTCGTTGCGGCAGGTGAGCATCATCCCCGAGCGCTTGAACGGCTGGGCGATGTTGACCAGCGGCAGCCCCTTCTCCCGCGCGGCAAGTGCGGAGGGCATCCAGTCGATCACCACGTCCGCGCCGCCGCCGGCGATCACCTGCGCCGGCGCGATGTCCGGGCCGCCCGGCTTGATCGTGACGTTCAGCCCCTCCTCCTCGTAGAAGCCCTGTTCCTGGGCCACGTAGTAGCCCGCGAACTGCGCCTGGGTCACCCACTTGAGCTGCAGCGTCACATCCTCGGCCTGCGCCGCGCCGGCCAGCAGCATCGCCAGCGCCGAAGCGCCGGACATCCATTTCGCCATCTTCTTTTTCTCCCTGTTGAACTCGTCAATCGTCTCGTGTCAGCGCCGCTGCGACGGATGCCAGAAAGTCGCCGCCCGCTCGATGAGCGCCACCGCGCCATAGAACGCCGACCCGACCAAGGCCGCCACCGCGATCTCCGCCCAGACCATGTCGAGCGCCAGACGCCCCACCTCGGTCGAGATGCGAAAACCCATGCCGACCGTGGGCGAGCCGAAGAACTCCGCCACGATCGCGCCGATCAAAGCTAGTGTCGTGCAGATTTTCAAGCCGTTAAAGATGAACGGCGCCGCCGCCGGCAACCTTAGGTTGAAAAGCGTCTGCCAATAGCTCGCGGCGTAGGTCCGCATCAGGTCCGCCTGCATCGGCTCGGTCGCCGCCAGCCCCTGAACGGTGTTGATCAGCATGGGGAAGAACACCATCAGCACCACGACGGCCGCCTTCGACTCCCAGTCGAAGCCGAACCACATCACCATGATCGGCGCCATCCCGATGATCGGCAGCGCCGCGACCAGGTTCCCCACCGGAAGCAGGCCGCGCCTGAGGAACGGCATCCGGTCCACCGCGATCCCCGTCAGCATCGCCGCCCCGCAGCCGATGAAGAAGCCCGAGAGCGCCCCCTTGACGAAGGTCTGCATCACGTCCTCGCCCAGCACCGGCAGGCTCGACGCGATCCGCGCCCCGATGGCACTCGGCGGCGGCAGCAGCACCGGGCTCACCCCGAGCCCCCGCACCACCAGCTCCCAGATCACCAGCAGCGTCACCCCGAAGACCAGCGGCGGCAGCAGCCGCAGCCAGCCGCTGCCGCCCACCCGCCGCGCCAGCCACGCGTTCAGCGCCCACCCGCCCAGCCAGACCAGGACCGCCGCAATCAGCATCGGCGCAGGCCCCGCACCCGGGTCAAGGACGCCCCCCCATCACCCGGTTGGTCACCCGCTCGATGAGCCCGATCAGCCCGACGAGACACGCGGCCAGGATCGCCGCCATGAACAGCGCCGACCAGATCTGCACCGTCTGGCCGTAGTAGCTGCCCGAGAGCATCCGCGCGCCCAGCCCCGCCACCGCCCCGGTCGGCAGCTCGCCGATGATCGCGCCCGACCAGGCTCGCCGCCACCCCCACCTTCAGCGAGGCGAAGAGATACGGCAGCGCCGCCGGCCAGCGCAGCTTGCCGAGCGTCTCCGCGCCGCTGGCGTTCCACGTCCGCATCTGGTCGAGCAGCATCCGGTCGGGGCTCCTCAGCCCCTTCACCATCCCCACCACCACCGGAAAGAAGCAGAGGTACATCGAGATGATCGCCTTCGGCAGCAGCCCGGTCACCCCGATCGAGGCCAGCACCACGATCACCATCGGCGCCACCGCCAGGATCGGGATGGTCTGGCTCGCGATCACCCAGGGCATCACGCTCGCATCCATCGTCCGGTCATGCACGATCCCGATCGCCAGCACGATCCCGAGCACGGCCCCCAGCCCGAACCCGGCCAGCGTCGCCGAAAGCGTCACCCAGGCATGATAGACGAGGCTCCGCTTCGACGTCGGCGCCACCTCGACCGTCGACTTCCACAACTCCGCCACCACCTGGTGCGGCGCCGGCAGCCGCGGCCGCTCCTGGCTCCAGGTATCCGCGACCAGCGCCCGCGGCCCCAGCGTCACCCCGTCGCGCCCGGCCTGATCCCGTGCGAAGCCCGCGTTCATCACGACCGCCAGCAGGTACCAGGTCGACCAGGATGCCCGCCACCACCACCAGCACCGGCAGCGCGTTCCGCGCGAACCCGTTCACGCCGGCTTCCAGGCGAACAGCACGTCCGGCAGCCCTTCCTCGTTGTCGCCCTCGGTCCGCCTGACCTCGACGAAGCCCTCCCGCGCATAGAACCGCCGCGCGCCCTCGTTGGCCACGAAGGTCCAGAGCATCAGCCCCTCCGGCCTGCGCGCCTTGGCCGCCGCCATCAGGGCTGCGCCCACCCCGCGCCCGCGCGCCTCCGGCGCGAGATAGAGCCCCGCCACGAACCCCTCCCCGTCGAGCGCCAGAAAGCCCGCCACCGCCCCGCCGGATTCGGCCACCGTCACCTCGCAGACCTCGAACACGTGCTCGCGGTAGTGCCGCTCCACGTCGTCCGGCGGATGCACCCGCGGCATCCAGTCGGTCGCATCGACCCAGGCGTTGAACACCGCCGCGCAGGCCGCCGCATCCGCGGACCGCGCCGGCCTGAGACGCAACTCAGACGCTCCCATCCCTTCGCCTCCTCGCCCGCCCGCCGGCCTTGACGTTAGCAAGAATGCCCGTCTCCGTCCACGCCCCTTCGCGATCGTCACGCAACCGCCACGGAACCGTCACACGGACGTCATGCGCGCGGCGGATGAAGGCCTGGATCGCACCGGAGACCCCCCATGCCCCGTAAATCTTCCGCCTGCCTCGCTGCCATGGCAGCCCTCTTCGCCGCCGCTCCCGCGCTGGCCGAACCCTTCTTCGACCGGGTCGCCGCCTTCCCGGTCGCGCGCAACCTCCCCGAGGGCGCCGACCCCGGCGACCGCCACCTCCGCCGAGATCGTCGCGGCGAGCGGCGACGGCATGACGCTCGTCTATTCCGACAGCCCGAACAAGGCGATCGGCTTCATCGACATCGCCGACCCGGCCGCCCCCGCGCCGCTCGGCAGCCTCGGCTTCGACGGCGAGCCAACTTCGGTCTCGATCCGCGGCACGACCGCCTTCGTCGGCGTCAATACCCGCGCCAGCTTCACCGAACCCTCCGGCCGCCTCGCCGCCGTCGATCTCGCCACCCGCGCCGAGACCGCGAGCTGCGATCTCGGCGGCCAGCCCGATTCGCTGGCCATCGCCCCGGACGGCAGCTTCATCGCCGTCGCCATCGAGAACGAGCGCGACGAGGAGGTGAACGACGGCGCGCTACCGCAGCTCCCGGCGGCTGGGTCGCCATCGTCCCGCTCGCGGACGGCGCGATGCGATGCGACGCCATCGTCCGTGCCGACCTGACCGGCCTCGCCGAGATCGCGCCCGAAGATCCCGAGCCCGAATTCGTCGATGTCAACGCCGCCGGCGAGATCGCGGTCACGCTGCAGGAGAACAACCACGTCGCCATCCTCGACCGTACCGGCAAGGTTCTCTCGCATTTCTCCGCCGGCGCCGTCGACCTCGACGGCATCGACCTGACCGAGGACGGCGCGCTCGACTTCAGCGAAAGCGCCGCGGGCGTCCTGCGCGAGCCCGACGTCGATCCAGTGGTGCGGACGACGACCGCCTGGTGACGGCGAACGAGGGCGACTGGACCGGCGGCAGCCGCAGCTTCACCGTCTTCGGCCGCGATGGCAGCGTCGCCTTCGAGAGCGGCCCCGCCCTGGAGCACGCCATCGCAGCGATCGGCCACTACCCCGAGGGCCGCTCCGACGCCAAGGGCGTCGAGCCCGAGGGCCTGGAGTTCGCCCGCTTCGGCGACACCGACTATCTCTTCGTCCTCGCCGAGCGCGCCTCCGTCGTCGGCGTCTATCAGATGCAGGACGGCGCCCCGGTGCTGCACCAGCTTCTTCCCTCCGGCGTCTCGCCCGAAGGCGCGATCGCCATCCCGTCGCGCGACCTCCTCGTCACCGCCAACGAGGTCGACCTCGTGCGAGGACGGCCTCGCGCGGTCGCATGTGATGATCTACGCGCTCGCCGACGCGCCCGGCCCCGGCCTACCCGACGATCACCGCCGAAGGCAGCGACCCGCTGTCGCCTGGGGCGCGCTCTCCGGCCTCGCCGCCGACCCGGCTGCGCCCGGCAGGCTCTTCGCCGTCAGCGACAGTGTCTATGGCATGCAGCCGCGTATCTTCGAGATCGACGCCACCGCCGCACCGGCGCGCATCGTCCGGGCGATCGATGTCACCCGCGCCGGGCAGCCGGCGCAGAAGCTCGACCTCGAAGGCATCGCTGCCGACGGCGACGGCGGCTTCTGGCTCGCCTCCGAAGGCCGCTCCGACCGCCTGATCCCGCACGCGCTCATCCACGTCGACGCCGACGGCGAGATCACCGACGAGATCCCGTTCCCCGCCGAGCTCGCGGCGCGCGGAGACCCGCTTCGGCGCCGAAGGCGTCACCGTTGTCCGGCGGCAAGCGTCTGGGTCGCCATCCAGCGCGAATGGGGCGACGACCCCGAAGGCCAGGTGAAGCTGCTTGCCTAGGATCCCGAGGCCGAGACCTGGGGCGCCGTCCGCTACCCGCTCGACCCGCGCCGGAAGGCGGCTGGATCGGCCTTTCCGAGATCACCGCGCATGGCGACCATCTCTACCTGATCGAGCGCGACAACCAGATCGGCGAGGCCGCGAAGGTGAAGCAGATCACCCGCGTCTCCCTCGCCGGCCTTGCGCCCGCGCCGCTCGGCGGCGACCTCCCGCTCGTGCGGAAGGAGGTAGTCCGCGACCTCCTCCCCGACCTCGCCGCCCCGCACGGCTACATCGTCGACAAGGTCGAGGGCTTCACCATCGACGCCGCCGGCAACGCTTTCGTCGTCACCGACAACGACGGCACCGATGACAGCTCCGGCGAGACCCACTTCCTGCCGCTCGGCGCGCTCGAGGCGATGTGACCGGCGGCAGCCGGCGCCAGCCCTGGCGGGCGGCGCCGGCCAACAGCTTTCTCGTTCCTGCGAACGGGATGAACGAGTAGGCTGCCCCACTCGAAAAGCCGCGTTCCCGGATGCAGAATGACGTTTCGTCTCGCAACATGCCTCGCGCTGTTCGCCCTCGGTACCGCGGGCTGGGCGCTGGCGGACGGGGCCTCCACACCGGCTCTGCGCGATCCCGATGCCTTCTACGCGCCAACCGCCGTCCTGCCGGCAGTGCCCGGCGCGCTCGTCCGCAGGGAGCCGCTGGCCGGGATCCCCCTGCCGTCCGGAATCCAGGCTGGCGCATCCTCTACACCACCAGCGTCGATGACGAGACCCCTGCCACCGCGGTCGCCACCATCTTCGCACCGGCGGAACTCCCGGAGGGCCCGACGCCGGTGATCGCCTGGCAACACGGCACCACCGGGCTCCTCCAGCGCTGCATGCCTTCGCTCTTTCCCGATCCGACGGCCGGCATCCCCGGTATCGGCCAGATTGCCGCCGCCGGCTGGGTGGTCGTCGCCACGGACTATTCCTTCGCCGAGCCGGGCGGCCCGCACCCTTACCTGATCGGCGAGGGCGAGGCGCGCGCCGGGCTCGACTCGGTGCGCGCCGCCTGACAGATGCCCGAACTCGACCTCGACCCACGCACCGTTGTCTGGGGCCATTCCCAGGGCGGGCACGCCGCGCTTTTTTCGGGCATCATCGCGCCCACCTACGCCCCGGGGATCGACATCGCGGGAATTGCCGCTCTCGCCCCGCCGACCGACCTAGCCGGCCTCCTGGCGCAGAACCCGCCCGTCGAGAAGCGACTTGGCCCCTACGCCGTTGCCGCCTACAGCCGCTTCTCTCCGGACATCGCCTTCCACGCCGTCGTTCGTCCCGAGGCCCGGGAACCGTGCACGAAATCGCCGGCCTGTGCTCCGCCCTGCCCCCCGAGGACGCCGAGCGGATCCAGGTCCTCGCCGAGAGCTACCCGGGGCCCATGCTGACCACCCCGCCGAGCCGCGCCGTCGCCGGGCGGTTCGCGGAGAACGCGCCCGGCCGCCCGATCGCGGCGCCGCTGCTGGTCGCCCAGGGCCTCGGCGACGAACTCGTCCTGCCCACACTGACCGAAGCCTTCATCACCAGCCGCTGCGCCGCCGGTCAGCGGCTGGACTACTGGACCTTCTCCGGCCTGGACCACGCCGGCCTCGTGCATCCCGATTCCCCATTGATGTCGCGCCTGCTCGCCTGGACTGCCGCCCGGTTTGCGGAGAACCGCAGACCGACGGCTGCCACCGCGAGGCGCTCTGAAGCGTCCATCGCTACGCCGTACGGTCGATCAGGCGCGGTTCTCTTCCGCTTCCCGCCCCCCCCCCGGGCCGACTTGGTCAAACCTCCTCGCCGATCCCGGCTCGCAGGCCGTCCCGCACCCGCGCCGCGATCTCGAGAAAGTCCCGGCTCTCGCGGATGTGCAGCGGCCGCTCGGCGGGCAGATGGCTCTCGATCACGTCCGTCACCCGCCCCGGCCGCGGGATCATCACCACGATCCGCGTCGAGAGATAGACCGCCTCCGGGATCGAGTGGGTGACGAAGGCGATCGTCTTCCCGGTCCGCGCCCATAGCGCCAGCAGCTCCTCGTTCAGCCGGTCGCGCACGATCTCGTCGAGCGCCCCGAACGGTTCGTCCATGAGCAGAATGTCCGCGTCGAACGCCAGCGCCCGCGCGATCGAGGCGCGCTGCTGCATGCCGCCCGAGAGCTGCCAGGGATACTTGCGCTCGAAGCCGCCGAGCTCGACCAGGTCCAGCACCCGCCTCACCCGCGCCGCCCGCTCCGCGCGGCCGTAGCCCATGATCTCCAGCGGCAGCCGCACGTTGCCGCCGATCGTCCGCCACGGGAAAAGCCCCGCCGCCTGAAAGACGTAGCCATAGGCCCGCGCCTTCCGCGCCTCCGCCGGGCTCATCCCGTTGACGGTGATCGTCCCCGCGGTCGGCGTCTCGAGGTCGGCGGCGATCCGGAGGAACGTGGTCTTGCCGCAGCCCGACGGCCCGATGAAGCTGACGAAGTCGCCCCGCCGACCGACGAGCGTCACGTCCCGCAGCGCCTGCACCGGCCCGTCGGTGGTCTGGAACGTGAGCCCCAGCCCCTTCGCCTCGATGACCGGCTCCCCGCTCATGCCGCCGCGCGCACCCGCCGCCAGGCCGCGACGATCGCCTCGGCGCTCCGCGTCCCGTCCGCGATCGTCGTCGGTCCCGCCGAGACCGAGACCCGGATGATCTCGCGCCCCCGCCACCGCCCCTGGCTCGGATAGCAGATGCCCTCCGCCTGCACCGCCGCCAGCGTCGCCGCGGTCAGCGCATCGCCCTCCGGCCCCTCGCCGCAGGCGACCACCACCTGGTTCAGCACCACCTCGTTCAGCACCGCCAGCCCCGGCTCCGCGCGCCAGCGTCCCGGCGATGTGCCGCGCCACCGCGCAGTGCCGCTCCACCATCTCCGCCAGCCCCTGCCGCCCCAGCGCCTTCAGGACCGCCCAGACCGCGAACCCCCGCGCCCGCCGCGACATCTCCGGCGAATACGCCTCGGGCGCCCGGTGCGCCCCGCTCGGCAGGTAGCTCGCGCTGATGCTCATCGCCCGGCTCAGCGCGGCCGCGTCGCGCACCACCGCCAGCCCGCAGTCATAGGGAACCTGCAGCCACTTGTGCCCGTCCGCCGCCCAGCTGTCGGCGTCCGCCAGCCCCCGCGTCAGGCGCGATAGCCCCGGCGCCGCGCAGGCCCAGAGCCCGAAGGCCCCATCCACATGCACCCAGGCGCCCCTGGCCCGCGCCAGCGGGATCAGCTCGGCGAACGGGTCGAACGCCCCGCTGCAGACATTTCCCGCCTGCAGGCAAACCACCACCGGCCCCTCGAGTCCCGCCAGCACCGCCGCCAGCGCATCCGGCCGCATCCGCCCCTCGGCGTCCGCCGCCGCCACATGCACGCGCTGCGCCCCGAACCCCAGCAGCCGCAGGCACAGCTGCACCGACGAGTGCGACCTCGCCCCCCGAGCACCACCTGCACCTCCGGCGCGCCGAAGAGCCCCCGCGCCTCCACGTCCCAGCCGACCCGCGCCAGGAGCGCGTTCCGCGCCGCCGCGAGCGCGGTGAAGTTCGCCATCGTGGCGCCGGTGGTGAACCCGACCCCCGCCGCCTTCGGCAGTCCGAGCAGCTCGAGAATCCACCCGGCCGCCACCTCCTCCGCCGCCGCCGCCGCCGGGGTCGGATCGGCGAACGCCGCGTTCTGCCCCCAGGCCGAAGTCAGCCAGTCCGCCGCCACCCCCGCCGGATGCGACGCCCCGATCACCCAGCCATGAAAGTCGGCGCGGTCATGCCGATCAGCCCGCCCTCCGCCGCCCGCACCAGCTCCTCCACCACCGCGACGGCGGGCATCCCCGCCTCCGGCACCGGCCCCCCGAAGGCCGCCAGCATCTCGTCATAGCTCCGCGCCGGCGCCACCGGCCGCTCCGCCACGCCACGCCGGTACGCGCTGGCCGCCGCCGCCGCGGCCTCGAACGCCGCCGCGTCCGCCGCGCCGAACCCCTTCACCCCCGTCACACCCCGGACGGGATGTTGGTCGGATCGCGCTCGATGCGGCGCGGCGAGTTCAGCTCCTTCCACGCCGCCAGCGCCCTGTGCGGCGCCGAGAACGCCGGCCGGGGGATGAACTTCCCTCGCCCCGGCTGCGGCTGGCTGTTGCGCCCGTCCGCCCAGACCACGTCCCCCCGGCTCAGCGTGTAGCGCGCCTGCGCCGTCACGCGCGTCCCCTCGAAGACGTTGTAGTCGATGATCGACTTCTGCGTCGCTCGCCGCGACGGTCTTGGAGAGCTTCGGGTCCCAGACCACGATGTCCGCGTCCGCCCCCTCCACGATCGCGCCCTTCCTCGGATAGACGTTGAGGATCTTCGCGATGTTGGTCGAGGTCACCGCCACGAACTCGTTCGGCGTCAGCCGCCCGGTCTCGACCCCCTTGGTCCAGAGCACCGCCAGCCGCTCCTCCAGCCCGCCGGTCCCGTTCGGGATCGACGGGAACCCCTTCAGCCCCATCCGCTTCTGCTCGGTGGTGAAGGCCGCGTGGTCCGTCGCCACCACCTGCAGCGACCCCGACGCCAGCCCGGCCCAGAGGCTGTCCTGATGCGCCTTGTCGCGGAACGGCGGCGACATCACCCGCCGCGCCGCATAGTCCCAGTCCTTGTGGAAATACTCGGTCTCGTCGAGCGTCAGGTGCTGGATCAAGCGGCTCGCCGTAGACCCGCATCCCCTTCTGCCCGCGCCCGCCGGATCGCCTCGTGCGCCTGCTCGCAGCTCACGTGCACGATGTAGAGCGGCACCCCGGCGGCGTCGGCGATCATGATCGCCCGGTTCGCCGCCTCGCCCTCGACCTCGGGCGGCCGCGAGTAGGCGTGCCCCTCGGGGCCGGTCAGCCCCTCCTCCATGTACTTCTTCTGCAGCTCCGCGACGATGTCGCCGTTCTCGGCATGCACCAGCGGCAGCGCCCCGAGCTCGGCGCAGCGCTTGAACGACGCGTACATCTCGTCGTCCTCGACCATCAGCGCGCCCTTGTAGGCCATGAAGTGCTTGAAGGTGTTGACCCCGCGCTTCACCACCGCGTCCATCTCGCGCCAGATCTTCTCGTTCCAGCCGGTGATCGCCATGTGGTAGCCGACGTCGACGCAGATCTGCGGCTTCGACTTGCGGTCCCACTCGTCGAGCGCGGTCGAGCAGGCTCCCGTCCGGCCCCGGCAGCACGAAGTCGACCAGCATCGTCGTCCCGCCCGAGGCCGCCGCGAAGGTCCCGCACTCGAAGGTCTCGGCCGCCGTCGTCCCCATGAACGGCATCTCGAGATGGGTGTGCGGGTCGATCCCGCCCGGGATCACGTAGGCGTCGGTGGCGTCGATCTCCTCGTCGCCCTTGAGGTTCTCGCCGATCGCCTTGATCGTCTCGCCCTCGACCAGCACGTCCGCCTTCCACGTCCGGTCGGCGGTGACGATCGTGCCGTTCCTGATGACCTTGCTCACTCGGGCCTTCCCCTTCTCGTCCGTGCGGGCGCGGCGCCGGCGCCGCGCCCTGGCAGCCGCTAGTTGACCGTGATGTCCACGTAGCGTGGCCGCACGATGTTGATCTGCCCGCCGGACGTGTCCAGGCTGTAGTCGCCGAAATAGGACGTGCTCCCGTAGGTCCCGTAGCCGCGGTAGGACGGACCGAAGCCGGCATAGTCCCCGTCGCGATAGCCGTCGCCGAAGCCGCCGATCCGGCGGTCGACGCCCTGGGCGAAGTACGACCGGGCGCGAACGGCCCTCTCGTCCGTCGCGCCGGCGAGGACCTCCGAGCAGTCGGGCTGGCTGCGGTAGGTCGTCTGCGGCCGCTGCTGAGCGCTTTCGCCGAAGACGTCGAGCACCTTGGGCCCGGTCGGCGCCGTCGCGCGGCACCAGGTCAGCTCGCCCGAAGCCGCGTCCAGCACCCAGACGCTGTCCGGCCCGTCCGACACGATGCGGAACGGCGCCGCCTGCGCCTCCCCTGCTCCGACCACCAGCGCAAGCGCCGCGGCGAGCGCAACCCCGGTCAGGTTCTCCATGACCACTCTCATAACTCGTACTCCCCTCCTGTTCGCGGCGCCTCGCCGAGCTCGCGGTCGAGCGACGCCCGGTACAGTATGCACCCTCGCAGGAATTCCGGCCAGTCCGGCACCACCTGGCCGCCCTTCGGCGGATCCGGCAGGAGCCCCCACAAGTCCGGATGATGCCAGCACAAATCGTGCCCGCTCGCGTCGCGATGGGCGCGGATGGCGGCACGCATCTGCCGCGCGACTGCGAGCAGCGCCTGCATGGCTCAGGTCGCTCAGGTCGGCGTCGGGATCCTCGCCTGGCGCCGCGGCGGGAGCCTCCGCCAGCACCCGGCGCAGGAAGGCGAGGTCCACCGCCACCATCGCCCGGCGCGCCCCGTCGATCGAGCAGGTCAGGCTCCCGTCCGCGATCTCGCGCTGGCCGAGGACGTGGATGTTGGCGCGGCTCCCCGTCGTAGTCGACCAGCACCTCGCCGCCGGACGGGCTCGCCGAAATCCGCTTCGAACTCTTCGAGCCGCAGCTCGTCAGAGCCAAACCGGACTTCGAACGCGGCGAACCGGCTCACGCGACGTACGTCCGCGGGGCGGGTCGGGCGCTGCCCGGGGCAAGCCCCGGGGGGACGCATCCGCAGTCACTCGACGATCCCCGCCGTCTCCACCACGGCGTGGAAGAGCACGTTCGCCCCCTTCTCCGCCCAGTCCGGCGTGATCTCCTCCGCCTCGTTGTGGCTGAGCCCGTCGACGCAGGGGCACATCACCATCGTCGCCGGCGCCACCTTCGCCGCCCAGCAGGCGTCGTGCCCCGCCCCGGAGATGATGTTGCGGTGGCTGTAGCCCAGCCGCTCCGCCGCCCCGCGCACCCGCGCCACCAGCTCCGGCGCGAAGGTCACGGGGTCGAAATGCCCGACCGGCTCCACCGCGCACCCCACGCCCAGCGCCTCGCAGATCGCCGCCGCCTCGCGCTCGATCCGCGCCCGCATGCCGGTCGAGCTTGGCCTGGTCGGGCGAGCGGATATCGACGGTGAAGACCACGCTTCCCCGGCAGCACGTTGCGCGAGTTGGGATGGAACCTGACCTGCCCGACGCCGCCTACCGCATCAGGCTGCGCCTCCATCGCCACCGCTTGCACCATCTCCATGATCCGCGCCATGGCGAGCCCGGCGTTGACCCGCAGCTCCATCGGCGTCGAGCCGGTATGCGCCTCCTTGCCGGTCAGGGTGAACTCCAGCCACCAGAGCCCCTGGCAATGGGTGACGACGCCGATCTCCTTGCCCTCGGCCTCGAGGATCGGCCCCTGCTCGATGTGCAGCTCGAAATAGGCGTGCATCTTGCGCCCGCCCACCGGCTCGTCGCCCTTCCAGCCGATCCGCTCCAGCTCCGCCCCGAACGTCTTGCCGTCGGGGTCGGTGCGGGCATAGGCGTAGTCCTGGTCGATCACCCCGGCGAAGACGCCGGACGCCAGCATCGCCGGCGCGAAGCGCGCGCCCTCCTCGTTGGTCCAGTTCGTCACCACGATGGGATGCTTCGTGCGGATGCCGAGGTCGTTCATCGACCGCACCGCCTCCAGCGCCCCGAGCACGCCGAGCACGCCGTCGTACTTGCCCCCGGTCGGCTGGGTGTCGAGGTGGCTCCCCACATAGACCGGCAGCGCGTCCGGATCCTCGCCCGGGCGCGTCGCGAACATCGTCCCCATCGTATCGACGCCGAGCGTCATCCCGGCCGCGTCGCACCAGCGCTTGAAGAGCGCCCGGCCCTCGGCGTCGGCGTCGGTCAGCGTCTGCCGGTTGTTGCCCCCCGCCACGCCGGGCCCGATCTTCGCCATCTCCATGATCGCGTCCCAGAGCCGGGCGCCGTCGATCCTGAGGTTCTCGCCGGGTACGGTCATGTTGCTTTCCACACGCTCAACGCAAGCCACCGACCATGGCAATTTCAACTACCTGCCTGGAGCCGCCCGCGTGCAACTCCGCTCAGTTGAGCTTCTGCAGCACCTTCCTCAGCCCGCCGATCAGCTCGTCGATCTGCGCCTCCGAGATGATGAGCGGCGGCGACATGGCGATGATGTCGCCGGTGGTGCGGATCAGGATGCCCGCATCGTAGGCGTTGAGGAAGGCCTGGAACGCCCGCTTCGTCGGCTCGCCCTTGATCGGCTCGAGCTCCACCGCCCCGATCAGCCCCTCGTTGCGGATGTCGATGACGTGCGGGCAGTCCCGCAGCGAGTGCAGCGCCTCCTGCCACACCGGCGCGAGCGATCGCGGCCCGCTCGAACAGCCCCTCGTCGGCGTAGAGCTGCAGCGTCGCCAGCCCCGCCGCCGCCGCGATCGGGTTGCCGGAGTAGGTATAGCCGTGGAAGAGCTCGATCAGGTGCTCGGGCCCGGTCATGAAGGCGTCGTGGATCGCCCCGGTCGTCAGCACCGCCCCCATGGGAATGACCCCGTTGGTCAGCCCCTTGGCGCAGGTGATCATGTCCGGCAGGACGTCGTACTTGTCCGCCGCGAAGGCCGGGCCCGGTCCGCCCGAAGCCGGTGATGACCTCGTCGAAGATCAGCAGGATCCCGTGCCTGGTGCAAATCTCGCGCAGCCGCTCCAGATAGCCCTTCGGCGGCACCAGCACCCCGGTCGATCCCGCCACCGGCTCGACGATCACCGCCGCGATGGTCGAGGCGTCGTGCAGCGTCACGATCCTCTCCAGCTCGTCCGCGAGCTCCGCCCCGTGCTCCGGCTGCCCCTTGGAGAAGGCGTTCTTCGCCGGCAGGTGCGTGTGCGGCAGGTGGTCCACGCCGGTCAGCAGCGTCCCGAAGAACTTGCGGTTGTTGACGATCCCGCCCACCGAGATGCCGCCGAAGTTCACCCCGTGATAGCCGCGCTCGCGCCCGATCAGCCGGGTCCGCGTGCCCTGCCCGATCGCCCGCTGGTAGGCGATGGCGATCTTCAGCGCCGTCTCGACCGCCTCCGACCCGGAGTTGGTGAAGAAGGCGTGCTCCATCCCCTCCGGCGCCATCCCGACCAGCCGGTTCGCCAGCTCGAACGCCTTCGGGTGGCCCATCTGGAAGGCCGGCGCATAGTCCATCTCCGCCGCCTGCTCGGCGATCGCCGGCCGAGATCGCCGGCCGGCAGTGCCCGGCGTTGCAGCACCAGAGCCCCGCCGTCCCGTCCAGCACCTTGCGTCCGTCGCTGGTGGTGTAGTGCATGCCCTCGGCGGCCACGAACATCCGCGGCGCCTTCTTGAACTGCCGGTTGGCGGTGAAGGGCATCCAGAACGCGCGCAGGTCGTTCGGAGCGCGGACGGCACGGTGCGACATGTTCTGGCTACCCCCTGATCGCTTCCCGGGGGAAAGCGTCTCGACCCGCGGGGAGATTTCGTGTTTTATCGACCAAACGGTCAAATTCGGACGCTACCACCCGGCTTGGGAGCGTCAAGCGGATTTCGGGAAACGCGAGCCACACATGACCCGCGCCGCCTCGCGCCAGAACCCGACCCGCATCCAGCGCGAGAAGACCGAGGCGATCCTCGCCGCCGCGCTCGACGTCTTCTCCACCCACGGCTTCCGCGGCGCCACCCTCGACCAGATCGCCGAGGCGGCCGGCCTGTCCAAGCCGAACCTGCTCTACTACTTCGCCTCCAAGGAAGACGTGCACCGCATGCTGCTGGAGCGGCTGCTCGACACCTGGCTCGAGCCGCTGCGCCAGCTCGACCCCGACGGCGACCCGGTCGAGGAGATCGGCGCCTACATCCGCCGCAAGCTCGAGATGGCCCGCGACTATCCGCGCGAGAGCCGCCTCTTCGCCGGCGAGATTCTGCGGGGCGCGCAGCACATCGCCGATGTCCTGTCGGGCCCGCTGAAGGCGCTGGTGGACGCCAAGGCCGGCATCATCGCCGCCTGGGCGGACGCCGGCCGCATCGCCCCGGTCAATGCGCACCACCTGATCGTCACCATCTGGGCCGTTACCCAGCACTACGCCGACTTCGACGCCCAGCTCGACGCGGTCCTCGGACCTGACGAGGCAAGGCGCTTCCAGGACGCGGAAGTCTTTCTCACCGGGCTTTTCGCCCGCGGCCTGTCACGCACTGATCGCAACTAGAGTTAAATCCGACATTGAACGCCTGCTGCACAGCCTGAGGTTGAACAAGCTGCTTACTCAGGTAGTTGAGGCCCGCCGCTCATGCTATATCGGCAATTTTACACGCATACCGGCATTTACTCACGCAGAGGTAGAGATGCACGGCCTGCTCGCGATTCTGCTATGCTTTCCGTCGAAATCTAATCATCTGGGAGCAAAGCCATGTCACTCTTGGGAATTCTCTTCGGCAGGCCCGGTCCGGCGGTAACGCCGCCACCGCCTGCCTCGCCGCCCCCGACAGCCGGCTCGGCCCCGGTCGCAGCGACCGACGCCGGGGCCGGCACGGGATCGGCCGCGAGCGGTGACTCGGGGTCGTCCGCGGGCGGCGCGGCAAGCGGCCAGTCCCCGGGCGCGGCGCCGGTCGCGACGGCTGCTCCCGGGGCGGCGGCTGCCGCTGTCCAGGCTCCGCCGACGACCGCCGGCACGCCCGTGACCGCACCGGCCACCCGGCACGCCTTCACCCCGCCCGACGCGCAACCCACATCCGAGGAGCGCGAGCGGGCGTATGCCCTTGAAAACCAGCGCAAATGGCGGGTGGCGGACGTCGTCGCGGCGATCAGCGGCGGGCCTCGGGCGCAACTCCTGATCGAGGCCGCCAGCCGTCCCGGACCGGTGCAGCCCGGCAGCCTGCTCGAGGCGGTCAAGGCGCTTCGGCCGGCGCCGAGCCTGCCCGAGGCCACGCGGACGGTTTGATCCGATCAGGCCCGCGTTCGTCAGGGTGCGGGCCTTAACCCTTTCGTAACCACTCGATTCCCAGCGCCGCCTCGGCGCGGCATACTCCGGAGGAGTTCGCACACTCCGCCGGAGACGCCCCCAAGTGATCGCCGCTGCCTGCATGGCCACCGGGTTCCGCACTGCACCACGTCCGGTGGCGGGCCGTCGTCGCGGGGCGGCGTGTTGTGCGCCGTGCTCCCACGGGCCGGCCCTGCGTTCGGCGCCTCGCCCGTTGGGAAACTTGCTGCAGGACTTCCTCGGGGACGGAGTTCCGGCGCCCGCGTCGGCGCTGGCGGCCGACGCCGCGCGCGGCTTCGCCGCCGGGAACGCCTACTTCGTTGGCGGCATGGTCGACCGTTTTATTTGACGCTTTGGCATTCAGACGGCGGTGCCTGCCGGGCTGAGAGTCGTGCCCCGGGAGGGTCTCCGTGGGGATGGGCGGGTGGCGAATAATCGTCGCAAAGCCAAAGGTTAACGGGGATTTTCTCGACCCAGAAAGCGTATGGCAAGCGTATGGAATGCATATGGCACCTAAAATAGTCAGGATTGAGAGGTTAACGCGGCCAGCGGGTACGACGAGCGGCGCGTGAGCGCGTTCGGCGCGCAGGGCGGACTCCGGCGAGTCCGCAGGATTTGCTGTTTCACCGTCGTGTCGTAGTCGGGCTGAAGATGCCGCAAAGGTTCGGGCGCCGCATTCGTCGTAACCGGGGTGGCCTGGCGCGCTGTACCGAGGGTTCGCGTATCGCACCGCAGCAGACGGCTCTTGCCGGCGCGGAAGGCGAGGCGTAGGACTCGGGGTCGTTTTGCATCCTGGCACAGAGGCAGGCCATGAGCGCCACCAACGCGGCCGAGGCTGGCGGAACGCACCCGTCCGGATTCTGGAAGCTGGTGCTGGGATCGGTCGGCGTCGTCTATGGCGACATCGGCACCAGCCCGCTTTATGCGCTGCGCGAGGGTCTGAGGACCGCGGGGCGCGACGGTCTCGCCGAGAGCGAGGTCATCGGCATCGTCTCGCTGCTGGTCTGGACCCTGATCGTGATCGTGACGCTGAAGTACGTCATGCTCATCATGAGCGCCGACAACCGCGGCGAGGGCGGAACGCTGTCGCTGCTTGCGCTCGCGCAGCGGGCGACCGGGCGCCGCACCCGCGTGCTCTTCGTGCTCGGCGTGGCGGGTGCCGCGCTCTTCTATGGCGACGCGGCCATCACGCCGGCGATCTCGGTGCTCTCGGCGGTCGAGGGGCTCGAGCTGGTCGCGCCGCATTTCGACGCCTACGTCCTGCCGATCACGGTCGCGATCATCGTCGCGCTTTTCTGGGTGCAGAGCGGCGGAACCGCCCGGGTCTCGATCCTGTTCGGGCCGGTGACGCTGGTCTGGTTCCTGGTGATCGCCGCCCTGGGATTGCTGCACGCCGGGGACAGGCTCGAGATCTTCTGGGCCTTCGACCCGCGGAGCGCCCTGGGCTTTCTCACCGAACACGGCCTCGGGTCGCTGCCGGTGATGGGGTCGGTCTTCCTCGCGGTCACCGGCGCCGAGGCGCTCTATGCCGACATGGGCCATTTCGGCCGCGGTCCGATCCGCACCGCCTGGCTCGGCCTCGTCTTCCCGGCGCTGGCGCTCAACTACCTCGGGCAGGGCAGCCTGGTGCTCGACCGGCCGGAAACGGCGGACAATCCGTTCTTCCTGATGGCGCCGGGCTGGGGGCTGCTGCCGCTGGTGCTGCTCGCGACCTGCGCCACGGTGATCGCCAGCCAGGCGGTGATCTCGGGCGCCTATCTCGCTGACGCAGCAGGCGGTCCAGCTCGGCCTGCTGCCGCGGCTCGAGATCCAGCACACCTCCGAGACGCTGGCGGGGCAGATCTACATGCCCCGGGTGAACTGGACGCTGCTCGCGGCGGTGCTGATCCTCGTCCTCTCCTTCCGCACGTCGGGGGCGCTGGCCAGCGCCTACGGCATCGCGGTCACCGGGACGATGGTGGTGACCTCGCTCCTCGCCTTCACGGTGTTCCGCAAGGCCTGGCGCTGGCCGCTGGTGCTGGTCCTGGCGGTGCTCGCGCCGCTCCTCACCATCGAGTTCGTCTTTCTCGGCGCCAACCTCGCCAAGCTGCATGACGGCGGCTACGTGCCGCTGATCATCGCGGGGATCGTCGGCCTCCTGATGACGACGTGGGTTCGCGGCACCGCCATCGTCAACAGCAAGGCGCATGCCGCCAGCATCCCGCTCGGGCAGCTGGTGGGGATGCTGAAGAAGTCCAAGCCCGCCCGTGTGCCCGGCAGTGCGGTCTTCCTCACCTCGGACCCCGAGGTCGCTCCCTCGGCGCTGATGCACAACCTCAAGCACAACCACGTGCTGCACGAGCGGAACTTCATCGTCACGGTCACCGTCGCCACCACGCCGCGGGCCAGCGACGCCGAGCGTATCCTGATCGAGCCGCTGGCCGACAGCTTCTGGCGGATCAGGCTCACCTACGGCTACATGGAGGTCCCCAACGTGCCGCGGGCGCTGGCGCTGGCGCGGCGCGAGGGGATCGCGCTCGAGATGATGAGCACCTCCTACTTCCTCAACCGCCGCACCTTCCGCCCCTCGCCGGAAGGGGGCATGCCGCTCTGGCAGGACCATCTCTTCATCGCCATGACCAAGGCGGCGACCGACGCCAGCGGGTTCTACCGGCTGCCGTCGAACCGGGTGCTGGAGCTCGGGCAGCAGTTCGTGGTGTGAGGCCGGGATTCGCGGCTATTCCGCCGCCTTGGCCATCGGGTTGTTCGGGTGGGTGGTCCAGTTGGCGTAGCCCGGCTCGACCACCTTGCCGGTGCGCTCGTCGAGCGTCCCGGGGGCGAGCGCGACCATGGTGATGCAGTCCTCCACCGGGCAGACGTTGACGCAGAGGTTGCAGGCGACGCACTCGTCGTCCTTCACCTCGAAGACGCGGCCGGGCAGCATGGCGATGGCCTGGTGCGAGGTGTCCTCGCAGGCGGCGAAGCAGCGGCCGCAGTGGATGCAGAGCTCCTGGTCGATGCGCGCCTTGGCCACGTAGTTGAGGTTGAGGTACTGCCAGTCGGTGACGTTCGGCACCGCGCGGCCACGGAACGCGCCGAGGTCGGCGTGGCCCTTCTCGTCCATCCATTGCGAGAGGCCGGACACCATCTCCTGCACGATGCGGAAGCCGTAGGTCATCGCCGCGGTGCAGACCTGCACGGTCCCCGACCCGAGCGCCATGAACTCGGCCGCGTCGCGCCAGGTGGTGATCCCGCCGATGCCGGAGATGGGCATCCCGGCCGTCTCGGGGTCGCGGGCGATCTCGGCCACCATGTTGAGCGCGATCGGCTTCACCGCCGGGCCGCAGTAGCCGCCGTGCGAGCCCTTGCCGTCGATGGAGGGCTCCGGGCTGAAGGTGTCGAGATCGACCGCGGTGATCGAGCTCACGGTGTTGATGAGGCTCACCGCGTCGGCGCCGCCGGCCCTGGCGGCCCGCGCCGGCTTGCGGATGTCGGTGATGTTGGGCGTCAGCTTCACGATCACCGGCATGCGGGTGTGCGCCTTGCACCAGCGCGCCACCATCTCGATGTATTCCGGCACCTGGCCGACGGCGGAGCCCATGCCGCGCTCGCTCATGCCGTGCGGGCAGCCGAAGTTGAGCTCGACCCCGTCGGCGCCGGTCTCCTCGACCAGCGGCAGGATCGCGCTCCAGCTCTCCTCGTCGCAGGGCACCATCAGGCTGACCACCATCGCCCGGTCGGGCCAGTCGCGCTTGACCGCCTTGATCTCGCGCAGGTTGGTTTCCAGCGGCCGGTCGGTGATGAGCTCGATGTTGTTGAGGCCGAGCAGGCGCCGGTCGGCGCCCCAGATCGCGCCGTAGCGCGGGCCGTTGACGTTGACGATGTGCGGGTCGAGCCCGAGCGTCTTCCAGACCACCCCGCCCCAGCCGGCCTCGAAGGCGCGGCGGACGTTGTATTCCTTGTCCGTCGGCGGCGCGGAGGCGAGCCAGAACGGGTTCGGGGACTTGATCCCCACGAAGTCAGAGCGAAGGTCGGCCATCGCCGTCTCCTTCCCGAGGAGCGACGTGGACGCGTGTTCGATCCGGAAAAGGCGAAGCACTGCCTCGCCCCGTCGGTGGATCTTCGTCGGCTGGAGCTCTTGAGCGCGTAGGCCGAGGGAGGTGCCGCCGGGACCGTCACTCTCCATTCCTGCGCCCCTCCTGCTTGAGCTGGTCCGGAATCGCGCCTGCCCGAGGGCAGGCATGCGCCCGCGGATCTGCCGACGGACAACATTCCGCGAAACGCATCAGCGGTACGCGCGCCGCCTCAGGCGCCGAAGATCGTCCCGCCAGAGGTGGCCGATCACGTTGCCGCCGATCTCGCCCGACTTGGGGATCACGAAGGCCCAGACCATCACCGCCGGCACGTTGGCGAGCTGGAAGCCCGCGAACGACATGGACGACACCCCGGCGACCAGGAAGGCGACCGCCCGGAGCGGGCCGAAGAAATGCGCGACGAAGACGCCCGCGGCGCCCCAGCGCCGGATCGCCGAGGTCCCGCGCTCGACCAGGGCCGGCTCCCGCGAGAACGGCCAGATCGCCAGCATCTGCGGGCCGTAGCGCATGCCGAGCCACCACGAGAAGGTCGATCCGACCAGCGCCCCGAGCACCGCGCCGATCCAGATCGGCAGGAAGGCGAGGCTGCCGGTCGCGATCAGCCCGCCGACGCCGACCAGGATGGCGGTCGAGGGGATGGCGATCGAGACGAAGGCGACCGTCTCGCCGAGCGCCAGCAGGAAGGCGAGATAGGGCGCCCAGGCCGCGTTCGCGCTCACGAAGTCGACGATGGCGCCGTAGAGCGCTTCCATGCGGTCTTCCCGGCCCGGTTCCCGCCGACCTACTGCGTCGGCGCCGCGATACGCAATGCGTGCCTTCGGTCATCACCGGGCCGTCAGCGCGGCGTGGATGTCCATCGCCGCGTCGCGCCCTTCGGCCACCGCCGTCACCGTCAGGTCGTCGCCGCCGCTGGCGCAGTCGCCGCCGGCCCAGACCCGGGGCAGGCTGGTGCGTCCCGGGCCGGTGACGGCGATCTTGCCGCCCTCGACCGCCAGGGTCTCGGGTACCGGGCCGAGGGTCTGGCCGATCGCGGTCAGCACCGCGTCGGCCGCCACCTCGAAGCGCTCCGCGCCCGGCGCGCCGTCCGCGTCGCTGTAGGCGAAGGTCATGCCCGTGGCGGTGGCCGCCACCGGGGCGGCGTTGCTGAGGATGCGCACCCCGGCGGTCGCCGCGAGTTCCTGCTCGTAGAGGCTCGCGGCCATCCGGTCGCGGCCGCGGCGGTAGGCGATGGTGACTTCCTCGGCGCCGAGCTTCTTGGCCTGCACGCCGGCGTCGATCGCGGTCATGCCGCCGCCGATCACCACCACGCGGCGACCGACCGGCAGCGTCGCCAGATCCGCCGCCTGCCGCAGGTCGGCGATGAAGTCGACCGCCGGGCGCACCTCCGGGCCGCCTTCGGCCGCCCCGAGCGCGCGCACGCCGCCGAGGCCGATGCCGAGGAAGACCGCGTCGAAGTCGGCGCGGAGTTCGTCCATCGTCACGTCGCGGCCCAGGCGCTGCCCCGGCCGCAGCGTGATGCCGCCGATCCCGAGCAGCCAGGCCACCTCGGCCTGGGCGAAGCCATCCACCGCCTTGTAGGCGGCGATGCCGAACTCGTTGAGCCCGCCGGGCTTGGCGCGCCCGTCCATGAGCGTGACGTCGTGCCCCAGCATGGCGAGGCGGTGGGCGCAGGCGAGGCCGGCGGGGCCGGCGCCGACCACGGCGACGCGCCTGCCCGTCGGGGCGGCGCGGGTGAAGGGGTGGCCGCCTTCGGCCATGAGCGTGTCGGTGGCGTAGCGCTGCAGGCGGCCGATCTCGACGGGGCGGCCCTCGGCGGCCTCGCGGACGCAGGCCTCCTCGCAGAGGGTTTCGGTGGGGCAGACGCGGGCGCACATGCCGCCGAGGATGTTCTGGTCGAGGATCGTGCGCGCCGCGGCCTCGGGGACGCCGGTGGAGATCTCGCGGATGAACATCGGGATGTCGATGGAGGTGGGGCAGGCCGTCACGCAGGGCGCGTCGTAGCAGAAGTAGCAGCGGTCGGCGGCGACGAGGGCCTCGTGCGGCGAAAGCGGCGGCGCGATGTCGGCGAAGTTCGCCGCCAGCGCCTCGGCGCTGAGCCGCCCGCTCGCGATCCCGGGCGTCTGCGGGCTGGGTGCCATGGACCTCTCCGTTCTGCCTGCCGGCGTCACGCTGTCACAGCAGTTATTTTTTATCAAACGGTAAAATCTGCCGGGGTTGCGCCGCGGATGCGCGAGCGGCTTAACTCCGCGGATGCCGCTCGATCCCGCCCCCGTCCTGATGCAGCGCGCCCGCGGGCGGGTCGAGGTCGTGGTCTCCCGGCGCGAGGGGAGCGTTCGTCTCGACCGGCTGTTCCAGCAGGGCTGCGGCAAGGCGATCCTGCCGCGCACCTACGGGGCGGTGACCGAGGCGGTGCTGATCAACACCTCGGGCGGGGTGACGGGCGGCGACCGGATCGAGTGGCGGCTGGAGGCGGGCGCCGGGGCGGCGCTGGTGGCGACGAGCCAGGCGGCGGAGCGGGTCTATCGGTCGGCCGGCGGCGCGGCGCTGGTGGAGACGCGGCTGACGCTGGGGGCCGGCGCGGCGCTGGAGTGGCTGCCGCAGGAGACGATCCTTTTCGAGGGCGGCCGGCTGGAGCGGCGGCTGGAGGTGGACATGGCGGAGGATGCCGCGCTGACCGCGCTCGAGTGCGTGGTGCTGGGGCGCAGCGCGATGGGCGAGGCCGTGCGAGACGGGGGCGCTGTCGGACCAGTGGCGCATCCGCCGGGCGGGGCGGCTGGTGCACGCCGAGGCGCTGCGGGTGTCGGGCGAGATCGCGCGCGCGGCCGCGGGACCGGCGACCCTGCGCGGGGCGCGGGCGTTCGCGACGCTGGTGCACCTGTCGCCCGGGGCGGAGTCGCGGCTCGACGCGGCGCGGCGCGCGCTGCAGGGGATGGACGGGGTGACCGCGGGGGCGAGCGCCAAGCCGGGCGTGCTGATCGTGCGCTTCCTTTCCGCCGACGCGCAGGCCTTGCGCGCCGGGCTCATCCGTTTTCTGATGGCGTTCCGCAACGCCCCGCTGCCCCGCGTCTGGACCTCCTGAAGGATCGCACATGAACCTGACCCCCCGCGAGAAGGACAAGCTTCTCGTCTCGCTCGCCGCCATGGTCGCGCGCGGCCGGCTCGCCCGCGGCGTCAAGCTGAACCATCCCGAGGCCATCGCGCTCATCACCGACTTCGTGGTGGAGGGCGCGCGCGACGGCCGCTCGGTCGCGGACCTGATGGAGGCCGGCGCGCATGTGGTGGCCCGGGGCCAGTGCATGGAGGGGGTGGCGGAGATGATCCACGACGTGCAGGTCGAGGCGACCTTTCCCGACGGGACCAAGCTCGTGACGGTGCACGCGCCGATCCGGTAGGCTGATCAGACGGGCGCGCCGAGCTGCCGCAGAAACGCGAGCGAGTTGGCGTAGACGTCCTTGCGGGCGATCTTGCCGTCCCGGACCGGAATGATGTCCATTCCGTCCCATTGGATCGTCCTGCCGCTGGGCGGCAGGACCGTGTCCTTGTAGGTCGCCGGATTGGCGTGGGTGGCGGTCGCGGTCCACTCCTGGACGATCAGGTCGTCCCGGAGATAGAGACGGCGAAGCTCGAAGTGAATATCCGGGAACGTCGCGAAGACGCCGGAGACGATCCCGCGGATCGCCTCGCGCCCCACCGCCCGGCCGCCGCTGGTATGGTTCTCGAACACCGAGTCGTCGGTATGCATCTCCACGATGGCGTCCACGTCGTGGCGGTTCCACGCCGCGTTGTAGGCGTCGATCAAGGCCCGCAGCGGATGTTCGGCCACGTGAAGATCCTCCCCCGGGGGCCGGCGCACCGCAGTCAGAGGCCCCATGGCCACGATACGCTCCCGCGCGCGGCGGTTCAAATGGCGCGGCTGCCTGTTTCTTCGGCAATCACGCGGCGGACCTCGCCGCCCGTCGCGTTCCCGCTTCCCCTGCCGGGAAACGGCGCTAGTCTTCGGCCGACTGCCCGTAGCAAGGACCCGCCATGTACCGCCGTGCGCTCGCCACTCTCGTCGCCCTGCTGCCCGCCGCCGCGCTCGCCCATACCGGCGTCGGCGCACACGGCTCGCCGTTCGTCTCGGGCGTGCTGCATCCGATCCTGGGGGCCGACCACCTCATCACCATGGTCGCGGTCGGGCTGTTCGCGGCGATGACCGGCGGGCGGGCGCGCTGGGCGTATCCGGCTTCCTTCGTGGGCGCGATGGTGGTGGGCGGCATGCTCGGCTTCGGCGGTGCGGCGCTGCCCATCGTCGAGCCGGCGATCCTCGCGTCGATCGTGGTCCTCGGCGCGGCGATCGCCTTCGCGCTGCGTCCACCGCTTGCGTTGGCCTGCGGGGTGATCGCGCTCTTCGGCGTCGCGCACGGCTATGCGCACGGCCTCGAGGGACCGGCGCTCGGCGGCACGGCCTACGCCGCGGGCTTCGTCATCGCGACGGTGGCGCTGCATCTTCTCGGCCTCGGCCTCGGCTTTGTCGCCGGCAGCCTCGGCCGCCCGGTGTTCGCGCGCGCGCTCGGAGGCCTTGCCGGCCTTGCCGGCGTGGCGCTGATCCTCGGCTGAGGGCGCGCGATGATCCCCGGCGAGATCTTCCCCGCCCCCGGCGAGATCACCCTCAACGACGGCCGCGACGCGGTGAGCCTCACGGTCTCGAATACCGGGGACCGCCCCATCCAGGTCGGCTCGCACTACCACTTCGCCGAGACGAACAGCGCGCTCGACTTCGACCGCGCCGCCGCCCGCGGGATGCGGCTCGACATCCCGGCCGGCACCGCGGTCCGCTTCGAGCCGGGGCAGACCCGCGAGGTGCGGCTCGTGCCCTACGGGGGGTCGCGGCGGGTCTTCGGCTTCAACGCGCAGGTC
The DNA here is from genome assembly GCA_963844375.1 of uncultured Alphaproteobacteria bacterium. GTDB lineage: Bacteria > Pseudomonadota > Alphaproteobacteria > Rhodobacterales > Rhodobacteraceae > Amaricoccus. Next base: position 82,140 of record CAWJOI010000013.1, on the reverse strand, counting down.
ATGGGGCCGCTCGAATGAACGCCGAGCCTCACACCGGGTCCTGCCAGTGCGGCGCCGTCGCGTTCGAGGCCGTGGTCGACATCTCGGAGCCGGCGGTCTGCAACTGCTCCCGCTGCCAGCGCCTGGGCGCGATTCTGGCCTTCACGCCGCGCGAGAGCTTCACGCTGCTCCGCGGCGAGGACGCGCTCAGCGAATACACCTTCAATCGGCACGTGATCCGGCACCAGTTCTGCCGCACCTGCGGCATCCAGACCTTCGCCTACGGAACGATGCCTGACGGCACGGAGATCGTGGCGATCAACTGCAACTGCCTCGACGGCGTCGATCCCCGGACGCTTTCCGTCCGCCAGGTCGACGGCCGCGCATTCTGACGCGAGCGTGATGCGGCGGGTTTGGCTTGCCCACCGGCATCGGCTAGAAGCGGCCGGCGCGGGCATGGACCGCGCCGGAGGGGGTCATGCCGGTCGCCGTTCTCATCCTGGTGCTGGTCGCCTACGTCCTGGTGCTGATCCTCTATCCGGAGGTCCGGCGCTGGGCGGTCGCCGGGGGCGTGGTGGCGGCGCTCGGCCTCGCGTTCTATTTCTCCCGCGAGGCGCCGGAGGCGACGCGGGCGGGCAGCCGCATCGCCCCGGAGGAGGTGACGCTCGACCAGATCGACGTGGAGCAGACCATCCGCGGCGCCACGCTCACCGGGCGCATCGAGAACGGCTCGGAACGGTACCGCCTGCGCGACCTGACGCTGGCGCTGCGGCTGCGCGACTGTCCCGCCGAGGACACGCCGCTCGAGTCCTGTCCGGTGATCGGCGAGGCCTCGGCGATCGCCCGGCCGGACGTGCCGGCAGGGCAAATCCGCGCGCTTTCGGCGCACTTCATCTTCACGAGCCTGCCGCCGGTCGCGGGAACGCTGCGGTGGGACTGGCGGATCGAGGAGATCCGCGCGACCAACTCCTAGCTTCCGTCGGGGAGCGGCGGCAGGGTGCGAAGGTAGGCGATCACCGCCTGGAGGTCGCCCGGCGTCATCTGCGCCAGCCAGGCGTAGGGCATCGGCGGCATCATCCGCGCGCCGTCCGGCCGCACGCCGTCGGTGATCATCGCGGCGATCTCGGCATCGGTGTAGTCCTTGAGGCCGTCCGCGCTCGAGGTGATGTTGGACGCCACCGAGACGCCCCACGGCCCCGGGAACTCGAAGCCGCCCTGGCCGAGCGCCGTGTCGTACATCGGTCCCTGCGGCCCCATGGGGGTGTGGCATTCGACGCAATGGGCGATCGGCCCGGCCATGTACTTGCCGTACTCGACGGTCGGCCCGCGCGGAATGTCGGCCACGTGCTCGACCGGCGGGCCGTAGGCCGGCGGCAGCGGGATGGTGTACGCCGACGGGGGCGTCGCGTTCTCCACCGGCTTGACGGTGCGCAGGAACGCCACGATCGCGTCGAGGTCGGTGTCCGAGAGCTCGCGGTAGAGGCCGATGGGCATCGGCGGGCCGATCAGGCTGCCATCGGGGCGGATGCCCTCGCGGATCGCCTTCCGCAGCTCGTCGTCGCTCCACTGGCCGATCGGGCCGGCCGGGGTGATGTTGGGCGGCTGGGCGGTGCCGAGCATCGGGTCGGACATCGCGGGACCGCCGGCGAGCTCCATCGACATGTCCGGCCCCTCCGGGCCCTGCGGCGTGTGGCAGTTGCCGCAGCTCATCGGCCCCCGCACCAGGTACTCCCCGCGCTCGACCGGCGTCTCCGCCCACGCGAAAGCCGCGACCGCGCAAAGCGCGGCCGCGCAAGCCACCGTTCTGTAGAGCATTCCCTCGTCTCCCTCGGCCCGGATCTTGGTTCGCCGGGGCGGCGGGACGGTACCATCGGGCCGGAATCCGGTCAATCCGGGGGTGGGCCCGATCCCGATCCGCCCGCCTACGCCCGGGACGAGCCCGGCGTCGTCTCCTTCCGCATGCCGCTCTGAAAGGTCCCGCCCATGCCCACCCGCATCTCCCGCGCCGCCTATGCCGACATGTACGGCCCGACCACCGGCGACCGCGTCCGCCTGGCGGACACCGAGCTGGTCATCGAGGTGGAGCGGGATCTCACCACCTACGGCGAGGAGGTGAAGTTCGGCGGCGGCAAGGTGATCCGCGACGGGATGGGGCAGAGCCAGGCGTCGCGGGCGGAGGGCGCCGTCGACACGGTGATCACCAACGCGCTGATCGTGGACTGGAGCGGGATCATCAAGGCGGACGTGGGACTGCGGGACGGGCGGATCGCGCGGATCGGCAAGGCGGGCAATCCCGACACGCAACCGGGGGTGACCATCGTCGTCGGGCCGGGGACGGAGGTGATCGCCGGCGAGGGGCGGATCCTCACGGCGGGCGGGTTCGACAGCCACATCCACTTCATCTGCCCGCAGCAGATCGACGACGCGCTGCACTCGGGCGTCACCACGCTCCTCGGCGGCGGCACCGGCCCGGCGCATGGCACGCTCGCCACCACCTGCACGCCCGGCCCCTGGCACATCGGCAGGATGCTGCAGGCGGTCGACGCGCTGCCGATGAACATCGGCATCTCCGGCAAGGGCAACGCCAGCCAGCCGCGCGCCCTGGAGGAGATGGTTCGCGCCGGCGCCTGCGCGCTGAAGCTGCACGAGGACTGGGGGACGACCCCCGCCGCCATCGACTGCTGCCTGCGCGTGGCGGACGCCATGGACGTGCAGGTGATGATCCACACCGACACGCTGAACGAGTTGGGCTTCGTGGAGGACACGATACGGGCGATCGCCGGGCGGACGATCCATGCCTTCCACACCGAGGGGGCGGGCGGCGGGCACGCGCCCGACATCATCCGCATCGCCGGCCAGCCGAACGTGATCCCCTCCTCGACCAACCCGACGCGGCCCTACACGAAGAACACGCTCGAGGAGCACCTCGACATGCTGATGGTCTGCCATCACCTGTCGAAGTCGATCCCCGAGGACGTGGCCTTCGCCGAGAGCCGGATCAGGAGGAGACGATCGCGGCGGAGGACATCCTGCACGACCTCGGCGCCTTCTCGATCATCTCGTCGGACAGCCAGGCCATGGGCCGCATCGGCGAGGTGGTCATCCGCACCTGGCAGACGGCGCACAAGATGAAGGTGCAGCGCGGGCGGCTGCCCGGGGAGACGGGCGAGAACGACAACCTGCGGGTGCGGCGCTACATCGCGAAGTACACGATCAACCCGGCGATCGCGCACGGGGTCTCGGCGCATGTCGGCTCGATCGAGGAGGGCAAGCGCGCCGACCTCGTGCTCTGGTCGCCGGCGTTCTTCGGGGTGAAGCCGGAGATGGTGCTGATCGGCGGCTCCATCGTCGTGGCGCAGATGGGCGACCCCAACGCCTCGATCCCGACGCCGCAGCCGGTCTATTCCCGGCCGATGTTCGGGGCATTCGGCCGCGCGCTGGAAGCCTCCTCCGTCACCTTCGTCTCCGCCGCGGCGGAGGCGGAGGGCATCGGCGCGGCGCTCGGGCTCCGCAAGGCGACGCTCGCGGTGGAGAACACCCGCGGCGGCATCGGCAAGGCGGCGATGAAGCTCAACGACGCCTGCCCGGTGATCGAGGTGGACCCGGAGACCTACGAGGTGCGGGCGGACGGGGAGCTCCTGACCTGCGAGCCGGCGGAGGTGCTGCCGATGGCGCAGCGGTATTTCCTGTTTCTAGGACGATGCTTGACCGCGAAGGCGCGATTGTGTATATATCTACGCAATGGAGCGGGATAGCCGGAAGATAGATCCTACTCGCCATTGCTTCTCGCGATGGACTTCGAACTCGTCTCCACCCGCGGCTCGCATCACAAGCTGCGCAAGGGCGACCGGGTCGTCGTCATACCGCACCCGAATGCAGGACCTGCCGATCGGAACTCGCGCGCAGCGATCGCCCGGTTGGCAGGCTGGAAGGAAGACACATGTAAGACCTTCATCGCCGTCGTCCACAAGGATCCCGACAGCGCCTACGGCATCCGCTTCCCCGACGTGCCCGGCTGCTACTCCGCCGCCGATGACTTCAACGATGTCCTCCCGAACGCCGTCGAAGCCCTGTCGCTCTACTTCGACGACCAGCCCCTGCCGGAGCCGCGCGATCTCGACGTCCTGCGCGCCGAGGTTGCAGCCGAGATCGCAGAGGGCGCGGCGCTGATCGCCGTTCCCCTGGTCGTCACCACCCGGACGGCCGCCCGGGTCAACATCAGCCTCGACAAGGGGACGCTCGCCGCTATCGACGCCGCCGCCCGCAGCCGCGGGTTGACCCGCTCCTGCCTTCCTCGCGCAGGCGGCCACCAACGAGATCGAGGGCCGGCACTGTAGCGCCACGCGGCTTCGTGCTCAGTATCACGATACTGCGCCGCAGCTCCCGCAGGGTCGCCTCGATCGGGGAGAGCGGGCGGTACTCGCAGCCGAAGGCGCCCGGGTAGCCCGCGCTGACCATCGCGGGGAGGATCTCGCCGTAGTCCAGCGTGCCCAGGGTGGGTTCGTTGCGGCCGGGCACCGAGGCGATCTGCACGTGGCCGACCTGGGGCGCGACGCTCAGGTACCGGTCGAGGCAATGGCCGTGCTCGGTCTCGACATGGTAGCAGTCGAAGAGGATGCGGAGCCGCGCGTCGCCGACCTCGGCCACGATGTCGCTGGCCTGGTCCAGGTCGTTGAGGAAATACCCCGGGATCGCCGCGCGGCAGATGGGCTCGATGAGGATTGTGCGCCCGAAGTGCCCTAGCGCGTAGCGCAGGTTGCCGATCAGGCAGGCGCGGGCATCCTCGCCTTCGGTCTTTCCGGAGAGGACGTGGATCGCGCCGGCGCCGACGGCGTCCGCCACGCCGATCGCGGCCTCGATGTCGGCCCTCGCCTGCGCCTCGGCCCCGGGGATGGCGGCGCAGCCGGAGGTCTCGCCCATGCGGGTGTTGAGGCCGAGGACCGGAAGACCGGTCTCGCGCAGCGCCACCGCCAGTTCGACCGGATCGGCGCCCTGCGCCTCGTCGTGGAACTCCACCGCGTCGAAGCCCGCCGCCGCCGCCGCCCGGATGCGGTCGAGGAACGGCAGGTCCTTGTAGAGAAACCCGGTGTTCGCGGAAAAGCGCATTCCCTGCCTCCCAGCCAGAAGCCCGCGGCCCGAAGGTTGCCCGTCCCGCGCGAATAGGCAAGCGGGACCAAGGTGGCGATCGGCTGTTGCGGACGGTCCGGTGCGCCGCTACCGTGCCGGCAACAATAACAGGGGGAACGCGCCGAATGGCGGTGGTCACGATCCGCGATCTGCGCAAGTCCTTTGGCTCCGTCGAAGTCCTGCACGGCGTTTCCATCGACATCGCGGAGGGCGAATTCGTCGTCCTGGTCGGCCCCTCGGGCTGCGGCAAGTCCACGCTCCTGCGCATGCTCGCCGGCCTCGAGCACGTGACCTCCGGCGAGATCCTGATCGGGGACCGGGTGGTGAACGACCTGCCGCCCAAGGACCGCGACATCGCGATGGTGTTCCAGAACTACGCGCTCTACCCGCACCTGACCGTCGCCGACAACATGGCGTTCTCGCTGACGCTGAAGAACGCCTCGAAGGCGGAGATATCGTCACGGGTCAAGCCGGCGGCCGAGATCCTCGGGCTCACCAACCTTCTCGACCGCTACCCGCGCCAGCTCTCGGGCGGCCAGCGGCAGCGGGTGGCGATGGGCCGCGCGATCGTGCGCGACCCGCAGGTTTTCCTGTTCGACGAGCCGCTGTCGAACCTCGACGCCAAGCTGCGCGTCTCCATGCGGGCCGAGATCAAGAACCTGCACCAGCGGTTGAAGACCACCACCGTCTACGTCACCCACGACCAGATCGAGGCGATGACCATGGCCGACAAGATCGTCGTGATGCACGACGGCCGGGTCGAGCAGGTCGGCACACCGCTCGACCTCTATGACATGCCCGACAACCTCTTCGTGGCGGGATTCATCGGCTCGCCGGCGATGAACATGCTGACCGGCCGGATCGACGCGGCCGATGGCGCGCGCTTCGTCACCGGCGACGGGCTGACGCTGCCGGTCGGACGGCCGCTGGCGGCGGTGCCGGAAGGGCCGGTGGTCTACGGTCTGCGCCCGGAATCCATGCATCTCGGGGGAGACGTGCCGCTTCGGGTCGACGTGGTCGAGCCGACAGGGTCGGAGACGCATGTTCTCGGCCACCTCGGCGCCACCGAGATCGTCGGGGTCTTCCGCGAGCGGGTCAGGGCCCAGCCCGGCGAGGAGATCCGCGTCTCGATCGATCCGCAGGCGACGCATCTCTTCGACGCCAGATCGGGCGCACGCTTATCGGCCTGAGGGCGCGCGGCTGCGGGGCCGCCGTCCGTTCGGTCAAATCCAATCCCGCGACAAGGAGGTACTACCCCGTGAGCAACATCACCCGCAGAGACCTGATGGCCGGCGCCGCCGGGCTGGCAGCCGCCGGCGCCCTCGGCATTCCGCGCGCCTTCGCCCAGGACATGCCGACCTTCACCCCCGAGGACGGCGCGAGCCTGCGCCTGCTGCGCTGGGTGCCGTTCGTCAAGGGCGAGGAGGAGGCGTGGAACGCCAACACCGCGGCCTTCAGCGAGGCGACCGGCGTCGAGGTCCGCATCGACCAGGAGAGCTGGGAGGACGTGCGCCCGAAGGCCGCCGTCGCAGCCAACGTCGGCTCGGGCCCGGACATGGTGATGAGCTGGTTCGACGACCCGTTCCAGTATCCCGACAAGCTCGTCGACGTGACCGACCTGGCCGAGGCGGTCGGGGCGGCGAACGGCGGCTGGTACGACGGCCCGAAGGGCTACGCCGTGCGCGATGGCCGGTTCATCGCCATGCCGCTCTGCGCCATCGGCAATGCGATCTGCTATCGCCAGAGCCACATGGAGGCCGCCGGCTTCACCGAGTTCCCGGCCGACAGCGCCGGCTTCCTCGAGCTCTGCAAGGCGCTCAAGGCCAACAACACGCCCGCGGGCTTCCCGCACGGCAAGGCGGTGGGCGACGGCAACAACTACGCCCACTGGCTGCTCTGGAGCCACGGCGGCAAGATGATCAACGAGGACGGCACCGTCGGCATCGACAGCGCGGAGACGCGCGCCGCCATCGAGTATGCGAAGGCGCTTTACGCGACCTTCATCCCCGGCACCGAGAGCTGGCTCGACATCAACAACAACCGCGCCTTCCTCGCCGGGCAGGTGTCGCTGACCGCGAACGGCGTCTCGCTCTACTACGCGGCGATCAACGACCCGGCGATGGCCGAGATCGCCGAGGACATCCGCACGACCAACCTGCCCATCGGCCCGGTCGGCGAGTCGGTCGAGCTGCACCAGACCACCTCGCTCTCGATCTTCAACCACACGAAGTACCCGGAGGCGGCGAAGGCCTACCTGCAGTTCATGTACGAGGCGGAGCGGATGAACGCCTGGATCGAGGGGGCGAGCGCCTATTGCTGCGGCTCGCTCAAGGACTTCGCGGCGAACCCGGTCTGGACGTCGAACCCGATCCACGCGCCCTACGCCAAGGCCGCCGAGAGCCTGCGGCCCAACGGCTACGCCGGCCCGCTCGGCTACGCTTCCGCGGGAGTCATGGCCGACTACGTGCTGGTCGACATGTTCGCCCAGGCGGTGACCGGCACGTCCGCCGACGACGCGATCGCCAACGCCGCCAAGCGGGCCAACCGCTACTACTCCTGAACCTCCGGCGGCGGCGGGCGTCCCGCGCCCGCCGCCGCGCCCCCGAGGAGCGACCCGGATGCCCAGCACCCCCAAGCGGCGTGGCCTCGCCGGCCGTTTCGTCGAAAGCCGCAACGGCCTCGGTCTGCTCTTCATGCTGCCGGCGGCAGCCTTCCTGCTCTGCTTCCTGACCTACCCGCTCGGCCTCGGCGTCTGGCTCAGTTTCACCGACACCCGGATCGGGAGCGCGGGCGACTTCATCGGAATCGAGAACTACCGCTGGCTCGCCGACGACTCGGTGTTCTGGCTGTCGGTTTTCAACACGCTGTTCTACACGACCGTCGCATCGGTGCTGAAGTTCGGGCTCGGGCTCTGGCTGGCGCTGCTCCTGAACGAGAAGCTGCCGATGAAGAGCTTCTTCCGGGCGATCATCCTCCTACCCTTTGTGGTGCCCACGGTGCTCTCGGCGCTGGCCTTCTGGTGGATCTTCGACAGCCAGTTCTCGATCATCTCCTGGGTGCTGATGCAGTGGGGCTGGATCGACGCGCCGATCAACTTCCTCGGCGAACCCTGGACAGCGCGCTGGGCGGTGATCTCCGCCAACGTCTGGCGCGGCGTGCCGTTCGTGGCGATCTCGCTGCTGGCCGGTCTGCAGACCATTCCGCAATCGCTGATCGAGGCGGCGGCGCTCGACGGCGCGACCCCATGGCAGCGGTTCCGGCGCATCACCCTGCCGCTGCTGACCCCGATCATCGCGGTGGTGATGACCTTCTCGGTGCTGTTCACCTTCACCGACTTCCAGCTGATCTACGTGCTGACGCGCGGCGGCCCGGTGAACGCAACGCACCTGATGGCGACGCTCAGCTTCCAGCGCGCGATCCCCGGTGGCCAGCTCGGCGAGGGTGCCGCGATCGCCGTCGCGATGATCCCGTTCCTGCTCGCGGCGATCCTGTTCAGCTTCTTCGGACTGCAGCGCCGCAAGTGGCAGCAGGGGGGATCGGACTGATGGCCAAGACCGACCTGGAGATCGAGATCGTCGACGAGGCCCTGGCCGCCGGCAGGGCTCCGGCGCCGGCGATCGACGACATCGTCGGAATGGAGCAGTACAATTCGCTCTCGCGCCGCATCTTCGTGGTCTACCTGCCGCTCGCGGTCTTCGTGTTCGTGCTGCTGTTCCCGTTCTACTGGATGGCGATCACCGCGATCAAACCGAACCACCAGCTGACCAACTACACCGAGTACAGCCCGTTCTGGGTGGTCGGGCCGACGCTCGAGCACATCAAGTACCTTTTCCTCGAGACCTCGTACCCGGGCTGGCTCTGGAACACGATGATCGTGGCCTTCGCCTCGACGGTGCTCGCCCTCGCCGCCTCGATCTTCGCGGCCTATGCGATCGAGCGCATCCGCTTCACCGGCGCGCGGGTGACCGGGCTGCTGATCTTCCTCGCCTACCTGGTGCCGCCGTCGATCCTGTTCATCCCGCTTGCCTTCATCGTCTTCAACGTGGGCATCTTCGACTCCCGGCTGGCGCTGATCCTGACCTACCCGACCTTCCTGATTCCGTTCTGCACCTGGCTGCTCATGGGCTATTTCCGCACCATCCCGTTCGAGCTCGAGGAGAGCGCGCTGGTCGACGGGGCCTCGCGCTGGCAGATCCTGACGCGGGTGATCCTGCCGCTGGCGGTGCCGGGGCTGATCTCGGCCGGGATCTTCGCCTTCACGCTGAGCTGGAACGAGTTCATCTACGCGCTGACCTTCATCTCGTCGTCGGAGAACAAGACGGTGCCGGTCGGCGTGCTGACCGAGCTGGTGCGCGGCGACATCTACGAATGGGGGGCGCTGATGTCCGGCGCGCTGGTGGGGTCGCTGCCGGTGGTGATCCTCTATTCCTTCTTCGTCGACTACTACGTCTCCTCGATGACCGGCGCGGTGAAGGAGTAGACCCGGGACGTGGTGCACCATGCCGGGTAGTTTCGATCACGCGGTGGCAGGGAACTCATGAAGATCGGCGTGATCGGGGACGACTTCACCGGCTCGAGCGACGCGGCGAACACGCTCGCGCGGGCGGGTGCGCGGACGCTGCAGTATGCCGGGATCCCCGAGGGCGCGCCGGCGCCGGGGATGGATGCGGCGGTGATCTCGCTGAAGACGCGCTCGGTGCCGGTGGCCGACGCGGTGGCGCAGTCGCTCGCCGCCTGCCGGTGGCTGGTGGCGAACGGGGCGGAGCAGGTCGCGTTCAAGTACTGCTCCACCTTCGAACTCGACGCCCGAGGGCAACATCGGACCGGTGGCCGAGGCGCTGATGGATGCGCTCGACGCGCCGCTGGCGCTGGTCTGCCCGGCGTTCCCGGCCACCGGCCGCACGATCTACCAGGGGCATCTCTTCGTGCACGACCGGCTCCTGAGCGAGTCGGGCATGGAGAAGCATCCGCTGACGCCGATGACCGATCCCGACCTCCGCCGCTGGCTCGGGCGGCAGACCGGGCTCCGGGTCGGGCACCTGCCGCTCGCGGCGGTCCGCGGCGATGCCGGCGCGGCGCTGGCGCGGCTGGCGGCCGAGGGCGCGCGGCTCGTCGTGGCCGACGCCATCGACGACGGCGATCTCCTGCGGCTCGGGCGCGCGGCCCGCGGGCATCGGCTGGTGACCGGGGGATCGGGCATCCTGCTCGGGCTGCCGGCCAACTTCGGCATCACGCCGGGCGCGGGGAGCGCACGGTTCGCCGGGCGCCCCGGACCGGGGCTGGTGCTGGCGGGGAGCTGCTCGGCCGCGACGCTGCGGCAGGTCGCGGCCTACGCGCGCGGGCATCCGACGCTCCGGCTGGGGGCGGAGGATGCGCTGGATACCGAGGCGACGCTGGCGCGGGCGATCGGCTTCATCGAGGCGAACCGCGAGGCGGCGCCGATGGTTACCTCGAGCGACGGGCCGGAGGCGGTCGCGGCGGCGCAGGCGCGGCACGGGGGTGCGCGGCTGGCGGCGCTCTACGAGCAGATCTTCGCGCGGCTGACGGCGGCGGCGGTGGGGAGCGGCTTCTGCCGCATCGTCGCGGCCGGGGGCGAGACTTCCGGCGCGGTGGCGGGGGCGCTCGGGAAGGTGGCGTTCGAGATCGGGCCGGAGATCGACCCCGGCGTCCCGGCGCTGGCGACGACGGGCGAGCCGCGGCTGGCGCTGGCGTTGAAGTCGGGGAATTTTGGGGGCGACGATTTCCTGGCGCGGGCGCTCGGGGTGCTGGAGGGGAAGGGGTGACGGGCGAGGAGGGGGCGCTGCGGGACGAGATGTGCCGGCTGGCGGAGTCGCTGTTTGCCCGCGGGCTGACGGCGGGGTCGTCGGGGAACCTGTCGGCGCGGCTGGCGGACGGGTTCCTGCTCACGCCGACGAACAGTTGCCTGGGGTTTCTCGAGGCCGGCCGGCTGAGCAAGCTCGACCTTTCGGGCGCGCCGGTCTCGGGGGATCCGCCGACGAAGGAGGTGCCGCTGCACCTGGCGCTCTATGGCGCGCGGCCGCAGGCGGGGGGCGTGGTGCATCTGCATTCGACCTATGCCACGGCGCTCTCCTGCCTCGTGGACACCGATCCCGAGGATACCATTCCCGCGATCACACCATATGTTGTGATGCGGGTGGGGCGGGTGCCGCTCGTCCCCTACACCCGGCCGGGGTCGGCGGAGGTCGCGCCGCTCATCGCGGCGCGGGCGCCGGAGCATGCGGCGCTGCTCCTGGCCAACCACGGGCCGGTGGTGTCGGCGCGGACGTTTCGCGACGCGGTCTTCGCGGCGGAGGAGCTGGAGGAGACGGCGAAACTGGTGCTGCTGACGCGCGGGATGGCGGTGCGGCGGTTGTCGGAGGAGGCGGTTTCGGCGCTGCGGCCGGGGGCTTGAACGAGTGGGCGGAAGGCAATGGTTTACGGGGATTTTTCCGATATGGAATGCGTATGGGAATCGTATGGAATCCATATGGCACCTAAATTAGTCAGGATTAAATCGTTAACGCGGCGGCAGCGGGGGGCGCGGGCGTGATCCGGCTGGGCGGGCACGGGCTGCCGGTGGCGGCGGAGGGCGACCCGGTGGCGTTCGCCCGGGCGCACCGGGCGTTCGGCTACCGCGCGGCGTATTGCCCGCCGGTGGCGGTGGGCGACGCGGCGCGGCTGGCGGCGATCGAGGCGGCGTTCGCGGCGGAGGACGTGGTGCTGGCGGAGATCGGCATCTGGCGCAACCTGATCGCCGTCGAGGAGGACGTGCGGCGGGCGAACCTCGCCCATGCCCGCGACTGCCTCGCCATCGCCGACGCGGTGGGCGCGCGCTGTGCGGTCAGCTACATCGGCAGCTTCGCCCCGGCGACCGACTATGCGCCGCACCCGCTGAACATGGGGCGGGAATGCTTCGACGCGACGGTGGAGACCGTGCGCGGGATCATCGACGCGGTGAAGCCGCGGCGGGCGAAGCTGGCGCTGGAGATGATGCAGTATTCCCTGCCGGACAGCGTGGACTGCTACCTCGATCTCATCGCCGCCGTCGACCGGCCGGCCTTCGCGGCGCATGTGGACCCGGTCAACCTGGTGATGACGCCGCGGACCTACTTCGACACCGGGGCGCTGGTGCGCGACATCTTCGCGCGGCTGGGGCCGCACATCGTCTCCTGCCACGCCAAGGACATCACGCTGCACCACCAGGCGGCGCTGCACTTCGACGAGGTGATGATCGGCGACGGGGTGATGGACTACCCCGCCTATCTCGGCGAACTGGACCGGCTGGGGCGCGACGTGCCGCTGATGCTGGAGCACCTGGAGGGGGCGGAGTACGCGGTGGCGCGCGACCGGCTGTTCGCGGTCGGGCGCGAGGTAGGGGTGGGGTTTTAGGGCGGGTGAGGCGCGAGGACGTGCAGCGAGCGGGCTGCTCTCGGCCCAGGGCGAAGCCGGCCGCTGGCGCGCATCCGTCGATCTGCCGCGGAGGTTTCAATCCTGTCCCCGCTCTTTCTCCGGCGGGGATGGCATTGCTCATAGAGGTTTGTAAGCAGCTTTAGCGTTTCTGGTCTCGGCGGCGCGTTGGTGGCGGTGACGAGACAGAGCCGGTCGGAGAGCCTTCGGTTGACGAGATGTGCGAAGCGCAGCTCGCCACGCTCGACGCCCAAAGCGACGTCGAGCCAATTGAGGAAGCTCACGCCGCGGCCGGCGGCAACGAAATCCAGGATCAGCGCGATCGAGTTGCTCCACAGCACGATCCGCGGATCGGCGCGGGCGCGGTAGATCTCGGCGTTGAGGCGCGGCCAGACCGAGAGGGCCGCGTCCGGCAGGCAGAGCGGGTGGTCGAGACACTGCTCGAGCCGGAACGGGGGCACGCCCGCCGGCGCCATGTCCGGGGCGTAGACGAGGCCGAGGTCATCATCGCGCTCGGCGTGGACCCTGAGCTCGGGAAGGCCGGGCACGTTGAAGGCCATCACCGCATCGAGCTGGTTGGCTCTGAGACGGTCGACGAGGCTGGCCGTATCGCCGACGGTGACCTTGAGCGGCGGACCATCGTCCGGATCGAGACCTGCGCGCAGAAACGGGACGAGGCATTCCATCACGCCGAGCCGGAGCGGCGCCACCGTGCCCGCCGGCGCTGCCCGCATGGCTGCGCGGAGACCGCTCTCGTCGTCGAGCCACTTCTCGGCTTGCTGGAGCAGCGTGCGTCCCTGCTCGGTGAGCTGCACGCCCTGGGGAATGCGCGCGAAGAGCGTGGCCCCGAAGTCCCGTTCGAGCAGCTGCATCTGCCGGCTGAGCGCCGAGGCCGACACGTTCAGCTTTTCGGCCGCCCGGCGGATCGACCGCTCCCGGGCGACCTCGACGAACGAGAAGAATTCCCGGGAGAAGGCGGACACGCGGCCTCCGGTGTTCGAAATTCCGCAACACGATGCACGATTCATTGTGTTTGATGCAAGGCCGGCTTCGGCGCAAAATCGCGGTTGCCCACTCAACCGATCACCGACAGAGAGGAGAATCCGATGGATTTCGACCGTCGAGACCGTGCGCGACCGCACGTCGACCGACATCGAATTGCTGCGCGAGACCATGCGCATCGCCGAGGTGAGCCGCGACGCCGGCAACCACCCGTTCGGCGCCCTGCTCGCCGGCCCGGACGGCGCGGTGCTGATCCGCTCGGGCAACACCTTCGCCGCCGACAAGGGCGTCGGGCATGCCGAGATGAACGTCGCCCGCGAAGCGGCCCTGCGCTTCGCGCCGGAGTTCCTCGCGCGCTGCACGCTCGTCACCTCGGCCGAGCCTTGCCCCATGTGCTCGGGCGGGGCCTATTGGGCCGGCATCGGCCGCGTCGTCTACGGCATGAGCAAGAAACGGCTGGCGCACCTGACCGGCAACAACCCCGAGAACCTGACCATCGACATACCCTGCCGCCAGGTCTTCGACGCCGGTCAGCGCAAGGTCGAGGTCGTCGGTCCCTTCGCCGAACTCGAGGCCGAGATCGCCCGCGCCCACGAGGGCTTCTGGTAAACGCTCGCGCCCCTCTCCGCCTCGAACGTCCGAGGTCCGTCTTCCTGCCCAGCAGTGCACGGGCCTCGGACGACTGCTCCTGGCGCAAGACAGCCGCTCGGTGGCCCAAGAGCGGGGGTCACCCTACACGGCCCTTCCGATCTGGCGACCTTGGGCGTTCGAGGCGCCACCGGCCCGACGCCGCGCTCCGTCGAGCGGCGCTCAGGTGCGATCAAGTCGCGAAGGGTGCGCGGGCGGCCTGTGCGCGCAGAGAGATGTCGTGTGAAGTATATTTCGAAGTCCGGGCACTGTCGGCTACGAGGGTCTGTCCGGAAATCGGCGTCGGAGCCCCTGGGTCAGTAGCTCACATGTGCAGGCTCCCTGCCGCCGAACTCCGCGGAATCTGGCTCGACACGGCCGGCGAAGATATTCTCGAACCGTCCGTGCAGCCCCAAGTGGTTAAGCTCGGCCCAGAAGGCCTCGAACCACGGCGTCCGGAGATGGGCGCTATGGGCTTCGGCGCTCTCGAAGCATTCCGCAATCGTGACGACATCTGGATCGGTGACGCTCGGGTTCATCTCGAAGAAGAGGCAACCTTTCTCCTCGCGACAGGTCGCGACGTACGGAACCGCTAGTTTCATGAAATCATCGCGCTTCCCGGGGCCGAAGGTCAGCCAGCCGATGATGTATTTCCGCCGCTCAGTCCCCGCACCCTCCATGTCCTCCCCCCGCTTTAGGCCGGCCGTCCAGCCGCCCGGCCGACACCGCCAGAATAGCACAAGCTGACCGAAAAGTCGCCGACACAAAGCGCCCTCGCCCCCTCGACAAGGGCGGCGGCGAGCGGGTAGACGGCTCGGATCATGCGCGCCCTGATCCAGCGAACGTCCGGAGCCAGCGTCAGCATCGGCGGCCGGATGGTCGGCGAGATCGGCGAGGGCCTGGTGGTGCTGGTCTGCGCCATGCGCGGGGACGGCGAGGCGGAGAGCGCGTGGCTGGCGCGCAAGACGGTCGCGTTGCGGATTTTCCGCGACGCGGAGGGGCGGATGAACCGCTCGCTCGTCGACGTGGGCGGGGCGGCGCTGGTGGTGAGCCAGTTCACCCTCGCGGCCGAGACCAAGGGCAACCGGCCGGGGTTCTCCACCGCCGCCGAGCCGGAGACGGGGCGGCGGCTCTACGAGCATTTCGCGGCGGAGATGCGGGGGCATGGCGTCGCCGTGGCCACGGGGGAGTTCGGGGCGGACATGGCGGTGGCGCTGGTGAACGACGGGCCGGTGACGATCTGGCTGGACACCGCGGCGCGCTGAGGGCGCGGTTACTTCACGATGGGGATCTTCGAGCGGTCGATGGTGATCGCGACGGCGGCGATCAGCACGGTGCCGAAGACGATGTTCTGCGCGAAGATGTTGACGCCGAGGAAGGTCATCCCGATGCGCACCACCGAGATGATCAGCGCGCCGACCAGCGTGCGCCAGATGCTGCCGACGCCGCCGGTGATCGCCGTGCCGCCGACGACCACGGCGGCGATGGAGGGCAGCAGCATCTCGGCGGCCAGCGTCGGCGAGCCGCTGGCGAGGCGGCCGGCGAGGATGACCCCGGCGAGCGCGGCGAAGGCGGCGGAGAACATGTAGGCGATGACCTTGACTCCGGTTCACCTTGACGCCCGAGGCGTAGGCGGCGGGCTCGCCGGCGCCGATGGCGGCGCTGTAGCGGCCGAAGCGGGTGTGCGCCTGCAGCACGTGCGCGCCGACCAGCACGACGAGCCCGATCACCACCACGTTGGGGATGCCGAGCGCCGCGCCGGTGATCCAGGTGAGGTAGTCGCGCTCGGAGACCTCGAGGGTGATCGACTTCTCGCCGGAGATGACGAGCGCGGTGGAGAAGAGCACGCCGCCCATCGCCAGCGTGGCGATGAACGACGGGATGCGCAGGCGGGTGTGCGCCAGCCCCGACAGGAGCCCGGCGAACGCGCCCAGCGCCACCGCCAGCACGAAGGCCCAGTAGCCGAGCGAGGAGAGCGTCAGCGCCACCACCACGCTGGCGAGCGAGGCCATGGACTGGATCGAGAGGTCGATCCCGCCCAGCATGATGACGAAGGTGACGCCGGTGGCGAGGACGAAGAGGACGGCGGTGTCGCCGGCGAGTTCCAGCAGCGTCGAGGGCTGCAGGAAGACCGGCTGCAGCGAGCCGATCAGCGCGACGAGGATGATGAGGGTGGCCAGCGGCAGCCACTGGCGCAGGCGGTCGGAGCCGAGGCGGTCGATGAGCGTCGCCATCAGACCATGTGCCCGATCAGGTCGACCTGGCGCGGCTTGGCGCCGGGGTTGGCGTCGGCGCGGTGGGTGATCGCGCCGTCGCGCATGACGAGGACGGTGTGGCTGAGGCCGATGGTCTCCTCCAGCGTGTCGGAGGTGAGGATCACCCCCAGGCCCTCGGCGGTGACCGCGCGGACCAGCTCGTAGACCTCCTCCTTGGCGCCGACGTCGAGGCCGCGGGTGGGGTGGTCGAGGATCAGGACCTTGCGCCTTGGCCTCCAGCCACTTGGCGAGCACCACCTTCTGCTGGTTGCCGCCGGAGAGGTTGAGGCAGAGGGTGTTGATGCCCGGGGTGCGGATGCGCAGCCGGTCGACCCAGCCGGTGGCCAGCGCGCGCTCGCGCCGGTGTCGATGATGCCGTAGCGGGTGAGGCTGGCGAGGTCGGCGAGGGTGATGTTGGCCGCCACCGGCAGGAAGAGGACCAGCCCCTCGACCCGCCGCTCGCGCGGGATGTAGCCCATGCCGGCGTCCACCGCCTCGGCCGGGGTGGCGAAGCGCACCGCGCGGCCGCCGACGGTGAGCGTGCCGCCGTCGTGCGGGGCGAAGCCGGCCAGCGTGCGGGTCAGCTCCTCGCGGCCGGAGCCGATCACGCCGGCGATGCCGAGGATCTCGCCCGCGTGCAGGGTGAAGCTCGACGTCGCGGTAGGCGCTGGCCGAGCGAGAGGCCTTGCTCACCTCCACCAGCACCTCGGGCGCGAAGGGCTTCTGCAGCGGCTCGCGGTAGTATTCGGCCTGCAGGCTGCGGCCGACCATCCAGTGGTGGAGCTTGGCCACGTCGGCCTCGGCCGCGGGAAGCTCGGCCACCACCGCGCCGTCCTTCATCACGTAGATGCGGTCGGAGAGCTCCAGCACCTCGTCGAGCCGGTGCGAGACGAAGATGAACGAGGCGCGGTCCTTGAGCGCGCGGACGCGGGCGAAGAGGACGTCGATCTCGGCCTTCTCCAGCACCGAGGTCGGCTCGTCGAGGAGGATGACGAGATGCCCGCCGGAGGCCTCCTCGAGGGTCAGCGCCTTGGCGATCTCGACCATCTGGCGGGCGGCGAAGTCGAGCTCGTCGGCGCGGGTGCGCGGGTCGACGTCGAGCTTCACCTTGGCGAGCTGGCGGGCGGCGGCGGCGTAGAGGCGCTTCCAGTCGACGATGCCGGCGCGGGTGAACTGGGCCTCGTTGCCGAGGTAGATGTTCTCGCCCACGGTGAGGTTGGTGAGGAGCGACTGCTCCTGGAAGACCATGCCGATGCCCTTGGCGTTGGCGTCGGCGCTGTCGAGGAGGCGCGCGGGCTGGCCGGCGATCAGGATGCGGCCGGTGTCGGGCTGATAGACGCCGGAGAGGATCTTCATCAGCGTCGACTTGCCGGCGCCGTTCTCGCCGATCAGGCCGACGATCTCACCGCGGCGGACCTCGATCGAGACGTCCTTCAGGGCATGCACGCCGGGGAAGCTCTTGTTGATGCCTTCGAGGGCGAGCTCCGGGGCGGTGGTGGCGGGGGTCATTTGACCACCCGCGACTTGCGGCGGTCGATGGACAGGGCGACGGCGGCGATGATCATCAGGCCCTGGACGCCGATCTGCACGCTGGGCGGCACGCCCATTAGCACCATGCCGTTGGAGAGGACGACGACGATGAGGACGCCGACCAGCGTCTGCAGCACACCGCCGCTGCCGCCCCAGAGCGCGGTGCCGCCGACCACGACGGCGGTGACGGTGGTAAAGAGGCGCCCGGTGCCGATCTGGGCGTTGCCGAGGCCGAGCTGGGCGGCGGCGAGGATGCCGCCGATGGCGTAGAAGACGCCGGCGATGGTGAAGGCGGCGATGCGGACGCGCGTGACGTTGATGCCAGAGAGCGCCGCGAGATCCTCGCCGCCGCCGAGCGCGTAGAGGTAGCGCCCGAAGCGGGTGTGGTTCTGGATCACGATGGCGATGAGAAGGCAGGCGAGCGCCAGCCAGACGCCCCAGGGAAAGCCGAGGAACCGGTCGATGGCGAGGCCGCGGATCATCGGGTCGTTGATGCGCACCGCCATGCCGCCGAGGAGCGCGTTGGCCGCGCCGACGCCGATGAACCAGGTCCCGAGCGTGGTCATGAACGACGGGATGCGCAGCTTGACGTGGATGACGCCGTTCACGAAGCCGATGCAGGCGCCGACCATGCAGCACCGCGGCGACCCCGATCAGGCCGTAGTCGTTGGTGTTGGCCCCGTTCAGCACCAGCATGGAGAGGATCACCGCCGCCGAGGTCAGCACGCCCTCGACCGAGAGGTCGATCGAGCCCATGAGGATGATGAAGGTGGCGCCGATCCCGAGCACCAGCGGGATCATCGCCGACTGGCTGATCCGGACGGCGTTGCCGAAGGAGAGGAAGTTCGGGTTGATCACGGCGATGATGGCGCAGAGCGCCACCAGCACCGCCAGCGGCGCCCAGGCGGCACTTCGCCAGCGGCGCGCGGGTGCGCTGAGGTCCGCCCGTAGCGGTTTTCGTCAATTCATGACCCTTCGACCGTCGAGCAAGCCTGCCCGGTCAGCCCTGTCCCTGCGGCGCTTGGAGTGAGGATGCGGGCGCACGCGAAGCAACGCGCGCGCCCGTCTGCCGGCTCAGCTGTACTGGATCTGCCCGCTGGCGCGACCCCAGATGTCGTTCCAGTCGATCACCGGCTCCTGCTTGATGTTCTCGTCGTAGAAAGCCTGTGCGTTCTCTGCGGTCACCGGCACGCCGGTGCCGTAGAACTCGCGATGATCCTTCGGCTCGGTCGTCGGATCGAACGCGCCAGTCTTGGCGTGGTAGCCGATCGACAGGCCCATGCCGCCCTGCCAGTACGGATCCCAGGACACGGTCCCCGCCATCTCGCCGGCGAGGATCGACTCGACAGCGAGCTGGATGCCGTCGATGCCGGTCACCGGCACCTTGCCGGCGCGGCCGTCGGCGCGCAGCGCCTCGACCGCGGCCAGCGCCATGTCGTCGTTCGCCGCCCAGATGCCACCGATCTCGTCGCCGAACTGCGTCAGCCAGGCGTTGGTCTTCTCGAGACCCTCGGTGGCGGACCAGTTCGCCACCTGGAAGTCGAGGAGCTTGACGTCCGGGTTGGCCTCCAGCGCCTGCATCAGGCCGGCCTTGCGCTCGATCGCCGGCACGTTCAATTCGATGCCGCCGAGCGCCACCATGCCGCCCTTGCCGCCCATCGCCTTGATCAGCGCCTCGGCCATCGCCTTGCCGTAAGGGACGCCGCTAAACGAGATGTGCGCGACGTAGTTCGGGTCGTGGTCCCAGGGGTGCAGGTCGGCGGGCTTGTTCCACTGGGTGACCACGTAGGCGCCGGCGCCCTGGCAGGCCTCGACGATCGGCCGCGCGTCCGGGCTGTCGTTGGGGTCGATGTTGACCACGCAATTGCCGCCGGTTTTCGCCAGGATCGCCTTGATGTCGGCGATGCCCTTCTCGCTGTTGGCTTCGGTCACGAGCGTGACGTGCTCGGCGCCGACCGACTTTGCGAAGGCCTCGCCGCCCTTTTTCCAGGTGGCGTGGTAGGGGTTCGCCAGCGAGCGGATCGAGTTGACGACCGTCGGCACATCCTGCGCGTAGCCGCGGCGCGTGATGATGGCGGGCGCCGCCAGGGCCAGACCGGCCATCGACACGCCCTGCAAGAAGGTGCGGCGACGGAGCAGTCCTGTCCTGCGACCTGCGGAGATCTTGTCAGTCATTCAGAGTTCCTCCCTGGTGGAAAATTCGGCGGCCTTACGACGCTTCTTGGCTTGTTGATCGCTTGATTTCGTCAGTGCCCCCACGCCTGTCTAGCCGAACGCCATCCGCACAAAACATCGACCGAAGTGATGCCTGATGGTGAGCGATGCCGGAGAGTGCAGCCCTGACGTAACGCTTTGGCTGGCAATGACTATGCATGGACGCCCCAACGTGTCAACGGGCGGATGGCGGCAAGACCGGGGATGGATCGTTCCGCCTCAGGCGACGACCTCGGTGACGCCGCCGTGGGCCGCGGACCAGTCCAGCGGCGCGGTGAGGAAGGATTCGACCTCCGCGAGGGTGGCGGCGTCGAAGTGGCTGCCGGCGCGCGCCTCGGCGAGCACGTCGCGCCAGGTGGCGAGGTAGTGCAGGCGGAGGCCGTGGGCGGCGAGCGCCGGCTCGGTCTGCGCGAAGATGCCGTAGAAGAAGATGACGAAGGTGTGGGCGACCTCGCCGCCGGCGGCGCGGATCGCCTCGGCGAAGCGCAGCTTGGAGCCGCCGTCGGTGGTCAGGTCCTCGACCAGGAGGATGCGGGCGCCCTCGGTCATCGCCCCCTCGATCTGGGCGTCGCGGCCGAAGCCCTTGGGCTTCTTGCGCACGTAGAGCATGGGCAGCGCCATGCGCTCGGCGATCCAGGCGGCGAAGGGGATGCCGGCGGTCTCGCCGCCCGCGATGGCGTCGAAGCGGGCGAAGCCGGCGTCGCGCAGGAGCTTGGCGCAGGCGAAGTCCATCAGCGCCGAGCGCACGGCCGGGTAGGAGATGAGCTTGCGGCAGTCGATGTAGACGGGCGAGGCGAGGCCGGAGGTGAGCTTGTAGGGCTCGTCGCGGCGGAAGTGCACCGCCTTGATCTCGAGGAGCATGCGGGCGGTGAGGCGCGCCATCTCGGCGTCGGGCGGGAAGCTGTTGGCGAACATGGCAGGGCTCCTTTCAGTCGAGGACGCGCCAGTGGAGCGGGAAGCCGGGGTCGAAGACGACCACGGGGCCGGCGCCGGTGGCGACCTCGGGCGGCGGCGCCCAGGGCTCCGGCGAGCGGTCCAGCGTCAGCACCGCCTCGTTGGGGGGGAGGCGGTAGAAGGCGGGGCCGTGCAGGCTGGCGAAGGCCTCCAGGCGATCGAGGGCGCCTTCGGCCTCGAAGACGTGCGCGAGGCAGGCCATCGCCACGGGCGCGGTGAAGACGCCGGCGCAGCCGCAGGCGGCTTCCTTGGTGTCCCTGGCGTGCGGGGCGCTGTCGGTGCCGAGGAAGAAGCGGCGGTTGCCGGAGGTCGCGGCACGCACCAGCGCCTGGCGGTGCGCCTCGCGCTTGACCACGGGCAGGCAGTAGTAGTGCGGCCGGATGCCGCCCACGAGCAGGTGGTTGCGGTTCAGGATCAGGTGGTGGACGGTGAGCGTCGCGGCGAGGTTCTCCTCGTCCTCCACGAACGCGATGCCGTCGGCGGTGGTGACGTGCTCCAGCACGATGCGCAGCTCGGGCAGTTCGGCGCGGAGCGGCGCGAGGACGCGGTCGAGGAAGGCGGCCTCGCGGTCGAAGATGTCCACGGCCGGGTCGGTCACCTCGCCGTGGACGCAGAGCGGCAGCCCGAGGGCGGCCATGCGCTCCAGCACCGGCATGACCTTGCGCATGGAGCGCACGCCGCTCGCCGAGTTGGTGGTGGCGCCGGCCGGATAAAGCTTGACCGCCGTCACGAGGCCGTCGGCGGCCGCGGCGGCGACGTCGGCCGGGTCGGTCTCCTCGGTCAGGTAGAGCGTGAGGAGCGGCGTGAAGTCCTGGCCCGCCGGGCGTGCTTCCAGGATGCGGTCGCGGTAGGCGCGGGCGTCCGCCGCCGTCACCACCGGGGGCACGAGGTTCGGCATGACGATCGCGCGGGCGAAGTGCCGCGAGGCGGGCAGCACGCCCGCCAGCATCGCGCCGTCGCGCAGGTGCAGGTGCCAGTCGTCCGGGCGGCGGATGGTCAGGGTCGGGGACAGGGCGGGGCCTCGCGGTCAATTCCCCGCCCCTTAGCATGCGCGACCGGAGCGCGCGAGGCTCGGCCGGCTAGGACCGCGCGGTCTGGCCGAAGAGGACCTTCTGCGCCTCGCGGTCGGTGGTCAGGTCGTTGCGCTGCTCCTGGGAGACCGCGCGGCCCAGCTGGACGGCGGGGCGTTCCCAGACCCGGGCGAGCCAGGCCTTCAGGTGCGGGAACTGGTCGATGTCCTGCTGCTGGCCCTGCCAGCCGTTGGCCCAGGGCCAGATCGCCATGTCGGCGATGGAATACGCGCCGGCGATGAAGTCGCGGTCGGCGAGCCGGCGGTCGAGCACGCTGTAGAGCCGGGAGACCTCGTTGCGGTAGCGGTTCTGCGCGTAGGGCAGGACGTTCGGCGGGTCCATGCCGGGAGCGTACTTCAGGAAGTGGTGCGCCTGCCCCGCCATGGGCCCCACGCCGCCCACCTGCCAGTAGAGCCACTGCTCGATCTCGACCCGCTCGCGCTCGGTCGACCCGTAGAACTTGCCGGACTTGCGGCCGAGGTACTGCAGGATGGCGCCGAACTCGAAGACCGAGATCGGCTGGCCGTCCGGGCCGTCGGGATCGATGATCGCCGGCATGCGGTTGTTGGGCGAAATCCGCAGGAAGTCGGCCTTGAACTGCTCGCCCTTGCCGATGTTCACGAGGTTGAGGTTGTAGGGCAGCGCCATCTCGTGGAGCGCGATGGTGATCTTCCAGCCGTTCGGGGTCGGCCAGTAGTAAAGCTCGATGGGAGAGGTCATCAGGTCCGGTGTCCAGGTGTCGGGATACCACCACATGGCCCTTTGCGCGGCGGGATCAAGCGCGGCGTCAGGTCGCCGCCGACGTCGAGGGGCGTGCCGGGGAAGGCGAGCGCGGCGCGGCAGCAGCCGGCTCCAGCGCGGCTCCTGCGCCGCGAGGCAGGCGGCGGCGCGGAGGCTCGCGATGTCCCAGCCGGGCTGGCGGCGCAGGATCGCCTGGTAGACATCGAGCGCCCCGCCGCGGGTGTAGAAGCCCCAGTGGCACAGCCGCGCGCTGGACGCGGTCAGCGGGATGCCGAGCGCGTTGATCCAGGCCGTGACCTCGGGGCGGTCGAGCTGCAGGTCGAGCCAGCAGGGGCGCTGCGCCCGCAGGCCGAGCCCCACCGCCCGCTCGCCCCAGCCGCGGCGCGGGGCGAAGGTCTCGAAGGCCAGGTCGTAGAGGTCGTTGGCGCGGGCGGTGACGTTGTAGATCTGCGGCGGCCGCGGGGCGCGCGACGCGTCGAGGAACTCGAGCGCGCGGGCGTCGAACTCGGCGGCGCCGAGCAGGATCACCCGCCCCGGCGCCTCGGCGAGATCGGGCAGCGCCGCCAGCGCCACCCGCGCGCCGAGCGAATGCGCCATGAGATCGACCGGCCGGCCGGGCGCCAGCCGCTGCAGCAGCGCCACGAGCTCGGCCAGCCGCGCCCCATAGGCGGCGGCGCGGTCATAGACGCGGGCGAAGCCGTTGCGCCCGGTGGTGACGAGGCTCGCCAGCACCGGCGCGCTGGCCGGCCAGGCGAAGCCGATGCAGAGGCCGCGTCTCGCCTCCGTCCTCGCGGAAGCCGAGACCTTCCGGCCAGCTCCGCACCTTGCGGTCGTCCCGGGCGGTGTCGAGCGCGAAGAGCGAGCGGTGCGGGTCGGCATGGGCGAGGTCGGGATGGAACTTGTACCCGTGGATCAGCACGACGATCGGCGCTGTCGGTGGACATCGGGCCAGCCGGCGTCGGAGGCCTGCCTCGAGATCCTCGCCAGAAGCCGCCGCCAGAAGCCCCACCTCTGTTGCAGTGACTTCCGAAGTAGGCCATGCCTTGCCCGAAGTTGTTTCGCCTGCGGCAAAAATTAACGCGAGAGCCGTTAAGTCGCCGTGACGCGGCGTGACAGCCGACGATCGACGCGCGCGGCCATTGACCGCGACGGGCGTCTTCGCTAATCGGCGCGGGTTCTGCGCCGATCCGGGGCGGCGGGACGAGGGGGACGGGGTTCAGCGCAATGAGCGAAGACTGGAGCCCGCGGACGCGGCTGGTGCATGGCGGCGCGCGGCGCAGCCAGTACGGCGAGACCTCCGAGGCGATCTTCCTGACCCAGGGCTTCGTCTATCCCGACGCGGAGACCGCCGAGGCGCGCTTCATCGCGTCGGGACCCGACGAGTTCATCTACGCCCGCTACGGCAACCCCACCGTGCGCATGTTCGAGGAGCGCATGGCGCAGCTCGAGGGCGCCGAGGACGCCTTCGCCACCGCCTCCGGCATGGCGGCGGTGCACGGCGCGCTCTTCTCGCTGCTCAAGACCGGCGACCACGTGGTCGCGGCGCGGGCGCTCTTCGGCTCCTGCCTCTTCATCTGCGAGACGCTGCTGCCGCGCTTCGGCATCGAGGTCAGCTTCGTCGACGGCACCGACCTCGACCAGTGGCGGGCGGCGCTGCGCCCGGACACCAGGCTCGTCTTCCTCGAGATCGATGTCGAACCCGACCCTCGAGATCATCGACATCGCCGCCGTCTCCGACGCTCGCCCACGCCGTCGGCGCGCGTGGTGGTGGCCGACAACGTCTTCCCCACCCCGGTCTTCCAGCGCTGCCTCGCAGCTCGGCGCCGACGTGGTGATCTACTCCGCCACCAAGCACATCGACGGCCAGGGCCGCTGCCTCGGCGGCATCGTGCTCGGCCGCCGCGACTTCATCCGCGGCCCGCTCGAGACCTTCCTCAAGCACACCGGCGGCGCGCTGAGCCCGTTCAACGCCTGGGTGATGCTGAAGGGCCTGGAGACCCTCGACCTGCGCTGCCGCGCCCAGGCGGCGACGGCGGCCGCCGCTCGCCGAGGCGCTGCAGGGCCACCCGGCGCTGGCGCGGGTGATCTATCCCGGCCTTCCCGACCATCCGCAGGCCGCGCTGGTGCGCCGGCAGATGGAAACCGGCGGCACGATGCTCTCGCTCGAGCTCGCCGGCGGCAAGGCGGCGGCCTTCCGCTTCCTCGACGCGCTGAAGCTCGTGCTGATCTCCAACAACCTCGGCGACGCCAAGAGCCTCGTCACCCACCCCGCGACAACCACGCACCAGCGCCTCACTCCCGACCAGCGCGCCGCGCTCGGAATCAGCGACGGACTTGTGCGACTTTCGGTCGGTCTCGAAGATCCCGATGATCTTTTTGCGGATATTCTACACGCACTGGTTGAATAGAGAGCAGAAAAATAACCCTGTTCAATCAGCACGATTGCATTTGCAATATTTTTCCCGCTTTAGTTGTTTACGGAATCGATCACCGGCAGTCGCGCGGACGGCTCCTTTCCAAACGGCTAGGAGCGCCCCATGTTGTCATGGTCCGCGAATGGTTAATTGAGGAGGTGGACGGCATGAACATGCACAACCCGCAGATCAACTCGGGGACCCCGTCTGGTCAGGTCGGTGCCCGTCCCAGCAAGTCCGAGGCCGAGGCCGCCGCGCGTACTCTGCTGCTCTGGGCCGGTGACGAGCCCTCGGGCATCGGCGCCGCCGACCTGACCGCGGTGCTCGCCCGCACGGCCGAGGCCGCCTACCCCGCCTTCAACCGCGGCTATCCGCGCGCCTTCGCGCCCGACGACGCCTATGTCGCGACGCTGCCCGACCTGCAGAACGGCCCGGAGAGCCTGATCAAGGGCGCCAAGACCGGCATCCAGCACGTCGGCATCTCCAACTTCCGCCTGCCCGTCCGCTTCCGCACCCGCCAGGGCGGCGAGGTCCAGCTCGAGACCTCCGTCACCGGCTCGGTATCGCTGGAGGCGAACAAGAAGGGCATCAACATGAGCCGCATCATGCGGTCCTTCTACAAGCACGCCGAGACCAGCTTCTCCTTCGAGGTGATCGGCGCCGTCCTCGACAGCTACCTCGACGACCTCGACAGCTACGACGCGCGCATCATGATGCGCCTCAGCTACCCGATGCTGAAGCGCGCGCTGCGCAGCGGCCTCGAAGGCTACCAGTACTACAACGTGGCGCTGGAGATGACCAAGACGGGCGACGCCGCCCGGCGCATCGTGCATCTCGACTACGTCTATTCCTCGACCTGCCCCTGCTCGCTCGAGCTCTCCGAGCACGCCCGGCGCACCCGCAACCAGATCGCCACGCCGCATTCGCAGCGCTCGGTCGCCCGCGTCTCGGTCGAGCTCGTCGGCGACGACGTGCTCTGGTTCGAGGACCTCGTCGATCTCTGCAACGCCGCCATCCCCACCGAGACGCAGGTGATGGTCAAGCGCGAGGACGAGCAGGCCTTCGCCGAGCTGAACGGCTCCAACCCGATCTTCGTCGAGGACGCGGTGCGCCTGCTCTGCGCCAGCCTCGAGTCCGATCCGCGCATCGGCGACTTCCGGGTGGTGGCGAGCCACCAGGAATCGCTGCACAGCCACGACGCGGTCTCGGTGCTGACCATGGGCGAGACCTTCCGGCAGGCGAGCCTCGACCCGCGGCTTTTCGACTCGCTCTACCACGCGCGCTGATCCGGCCCGCGGGATCTCGGCTAGAGTGCCCCCGCAACGCAGGGGGAAAGCCGATGAAAAGCCGCGCCGCCGTAGCCTTCGCCGCGGGCAAGCCGCTCGAGATCGCCGAGGTCGACCTCGAGGGCCCGCGCGCGGGCGAGGTCCTGGTCGAGATCAAGGCCACCGGCATCTGCCACACCGACGAGTTCACCCTCTCCGGCGCCGATCCCGGAGGGCCTCTTCCCGGCCATCCTCGGCCACGAGGGCGCCGGCGTGGTGGTCGCCACCGGCCCGGGCGTGAAATCGGTGGCGATGGGCGACCACGTCATCCCGCTCTACACCCCCGAATGCCGCGAGTGCCCCTCCTGCCTCTCGCGCAAGACCAACCTCTGCACCGCCATCCGCGCCACCCAGGGCCAGGGGCTGATGCCCGACGGCACCTCCCGCTTCTCGCTCGATGGCAAGCCGCTGCACCACTACATGGGCTGCTCCACCTTCTCCAACTTCACCGTCCTGCCCGAGATCGCCGTGGCGAAGGTCCGCGAGGACGCCCCCTTCGACAAGATCTGCTACATCGGCTGCGGCGTCACCACCGGCGTCGGCGCGGTGATCAACACCGCCAAGGTGGAGCAGGGCGCCACCGCCGTCGTCTTCGGCCTCGGCGGCATCGGCCTCAACGTCATCCAGGGCCTGAAGCTCGCCGGCGCCGACATGATCATCGGCGTCGACCTCAACCCGGCGAAGAAGGAATGGGGCGAGCGCTTCGGCATGACCCACTTCGTCAACCCGTCCGAGGTCGAGGGCGACCTCGTCCCCTGGATCGTGAACCTGACCAAGCGCGGCGCCGACCAGATCGGCGGCGCCGACTACAGCTTCGACTGCACCGGCAACGTCAAGGTGATGCGCGCCGCGCTGGAATGCACCCACCGCGGCTGGGGCGTCTCGGTCGTCATCGGCGTCGCCCCCGCCGGCGCCGAGATCGCCACCCGCCCCTTCCAGCTGGTGACGGGCCGCACCTGGAAAGGCACCGCCTTCGGCGGCGCCAGGGGCCGCACCGACGTGCCCGCGCATCGTCGACTGGTACATGGAGGGCAAAATCCAGATCGACCCGATGATCACCCACACCCTTCGCTGGAGGACATCAACCGCGGCTTCGACCTGATGCACGCCGGCGAGTCGATCCGAAGCGTGGTGGTCTACGACCCCTGCCACCGCGTCGATGGTCTACTGAGGCATAGACGCGCAGATTCAGCGCGGATGGTTGAGTTCCGACACGCCGTTCGCGAGTGGGGAGATCGTCGATAGCATGAAACTCGGTCCGCGGCTCGCCGCAAGGATTTTGAC
Organism: uncultured Alphaproteobacteria bacterium; assembly: GCA_963844375.1. Taxonomy (GTDB): domain Bacteria; phylum Pseudomonadota; class Alphaproteobacteria; order Rhodobacterales; family Rhodobacteraceae; genus Amaricoccus. Next base: position 54,211 of record CAWJOI010000013.1, on the reverse strand, counting down.
GCGTGTCGACGCCCGAATACATGAACCTTCGCCGCGATCTCGGCGAAGTCGGCGCACGATCTCTACGAAACCGCCGTCCGACGAAAAGATGCAGAATCCGGTGAAGCGGTATTGGCCGAGGAGATCCATGGCGTCGACCGTCAACGCGATGTCCGCCGCATTCTTGCCGGTTCGATGACAAAAGCTCGGCGAGGGAAATCCGTCCTGCTCCAGCGCTCTCGTCCAGGCCGGCCGGGACACCTTCGGCAGATCTCCGAAGATCCGGCAGAACTGGACGTTTCCCGAATCCCAAGATGACCGGAAGGGCCGTGACAAGCGCAGGCAGGTGAACGTTGTCCGCATCTACCAGAAGGGCAATTCGCAGCGGTCCGGTCTTAGCCATCGGCACTCCATGGCCTTCGCCGTCAGCCTGACCCACAGCCGCCCGAAACGCCAAGCGCGGCCTGCGCTGCTGGTTAAGCCATGATCTACGTCGACGCCGACGCCTGCCCCGTGCGCGACGAGACCGTCCGCGTCGCCGAGCGCCACGCCCACCCGGTCACCTTCGTCTCCAACGGCGGCATCCGCCCCAGCCGCCACCCCCTCGTCACCGTCACCGTGGTGGCGGAGGGTGCCGACGCCGCCGACAAGTGGATCGCCGACCGCATCGGCCCCGGCGACGTCTGCGTCACCGCCGACGTGCCGCTCGCCGCCCGCGCCGTCGAGCGCGGCGCCCGCGTCCTCGCCCCGGACGGCGAGCCCTTCACCCCCGCCAACGTCGGCGTCCGCCTCGCCACCCGCGACCTCATGGCCGACCTGCGCGCCGCCGACCCCTTCCGCCAGGGCGGCAACCGCCCCTTCGGCAAGGCCGACCGCGCCCGCTTCCTGCAGGCGCTCGACCGGGCCCTGCACCAGGCCGCCCGCGACCGGCCCGGCTGAGGCCGCCGCCGTTTCATACAGGTTTGCTAACCTGGAGAGCAGTCGTTTTCCGCCAACAGGCGGAAAACAAACAAAGAAACAATGCGCGCACCTGCGCGCTCCCTGTGGCCGCAAAGGCGGCCCCTGCGCTCAGCCGCCGAAGCGCCAGACCCGCTGCGAGAAACGCCCGGTCGCCGTCGACGGCCAGGAGCTCCAGCGCCGCCGGGATCGGCATCCAGACCGCGCTGGTGCCCCGGCTCCGCCGGCTCCCCGACCCGCCGCACCGGCTCGCGCCAGGTAGACGTGGCAGACCTTGCGCGCCCAGAGGTCGTATTCCGGCATGTAGGTGAAGCGCTGGAACGCCCCGAGCCGCCGCACCACCCGGATCCGCCAGCCGATCTCCTCCAGGCACTCGCGGTGCAGCGCCCGCAGCGCCCCCTCGCCGGCGTCGATGCCGCCGCCGGGCAGCTGGAACTCGCGGTCGCGGCGCCTCCTGCTCGGTGACGAGCACGTCGTCGCCCTCGCGGATCACCGCATAGGCGCCCGGCCGGTTCACGGTAGTTCTGCCGGGGATCCACCGGATCGCCGTAGCGCCGCATCTCACCCCTCCGCCGCCTCGCGCAGCGCCTCGAGCGTCAGCCACTCCTCCTCCGCCGCCGCCAGCGCCGCCTGCCGCGCCGACCAGCGCGGCGCTCGCCCTGCGCGAACTTCTCCGGCTCGCGGGCGAAGAGCCCGGGGTCGTGCAGCAACGTCTCGAGCCTGCCGATCTCCGCCGCCAGCCGGTCGATCTCGCCCGGCAGCGCCCCCGAGCCGGTGCGCCTGGGTGAAGCTCAACCCCGCCCGCCGCGGCGCCGCCGGCCGCGCCGCGCCGCCGCGCCTTGCCGGCGGCGCGCTCGGGCTCGGCCGGCCTCGTCGCCCGCGCCGCGCTGGGCGCGGTAGTCCGATCCAGCCGCCGGCATAGACCACCGCCCGCCCGTCGCCCTCCATGGCGATGGTCGTCGTCGCCACCCGGTCGATGAAGTCGCGGTCGTGGCTGACCAGGAGCACGGTCCCCTCGTAGTCGGCGACGAGCTCCTCCAGCAGGTCCAGCGTCTCCACGTCGAGATCGTTGGTCGGCTCGTCGAGGACGAGGAGGTTCGACTCCTTCGCCATCAGCCGCGCCAGCAGCAGCCGCGCCCGCTCGCCGCCCGAGAGTGCCGACACCGGGCCGCGCGCCTGCGCCTCGGCGAAGAGGAAGTCCTTGAGATAGCCCACCACGTGCCGCGGCTTGCCCCGCACCATCACCTGGTCGTTGCGCCCCCCGGGCGCGTCGCCGGTCAGCGTGTCCCAGAGGCTCGCCTCGGGATCGAGCGCCGCCCGGTTCTGGTCGAAGACCACCGGCGTCAGGTTGGCGCCCAGCCGGACCCGCCCGCTGTCCGGGGCCAGCGTCCCGGTCAGCATGTTGAGCAGCGTCGTCTTGCCCGCGCCGTTCGGCCCGACCAGCGCCACCCGCTCGCCGCGGGTCACCCGGAGCGAGAAGTCCTCCACCAGCACCCGCTCGCCGTAGGCCTTGGCGATCCGTTCCGCCTCGATCACCAGCCGCCCCGACCCCTGCGCCGCCTCGAAGGCCAGCCGCGCCGCGCCCGGCCGCTGGATGGCGTCGCGCCGCTCGGCGCGCAGCTCGGCCAGCCGGCGCACCCGCCCCTGGTTGCGCTTGCGCCGCGCCGAGATCCCCTCGACCGCCCAGCGCCCCTCGGCCTTGATCAGCCGGTCGAGCTTGTGCCGCGCCTGGTCCTCCTCGGCGAAGACCTTGTCGCGCCACTCCTCGAAGGCGGCGAAGCCGCGGTCGAGCCGGCGCACCTCGCCGCGGTCGACCCAGAGCGTCCGGTCGGTCAGGTGCCGCAGGAACGCCCGGTCGTGGCTGACCACCACGAAGGCGGTGCGCATGCCGGTGAGATGCGCCTCCAGCCAGGCGATGGCCTCGATGTCGAGATGGTTGGTCGGCTCGTCGAGCAGCATCAGGTCCGGCGCGTCGGCGAGGATCTTCGCCAGCGCCGCCCGCCGCCGCTCGCCGCCGGAGGCTGCGGCGGGCGCCAGCGACTGGTCGAGCTTCAGCCCCGCCATCGCCGCCGCCACCCGCCACTCCTCGCCGGGCGGGAGCCCCTGCCCCGCGAACGCGCCGAGGGTCGCGAAGCCCGCGAAGTCCGGGTCCTGCGCCATGTAGCCGATGCTCGTGCCGGGCCGCAGGAAGCGCGTGCCGGAATCCGCCGCGACCAGCCCCGCCATCAGCTTCATCAGCGTCGACTTGCCCGAGCCGTTGCGCCCGACCAGCGCGATCCGCTCGCCCGGCTGGATCGACAGCGCCGCGCCCTCGAGCAGCGGGTCGCCGCCGAACGTCAGCCGCAGGTCGGCGAGGGTGAGGATGGGAGGTTCGGCCATGGCGGACCTCCGCTAAGCCGCAGAGCCGCATGCGTCAAGGCAGGGGCGTTCCGAAGAATCCGTCCCGGGCGCCGGCTATCCCGCGATCCACTGGCCGTCCTGGCAGACGAACGCGCCGTTGCGCGTTCCCTCCGGAACCCGCTTGCCGTTCCAGGTGCAATCGGCAAGGGCCGGTCCCGCGAGCGCGGCGAAACCGAACGTGACCAGCAGAAACACCGTTCGCATGCGATCCTCCTATTGCGGCGACCGAGGCAACTGCAGCGCCTCGACCTGGACTTCGCGCAAGGCGCGCCTCGGGCTCGTCCGTCTCGTCCGACCCATGGCCGACAACGCCGAAGAGCCTGGTGTAGCTGTCCTCTTCCAGCCCGAGGACCAGCGGCTCGCCCGCGATCAGCTCCGCGAAGTCCGCACCCGGGTTGTCACGGCAGCCGAGTGCCTCGGCAATGAACGTGTCGAAACCGACGATGCCCATCAGCGGCTCGGCGGCGACGTTGCGCCGCACCCCCTGTGCAGGGCGTGTGGCGCCGATCGTGACCACGCGATTGATCAGCGTGCTGCCGCCGCAGGTATAGAAGACCGGAAACTCGTCGGCGCCCGCACTGTCGCGCGCCACGAGGATCACCTCGGCGTTCACCAGTCGCGGCCGAAGAATCCCCTGCTGGTTGAGGCTCTGCTGCCAGATCGCCGCGATCAGCTGGTTGGACCGCCCCGTTTCCTTCACCTCGTTCTCGAGGTCATTGAGCGCCTGCAACAGGCGGCCGTCCATCTCCGAGAGCGTTCCGGGCGGCGAGAACGGGCCCTCGAGCTCCCAGAACAGCTTGCGATAGCGCTTGAGCGTGCTCTCGGGGATATCGGCGGGATCGGTCAGCGCGAGGGCGTTGATGAGGTTGTCGCTGTGCAGCTTGTAGTAGTCGCGCGCCTGCAGCACCCCACCGACCGAGGCCGGGCTTTCCGCGAAGGCCTTGTCGAGCAGGACCTCGATCCCCTCGCCCGACTTCGCCGAGATCGTTACTCCGGCGTCGCGGTCCAGAACGATCTCGAACGGGCTGTTGTTGTCGATGAGCATCGTGGCGATGCCATAGAGCGCCGCCGCCGCAACGACCGCGACACCGAGGATCGCCACGGTTCGCGGCCACCCGCCAGTCGCCTGGTCAGGTTTCGCTGTTTCTCCCATACCAAAACTCCCCACAGCTTGCGGTAGACCAACGTAATTCGTTTTTGTCTCTATTAGCGGTTGGCTTGGGCCAGTTGCCAAGCGAGTTCACAATAATCTTCGTGGCGCACGACGATTGTACACTAGTCGCCGGAAAGCGTCCACCAACTCGGTGAATGGGCGATCGCGAGGAGGCTGTCTCGCAGTAGTCGGCACCGAAAACGGCTTTTGCTGTTCGTTCAAATCGGTCTATCAGGGCTCAGTGAACTGGAGAACTCTGGTGTCTCAGCCATTCAGCCCGCTCATCCTCGCCACGGCGCCCCCGCCGGTGATGGAGGCCCGCCGCTGGCTCGCCGGCCTCGACTTCCCGCCCGAGCGGCCGCTCCTCAACCTCAGCCAGGCCGCGCCCATCGACCCGCCGCCGGAGGAGATGCGCGCGGTCATGGCCGAGATGATCCGCGCCGAGGCCGACACCCACCTCTACGGCCCCGTCCTCGGCCTGCCCGCGCTGCGCTCCGAGATCGCCTGGCGCTCCAGCGCGAGCTACGGCGGCGAGATCCGCCCCGACGAGGTGGCGGTCACCGCCGGCTGCAACCAGGCCTTCTGCACCGCCATGCTCACCCTCGCCGGCGCCGGCGACGCGGTGCTGCTGCCGGTGCCGTGGTACTTCAATCACAAGATGTGGCTCGACATGAGCGGCGTCGAGGCGATCCCGCTGCCCTGCGGCCCCGGCATGCTGCCCGACCCGGAGGCCGCCCGCGCCCGCATGACCCCCCGCGTCCGCGCCATCGTGCTCGTGACCCCCAACAACCCCACCGGCGCCGAGTACCCGCCCGCGCTGATCGCCGAATTCGCCGCCATCGCCCGCGAGAACGGCGCGGTCCTGATCATCGACGAGACCTACCGCGATTTCCTGAGCACGGACGGCCGCCCGCACGACCTCTTCACCGACCCGGGCTGGCGCGACCACGTCATCCAGCTCTACTCCTTCTCCAAGTCCTTCCACCTGACCGGCCACCGCACCGGCACGCTCATCGCCAGCGCCGCCCGCCTCGCCGAGGCGGAGAAGGTCCTCGACAGCGTCACCATCTGCCCGCCCCAGCTCGGCCAGAAGGCCGCCCTCTGGGGCCTGCGCAACCTCGGCCCCTGGGTCGCCGCCGAGCGCGCCGAGATCCTCCGCCGCCGCGACGCCGTCACCGCCGCCATCGAGGCGCTCCCCGGCTGGCGCATCCTCGGCTGCGGCGCCTACTTCGCCTACGTCGAGCACCCCCACCCGCTCCCCTCGAACGAGCTCGCCCCCCGCCTCGTCCGCGAGCTCTCCCTCCTCATGCTCCCCGGCACCATGTTCGCCCCCACGCTGCGCCCAGGGCGGCGACGGCAGCCCCGAGCGCCAGCTCCGCATCGCCTTCGCCAACGTCCCGGTCGACGGCCTGCGCACCCTGGGCCAACGCCTCGCGACCCTCGACGCCGTGACCGCCTGAGGGAGGCAGATGCCCGTCCGCACGCCGCCCTCCTCCTCGCCGCCGCCTTCCCGTCCGCCGCCGCGGCCGCCGGCTCCGTCGCCATCGGCGGCGGCCGCGAGATGTACGTCGACTGCCAGGGAACCGGCGCGCCTGCCGTCGTCATCGTCGCCGGCGGCAAGGCCTCGGCCGCCGACTGGACCGAGGCCCCGGCGCCCGACGCGCCGAACGTCTTCAACGCCGTCGCCGCCTTCACTCGGGTCTGTGCCTACGACCGCCCCGGCACGCCGGTCGGCGAAGGCCCGAGCCGCAGCACCCCGACGCCGCAGCCGCGGACGGCCGCCGACGCGGTCGCCGACCTGCACGCCCTGCTCCCCGCCGCCGGCATCGCCACGCCCGTGGTGCTGGTCGGACACTCCTACGGCGGCCTGATCGTTCGCCTCTACGCGCGCACCCACCCCGACGACGTCGCCGGCATAGTGCTCGTCGATGCCCTCTCCGAGGGGCTGAGGGAGGCGGAGACGCCGGAGGAGTGGGTACACCAGCGCGTCATCCTGGAAGGCGACCTGACCGAGACGCTGAAGCTCTATCCCGAGATCGAGCGCGACGACGCCGACCGCAGCTTCGACCAACTCCTCGCCGCGCCGCCGCTGCGTCCGATGCCGCTCGTCGTGCTCAGCGCCGACCAGCCGTGGGGGCCGCTGGTGCCCGGGTTCATCGCCGATGGCATGCTGCCGCCCGACACGCCCCCCGACGTCGGCTACGTCACCGACCGCGCCCAAGCGGTGGCGCAGGCCGCACTCGCCGCCAGCGTGCCGGGGGCGCGGCACGTGACGCAAACCGACAGCGGCCACGAGATCCACAAGGACCAGCCGCAGCTCGTCATCGACTCGATCCGCGACGTCGTCGACGCCGTGCGCGCCGGCCGAACCGGGATGGCGCCCTGATGCGGCTGCGCATGCGGGTGCTGGCCGGATACGCGCTCGGCCTCGTCCTCCTGTTCCTCCTGGCGGCGCTGCCGCTCCGCCCGGCCCACGCCCAGGAGCACGCCCGCCGTCTGCCGGATCGGCGTCAACGTCGAGGACCTCTACGACCTCGACATGGCCCGCGACACCTTCGGCGCCATCCTGTGGCTCTGGAGCGTCTGTCCCTCGCCCGACCTCGCGCCCCTCGGCACCATCGCCTTCCCCACCGCCTCGGGGAGCCTCAACCTCAGCCCGATCGAGACCCAGCCGCATCGCGTCCGGCGGCGAGTACGCCTCGCGCCGGGTGCAGGGCACCTTCCGCTACAACTGGGACATGAACCACTACCCGTTCGACCGGCAGCCCGTGGTCATCCCCATGGACGAGGCGCAGTACGGCGCCGCCCGGCTCGTCTTCGAGCCGGACGCCAGCGAGTCCTTCATCACGCCGGACATCCGCGACCGGCTGGACGAATGGCGCGTCTCCGACCTCACGCTCACCGCCTCGATCAGCGAGGAGGCCTCGACCTACGGCCTGCCCGACGCGGAAGGGGCGCGCTACGCCCGGCTCGAAGCGGCGGTCACCCTCGAGCGCGCGCATCTCGTCACCTTCCTGAAGCTCACCTCCGGCGTCTTCGCCGGCGTCTTCATCGCCTTCCTGTCGTTCTTCTACGACCCCAACGACCGCTCGGGCTTCGGCGGCAAGCTCGGCCTGCTGGTCGGGGTGCTGTTCGCGGTGCTGCTCAACCTGCGCACCGCCGACAGCAGCATCGGCGACACCGGGCACTTCACCCTGGTCACCCGCATCCACCTGGTCACCCTCGCCTTCATCGTGGTCCTGGCGCTCGTCGCCCTGCGCGACCGCCGCATGGTCGAGCGCGGCATGACGGTCCGCCACCCGGACTGGCCGATGCTCGCCGCGGTCGGCGGCCTCTACACGCTGATCACCGCCGGCATGATCCTCGCCGCCGCGTGGTCATGACGCGGGCCGCGCCAGGCACTCGCCAGCCTATCAGCGACGCAACCGCGCCAGATGCCTCGGCGAGTCACGCGCAAAGTTGACCGACACCGTCGGCGTCCGCTGCTCGTGGGCATCGCCCTTCGCGCCCGGCATACTGGCCCCAGTCACCCAGAGTTCGAACCGCTGGCGGGGAGTTCGTAACGCTTGAGTTGCGCCTACTCTATGCTTTGGTAGAAAAGTATTGTTCGATTTAATTTGATAGCTCAGTTGCCAACTTTCGCTTGAAGATCGGCACCTTTTGCAACTTGATCCGTTCCACCGGCCTCGAAAAATCGCTTAGATGCTCTCTTCAATCCCACTCCCAATGTCCCCTGCCGGAGATGCCGCCTTTTATATTCTGCGATCTTTGAAGGCGCCATCGTCGACCGTTTTACGTGCCCGAACCTGCAATCCAGTATAGACAATAGAATCTAAGCGTCGCGTTTCTGCCTGGCTCGCGACGAGGTCGGTACCGAGACCTTAGGGCAGCGCATCCACCCGCTTGACCAAATCCGCGCACACCAGCCTGTTGATCGGATCTTCTGAAAAGTCTCCGACAGTGTTACTTTGAAGTGATTATTAGGTTTACGTGGAGCCTTTGCGATTCTTGTAGCGATTTAATTTGTATCTTCCTGAATCTAGGGATCGCCGTTTACGAGAATAAGAGACAGGCGTCTCGATGCCACCATCTTACGATCGCGCGATCAACGATCACCTCGCCTCTAACTCCTCAAAGCGTTGGTGCATACTTGTTTCTGGTGAATCGTGAGTCTCAGCATGCACAAAATTTCAAGGTGTTCTTGACGCTGGAGGTCTCCGGCATTGCTGCGTCTTTCCAGCGCTGTCGCTCAGTTATCGTCGCCCAATATTTGCTGTTGCGCTTGCCGACACTGTCTTCCTCGATTGCTTCTTCAGTGTGGAGATGCGGCTACCAGCATCGCACGTGTTTCATAGCAGACCCGCTAAACCAGATCGTCAATCCCCACCCCCAGCGCCCCCGCCAGCGCCTTGAGGCTCCGCACCGACCCGCCCTTCCGCCCCGCCTCGATGTCGGCGACCACCACGCGGTTGACCCCGGACGCCCGCCCCAGCCCCGACTGCGTCAGCCCCCGGTGCTCGCGCCACACCCGGACCGGGCTCTCGCCGGCGAGCAGCCGGTCGACCACCGCCGCCGGCACCAGTTCCTCCTCGCCCGCCGCCAGCCGCGCCCGGAACCGCGCCACCGCCGCCGCGTCCTCGGCGTCCTCCGCGGTCACCCTCTCGCCCATGCGAGCCTCCTCGGTCACAGCCGCCGTGAGGCCGCCACCGTGCCTCAAATCTCGTCCAGCTTCCAGTCGAGGTTCTTCCGGGCGCGCCTTGGCATACGCGCGGTGCATGCGTTGTGCATGATGTGTGCATCCAAGGAATCCCCGCATCCCCCGGTTTTCGCGGGCCCCCGATCCCCTCCCCTTGCCACCCCCGCGGCCAGCGCGTAAGAGGCAGGCCACCTTTTCCGCCGGGGACGCGAGGCATGCTCCGAAGCTTCCGCAACAGACGCGCAGGCGTGTTCATGTACATCCTGCTGGGCGGGCTCGTCATCGGCCTCGCCGGCTTCGGCATCGGCGCCGGCAGCGGGATTTCCAGCCAGAGCGTCGCCCGCGTCGGCTCGAACCCGGTCACCGCCGACGACTACGTCCGCGCCATGCAGCAGGAGCTGCGCGCCCTCCAGCAGCAGACCGGCCGCTCGCTCACCATGGCCGAGGCGCGCCAGTACGGCGTCGACAACATGGTGCTGGCGCGGCTCGTCAACGACGCCGCCCTCGACGGCGAGGCCGAGCGGCTCGGCCTCTCCACCGGCGACGACGCCGTGCGCGCCCAGGTCACCGCCACCCCCGCCTTCCACGGCACCGACGGCACGTTCGACCGCGAGACCTACACCGCCGCGCTCGAACGCGGCTCGCTGACCCCCGGCGAATTCGAGGAACTGCTCCGCCGCGAGTCCACCCGCGACCTCCTCGCCGGCGGCGTCCAGTCCGCCGCGACCCTGCCCGACAGCGGCGCGCTGACCGTCCTCGCCTTCCTCGGCGAGCGCCGCAGCTTCGACTGGCTGCGCCTCGACGCCGCACTCCTGCCCGAGCCCATCCCCGCCCCCACCGACGCCGACCTCGCCGCCGAGCACGACGCCCACGCCGCCGACCGCTACACCCGCCCCGAGACGCGGCAGGTCGCCTACGCCAGCATCACCCCCGACGCCCTCGCCGCCGAGATCGAGATCCCCGAGGCCGAGCTCCGCGCCGCCTACGACGCCGGGATCGACCACTTCCAGACCCCGGAGCAGCGCGCCCTCGACCGCATCGGCTTCGGCACCGACGCCGAGGCCGCCGAGGCCAAGGCCAGGATCGACGCCGGCGAGACCGACTTCGACGCCGTCGCCGCCGCGCGCGGCCTGCAGCCCGCCGACATCGACCAGGGCATCGTCGCCGCCGACACCCTCGCCCCCGAAGCCCGCGACGCCGTCTTCGGCCCCGACGCCCCCGGCATCGTCGGCCCGGTCGCGACGCCCGCTCGGCCCGGCGCTCTTCCGCATCAACGCGATCATGGCGCCGAAGACGATCCCCTTCGAGGAGGCCAGGGCCGGCCTCGCCGAGGACCGCGCGGCCGACGAGGCGAACAAGCGCATCCTCGACGAGACCGCGCACATCCAGGACCTGATCGCCGGCGGCGCCACGCTGGAGGAGATCGCCTCGGAGACGCCGATGCAGCTCGGCAGCGTCGCGCTCAACAGCGAGACCACCGGCGGCATCGCCGACGACCCCGCCTTCCGCCAGGCCGCGCTCGCCGCCGACGTCGGCGAGGAGACCGACCTGATCGAGCTCGCCGGCGGCGGCCTCGCCACCCTGCGCGTGGAGAAGATCGATCCGCCGGCGGTGATCCCGCTGCCCGAAATCCGCGACCGCGTCGCCGCCGACTGGACCGAGGCGCGCACCGCCGACGCGCTGCAGAAGCTCGCCGACGGCTACACCGCCGAGCTGAAGGGCGGGCTCACCTTCGCCGCGCTGGCGCAGCGGCTCGACCGCCCGATCCGGAGCGCCGGCCCGCTCACCCGCGGCGATATCGCCGAGGGCGCGCCGCCCGAGCTCGTGGCGGACGTCTTCGCCGCGGAGGCCGGCACGCCGGTCACCCACCGCGACCGCGACGGCGTGATCCTGGCCGAGGTGACCGCAACGGAAGCCTTCGACCCCGCGACCGAGGCCAACAAGCAGATCCTCGACAACCTGCGCGCGCAGTACCGCGACCAGGCGCGCGGCGATCTCCTGGCGCTCTACACCGCGGCGCTGCGCGACCAGGCCGGGGTGACGGTGAACCAGCCGCTGGTGGAGTCCACGCTGGCGCGGTTCCCCTGACGCCGCGGATGCAGCTCTTCCCCGCCATCGAAGACTTCACCGCGGCCTTCGCCGCGGGCCGGAACCAGGTGGTCTGGACCCGGCTCGTCGCCGACCTCGACACGCCGGTCTCGCTGATGCTGAAGCTCACCGAGGCGCGCAAGGACAGCTTCCTCCTCGAAAGCGTCACCGGCGGCGAGGTGCGCGGGCGCTATTCCTTCATGGGCATGAAGCCCGACCTCATCTGGGAATGCCGCGGCGCCGCGGCGCGGCTCAACCGCGCCGCCCGCTTCGACCCCGACGGCTGGCAGGACGAGCCGGCCGACCCGCTGACGAGCCTGCGCGCGCTCATCGCCGAGAGCCGGATCGACCTGCCGCCCGAACTGCCGCCCATGGCCGCCGGGCTCTTCGGCTATCTCGGCTACGACATGGTGCGCCTGGTCGAGCATCTGCCCGACATCAACCCCGACCCGCTCGGCCTGCCCGACGCGCTGATGCTCCGGCCGTCGGTCGTGCTGGTGGTGGACGGGGTCAAGGGCGAGGTGACGGTGGTGAGCCCGGCCTGGGCCGGCTCCGGCCTCAACCCGCGCGCCGCCTACGCCCAGGCCGCCGAGCGGGTGATGGACGCGGTGCGCGACCTCGACCGCACGCCCTCCGAGGCCAGCCGCGACCTCGGCGACCTCACGCCCGGCGAGGCGGTGTCGAACACCACCCACGCGCGCTACCTCGAGATGGTCGAGCGGGCCAAGGACTACATCCGCGCCGGCGACATCTTCCAGGTCGTGCCCTCGCAGCGCTGGGCGCAACGCTTCGACCTGCCGCCCTTCGCGCTCTACCGCGCGCTGCGCCGCACCAACCCCAGCCCCTACATGTTCTACTTCAACTTCGGCGGCTTCCAGGTGGTCGGCGCCAGCCCCGAGATCCTGGTGCGGGTCAAGGGCGACACCGTGACCGTCCGCCCGATCGCCGGCACCCGCCCGCGCGGCGCCACGCCGGCCGAGGACCTGGCACTCGAGGCCGAGCTCCTCGCCGACCCCAAGGAGCGCGCCGAGCATCTGATGCTGCTCGACCTCGGCCGCAATGACGTGGGCCGGGTGGCGAAGATCGGCACGGTCGATCCCAACGAGCAGTTCATCATCGAGCGCTACAGCCACGTCATGCACATCGTCTCGAACGTCGACGGCGCGCTCGATCCGGAGCACGACGCCCTCTCGGCGCTCCTCGCGGGCCTCCCCGCCGGCACCGTCTCCGGCGCCCCCAAGGTGCGCGCCATGCAGATCATCGACGAGCTGGAGTCGGAGAAGCGCGGCGTCTACGGCGGCGGCGTCGGCTATTTCGCGGCGCAGGGCGACATGGACATCTGCATTGCGCTCCGCACCGCGGTGATCAAGGACGGGACGCTCTACATCCAGGCCGGCGGCGGCGTCGTCTACGACAGCGACCCGGAGGCCGAGTTCATCGAGACCGTCAACAAGACCCGCGCCCTCACCCAGGCCGCCCGCGACGCCGGCCTCTTCGTGGGGCCGCGCGGCGGCAACTGATCCCGAGGCTCAACCCGCCCCGCCGAGGTAGCGCTGTACGGTAGCGCCGACGTCGCGGATGACCCGCTCGCGCGGCATTCCCACCAGCGGCGGCAGCTTCAGGACGTAGCGGCAGAGGGCGAGGCCGAGGAGCTGGCTGCTCACCAGCCCGGCCCGCGCCGCAGCGTCGCTGCCGCCGCCCGCCCGCGCCAGCGCCGGCAGCACCTGTCCCGCGAACACGTCCCGCAGCTTCTCCGCTGCGATCGCGTTCGACGCCGCCGAACGCAGCAGGATGGTCAGGCCGCCATTGCCGCCCTCGCCTTCCCAGATCTCCAGGAAGTGCTCCACGATCGCCGGGCCGATCGCCGAGGGATCGAGTCCGGCGAAATCCGGCAGCCGCAGATCGAAGTCGGCGGCGCGCGCGAACAGCCCCTCCTTGCTGCCGAAATAGCGGATCACCAATGCCGGGTCGATCGCGGCGCGCGCGGCGATGTCGCGGATCGTGGCGCGCTCGAAACCCTCCGCCGCAAAGGCCTCCCGCGCGGCGGCCAGGATGGCCGCGCGCGTGCGGTCGGACTTGCCCGGCTTCTTCGATGTTTCATCCATGCCATCGTTTATCAACGGCTGTTGACAAACGCAAGCGCCAGGGGCATAAGTCAACATACGTTGACAAAAGGAATCACCCCATGCTTGCCACCAACACAGACGTCCTCATCGTCGGCGCTGGCCCCACCGGTCTCGCGCTCGCCATCGCCCTGCAGCAGTCCGGCATCGACCACGTGCTGATCGACCGCCTGCCGCAAGGGCAGAACACCTCCCGGGCCGCCGTCATCCACGCCCATACGCTCGAGATGCTCGAGCCGCTCGGCGTCGTCGACGACCTCACGTGGCGCGGCCTGAAGCTCGGCCACTTCGCCTTGCGCGACCGTGACCGGGCGCTGCTGGAACTCGACTTCGAGACGCTTCCATCGGTCTACGACTACATCCTCATGCTCACCCAGGATGAGACCGAGCGCGTGCTCGCCGACCGCTACGTCGAACTCGGTGGCAACGTCCACCGCAACGTCACCGCAGTCGCGGCGACCCAGGACGGCGCGGGCGCCCGCGTCACCGTGGCCTCTCCGGCCGGCGAACAGGTGATCGCCGCCCGCTACGTCGTCGGCGGCGACGGGATGCACAGCCTGGTGCGCAAAGCGGCCGGGATCGGCTTCGACGGCGGCGAGCATGAGGGATCGTTCGTGCTCGCGGACGTGCGGATGGCCTGGCCCCTCGGCCGGACCGAAGTCTCGCTCTTCTTCTCCCGCGCCGGGATGGTCGTCGTCGCGCCGCTGCCGAATGGCGCCTATCGCGTCGTGGCGACCCTCGACGAGGCGCCCGAGGTTCCCGGGATCGCCGATATCCAGTCCCTGCTCGACGCGCGGGGTCCGAGCGGCGGCCACAGCCGGGTCGAGGAGGTCATCTGGGGCTCCCGGTTCCGCATCCACCACCGGGTCGCCAGCTCCTATCGCGCCGGGCGCTTCCTGCTGATGGGCGACGCCGCGCATGTCCACAGCCCGGCGGGCGGTCAGGGCATGAACACTGGCCTGGTCGACTCCGTCGTCCTCGGCCGCATCCTCGCGGATGTCGTCGGCGGCAACCGCCCCGACGCCTGGCTCGACCGCTACGACGCCCTGCGCCGCCCCGCCGCCGAGCAGGTGGTGGCGATGACGTCACGGCTGACCGCCATGGCCGTGACCCGCTCCACGCCGCAGCGGATCATCCGCAACGCGGCCCTGTCGATCGCCAACCGTCTGCCGCCGGCCAAGCGGCGCGTGGCGATGAACCTGTCAGGGCTGGCGCGGAAGGACCTGGCGCAACTTGCGGCGTGATACGGCCTCCGTGTGATCATCTCGCGTTAACAGCCCGTAAAGAAGTGGCAAGCCGGATTCCAGCCGGGTTCCAGCCGCCTTCCAGCCCGGATTTTTCTCGCCGTTCCAAAGGGATGGCCGCCGCCCGAGGCGCGCGAGCAAATCAACCGGAGATCCTATGACAGAAAACGCGGGCCGCAACCGGCCCGCGTCCCCTCACTGTGACGCGGCGGGCGTCGTCCCGGCCAACGGCACCAGCGACGGCGATCCGCCGGGGCTTCCCTCAGGCACCGGCGCAGCCTCCGGGGTCGGGACGTCCGCGATCAAGGGCGCCGGCGGCGGGGCGGGAAGCACGCCTTCCGCGCGCAACGGCTCGGGTCCGGCATCACCCGCGGGAAGGCCCGGTGCGCCCGGCGCCCGCAGCGTCCCCTCGTCGATTTCCGGGGGCAGCAGCGGCAGCGGCGGATAGGCCCAGGCCAGCGCGAGCCCCGCGGCCGCCGCCAGCAGAAGGCCGGTGAAAAAGCCCCGCCAGAAGCCGTGCGTGCCCGGTTGCGTCGCCATCGGATAGGGTCCGGTATCCTCGTTCGTCCGGGCCGGTTCCCCTTGACCCGGTCCGACCGCCGGGGCCATGTATAGCGCGCGGGCGGGCGGGCGCCAGCAGAAAGCCGTCGGGGCCGGACATGTTGCTGCTGATCGACAACTACGACAGCTTTACCTACAACCTCTTCCACTACCTGGGCGAACTCGGCGCCGACGTCACGGTCCGGCGCAACGACGAGATCGACGTCCAGGCGGCGATGGCGATGAACCCCTCCGCCATCCTGCTCTCCCCCGGCCCCTGCGACCCCGACCAGGCCGGCATCTGCCTCGCGCTGATCGCCGCCGCCGCCGAGACCCGCACGCCGCTCATCGGCGTCTGCCTCGGCCACCAGGCCATCGGCCAGGCCTTCGGCGGCAAGGTGGTGCGCGCCGGCGAGATCGTCCACGGCAAGCTCGGCACCATCCACCACCGCGGCGCGGGCGTCTTCGCCGGCCTCCCCTCGCCCTTCCACGCCACCCGCTACCACAGCCTGATCGTCGAGCGCGCAACGCTGCCCGACGTCGCTCGAGGTGACCGCCGAGCTCGACGACGGCACCATCATGGGCCTCGCAGCACCGCGACCTGCCCATCCACGGCGTGCAGTTCCACCCCGAGTCCATCGCCTCCGAGCACGGCCACGCGCTCCTGCGCAACTTCCTCGACCTCGCCCGCGTGGCGGCATGAGCGACCGCCTGCGCTCGCTGATCGGCCGCGCCGCCGAGGGCCCGCTCACCCGCGAGCAGGCCGAGGTCGCCTTCACCGCGATCATGGACGGCGACGCCACCCCGGCGCAGATCGGCGGCTTCCTCATGGCGCTGCGCACCCGCGGCGAGACCGTCGCCGAATACGCCGCCGCCGCCGCGGTGATGCGCGCGAAATGCCTCCGCGTCCGCGCCCCCGAGGGCGCCATCGACATCGTCGGCACCGGCGGCGACGGCAAGGGCACGCTCAACATCTCCACCGCCGCCGCCCTCGTCGTCGCCGGCGCCGGCGTCCCGGTCGCCAAGCACGGCAACCGCAACCTCTCCTCGAAGTCCGGCGCCGCCGACGCCCTGACCGAGCTCGGCGTCAACGTCATGGTCGGCCCCGAGGTGGTCGAGCGCGCCCTCGCCGAGGCCGGCATCGGCTTCATGATGGCGCCCATGCACCACCCGGCGATCCGCCACGTCATGCCGGCGCGCCAGGAGCTCGGCACCCGCACCATCTTCAACATCCTCGGCCCCCTGACCAACCCCGCCTCCGTCCGCCGCCAGCTCACCGGCGCCTACTCCCGCGCCGTGATCCGCCCCATGGCCGAGACGCTGGGCGAGCTCGGCTCCGACCGCGCCTGGCTCGTGCACGGCGCCGACGGCACCGACGAGATCTCCATCGCCGGCGAGACCTACGTGGCCGAGCTCAACGACGGCCAGGTGACCGAGTTCTCGGTCCACCCCGAGGACGCCGGCCTCGCGCCGCACCCCCTCGCCGCCGTCCTCGGCGGCACGCCCGGCCGAGAACGCCGCGCGCGCTGCGCGGGCTCCTCGCCGGCGCGCCCTCCGCCTACCGCGACGCGGTGCTCCTCAA
The DNA here is from genome assembly GCA_963844375.1 of uncultured Alphaproteobacteria bacterium. Lineage (GTDB taxonomy): Bacteria > Pseudomonadota > Alphaproteobacteria > Rhodobacterales > Rhodobacteraceae > Amaricoccus. The sequence continues at coordinate 37,449 of CAWJOI010000013.1, read as the reverse complement.
CGCCGCCGCCGCGCTCCTCGTCGCCGAGCGCGCCGCCGACCCTCGCGCGAGGGCGTGGCGCTGGCGGCGGAGAGCATCGATTCCGGCGCCGCGCGCCGCGACCGCCGACAGGCTCGCCGCCGTGACGACCGCGGACGCCACGGACGCCGCCCGATGAGCATCCTCGAGGACATCCGCGCCTACAAGCTGGCCGACATCGCCCGGCGCAAGGCCGAGCGGCCACAGGCCGCCATCGAGGCCGCCGCCCGCGACGCCGACCGGCCGCGCGACTTCCTCGAGGCGCTGCGCCGCGCCACCGCCCGCGGCTACGGGCTGATCGCCGAGATCAAGAAGGCGAGCCCGTCCAAGGGCCTGATCCGCGCCGACTTCGACCCGGCGGCGCTGGCCGCGGCCTATGCCGCCGGCGGCGCCGCCTGCCTCAGCGTGCTGACCGACGGCCCGAGCTTCCAGGGCGACGACAGCCACCTCGCGCCAGGCCCGCGCCGCCGTCGACCTGCCCATCCTGCGCAAGGACTTCCTCTACGACCCCTGGCAGGTGGTGGAATCCCGCGCGCTCGGCGCCGACTGCATCCTGATCATCCTCGCCAGCGTCTCCGACGCCCAGGCCGCCGAACTCGAGGACGCCGCGGCCGCCTGGGGCATGGCCGCGCTCCTCGAGGTGCACACCGCCCGAGGACCTCGAGCGCGCCAAGCTCCTGAAGTCGCCGCTGGTCGGGATCAACAACCGCGACCTCAACACCTTCGTCACCGACCTCGAGACCACCAAGCGCCTGGCGCGCGGCGTGCCGGTGGACCGGATCATCGTCTCCGAGTCCGGCCTCGCCACCCGCCAGGATCTCGGCCAGATCGCCCGCTACGGCGTGCGCTGCTTCCTGATCGGCGAGACGCTGATGCGCGAGGCGAACGTCGAGGCCGCCACCCGCGAGCTCCTGCGGAGCCCCTGGTCGCCCGAGGCCGGGTGATGGCCGACCCCAAGACGCGGCCTCACCCATTTCGACGCGCAGGGCGCCGCGCAGATGGTCGACGTCTCGGACAAGCCGGCCACCGCCCGCCGCGCGGTGGCGCGCGGCTGGGTCGCCATGGCGCCCGCGACGCTGGCGCATGTCACCGCCGGCACCGCCGCCAAGGGCGACGTCCTCGGCGTGGCGCGGCTGGCCGGGATCATGGCCGCCAAGCGCACCGCCGACCTCATCCCGCTCTGCCACCCGCTCGCGCTCTCCAAGGTCGCCGTCGACCTTGCCGCCGACCCCGCCGCCGGCCGCGTCGACGATCGAGGCCACCGTCGCCACCACCGGCCCGACCGGCGTCGAGATGGAGGCGCTCACCGCCGTCTCGGTGGCCGCGCTCACCGTCTACGACATGCTGAAGGCGGTGGACCGCGGCATGGTCATCGGCGACATCCGGCTGGCGCTGAAGGAAGGCGGCAAGTCCGGGCGCTTCGAGGCGCCCTGATGACGCTCCTCTCCGTCGCGGAGGCCCACGCCCGCCTGATGCGCCTCTTCGATCCGCTCGAGGCCGAGGAGGTGCCGCTCGCGCGCGCCGCCGGCCGCGTCCTCGCCCGCGACGTGGTGGCGACGCGCGCGCAGCCGCCCTTCCCCGCCTCGGCGATGGACGGCTACGCCATGCACTCGGCCGACGCCGTCGACGGGCGCGAGCCTCCGTGTCGTCGGGGTCTCCGCGGCGGGGGCGCGCTTCGAGGGCCCGATCGGACCCGGCGAGGCGGTGCGCATCTTCACCGGCGCCCCGGTGCCCCCCGACGCCGACATGATCCTGATCCAGGAGGACGCCGAGGCCTTCGGCGACCGGATCACCCTGCGCGATGACCGCGACCGCGACGCCCACATCCGCCCCGCCGGCGGCGACTTCGCCGCCGGCGCGCGCATCGCCGCCCCGCGCCGGCTCAGCCCGGTCGACCTCGCGCTCGCTCGCGGCGATGAATGCCGGCCGGGTGGCCGTGCACCGCAGGCCGGTGGTGGCGCTGATCGCCACCGGCGACGAACTCGTCATGCCGGGCGAGGACCCGGGACCCGACCAGATCGTCTCCTCGAACGGCATCGGGCTGAAGGCGATGCTGGAAGCCGCCGGGCGCCGAGGCCCGCCTCCTGCCCATCGCCCGCGACACGCCGGAAAGCCTCGCCGCCTGCTTCGCGCTGGCCGAAGGTGCGGACCTGATCGTGACGCTCGGCGGCGCGTCGGTCGGCGACTTCGACCTGGTGCAGAAGACGGCCCTCGCCCACGGCATGGCCCTCGACTTCTACCGGGTGGCCATGCGCCCGGGAAAGCCGCTCATGGCGGGCAGGCTCGGTGGCATGCCCTTGATCGGGCTGCCCGGCAACCCGGTCTCCGCCATGGTCACCGGCCGGCTCTTTCTCACCGCCGCCGTCGAGCGGATGCAAGGCCTGCCCGGGGATCTGCCCGCCCATGCATTCGGCCCGGCTCGCCGCTGCCGCTGCGGGCCGAACGGCCCGCGCGCCCACTACATGCGGGCGCGGGTCGAGCCCGGCGAGGGCGGCTGGGACTGCACGCCGTTCGACCGCCAGGACAGCTCGCTCCTCTCGGTGCTCGCCGAGGCCAACGCCCTGATGTTGCGCCCGCCGCACGATCCGGCACTCAAGCCGCGATGACAACAGTTGAATTTCTCTGGCTTTGATCAACCTTAGGTTGTATCACCCGATTGATTCTTGACACAAAACAAGAACGTAGATAGAACGTAGCGAGGGACGGGCCAAGGAACCGAGATGCTTACGCGAAAGCAATACGACCTCCTGCACTTCATTCACCAGCGTTTGCAGAAGGATGGGGTTCCGCCCTCCTTCGACGAGATGAAGGACGCGCTGGACCTGCGGTCGAAGTCCGGCATCCATCGCCTGATCACCGCGCTCGAAGAGCGCGGCTTCATCCGCCGGCTTCCCCACCGGGCGCGCGCCATCGAGATCACCCGCCTCCCCGAAACCCTCGACGCCGGGCGCCGGCTTCAAGCCCGCCGTGCTCGACGGCGGCCGCCCCGAGCGGCCGCGCGCCGCCATCGCCGTCGAGGCGGCCTCGGTCGAGCTTCCGGTCATGGGCCGGATCGCCGCCGGCACGCCCATCGAGGCGATCCAGCAGGTCTCGCACAACGTCGCCGTGCCGGCGTCGATGCTCTCCTCCGCCGGGCGGCACTACGCGCTCGAGGTCAAGGGCGACTCGATGATCGAGGCCGGGATCAACTCGGGCGACATCGTGGTGATCCAGGAACAGTCGACCGCCCAGAACGGCGAGATCGTCGTGGCGCTGATCGAAGGCGAGGAGGCGACGCTCAAGACCTTCCGCCGCCGCGGCTCCACCATCGCGCTCGAGGCCGCCAATCCCGCCTACGAAACCCGCCTCTACCAGGACCACCAGGTCAAGGTGCAGGGCAAGCTCGTCGGCCTGATCCGCACCTACTGACGCGCTATCGCCCAGGCTCGACGGCTTGGCTGACCAGCTCGCTTCGGGCTGGCACCGCGATTTCCCGAGCATCCGGCACCGAGCCGCCGCGGGTCCAGGGCCGGTCGCGGTTCAGCGACCGCGCGCCCTCCACCTCCAGCCCGCCGGACGTAACCCGGATCGCCAGCGCCCCCTCGCTCCGAAGCCGTTCGCTGGCCGATGAAGAGACATCCGCCGTCCGGCGTCACCGACCAGTTCGGCGCGATCAGGATCGCACTCCCCGCGCACAGTTCCGCTCGCCCCGCCCGCGTCTCGGCTGCCGACGTAGACCAGCTTGCCCGAGCCCCGGCACCTCGGCCACGATCCGGTGCTTGCGCCGCTGCAGGTTCCCCCGCGCATGCGCCTCGGCCTGTGAGGCAAGATCCCCGTCGTCCCTCAACCAGCTCTCGGCGGCATAGCCGTTCCCCCTGTCGCCCGACAGCACCCGCCCCGCCGGCGTGGCGATCCCGAACAGCCGCCCGTTGTCGGCGATCAGCACGTCCGGCCGGTCGCTCCCCGCCCAGAGCGCCAGCCCCAGCGCCGCCGGCGCCAGCCCCGCCCAGCGCCCCCGCCCGATCCAGAGCACGCCGATGACCCCGCCGATCAGGATCAGCGCCAGGCTCGCCGGCGGCCCGGACGGCACGCCCGTCACCGCCCCCCCGAGCCCGGCCACGAAGCGCGCCACCGCGATGATGTAGCCCATGCCCAGCCCCGCCACCTGGAACGGCAGCCAGTCGAGCCCGAACGGCGCCGCCGCCACCGCGATCACCGCCGCCGGCATCACCACCATGCCCATCGCCGGGATCGCCAGCAGGTTGGCCATCAGCCCGTACTGGGCAACGGCGTTGAAGTGAAAGGCCGAGATCGGCGCCGTCGCGGCGCCCGCGACCAGCGACGTCATGGCGATCGCGACCATGGGTTTCGCGAACCGCCAGCCCGGCGCGGTCTGGGTATGCTGCCACCACGCCCGCCCCCGCAGCGCCTCGAAGGCCGCGACCAGCGCGATCGTCGCCGCGAAGGACATCTGGAAGCCCGGCTGCATCAGGCTCTCCGGCGTCATCGCCAGCACGATCAGCGCCGCCAGCGCCACCGACCGCATGGTCAGCGCCGGCCGGTCGAGCAGCACCGCGACGAGCACGGTCGCGGTCATCACGTACGACCGCTGCGCCGGCACCTCCGAGCCCGAGATGATCAGGTACGCCGCACCGGCGACCAGCGCCACCACCGCCGCGATCTTCTTCAGCGGCCATGCCAGCGCCAGCCGCGGGACCAGCGCCAGCCCGTAGCGGATCATGGCGAAGACCGCCGCCGCCAGCATCGTCATGTGCAGGCCCGAGATCGAGACGATGTGATAGAGGTTCGAGGCCCGGAGCGCCGCGTCGGTCGCGCGGTCGATCCCCGAGCGGTCGCCGGTCAGGATCGCCGAGGTGAAGGCGCCGTCCTGCCCCGGCACCACCCGCTGGATATGCGCCGAGGCCGCCATCCGCGCCCGGAACGGAAGCTGCCGCAGCGCGCCGGGATCGGGCCCGTAGGCCTCCACCATCGGCGTCCGGGCATAGCCGACCGCCCCGATCCGCTCGAACCACGCCAGCCGGCGAAAGTCGAAGCCGCCCGGCTCCGACGGCGCCGCCGGCGGCGACAGCCGCGCCTGCCCGAGCAGCCGCCGCCCGGGCCGCAGCAGGTCGGCCTCCGTCGAGGGGTCGAGCGAGATCCGCACCCGCTCCGGCGTGCGCTCGGGCGGCAGCCCGTGCATCACCACCCGATCGAGCAGCACCCGCGGCCGGTCGCTGGCCGAGCGGTCGAGCCCGACGATCCGCCCCTCGACGTTCACCGTCATCTCGTGCGCCAGCACCGGCGCCGCCACCACCCGGCTGCGCAGCGCCGCCACCCCGAACCCGATCCCCGGCAGGACCGCCGCGAGCAGCAGCGCGCGCCCCACCGGCCCGACCCGGAAAAGCGTCGCGAACCCCACGGCCAGCACAAACGCCAGCGCCGCCAGCATCCACCCCTCGGGCTCCGCCGGAACCGCGAAGTAGAGCGCAATGCCGAGCGCGAAGAACACCGGGATCCAGAGCGCCAGGTGCGGCCGCTGCGTCTCGATCAGCGCGGCGAGACGGTCACCGCCCACGTCCCTTGTTCTCCCGGAAGGTTTCGGCCTAAAGACAACCGTCGCTCGAGCATGGTTGCCAGGAGGTTAAACCGATGCCCTCCCCCGTCCCCGTGGTCACGCGCTTCGCCCCCTCGCCCACCGGCTATCTGCACATCGGCGGCGCCCGCACGGCGCTGTTCAACTGGCTCTACGCCCGCCACACCGGCGGCACCTTCCTGCTGCGCATCGAGGACACCGACCGCGCCCGCTCCACCCCCGAGGCGACGGCGGCGATCTTCGAGGGGCTGCGCTGGCTCGGCCTCGACTGGGACGGCGAGGCGATCAGCCAGTTCGAGCGCATGCCCCGGCACGCCGAGGTGGCGCACGAGATGGTCGCCCGCGGCACCGCCTACCGCTGCTGGTCGACCGTCGAGGAGATCGACGCCTTCCGCGCGCAGGCCAAGGCCGAGGGCCGCCCGCCGCTCTTCCGCTCGCCCTGGCGCGACGCCGACCCGGCGACCGCCCCCGACGCGCCCTTCGTCGTGCGCCTGCGCGCGCCCCGCGACGGCGAGACCGTGGTCGAGGACATGGTCCAGGGCACCGTCACCTGGAAGAACGAGACGCTCGACGACCTCATCCTGCTCCGCTCCGACGGCACGCCCACCTACATGCTCGCCGTCGTGGTCGACGACCACGACATGGGCGTCACCCACGTCATCCGCGGCGACGACCACCTGACCAACGCCGCGCGCCAGACCCTGATCTACCGCGCCATGGACTGGGAGGTGCCGATCATGGCGCATATCCCGCTGATCCACGGCGCCGACGGCGCCAAGCTCTCCAAGCGCCACGGCGCGCTCGGCATCGAGGCCTACCGCGACATGGGCTACCCGCCCGAGGCGATGCGCAACTACCTCGCGCGCCTCGGCTGGAGCCACGGCAACGACGAGTTCTTCACCACCGAGCAGGCGATCGCCTGGTTCGACCTCACCCATCTCGGCAAGGCGCCGGCGCGTTTCGACTTCGCCAAGCTCGAGAGCCTGTCGGGCCAGCACATCCGCGCCATGGACGATGCGGCGCTGCTGGCGGAGGTCGAAGCCTTTCTTGCAGCGCAGAAAAAGCCCCCCTTGACGGAGCGTGAGCGGGGGCAGATGCTCCGCGCCATGCCGGGCCTCAAGGAGCGCGCGAGGACTATCCCTCAAATTCTTGATATGGCCAGCTTTATCCTCTCCGAACCCCCGTTCGAAACCGATGAAGCGGCCAGCAAAGCGCTGGCGTCGCTGCCGGTCGAGACACTGGATAAATTGACTTCGCGACTGCACAACGTTAGATGGGTTGCGAGCGATCTGGAGGCGGAGGTGCGGGATTTCGCGGCGGCGGAGGGGCTTGGCCTGGGCAAGATCGCCCAGCCGCTCAGGGTCGCGCTGTCCGGCCGCACCGTCTCTCTCGGGGTCTTCGACATGATGGAGATTCTCGGGCGCGAAGAGAGCCTTGCCCGGCTCGATTACTGTGCGAAGGCAGTCCCTGGCAGGACGTGAATTGGTAGCCGTGCGTTTTCTTCGTGGCGCACGATCGACGCTGGCGGTGATTCACGCGCCGGCGGGGGGCAACACAATAGGGGAAGACGCATGACCAATCAGGCCCATCGCACCGCAAAGCTGGCCATCGGTGACAAGTCGCTCGAACTGCCGATCTACCAGGGTACCATCGGGCCCGACGTCATCGATATCCGGCGCCTCTACAGCGATGGCGGCGTCTTCACCTTCGATCCCGGCTACACCTCGACCGGCTCCTGCGAGAGCGCCATCACCTACATCGACGGCGACAAGGGCGAGCTGCTCTACCGCGGCTACCCGATCGAGCAGCTGGCCGAGAAGTCGAGCTTCCTCGAGGTCGCCTACCTCCTGCTCTACGGCGATCTCCCGACCGCCGCCCAGCTCGAGGACTTCGTCAGCCGGGTGACCAACCACACCATGCTGCACGAGCAGATGGCCTACTTCTTCCGCGGCTTCCGGCGCGACGCGCACCCGATGGCCATCGTCTGCGGCGCGATGGGCGCCATGTCGGCGTTCTACCACGACTTCACCGACATCACCGACGCCTGGCAGCGCGAGGTGGCGACGATCCGCATGATCGCCAAGATGCCGACGATCGTCGCCTGGGCCTACAAGTACTCGGTCGGCCAGCCTTTCGTCTATCCGAAGAACAGCCTCGATTACGCCTCGAACTTCCTCAACATGTGCTTCGCGGTGCCGGCCGAGGACTACGTGGTCAACCCGATCCTCAGCCGCGCCATGGACCGGATCTTCACGCTGCACGCCGACCACGAGCAGAACGCCTCCACCTCGACGGTGCGGCTCGCGTCGTCCTCGGGCGCCAACCCCTTCGCCTGCATCGCCGCCGGCGTCGCCTGTCTCTGGGGCCCCGCGCATGGCGGCGCCAACGAGGCGTGCCTCCGGATGCTGCGCGAGATCGGCACGCCCGACCGCATCCCGGAGTTCATCGCCCGCGCCAAGGACAAGGACGATCCCTTCCGCCTGATGGGCTTCGGCCACCGGGTCTACAAGAACTTCGACCCGCGCGCCAAGGTGATGAAGGAATCGGCCGACGAGGTGCTCGGGCTCCTCGGCATCGAGAACAACCCGACGCTGCAGGTGGCCAAGGAGCTGGAGAAGATCGCGCTCGAGGACAGCTACTTCATCGACCGCAAGCTCTATCCCAACGTCGACTTCTACTCCGGCATCATCCTCGACGCGATGGGCTTCCCCACCTCGCTCTTCACCCCGATCTTCGCGCTCGCCCGCACCGTCGGCTGGATCTCGCAGTGGAAGGAGATGCTCGAGGACCCCGAGCTGAAGATCGGCCGCCCGCGCCAGCTCTATACCGGCAAGACCTACCGCGACTACGTGGATGTCGAAGCCCGCTGAGCGCCCGCGCGACCATACGTTCACCGCAACGAAGGACTGCCCGCGCCGTTCGTGAACCCCTGAGGACGGAGCAGCATGCAGAAAATCTTCACCGCCATCGCCGGCGGAATCGCCGGCTTCGCCGGGCGGCCGCTCGCCTTCATCCTCGCGCTGGCGGTCGTCCTGGTCTGGGCGGTGACCGGGCCGATCTTCGGCTTCTCCGAGGTCTGGCAGCTGGTCATCAACACCGGCACCACCATCGTCACCTTCCTGATGGTCTTCCTCGTCCAGAATACGCAGAACCGGGACTCGGCGGCGATGCAGGCCAAGCTCGACGAGCTGATCCGCGCCATCGAGGGCGCACGCGAGCAGTTCATCGGGATCGAGCACATGACCGACCGCGAGATCGAGAAGATCCGGTCGGAACTCGAAGAGGCCTGCGGGGAGGGCGAGCTCAACCACTCGCACAAGGCCGTCGAACGGCTGCTCGGCCGGCGCTGACGGGCGCGGAAACCGTCGCCGGCAACGCGCAAGCTGCCGGCGACCTGCGTCCCTCCCCCGGCGGAGCGCCGCCGGGGAGGGGTGCGGGCGTTACTCGGTGGCCGGCGCGGGCAGCATCGGGAACGCCTCGCGCAGCGCCCGCTCCGCCCGGATCGTGCGCATCTTCGCCTCCGAGCACGTTGGCCGGATTGAACGACGGCGGGAAGGACCGCGGCGGGAACTCGTCGAAGGTCTGCGGCGAACTCGAAGACCTCGTCCATGACGCCGTACATGCTGCCGACGTGGTTGAGCTGCCAGTCCCAGAAGGTGTTCGAGGTGATGTCCGCCCGCTCGTAGGGGTCCTGCATCAGGTTGAAGATCTTCTGCAGCCGCAGCGTTGGTGAAGGGCTCCGCCCAGACCCCCATCGTGCCCGGCCTTGCGCTGCTCGGAGAAGACGTACTTGTAGTCGCCCTCGCGCATGGCGACGAGCAGGCCGTCGTCGTCGGAGTAGAAGAAGTTGTCACGCGCGCTCGTCGCGTCGTTGGCCGTGCCCGACCGTGCCGCCGACTGCCTCCAGGAATTGCGACTGGTCGTAGCCGTCGAGATGCACCTTGTAGTCGATGCCGTTGAGCGTGGTGCCGGCTGCCAGCTTGTCGATCAGCTCCGGCTCGCCGGCGATCGCGGCCAGCGTCGGCATCCAGTCGTTGTGGCTCATGATCTGGTTGCTGACGGTGCCGGGGTCGATGTGCCCGGGCCAGCGCACCAGCATCGGCACCCGGAAAGCGCCTTCCCAGTTGGTGTTCTTCTCCGAGCGGAACGGCGTCATCGCCCCGTCCGGCCAGGTGTTCATGTGCGGGCCGTTGTCCGAGGTATAGACGACGATGGTGTTCTCGGCGACGCCCATCTCGTCGAGCGCGTCGAGGATGGTGCCGATGGTGTCGTCGTGCTCGATCATGCCGTCGATGTACTCGCTGTCGCCGTGGGTGTAGCGGCCGCGATGCTCGGGGCGGACGTGGGTGCGCAGATGCATCCGCGTCGAGTTGAACCAGACGAAGAACGGCTGGCCCGCCTCGTGCTGGCGCCGCATGAAGTCGATCGCCGCCGCCGAGGTCTCGTCGTCGATGGTCTCCATCCGCTTCTTGGTCAGCGCGCCGGTGTCCTCGATGGTCTGCTTGCCGACCTTGCCGAAGCGGGGATCGACCGTCGGGTCGTCCACGTCGGTCGCGGCGGTCTTCAGCACGCCGCGCGGACCGAACTTCGCCAGGTATTCCGGGTCCGTCGGATAGTCGGGCAGCTCCGGCTCCTCCTCGGCGTTCAGGTGGTAGAGGTTGCCGAAGAACTCGTCGAAGCCATTGACCGTCGGCAGCGACTCGTTGCGGTCGCCGACGTGGTTCTTGCCGAACTGGCCGGTGGCGTACCCGAGGCTCTGCATGACACCGCCGATCGAGGGATCGAGCTGGCTCATCCCCATCGGCGCGCCCGGGAAGCCCGACCTTGGTGAGGCCGGTGCGCATGCCGTGCTGGCCGGTCAGGAACGCGGCGCGTCCCGCGGTGCAGCTCTGCTCGCCGTAGTAGTGCAGGAAGCGCGCGCCCTCCTCGCCGATACGGTCGATGTTCGGGGTCGTGTAGCCCATGACGCCGTCGCTGTAGGCGCTGACGTTCGCGATGCCGATGTCGTCGCCGAAGATGACGAGGATATTCGGCTTCGCCTCCTGTGCGCCTACTGCCGACGCAACCACGCCCGATGCGGCGAGCACGCCGGCCCACACCCATCCCAATGTTCGCATGCCTTTCCTCCGTTGAGTGATCTGAGCGACCTTGTTTGGCGTAGGCCGCCTCTCGAAGAAACTAGACCGCCCCGCATTCCCTGCCAGCGACCTTCCCGGGACTCTGCACGTCGCGCTCGCCCGCGGGCAGGTCAATCCTGACTATTTCAGGTGGATTATGGGAGCCATACGTTTTCCATACGGTTTCTGGGTGCCCCGATCGCCGCCAAAACCGACCGCGCCGCCCGTAATCCCGGCCCCTCGCCCCCGCGCCCGAGCAGCTCCATCGCCCGCGCCCCGGCCGCCCGCTGCGCCGCCCCGGCCTCCGGGCTGGCGAGAAGGCGCGCCACCGCCGGGGTGATCTTCTCCGGGGTGCAGTCCTGCAGGAAGAACTCCGGAACCACCCGCGTCCCGGTGACGAGGTTGACCAGCGTCGCGGTGTCGATCAGCGCCAGGCGCATGACGAGCCACCCGGTCAACGGGTTGGCGGTATAGGCGATCACCATCGGCGTCCCCGCCGCGGCGAGCTCCAGGCTGACGGTCCCGGAGGCCGCCAGCGCCGCGTCGGCGGCGGCGAAGCTCGCCCGCTTCCGCGCCTCGGCCTCCGCCGCCGGAAATCCCCGCGGATCCAGGATCTGAGGCCAGCCCGCAGCGTCGGGCGGCAGCAGCCCGCCCAGCGCCGCGGCGACCGGAGCGGCGGCCGGCAGCACCACCGCCAGCCCCGGATCGGCGGCGCGCAGCCGGCGCACGACCTCGGCGAAGACCGGCGCGAGCCGGCTGACCTCGCCATGCCGCGACCCCGGCAGAAGCACGAGCAACCGCTGGCCTTCGCGCAACCCCGAGTTCCGCCCGGAGCGCCGCCACCTCGGCGGGCGTCGCCTGCGGCTCCGCCGCCACCGGATGGCCGACGAAGTCGCAGGTCATCCCCGCCGCCTCCATGTAGGGCGGCTCGAACGGCAGGAGCGCCAGCACATGGTCCACGACCCTCGCCATCTTCGCCGCCCGCCCCGGCCGCCAGGCCCAGACCGAGGGCGCCACGTAATGGATCACCCTCAACCCCGGCCGCAAAGCCCGCGCCCGCTTCGCCACCCGCAGCGAGAAGTCCGGGCTGTCGATAGTGACAAGCGCATCCGGCGCCATCGCCGCCGCCGCGTCGCCGGTCTCGCGGATGCGGCGCAGGAGGTTGGGCAATCCGCGGAAGCACCTCCGCCAGGCCCATGACCGAGAGCTCCTCCATCGGGAAGCGGCTGGCCAGCCCTTCGGCCGCCATCGCCGGCCCGCCGACCCCGTCGAGCACCAGCCCCGGCGCCGCAGAGCTGGCGCAGGCCGGCGATCAGCGCCCCGCCGAGCAAGTCCCCCGAAGGCTCGCCCGCGACCATGAAAAGGCGCGGCCCGTCCGTCACGCCCTGGCCCGCCGCACCCGCGGGTCGATCAGGTCGCGCAGGCCGTCGCCCATCAGGTTCAAGCCGAGCACGGTCAGCACGATGGCGAGGCCCGGGACCAGCGCGAGGTGGGGCGCGAGGGAGATCATCGTCTGGCTCTCGGCCAGCATCCGCCCCCAGGACGGCGTCGGCGGTTGCGCGCCAAGCCCGACATAGGAGAGCCCGGCCTCGGCGAGGATGCCGAGCGAGAACTGAATGGTCCCCTGCACGATCAGCAGGTTGGTGAGGTTGGGCAGGATGTGCTCGACCGAGATCCGCGCCGGCCCCTTGCCCGCCACCCGCGCGGCCAGCACGAAGTCGCGCGTCCAGAGGCTGAGGGCCGCGGCGCGGGTCAGGCGGGCGAAGACCGGGACGTTGAAGATGCCGATGGCGATGATCGCGTTCATCGCCGAGGGGCCGAAGACCGCCGTGATCATGATGGCGATCAGCAGCGAGGGAAAGGCGAAGACGAGATCGTTGCCGCGCATGATGACCTCGTCGAGGAGCGATCCGCGCCGGGCCGCCGCGGCGAGGCCGAGCGGCACCCCGAGGCCGATGCCGATCCCGACCGCCACGAAGCGCCACCGCGATCGACACGCGCGCGCCGACCATGATCATGGAGAGGACGTCGCGCCCGAAATGGTCGGTGCCGAGCCAATGCGCCGCCGATGGCGGCTGCAGCCTGTTCGGGATGTCGAGGGCGGCCGTGTCGTAGGGCGTCCAGACGAAGGAGAGGAGCGCCGCCGCCAGGAACACCGCCACGATCGCGCCGCCCAGCGCCAGCGCCCGCATCAGCGCCCCCGGAGCCGCGGGTCGACCACGGCGTAGGCGAGATCGACGAGGTAGGTGACGAAAATGACCGCGAAGACGAGAAGCATCACCACGCTCTGCACGACGATGAGATCGCGCTGGCTGATCGCCTGGAAGACCAGCCGCCCGAGGCCGGGCAGGAAGAACACGTTCTCGATGATGATGGCGCCGGCGAGCAGGAAGGAGAACTGCAGGCCGATGATGGTGAGGACGGGGATGAGCGCATTGCGCAGGGCGTGCCGCCGGAGCGCCTGGCCGCGGCTGAGGCCCTTGGCGCGGGCGGTACGGATGAAGTCCTCTCCAAGCGTGTCTATCAGCGCCGAGCGCATCACCCGCGCCAGGATCGACGCCTGCGGCAACGCCAGCGCCATGCGCCGGCAGCGCCAGCGCCCTGAGGCCGGGCAGGAGGCCGCCCTGCCAGCCGGGAAAGCCGCCGGCAGAGACCCAGCGAAGCTTCACCGCGAAGACCAGGACGAGAAGCATGGCGAACCAGAAGTTCGGCACCGCGACGCCGAGCTGGGTCACGCCCATGACGCCGGCGTCGACCGCGGTGCCGCGCCGGGCCGCAGCCCAGATGCCGACCGGAAAGGCGATGAGGGTCGAAAGCGCGAGCGCCATCAGCGCGAGGGGCAGCGAGACCTGGAGGCGGTCGAGCACCATGCCCGCCACCGGCGTGCGGTAGGTGTAGGAGATGCCAAAGTCGCCAGTGACCATGCCGCCGACCCAGGCGAGGTAGCGCGCCACCGGTCCGGCATCGAGCCCGAGTTCGCTGCGCGGAGCGCCGCCAGCGTCTCGGGGCTGGCGTTCATGCCCGAGCATGTAGCTGGCCGGATCGCCGGGGACGACCTGGAGGGTGAGAAAGATCACCAGGCTCGCGACCACGAGGCTCAAGACCAGCGAGATCAGCCGTCTCAGCGCGTAGCGGAGCACCCTACTCGGCCCAGTAGACCCCGGTCATGTCGTTGGCCTGCGTCGGCGAGTTCGCCCAGAGGCCCTGGATGCGCGCGTCCGCGACGCCGGTCTTGGCGAGCTGGAAGAGGAAGGCGTTGACGTAGTGCTCGGCCACCCGCTCCTGCGCCGCCTGCAGGATCTCGGCGCTGCTCGGCCTCGTCGGCGGTGGCGTCGAGGCCGTGGATCAGCGCCCGCATCACCGGGTCGTCGTAGCCGAAGTAGTAGTCGGGGCGGGCGTAGATCTCGATGTCCATCGGCTCGGTATGGCTGACGATGGTCAGGCCGAAGTCCTTGTTCTTGAAGACCTGCTCCAGCCACTGCGCCCACTCGACGTTGACGATCTCGGCGTCGATCCCGACCGCGCGGAGCTGCGAGGCGACGATCTCGCCGCCGCGGCGGGCGTAGGAGGGGGGCGGCAGGGCGAGCGTGGTCTTGAAGCCGTCGGCGAGGCTCGCCTCGGCGAGGAGCGCCTTCGACTTCTCCGGGTCGTAGGCGGAGAGGGCGGTCAGGTCCTCGTAGGCGGGGTTGTGCGGGGCGAAGTGGCTGCCGATGGGCGTGCCGTAGCCGAACATGGCGCCGTCGATGATCGCCTGCCGGTCGATGGCGTGCGCCACCGCCTGGCGGACGCGGATGTCGTCGAAGGGCGCGCGGGCGTTGTTCATGGCGAGGATCGTCTCGCCCTCGGTCGAGCCGACGATGCACCTGGAAGCGCGGGTCGGCGGCGAACTGGGCGAGGTTCTCCGGGCGCGGGATAGTTCGGGAAGGCGTCGATGTCGCCGGCCATCATCGCCGAGAAGGCGGCGGTGGGGTCGGAGATGAACTTGAAGGTCACCTTGTCGAGCTTGGCCGGCTCGCCCCAGTAGTCGGGGTTCTTCGACCAGCTCGACGCGGTCGCCCTGCACCCACTGGGAGAACTTGAAGGGGCCGGTGCCGACCGGATTGGTCGCGTCGGTATCGATGCTCGCCGGCGAGACGATGACCGCGTCGCCCCAGGCGAGGTTGGTGAGGAGCGAGCCCTTGGGCGCGTCGAGGCCGATCTCCAACGTGACGTCGTCGATGGCGGTGACCTCGTTGATCCCGTCGAAGAGCTGCTTCTGCGCGTTGGTCGAAGTCATCCGCCATGGCGCGGTCGAAGGAGAAGACCACGTCCTCGGCGGTAAAGGGGATACCGTCGTGGAAGGTCACCCCTTCGCGCAGATTGAAGACCCAGGAGAGGCCGTCGGGGGCGATCTCCCAGCTCTCCGCCAGCGCCGGCTCGATCGTGCCGTCGTCGGCGTAGCGGGTCAGGCCCTCGAAGACGTTGGCGTAGACCACCTCGTCGATCGCCGCCGCGGCCCCGGCGGTCGGGTCGAGGTTCGGCGGCTCGAGCTGCATGCCGACGACGATGTCGGTCCGTTGCGCGGCGGCTGCGCCCGCGAACAGCATCAGTCCCGCCGCAAGCGCCAGCAGTTTCATGACCGGTCCCTCCGTCCCAATTGCTGGCATATTCGTCGGGTTGATGCGCTAGGTCCAGTGTGCCGGATGCGCCGGTCCACAATTACTCTAGGCCTCTTCGTGACGCCCTGCGCGGCGGCACGTTGTCGATGCCCGATCCGCCCCAGGGGTGGCAGCGCAAGATCCGGCGCAGCGCAAGCCAGCCGCCGCGAAGGCCCCCATGCGCCGCCAGGGCTTCCAGCGCATAGGCCGAGCAGGTGGGCTGGAAGCGGCAGCCGTGACCCACCCACGGCGACAAGGCGAGCCGATAGCCGCGGACCGGCAGTGCCAGCGTCCAGGCGAGCGGGCTCACCGCAGGTCCTCGAAGGGATCGAAGGGGGCGTCGTCCGGCCGCCAGCCGAAGAGGTCCCAGGTGCGCGCCATGTGCTCGGGCAGGGGTGCCGTCAGGGTGAGGTGCTTGCCGGTCACGGGATGGGTCAGCACGATGGAACGCGCATGCAAGTGCAGCTTTCGGCTGACGCCGCCCCCGAGCTGCGCCCCCCAGCCCTCGCCCATGTTCTCCTGGCCGCTGCCGCCGTACTTGCCGTCGCCCACCACGGGGTGCCCGATGGCCGCCATGTGCGCCCGGAGCTGGTGGGTGCGCCCGGTGACCGGGCTCAATGCCACCCACGCCGCGCGAGTCGCGGCTGCGTCGATCACCGTGTAGTCGGTGGTCGCGCGCTTCGCGCCCTCGGTCGTCGCCACCTGGTCGGGTGGAACGCAGTTCATCTTCTCGCCCTCGCCGCCAGGCCCGTGTCCCGCCGCCTTGACGAGACCATAGCGGATCGTCCCGGCCCGTGGTGAGGGGGTGCCTGCCACGGCCGCCCAATAAACCTTGCGCGTTGTCCGTGCCTGGAACGCTCGCGCCAGGCCGGCCGCTGCGCGCACGGTGCGAGCAAGAAGCATAACCCCCGAAGTGTCCCGGTCCAGCCGGTGCACCAGGCGCGGCTTGTCTGGCCGGTCGAACCGGAGCGCCTCGGCCAGCCCGTCGACGTGCCGCCGTTGCCCGGAGCCGCCCTGCGCCGCTAGGCCCGGCGGCTTGTTGAGAGCAATGATGTCGTCGTCGCGCCAGATCACGCAGGCACGGATCATGGCCGCATCTGCCTCCGACACCGACGCAACGCCCGACGCCTCCGCCTCTGTCGCGGGCGCCTCTTCCGGGATCGGCGGCAGGCGAACCTTCTGCCCGACCTCGAGCCGAGTCGCCGCCTTCACCCGCCCGCCGTCAACACGGATTTCGCCCTTGCGGCACATCCGCTCGATGCGGCTCTGGGCGATGGTCGGAAAGTGCCGTCGCAGCCAGCGGTCAAGCCGCTGGTCCGCCTCATCGGTACCGACCGTGATCTGCTGGACACCGCTCATGGCCCTTCAAGGCCCGCAGCGGTCGTGTTGTCAAGACGCGGGCAGACCCACGCCGAGCATCCGGGTCGCGACCCGCGCTGGGCATGAAACGGAGGTTTGCCGGCGTGGGATTGACTGCACCTTCGTGCATTCCGCCGAGGTCGAAGCCGCTCACCGTCCAGGCAGCGAAGCGGCGGGCGGGGAGCGCACGGAACGCCACGATGCGAATCGCGCCGTGGCGAGGATCGGAGAGGATGCGCGCCGCAAGTTCGAGAATCGTAGCGCAGCGGCCCTCGATGATCTGCACGAAGCGACCGTCCTGCAGGCGCAGTTCGCCCGTCAGGCCGGTGCGGACGTTGAAGCTCCAGCGACTGGCGGACCAGTCGCGCAAAACTGGCGGGCGTCAGGTCATCGGCGACCTGCGATTCGAAAGCGAACTCGATCAGATCCCCGCCTTCGTCGACGTCGCGCATCAATTCTCCCCCATGCCGATTTTGTACTATGACAAGCCAGAAACGATTGATGAGTCAATACGAACTCGCGTAAAACGGGCAGGTATTACCGGAGGCCGCGCGCAAGGCTCGAGATGAAACCCTCGCCGCGCTCGCCCCCGTCCCGGCCCTCCGGCAGGATGCCAAAGCTCCAGTTGTCAAACCGGCGGTCGGCGATCGAGGCTTCGCGAAGCACGCGGATGCGGGAATGGCGAGGGTCGCGGATGATTGCTTCCATGCGCCGGAGCACCCGACGTTCAGGTCCTTCGAGGGCACCGTAAAAGGCGTCACCCTGGTGAAGCAGGAAGCCGGTGATGCCGGCCGCCTTGTTGCGCGCGAGGGACACGCGGGCGATGGCGTCGAGGTCGCCCTGACCGAGGCCGTGAGCGGCGGCGCTCACGTAGATGAGCTGGATCAGATCGCTGGCCTTCGCGGGGATGGCGGGCCTCCCGGATGGATTATCAGTCGGTCCCGGCCTTCCTATCGCGCTCGGCGGCGAAAGACAAAAGTCTTTCTCGCAGCTTCTCCTCGAAACCGCGGGTGCCGGGTCGATAGTAGGTCTCGCGCGGCATTTCTGGGGGGAAGTAGTCCTGGCCGGAGAAGCCACCCTCGGTGTCGTGGTCGTAGACGTAACCCTTGCCATAGCCTTCGGACTTCATCAGCCGGGTGGGCGCGTTCAGGATGTGCTTTGGGGGGACCAGCGAGCCGGTGCGCTCGGCGGCGGCCATGGCGGCGCCAAAGGCGCGGTAGGCGGCGTTGGATTTCGGGGCGAGTGCAAGGTAGATCACCGCCTCGGCCAGGGCAAGCTCGCCCTCGGGCGAGCCGAGGCGTTCGTAGGTGGCCCATGCGTCGAGGCAGAGCCGCTGGGCGGCCGGGTCGGCAAGGCCGATGTCCTCGACGGCCATGCGGGTTATGCGGCGGGCGAGGAAGCGGGGGTCCTCGCCACCCTTGAGCATGCGGGCGAGCCAGTAGAGCGCGGCGTCGGGATCGGAGCCGCGGACCGATTTGTGCAGGGCGGAGATGAGGTTGTAGTGGCTGTCGCCGGACTTGTCGAAGATCGCCGCCCGCCGGGTGAGGCGCTGGGCGAGCCGCGCGGCGTCCAGGGGCTCGGTTTCGGGGGCGATCTGCTCGATCAGGTTGAGAAGGGCGCGGCCGTCGCCGTCGGCCATGCCAAGGAGTGCAGATCGGGCGTCAGAGGTGAGCGGCAGGGGGCGGCCGAGGTCGGCTTCGGCGCGGGCGACGAGGCTCAGGAGCGCGGCGTCATCGAGGCGATGCAGAGTGAGGACGCGGGCGCGGGAGAGGAGGGCGGCGTTGAGCTCGAAGGAGGGATTCTCCGTGGTGGCGCCGACGAGGACGATGGTGCCGTCTTCCATGAGCGGCAGGAAAGCGTCCTGCTGCGCCTTGTTGAAGCGGTGTATCTCGTCGACGAAAAGAAGGGTGCCGCGGCCGTTCGTCCTGCGGAGTTGGGCGGTCTCGAAGATCTTCTTCAGGTCGCCGACGCCGGTGAAGATGGCGCTGATCTGCACGAAGGCGAGGTCGGTCGCGTCGGCGAGGAGGCGCGCGATGGTGGTCTTGCCGACGCCGGGCGGACCCCAGAAGACGATCGAGCCTAGGTTGCCCTCGGCCAGCATCCGGCCGAGCGGGGCGTCGGGGCCGAGGAGGTGGTCCTGGCCGACGACCTCGTCGAGACGGCGCGGGCGGAGGCGGTCGGCGAGGGGGCGCGGGGCCTCCTCCGGGGGCGGGGCGCGGTCGCCGGGAGGGGGGTCGAAGAGGTCGGGCATGAGCGAGATTGGCCGGTGGAGGGGGGTGGCGCAAGCGGTTTGCAGGAGGCGGCCCGTTTCAAGGGGTTGCGGGGATTCGTTGTGGCTGGAAGCCGGCTGGAAAGTGGCTGGAAAGTGGCTTGCCACTTTTCACAAGGTTTGATCGGCGCGCGTCACCCGCAGGCCGATGCCGATCCAACTGGATAATCCAATTGTAGGCCGCCGGCGTCACTGCTACCAGCCGCTGCGAGGCTTGGGGATATCAAAGGGCCGATGCCTTTGAACCCGGGTGAACGACTAGATTTCACCCCACTGACGTCTCTCAAGTGCTCGCCCGGCCTGACAAGGGCCGGCTCAAACCGCCGCGGCGGCTTCTTCCTCAGCAGCCACGCGGGCCTTGTCGCCGGCGCCCCTGGCGGCTGGATCGCGATCCACCAGCTCGATGATCGCCATCGGCGCCATGTCGCCATAGCGGAAGCCCGCCTTGAGCACCCGGGAGTAGCCGCCGGTGCGCGCCGCGTAGCGCGGGCCGAGGGTCGCGAAGAGCTTGGCGACCGCTGCGTCCTGCTTCAGCTCCGAGGCGGCAATGCGGCGGGCGTGGAGATCCCCGCGCTTGCCGAGCGTGATCAGCTTGTCGATGATCCGCTTCATTTCCTTGGCCTTGGGCAGCGTGGTCTTGATCTGCTCGTGCTCGATCAGGCTCGACGCCATGTTGGCGAACATCGCCTTGCGATGCTCATGAGTGCGATTCAGCTTGCGGTAGCCATTTCCGTGACGCATTCGATTCTTCCTTCAGTGCTTTTGCTTTGTCCGGCAGCCCTGGCATGGGCCGCACTCCTTGGGGCGGAATGCCCGGTCGTCGGGGAAGCCCGAAGGCTTCCCCAAAGGTTCAGAACTGGTCCTCGTACTTCTTGGCCAGGTCCTCGATGTTCTCGGGCGGCCAGTCGACGATTTCCATGCCGAGGTGCAGGCCCATGCCGGTGAGCACCTCCTTGATCTCGTTCAGCGACTTGCGGCCGAAGTTCGGGGTGCGCAGCATCTCGGCTTCGGTCTTCTGGATCAGGTCGCCGATGTAGACGATGTTGTCGTTCTTCAGGCAGTTCGCCGAGCGGACCGAAAGTTCGAGCTCGTCGACTTTCTTCAGCAGCAGCGGGTTGAACTCGAGATCGCTGTCCTCGTCGGTACGAACGCCGGCGGAGGGCTCCTCGAAGTTCACGAAGACCGAGAGCTGGTCCTGCAGGATGCGCGCGGCATAGGCGATCGCATCCTCGGGCTTGATCGACCCGTCGGTCTCGAGCTGCAGCGTCAGCTTGTCGTAGTCGAGCACCTGGCCCTCGCGGGTCGGCTCGACCTTGTAGCTGACCTTCTTGATCGGCGAGAACAGCGCGTCGACCGAGATGAGGCCGATGGGCGCATCCTCGGGGCGGTTCTTGTCGGCCGGAACGTAGCCCTTCCCCTGCTCGACGGTCAGCTCCATGTAGACCGAGGCGCCGTCGTCGAGGTGCAGGATCACGTGGTCGCGGTTCAGGATCTCGATGCCGTTGCTGGTGGTGATGTCGCCGGCGGTGACCACGCCGGGGCCGGTGGCACGGATCTCGACCCGCTTCGGCCCCTCGACCTCCATCTTCACCGCGACGCCCTTGAGGTTCAGCACGATGTCGGTCACGTCCTCGCGGACGCCCGGCACGCTGGAGAACTCGTGCAGCACGCCGTCGATCTGGACGGACGTGATGGCAGCCCCCTGCAGCGACGACAGAAGCACCCGGCGCAGCGCGTTGCCGAGCGTGAGACCGAAGCCGCGCTCCAGCGGCTCGGCGACAGCCGTCGCCGTCCGCCGCGAATCCGCACCCGCCTTGATCTCGAGCGCGGTCGGCCGGATCAGCTCCTGCCAGTTCTTGTGGATCATGTTCATTGGCCCTCCATTCCTGTCCGCCGGCTGATCCCGCTGGCCGGCGAACGCCCGAGGTAACTCAAAAACGGCCGCCCGCCCCTCGCGGGCCGGCGGCCGGCATATTCTTGTCGGTCAGACGCGCCGGCGCTTGGGCGGACGGCAGCCGTTGTGGGCGATCGGGGTCACGTCGCGGATCGCGGTGATCTGGAAGCCCACGGCGCCGAGCGCGCGCAGCGCGCTCTCGCGGCCCGATCCCGGACCCTGCACCTCGACCTCCAACGTCCGCACACCGTGCTCCTGTGCCTTGCGGCCGGCGTCCTCGGCGGCCATCTGGGCGGCGTAGGGCGTCGACTTGCGCGATCCCTTGAAGCCCATGGTGCCGGCGGAAGACCAGGCGATCGCGTTGCCCTGGGCGTCGGCGATCAGGATCTTGGTGTTGTTGAAGCTGGCGTTGACGTGGCAGACGCCGGTCGAGATGTTCTTGCGTTCCTTGCGCTTTACGCGCGCCTTCTCGCGGGCCATGTGCCGGTCTCCTTACTTCTTCTTGCCGGCGATGGCCTTCGCGGGGCCCTTGCGCGTGCGTGCGTTGGTGTGGGTGCGCTGGCCGCGCACGGGCAGGCCGCGACGATGCCGCAGGCCGCGGTAGCAGCCGAGGTCCATCAGCCGCTTGATGTTCATCTGCGTTTCGCGGCGCAGGTCGCCCTCGACCTGCAGGTTGGCGTCGATGTACTCGCGGATCTTCAGCACTTCCGCGTCGGTCAGGTCGTTGACACGGCGGTTCTCGGCGATGCCGAGCGCCTGGGTCATCTCCTGCGCCTTGGTGCGGCCGATGCCGTGGATATAGGTGAGCGCGATCTCGACGCGCTTGTTCGTGGGAATGTTAACGCCAGCTATGCGCGCCAAGTCAGTGCTCCGTTCATCCTCCGGGGCACCCCGGGGGCCCCGTCCAAAAGCCATAGCCCGCCGATGCCTTCGGCAGGCTTCTCACACCCATATCCCTGGGCCAAGCATCCCGCGTCCCCGAGGTGAAATGCAGAGGGAACGACTCTCCTCTCGGAGAGAGCGCGGAGTATAGGAATGCGCCCGCCGAGGTCAAGAGGTTAACCACCGGTTTCTCACAGGCCGAGCAGGGTCCTGATCTCGCCGGCAATGGTGTCGATATCGGCCAACCCGTCCACCGTCCGGAGCTTTCCCTTGGCGTGATAGTAGCCGATCAGCGGCGCGGTCTGGCGGTAGTAAGCCATCAATCGAACCCGGACCGCGTCTGCGTTGTCGTCGGCGCGGCGGACGAAGTCGGATGAGCCGCACTTGTCGCAGACCCCGTCCTTCGCCGTCGGCTTGCTGGAGTCGTGATAGACCTCGCCGCAGTTGCCGCAGGTGAAGCGGCCGGAGATGCGTTCGATCAGGACGTCATCCTCGACGCGCATCTCGACGACGGCGTCAAGAAACTTGCCCTTGGCCGCCATCAGCGCTTCGAGGGCGTCGGCCTGCGCGAGGGTGCGCGGGAAACCGTCGAAGATCAGCCCGTGCCGCCCGCTCTCGCCGTCGAGCTGCTCGGCGATCAGGCCGATGACGATGTCGTCGGTGACGAGATCGCCACGGGCCATCACCGCGGCGACGCGCTTGCCGATCTCGGTGCCCGAGGTCTTGGCGGCGCGGAGCATGTCTCCCGTGGAGAGCTGCACCAGCCCGTGTCCTTCGACCAGCAGCCGCGCCTGTGTTCCCTTGCCCGCCCCCGGCGGCCCCAGCAGGATGATGTTCATCGTCTCGGTTTGCCCCGTCCCTTGCCGCGCAGGCGCGATTTCTCGATCAGGCCCTCATATTGGTGAGCCAGCATGTGGGACTGGATCTGCGTGATCGTGTCCATGGTTACCGAGACGACGATCAGGAGGGAAGTGCCGCCGAAGTAGAACGGGACGGAAAGCCGGGAGATCAGGACCTCCGGCAGAAGGCAGACCGCCGCGAGATAGGCAGAGCCGACAACCAGGATGCGTGTGACGACGTAGTCGAGGTATTCGATCGTCTTCTGGCCCGGGCGGATGCCGGGGATGAAGCCGCCCTGCTTCTTGAGATTGTCGGCGACGTCGTCGGACTTGAAGGCGACGTTGGCGGTGTAGAAGTAGGTGAAGAACACCACGAGCGCGCCGAAGACGATCATGTGCAGCGGCTGGCCGCGGCCCATGTAGGCGGCGATGTAGCTCATCACCCCGGAACTCATGCCGTCGCTGGTGCCGGAGAATGTGGTGATCGTGGCCGGCAGCAGCAGGAGCGACGAGGCGAAGATGGCTGGGATGACGCCGGCCGGGTTGACCTTGACCGGCAGATTCGAGCTCTCGCCGCCATAGACCTTCATGCCGACCTGGCGCTTGGGGTACTGGATGTGGATCTTGCGAAGCGCGCGCTCCATGAAGACCACGAAGGCTATCACCGCCACCACCATCACCATGATGCCGACGATGACGACGGGGCTGAGCGCGCCGGTGCGGCCCTGGGTGAGGAACTGGGCGAGCGCGGCGGGCAGCTCGGCGACGATGCCGGTGAAGATGATGAGCGAGATGCCGTTGCCGATACCGCGCGCGGTGATCTGCTCACCGAGCCACATCAGGAACATCGTGCCGCCGACCAGCGTGATGATCACGCCGATGCGGAAATACCAACCGGGGTCGTGGGCCATGCCTTCCGCCTCCAGGCCGACGGCGAGACCGTAGGCCTGGAAAAAGGCGAGGAAGACGGTGCCGTAGCGGGTGTACTGGTTGATCTTCTTGCGGCCGGACTCGCCCTCCTTTTTCAGCGCCTGCAACGACGGGACCATCGATGTCATGAGCTGCACGATGATCGAGGCCGAAATGTAGGGCATGATGCCGAGAGCGAAGATCGCCATGCGCCCGACCGCGCCGCCGGTGAACATGTTGAGCATGCCACCGATGCCTTCGCTCTGCTGGGCGAAGAAGTCCCGCAGCCGGGCCGCGTCGACGCCGGGGACCGGGATGTAGGTGCCGATGCGATAGACGATCAGCAGACCGAGCGCGAAGAGGATGCGGCTCTGGAGGTCCTTGGCCTTGCCGAAGGTGCCCCAACTGAGGTTGGCAGCCATCTGTTCAGCTGCGGATGCCATTCGGCCCTCCAATTGACGGCGCCGCCGGGCCAACTCGGGCGCGGCGGCGCGAATTCACGTCTGACTTATGCCGCCCGATGGGCGGCTACAAGGCTCAAACCGCCGCCGCTTCCGCCTTGGCCGGTGCCGTGAGCGTGATCGTCCCGCCCGCCTTCTCCACCGCCTCGACGGCGGCCTTGGATGCACCGGCAAGCGTCATCGTGACCTTGGCCGTCAGCTCGCCCTTGGCGAGCAGCCGTACCCCGTCCAGCCGGCGGCGCACGAGGCCGGAGGCGACCAGCGCCTCCTCGGTGATCTCGGCCTTGGCGTCGATCTTGCCGGCGTCGATGAACTTCTGCAGCAGGCCGAGGTTGATGACGGCGAAGCTCTTGGCGTGGATGTTGTTGAAGCCGCGCTTCGGCAGCCGCATGTAGAGCGGCATCTGCCCGCCCTCGTAGGCGTTCAGCGCCACGCCCGAGCGGGACTTCTGGCCCTTGATGCCGCGGCCGGCGGTCTTGCCCTTGCCGGAGCCCGGGCCGCGCGCCACGCGCTTCTTCTTGCGGGTGGCGCCGGGATTGTCGTGCAGTTCGTTGAGTTTCATGACGCTGTCTCCTTGGGCCGGATACGGAGGAGTGCGTCAGGGCCTCCGACCACGGCATGGAAAAGAAAATCCCGCGGCGTCGCCGCCGCGGGCAAGGTGGAAGCGCTTAGCCGCGCTCCTCCACGATTGTCACCAGGTGCGGGATCGACGCCACCATGCCCCGGACGGAAGGGGTGTCGACGAGCTCGCGGGTCTTGTTCATCTTGTTGAGCCCGAGGCCGATCAGCGTCGCGCGCTGCACGGCCGGGCGGCGGATCGGCGAGCCGATCTGCTTGACCACGATGGTCTTGCTCGCGGTGGTCTTTGCCTTGGCCATGATCAGGCCTCCGCGACGGCTTCGGCCGGGGCGTCGGGCGCCTTCGGCAGGATGTCGGCGACCTTCTTGCCGCGGCGCTGGGCGACCATGCGCGGGCTCGTCTCCTGCTGCAGGCCGTCGATGGTGGCGCGGATCATGTTGTAGGGGTTCTGGCTCCCCAGCGACTTCGCCACCACGTCGTGCACGCCCAGCATCTCGAAGACGGCGCGCATCGGGCCGCCGGCGATGATGCCGGTGCCGGCGGGCGCCGTGCGCATCACGACCTTGCCGGCGCCGTGGCGGCCGTTGATGTCGTGGTGCAGCGTCCGGCCCTCGCGCAGCGGCACGCGGATCATCTGCCGCTTGGCCTGCTCGGTCGCCTTGCGGATCGCCTCGGGCACCTCGCGGGCCTTGCCCTTGCCGTAGCCGACGCGGCCCTTCTGGTCGCCGACGACGACGAGCGCGGCAAAGCCGAAGCGCTTGCCGCCCTTCACCGTCTTGGAGACGCGGTTGATCGCGACCAGGCGGTCCTGGAACTCCGGGTTCTCGTCGCGGTCGCGGCGATCCCGCCCGCCGCCGCTTCTCGGTTCTCTTGCCATTCTCGCGGCTCCCCTAGAACTTCAGGCCGCCCTCACGGGCGGCGTCCGCAAGGGCCTTGACCTTGCCGTGGAAAAGGAAGCCGCCGCGGTCGAAGAAGACCTCCTCGACCCCGGCCGCCTTGGCGCGCGCCGCGATCTCGGCGCCGACCTTGGCTGCCGCTTCCTTGTTGTTCTTGCCCTTGAGGCCCAGCGTCGGCTCCAGCGTCGACGCCGCCGCCAGGGTCCGACCCTGGGCGTCGTCGATCACCTGCACCGAGATGTTCTTCGAGGACCGATGCACCGAAAGGCGCGGACGATCGCCCGCCATCTTCCGAAGCTTGTTCCGGACGCGCAGGCGGCGCTTCTGGAACAGGTCGCGTTTGCTGTTCGCCATTGTCGCGCTCCTACTTCTTCTTGCCTTCCTTGCGGAAGATGAACTCGCCCTTGTACCTGATGCCCTTGCCCTTGTAGGGCTCCGGCTTGCGCCACTCGCGGATGTTCGCCGCGACCTGGCCCACGACCTGCTGGTCGATGCCCTCGACGATGATCTCGGTGGGCTTCGGCGTGGTGATGGTGACGCCGTCCGGGATCGCGAAGTCGACGTCGTGGCTGTAGCCGAGCGACGAGCTTCAGCACCTTGCCCTGCACCGCCGCGCGGTAGCCGACGCCGGTGATCTCCATCTCCTTCTTGAAGCCGCCGGTGACGCCGGTGACGAGGTTCGCCACCTGGGTGCGCGACATGCCCCACTGCTGGCGCGCGCGCTTGGAGAGCCCGCGCGGCTTCACGGTGACGGCGCCGTCCTCGACCGCGAGCGTCACATCGTCGGTGGCGGTGAACTCGCGGGTGCCCTTCGGGCCCTTCACCTCGACGGTCTGTCCCGAGACGGTGGCGGTCACGCCACCGGGCAGGTCGACCGGCTTCTTGCCAATACGAGACATCTGCCCCTCCTCAGAACACGGTGCACAGGACCTCGCCGCCAACGTTGGCGGTGCGGGCCTGCGTATCGGACATCACGCCCTGCGGCGTGGAGACGATGGCGACCCCGAGGCCCTGGCGGACCTGCGGGATCTCCCTGACGCCGGAATAGACGCGGCGGCCGGGGGTGGAGATGCGCCTGAGCTCGCGGATCACCGGCTGGCCGTCGAAGTACTTGAGCGAGATCTCGAGCTCGGGGTGGCCCTTCTCGGTCACCTCCTCGTAGCCGCGGATGTAGCCCTCGGACTTCAGCACATCGAGGACCCACTTGCGGATCTTCGAGGCCGGCGTGCGGACGGTGGACTTGCCGCGCATCGAGGCGTTGCGGATGCGGGTGAGCATATCGCCCAGAGGATCGGTCATCGACATGTTGGCGCTCCCCTTACCAGCTCGACTTGACCATGCCGGGGATCTGCCCCTTGGAGGCATAGTCCCGGAGCGCGATGCGCGACATGCGCAGCTTGCGGTAGTAGGCCTTCGGGCGGCCGGTCATCAGGCAGCGGCTGTGCAGCCGCGTGGCCGACGAGTTGCGCGGGAGCTCGGCGAGCTTGAGGCGGGCCTTGAAGCGCTCCTCCATCGGCAGGCTCTCGTTCTTCGCCGTCGCCTTCAGGGCGGCGCGCCTGGCGGCGTACTTCGTCCACCAGGGCCACGCGCTTCTTCTGGCGTTCGATCATGCTGGTCTTTGCCATGTTCTCTCTCTCCGCGCTCAGGCCGGGAAGGGCATGTTGAAGTGCTTCAACAGCGCCTTGGCCTCGGCGTCGGTCTTGGCCGTGGTGCAGATGACGATGTCCATGCCCCAGACCTGCTCGACCTTGTCGAAGCTGATCTCGGGGAAGACGATGTGCTCCTTGAGGCCGAGGGCGAAGTTGCCGCGGCCGTCGAAGCTCTTGGGGTTCACGCCGCGGAAGTCGCGGACGCGGGGCATCGCAACCGTCACCAGACGGTCGAGGAACTCGTACATCTTGTCGCGGCGCAGCGTCACCTTCACGCCGAGCGGCATCTCCTCGCGCACCTTGAAGCCGGCGATCGACTTCTTGGCCTTGGTGATGACCGGCTTCTGGCCGGCGATCTGCGCGAGATCCGCAGCGGCGGCGCGCACCTTCTTGGTGTCCGAGACCGCCTCGCCGACCCCCATGTTCAGCACGATCTTGTCGAGCTTGCGGGATCTGCATGTCGTTCTTGTAGCCGAACTCTTCCTTGAGCGCGGCGCGGATGGTGTCCTTGTACTGCTTGCGCAGCCGGGGCGTGTAGTCAGCCATTGATCGTCTCCCCCGACTTCTTGGCGTAGCGGACCTTCTCGCCGTTCTCGATGCGGAAGCCGACGCGGGTCGCCTCGCCGGTCTTCGGGTCGACCAGCGCCAGGTTGGAGAGGTCGATCGGCATGTCCTTGGCGATGCGGCCGCCCTGGGCCGACTGCGTCTGCTTGGTGTGGCGGATCGCCACGTTCACGCCGCCGACCAGCGCCTTGTTGTCCTTGGGCATGACGCGGGTGATCTCACCCTTCTTGCCCTTGTCCTTGCCGGCGATCACGACGACGCTGTCGCCCTTCTTGAGCTTCGCGGCCATCAGAGCACCTCCGGCGCCAGGGTGATGATCTTCATGAAGTTCCTCGAGCGCAGCTCGCGCACCACCGGGCCGAAGATGCGGGTGCCGACCGGCTCGTTCTGGTTGTTGAGGATCACCGCGGCGTTGCGGTCGAAGCGGATGGCGGTGCCGTCCTCGCGGCGGACTTCCTTGGCGGTGCGCACGACGACGGCCTTGCGGACGTCGCCCTTCTTCACGCGGCCGCGCGGGATGGCTTCCTTCACCGACACCACGATGATGTCGCCGACGGAGGCATAGCGGCGATGCGAGCCGCCGAGGACCTTGATGCACTGAACCCGGCGGGCGCCGGAATTGTCAGCGACATCCAGATTGGTCTGCATCTGGATCATTGAGCTACTCCCGACCTGCGGGGACCTTGCCCCGCGGTTTCGATGAACTGGGGTGTTGGGGTTACGCCTTAGCGGTCTCCGCCAGCACCTCCCAGCGCTTGGTCTTCGAGATCGGCGGGCATTCGACGATGCGAACGCTGTCGCCGACCTTGAACTGGTTCTGCGCGTCGTGCGCGCGGTACTTCTTCGACCGGCGGACGGTCTTCTTCAGCACCGGGTGGGTGAAGCGGCGCTCGACCAGAACGGTGATCGTCTGGTCGTTCTTGTCGCTGGTCACGGTGCCCTGCAGGATTCGCTTAGGCATCTCAGGCTTCCCCCGCCGCGGCTGCGGCCTTCTGGTTCAGGATCGTCTTCACCCGCGCGGCGTCGCGGCGGACGACCTGCATGCGCGAGGTGTTCTCCAGCTGGCCCGTGGCCTTCTGGAAGCGGAGGTTGAAGGCCTCCTTCTTCAGCTGCCCGAGCTGCTCGCGCAGCTGGTCGGGGGTCTTGTCCCGAAGCTCCTGGGCTTTCATGAGCCACTTCCTTTTCAACATCACCAGAGGGCCCCGCAAGGGGTCACCCTGATTCTGGTGGAGTTCATGGTGAGCGCGCCCTTTAGCCTTTGCGGCCCCGGATCGCAACCCGTTATTCCTTCGACCCTACAAGCGAGCCGCCGCACCCTGGAGTGCGGCGGTCAGCAATCCCGTCTCTGCCTACCAGTCCTCGCGGGCGACGAACCGGCACTTGATCGGCAGCTTCATGGCCGCGAGGCGAAGGGCCTCCTTGGCCACATCCTCCTCGACGCCGTCGATCTCGAACATGATCCGCCCGGGCTTCACCTTCGCGGCCCAGAACTCGACCGCGCCCTTGCCCTTGCCCATGCGGACCTCGGTCGGCTTCTTGGACACCGGCACGTCCGGGAAGATGCGGATCCACACCCGGCCCTGGCGCTTCATGTGGCGGGTCAGCGCCCGCCGGGCCGCCTCGATCTGCCGCGCGGTGACCCGGTCGGGCTCGGCCGCCTTCAGGCCGAAGTGGCCGAAGTTGAGCTCGGTGCCGCCCTTGGCCTCGCCATGGATGCGGCCCTTGAACTGCTTGCGGAACTTGGTGCGCTTCGGTTGCAGCATTGTATTTCTCCCGGGCGGTCAGGTCCTCAGCGCGAACGCTGCGGACGCGACCCGGCCCCCTCCTGCAGTTCGGTCTGGCGGCGGTCGCGGGCCTGCGGATCGTGCTCCATGATCTCGCCCTTGAAGATCCAGACCTTGATCCCGATGATCCCGTAGGCGGTCTTGGCCTCGCAGAGCGCATAGTCGATGTCCGCGCGCAGCGTGTGCAGCGGCACCCGCCCCTCGCGATACCACTCGGTCCGGGCGATCTCCGCGCCGCCGAGCCGGCCGCCGACGTTGATCCGGATGCCGAGCGCGCCCATGCGCATGGCGTTCTGCACCGCCCGCTTCATCGCCCGGCGGAAGCGAGACGCGCCGCTCGAGCTGCTGGGCGATGTTCTCGGCGACCAGCGCCGCGTCGATCTCGGGCTTGCGGATCTCGACGATGTTGAGGTGCAGCTCCGACTTGGTGAACTGCGCCAGCTTCTTGCGCAGCACCTCGATGTCGGCGCCCTTCTTGCCGATGATGACGCCGGGACGGGCGGCGTGGATCGTCACCCGGCACTTCTTGTGCGGGCGCTCGATGACCACGCGGCTGACGCCGGCCTGCGCCGCGTTCTTCTTGATGAACTCGCGGATCGCGAGATCCTCGTGCAGGAGCTTGCCGTACTCGGCGCCGTCGGCGAACCAGCGGCTGTCCCAGGTGCGGTTGACCTGCAGGCGCAGCCCGATCGGATTGATTTTCTGACCCATCAGGCCGTCTCCTCTGCCGCTACCTGCCGCACCTTGATCGTCACCTGGCTGAACGGCTTCAGGATCTTGCCGAAGCGGCCGCGGGCGCGCGGATGCCCGCGCTTCAGCACCATGTTCTTGCCGACGAAGGCCTCGGCGACGATCAGCTCGTCCACGTCGAGCCCGTGGTTGTTCTCGGCGTTGGCGATGGCCGACTGCAGCGTCTTCTTCACGTCGTCCGACACGCGCTTCTTCGAGAAGGTGAGGTCGCTCAGCGCCTTCTCCACCGGCTTGTTGCGGATCATCGCCGCGACGAGGTTCAGCTTCTGCGGGCTGGTCCTCAGCATCCGGCTGACCGCCATCGCCTCGTTCTCCGCCACGCGGCGAGGGTTCTTTTCCTTGCTCATGGCTTACTTCCGCTTCGCTTTCTTGTCGGCCGCGTGCCCGTAGTAGGTACGGGTCGGGCTGTACTCGCCGAACTTCTGGCCGATCATGTCCTCGGTCACGTTGACCGGGATGTGCTTCTTGCCGTTGTAGACGCCGAAGGTCAGCCCGACGAACTGCGGCAGGATGGTGGAGCGGCGCGACCAGATCTTGATGACCTCGTTGCGGCCGCTGTCGCGCGACTTCTCGGCCTTCTTCAGGACGTGGGCGTCGACGAAGGGGCCCTTCCAGACAGAACGTGACATGGCGGGTCCTTACCTCTTCGCTTTCTTCAGGTGGCGCGAGCGCAGGATGTACTTGCCCGTCGCCTTGTTCGTGCGCGTGCGCGCACCCTTGGTCGGCTTGCCCCACGGGCTGACCGGATGCCGGCCGCCGGAGGTGCGGCCCTCGCCGCCGCCGTGCGGATGGTCGATCGGGTTCATCACCACGCCGCGGACCTTCGGGCGGTAGCCCTTCAGCCGCATGCGCCCGGCCTTGCCGAAGTTCTGGTTCGAGTTGTCCGGGTTCGACACCGCGCCGACCGTCGCCATGCACTCCTGCCGCACCAGCCGCAGCTCGCCCGAGGAGAGGCGGACCTGCGCGTAGCCGCCGTCGCGCCCGACGAACTGGGCGTAGGTGCCGGCGGCGCGGGCGATCTGCCCGCCCTTGCCCGCCTTCATCTCGACGTTGTGCACGATCGTCCCGATCGGCATCGAGGTGAACGGCATGGCGTTGCCCGGCTTGATGTCCGCCTTGGCCGCCGCGATCACCGTGTCGCCCGACCGCCAGCCGCTGCGGCGCCAGGATGTAGGCCTGCTCGCCGTCGGCATAGCCGATCAGCGCGATGAACGCCGTCCGGTTCGGGTCGTACTCGATGCGGATCACCTTGGCGGGCACGTCGAGCTTCGCCCGCCGGAAATCCACCACGCGGTAGAGCCGCTTCACCCCGCCGCCGCGCCGGCGCATGGTGATCCGTCCGTGGTTGTTGCGCCCGCCCTTGCCGGTCAGACCCTCGGTGAGGGACTTGACCGGGCGGCCCTTCCACAACTCGGAACGGTCGATCAGAACCAGCCCGCGCTGGCCCGGCGTCGTCGGCTTGTACGATTTTAACGCCATGACTTGCTGTCTTCCGTTTCTCTAATCAGGTCTCAGAGCCCGGTGGTCACGTCGATGGTGTTGCCCTCGACGAGCGTCACGTAGGCCTTCTTCACGTCGCGCCGGCGACCCGGGCGGCCCTTGAACTTCTTCACCTTGCCCTTGGTGATGGTGGTGTTGACCGCCTTCACCTTGACGTTGAAGAGGGTCTCGACCGCCTCCTTGATCTCGGGCTTGGTCGCATCCATCGCCACCTCGAACACGACGCCGCCGTGCTCGGACGCCATGGTCGCCTTCTCGGTGATGATCGGCTTGCGGATCAGGTCGTACTGTTCCGGCTTCACGCTCATTTCAGTCGCGCCTCCAGCGCTTCCACGCCCGCCTTGGTCAGGACCAGCGTGTCGCGGCGCAGGATGTCGTAGACATTCGCGCCCACGCTCGGCAGCACGTCGATACCCTCGATGTTGCGCGCGGCCCGGGCGAAGTTCGCGTTGACCTCCGCGCCGTCGATGACCAGCGCCCGCTTCCAGCCGAGGCCCTTCAGCGCCTGCGCGAGCAGCTTGGTCTTGCCCTCGGCCAGGCTCGCCTGGTCGATGACGACCAGCTCGCCCGCCGTCGCCTTGGCCGACAGCGCGTGCCTCAGCCCCAGCGCGCGGAACTTCTTGGTCAGGTCGTGCGCGTGGCTGCGCGGCGTCGGCCCCTTGTAGGTGCCGCCGTGGCGGAAGGTCGGCGCCTTGCGCGAGCCGTGCCGGGCGCCGCCGGTGCCCTTCTGGCGGTAGATCTTCTTGGTCGAGTAGCTGACGTCGGACTTGCCGAGCACCGAGTGGGTGCCCGCCTGCCGCTTGGCCAGCTGCCATCGCACCATCCGGTGCAGGATGTCGGCGCGCGGCTCGAGGCCGAAGATCGCGTCGTCGAGCTCGATCGAACCCGCCGGGCTCGCGTCGAGCGAAATCACGTCGAGTTTCATTTCTTGTCGCTCCCTTCCTCGGGGGCTTCGTCGCCGGTGTCGCCCGATGCCTTGGCGGCAGCGGCCTCGACCTCGGCGGCCTCGATCGCGGCCTGCTCGGCCTCCGCTGCGCGCGCATCGCCTCGGCCTCGGCGGCGGCCGCCGCCTCGGCCGCCTTGGCAGCGGCCTCGGCGGCGGCGGCGGCGTCGGAGCGCAGCGCGGCCGGCAGGATCACGTTCTCGGGCACGGCCTTCTTCACCGCGTCCTTGATGGTGACCCAGCCGCCCTTCGACCCCGGCACCGCGCCCTTGACCATGATCAGCCCGCGCTCGGCGTCGGTGCGCACGACCTGCAGGTTCTGCGTGGTCACCCGGACGGCGCCCATGTGGCCGGCCATCTTCTTGCCCTTGAACACCTTGCCCGGGTCCTGGCACTGGCCGATGGAGCCGTGGCTGCGGTGGCTGACCGACACGCCGTGCGTGGCACGCAGGCCGCCGAAGTTGTGCCGCTTCATGCTGCCGGCAAAGCCCTTGCCGATCGAGGTGCCGGCGACGTCGACGAACTGCCCCGCGAAATAGTGGTCCGCGGTGATCTCCTCGCCCACCCCGATCAGGTTGTCGGGGCTGACGCGGAACTCGGCGATCTTCCGCTTCGGCTCGACCTTTGCCGCGGCGAAGTGGCCGCGCATCGCCTGGGTGGTGCGCTTGGCCTTGGCCGCGCCGGCGCCGAGCTGGACGGCGGTGTAGCCGTCCCTCTCGCCGGTGCGCTGGGCCACGACCTGCACGTTTTCCATGTGGAGGACGGTCACCGGCACCTGCCGCCCGTCCTCCAGGAACAGCCGGGTCATCCCCAGCTTCTTCGCGATAACTCCGGAACGCATGCTCCCTGACCTCAGAGCTTGATTTCGACGTCCACGCCGGCCGCGAGGTCGAGCTTCATCAGCGCGTCCACGGTCTGCGGGGTCGGATCCACGATGTCGAGGAGCCGCTTGTGGGTGCGGATCTCGAACTGCTCGCGGCTCTTCTTGTCGATGTGCGGGCCGCGCAGCACGGTGAACTTCTCGATCTTGTTGGGCAGCGGGATCGGCCCGCGCACGCGCGCGCCGGTCCGCTTGGCGGTGTTCACGATCTCGGCCGTCGAGGCGTCAAGCACCCGATAATCGAAGGCCTTGAGCCGGATGCGGATGTTCTGTCCGGGCATGGCGCTTACTCGATGATCTTTGAGACGACGCCGGCGCCGACGGTGCGGCCGCCCTCGCGGATGGCGAAGCGGAGCTTCTCCTCCATGGCGATGGGCGAGATCAGCGTCACCTCGAACTTCAGGTTGTCGCCCGGCATCACCATCTCGGTGCCCGAGGGCAGGGCGACGGTGCCGGTGACGTCGGTGGTGCGGAAGTAGAACTGCGGCCGGTAGTTGGCGAAGAACGGCGTGTGCCGCCCGCCCTCCTCCTTGGTCAGGATGTAGGCCTCGGCCTCGAACTTGGTGTGCGGCTTCACGCTGCCCGGCTTGCAGAGCACCTGCCCGCGCTCGATGCCCTCGCGCTCGATGCCGCGCAGCAGCAGCCCGACGTTGTCGCCCGCCTGGCCCTGGTCGAGGAGCTTGCGGAACATCTCGACGCCGGTGCAGATCGTCTTCTTGTTCGGGCGCAGGCCGACGATCTCGACCTCCTCGCCCACCTTGACCACGCCGCGCTCGATGCGGCCCGTGGCCACCGTGCCGCGGCCGGAGATCGAGAAGACGTCCTCGACCGGCATCAGGAACGGCTGGTCGACCGGGCGGTCCGGGGTCGGGATGTACTCGTCGACCGCGGCGAGGAGCTTGCGCACCGCCTGCTCGCCGATCTCCGGGTCGCGGTCCTCGAGCGCGGCCAGCGCCGAGCCGGTGATGATCGGGATGTCGTCGCCGGGGAAGTCGTAGGAGGTGAGAAGCTCGCGCACCTCGAGCTCCACGAGCTCGAGCAGCTCCGGGTCGTCCACCTGGTCGATCTTGTTGAGGAACACCACCATCGCCGGCACGCCGACCTGCTTGGCCAAGCAGGATGTGCTCGCGGGTCTGCGGCATCGGGCCGTCGGCGGCGGACACGACGAGGATCGCCCCGTCCATCTGCGCCGCGCCGGTGATCATGTTCTTCACGTAGTCGGCATGGCCCGGGCAGTCGACGTGGGCATAGTGCCGCGCCGGCGTCTCGTACTCCACGTGCGCGGTCGAGATGGTGATGCCGCGCGCCTTCTCCTCCGGAGCGGCGTCGATCTGGTCGTAGGCCTTGTACTCGCCGAAGTACTTGGTGATCGCCGCCGTCAGCGACGTCTTGCCGTGGTCCACGTGACCGATCGTGCCGATGTTCACGTGCGGCTTGTTCCGCTCAAACTTTGCCTTCGCCATGCCTTATCTCCTATTCGTCTCGTCGCCCGGACCGCGTCCCGGCTTGTTCCTGCTCAGGCGAACTTCGCCTGGATCTCGTCCGAAATGTTCTGCGGCACCGCGTCGTAGTGGTCGAACTGCATGGAGAAGTTCGCCCGCCCGGACGACATCGAGCGCAGGGTGTTGATGTAGCCGAACATGTTGGCCAGCGGCACCATCGCGGTGATCGCGATGGCGTTGCCGCGGGTGTCCTGCCCCTGCACGTGGCCGCGCCGCGAGGTCAGGTCGCCGATGATGCCGCCGGTATAGTCCTCGGGCGTCACCACCTCGACCTTCATGATCGGCTCGAGCAGCTTGGCGCCGGCCTTCTTCAGCCCGTCGCGCATCGCCGCCCGCGCCGCGATCTCGAAGGCGAGGACGCTGACGAGTCCACGTCGTGGTAGGCGCCGTCGACCAGCGACACCTTGAAGTCGATCACCGGGAAGCCGGCGAGCGGCCCCGAATCCATCACCGACTTGATGCCCTTCTCGACGCCGGGGACGTATTCCTTCGGCACCGTGCCGCCGACGATCTTCGACTCGAACGAATAGCCCTCGCCCGGCTCGGTCGGCTCGATGACCAGCTTGATCCGCGCGAACTGGCCCGAGCCGCCGGTCTGCTTCTTGTGGGTGTAGTCGATCTCGGCCTTGCGGCTGATCGTCTCGCGGTAGGCCACCTGCGGCGCGCCGATGTTGGCCTCGACCTTGAACTCGCGCTTCAGCCGGTCGACCAGGATGTCGAGATGCAGCTCGCCCATCCCCTTCATGATCGTCTGGCCGCTCTCGATGTCGGTCTCGACCCGGAACGACGGATCCTCGGCCGCGAGCCGCTGCAGGCCCTGGCTCATCTTCTCCTGGTCGTTCTTGGTCTTCGGCTCGATGGCGATCTCGATCACCGGCTCCGGGAAGGTCATCGTCTCGAGCACCACCGGCTTCTGCGGATCGCAGAGCGTGTCGCCGGTCGTGGTGTCCTTCAGGCCCGCCAGCGCGATGATGTCGCCGGCGAACGCCTCGTCGATCTCTTCGCGGTTGATCGCGTGCATCATCATCATGCGGCCGACCCGCTCGCGCTTCTCCTTGGTGGAGTTCAGCAGCTGGTCGCCCTTCTTGATCGTGCCGGAATAGATCCGGGTGAAGGTCAGCGAGCCGACGAACGGGTCGTTCATGATCTTGAAGGCGAGCGCCGAGAACGGCTGCGCGTCGTCGGCCGAGCGGGCGATGTCGCGGGTCTCGGTCTCGTCGCCGGGCTTGAAGCCCATGTAGGCCGGCACGTCGAGCGGGTTCGGCAGGTAGTCGACGACGGCGTTCAGCATCGGCTGCACGCCCTTGTTCTTGAACGCCGAGCCGCAGATCACCGGCACGAACTTCATCGCCAGCGTGCCCTTGCGGATCAGCCGGCGCAGCGTCGCGACGTCCGGCTCCTCGCCTTCGAGGTACGCCTCCATCGCGTCGTCGTCCATCTCGACGGCGAGCTCGATCATCGTCCGCGCGCATCGTCGTCGGCCTGCTCGGCGAGCTCGGCGCGGATCGGCTGGCGGGTCCAGGTGGCGCCGAGGTCCTCGCCGCTCCAGGTCCACTCTTCCATGGTGACGAGGTCGACATGGCCCTGAGCGCGGTCTCGGCGCCGATCGGCAGCTGGATCGGGCAGGGGATGGCGCCGGTCCGGTCCTTGATCATCCGCACGCAGTTGAAGAAGTCGGCGCCGATCTTGTCCATCTTGTTGACGAACACGATGCGCGGCACGCTGATAGCGGTCGGCCTGCCGCCAGACGGTCTCGGTCTGCGGCTCCACGCCGGCGTTGGCGTCGAGCACGCACACCGCGCCGTCGAGCACCGCCAGCGAGCGCTCCACCTCGATGGTGAAGTCCACGTGGCCGGGCGTGTCGATGATGTTGAAGCGGTACTTCGGGCTCTCGGTCGAGATGCCGTCCTCGGTGCGCTCCCAGAAGGTGGTCGTCGCCGCCGAGGTGATGGTGATGCCCCGCTCCTGCTCCTGCTCCATCCAGTCCATGGTCGCGGCGCCATCGTGCACCTCGCCCATCTTGTGCGACTTGCCGGTGTAGAACAGGATCCGCTCCGTGGTCGTGGTCTTTCCGGCGTCGATATGCGCCATGATCCCGAAGTTACGGTAGCGGTCGAGAGGATATTCGCGGGGCATCGTACTAGTCCTGAACCTTGGCGTTACCAGCGGTAGTGGCTGAACGCCTTGTTGGCATCGGCCATCTTGTGGGTGTCTTCGCGCTTCTTCACCGCCGACCCGCGCATGTTGGCGGCGTC
Organism: uncultured Alphaproteobacteria bacterium; assembly: GCA_963844375.1. GTDB lineage: Bacteria > Pseudomonadota > Alphaproteobacteria > Rhodobacterales > Rhodobacteraceae > Amaricoccus. The sequence goes on along the minus strand of CAWJOI010000013.1, from coordinate 190 downwards.
GAGAAGCTCGCCGGCGAGGCGCTCCTCCATGGTGTGCTCGTTGCGGGCGCGGCTGGCCTTGATCAGCCAGCGGATCGCCAGCGCCTCGCGGCGCTCCGGGCGCACCTCGACCGGCACCTGGTAGGTGGCGCCGCCGACCCGGCGCGAGCGCACCTCGACCGAGGGCTTCACGTTCTCCAGCGCCTCGTGG
>CAWJOI010000012.1:0-184107 GCA_963844375.1 uncultured Alphaproteobacteria bacterium | reverse complement strand
TCCCTTGATCGCTTCCTACCGATCATCACGGACGCGCGGCGCGGGCACGGCAAGCACTGATGCGCCTCTGGCGCCTTCAACCGCCGCTCCCTTCTGAGGCCGCCCCGGCCGGCTCAAAACCGTTTGGGCCGGGGACCGGCACGCACGGCGACGTGCTGCGCCGCAGCTTCGAGGCCGCGACCGGCGGGCGGCGCGGTGGCCGACCGCCTTCCCGGCCTTCGGCGAGCTGAACGCCGAGATCGCGGCCGGTGGCGCCCGTTTGCGCGCCCGCTCGCGCCATGCGGCGCACAACGATCCGAACCTCGCGAACGGCCTCGGAAACATCGTCGCCGCGCTCTGGGGAACGGGCATCGTTCCGACCGCCGACCCGGCCGCGGTGGCGACGTGGACCGCATGGAGAGCGGTCGCCGACATGGAAGAGCGCACCGACTTCAACGGCATCGGCGAAACCGTCTGCCGCGAGATGGTGACGGCGGGCGAGGTGCTGGTGCAGCTCCTCGACCTGCCCGAAGGCTTCCGCGTCCGCGTCCTGCCGATCGACCATCTGGACTCCGACTCCCGCGACGGCCTGCCGGGTGGCGGCTACATCGTGCAGGGCGTCGAGTACGACCCTTTGGGCCGGCGCGTCGCCTACTGGATTCACCCGACCCGGCCCACCGGCTTCACGACCTATGCGCCGCCCGTTCGCATTCCCGGCGAGCAGATATTGCACGTCTTCAGGCCGATCGGCGCAGCGCAGGTCAGGGGCATCCCTTGGACCGCGCCTTGCCTGCTCTCGGCAAACGAATACACCAAATATCGCGACGCGCTCCTGATGGGCGCCAACGTCGCCGCCATGATGGTCGGCACCATCACCGACACGACCGGCGGCACGGCATCGGACTCCATCTTCGAGGACAGCACCCCGTCCATGGAGCCGGGAACTGTCATCCGGTTGAAGTTCGGCGAGGAGTTCAACATGCACGCGCCCGCCCACGCTATTGAGACGGGCAGCTTCATCCGCTCTAGCCTGCAACAGATCGCCGCCGGCCTCGGGGTTCCCGAATGGCTCCTCTCGGGCGACATGACCGCGTCAACTATACGTCTGCGCGGGCGGCGCTGATCCCGTTCTATCGGCGCATGGAGTCGACGCAGTACGCGGTCCTCGTGCCGCAGCTCCTCGGCTCCGCTCTGGCACCGCGTGGTCGGCGACGTGTCTGTGCAATGGCTGCCGCCGCGACCGGTCCAAGTCGACCCGGCAAAAGACGTGGAAGCCACGCGGCGGAGATCGCTGCCGGCCTCACGTCGCGCGCCAAGGCCGTGGCGGAGCGCGGTTGGAGTGTCGCCGACCTAGACCGCGAGATCGCCGCCGACCGCGCCCGTGAGGCCGCCCTCGGGCTCGCCTTCGGGCCGCCCGCCGACAAGGAGTCGACCCACGATGAAGCCTGAATCCTGACCCGCTCCGCGCCGCTGGTGCCGAGCACCTTCCGCCGCGAGGGGGCGTCGCCTACGTCTGACGCCGCGATCACCAGCGGCGCGGAAGTCCGCCGGAGCTTCGGCTTCGAGCGGCTGGCCGTCACCCGCGAGGCCGTGACGCTGCCGGATTGGTGCCGCTGCGCGACAACCACCGGAGCGGCAGCATCCGCGACCTTCTGGGCGGGGCCGGCGGCTTCCGCTTCGAGCCCGGCGGCATCGTCGCGACCTTGGAGATCCGCGACGCCGCGGCGGCCGACTTGTCGGAGCGCGGCGACGTGACCGCTGTGTCCATCGGCTATGTCCCGACCGCATGGGCCGACACCCGCGAGGACGGTCGCCTCGTGCGGACGCAGACCGCATGGGCGCTGCGCGAAGTGTCCTTGACCGATAACCCCGCCGAGTTCGGCGCAACCAATCAGGAGTTACGGCATGGAGCCGACCATCGAACGACCCCCGCCGCCGAGCCGGCCCCCGCCCCGGTCACCCGCGCCCAGCCGGTCCGATCCGCGCCCACGTCGGCGTGTCCGCCGACGATCCGACGGTGATCCGGACCCGCAGACGAGGCCCTTTGCCGCCGCATGGCCGGCAGCCGAGCCGAGCGAGGCCGCCCGCCCCTTCATCGCGTGGGGCTTCGGCGAGCTGCCCGCGACGCCCTTGTGCGAGCGGCGACACCGGGGTCGGCGTCATGAGCCGCGAGGCGATCCTCACCCGCGCCATGCACACCACGCAGCGACTTTCCCGAGCTGTTGCTCGGCGCCGGCAACCGCGTCCTGGCCGACGCCTACGAGGTCGCGGCCTCGCCGCTCAAGCGCTGGCCCGGCTGCGTCATGGCGTACGACTTCCGGTCGCCGTCATCCTCAAGCCATGGGCGGCATGGGGCCGCTCGCCGAGATCAGCGAACACGGCGAAGTCACCTCGACCACGACCGCCTTGAGCCAAGGAGTCCTGCGCAGCTTCGCAGCTACGGAAGACCTTCGCCCTGACCGCAAGGCCGTCATCAACGACGACCTCGGCGGCTTCGGCCGGGTGACGATGGATGGGCCGCGCCGCCGCCGAAACCGAAACAGCGAGCTGGCGACGCTGCTGACTCGTAACCCGACCATGGACGACGGCGACGCCCTGTTCCCGCCCCGCACGGCAACCTCGCCGCCTCCCCGGCGGCGATCGGCGAGACCACGTATCAGCCGCCCGCCTCGCGATGCGCCAGCAGACCGGCCTCGACGGGTGAGCGATCACGTCGACGCCGCGGTTCCTGTGGTCGGGCCGGAGATCGAGACCGAGGCCGAGAAATTCTTGGCCACGCTCACCCCGGCGCGAGACCGACAACGTGAACCCGTTCAGCGGCAAGCTCACGCTGCTGGTCGAGCCGAGATCAGCGGGCGCGACTGGCGGCTCTTTGCCGCGCCGGCCGAGCTCGCCATCTTCGAGATCGCGCACCTTGCCAGCGCGCCGGGCCCGCAGATCAGCTCCCGCGACGGCTGGGAAATCTTGGGCAAGGAGTACCGCTGCGTCCTCGACTTCGCCTGGCCGCTGACCACTCGCGGCGGCTACAGGAACGCCGGCGCCTGATGGCGACGCTCACCGAGCTGCGACCAGCGGGCGGCCCGTTGAGCGCGCTCGCTCAGGCGTCCGGTGCGTCCGCGACAGAACGGCGAAGAGATCGAATACAAGAGCGACGGCGAGATGGCTCGTGCCCTCGCCGTCCTCGACTCCGAAATCGCGGCGATGACGAGCGGCCCCCGGCCGTCGACCATCCGCTTCACCACCTCGAAAGGACTCTGAAATGGCAACCAACTACGTTCAGCCGGGCGACACCCTGTCCATCCCGGCCCCGGCCGACGTGCTGAGCGGCGGCGTCGTGATCGCCGGCACCATCGTCGGCATCGCCGCCGGTGACGCGGACGAGGCGAGACGGTTGACGTTCACGCGACCGGCGTGTTCGAGCTGCCGAAGGTCGCGGCCGACGCCTTTAGCCTCGGCGACCGTCTATTGGGACGCGGCCCCCGGCACTCGCGACCGTGACCAGCTCGGGCAACACGGCGATCGGCGTCGCCGTCGCGGCGGCCGCGGTGGACTCCGCGACCGTGAACGTGCGGCTGTCGGGCTTCTGACGCTAGGGCCGGGTCATGGTTTCCATCGAACGCATAGAAGCCGCCCTGTTGAAGGTGGCCGCGATGCTGGACCGCGACCCGGCCGTCGAACCCGTGTTCCTGCGCCTCGAAGCCGAGCTTGCCGAGGCTCGGGATGCGGAGGCCGGCGCGACGGAAGCGCAGCGCCGCGCCCGCGCGCTCTTGGCTCAGAGGGCGAAGCCGGCGATCAGCTTCGGCGACGTGCGCCAGCGACGCGCCCTTGCCATAGCGTTCGCGGTCCAGCCGGTGGCCGAATAGGTCGCGCCTGATCCTGTCGTCGATCCCGGCTGCCAGCATCCGGTCCTCGAAAGCGTGCCGCAGCGAGTAGAACGAATGGTCCGACGTTTCCAGCAGGCCGTTGGTCCGCAGATACTTGTTGACGGTCGCGCTCAGCGCGGCGTTGTCGCGGTATCGGGGAAGCCCTCGGGGAACGCCCGGAAGGCTTCGAGGCTAACGCCCGTCAAGGGGATCACGCGGCGAGCATACTGCGACTTCAGCTGCCGCCCTTCGGCTTCAATCGAAGATGTGCGGCACGTCGCAGTCGAGCCGGATCGACCGCGCTGTGAGCGCCGCGCCCTCGGACGGGCGATAGCCGGTGTTGACCATGCCGAGCAGTACCCCCCGCGCTTCCGGGTTCAGGCCGTCGAGCGCGCCGGGGCGAGCAGCCGGTTCTTGATCCACTCGTCGGAGAAAGGCGGGCGGGTCCGCGTCTCCCCCTCCCGGAAGGAAAGCTCGCCGAGCGGAAGGGCGAGCCCGAGCCGCTTCATCGTGTTGACAGTCTTCAGCACGTCGCCGAGGTGGATCAAGTCCTTGTTCGCCGAGCTGGCCGTCACCTCGCCCGCTTCGATCCGTTCCAGCCACCGCTGGCGGAAGTCGAGCATGTCGTCGCGGGTGATCTGATCGATTGCCCGGTCCCCCACCACCGCGGCGAAGTTGCGGACCGCCTTGATCCGGGGATTGCGCCAGCGCCGAAGCTGGTCCTCGCTTTTCCCGAGCGTCTTTTCGCGCGCGAGTGTCCAGTAGAAATCCAGCGCCTTCGTCACCGTGATCTGCGGCTCCTGCGCCGTCCCGATGAGGGCCGTCGTCTCGGCCCGGTCAGGAACGCCCCCGGGGCGGAGACGGCTTCCACGCGCTCCACAAGCTCGTCGGAGGGGCAGCTTCGAGACGCGGCCCACGTCGAGGTAGCGGTGCCCCCGGATGCGCGCCAGCTCGTGTGCGGCGGCAAGGCGCGTCTCGGCGTCTTCGGTGTCCCCGGCGAGGCGAGCTTCCCAAGCCTCCACCATCTGCCCCCACGCCCGATCCGCCTTGCTCCGCGCGACGGCTTCGGAGTCCGTGTGCAGGCTGATCCAAACCGTCTTGCGCGGCTCGACGCTGTTGTATCGGGTCGGAACTCGCCGCCGCAGATGGAAGGTGTTCTCGCGCTTGGTGATCGACATGTCGCTGCCTCCCGCCCCGCTGTGCAGCGCATTGTGCAGCAGTTTGTGCAGCAAAACAAGCTGCATTTGGTCCGCCGGAGCCGCTAAAAGGCTATTTGCGAGCTATCTCAGTTGCTTAGATCTTCCTTGGCTTGCTTGGCTTGGCGGAGAGACAGGGATTCGAACCCTGGGTGGGGTCACCCCCACAACGGTTTTCGAGACCGCCCCGTTCGACCGCTCCGGCATCTCTCCGTCAGGCGGCTAGCCATATTCCGGCGCGCGGGTTGGTGCAAGCCCATCGGTCGGATTGACCTTCTCTCCGGCAACCGGGCCATTGCGAGCTGAAATCTCCGCCCTTATATTAGAGCGCGATTGGAAGTTCATGATAAATCGCAGTATCTTGCGAGGCCGTGTCATGAGCCTGACGCTTTCGATCAGGGTCCAGGCCGTTGAGCTTTCCAGCGTTCGCCCCAATCCCTTGCCAACCTGCAGCATCGCCCGAGCCATGCGAATGTTCGCTCGACGACCCCCTCGACGCGGCAGAACCTCGAACCCTTTGCGGTGTCGGAGCGCTTGATGATCTCGAGCGTCCAGTCGCCGCGGCCGCTAAGCGCGGCCTTCAGCTTGTCCCCGGCATAGCCGCCGTCGGCGAACGCATAGCGCAGTCAAGGGAACCGGTGCCGGATGGCGCGGAAGACGTCCGGCGCGCCATCGCGGTCCTGGATGCCCGCCGAACTTGACATCCACATCGCCCGCCGCGGCAGGCCTGCGACCACTGCCCGACTGCGCGACGAGTGCCTGAACGAGGAGGTATTCGCAACTATGGCGGAGGCGCGCACCGTCATTGAACGCTGGCGCCGACACTACAACCTTGTCCGGCCCCACTCCGCACACGGGGGGCACACACCCGACGCGGTCCGCCTCGACCCCGCGGCCCGGTCCGCTCCGCCACCCCAACGGCCAAGACGGGGCGGCCGCCGGCAGATGTCGTCCACCTTACCGCCGGCCGCGTGCTCCTTCAGCCACGCCGATCACCCGCTCGTCGCTGAACCTGTGCTTCATAGGGTCTTCTGAGAGCCTGCCCGAAAAGAAGTTGAGCGATATCAGGGTTTTGTGATTCTCCATCTTTGTCGAGAAGATTGGGGAACCGGATGCCTTGGAATGATACCGCTCGCGTCGAGCATAGGCGGAATGCCGAACGCTATCCAAGCGACTTGATGGAACGCGAATGGGCACTGATCGCGCCGCTTCTGCCACCGGCCCGACGGGGAGGCCGGCCACGGACGACGGATCTCCGCTCGGTCGTCGATGCGATCCTCTACATGGCGTCGAGCGGCTGCCAGTGGCGCATGCTGCCGAAGGACTTCCCGCCGGTCTCCACGGTTCAGGGCTATTTCTACGCGTGGCGCGACAGCGGCTTGTGGCAGGGCATCAACCACCTGATGGTGATGAGCGCGCGGGAACTGGAAGGCCGCGAAGCCAGCCCTTCCGCTGGCGTGATCGACAGCCCGAGCGTCAAACCACCGAAAGCGGCGGGGTTTGCGGCTATGACGCGGGCAAGAAGGTTAAGGGGCGCAAGCGTCACATGACCGACACGCTCGGCTTACTGCTGTTTGCCGTCATCCATTCGCGCGCCAGGCGCCTTCCGCCGAATCGAGGTGTCCACCACCAGGGCGAGGGCCTCGCGGGTTAAGTCGACGATGGCCAGGATGCGGAAGCGGCGGCCTCAGTCGACGGCGTCGCTGACAAAGTCGAGGCTCCACCGCAGGTTCGGTCCGTCCGGCAGCGTCATCGGCGTTCAGGTTTCGGTCGCACGCTTGCGGCGGCGGCGCACCGCCAGCCCCTCCTCGGAATAGACCCGGTAGAGCTTCTTCCTGTTCATGTGGATGCCTTCTCGCTGCAGCAGGATGCCGAGCCGCCGGTAGCCGAAGCGGCGCCGTTCTGCGGCCAGGCTTCGCAGCCGTTCGCGCACGGCGCCATCGCCCGGATCGGGCTCCCGGCGCACGGTCTTGGGATCGATCCGGACCAGCCCGCAGGCGCGTCTCTGCGAAAACCCGCACGCTGGCATCAGGCGGAGCAAGGCCTCCCGGCGCGCTCGGTCAATTTTTTCCCAACGGACCTTCAGCGCCGCCACGTCCAGCATCAACTTGGCCAAGAGTTATTCAGCCGCGGGTTCTCGTCCTCGAGCACTCTCAGCTTCTGCGCAAACGGCCAGCCGTCGTGACGAAGCCCGGCAACTCCACCTTCCGGCGATCCAAAGCTCGGTCTTACCTCATTGGATGACGAACTCTCGCTTAAAACGAGGGATCAGGAAGGGAGCAGGTCAGCTGGCCATCATTGGCGACTCGCGGGCGCCGATCGGCCCCGCAAAAGCCGGAGCGCGCTGACCGCCATCAAGTCATACTTCGCGTCGAGCCGCGTTTGACCAGCCGGGCCGGGACGTCCATGCTAATTCCCCCCGGAGGGCGCTCCTGCGCCACGCTGGCGTTTACGATCTCGATCGCACGTTCCACCATTTCGGCTACGTCCTGCTCGAATGTGGTGAGGTCGTAAGCGCTCCATGCGGCGGCCGACAGGCCGTCGAACCCCGCGATCTGCAGGTCGTCGGGGACACTGATCCGGGTATGCTTTCGAATGGCATCGAGCGCTCCCATTGCCATCAGATCATTGGCACAGAAAATCGCATCGGGAACGTTCGGCCGGCCGAGGATCGTCATTGCCGCGTCCCGACCGCCCTCGTAGTGGAAGTCGGCCTCGACAACCTGGAGATCGCGAAATCCCCGTCTGCAGAAGGCGATCGCGGTAGCCGGCAAGGCGGTCCTCGTTTGCCGGGCTCCCTCTCGGGCCGGTGATGTAGCCGAAGGTGCCGGCTCCGCCCGCGATGAAGAGGTCGGCCATGGCCCCGCCGGCTTCGCGATTGTCGGAAGAGATCGAGGACACCCACTCGTTCTTCAGCGGGGTATTGAAGCAGACGACCGGAATCTCCAGGCGAGCGAGCGCTGCCGCCGCGTCCTGCGAGAGCACCGCAAGGGCGCTGACCACGGCATCGACCCGGTAGCCGGCAAGCCTGGGGATAGCCTCGTCGAGGGAAAAGCCGCTGTCGACGTGGACCAGCAGGACCTGGTTGCCGATCTCCTGGAGCCTGGTCGCGAAAAGCTCCAGCACGGTGGCGTAGAACGGATTGTAAAGGCCGCCGACCACCATGGCGACGAGGCGCGAGCGGTGCTTCAGCATGATCCCGGGGATCAGGCTGGGCCGGTAGCCGAGCACCTCGGCGGCTTCGAGAACCTTGCGGCGGGTCTCGGCCGAGACGCTCGCGCCGGGCGTGTAGGCGCGCGAGACCGCCGACTGGGAGACGCCGGCCAGGCGGGCGACATCGGTCGACGATGTGTATCGCGCCATCGAAACGCTTCCCCGGTCCGTCCCGCTGCGAGAGCCCGACTGATCGGCGCCTCGAACCGCTTGACCCTCGTTTCCCCTCATGCATAGCTAGTCAAGCTGCCGAGCCAAGAGAAGCAAAAACGGCGGCGCCGGTCGCCATCATTTGTCACCGGGGGGAGGTCTCTTGGGTCGCGATATCGCCGCCAGGGCGAGGCTGTCGAAGCCTGCCGACCGCACGTCGCACGGGCCGGCCTGAGCGGTGGAGGTCCGCGAGCCAGCGTTGCGCGTCGTCGGGCTCAGCAAGTCCTTCGGGCCTTCCCGCGCGCTGAGCGACGTGACCTTCGACGTGACCCCGGGCGGTGTGCATGCGCTGGTCGGCGAGAACGGCGCGGGCAAGTCGACGCTCGTCAAGATCATCACCGGCATCCTGCAGGCCGATGAAGGCGAGTTTCTGATCGCCGGCGAGCGCATGCGCTTCTCGACCCCGATCGAGGCGCGCCGCGCCGGGGTCGCGGCCGTCTACCAGGATCCCAAGCTCTTTCCCCACCTCGACGTCGCCGAGAACATCGCGATGGGCGACGAGCCCGTCAGCCCCCTCGGCACCGTCGACCGCAACGCCCTTTACGACCGCGCCCGTCGCGCGCTGTCGCACGCTCGGCGTGGGCATCGACCCGCGCGCGCTGGTCGGCGGGCTTGTCCGTCGCCGAGTTGCAGTTCGTCGAGATCGCCCGCGCCCTGACCGCCGATCTCCGCCTGCTGATCCTCGACGAACCGACCTCTGCGCTGACGCCGGCGGAGGCGGAGAAGCTTTTCCGCATCGTCCGTGTCCTGCGCGACAAGGGCACCGCCGTCATGCTCATCACGCATCGCCTCGAGGAGGTCGAAGCGATCGCGGACGCCGTCACGGTGCTTCGCGACGGCGCGCACGTCGCCACGCGCCCGATGCAGGAGGTCACGCGGACGGACCTGGTGCAGATGATGGTCGGGCGGCCCCTCGAGGCGCTGTTCGCCAAGCGCGCCCGGCGCGTCGCCGGCAAGGAGCTTTTCCGCGTGGAAGGCCTCTCGCTGGACGGCGTGTTCCGCGACGTCTCGTTCTCGCTGCACGCGGGCGAGATCGTCGGGATGGCCGGGCTGGTGGGAGCCGGGCGTTCGGAGATCGCGCAGGCTTGCTTCGGCATGACGCCGCCCACCGGCGGCAGGGTCTTCCTCGAACGGCGTAGCCGTCACCCCGCGAAACCCCAGCCAGATGCTGAAGCTGGGGCTCGCCTACCTGCCGGAGGACCGCGACGGTCAGGGCCTGATCATGTCATCGAGCGTTCTCGACAACGTCACGCTGCCGATTCTCGCCCGCCTGAGCCGGCTCGGCTTCGTCGATGCCGGGCGCCAGCGGCTCGTGAGCGAGCGAGGCGGTCGCCACCTACCAGGTCAAGACCACCGGGATCGAGCAGATCGTCGGACTTCTGTCCGGCGGCAATCGACAGAAGGTCGCCTTCGCCAAGTGGCTCGCAACCGAAACCGCGGGTGCTGCTCCTCGACGAGCCGACGCACGGCATCGACGTGGGGTCGAAGGCGCAGGTCCATCGGATCATCGCCGAGCTGGCGGACTCGGGGCTGGCGATCCTGATGATCTCCTCGGACCTGCCCGAGATCCTCGCCATGAGCGACCGCATCCTGGTGATCGCCGAGGGCGAGCTGGTGGCCGAGTTCGACTCCGCTTCCGCCGACCAGGAAACGGTGATGATCGCGGCGACGCGCCACCAGACGGCGATGGCGCATGTCTGAGTCGGGCGCGGCGCCAGGCGGCGCAGCCGCGCCGGCTCGGGCGCATCGCGCTCCGCCTCCGGGTCAGCGGCGTCCTCGCCTTCCTGCTGCTGCTCGGCGCGATCTTCGCGGTGCTGACGCCGCTCTTCCTGACCCCGCAGAACCTCAGCGCAATCATCTCCAACGCCGCGATCCTGGCGATCGTCGCGGCGGGCCAGGCGGTGGTGCTCTTCACCCGCAACCTCGACGTTTCGGTCGGGTCGATCATGGGCTTCGCCGCCTACCTCACGGCCGACTTCGCCGCGAAGAACCCGGGTGTCGGGCCGCTCCTCATCCTGATGCCCCTCGCCATCGGCGCGGCGCTCGGGACGATCAACGGGCTGCTCGTCGCCTACGGCAGGGTGTCGCCGCTGATCGCCACGCTCGGCACGATGTCGCTCTACCGCGGCGCCACCTACATCTACGCCCGCGGACAGGAGGTCACCTCCAGCAACCTGCCGCGCTGGATGATCGAGTTCGTCGACTGGCGGGTCGCCGGCATCCCGGCGCTCGTTCCTGCTGGCCGCGGCCATCGTCTGCACCCTCGCGATGTTCCTCCGCTTCTACCCGATCGGCCGCCGCATCTACGCGGTCGGCTCGAACCCCACCGCCAGCGCGTTCTTCGGCCTCGGACCGAGCGGATCGTGCTCTTCGCCTACATCCTCACCGGCGCCCTCTGCGGCCTCGCGGGCTTCCTCTACGCGGCGCGGGTCGGCACGGTGACCGTGGTCCTCGCCTCCGGCTGGGAGCTCACCTCGCTCGCGGCGGCGGTGATCGGCGGCGTGAGCGTGACCGGAGGGTCCGGCACGGTGATCGGGGCGGCGCTGGGCGCCATCGTGCTCGCCACCATCGACAACGGCCTCGTGCTGCTGCGGGTGCCGGAGTTCTGGCGCATGTTCATCCAGGGCTCGGCGATCGTCGCCGCCGCCACGGCCGACGTGCTGATCGGCCGGCAGCTCCGGGAACGCTGCGCACCCGGCGACGAACGGCGGGGGCGAAGGGATGATCCGCCGTCTGCACGCCGTGGGAGCTGCGCGCTCATCGTGCTGACGATCTGCGCGCGGCGCATGGTCGGCCTACCTCTCGCCCTACTACCTGAGCCTCGACCAGATCGCGTCCTCGACGCGGCACTTCGTCTTCCCCGGAATCCTCGCGCTCGGCCTCGCCGTCGTCGTCGTGCTCGGCGAGATCGACATCTCGCTCGCCTCGACCCTCGCCTTCGGGCGGTGCTCTTCTCGAAGTTCTCCGAGGCCGGCGTGCTGATCTGGCTCGCCGTGCCCTGCGTGATCGCTGGCCTGCGGCGATGCTCGGCGCGCTGAACGGGGTGCTGGTCGCCCGCCTCGGGCTGCCGTCGCTCGCGGTGACGCTCGGGACCATGGGCGCCTATCGCGGCCTCGCCTTCATCATCGGCAGCGAGTCCGGCTACACCTGCGTTCGACTGCGACCTACACCTGGATCGGATCGACCAAGCTCTTCGGCATGCTGCCGGTGTCCTTCCCGATCTTCCTCGCGCTCGCGCTGGCGATCGGGCTTCCTGATGCATCGCACGGTCTTCGGCCGGCGCTGCTACGCCGCCGGCAAGCAACGCCGAGGCGGCGTGGATCGCCGGCGTCGACGTCGCCGCGCCTGAAGATCCATGGCCTATGCGCTCGCCGGCGGCCTGGCCGGCGTCGCGGGCCTGGTCTGGATCGGGCAGTACGGCTCGGCGCGCGGCGACAACGCCGACGGCTCGATCCTCTTCGTGGTCACGGCGGTCGTTCTCGGCGGCATCGACATCAATGGCGGCAAGGGCTCGATCCTCGGCGTGGTGCTCGCGCTTCTTGCTGCTCGGGACCCTCCGCAACGGCATGGGCCTCGCCAACGTCGCCGGCCCGACCCAGACCGTCGTGCTCGGGGCGCTGCTGATCGTCGGCGTGCTCCGCCCGGTGATCGCGCGCGCGCTCGCGCTCGGCTTGCGGTCCGCAGTCGGCGCGCAACCGGATGAAATCAGGAATCCGCACGGACGAAGCGGCAGGAGAAACCGGGCCGCCGGACCGGAGCGGTGTGCAGAGGAGGAGAAGACGATGAGACTCGTTCCAGACTGTTGGCCGACGGCCGGTGCGGTCCTTGCGCTGAGCATCGCCGCGGCGCCGGGCGCCTGGGCCCAGGAGTCCGGCTTCAAGCTGATGATGACGCCGAAATGGACCGGCTTCCCCTACTTCGAGGCCGCCGCCGCCGGGGGCGCGCGCCGCGGCCGAGGAGCTTGGCGACGAGTTCGTCTATGCCGGCGCCGACCATGCCGACGTGACGCTCCAGGTCGAGACGATCAGAACTTCCTGACCCAGCAGCCCGACGCCATCATCCTGGCCGCGATCGACCTCAACGCCGTGGCGCCGGTGCTGAAGGAAGCGCGTGACGCGGGTGTCGTCGTCACCACCTTCGACGCCGACGCCGCCGAGGACGCGCGCGACATGTTCGTCAACCAGCTGTCCTACCAGCAGGCCGCCCAGATGATGCTCGACTGCGCGCTGATGAACTCGCCCGAGGGCGGTCGAGGTCGCCTTCGTCGCGGCTTCGCCGACGGCGCCGAACCACGCGGCGCACATCAAGTTCATGAAGGAGTTCATCGCCAACGATCCCAAGTACCAGGTCTTCAAGGTGGTCGACACGCAATACGCCAACGACGACGACGCCAAGAGCTACGACGTCGCGGTCAACCTCATGCAGGCGCACCCGAACCTGAAGGTGATCATCTCCTCGTCCGCGGTCAGCGCGCCGGCCGGCGCGCGCGCCATCGTTGCGAGCGGCAAGCAGGGCCAGGTCTTCTCCACCGGCTTCGCGCTGCCGAGCGCCATCAAGAACTATCTCAAGGACGGCTCGCAGAAGTGCTTCGCGCTCTGGGATCCCGACGAGCTCGGCTATCTTGCGACCTATGCCGACGCACCTGAAGCTCGCGGGCAAGCTCGACCTCACGCCCGGCACGACCTTCGAGGCCGGCAAGGCGGGGACCTACACCGTCGGCGAGAAGCGGCGAGATCGTCTACGGCAAGCCGCTGATGTTCACGCCGGACAACATCGACGAGATGAACTTCTGATCGCCGACGGGAAGCGGCGGCGCCCGGTGCGCCGCCCCTTCCTGCCCTCCTGAATCCGAATGACAAGGACGCGCCATGGCAACGCCCGCCTGCACCCTGACCGCGACGCTGCACGTCAAGCCGGAGAAGCGCGAGGAGCTGATCGAGCTGCTCTCGCCCTTCGTGGACCGGTCGCGGTCCGAGCCCGGCTGCGTGGAGTATCACTTCCACGTCAGCAGCGAAGACCCCAACGTCTTCTATTTCTACGAGAACTGGACCACGCGCGCCGATCTCGACCGCCACCTGGAACTTCCCTACCAGAAGGAATGGTTCAAGCGGCATTCGGAGTTCCTGACCCGCGACGCCGAGCTCCGCTTCTTCGAGATGCTGAGCGACTACGACAAGTAACGGTGCCGGCGGCGCGGTGCGCGCCGCCGCCCCGTCCACCGACGTCGGAAAATCTCGGGCGCGCCACGGCTCACGCCCGTTCCCGGTTTCATCCGCTCAGACGCGCCATCTTCGCCCTCGTTCTGGCCTGGCGACGGTGCCATACTCGCCGCAGCGCTTCCCTGCCCCGGGCAGAGAAGAAGCGGCGGGACGGAGGGACGGATGAGAGGATCGCTGTTCGCGACGGTGGCCGGTGGCTGCATGCTGGCGGGCGGGATCGCCGCGGCGCAGGGGGTCGTGCTGTTCGGCGACGCCCGCCTGGGGCTCGGGTACAACATCAACAACGACGGCTCGGTCCGGGAGCCCGACGCGGACGGCGACTTCCCCGACGACCTGCGCGCCGTCTCCCGGGTCCGGTTCGGCGTGAACATGACCGGAGCGACCGACAGCGGAATCTCCTTCGGCGCCACCATTCGCGCGGACAATGCTTTGGGTGGGCAGGGCGCCGAGAACGGCCAGACCGCAGGCAGCGTCTTCGTCTCGGGGGACTGGGGCACGCTCACCTTCGGCGACACCAACGGCGCCGACGAGCAGTGGGTGGGCGACGTGCCGGGCAACTTCTCGCTGACCGGCCTCACCGACCTCAACGAGACGCGGTTCATCTCGAACGGCGGCAGCTTCGGCGACGACGACTCGCCGCATTTCACCCCGAACCCGTTCGCCCGCCCGACGCTGCGCTACGACTTCGACATCGCGGGCTTCGGGATTTCGCTGTCGAGCAACCGCGACCTCACGGACATCGGCGTCGGAGCGGGCTACGCCGGCGACTTCGGTGGCGGCAGCTGGAGCGCCGGCATCGGCTACTACAGGTTCGACAGCTTCACCGTCTTCGAGGATCCCGAGCCGGTCCTCGTCGATTTCGACGGCGACGGGACGCCGGACGCGGCCGTGGTAGGCGAGCCGGTCGGCGCGAGGATTCCGGACGGCGAGCAATGGTCGGTGGGGCTCAAGGGCGAGTACGAGAGCCTTTCGTTCGGCCTGACCTACATCAAGCTTACCTCCGACTCGGCGGTCGTGGGCGATGCCGACGCCGACAACCTGCTCCTCGGCGCCGCCTTCGGCTTCGACGCCTTCTCGGTCGGCGCCTTCTACGGCAAGGTGCTGAGCGCCAACGGCGCGCCGGCGTTCGAGGTGCTCGATGGCGCCGACGCCTATGGGCTGACGGCGCAGTACGACCTCGGCGGCGGCGCGACGGTGAACGGCGGCATCGTCAAGACCTATCCGCAGGCCGGGTCTGGGATCCGACCCGCTCGATCCGGACAGCGCGACGATCGCCGACTTCGGCATCCGCATGTCGTTCTGACGCCGGCGCCGCGCCGGCCGGTTCCAACATTCGGCGAGTTACGACGCGAGGGACGCAAGGATGCGCGCCCAGGAGCGGATTCCCTTGTGGAAGCTCTTGAGCTCGTATTTCTCGTTCGGGCTGTGGATGCGGTCGTCGGCGAGGCCGAAGCCGACCATCACCACGTCGACGCCCAGCTTGTTCTTGATCAGCGTCGTCACCGGGATCGACCCGCCTCCGCCGACGAAGGCGGCGTCCCTGCCCCATTCGTCGGTCAGCGCGGCTTGCGTCTTCTGGAAGACCGCGCCGGAGGTGTCGAAGGCGACGGCGGTGCCCGAGCCGTGCTCGTGGAACTCGACGGAGCAGTCCTTGGGGATGCGATCGTTCACGTGCTTGCGGAAGGCGGCGCGGACCTTGTGCGGATCCTGGTCGAAGACGAGGCGGAACGAGATCTTCGCCATCGACTGCGCCGGGATCACCGTCTTGAAGCCGGCGCCCTGATAGCCGCCGCCCATGCCGTTCACCTCCGCCGTCGGGCGCGACCAGGTCATCTCCAGCACCGAGCGGCCCTTCTCGCCGGCCGGAACCGACAGGCCCACCTCGCCGAGGAACTCGGCCTCGCTGAAGCCGAGCTTCGCCCAGCTTTCGCGCAGGGCGTCGGGAAGCTCGGGCACGCCGTCGTAGAAGCCGGGCAGCGTGATCCGCCCGTCGCCGTCACGCAGGTCGGCGATGATCCTCGCGAGCACATGGTTCGGGTTCGTCGCAGCCGAACCGTAGAAGCCCGAATGCAGGTCGCGGTCGGCGGCATGGACGATGATCTCCTCGCCGCAAAGGCCGCGCAGGCTGGTGGTGATCGCCGGCGTGTCGGCGTCCCACATGTTCGTGTCGCAGATCAGCGCATAATCCGCGCGCAACTCGTCGAGGTTGGCGTCGAGGAACGGCGGCAGGTTCACCCCACCCAACTCCTCCTCGCCCTCGAGCAGCACCGTCACCGGAACCGGCAGCGAGTCCTGTCACCGTCTTCCAGGCCCGGCAGGCCTCGACGAAGGTCATGAGCTGGCCCTTGTCGTCGGCGGTGCCGCGCCCGACCAGCATCTTCGAGCCGTCGGGCCGGGTGATGATCTTCGGATCGAACGGGTCGTTCTCCCAGAGTTCCAGCGGATCGACCGGCTGCACGTCGTAGTGGCCGTAGAACAGCACCGACGGCCCGCTCCCCTCGCGCTGGTGGCCGACCACCATCGGATGGCCCGGGGTGTCGCGGACGCTGGCGTCGAAGCCGATCTCGCGCAGGTCTGCCGCGTGCCACTCGGCGCAGGCGCGGGTCTCGCCGGCATAGGCCGGATCGGTCGAGATCGACTTCAGCCGCAGCGTGACGAAGAGGCGCTCCAGCGCGGCGTCGAGGTCGGCGTCGATGGTGGCGAGCACCTTGTCGAGATCGGACATCGTTTCCCCCAGGTTTGACAATCCTCTTAGCGGGCGGCGGAGAGGGGCATCTGTGAACTAGATCACATTCGCGGGAATGCTGCTCCGGCGATTGCAGGCATTGCTTTCGCGGCTGGTCCTCGTGACAGAAGATGCCGCGGCGCGCTGCCGCGGAATGGCATTCGACAGCTCGCGCACAAGCGTTGAAGACCTGCTGACCGCGCCGCTTGTCGGCCAGTCGCAAAGCCATCCTCAGGCCGGGCCGAGCGGCAGCCCGAACCACTGCCAGGCGATCAGCAGTATCGTCCAGAGCACCAGCAGCACCACGGTATAGGGCAGCATCAGCGAGACGATGGTGCCGATCCCGGCGTCCTTCTGGTACTTGGCGGCAAATCCCACCATCACGCCGAGATAGACGTTGAGCGGCGTGATCACGTTGGCCGGCAAGTCGCCGACGCGGTAGGCGGCCAGCACCAGGTTCGGATCGCCGCCGAGCCGCATGAAGAGCGGGATGAACACCGGCGCGAAGATCGCCCATTTCGCCACCGCGCCGGTCAGGACGAGGTCGAGCAGGAAGATCACCAGCACGAAGATGATGATGTAGCTGGTCACCCCCAGCGGCACCGTCTCGAGGAAGTCGGCCAGGTTCGCCGCCAGCACCGTCGCGATGTTGGTGAAGCTGAAGAAGGCGATGAACTGGGCGATGACCAGCAGGAGGAAGATCAGGCCCGCCATGCCGGCGAAGGTCTTGACCACCATGTTGATCGCCGCGGTCAGGTCCTTCACCGTGCCGGCGCCCTTGCCGTAGGCATAGCCCACGGTGAAGAAGAGCGCGCTGATCTGCACGATGAGGCCGGACATGAACGGCGACCCGGACAGGATCTCGCCGGTCTCGGGATGCCGCAGCGGCGCGCCGGGCGGCGCCAGCAGCAGCCCGACGACGACGACGTAGCCGAGCAGCGCCCAGCCGGCGAAGCGCAACCCGCGCGACTGGGACGGGGTCAGCGCCGTCTGCGCCTCGACCGGCACGCCGCCTTCGTAGGGGCCGAGGTGCGGCTCGACCACCTTCTCGGTCAGGATGGTGCAGACGATGCCCATCAGGATCGACGAGGCGATCATGAAGTAGAGGTTGCCGACCAGCGTGATCTCGCGCGTGGGGTCGACCAGGCGGATGGCGTCGTTGGTCATCTCGGCGAGAAGCGCGTCGGTGGGCGTGACGAAGACGTTGACGAGAAAGACCGCCGCCACGCCCGAGAAGGCCGCCGCGAGGCCGGCGAGCGGATGCCGGCCGAGGCTGTGGAAGGCGGCGGCGCCCAGCGGCACCAGCACCAGGTAGCCGGCGTCCGCGGCGATGGAGGACATGACGCCCAGCATCACGATGATGAAGGTGAAGATCGATTTCGGCGCGATCTCGACGATCTTGCGCACCAGCGTGGCGATCAGGCCGGATTCCTCGGCCACGCCCACGCCGATCATCGCGACGATGATCACGCCCACCGCGCCGAAGTTCATGAAGTTCGGCACGATCGAGGTGAAGATGAAGCGGATCCCGTCGGCCGAGAGCAGGCTGCGCACCGTCGTCGTCTGCGTCACCACCTCGTGCGTCACGGGGTCGATCGCCTCGTAGGTCGCCGACCAGCCGATCAGCGAGAGGATCACGCTGAGCACGATGACGAGCCCGATCAGGAAGAAGAAGATGATCCCCGGGTGCGGAACCTTGTTGCCGACCCGCTCGATGGTGGTCAGGAAGCCGTCGAGAAAGCCGCCCTTAGCCCGGGCATCAATGCCCGACACCGGATCCGTTGCCATTCTTCCCCCCGAATGGACGAAACCCCGAATACCTTCGCCACGACAACAACTTCGGGCCTGGCTTCGCCTTGTATCCAAGCATTGCCGGGGTGCGATTGCGCTGGCAAGTGAATTGTGCGACCACGCGCCGGGACGGCGGACCCACCGCCCGGGGGATCTCTTGACCGACATCTGGATCGTGTTCGCGATCATCGCGGGCGTCATCGGCCTTTTCGTCTGGGACCGCCTGCCCGTCATCGCCGTCTGCGTCGGATGCGCCATGGCGCTCTGGGCGACGGGCATCCTCTCGCTCAACCAGGCGCTCGCCGGTTTCGGCGACCCGGCGACGATCTTCGTCACCTCGCTCTTCGTGGTCAGCGGCGCGCTGGAGAAGACCGGGCTGACCGCCTGGACCGGGCAGATGCTGGCGCTCGGCTCGGGCGCCAGCCGCACGCGGCTGATCGTGCTGATGATGCTCTTCTGCGGCGTGCTCTCGGCACTCATCAGCGTGAACGGCGCCGTGGCGGCGCTGCTCCCGGTGGTGGTGGTGCTGGCGGTGCGGCTGAAGCGCCCGCCCTCGCAGCTCCTCATGCCGCTGGTCTTCGGGGCGCACGCGGGCTCGATGCTGGCGCTGACCGGCACGCCGGTCAACGTGCTCGTCCTCGAGGCCTCGCTCGATGCGGGCGGGCCGGGCTTCGGCTACTTCGAGTTCGCCTACGTCGGCGTCTTCCTGGTGATCGGCACCATCGCCATTGCCCTGGTGCTGGGCTCGCGCCTCTTGCCGGTGCGCGAGAACCGGTCGCTGCCGCCCGACCTCAGCCGCCATGCCCGCACGCTGGTGGAGCAGTTCCGCCTCGGCGACGGCGTGCATCAGCTTCGCGTCCGGCCGGAGTCGCCGCTGGTCGGCCAGCCGCGCGCGGACCTGGACCTGGGCGAGCGGCCCGGCGTCACCCTCCTCACGCTGCAGGAGGGCACGGGCAGCGGCGCGGCGCGGCTCGGGCCGATCCAGGCCGGCGACCTCCTGGCGGTGCGCGCCGACGCCGAGGGGGTCGCCGAACTCGCGGCCGACCTGGTGCTCAGCCCGGCCGACGCCGAGGGCGTGAAGTTCGAGGCGGGCCTCTTCACCACCGCCTCGGGCCTCGCCGAGGTGGTCATCCCGCCGCGCTCGCCGCTGATCGGCGAGCGGCTCTTTCCCGGCATGGTGACCCCGAGCGGCAACCTGGTCGTCCTCGCCATCCACCGCCAGTACCACGACCTCCCCCCCGGCGAGCCGCTCACCAAGGGCGACACGCTGCTGCTGCAGGGGACGTGGGACGCGCTCGAGACCTATATCGCGCCGCCCGAGGCGCTGGTGGTGGACAGCCCCGAGCTCGTCCGCCGCCAGGTGGTGCCCATGGGGCGCGACGCGCTGATCGCGCTCGGCATCATGGCGGTGATGGTGATCCTGCTCGCCACCGGATTCGTGCCCGCGGCGGCGGCCGGCCTTCTCGCGGCGGGTGCGATCCTTCTCTTCGGCATCCTCAACCCCGACGAGATCTACCGGTCGATCAACTGGACGACGGTGATCCTGGTGGGGGCGATGATGCCGCTCTCCACCGCGATCACCCAGACCGGGGCGGCGCAGCTGCTCGCCGAGGGGCTGATCTACTCTGGTGGGCGGCTTCGGCCCGCGGGCGCTCCTGGCCGGGCTCTTCCTGCTGACGGCCGTTCTCGGGCAGGTGATCTCCAACACCGCCACCGCGCTCATCATCATCCCGATCTCGGTGGTGGCCGCCTCGCAGATGGGCATCTCGCCGCAGCCGGTGCTGATGTGCGTGGCGGTCGCGGCCGCGGCGTCGTTCCTGACGCCGGTGGCGACGCCCACGAACCTGATGGTGATGGAGCCCGGCGGCTACCGCTTCGGCGACTACTGGAAGTTCGGCCTGCCGATGATGATCTGGTTCTTCGTCATCGCGGTGGGGCTCGTGCCGTTGATCTGGCACTTCTGAACCTGTCGGCGGGGCTTGCCAACGGCCCGGGCTGCGGCGTATTCGGGACGACCTTCGCCGGGCGCTGGGAGGCCCGGCACGGAGTTCCCGATGCCAACAGGCACGCTTCTCTACGCTCAATCCGGCGGCGTCACCGCGGTGATCAACGCGACCGCCGCGGCGGTCATCACCGCGGCGCGGGCGCGGCGGGTCAAGGTGCTCGCCGCGCGGAACGGCATCGTCGGCGCGCTGCGCGAGGAGCTGATCGACACCTCCGCGGAATCCTCGGCCACGATCCGCCTGCTGGCGCAGACCCCCGGCGGCGCCTTCGGCAGCTGCCGGGTAAAGCTCAAGTCGCTGAGCGAGGACCGCGCGCGCTACGAGCGGCTGCTGGCGGTGCTGCGCGCCCACGAGGTGCGCTGGTTCCTCTACAACGGCGGCAACGACTCCGCGGACACCGCGCTCAAGGTGTCGCAGCTGGCGCGGCAGTACGGCTATCCGCTCACCTGCATCGGCGTGCCGAAGACCATCGACAACGACCTCGCGGTCACCGACTGCTGCCCGGGCTTCGGCTCGGCGGCGAAGTTCACCGCGGTGTCGGTCCGGGAATGCGCGCTCGACGTGGCGGCCATGGCCGACACCTCGACCAAGGTCTTCGTCTACGAGGCGATGGGGCGCAATGCCGGGTGGCTCGCCGCCTCCGCCGGCCTCGCCGGCCGCGGGCCGGACGCGGCGCCGCACCTCATCCTCTTCCCCGAGCGGGCCTACGACGAGGCGAGCTTTCTCGCGGCGGTCAAGGCGGTGGTGGCGCGGGTCGGCTACTGCATCGTCGTGGCCAGCGAAGGCATCCGCTACGCCGACGGCCGGCACGTCGCCGACGCCGGCGCCGGCAAGGACTCCTTCGGCCACACCCAGCTCGGCGGCATCTCGTCCTACCTCGCCGGCCGGGTGAAGAACGAGCTCGGGCTCAAGGTCCACTGGACGCTGCCCGACTACCTGCAGCGCTCGGCGCGGCACCTCGCCTCGGGCACCGACCTCGAGCAGGCGCAGGCGGTCGGCACCGCCGCCGTCGAATACGCGCTCGCGGGCATGGACGCGACGATGCCGGTGATCCGCCGCAGCCGGGGCGCGCCCTACCGCTGGGACATCGCGCCGGCCCCGCTGGAGAAGATCGCCAACAAGGAGAAGAAGCTGCCGGCGAGCTTCATCCGCGCCGACGGCTACGGCATCACGCCGGCCGCCCGGCGCTACCTCGAGCCGCTGATCCGCGGCGAGGCGCCCCTGCCCTACCGCCGCGACGGAATCCCCCACTACGTCGCGCTGAAGAACGTCGCCGTGACCACACGCCTCCCCGCCTGGGAGGGCTGATACGGCCTCCGGGTGCTCGCCTCGCGTTAACAGCCCGTAAAGAAGTGGCAAGCCGGATTCCAGCCGGATTCCAGCCGCCTTCCAGCCCGGATTTTTCTTGGCCTTCCAAAGGGATGACCGCCGCCGAGGCGCGCGAGCAGATCAACCGGAGATCGTATCAGAAGATGTCCGGCTCCCCGGCGGTCCGGCCGAACTCCGGCGACAGGAAGTCGAAGTCGCAGCCCTGGTCCGCCTGGCCCGACATGCCGCGAGAACGCCCAGCCGTAGCCCCGCTCGAACCGCGGCGCCGGCGGCGTCCAGGCGGCGCGACGGGCGGCAAGCTCGGCATCGGAGACCACCATGTCGATGCGCCGCCCGGGCACGTCGCAGCGGACGACATCCCCCGTCCTCAGCAGCGCCAGCGGCCCGCCGACGAAGCTCTCGGGCGCCACGTGCAGCACGCAGGCGCCATAGCTGGTGCCGGACATGCGGGCGTCGGAGAGCCGCAGCATGTCGCGGTGGCCTTGCTTCACCAGCCTGACCGGCAGCGGCAGCATCCCCCACTCCGGCATGCCCGGGCCGCCCAGCGGGCCGGCGTTGCGCAGCACCATGACGTGGTCGGGGGTCACGTCGAGATCCTCGTCATCCACCGCCTTCTTCATCTCGGGATAGCTGTCGAAGACCAGCGCCGGGCCCTCGTGCACCAGCAGGCGCGGATCGCAGGCCGCGGGCTTGATCACCGCGCCGTCCGGCGCGAGGTTGCCCTTCAAGACCGCCAGCGAGCCCTCGTGATAGACCGGGTTCGACAGCGGGCGGATCACGTCGTCGTTGAAGACCTCGGCTCCCTCCAGCGCCTCCCCGAGGGGACGGCCCGTGACGGTAAGCGCCGTAAGATCAAGCTTCTCGCGGATGATGTTCATCAACGCCAGCAGGCCCCCGGCGTAGAAGAAATCCTCCATCAGGTAGCCCTTGCCCGAGGGCCGGACGTTGGCGACGAGCGGCGTGCTGCGCCCCAGGGCGTCGAGGTCGTCGAGCGTGAGCGGCACCCTGCCCCGCCGCGCCATGGCGAGAAGATGCACCACGGCGTTGGTCGAGCAGCCCGTCGCCATGGCGACGATGGCGGCGTTCCTGACCGAGGCGGGCGTCACGATCAGGTCGGGCGTCAGGTCCTCCCAGACCATGCCGACGATGCGGCGGCCGCATTCCGCGGACATGCGGATGTGGTTCGCGTCCGGCGCCGGAATCGACGAGGCGCCGGGCAGCGTCAGCCCCATGGCGTCGGCGATCGCCGTCATGGTGGACGCCGTGCCCATGGTCATGCAGTGGCCGTACGAGCGCGCGATGCCGCCCTCCACCCCCAGCCACTGCCGCTCGCTGATGGTGCCGGCGCGGCGCTCGTCCCAGTACTTCCAGGCGTCCGAGCCCGAGCCGAGCTGCTGGCCGGCGTAGTTGCCGCGCAGCATCGGGCCCGCGGGCAGGAAGATCATCGGCAGCCCGGCCGACAGCGCCCCCATGATCAGCCCCGGCGTGGTCTTGTCGCACCCGCCCATCAGCACCACCCCGTCCACCGGATGCGCACGGATCTGCTCCTCGGTCTCCATGGCGAGGAGGTTGCGGTAGAGCATGGTGGTCGGCTTCATGAAGCTCTCGGACAGCGTCAGCGCCGGCATCTCCACCGGAAACCCGCCCGCCTCCAGCACGCCCCGCTTCACGTCCTCGACCCGGCTCTTGAAGTGGACGTGGCAGGGGTTGAGGTCGGACCAGGTGTTGAGGACGCCGATGATCGGCTTGCCCGCATAGTCGGCGGCGCCGTAGCCCATCTGCATGATCCGCGAGCGGTGGCCGAAGCTGCGCAGGTCGTCCGGCGCGAACCAGCGGGCGGAGCGCAGCTGCGCGGGCGTGCGGTGCGGGCGGTCGGGCATGCGGTCTCCTCCGGGCGGGTCGCCGAGGTCCGCCGTCTCCGGTGGGCCTCGGCGCCAGTCTATCCCCTCAGGCGGTGACCGCGCGGTCCTTCTTCATCGTCTCGATCGCCTTGAGCTGCAGGCAGTCGGGCATGATCTGCATCAGCTCGATGCGGTTGCCGTCGGGGTCCTCGATCCACGCCTGCCGGTTGAAGTCCGCGCCCATCTTCTTCGGCATCAGGAGCGGTATGCCCGCCGCCTCGATCTCGGCCACCACCGCGTCGAGGTCGTCGACGCCGAGGCAGAAGTGGTTGACGCCGGTGGCCTCGCGCCCCGGCGCGCGCTCGCCGGCGCCGTCGGGAAAGAGCTCGAGGTACTGGTCGTCGGTGATGCGCAGGTAGACGAGCCAGACGCCGGGGGTGCCGTCGGGTTTCCCGAGGCGCATCATCTCGGTGAAGCCGAGCTTGCCGGTGTAGAAGTCGAGCGAGCGGTCGAGGTCGCGCACCTTGAGCGCCACATGCGCGAGCTGGGTGAAGCCTTTCATCGGGGTAGCCTTTCTTTGCCTGTTAGTGGAGCGCCAGCGCTTCCGGCTCGCGCCCGGCGCGGAGGTTCGCGACGGCGCGGAACTGGATGCAGTCGGGCGCCATCTCCATGATCTCGATGCGGTTGCCGTCGGGATCCTCGATCCACATGCCGCGGTTGCCGTCGACGCCGCGGCCGGGCTTCCGCGGCTGGCTGAGCGCGATCCCCCGGTCCCGCAGCCCCGCCTCGGTGGCGTCGAGATCCTCGGAGGTGAGGCAGAGATGCGCGAGCCCGGTGCGCCGGGCGTCCGGCACCTTGCCGCCCTCGCCGCCGGGGAAGAGTTCGAGATAGAGCGCGTCGCTGACCCGGAGATAGACGATCCAGGGCTCGCCCTTGTCGTTCAGGAGCCGCAGCATCTCGGGAAAGCCGAGGCTGGTGTAGAAGGCGAGCGAGGCGTCGAGGTCGGTGACGTTGAGCGCGACGTGGCCGACGCCCTGGAAGATCGACATGCAGATTTCCCCTTGGTTGTGCGGGAGGGCGGCCGCCTGGCGCCCTCCCGGAAGGCGCGATCAGAAGATCGCGCCGTACTCGTCGCGCAGCATGGCGATGACGTCGTCGGTGGTCATGTCGGGGTCGCCCTGGAAGGTGTACATCGTGTTCCAGACCGAATTCATCCAGTCGCCATCGCCGATGTAGAATGGGTTCTGCACGCTGAAGCCCGGTTTCTGCAGCGAGTCGAGCACCAACTTGTTGCAGGCGTCGAGCTTGTCGGTCGGCACGTCGAGCCGCACCGGGCTCGATCCCTTGAGATAGGCGAACTCGGCGTTGATCTGCGGGTCGACCACCGTGGCGGCGAAGTCCTCCTCCGCCTTCAGCGTCGCCTCGTCCACGCCGCCGAGGATGCCGAACGAGTCCACCGTCACCGACAGCGCCTTGGCGCCGGGGATGTTGATGCAGCCGAAGTCGACGCCGACCTCCTTGCCGTTGGCGCGCCACTGGCCCTTCATCCAGTCGCCGTGGATCTGCATCAGCGCGTGGCCGGCGATCACCGTGTTGGTGGTGTCGTTCCAGGCGCGGTTGACCCAGCCCTCGTCGGTCTGACGCGGCGATCTTGCGGAACACCTCGATGGCCTCGCGCAGCGCCGGCTCGTCGAACACGGTCTCGTCCGGCGGTGTCCGGCGTAGAAGCGGTTGTAGATCTCGGGGCCGGCGACGGCGGCGAGCAGCGGGTGGAAGGTGTAGCCGGCCTGGAACGTGTTGCCGCCGATGGCGATGAAGGTGTAGCCGGCGTCCTCGACCTTCTGCTGGTCGGCGAACATGTCGTCGAGCGAGGTCCAGGAGGTCGGATCGACGCCGGCCGCCTCGGCGACCGCCTTGTTGTAGTAGACCATGCCGTCGATGTGCACGGCGGTCGGGATCTTCAGCATCTCGCCGTCGATGGTGATCGCCTGCGCGCACCGTCTGGGGAAGGCCTCGGTGGCGCCGATCCGGTCGAAGAGCGGCCCGACGTCCGGGCCTGGCCCTTGGCCTTCAGGTCGCGGTAGAAGCCGGCGTCGGCGGCGATGAAGAGGTTGGGCGGGTTGCCGGCGACGAAGAGGCTGACGAGGGGCTCTCGCCGCCGTCTCGTGCGGCACCGAGGCGGCGGTGACCGTGTTGCCCGTCTCGGCCTGCGAACGCGCTCGATGATGGTGTTGAGCGCCGCCATCTCGCTCTCGTTCGACCAGGTGTGGTAGAGCGTCAGGTCGACGGCGCCCGCCGGCAGCGCGAGCGCCAGCGCCGCGGAGGCGCCAGAGCAGGACCGTTGCGTCGTACGAGCATCTTCCTCTCCCGTCAGTATGGCTTTCGCGACCGGCTCTAGAGCCGCCGTCCGGTCCCGGCGTCGAAGAGGTTGGCCTTGTCCTTGGGGAAGCTCGCCCGGACCGTCTGGCCGACCCGGAGCGCCGCGCAGCCGGCGCGGGCTCGACGCGCACCGCGACGAGCAGGTCGCCGGCCAGCGCAGGTAGCCGGTGGCGTCCGAGCCCGTGCCCGCTCGCTGTAGCGCACGGGCAGGTCGAAGACGGCCGCGCGCGTCCATGCCGTCGGCGTCGGCCCACCGCGAAGTGCTCGGGCCGCAGCCCGACGACGACGGGCATCCCCGTCCATGGGCCGGCGGGCGAAGGCGTAGCCGGCGAGGTCCATGCGCACGCCGGTTGGCCTGAGCACGCGCGGCGACCGCGTCGCCCGCGACCTCCATCTCCGCCTCGAAGATGTTCATCGCCGGCGAGCCGATGAAGCCCGCGACGAAGAGGTTGGCGGGCCGTCTCGTAGATCTCGTCGGGCGTGCCGAACTGCTGGATGACGCCGCGCGTCCATCACCGCGATCCGCGTCGCCATGGTCATGGCCTCGATCTGGTCATGCGTGACGTAGACGATGGTCGGGCCGAGCTCGTCGTGCAGCCGCTTGATCTCGAGCCGCATCTCGGTGCGGAGCTTGGCGTCGAGGTTGGAGAGCGGCTCGTCGAACAGCAGCACCTCCGCCTGCTTGACCAGCGCCCGGCCGATGGCGACGCGCTGGCGCTGGCCGCCCGAGAGCTGCGCGGGCTTGCGCTCCAGCAGCGGCTCGATCTGCAGGAGCTTTCCCGCCCAGGCCACGCGCCGCTCGACCTCGGCGCTGTCGAGCTTCGAGCGCGGCGAGGCCGAAGCTCAGGTTCCCGCGCACCGTCTTGGTCGGGTAGAGCGCGTAGGACTGGAACACCATGGCGAGGCCGCGGTCCTTGGGGTCGAGGTCGGTGACGTCGCGGTCGCCGATGAGGATGCGGCCCGCCGTGGTCTCCTGCAGCCCGGCGAGCATGTTGAGGAGCGTGGTCTTGCCGCAGCCCGACGGGCCGAGCAGCACCAGGAAGTCGCCATGCTCCGACCGCGAGGTCGAGGTCCTCGAGCACGGTCACGGCGCCGTAGGGCTTGTGGATGCGTTCTCGAAGCTGATCTCGCGGCATGCGCTCATCCCTTGATCGCGCCGGCGGTGATGCCCTGGCACGAAGAACCGGCCCAGGGCGAAGTAGATGAGCAGCGGCGGGATCGCGGTCAGGAGCGCCGCCGCCATGTTGACGTTGTGGACGCACCTCGCCGCGCGAGGTGATGACCGAGTTGGCGAGGATCACCGTCATCGGCTTGTTGGAAGCCCGCCGAAGGTCAGGCCGATCAGGTAGTCGTTCCAGACCGTGGTGATCAGCAGGATCAGCACCACGACCATGATGTTGCCCGACATGGGCAGGATGATCTCGCCGAAGATGCGCCAGAAGCTGCCCGAATCCATGATCGCGGCGTTGATGATCTCGCGCGGGATGTCCTTGTAGTAGTTGCGGAAGATCAGCGTCAGCAGCGGCATGGCCAGCACCGCGTGCACCAGCGCGACGCCCCAGACCGTGCCGTAGAGCCCGATGTTGGCGACGATCACGATCAGCGGGATCATGATGATCTGGAACGGCACGAAGGCGCAGATGAAGAGGACGAACAGGAAGGTCCCCGCCCAGCGCACGTTCCAGAGCGCCAGCGCGTAGCCCGTGACCGCCGAGAGCCCGATGGAGAGCACGAGGCTCGGGAACAGGATCTTCACCGAGTTCCAGAAGCCCGCCTTGATCCCGTCGCAGGTGAGCCCGGTGCACATGCGAGTTCCAGGCCTTGTGCCAGGGCTCGAGGGTCCACTGCACCGGCAGGGCGAAGATCCGCCCCAGCGTGATCTCCCCGATCGGCTTGAACGAGGTGACGATCACCACGTAGAGCGGGATCAGCAGAAGAGCGCGCACATCGCCGAGGAACACCAGGATCGCGATCGACGAGCCGCGGATCCGCCGCCGCCGCCGGCCGACGGCACGTGCCGGCGTGCCATGGTCGCGCCGAGCGATGCGCTCACGCAGCGGCCTCGCCGGCGGCGCGCTGCCAGGCGGTGAGCAGGACCAGCGGCAGGAAGATCGCCAGCGTGATGAGCAGCATGATCACCGCCGCCGCCGAGGCGAAGCCGATGTTGCTGCGGGTCGAATAGGCGTTGATGGCGAAGTAGGCCGGCATCCAGGTCGAGGTGCCCGGCCCGCCGTTCGTCATGGCGACCACGATGTCGTAGGCCTTGACCACGCCGAGCGACAGCAGGATCGCGCAGGTCAGGAAGGTGAACTTCATCATCGGGATGATGATCTCGACGTAGAGCCGCCAGAAGCTCACGCCGTCGAGCCGCGCCGCGCTCCAGATCTCGGTGTTGATCGACTTCAGCCCGGCGAGCATCAGCGCCATGTAGAAGCCGAGCCCGTGCCAGATCGAGGCGAGGATGATCGCGTACATCGCCGTCTCGGGCCGGCGAGCCAGTTGAACTAGGCGCCCGCAAAGCCGTGCTGGCGCAGGAAGGCCTCGAGCCCGAGCGAGGGGTTGAACATCCAGCGCCAGACCAGCCCGGTGACGATCAGCGAGACCGCCAGCGGATAGAGGAAGACGGTGCGGAAGAAGCCCTCGCCGCGCTTCTCGCGCTCGATCATCGCCGCGAGGACGAAGCCGAAGACGATGGCGAGCGCGCTGCCGAGCGCCAGCACCACGAGGTTGCTGAGCGCGGTGGTCCAGGCCGGCGTTGCCGAAGAGCCGCTCGTACTGGCCGAACCAGTCGGGATCGATGGTATAGTCGGGGAAGCGGCGGCTGCGGGTGAACGACATGTAGATCGTCCAGCAGATCGAGCCGACGAAGCCCACCAGGGTAATGACAAGCGCCGGGGTCAATGCGAGTTGCGGAGTCATCCGACTCCATCGGACCGCCATCAGCCTCCCTCCCTGCCAGACCGCTTATTCATATCTGAACGCCGTCTGTGTCGATTTGAACTATACGATGCCCCCGCCGCCAAGTCAACGTCGAGACGGTCAGCGGCTTCGGCGTACGCCAAGGCGCCGCGTGCCTTGGCGCGGCGTATCTTCACACGGTAGGGTGGCCGTCCGCCTCCACCAACCAGGTCCGATCCCCGCCGATGTCCGAGCCCTCCCGCATCATCGAGACCGCCCTCTACGCCGCCGATCTCGACGCGGCGGAAGCGTTCTACGGCGGCGTCCTCGGCCTGGAACGCGCCACCCGCGCCGACGAGCGGCACGTCTTCTTCCGCCTCGCCGGCGCCATGCTGCTGATCTTCAACCCCGCCGAGACCGAGCGCCCGCCCTCCGACGGCGCCCTGCCCGTCCCGCCCCACGGCGCGCACGGCCCCGGGCACATCGCCTTCGCCGCCAGCGCGATCGAGCTCGACCGCTGGCACGACCGCCTGACCGCGGCCGGCATCGCCATCGAGGCCGACTTCCGCTGGCCGAACGGCGCCCGCTCGATCTACGTCCGCGACCCCGCCGGGAATTCGGTCGAGTTCACCGAGCCACGGCTCTGGGGGTTCGGCGACGATCCGGCATAGTCACGCGAACGATTCAGCGTTCCTGGACTCTTCACACGCGCTACGCCCGCGTCCCCCGCCGCGGCGGCCATGAACGCGCCCAGCCGCGCCGCCTCCGCTTCGCCGAACCGGAGCCCCAGCTTCGTCCGCCGCCACAGCACGTCCTCGGCCGTCTGCGCCCACTCCCGCTCCATCAGCCAGCCCACCTCCCGCTCGGTCAGGTTCCAGCCGAAACGCTCGCCGAGGTCCGCCGCCGTCCGCGCGCCCTCGAGCATCACCGCCGCCTCGGTGCCATAGCCGCGCACCAGCCGCCCCGCCCATCGCGCGTCCAGGAACGGGAAGCCCGCCATCAGCGCGCCCGCCAGCGCCGCCGCCCCGTCCACCGGGAAATCCCCGCCGGGAAGCGGCGCCCCCGCGGTCCAGGGACCGCCCGACCCCGGGGAAGACGCCCGCGAGCTTCGCCATCACCGCCTCCGAAAGCCGCCGGTAGGTGGTGATCTTCCCGCCGAAGACGTCCACCGCCACGGCGCCCGCTTCCTCGCGCAGCTTGATCACATAGTCCCGCGTCGCCGCGGTGGCCGAACTCGCCCCGTCGTCATAGAGCGGCCGCACCCCGGAATAGCTCCAGACGATGTCCCCGACGCCGACCGGCGCGCGAAAGTACTCGGCCACCGCCCCGAGCAGGTAGTCGCGCTCCTCCGGCGTGCAGGCGGCCTCCCCCGGCGGGGCGTGGTGCTCCACGTCGGTGGTGCCGATCAGGGTGAAGTCGCCCTCGTAGGGGATGGCGAAGACCACCCGCCCGTCCGCCTGCTGGAAGATGTAGGCGCGGTCGTGGTCGAACAGCTTGCGCGTCACGATGTGGCTGCCGCGCACCAGCCGCACCCGCGCCGCGCTCTCGCCGCCGAAGCCCTCGCGGATCACCCCGCCGACCCAGGGCCCGCCCGCGTTCACCACCGCGCGCGCCCGCACCTCCGCGCCGCCGCTCAGCCGCAGCCGCCAGCCGCCGCCCTCGGGCTCGGCATGCTCGAAGCGCGTCCGGGTGCGGATCTCAGCCCCCCGCGCCGCCGCGTCGCGGGCGTTCAGCACCACGAGCCGCGCGTCGTCCACCCAGCAGTCGGAATACTCGAAGGCCTTGGCGTAGCCCGGCTTCAGCGGCGCCCCCGCCGCGTCGCTGCGAAGATCGAGCGACCGCGTGGGCGGCAGGATCTTCCGCCCGCCGAGGTGGTCGTAGATCAGCAGCCCCAGCCGCAGCATCCACGCCGGCCGCAGGCCGGCATGGTGCGGCAGCACGAAGCGCAGCGGCCACGCGATGTGCGGCATCGCCCGGAGCAGCACCTCGCGCTCGACCAGCGCCTCGCGCACCAGGCGGAACTCGTAGTACTCCAGATACCGCAGGCCGCCATGGAACAGCTTCGTGGAAGACGAGGAGGTCGCCTGCGCCAGGTCCCCCTGCTCGATCAGCACCACCTTCAGCCCGCGCCCGGCCGCGTCGCGGGCGATGCCGCAGCCGTTCACCCCGCCGCCGATGATCGCGAGATCGAAGCTCACGCCGGCACCTCCGCAACGGCGATCTCGACGCCGGCGCGCGCGCAGGCGTCGACGAACGCCGGCGGCGGGGCCGCGTCGGTGACGAAGGCGTGGATGTCCGCCACGTCGCAGATCCGCACCGGCGCGCTGCGCTCGAACTTGAGCGCGTCGCAGACGAGGATCGTCCGCCGCGCGTTCTCCACGATCGCGCGGGCCACCGCCACCTCGCGCATGTCGTAGTCGAGGATCGCCCCGTCCTCGTCCAGCGCCGAGGCGCCGATCACGGCAAAGTCCGCCCGGAAGCGGCGGATGAACGCCACCGCCTCGTCGCCGACGATCGCCCCGTCGGTCTGCCGCACCACCCCGCCCGCGAGGATCAGCTCCATGCCCGGCGTCCCCGACAGGATGCCCACCACGTTGAGGTTGTTGGTGATCACCACGAGGTTCCGCCGCGCCACCAGCGCCCGGGCCACCTCCTCGGTGGTGGTGCCGACGTTGACGATCACCGAGCAGCCGTCGGGAATCATCTCCGCCGCCCGCTGCCCGATCGCCCGCTTCTCCGGCGCCGCCACGCTGCGCCGCGCCTGATAGGCGACGTTGGCCACCCGCGCCGCCGGCACGGCGCCGCCGTGCACGCGGGCGAGCAGGCCGTTCTGGCTCAGGTCGTTGAGATCGCGCCGGATCGTCTGCGTGGTCACGTCGAACTCGGCCGCGAGCATCTCCACCTCGACCCGGCCCTGCGACCGCGCCCGGTGCAGGATTTCGCTTTGCCGTTCATTGAGAAGCATGCAGGCCCAGCTCCAGGACGGCGTCCAACGCTCAGGAGCCGAAAATGACAGCTTTCATTCGAACGTCAACCTTTTCACTTGACCGGCGGTTTATTTTCAAATGAACTGCGATTGCGTGATGCCGGACCACCGGCACGCGGTTCTAGGGAGGATTGATATGCGAACGCCCCTTATGTCGGCGGCCGCTGCGATCGCTTTGGTCGCGGGCGCTCCGGCAGCCTTCGCGGACATGGCCGCGGCCGAGAAATGGATCAACGACGAGTTCCAGCCTTCCGTCCTCAGCGTCGACGAGCAGAAGGCCGAGATGCAGTGGTTCATCGACGCCGCTGCGCCCTTCGCCGGCATGGAGATCAACGTGCTGTCGGAGAGCATCCCGACGCACACCTACGAGTTCGGAGGTGCTGACCAAGGCCTTCGAGGAGATCACCGGCATCAAGGTCAACCACCAGATCCTCGGCGAGGGCGAGGTGGTGCAGGCGGTGCAGACCCAGATGCAGACCAACCGCAACCTCTATGACGGCTACGTCAACGACAGCGACCTGATCGGCACCCACAGCCGCATGCAGCAGGCCTACAACCTGACCGAGCAGATGGCCGGCGACTGGGCAGGACGTGACCTCGCCGACGCTCGACCTCGACGACTTCATGGGCAAGAGCTTCACCACCGGCCCGGACGGCAACCTCTACCAGCTGCCCGACCAGCAGTTCGTGAACCTCTACTGGTTCCGCAAGGACTGGTTCGACAACCCCGACTTCCAGGCGCGCTTCAAGGAGAAGTACGGCTACGACCTCGGCGTGCCGATCAACTGGTCGGCCTACGAGGACATCGCCGACTTCTTCACCAACGACGTGAAGGAGATCGACGGCGTCCAGGTCTACGGCCACATGGACTACGGCAAGCGCGCCCCCGACCTCGGCTGGCGCATGACCGACGCCTGGCTCTCGATGGCGGGCGTCGGCTCCCAGGGCGAGCCGAACGGCATCCCGATCGACGAGTGGGGCATCCGCATGGAAGACGGACTCCTGCAACCCGCGTCGGCTCCAAGACCATCGCGCGGCGGCGAGGCCAACGGCCCGGCGGCGGTCTATGCCATCGCCAAGTGGGACGAGTGGCTGCGCAAGTACGCGCCGCCGGGCGCCGCCAGCTACGACTTCTACCAGTCGCTGCCGGCGCTCGACCAGGGCAACGTCGCCCAGCAGATCTTCTGGTACTCGGCGTTCGGCTCCGGCCTCGTCCGCCCGAAGTCCGAGGGCAACAACGTCGTCGACGACGAGGGCAACCTGCTCTGGCGGATGGCGCCCAGCCCGCACGGCCCCTACTGGGAGGACGGCCAGAAGGTCGGCTACCAGGACGTGGGCTCCTGGACGATCCTGAAGTCGACGCCCGAGGACCGCGCCAAGGCCGCCTGGCTCTACTCGCAGTTCGTCACCTCGAAGACCGTCGACACCAAGAAGTCCCACGTCGGCCTGACCTTCATCCGCGACAGCACCGTCCGCGGCGAGAGCTTCACCGAGCGCGCGCCGAAGCTCGGCGGCCTGATCGAGTTCTACCGCTCGCCCGACCGCGTGCGCTGGTCGCCGACCGGCATCAACGTGCCCGACTACCCGAAGCTCGCGCAGATCTGGTGGCAGCAGATCGGCAACGTGAACTCCGGCTCCGCCACGCCGCAGGAAGCCATGGACGCGCTCGCCCAGGAGATGGACGACACCATGGCCCGCATGCAGCAGGTCGACGAGCAGGCCAACGTCTACGGCGGCTGCGGCCCGCGGCTGAACCCCGAGGTCGATCCGGCCGAGTGGATCGGCAAGCCCGACGGCCCGAAGGCCAAGCTCGAGAACGAGAAGCCGCAGGGCGAGACCGTCAACTACGACGAGCTGGTCAAGCGCTGGGCCGAAGCCGCGCCCGCCAACTGATCACCCGGCCGGCCGCCGTTCCATCGGCGGCCGGCCTTCCTTTGCGCCGACGCGGAACGGGACGACCATGACCCTCGAACTCAGGGGCGTCGGCAAGCGGGTCGGCGCCGAAATCCACCTCCACGAGACCAGCCTGACGCTCGCCAGCGACGGCTTCAACGTGCTCCTCGGCGAGACCGGCGCCGGCAAGACCACGCTGATCAAGCTGATGGCCGGCCTCGAGAAGCCGACCTCCGGCCGCATCTTCTTCGACGGCCGCGACGTCACCGACCTCACCCCGCAGAAGCGCAACGTCAGCCTGGTGCACCAGTTCTTCATCAACTACCCCAACCTCATCGGTCTGCGAGAACATCGCCTCGCCGCTGCGCGTCGCCGGCCGTCCCGCGCGCCGAGATCGAGCGCCGCGTCGCGCGAGACCGCCGACCTCCTCCACCTGACGCCCATGCTCGGCCGCCGCCCGCAGGAGCTCTCCGGCGGCCAGCAGCAGCGCACCGCGCTCGCCCGCGCCATCGTCAAGTCGAGCGACCTCGTGCTCCTCGACGAGCCGCTCGCCAACCTCGACTACAAGCTCCGCGAGGAGATGCGCGACCAGCTCCCCGCGCTCTTCGCCGGCCGCGGCGCCATCGTCGTCTACGCCACCTCCGAGCCCTCCGAGGCGCTGATGCTCGGCGGCCACACCGCCACCATCGCCGAGGGCCGCGTCACCCAGTTCGGCCCGACGCATCGACTGCTACCGCGCGCCCGTCGACCTCGCCACCGCCCGCGTCTTCTCCGACCCGCCGATCAACGCCGCCCCGGTCGAGAAGCGCGGCGGCGAGATCGTCCTCCTCGACAGCGTCCGCTGGCCCGCCACGGGCGCCGGTGGCGGGCATCCCCGACGGCCCCTACACCCTCGCGCTCCGCCCGCACTTCGTCTCGCCGCGCCGCGGCGGCCCGGGCCAGGTGCCGCTCGACGGCGTGGTGCAGATCACCGAGCTCTCCGGCTCCGAGAGCGTCGCGCATTTCGCGGTCGGCGGCACGACCTGGGTGGCGCAGTCGAACGGCGTCCACCCCTACCGGGTCGGCGACACCCACGAGTTCTACCTCGACGTCGGCCACGGCCTCTACTTCGCCGGCGACGGGCGGAGGGTCGCCTGATGGCGCGGATCGGCCTCAAGGAGCTCCGCCACAGCTACCTGCGCCAACCCGCGCGGACCGGAGGACTACGCGCTGCAAGACCATCGACCTCGAGTGGCACGACGGCGGCGCCTACGCGCTGCTCGGCCCCTCGGGCTGCGGCAAGACCACGCTGCTCAACATCATCTCCGGCCTGATCGTCCCGAGCGAAGGCCAGGTGCTCTTCGACGACCGCGACGTCACCCGCCTCGCCCCGACCGAGCGCAACATCGCCCAGGTGTTCCAGTTCCCGGTCATCTACGACACCATGACCGTCTACGACAACCTCGCCTTCCCGCTGCGCAACCGCGGCGTCGCCCCCGCCGCCGTCGACGCCCGCGTCCGCGCCATCGCCGAGATGCTCGAGCTCGGCCGCATGCTCGCCCGCCGCGCCTCCGGCCTCACCGCCGACAGCAAGCAGAAGATCTCCATGGGCCGCGGCCTGGTGCGCGAGGACGTCAACGTCATCATGTTCGACGAGCCGCTCACCGTCATCGACCCGCACCTGAAATGGAAGCTCCGCTCCAAGCTCAAGGAGCTGCACCAGCGGGTCGGCGCCACGATGATCTACGTCACCCACGACCAGACCGAGGCGCTGACCTTCGCCGACCAGGTGGTGGTGATGCAGGACGGCGAGGTGGTGCAGGTCGGCTCGCCCGTCGATCTCTTCGAGCGCCCGGCGCACACCTTCGTCGGCCACTTCATCGGCTCGCCCGGCATGAACATCCTGCCCTGCGAGATCCGCGACGGCGCCGCCTTCCTCGCCGGCCGCCCCGTCGCCACCGCCAACCGCGGCACCGGCGCCGGCCGCCCCGAGATCGGCGTCCGCCCCGAGTTCGTCTCGCTCGGCCGCCGAGGGGCATCCCCGCCGAGATCACCCGCATCGCCGACGTCGGCCGCCACCGGGTGGTCGAGGCGCGAGGCCGGCCGGCCAGCCGCGTCAACGCGCTCCTGCCCGAGGACGACCCGGTCGCCCCCGGCCCGACGCACCTCGTCTTCGCGCCCGGAGCAGACCCGCATCTACGAGGACGGCTGGCTGGCGGGGGCCGCGCGATGAAGACCGACAACCAGCGCGCCTGGTTCTTCGTGCTGCCGGTGCTGCTGCTCGTCGCCTTCAACGCGCTCATCCCGCTGATGACCGTGGTCAACTACTCGGTGCAGGAGACCTTCGGCAACAACGTCTTCTTCTGGCACGGCGTCGGCTGGTTCGAGGACGTGCTGCGCTCGCCCGCGCTTCCACGACGGCGCTCGGCCGCCAGCTCCTCTTCACCGGCCTCATCCTCCTCATCGAGGTCCCGCTCGGCGTCGCCATCGCGCTGGCCATGCCGCGCTCCGGCCCCTGGGTCTCGGTCTGCCTCGTGCTGATGGCGCTGCCGCTCCTCATCCCGTGGAACGTGGTCGGCGCCATGTGGAACATCTTCGCGCTGCCCGACATCGGCCTCATGGGCTACGCCATCAACAACTGGCTCGGCATCGAGTACAACTACACCCGCGACCCGCTCGCCGCCTGGTTCACCATCATCCTGATGGACGTCTGGCACTGGACCAGCCTCGTCGTGCTCCTCGCCTACGCCGGCCTCGTCTCCATCCCCGACGCCTACTACCAGGCGGCCAAGATCGACGGCGCCCGCCCCTGGGCGGTCTTCCGCTACATCCAGCTCCCGAAGATGAAGCGCGTCCTGACCATCGCCGTCCTGCTGCGCTTCATGGACTCGTTCAACATCTACACCGAGATCTCGGTCCTCACCGGCGGCGGCCCCGGCAACTCGACGACGCTCCTCTCCATCGACCTCGTGAAGATCGCCCTCGGCCAGTTCGACCTCGGCCCGGCGGCGGCGATGTCGCTCATCTACTTCCTGATCACCGCTCCTCGTCTCATGGGTCTTCTACACCGTGATGACGCGGGACGAGCCGAACTGAGGCGCCGCCATGAAGCTCCTCCGCCCCGGCGCCGTGATCCTCTACATCCTCTTCCTGATGCTGCCGATCTACTGGCTGGTCATCATGTCGTTCAAGACGACCAACGAGATCCTCGGCGGCTTCTCCCCCTGGCCGCAGGTCTGGACCACGGCCAGCTACCGCACCATCTTCACCGACCCGACCTGGTACTCGGGCTACATCAACTCGATCACCTACGTGACCCTCAACACGGTCATCTCGGTCACCGCCGCGCTGCCCGCCGCCTACGCCTTCTCGCGCTACCGCTTCCTCGGCGACAAGCACCTGTTCTTCTGGCTCTTCACCAACCGCATGGCGCCGGCCGCGGTCTTCGCGCTGCCCTTCCTGCAGCTCTACTACGCGGTCGGCCTCTTCGACACCTACATCGGCGTCGCGCTCGCCCACTGCCTCTTCAACATCCCGCTCGCGGTCTGGATCCTCGAGGGCTTCATGTCCGGCGTGCCGAAGGAGCTCGACGAGACCGCCTACGTCGACGGCTACTCCTTCCCCCGCTTCTTCACCACGATCTTCCTGCCCAACATCAAGGCCGGCATCGGCGTCGCCGCCTTCTTCTGCTTCATGTTCTCCTGGGTGGAGATGCTGCTGTCGAAGACCCTGACCTCGGTCCACGCCAAGCCCATCGCCGCGGTGATGACCCGCACCGCCTCCACCTCCGGCTACGAGCTCGGCCTCCTCGCCGCCGCCGGCGTGCTGACCATCATCCCCGGCGCCTTCGTGATCTACTTCGTGCGCAACTACATCGCCAAGGGCTTCGCCCTGGGACGGGTGTGATGCGCGCGCCTCCTCGCCCTCGCCGCCACCGTCCTTCCGTCAGCCGCGCTCGCGCAGGCGCAGGCCGGCTGGGGCAATGTCGGCAAGGCGCAGGAGGACGCGGGCTTCTCCTGGACCCAGCCGCTCTTCGGCGGCTTCTGGATGGCCTGGACGCCGGCGACCCTCGCCTTCTTCGCCTTCGTCTTCGGCGCCATCGCGTTCATGGGGCTCCTGGAATGGCGCCACCCCGGCGGCGCCCCGCGCCACGGCATCCTCGGCCTCGACACCACCCGCGGCGACCGCCTCTTCCTCGTCGCTCCTCGGCTCCGCCTACATCTTCCTCGCCTGGCTGGCCTTCTTCTCCCCGCCGCTCTGGATCCCGCTCGGCATCGCGGTCGCCTGGAGCGCCTTCGTCTTCTGGAAGGTGTGACGGCCCCGTTTCGCGGCGCGGCCGTCTATTTAGGTACCAAGTCGGACCCATACGTTTTCCATACGGATTCCATATCGCCCGCGGACCCCGCGGATCACGCCAACGCCGACCCCAAACGCTCCAGCGTAGCCTTCTCCGCCGCGCTGACCTTCTCGCCGCCGAAGCCCAGAAAGCCGCCCTCGGTGCCCGCCTCCGCGACCTTGCCGGCGATCACCTTGAGCCAGTCCTTGAACGCCCCCGCGCTCCCCGGCGCCTTCGCCGCGACGATCCCCGCCACCGCCTGCAGCTCGGCAACCGCCGCGTCGACAACCGCCGCCGGCGCCTTCCCCTTCGCCTCGGCCTTGAGCACCCCCCGCGCCAGGTCACGCCCCTCGGAAGTCCCGTAAGCCGCCACGATCTCGTCGATCAGCGGATCGCCTCCGCCCGAGGCCTTGGCCTTGCCGAGCGCCGCCGCCACCGCCGTGCTCTCCTTCACCGCGCCCCAGAGCCCGCCCGGCTCCGCCGCCGTCACCGCGATCCCCGCCAGCATCGGCGCCCCCAACACGCGCGCCCATTCCTCAGGCGTGAAGCTGTCCTTCAAAGCCATGATTTCCCTCCCCTTTTCCGCCCGACGTCGGACCCTCGCCGACCTTAGCCCACTCTACTGAAGCGACGCGAGAAGCGCCAGCGATGGCTCTCCCGTAACCGGCAGCCCCGCGCGCGCCTCGTAAGCGGCGATCGCATCCGTCGTCCTCGTGCCGATCACCCCGTCCGCGCCGCCGGTGTCGAATCCGCGCGCCGTCAGCCGCTCCTGCAACGCGCGCCGGTCGGCGATGGTCATGCCCTTCGCGTCGGGCGGAAAGCTCCCGCGCACCGGCGGCCCGCCCTTCAGGCGGTCCGACAGATGCCCGATCCCGATCATGTAGTTCTCGGCGTTGTTGTAGCGCCCGATCACCCCGAAGTTCGAAAAGACCATGAACGCCGGCCCCGCCCGCCCCATCGGCGCAATGACCGACGCCGGCCCATAGTCCGGCACCGCCCGCCCGTCCATGTCGCGCACCCCCGCCGCCGCCCAGGCCGACGGACTCCGCGTCGTGCCCCGCCCCAACGGCCCGGAATAGCCGTCCGGCAGCCGCACCTCGACCCCCCAAGGCTGCCCCTGCCGCCACCCCGACCGCGAGAGATAGGCCGCCGCCGACGCCAGCGCGTCGGTCGGATCGTCCGACCAGATGTCCCGCCGCCCGTCGCCGTCGAAGTCGACGGCATAGGCGAGATAGCTCGTGGGGATGAACTGGGTATGCCCCATGGCGCCGGCCCAGCTCCCGGTCATCCGCGCCAGGGTTATGTCGCCGTTCTGCAGGATCTTCAGCGCCGCGATCAGCTGGCTCTCGAAGAAGCTCCCCCGCCGCCCCTCATAGGCGAGCGTCGCAAGTGCCGAGACAACCTGCACATTCCCCTGCCGCTCGCCGTAGAAGCTCTCCATGCCCCAGACCGCGGTCACCACCTGCGGCTCGACCCCGTAGCGCGCCTCGATCGCCGAAAGCGTGCCGCCGTACCGCCCGAGCGCCGCCAGGCCCTTGCTTACCCGCTCCTCCGACGCCGCGATCGCGAGATAGTCCTCCATCGTCCGGGTGAACTCGGTCTGGCTGCGGTCCCGCTCGATCACGCCGGGAAGGAACCCCGCCTGCGCGAAGGCCGCGTCGAACGTCGCCGGGGCGACCCCCTGCGCCAGCGCCCGCGACCGGAACCCCGCGACCCAGGCATCGAACCCCGCGTTGGGAACCGGCTGCATCCCCGGCTCGGGAGCCACCGGCGCCGAGGCCTGCGGGCCGGACCCGCCGCCGCAGCCGGCGAGCACCCCCGCCAGCGCCAGAAGCCCCAGGGCTGCCGCCCGTCGCGTCGCCTGCATCCGCCTGCCCTCGTCCGCCTCGTTGCGCCGCACGCTCGCGCGCCGCGGGCAGGCTGTCAACCACGAGGCGAGACCGTCACCCGAGCCGCGCGCCCGGCGCCAGCGCCCGCCCGCGCAGGAAGGCGGCCGCCTCCATCACACCCCCGCCCGCCCGCTGCAGCCGGAGCAGCCGCACCGCCCCCGTCCCGCAGGCCACTGCCAGCCGCCCGTCCAGCACGGTCCCGGGGACCCCGTCGCCGTCCGCCAACTCGCTCAAGAGCAGCTTCACCCGCTCACCGCCGATCTCGCACCACGCCCCCGGAAACGGCGAAAGCCCGCGGATCAGCCGGTCCACCTCCGCCGCCGGCCGGCTCCAGTCCACCCGCGCCTCGGCCTTGTCGATCTTGGCGGCATAGGTCGCGCCCGACCTCCGGCTGCTCCACCGGCGTCAGCCCGTCCAGCCCGCCCAGCGCCGTCACGATCAGCCGCGCGCCCAGCCCCGAGAGCCGTTCCTGCAGCCTGCCCGCCGTGTCGCGCGGCCCGATCGGCAGCGCCTCGCGCAACAGCACCGGCCCGGTGTCGAGCCCCGCCTCCATCTGCATGATGCACACGCCGGTCTCGGCATCCCCGGCCATGACCGCCCGCTGGATCGGCGCCGCCCCCCGCCAGCGCGGCAACAGCGAGGCGTGGATGTTCAGGCACCCCCGCGCCGGCGCCGCCAGCACCGCCCGCGGCAGGATCAGCCCGTAGGCCACCACCACCGCCACCTCGGCGCCCGAGCGCGGCAAATGCCTCGCGCTCCGCCGGCTCGCGAAAGCTGACCGGGCTCCGCACCGGCAGCCCCATCGCCTCGGCACGCGCCTGCACCGGGCTCGGCCGCGGCTTCTGCCCGCGGCCCCCCGGCCGCGGCGGCTGGGTATAGACGCAGGCGATCTCATGCCCCGCCGCCGCCAGCGCGTCGAGCGCCGGCACGGCGAACTCCGGCGTCCCCATGAAGATCAGGCGCATCGGTGAAAGCGGTGGCGACACCCCGCCAAAGGAAGCTCCCGTCCAACTGTTTTCGAGCTAGAAGCTCTAGGGCCTGTACCCGAAAACCGCCACCCTGAGAGTTCGCTGTGCGCCACGCCCGTAAGCGGACCCGCTTGCGTATAAGTCGCTCATGACGGCATTAACGATTAAGCCCCGGTTAAAAAGTGGCAAGCCACTTTCCAGCCACTTTCCAGCCCGATTCCAGCCACAACAAACCGCCGTAAACCTTTGATCCGGCGCGGCCGGCCTCAAGCCAGCGCCTTCGCCCGCTTCAGCTTGCGCATCCGCGCCGTGATCATCGTTCGCTTCACCCCGGACAGGTAGTCGATGAAGAGCCGCCCGCTCAGGTGATCCATCTCGTGCTGGGCGCAGATCGCCCAGCGCTCGGCGAACTCCCGTTCGTGCGTCCCGCCGTCCAGCCCCATCCAGCGCAACCGCACCCGCTCCGGCCGGGTGACGTCCTCATAGACCTCGGGGATCGACAGGCAGCCCTCCTCGCTGGTCTCCATCTCCTCCGAGCGCCACAGGATCTCCGGATTGATCAGCACCATGGGCTCCGGGGGATCATCCTTGCCGGCGCAGTCCATCACGAAGACCTGCCGCATCACCCCGAGCTGCGTCGCCGCCAGCCCGATGCCCGGCGCGTCGTACATGGTCGCGAGCATGTCCGACCGCAAGCGCGCGGATCTCGTCGTCCACCGCCTCGACACGGGCCGCCGGCTTGCGCAGCCGCGGGTCGGGATGGATCAGGATCGGTCGGATCGCCATTGCCGCGAGATAGGCGAAGCCATCGGCCTTGACAAGCAGTCCGAGCGGCTTGCGGCGGCAGCGCGGGCACAGTAGCTCCTGTCCGGCCAGGCCGGAAGGGAGCCCACATGTTCGACTTCGACGAGATCATCGACCGCCGCGGCACCCACTGCTCCAAATGGGACCTGATGCAGCCGCTCTACGGCGTCTCGCCCGACGACGGCCTCGCCATGTGGGTCGCCGACATGGACTTCCGCTCGCCGCCCGAGGTCGCCGCGGCCGTCGCGGCCGAGGCGGCGCAGGGCGTTTTCGGCTACTTCGGTGACGACCGCCGTTACAAGGCCGCCGTCTGCGGCTGGATGTCCCGCCGCCACGATTGGCAGGTCGATCCGGCCGCCGTCTTCACCACCCACGGCATCGTCGCCGGCCTCGCCATCTGCCTGCAGGCCTTCACCGCCCCCGGCGACGGGGTGATCCTCTTCACCCCGGTCTACCACGCCTTCCACCGCGTCATCGCCGCCAATGGCCGCGAGATCGTGCAGGCGCCCCTCGTCACTCCGCGCCGACGGCCGCTACGGCATGGACCTCGAGGCGCTCGCCGCCTCGCTCACCGGCCGCGAGCGCATGCTCGTCCTCTGCTCGCCGCACAACCCCGGCGGCCGGGTCTGGGACGCGGACGAGCTGCGCGCCCTTGCCGACTTCTGCCGGACGCACGACCTCCTCCTCGTCTCCGACGAGATCCACCACGACCTTGTCCTCCCCGGCAGCCGCCACGTGCCCATGCCGCTCGCCGCCCCCGACATCCTCGACCGCCTCCTGATGCTGACCGCGGCCACCAAGACCTTCAACATCGCCGGCACCCTGACCGGCAACGTCATCATCCCCGACCCGGACCTGCGCAAACGCTTCGCCGCGGCCCACCTCGCCACCGGCACCTCGCCCAACCGCTTCGGCGCGCTGATGACCACCGCCGCCTACGAGCACGGCGACGCCTGGGTCGACGCGCTCTGCCGCTACCTCGCCGGCAACGCCGAGGTCCTCGCCGCCGGCATCGCCGCCATCCCCGGCCTCCGCCTGATGCCGCTCGACGCCACCTACCTCGCCTGGGTCGACTTCTCCGGCACCGGCATGGCGCCGGCCGAGTTCACCGCCCGCGTCGAGAAGGACGCCCGCATCGCCGCCAGCCACGGTGCCACCTTCGGCGCCGGCGGCGAAGGCTACCTCCGCTTCAACATCGGCACCCCTCGCGCCCGCGTCGCCGAGGCGGTGGACCGCCTCAAGGCGGCATTTGCCGACCTGCAGTAAACTCCAAGAGAAAACGCCCTCCGCGCCCGTGAGAACAGATAAAGCGGGCCGTTCGCCGGCCAACCGGCCGGGCCGCGCCGGTCGGTGTGGCGCTGGCTCGAGGCCGGGGTTCTCCTTTCGCCACAGTGCATTAGCACGCACTGCGCACCTTGCCCGCCAGGGTGCCGCTTGCGGCGATTTCCCTTGAATCTTCCGGGCTTTGGAGCCATATCCCGCGCGCGGGAAGAAACGGTCCCGCATCCGCGAAACAGCATCGGACGACACATGGCCAAGGAAGAGCTTCTCGAATTTCCCGGGGTCGTGACCGAGCTTCTGCCCAACGCGACCTTCCGGGTGGAGCTCGAAAACGGCCATATCATCATCGCCCACACCGCCGGCAAGATGCGCAAGAACCGCATCCGCGTGCTGGCCGGCGACAAGGTCCAGGTGGAGATGACGCCCTACGACCTGAGCAAGGGGCGCATCAACTATCGCTTCAAGTGAGCGCTTGCGACCCCGGCTGATCCTCGGGTCCGCCAGCCCCCGCCGCCGCGAGCTCCTCGCGCAGATCGGCATCTTCCCCGACGCCATCCTCGCCCCCGAGATCGACGAGAGCCCGCGCCGCGGCGAGACCCCGCGCGCCTGCGCACTCCGTCTGGCCGTTGCCAAGGCCGAGGCCGTCCCCGCTGCGGCCGGCGAGGTGGTGCTGACCGCCGACACGGTCGTGGCCCTTGGCCGGCGCCTGCTCGGCAAACCCGCCGATGCCCGCGAAGCGGCCGCCTTCCTCGCCCTCCTCTCCGGCCGCCGCCACCGCGTCGTGACCGCCATCGCCGTCCGCCGGGACGAGCGCCGCTGGAGCCGCGCCGTCGAGACCGCCGTCCGCTTCCGCCGGCTCGGGCGCCGCGAGATCGACGCATACCTCGCCTCTGGCGAATGGCAGGGCAAGGCGGGCGCCTACGCCATCCAGGGCCGCGCCGGCGGCTTCGTGCCCTGGATCGGCGGCTCCTACTCCAACGTTGTGGGCCTTCCTCTCGCCGAGACGCTTGGCCTCCTCGAGGCCGCTGGGCGTCGTTCCGGCGTGAAGGGCCGCCAGATCCTCATCGAGCCGTTGCCCGCCGGCGGCCATGCGGCGGCGCTCATGGTCGACGGCCGCCTCGAGGACCTGCTCGTCGATCCCGACCCTTCCGATCCCGCTCCGCTCCCGGAGGCAATCTACTGGGCGGTCCCCGCCCGCCCGATGAAGGGTCTGGGCGGGGTCATCGTCGATCTCGGCGCGGGGCTTTCCGGCTTCCTGCGCGGCCCGCACCTGCCCGCCCCGGGACGGCCGCTCCTCGTGCAGGTCACCGGCTGGGCCGAGCCCGGCAAGGCGCCACCGGTGACGACCCGACTCCTCCTCAAGGGCCGGACCGCGATCCTGACCCCCGACGCGCCCGGGACGCAACATCGCTCGCTCGCTCCGCGACGCTGACCGACGCGACGCCCTCGCCGGCCTCGCGGCAGCCGCCATGGCGGACGCCGACCCGGGCCTCGGCCTCATTCTGCGTACGGCCGCGGCCGACGCCCCCGACAGCGAAATCGCGGCCGAGGTCGCAGAACTTCGCGCCGCCTGGGAGGCCCTGGCCCAACCCGGCCGCTCGTCTCCTGGCCTCCTGCGCCGGGCTCCGGGAGCCGCGGCCGAGGCGCTGCGCGACTGGCGCGAAACCGGCGTCGCCGTGCGCCAGGCGGCGACGGCGCTGGCCGACGCCGGCGTCTGGGAAGAGGTCGAGCAGCTCCGTCACCCGACCGTGCCGCTCGGCCAGGGCTCGATGCTGATCGAGCCCACCCGCGCCCTGGTGGCGGTGGACGTCAACACCGGCGCCGACCTCTCCCCGGCCGCCGCGCTGAAGACGAACCTCGCCGCTGCCGCGGAACTGCCGCGCCAACTGCGCCTGCGCGGGCTCGGCGGCCAGATCACCATCGACTTCGCGCCCCTCGCCCGCGCTGATCGGCCGCGGGTAGAACGCGCGCTCGCCGCGGCGCTGCGCAGTGACGGCATCGACACCGCCATCGTCGGCTG
Source organism: uncultured Alphaproteobacteria bacterium (assembly GCA_963844375.1). GTDB lineage: Bacteria > Pseudomonadota > Alphaproteobacteria > Rhodobacterales > Rhodobacteraceae > Amaricoccus. Next base: position 139,305 of record CAWJOI010000012.1, on the reverse strand, counting down.
GACCCCGCTCGGCCACCTCGAGCTCCAGCGCCGGCGCACCCGCCGCCCCCTATAAAGGCCCGGTCGCCGGTCTTAGCTTGCAGCTCGCACACCCTATATGCGAATTTGACACTATCGCTGTCGGGGGGCGGGTTCGGGGATGCGGCTGGGTGTGGTGGAAACCTCGGTCCGTGCCAAGTGCGCGGACTGCACGATCCGGCACCGCGCGGTCTGCGCCCAATGCACCGAGGACGAGCTGGTCGAGCTCGAGCGCATCAAGAGCTACCGGACCTTCCGGGCGGGTGAACCCATCGCCTTTGCCGAGGAGCCGCTGCCGGTGGTCGGCTCGGTCGTCCGCGGCGTCGCCATGCTGTCTCGCATGCTGCCCGACGGGCGGCGGCAGATGGTGGGGCTCCTGCTGCCGTCCGATTTCCTCGGGCGCCCCTGGCGCCCGACGATCAGCTACGACGTTGTCGCCAGCACCGAGACGACCTTCTGCCTGTTCCGGAAGACCGAGTTCGAGCGCCTGCTCGTGGTCAACCCGCACATCGAGCGCCGGCTGCTCGAGATGACGCTCGACGAGCTCGACGCGGCGCGCGAATGGATGCTGCTGCTCGGCCGCAAGACAGCGCGCGAGAAGGATCGCCAGCCTCTTCGTGATCATGGCGCGGCGCGACGCCCTGGTGCAGCAGCGCGCCCCGGGCGAAGGCCTGCGCTTTCCGCTCTACATCAGCCGCGAGGCGATGGCCGACTACCTCGGGCTCACCATCGAGACGGTCAGCCGCCAGGTTAGCGCCCTCTCCCGTGAGGGGCTGATCGTGCTCGTCGCTGGTCGCGAAGTGGAGGTGCCCGACTTCGCGCGCCTGCAGGCCGAATCCGGCGATGAGCCCAACGGCGGCATGTCGACCTAACCGCTCTTCGGCGCCAGCCCTTCGAGAAGCTCGAGCTGCTGCCCCAAATCGCGGCGACGTGTCGCAGTCGACGCAATCCGATGATTGAACACTTGAAAAATGCGGCACAAGCGTGCCCCATAGCCGAACCGGAAGGCGACCGGAGCAACCGGCCGGAACGGGGACGGGAAACATGCGGGACGCAGTCAAGATCGCCGGCTGGGGGATGCTCGTGCTCCTCTTCGCCATGGCCGCCAACTGGGGCCTCGACCCGGTCTACCGTGCGCACGCTCTCATCCTGATGGCGCTCGCCGCGGTTCTGTTCATCGGGTCGATCCGCAGCGCCGGCGCACTTCGCCCCGCCGCCTCCACCGGGTACATGGACGACGTGGTCCGCGCCGGCGTGATCGCCACCGCGCTCTGGGGCGTGGTCGGCTTCCTCGCCGGCACCTACATCGCCTTCCAGCTCGCCTTCCCGGTGCTGAACCTGGGCCTGCCCTGGACCAGCTTCGGGCGCCTCAGGCCGCTGCACACCTCGGCCGTCATCTTCGCCTTCGGCGGCAACGCCCTGATCTGCACGTCCTTCTATATCGTCCAGCGCACCTGCGCGACGCGGCTCTGGGGCGGCAACACCGCCTGGTTCGTCTTCTGGGGCTACAATCTCTTCATCGTGCTCGCCGCCACCGGCTACGTCCTCGGCTCGACCCAGAGCAAGGAGTACGCCGAGCCCGAATGGTACGTGGATCTCTGGCTCACCGTCGTCTGGGTCGCCTATCTCGCGGTCTTCCTCGGCACGATCGTCAAGCGCAAGGAACCCCACATCTACGTGGCCAACTGGTTCTTTCTCAGCTTCATCGTGACGATCGCGATGCTGCACGTGATCAACAACCTGGCGGTGCCGCTGTCGATCTGGTCCTCGCAGTCGGTCATCCTCTTCCCCGGCGTGCAGGGCGCGATGGTGCAGTGGTGGTACGGCCACAACGCCGTCGGCTTCTTCCTGACCGCAGGTTTCCTCGGGATGATGTACTACTTCATCCCCAAGCAGGCCGACCGGCCGGTCTATTCCTACAAGCTCTCGATCATCCACTTCTGGTCGCTGATCTTCCTCTACATCTGGGCGGGGCCGCACCACCTGCACTACACCGCCCTGCCCGACTGGGCGCAGGTGCTCGGCATGGTCTTCTCGATCGTGCTCTGGATGCCGTCCTGGGGCGGCATGATCAACGGCCTGATGACGCTGCAGGGCGCCTGGGACAAGCTCCGCACCGACCCGATCCTCCGCATGCTCGTGGTCTCCGTCGGCTTCTACGGCATGGCGACCTTCGAGGGTCCGATGATGTCGATCCGCGCGGTCAACTCGCTGTCGCACTACACCGAGTGGACCATCGGCCACGTGCATTCCGGCGCGCTGGGCTGGAACGGCATGATCACCTTCGGCGCGCTCTACTACCTCGTGCCGCGGCTCTGGAACCGCGAGCGGCTCTACTCGCTCAACCTCGTCTCCTGGCACTTCTGGCTCGCGACCATCGGCATCGTGCTCTACGCCTCCTCCATGTGGGTCGCCGGCATCACCCAGGGCCTGATGTGGCGCGAGGTCGACGATCAGGGCTTCCTGGTCAACTCGCTTCATCGACTCGGTCGTGGCCATGCACCCGATGTACGTGATCCGGGCCGTCGGCGGCGTGCTCTACCTCGCGGGCGGGGTGATCATGATCTGGAACCTCTGGAAGACCGTCGCCGGTGCCGGGGCGGCGTCACCGGCCCGCGTCGTGGCCGCGGAATAGGGGGCCCGGGATGTTCCTCAAGCTCCACAAGTGGTCCGAGACCAACGCCTTCATGCTGCTCGTCTTCAGCCTGATCGTCGTGGCGATCGGCGGCCTCGTGCAGATCGTGCCGCTCTTCTACCTCGACAACACCATCGAGAAGGTCGAGGGCATGCGCCCCTACAGCCCGCTCGAACTCGCCGGGTCGCGACATCTACGTGCGCGAAGGCTGCTACGTCTGCCACAGCCAGATGATCCGCGTCATGCGCGACGAGGTGGAGCGCTACGGCCACTACTCGCTCGCCGCCGAGTCGATGTACGACCACCCCTTCCAGTGGGGCTCCAAGCGCACCGGCCCCGACCTCGCCCGCGTCGGCGGCCGCTACTCCGACGACTGGCACGTGGCGCACATGCACAACCCGCGCGACATCGTCCCGGAGTCGATCATGCCGGCCTATCCCTGGCTCGGCGGAGACTCCGCTCGGCTCCGAGCAGATCGTCGCCAACATGCGGGCGCAGCGCGCCACCGGGGTTCCCTACACCGACGAGATGATCGAGGCCGCCCGCGCCGACTTCCGCGCCCAGGCCGATCCGGACGCCGGCGACGTCGACGCGCTCCTCGCCCGCTACCCCAAGGCGGTGGCCCGCAACTTCGACGGCCACGCCGGCATCTCCGAGCTCGACGCGCGTCATCGCCTACCTGCAGATGCTGGGCACCCTGGTCGACTTCTCGACCTTCGAGCCCGACGCGAGCCGCTGACGCCATGGAGACCTACACCGCACTCCGCCATTTCGCCGACAGCTGGGGCCTCGTCCTGATGGTCGTCGCCTTCTGCGCCGTGCTCTACTGGGTCTTCCGCCCAGGTGCCCGCAAGGCGCAGCAGGATGCCGCCAACCAGATCTTCCGCAACGAGGACGCCCCGAAGAAGGACGACGGGAATGGCCACTAGGCGCGAACTCGACGAGGCGACCCAGACCGAGACCACCGGCCACGAGTGGGACGGCATCAAGGAACTCGACACGCCGATGCCGCGCTGGTGGCTCTGGACCCTGTACGCCACCATCGTCTGGGGGGTGATCTACATCATCCTCATGCCCGCCGTGCCGCTGGTCTCCGGCGCAACGCCCGGCCTCCTAGGCTACTCGAGCCGCGCCAACGTCGCGGGCGAAGTCGCCGCCGCCGCCGCCGTCAACGCGCCGCTCGACGCGCGCCTGATGCAGGAGGATCTCGCCTCCGTCGCGAACGACCCCGAACTCCTGCGCTTCGCCACCGCAGGCGGCGCCTCGGTCTTCCGCAACAACTGCGCCCCTTGTCACGGCGCCGGCGCTTCCGGGGTCGTCGGCCGCTACCCGAACCTCCTCGACGACGACTGGCTCTGGGGCGGCACGGTTGACGACATCCAGTTCACCGTCACCCACGGCATCCGCGACGACGCCAACCCCGACACCCGCTTCAGCCAGATGCCGGCGTTCGGCGAGATCCTCGCGCCCGAGGAGATCGACGGCCTGACGCAATACGTGCTGTCGCTGTCCGGCCAGGCAACCGACACCGCCGCCGCTGAGGGGGCGCAACAACTCTTCCTCGACAACTGCGCCTCCTGCCACGGCGAAGACGGCACCGGCGGCCGCGAGTTCGGCGCCCCCAGCCTGGCCGACGGCATCTGGCTCTACGGCGGCGACGCCGCCTCCATCCACACCTCGATCACCAACGCCCGCTACGGCGTCATGCCGGGTTTCGGTGGCCGGCTGCGTCCCGAGGACATCGCCAAGGTCGCGGTCTACGTGCATACGCTCGGCGGCGGCGAATGACCGCCCCCGCCGCCCGATCTCCGATCGCGACCGAAGGGACGCCGGCTAGCCGTACAGGCGGCGGTCAGCGTCCCGCCCAAGGCAGCCACGATCTCGCGGGACTCGCTGCGGTCCTGCGCCTCCGAAAGCATCTCGGCGATCCGCTGCCATGAGCCGCCGAGCCGAATGCCCCCGCGCAGGCTGGAACGCCTACTGCAGGCAGACGGCCATCACCATGGCCGCCACCGCGCCAGCGCGCGCCCCAGCCGCGCCACGCGTCCGCGTCCCGTGCGACGCGGCCCGTGGACGCCTTCCACGGCATCGAGCCGCGTTGCGATCATGAATGTCCTGGCATATACGTCGATCATGGCGAACCCTCCGAGGGTCTGATTTGCCTGTCTTATATGGCTCAAAAGGCGGTCCGAAGCGAGGCAGGAAAAAATCCCGCTTGTAAGGTCAGCTTACAGATGAACTGGCGCAAGTTTCCCTCGCTCGGCGCACTGCGCGCCTTCGCCGCCCTGGCCGAGACCGGCACGTTTGCCGCCGCAGGCGCGGCGCTGAACGTGAGCCACGCCGCCGTCAGCCAGCGTGTGCGTGCGCTCGAGGAGGAACTCGGCGTGGCGCTCATGCGCCGCGACGGCCGCCGCGCGGTGCCGACCCCGGAAGGCGAGCGCCTCGCGGCGGCGCTCGACGCCGCATTCGAGGACATCCGCCGCGCCGTGGACGAACTGACCGGCGCCGACGCGACCCGGGCGCTGCAGGTCTCCTCCACCCCGGCCTTCGCCATGAGCTGGCTGATGCCGCGGCTCTCCGAGTTCCGCCACGAGCACCCGGAGGTCGAGCTGATGCTCAACCCGACCGCGCAACTCGTCGAGCTCAAGCCCGGCGGCATCGACGTTGCGATCCGCTACGGCACCGGCGCCTGGAGCGGGCTCCGGGCGGATCTGCTCATGCCCACCACCTTTGTCCTCGTCGGCGCGCCGTCGCTGATCGGCGAACGCAGCATCACCCACCCCCGCGACATCCTCGACCTCCCCTGGCTGCAGGAGTTCGGCACCAGCGAAATGTCGGCGTGGCTGCGTGACCGCGGCGTGGACGCGCCCAGGAAAGAGAACGTGACCCACCTGCCCGGCCACATGGTGCTCGAGGGCCTGCGCAACGGCGACGGCGTCTCGCTGTCCACCACCGCGCTGGTCGAGCGCGAGCTCGCCTCCGGCCGGCTCAAGGTGCTCTTCGAGGAGACCCGGCCCGGTCTCGGCTACTACATCGTCACGCGCCCCGGCGTGATGCGCCCGCCGCTGAAGTCCTTCGTCGCCTGGCTCCGCCGCCACGCCATCCCCGCGGCGTAAGCCAGCGGGACGGATTGCCGCAGCCGGGCGGAAAGCCATTCGCCATCGCCGCGACGCCGGTGTAACGTGTGGCCGCAAGCCGGGAGCCTTCCCTCGTGAGTCAGGCCAGCACCGATCCGCCACCGCTCTTCGCCGCCGCGGAGCCCATCTTCCCGCGCCGGGTGAAGGGCCGCTTCCGCACGCTGAAGTGGTGGATCATGGGCGTGACCCTGGCCATCTACTACATCACCCCCTGGATTCGCTGGGACCGCGGCCCGGCGCTTCCCGACCAGGCGGTGCTGATCGACCTCCCCAACCGCCGCTTCTACTTCTTCTTCATCGAGATCTGGCCGCAGGAGTTCTACTTCGTCGCCGGCCTCCTGATCATGGCCGGCCTCGGCCTCTTCCTCTTCACCTCGGCGCTGGGCCGGGTCTGGTGCGGCTACACCTGCCCGCAGACCGTCTGGACCGACCTCTTCATCCTCGTCGAGCGCTGGATCGAGGGCGACCGCAACGCCCGCGTCCGCCTGTGGAACGCGCCCTGGACCGCCACCAAGATCCGCCTCCGCGCCATCAAGTGGACCACCTGGCTCCTCATCGCCATCGCCACCGGCGGCGCCTGGGTCTTCTACTTCGCCGACGCCCCGACCCTCCTGCGCCAGCTCTTCACCTTCAGCGCCCCGCCGGCCGCGTACTTCTCCATCGCCATCCTGACCGCCACCACCTTCGTCTTCGGCGGCTTCATGCGCGAGCAGGTCTGCATCTACATGTGCCCCTGGCCGCGCATCCAGGCGGCGATGATGGACGAAGAGACGCTCACCGTCGCCTACCGCGACTGGCGCGGCGAGCCGCGCGGCAAGCACCGCAAGTCCGCCGAGGCCGAGCACGCTCGGCGACTGCATCGACTGCTACGCCTGCGTCAACGTCTGCCCGATGGGCATCGACATCCGCGACGGCCAGCAGCTCGCCTGCATCACCTGCGCGCTCTGCATCGACGCCTGCGACGAGGTGATGGACAAGATCGGCAAGCCCGCGCGGCCTGATCGACTACGTCACCCTCGCCGACGGCGAGCGCGAGCGCGCGGGCGCCGCGCCGATCCCGGTCTGGCGCCGCATCCTGCGCCCGCGGGTGCTGCTCTACACCGTGCTCTGGTCCGGCATCGGCCTCGCGCTGATCGCAGCGCTGGTGCTGCGCACCGACATGGCCATCTCGGCCGACCCGGTGCGCAACCCGGTCAACGTCACCCTCTCCGACGGCTCGATCCGCAACACCTACGAGCTCCGCCTGCGCAACATGACCGGCTACGACCGCGTCTTCCGCCTCTCCGCCGACGCCGAGGCCCCGCTCGCCCTCGAGCTTCAGGGCGCCGCCGGGCTCGAGGTCACCGTCCCGGCGAACGCCACGCTCCGCCAGCGGGTCTACCTCACCAGCACCCCCGACAGCCCGGCCAACGCCCAGCCGCTGATGCCGGTGGCGCTGGTCGCCGAGGACGCGGGCTCGGGAAGGCAGGCGCGCGAGGAGACCGTGTTCCACGGGCGGCAGCCATGACCACTGCCGCGCCGCGCGTGCTGACCGGCCGCCGAGTCGCGCTGATCGCGCTCGCCTTCTTCCTCACGTTCCTCATCCCCAACATCGTGCTGATGTGGACCGCGATCGGCACCTTCTCCGGCCTCGTGGTCTCCGACAGCTACACCGCCAGCCAGCAGTTCGACCGCCTCCGCGCCGCCCAGATGGCGCTCGGCTGGACGGTGGAGGTCGACCAGGCGGACGACGTCCTCGCCATCGGCATCACCGACGCCTACGGCCAGACCATCCGTCCCGCGACGCTCGCCGTCACCGTCGGGCGGCCGACGACCAGCCGCAGCGACCAGCCCCTCGTTCTGGAGGCCACCCCCGACGGCTACGCCGCCCACGCCCCGCTCGCGCCCGGAAGCTGGCGGGTCGAGATCAGCGCCACCGCCGACGGACGGCACCGCCTTCCGCCAGAGCCGCGACATCCACGTCCGCCCCAAGATCGACCGATGACCGACGCCGCCCTCGCCGCCTGTCCCGCCTGCGCCGCCGCCCCCGACACCAGGACGATCGCCGGCGCCGCGGCCCGCGCGCCCGCCCAGCTCCGCCGGATCGACCTCTCGCTGCCCGCGATCCACTGCGCCGCCTGCATCGCCGGCGTCGAGCGCACCCTCGACGCCCTTCCCGGCGTCGCCGCCGCCCGCGTCAACCTCACGCTCAAGCGGGCCTCCGTCACCGCCGAGGACGCCCCCGGCCTGGAGGGACGCCTCATCGCCGCCCTGGCCGCGCGCGGCTACGAGGCCCGCCCCCTCGACAGCGCCGCGCTCGAGGCCACCCGCACCGACGCCGAGGGCCGCGACCTTCTCGCCCGCATCGCCGTGGCGGGCTTCGCCTCGATGAACGTCATGCTCCTCTCGGTCGCGGTCTGGTCCGGCGCCGAAGGTTCGACCCGCGACCTGATGCACTGGCTCTCGGCCGCCATCGCGCTGCCCGCCGTCGCCTTCGCGGCGCAGCCCTTCTTCCGCAACGGCCTGCGCGCCCTCGCCGCCGGCCGCCTCGACATCGACGTGCCCATCTCCACCGCCATCCTGCTCGCGCTCGCCGTCAGCCTGCGCGAGACCATGCTGTCCGGCCCCAGCGCCTTCTTCGAAGCGGCGCTGATGCTGACCTTCTTCCTCCTCGTCGGACGCTACCTCGCGCACCTCACCCGCGCCGGCGCCCGCTCCGCCGCCGCCGAGATCGCGGCGCTCGAGGTCCGCACCGCCGAGCGCATCGCCCCCGACGGCAGCCGCGCCACCGTGCCCCTCGACGCCGTCCGCCCCGGCGACATCCTCGCCGTCGCGCCCGGCGCGCGCATCCCCGTCGACGGCACCGTCACGGCGGGCCGCTCCGAGATCGACCCCTCGCTCCTTACCGGCGAGACCATGCCGGAGCCCGTCGCCCCCGGCGCCACCGTCCACGCCGGCATGCTCAACCTCTCCGGCCCGATCGAGCTGCGCGCCGACGCGCTCGGCGAGGACACGCTGCTCGGCGCGATCGGCCGCCTCGTCGAGACGGCCGAGCGCAGCCGCGGCCGCTACGCCAGCCTCGCCGACCGCGCCTCCCGCGCCTACAGCCCGGTCGTCTACGTCCTCGCCCTCGCCGCCCTTCTCGGCTGGGGCGTCGCGCACCCAGGACTGGCGCCTCGCCACCAACATCGCCGCCGCCGTCCTCATCGTCACCTGCCCCTGCGCGCTCGGCCTCGCGGTGCCGGCGGTCCTGACCGCCGCCTCCGGCCGCCTCTTCCGCGAGGGCATCCTGCTCAAGGACGGCGAGGCGCTGGAGAAGCTCGCGGCCGTCGACGTCGTCGTCCTCGACAAGACCGGCACGCTGACCACCGGCCAGCCCACGCTGACCAACGCCGCTGACCTCGACCCCGCCGCCTTCGCCGCCGCCGCCGCGCTCGCCGCCGGCAGCGACCACCCGCTCTCCCGCGCCATCGCCCGAGCCGCCGCCGACGCCCGCATCCGCCCGGCGCGCGTCACGGGCATCCGCGAGCACCCGGGCCTCGGCACCGAAGGCTCGCTCCGCGGCACGCCCGTCCGGCTCGGCCGCGCAGAATGGGTGGGCGCAGACCGCCCCCTCGACCGGCACCGCCGCATGGCTCCGCATCGGCGACGCCCCCGCCACGGCCCTCACCTTCACCGACGCCCCCCGCCCGGAAGCGGCGGCGACCGTCGCGCGCCTGCATGCCGCCGGCCTGCCCGTCATGCTCCTCTCCGGCGATTCCGAAGGCCCCGTCCGCGCCCTTGCCGAGCGCCTCGGCATCGACCGCTGGATCGCCGGCGCCACCCCCGAGGACAAGGTCGCCGAGCTCGACGCCCTGCGCGCCGCCGGCCATCGCGTGCTGATGATCGGCGACGGCCTCAACGACGCCGCCGCCCTTGCCGCCGCCCACGTCTCGATCTCCCCCGCCTCGGCCATCGACGCCAGCCGCAGCGCGGCCGACCTCATCATCCTCGGCGACCGCATCGACCGCGCCGCCGACGCGCTCGATCTCGCGCGCGTCGCCCGCCGCCGCATCCTGCAGAACTTCGCGCTGTCGTTCGGCTACAACATCGTGACCGTGCCGATCGCGCTCGCCGGCCACGTCACCCCGCTCATCGCCGCCATCGCCATGTCGGCGAGCTCGATCGTGGTGGCGCTGAACGCGACGCGCCTGAGCGTCCGGCGGTGAACATCCTCGTCATCCTGATCCCGGCCGCGCTCGTTCTCGGCCTCATCGCACTCCTCGGCTTCTTCTGGGCGCTGCGCCACAACCAGTTCGAGGATCCGAGCGGCCAGGCCGCCCGCATCCTCTCCGACCGCTACGACGACCACCCGGCGGAGGACCCCGCCGCCCCCCGGCGGCCACCCGGCCAGCGCCCGCCCCGCAATCCGCTTGACGACCCTCCTGACGCCTCCTAAAAGGCCCCCGGTGACCCGCGCCTGCGCGGCTCGCCAGTGCGCGGTTGTAGCTCAGTCGGTTAGAGTGCCGGCCTGTCACGCCGGAGGTCGCGGGTTCGAGCCCCGTCAACCGCGCCACTAAATCAAGGACTTAGCGGAGAAGACGCCCGGTCCCAGAAACTCATGTCAGCGCCGTGTCAGCACCGAAGGCTGAAACCTTGAGGGTGTCTATGGCCGAGCTGATCGCCCACATCGAGTGCTGGCCTGCGGATATCAGGCGCAAATCCCCGTCGCTGCGCTGGGCGGCCGGCACGGGCCGGCGCTCAAGCGGGTGCTGCGGTGCTCGAAGTCGGCTCGCTCGGGAAGGCCGAGCTGCGGATGATGTGGGTGCAGGACGGAAACCCGCTTGCCAGCGGGCACGGGGCTAAGGAACAGGCGTCCTAGGCTCAGGACATCATAACCTGAAGATGACGGTTGCAGCGATGCAGATGGCGCTCACTGAGACGTGTGGGCGCAGCCCATGACGGCGCAGAGCGTCCGCTTACCCAACGGCATCCTCGCCCGAGACGTGCCAAGGCGGCGAGCGAACGAGGGTGAAGCGGTTAAAGGGCTTAGTGGACACCAATAAACAATAGTAGGATGGAAATGGATACAAAGAAGGCGGAAATAGCTAAGAGATTTGCCATCAAAACGATCTCCTCTCGCGAAGATGCCGCTTCCAGCATGCCCCAAATCTCCGTTGGCTAGTAGAGTATTCGCGCTCGAAATGTTAACGGGCAGGCCCGAAAGGGACGCGCCCTTCTTTACTGAATTCCTTCAGTTTTTCCGCTAGCCAACTGCGCCCTTCTCTCGTGCTGGAGAGCGTTGGCCGAGGGCGCCGGTCCTTTTCTGGACCGGCCTTTTGCCCTAAACGAGCGACTACCCGCGATGACGGTTCCAATATTCCGCCCGCCCCCGATATACCCCCGGCTCGCGCCCGGGCCGAAGTGAGATGCCTCCGGTGCGCCATCCGATGAGGAGGAAGAGTGGCAGGAGGGAAAGGGCGGCGACGGCGTCGATCAAAGCATTTGCCTCCAGCGAGAATGCTGATGCCCACTTTTCTGCCGGGTTCTAATGAAACGGTCTGTAAACTAGTTTGGTTAACGTTCGCTTAACTCGGCCGGGGTGCCTTTAACCCCTTCAACCCTGCGCAGTTGCCGCCCCTCGCCGCCCGGGCGAAGATGCCGCCGGGTGACGGGTGGGGACTGATCCGCATGATCTCGAAGATGCCCCCCGCAGCCGCGGCTTGACGTCCCCGGGAAGGGTGAATAGCTCGTCCCGCAGTGGAAGTCTGGCCGAACGGTGAGGAGCGGACCTTGATGGACAAATCTACGCTTGATGCGCGCAGGGAGCGCCTCGCGGCGGCGATCGCCGCGGCACAGGAGAAGCTTGCCGCGCGGCGGCGCATGGACGAGGACAGCATCGGCGCGGGGCTGGCGACGCTGAACGACGATCTCGACCAGGTCGTTCATGCGGACCAGACGGCCGCACAGCGCGAATACGACCGGATCGAGGCGCGGCTGATGGCCGAGAAGATCCGGATCGAGGACGACCAGGAAGACGAAGACCGCTGAACGCGGACCAGTCGCCCGGCCGCCATTCGGCGCCACCGTTCGCCGCTCGGGCAAATCCTTGGCGTGGCCGCACCTCTTCTGCTAGCTTTCGCCGCAGCGGTCGTCGGGGGAGGCGGCCATACAGGGAGGGGAGACCCATGAGCTTTGGCGACATTCTCGGACAGATCATGCAGCAGGGCATGGGCGGGCAGACGCAGACCCGCGGACGCCTGCAGGACACCGCGCAGAACATGGACCGCGGCGGGCTCGACGGCATCTTCGGCCAGCTGCAGAACGCGCTCGGCGGCGCGCGGCGCCGGCGGGTTCGGGGACAAGGCCAAGGACTTCCTGCGACAGGATCAGGTGGGCGGCCTCTCCGGCGCCCAGATCGGCGGCATCGGCGCTGCCGCGGGGGCGCTTCTCGGCGGCGGGCTCGGTGGCGCGGCGCGCGGGTGGCGCGATGGCCGTGCTCGGAACCCTCGCCATCGGCGCGCTCAAGGCTGTCCAGGCGCGGCAGGCCGGTGCTGCCTCTGCCGCACCCGCGCCGATCGACCGCGAGGAGATCCGGGCGGTGACCGGCCCGGAGACCGAGCGTGTCGTGCTGAAGGCGATGATCAGCGCCGCCAAGGCGGACGGCCAGATCGACCAGGGCGAGATGCAGAAGATCATCGGCAAGATCAGCGCCGACAGCGTGACGCCGGAGGAGAAGCAGTTCGTCCTCGACGAGATGGCCCGGCCGCTCGACGTGGCCGGCCTCGCCTCCGAGGCCCGCAACCCGGCGCAGGCGGCGCAGATCTACGCCGCCTCCATCCTCGCCATCGACGCCGATACCGACCACGAGAAGGCATATCTGCACGAACTCGCCGAGGCGCTCAGGCTGGAACCCGCGACCGTGGCGCAACTGCACCAGATGACCGGCGTACCGGCCTGACACCTGCCCCTGAACGAGGTCGGGCCGGCCCTTTCGGACCGGCCCTCCTCGGAACGCATCGGGGGACTGCCTAGTTGGCAATGATGCGCTCGATCTGGCCCTTCTTGTCGGCATCGGCGCCGGTGCCGCTCAGCACCGTCTGGATCTGGGTCATCTGATCCGCGCTCAGCACGCCGATCTCGTTGGTGTTGATCCCCAGCCCGGCAACGTCGGCCATGATCGCGGGGTCATTCGCGCCCATCGCCCCGGCCCCGGCCACGGTGGCGCCGGTAATTGCGTCGATCTGCGCCCTCTTCGACTCGTCGGTCGCGGACGAGGCGGTGACGTTCTCGATCCCCGCCAGCTGTTCGACGCTCAGCATCGGAACGACCTCGGTGTCGAGCCCAAGCGCCGACATCTGCGAGCTGATCGAGGACCGGAGCTGGTCGGTGCCGAGGCGCCCGGTGGCGGTGGCCTCGCCCCCGACGATCTCTTCGATGGCCGCCTTCTTGATCTCGTCGGTGTCGCTGGAGCCGAGCACGTTCTCGATCTGCGCCGCCTGATCCGCCGTCATCATGACGCCGGTGGTGTCGATCCCGAGCGCCGCCATGCCGGCGTGGGCAGAGTCGCTGAGCTGCTGCTCCTGCGACATGACCGGAGCGGCGGACATCAGCGCTACCGACAGCGCGGCGGCTGACACGGCAGTAAGAAACTTGCTTCTCACGGGACTAATCCTTCCAACGTTGATTCATGAGCGTCCGCTCACTCGAGCGGCGATCGCTCGCTCATGACCAAGAACGCACCCCCGGGGCGATTGGTTCCACGCCCCTTGTCGCAGCGCTTCGGGAGCCCGCATATGGCCGGGTCATGGCACACCCCCCACTTCCGGCCCGCGACGACCCACGCCGATCTCGGCGAGGCCTTCTTCGACCCGGTCCGCCCGGCGGACTTCCCCGAGACGCAGCCTGCGCTTCCGCAACGACCGCTGGGCCGCCCGCATCGGCCTCGACGGCCTTTCCGACCCCGACTGGATCGCCCATTTCGCCCGCTTCGATCCGCTGCCCGGCAGCTTCCCGGAGCCGCTGGCGCTGCGCTACCACGGCCACCAGTTCCGCGTGTACAACCCCGACCTCGGCGACGGCCGCGGCTTTCTCTTCGCCCAGGCGCGCGACCTGAGCGACGGCCGCCTGCTCGACCTCGGCACCAAGGGCTCCGGCCAGACCCCCTGGTCGCGCATGGGCGACGGCCGCCTGACGCTCAAGGGCGGCGTGCGCGAGATCCTCGCCACCGAGATGCTCGAGGCGCTCGGCGTCTATACCTCCAAGACCTTCTCGCTGGTCGAGACGGGCGAGGCGCTGCAACGCGGGGACGAGCCCTCGCCCACCCGCTCTTCCGTCCTCGTCCGCCTCAGCCACAGCCACATCCGCATCGGCACCTTCCAGCGCCTCGCCGCCCACGGCGAGACGCAGGCGCTCCGCCGCCTCGTCGACCACGCGATCGCCCACTACTGGCCCGACGCCGCCGCCGACCCCGACCCGGTCGCCGGCCTCTACGACCGCATCACCGGCGCCGTCGCGACCCTCGCCGCCGAATGGTTCGCCGCCGGTTTCGTCCACGGCGTGCTCAACACCGACAACATCACCATCACCGGCGAGAGCTTCGACTACGGCCCCTGGCGCTTCCTCGACCGCTTCGACCCGGCCTTCACCGCCGCCTACTTCGACCAGACCGGCCTCTACGCCTTCGCCCGCCAGCCCGAGGCGCTGAACTGGAACCTCGCCCGCCTCGGCGAGTGCCTGCTCCCCCTCTCCGACCGCACGCGCATCGAGCCTGTCTTCGACAGCTTCCCCGACCGCTTCCAGACCGCCCTCGCCCGCCAGACCTTCGCCCGCCTCGGTCTCCTCCCCGGCGACCCCGAACCGGCGCGCGCCCTCATGCATCGCTTCTGGGCGACGATGCAGGAGACCTCACCCCCCTTCCAGCAGGTCTTCCACGACCTGCTGGGCGGCGGCCTCCCCGAGCGGCTGCGAGCAAGCCCGCTGAAACCGCTCTTCGAGACCGCCGCCTGGGCCGAGGTCATCGAGGGGTTGCGCGCGCTTCCCCCCGCTCCCGGCCTGGCCGCGGCGGCGCCCCACCCCGTCGCCGCCCGCGACACTCCTGAAACCATGCTCATCGCCGAGGTCGAGGCGATCTGGTCCGCCATCGACCAGCACGACGACTGGACCCCCCTCGCCGGCAAGATCGCCCGCCTCCGAGAGACCGGCGCCTTCAACGCCGCCCTCGGCCTCCTCTCCGGCCCGAACGCCCGCCCGGGCCACACGCCCCTCGCCTGAGGTCGCGCGCGCCCGCGGCTGCGCCGGACCTACGCCTTCGCGGCCCGGAACTGACCGGACCGCGAAGACTTGCCCGTCCGTCGTCAGGACGCCGGCAGGAGCACCTTGTCGATCACGTGGATCACGCCGTTCGACTGGTCGACGTCGGCGATGGTGACGTTGGCCACGTTCCCCTGGCCGTCGCGGATCATGATCGCGCCGCCCTTGGTGGTGGCGGTGAAGACGCAGCCCCCCACGGTCGTGACGGGATGCTCGCCCCCGTCGTCCGCGACCATCTTGGCGATGGCATCCGACATCGCGTCGGCGGCCACCACGTGGCAGGTCAGGATCTCGACCAGCTGATCCTTGTTCTCGGGCTTGAGCAGCATCTCGACCGTGCCGGCCGGCAGCCCCGCGAAAGCGTCATTGGTCGGGGCGAACACCGTGAACGGCCCCTCGCCCTGCAGCGTCTCGACGAGCCCCGCGGCCTGCACCGCCGCGACCAGCGTGGTGTGGTCGGCCGAGTTCACCGCATTCTCGACGATGTTCTTCTGCGGAAACATCTCGGCGCCCCCGACCATGGGATTCTCGGCCAGAGCGGCGAAGGCGCTTCCGGCGAGGAGGGCGCCCCCGAGGGCGAGACGAGCGAAAGTGGCAGTCATGGCGGTTTCCTTCCGGTTGGCACCCGCGATCTCGCGGGATACGACCAGCTACGAGCGCCCTTCCGGATAAGTTTCAGCGGCCGTGTCGAATGCGCCGCCGCGGCTACGCCAGCCGCCAGGCACCCGTCGCCGGCGGCCCCTCGGCCACCGCGACGCCCCGCTCGCCCAGGTCGACCAGATGCGCCAGCACGTTCCGCCCCGCCGCACCGCGAAGCGCCGGATCGACGGCGGCATAAATCTCCGCCACCAGCCCCGCCACCGTCGCCGGGCCGCGCGCCAACGCGGCCAGGATCTCCGCCTCCCGCGCCGCCCGGTGCGCCAGCACATGCCGCGATCAGCCCCTGCGGGTCGCCCACCGGCGCCCCGTGCCCGGGATAGTAGACCGCCTCCCGCCGCCCCTGCAGCCGCACGAGGCTCGCCCGGAACGCCCCGAGATCCCCGTCCGGCGGCGAGATCAGCGTCGTCGCCCACCCCATGACGTGATCCCCGGAAAAGAGCGCATTTCCCTCCGCCCAGGCGAAGCTCAGATGGTCCGCCGTATGCCCCGGCGTCGCGAGCGCCGTCAGCGTCCAGCCCGGCCCCGCCACCACCTCGCCCTCGCCGATGCGCCGGTCCGCCCGGAAGCCCGGGTCGATCCCCTCGCCGCCGCCGATCCCGCCCGCCGCCGCCAGCCGCGCCATCGCGGCGCTCCGTGCACCCGCCGGATCGCCATGCGCCAGCACCGGCGCGCCCACGCGCGTCCGCGAACGCCCGCGCCCCGGCGCTGTGGTCGCGGTGCGCATGCGTCACCAGCACCGCCGCCACGCGCTCGCCCGCCACCGCCGCCGCCAGCGCGCCCAGGTGCCGCGGATCGTCCGGCCCCGGGTCGATCACCGCCACCTCGCCCTCGCCGACGATGTAGCTCCGCGTCCCCGTGAACGTCATCGGCCCGGCGTTCGGCGCCGTCACCACCCGCAGCCCCGGCGCCACCGCCTCGGCCACCCCCACCGGCGGCGCATGGCTCAGATCGAACGGGCCCGGGCCATGCGCTCCTTCCTTGCGCGCATCCCGGACCGCGCGTAACCCTCTCGCCCATGGCCTCCCTCCGATCGTTCCTTCCGCGCAGCCTCTTCGGCCGGGCGCTCGACGATCCTACTGGTTCCGATCGTCGTCGCTGCAACTCGTGGTCGGGCTGGTCTTCTTCCAGCGCCACTACCAGCGCGTCACCGAGCAGATGACCCGCAACGTCGCCTACGAGCTCGCCTACGCGGTCGAGGAGATCGACACCGCCGGCGACCCGGCGCAGGCGGCGCTGCGCATCTCCCAGCTCTCGCGCCCGCTCGACCTCTGGCTGCGGCTCGAGCCCGGCGCCACGCTCACGCCCGGGCGTCGTCCGCGACGTCTTCGACATCACCGGCGCGAAGGTGGTGGAGACCTTCCAGGCGTCCTTCCGCGAGCCGCTGCACATCGACCTCTCCGAACCGCACAGCGCGGTGCTCCGTATCCAGACCCGCGCTCGGCGTGCTCGAGGCCACCATCCCGCGCGACCGCCTGTCGGTCTCCAACCCGCACCAGCTCCTCGTCCTGATGATCCTGGCCGCGCTCCTGCTCACCGCCGTGGCGATCCTCTTCCTGCGCAACCAGGTCCGCCCGATCCGGGCCATGGCCGAAGCCGCCGAGGCCTTCGGCAAGGGCCGCTCCGTCCCCTTCCGCCCCGCCGGCGCCGAGGAGGTCCGCCGCGCCGGCGCCGCCTTCCTCTCCATGCGCTCGCGCCTCGAGCGCCAGATCGAGCAGCGCACGCAGATGCTCTCCGGCGTCAGCCACGACCTGCGCACCCCGCTCACCCGCATGAAGCTCGACCCTGGCGCTCATGGACGAGAGCGAGGAGACCCGCGACCTCCTGCAGGACACCGACCAGATGGAGCGGATGCTGGGCGAGTTCCTCGCCTTCGCCCGCGGCGACAGCCTCGAGGAGACCGTCGACACCGAGCCCTTCGCGCTCGCCGAAAGCGTCGCCGAGGACGCCCGCCGCGCCGGCGCCGAGGTGAGCCTGGTCGGCGACGGGCGCGGCCGTCGGCGGGCCGACGGTTCCGCTTCGCGCCGGCGCGGTCGCCCGGGCGCTGCACAACCTCGTCGGAAACGCCGCCCGCCACGGCAGCCGCGTGCTCCTCACCGTGCGCCTCTCCGACAAGTGGCTGGCCTTCGTGGTCGAGGACGACGGCCCCGGCATCCCCGAGGCCGACCGCGCCCGCGCGCTGCAGCCCTTCATCCGCCTCGACGCCGCTCGCCCCCAGACCGAAGGCGGCAGCGTCGGCCTCGGCCTCTCCATCGCCATGGACGTCGCGCGCAGCCACGGCGGCAGCCTGGACCTCGGCACCAGCCCGCAGCTCGGCGGCCTCCGCGCCACCCTCCGCCTCCCGCGATAGCCCCACCACACCGCTTCGACACGCCGCTCCTGCCGGCGAGCGCGCGCCCCGTTTCATACTGGCATGCTAACCTGGAGAGCAGTCGTTTTCCGCCAACAGGCGGAAAACAAACAAAAAACAATGCGCGCACCTGCGCGCTCCTTGTGGCGGCAACTGCCGCCTGCCCACCCATCGCCTCGACCAACGGCGCCCGACGGGCCGCCCGCCGCCTCAGGCCCCGCCCAGCCGCGCCAGCCGCGCCGCCCGCAGCCGCGCGAAATCGTCGCCGGCATGATAGCTCGACCGCGTCAGCGGCGTCGCCGAGACCATGAGGAACCCCTTGCCCGCCGCCGCCTTGCGGTAGCCCTCGAACTCGTCCGGCGTCACGAACCGCGCCACCGCGTGGTGCTTCGGCGTCGGCTGCAGGTACTGCCCGACGGTCAGGAAATCCACGTCCGCCGCCCGCATGTCGTCCATCACCTGCAGCACCGCCTGCCGCTCCTCGCCGAGGCCGACCATGATGCCGGACTTGGTGAACATCGCCGGGTCAAGCTCCTTGACCCGCTGCAGAATCCGCAAGCTGTGGAAGTACCGCGCCCCCGGCCGCACCTCCGGATAGAGCCCCGGCACCGTCTCGAGGTTGTGGTTGAAGACGTCCGGCTTCGCCGCCACCACCGTCTCCAGCGCCGATGGCCGGGCAGCGCAGGAAATCCGGCACCAGCACCTCGATCGTGGTCCCCGGATTCTTCCGCCGCACCGCCCGGATCGTCTGGGCGATATGCTCGGCGCCGCCGTCCTCCAGGTCGTCCCGGTCGACGCTGGTGATGACGACATGGTTCAGCCCCAGCTTCTCCACCGCCACCGCCACCCGCCCCGGCTCGAACACGTCCAGCGCATCCGGCCGCCCCGTCGCCACGTTGCAGAAGGTGCAGCCCCGCGTGCACACCTCCCCCATGATCATCATGGTCGCGTGCCCCTGGCTCCAGCACTCGCCCACGTTCGGGCAGCCCGCCTCCTCGCAGACCGTCACCAGCCGGTTCTCGCGCAGGATGTCGCGGGTCCGCTTGTAGCCCTCCGAGGTCGGCGCCTTCACCCGGATCCAGTCCGGCTTGCGCAGGATCGGCGCATCCGCCCGATGCGCCTTCTCCGGGTGGCGCTGGGCGCGGTCCTGCAAGTCGCGTGGTGTGGTCATGCGCATCCCCGCCTTCGGTGTCGTCCGCCAACATAGTGCCCGCGCGCGGGAAAGTCAGCGCGCAAAAACGGCAATGCGCCTCACGCCGCCTGCGGCGATCTCCGCCCGCCCCGCCTCGCCCAGGATCGCCGCAAGCTCGCCGAACCAGCCGTCGTCCACCGACAGCGCCCGGCGCACCAGCCCGATCGTCCGCATCGGCTCGGGCGCGGCGAAGCGCATCAGCCGCAGCCCCGGCGCCGCCGCGCATTCCGCCCGCACCGCGAGCTCCGGCAGCAGCGTCAGCCCGAACCCCTCCGACACCAGCCGGCACAGCGTGGCCAGGCTCGCCGCGCGCAAATCCATCCGGACCCGCGAGCGGTCGACCGCGCAGGCCGCGAGCGTCTGGTCGGCAAGGCAGTGCCCGTCGTCGAGCAGCAGCAGATGTCCCGCCTCCATGTCCTCGGGGTGCAGCCCCATCGCCCCGCTCGCCAGCGCCGCGATCCGCGCCGGGCTCCCGGCCAGCAGGAAGCGGTCCTCGAAGAGCGCCGCCGCCACCAGCCCCTCCTCCGGCGCCGGCAGCGCCACCACCGCCGCATCGAGCGCGCCCTCCCGCACCTCCTCGATCAGGCGCTCGGTCTGCGCCTCCCGCACCCCGAGGTCCAGCGACAGGTTGCGCGCCCGGAGCGCCGGCAACGCCGAGGGCAGCAGGTACGGCGCCACCGTGGGGATCACCCCGATCCGCAGCCGCCCCGCCAGCCCGCGGTCCCAGCGCGCCACCTGCTCGATCTCGCTCACCTCGTCGAGGATCCGCCGCGCCCGCCGCAGCACCTCGCGCCCGGTCGGCGTGACGACCACCCTGCGCCCGCCGCGCTCCACCAGCCGCGCCCCGAGCGCCGCCTCGAGCTCGCGGATCTGCACCGATAGCGCCGGCTGGCTGACGTTCACGGCCGCCGCCGCCCGGCCGAAGTGCCCCTCCGCCGCAAGCGCGGACAGGAACCTGAGCTGCCGGAGCGTGATAGTCATAACTCTCATCCTATCGTGAACGCGAAGTTAATGCAACTTCCCATTATCGCTCGCCGCGCGTATACCCGGGTCCAGATCACTTCCAGGGGAGTTCACGATGACCAAGAAGCTGACAACCACGGCCGGCGCGCCGGTTCCCGACAACCAGAATTCGCTGACCGCCGGCGCCCGCGGCCCGGTGCTGCTGCAGGACTACCAGCTCATCGAGAAGCTCGCGCACCAGAACCGCGAGCGCATCCCCGAGCGGGTCGTGCACGCCAAGGGCTGGGGCGCCTTCGGCACGCTCAGGATCACCGGCGACATCTCGAAGTACACCCGCGCCAAGGCGCTGCAGCCCGGCGCCGAGACCGCCGATGCTCGCCCGCTTCTCCACCGTCGCCGGCGAGCAGGGCGCGGCCGACGCCGAGCGCGACGTGCGCGGCTTCGCGCTCAAGTTCTACACCGAGGAAGGCAACTGGGACCTCGTCGGCAACAACACCCCGGTCTTCTTCGTCCGCGACCCGCTCAAGTTCCCCGACTTCATCCGCACCCAGAAGCGCCACCCCGCGACCAACCTGCGCTCGCCCGACGGCCATGTGGGACTTCTGGTCGCTCTCGCCCGGAGTAGCCTGCACCAGGTCACCATCCTCATGTCGGACCGCGGCATCCCGGTCGCGCCGATGTTCATGAACGGCTACGGCAGCCACACCTACTCGCTCTGGAACGACGCCGGCGAGCGCTTCTGGGTCAAGTTCCACTTCAAGACCCGCCAGGGCCACAAGCACCTGACCAACGGCGAGGCCGAGAAGGTCATCGGCGAGACCCGCGAGAGCTACCAGGAGCAGCTCTACAACGGCATCGCCGAGGGCCACTTCCCGCAGTGGACCGTGCAGGTCCAGATCATGCCCGAGCTCGACGCCGAGAAGACGCCGTACAACCCCTTCGACCTGACCAAGGTCTGGCCGCACGGCGACTACCCGCCGATCGACATCGGCGTGATGGAGCTGAACCGCAACGCGAAGAACTACTTCGCCGAGATCGAGTACGCCGCCTTCTCGCCCGTCGAACGTGGTGCCCGGCATCAGCTACTCCCCCGACAAGATGCTGCAGGCGCGGCTCTTCTCCTACGCCGACGCCCACCGCTACCGGCTCGGCACCCACTACGAGGCGATGCCGGTCAACGCCCCCGTCGTCGAGGTGAACCACTACCACAAGGACGGCACGATGCGGTTCTTCCGCAACGACACCGGCAACCCCGACGCCTACTACGAGCCGAACTCCTTCGACGGCCCGCAGCAGGACAAGACCGCCCAGGAGCCGCCGCTGCGGATCTCCGGCGACGCGGCGCGCTACGACCACCGCATCGGCAACGACGACTTCGGCCAGCCGCGCGCGCTGTTCAACCTCTTCGACGACGGCCAGAAGGCGCCGGCTCTTCTCCAACATCGCCGCCGCCATGGGCGGCGTCCCCGACGCCATCGTCGAGCGGCAGTGCCGCCTCTTCGACCAGGTCCACCCCGACTATGGCCGCGGCGTCCGCGAGGCGGTCGAGCGTGCCAGGAACGCCGACCCGGCCAAGGCGATCTCGGTCACCGACGACACGCCGCAGCACGCGGCCGAATAGCCCCCTGCCGGGCGCCGCTCGCCGGCGCCCGGCAGCCTCGCGCAGGCGTGACGGAACAGCGCTGCCCGACTCCGGTTAGTCTCCCGAGTCGAACTTCGTGGAGTCAGCCATGCGCACCGTCCTCTGCCTCACGGCATCCGCCCTTCTGGCCGGCGCCGCCGCCTGCGCCCAGTCTGCAGCGGTGGAGCAAGGGCGGCCCAACGTCCCCGAGTTCAACCCCGCCTTCCCCGAGCAGACCCGCGCCCCGGAGCAGCGCTCGGACCTGACCCTCGCGGTCGAGACCATCGCGAGCGGCCTCGAGCACGCCTGGGGCATGGCCCTCCTCCCCGACGGCGGCTACCTGGTGACCGAGCGCCCCGGCCGCCTCCGCGTGGTGGCGCCCGACGGCACGCTCTCCGACCCGGTCCAGGGCCTGCCGGAGGTGCTCGCCCGGGGCCAGGGCGGCCTCCTCGACGTGGCGGTCTCGCCGACCTTCGCCGAGGACCGCATCATCTACTGGACCTACGCCAAGCCCGTGGCGCGAGGAAGCTCCACCGCCGCGGCGCGCGGCCGGCTGGCCGAGGACGGCGCATCCGTCACCGACGTGCAGGACGTCTTCGTGCAGGACCCGCCGTCGCCCACCACCAACCACTACGGCTCGCGCGTCATCCCGGACGGTGCGGGCCACCTCTTCATCACCACCGGCGAACACCAGACCCAGCGAGAGCGGCAGTACGCCCAGCATCTCGACAAGACCTACGGCAAGATCGTCCGCATCAACCTCGACGGCACCCCGCCGGCGGACAATCCCTTCGCCGGCCTGGCCGAAGCCGTCCCGACCATCTGGTCGCTCGGCCACCGCAACATCCAGGGCGCGGCCCTCGACGCGGACGGCCAGCTCTGGGCCGTCGAGCACGGCCCCAAGGGTGGTGACGAGCTGAACCGCATCGAACCCGCCGCCAACTACGGCTGGCCGGTGATCAGCTACGGCGAGAACTACAACGGCTCGCCGGTCGGCGAGAGCCTGACGGCGCGCCGAGGGGATGGAGCAGCCGCGCTACTACTGGGACCCGGTGATCGCCCCCGGCGGCATGGCCTTCTACGACGGCGCCATGTTCCCGGACTGGCAGGGCGACGTCCTGATCGGCGCGATGAACCCGGGCGCGCTGGTGCGGCTCGACCTCGACGGCGACACCGTCGACCGGCGAGGAGCGGCTCCTCACCGACGCCGGCCGGATCCGCGACGTCGAGATCGCCCCGGATGGCGCGATCCTGGTCCTGACCGACGCCGAGGACGGCGCGCTCCTGCGGCTGACGCCAGCCTCGCTGACGGACTGACCGCACGCTCACGCCGTTATGAGCCGAGGCCCCCGTCGCAGCACTTTCGGCTGGCTCCCTCAGGCTGCTATCCTGCGCCACGGCCTGCACGAGGAGAACCGCCATGCCCGACCGCCGGCAACTGATCCTTGGCCTCGCTGCCGCCGGGCTTGTGCCTCTGGCGGCGCGGGCGCACCACGGCTGGGGCTGGGCCGAGGACCAGGAGTTCTCCCTCTCCGGGGTCATCCGCGGCGTGCGCCTCGGCAACCCGCACGGCGAGCTCGACGTCGAGGCCGCCGACGGCCTCTGGACCGCCGAGATCGGCCAGCCCTACCGCAACGATCGCGCCGGCCTGACCGAGGCGCTCCTCGCCGACGGCACCGAGGTGACGCTCGAAGGCCACCGTTCGCGCAACCCCGACGAGCGGCTGATGAAGGCCGAGCGCGTGATCATCGCCGGCAAGCTCTACGACCTCTACCCCGACCGGAGCTGAGGGTGGAGGAACTCGCCGCCGCCATCCAGGCGAGCGAGCTCGCGACGTTGCTCAGGCGCTCCCGCTGGACCTACCCGGCGATCAACACCGCGCACGTCCTCGGCATAGCACTCCTCGTCGGCGCGGTCGTTCCCATGAACCTCCGCCTCATGGGCCTCTGGCGCGCCGACATCCGCATCGACACCGTGCTGCGCCTCCTCCGCCCCATGGCCGCCTTCGGCGCGGTCCTGGCGATCCTCACCGGCGCGCTTCTCTTCGCGGTGCAGGCCAGCGACTACGCCCGGCTCCCGCTCTTCGCGCTCAAGCTCGCCCTGATCGCCATCGGCCTCGCCCACGCCCTCTTCTGGGGCGGCGCGCTCGCCGGCGCACCCCGCGCCAGGCAACGCCGCGCCGGCGCGCAGTCGCTGCTCATCTGGCTCGGGGTCCTCGTCTGCGGGCGGATGCTCGGCTATCTCTGATCCGGACTATCGTCAATTCGCGAGGAAGCGATGGGACCCTGTTCGACTTCCCGTCCCAGTCGTTCGACCTCGAGGGAGTAGCAGAACAGCGAGAACAGAACGGTCATGAAGACGACCGCCTTGGCCACGCCTTGCCCGAGCGGCGGCAGCGCGTCCAGTTGAGGCAGGTGGCGAAAGAAGATTGCAGAGAACAGCGCGCTGCCGAAAAAGAAGCTGGCCCGTGCCGCGAAGAGGAGGAGGTGCCCGATGAACGCATTGCGCACCGGCGCGCCGGATCGCGACACGTCGATAGCGCGTCCAGTAGCAGGCCTGCAGAACCAGTGCCGCGATCACGACAGGGACGACGGTCGATGCCGGCACGGACTGCGGCTCCCCGGATCGCGCCACGACCTGCTGGAAGATGGGAAAGGACATCCAGAAGATGGCCGAGGCTGCGATCGTCTGTGCCGCCAGCAGCGTCACGTAGGCCGCATCGCGGCAACCGCCGCTCCACCCGGACTCACTGGGCACGGCCGGGGCCTGCGCCGAGCCCAAGGAGCCCCCGGGGAATGTCCGCGGGCTCGACGTCGCCGAGGATCGCGGATTGCACGACGAACCCGAGCACCATCGCGAGGATCGCTTTGGCGACGTCCGGAGCGGAGGCTTGCGGAGGCAGCAGTCCGGCCACCCGCCACTCCGTCGCCGCGGCTTCGAGACCGGCACGGAATGGCAGGTAGTAGGCCTTCATCGTTTCGCGCAGCCCGTCGTTGCGCTGCGCCTCGCTCCATCCCAGAAGGGCGATCCGGCGCAGATCGTAGCCGTCACGCGCGGTGAAGCGCGCGACCGCCTCCAATAATCTGCGTGACCAGCACATCGGGCGCAGGCAGGGGTCGTGCCCCGAGGATCGGTCCCACGAGATCGCGAAGTCCGCCGAGGGAGCCCGTCACCGCAGCGAGGATCAGTTCCTCCTTGCTCGGAAAATACGAATAGACCGCGCCGGCCGACAGGCCGGCGCTGCGGATGATGTCGTCCATGGTTGTCGCATGCAGCCCCTGCCGTTGGAAACACGTCCAGGCGGCCTCGAGAATTTGCGTGCGGCGCGCCGCGCGGCGCTCGTCGGAGATCTTCGGCATGGCTCCATATAAAACGAACGGTCGTTCTTTACAAGCGGAAGGTTTTCCGTCATAAAGCGAACGTTCCCTCTTTTTGGAGACGTGAATGATCACCGTGACCGCAATCGAAACCGGGAAGGCCCGGATGAAGACCGCCCAGCGGACGGGACGGGAGGATCGCGGGCCGATTGGTCGGAAGATCGACATCTTCCGCGATCGCCAGTGGGTCGAACCGCTGCCGATCCTGTGCTTCCTCGTCGAGCATCCCGAAGGGCGTTTCCTCGTCGACACCGGCGATACCTGGCGCAACTCGGTCCCTGGATACCTGCCGGGCTGGAATCCCTTCTACCGGCAGGTGTCGGTCCGGGTGGCGCCCGAGGAGGAGGTGGGGCCGCGCCTCGCAGCGATGGGGCTCGACCCGGCCAAAGACCTCTCGGCCGTCGTGCTCACCCACTTCCACCACGACCACACCGGCGGGCTCGACCACTTCCCGCACACGCGGGTCATCGGTCCCAGGGCAAACTTCGCGGTCTCCACGGGACTGCGCGGCAAGATGATGGGCTGCCTGCCGCAGCGCTGGCCCGTCTGGCTGGCGCCCGAACTGGTGGACATGGACGGCCCCGCGATCGGACCGTTCCCGGCTTCCCACCCCCTCACCTCGGACGGTCGGGTCGTTCTGGTGCCCACCCCTGGCCATGTCGCCGGCCACTGCTCGGTGGTGGTCTTCGGCGACGACTGTGCCTACCTCCTGGCCGGCGACGCGACCTACTCCCAGGAGAACCTCCGGGCCGAGCGCATCGACGGCGTCACCAACGACGCGGCGACAGCCCGCACGACGCTGCGCTGGATCAAGGAGTTCGCCGCACGTCAGCCGACGGTCATCCTGCCGGCGCATGATCCGGACGGACCCCGGAGACTTCGCGAGCGCGAAGTCTTCTGATCAAGATGCGGGAGCCATACGTTTTCCATACGATTTCTGGGTCGATCAAACTTCGGTTCTTTTGCGAATGCCCCGGCGACCGGCGCAAGCGGATTTCCCTTCGCCGCAAACTGGAATACACTCGGCAAACAATGCCTTGGGGAGACGAGTCGATGTCCACCGCAACGACCAACACGCCGCCGCTTCGCCCGGTCGTGCGCCGGATCAACGCCGACGACGTCTACGCCGCCCTCCGCGCCGGCTGGGCCGACTTCCGCGCCGCCCCCCGCTTCGGCCTCTTCTTCGGCGGCGTCTACGCCCTCATCGGCCTCGTCCTCTTCCTGCTGTTCTGGCTGGTCGAGCAACCGCTCTGGATCGTCCCGTTCGCCTTCGCCTTCCCGCTGATCGGACCGTTCGCCGCCATCGGGCTCTACGAGGTGAGCCGCAGGCGCGAGGCGGGCGAACCCCTTGACTGGAATGAGATCCTCGGCGTGGTCTGGAAGCAGCGGAACAGCCAGATCCCGTCGATGGCCTTCATCGTGCTGGCGCTCTTCATGCTCTGGATGTGGGTGGCCAGCATGCTGGTCATCCTCTTCCTCGGACGGATGAGCGGCGCGGTCTATTCCAATCTCGACGCCCTGCTGAGCACCGGCAACGGACTGATGCTTCTCCTGGTCGGCGGACTGATCGGCGGCATCATCGCCTTTCTGCTTTTCGCGCTCACCGCCGTCTCGCTGCCGATGTTGCTCGACCGCGACATCGACTATGTCACCGCCATGACGGTCAGCTTCGAGGCGGTGACCGACAACTTACAGGCCATGCTGCACTGGGCATGGATCGTGGTGGCGCTTCTCTTCCTGGGGATGCTGCCGATGTTCCTCGGCCTGCTCGTGGCGCTTCCCGTCCTCGGGCATGCGACCTGGCACATCTACCGAAAGGTGATCGAGCCCGAGGCATAACGCCCGCTTGCCCCCGCTGAAATCGTGTCAACGGAAAGACTTATACCAACGGCCCAGGCACCCAACTCGTGCCGAAACCCTTCCAGAGTCCTAAAAAGTGGCAAGCCACTTTCCAGCCACCTTCCAGCCGGATTCCAGCCCCGGAAAGAGGAGCCTTTTCAGCGGCTTGCCCCGCAATCGCCAGGCCCGGCGATTTTCGCGCCATTCCACCCGAAACCGCGGGCCGTCGGTCAGTGATGAAGGCCGCTGGTATTGACTGAAGGATTGTCGTGGGTCTGCCAAGAATCGCACGCGTGCGACACCATGGCGGGGGCCTCGCCGTCGGCGGGGCCCCCGTGCCGCCGGAGGCTACTCCGCGGCCATCACCGGCGTGCCGGAACGCTGCCCGGCCTGTTCGACCTTGCCCTTGCCGAGCGGATCGTCCTGGCGCTGGACCGAGCCCTCGAAATGGGCTCCGCTCTCGATTGCGATGGTCTTGTGGATGATGTCGCCTTCGCAGCGAGCCGACGCGCTCAGCCGCACCTTGAGACCGCGCAGGCGGCCGACGACCCGGCCGTGCACGATCACTTCTTCGGCGATCACCTCGCCTTTGACTGTGGCGCTCTCGCCAACGATGAGCATCTGCGCGCGAACATCGCCCTCGACGTTGCCTTCGACCTGGATGTCGCCACTCGACTTGACGTTGCCGACGATCGTGAGGTCGGATGAGAGCACCGACGGGGCTGGCTTGGCCCGCGGCGCCGGTGCGGGAGCGCCGGCGCCCGGGCTCGCGATCTTGGGATCGAAAAGGACGGACGTATTGGCGCTCGGCGACGTGGCAGCAGGCTGCGGCGGTGGGGTATCTTCATGCTTCGGCTTAGAAAACATCCTTTGCGGCCTCCAAGTAGGTCATCGGGTTCACAGGCTGACCATTGACCCGAACCTCATAGTGGAGATGCGAGCCGGTACTACGCCCGGTTGAACCCATATCACCTATTTGCACGCCACGCGATACCTGTTGTCCTTCCCTTACCCTGATTTTGTTCAGGTGGGCATAGACCGTCTCGAAGCCGAACTCGTGTTGGATCCGCACGACGTTCCCGTAACCGCTCTCCCGCCCGGCCGCGACCACCACGCCCTCCGCCGTTCCGAAGATCGGCGTGCCGCGGGGAGCGGCCAGATCGACGCCTGCATGCATCCGACCCCAGCGACTGCCGAAGGGGCTGGTGAAGCGGTAGGACGAATTCACCGGCATCGAGTAGGGGATCTTTTCCACCGCGATGCGCATCAGGTTCATGCGGTCGAGGTCGAGCATCAGCCGGTCGAACCGGGAGTTGAGCGCGGGTTCGTCGAATGATCTCGTGCTGACAACCACCGCGCCGAGCGGGCCGCCCTGGCCTGAGTAGTTGCTCCGGACCTTCGCGATCAGACTGTCCACATCCAGTTTGGCCGTCTTGATCAGCTTCTCGAGCGGCCCGAAGGACAAGGCCACTGCCTGCTCGAGCTGGTCGACCATTTCGTCCTGCCGCTGGGTGTTCACTCGCACCCGCAATTCGAGATCTGCCAGCTCCTGCGTCAGGGCGGTTCGCTCGGCGGTGGCCGCGTCCCGCGCGGCGACCGCCTCTGAAAGCGCACCGGAGACGGTTTTGAGTGTTTCGGTAAGATCAGTGGTGCCTTGGCTGTTGAGCTTCTCACTGACGTCGTTCATCTGCGCCAACAGGCGATCGTTCGCCTCGGTCACGCCGTCGCGCTGGTTGACCGCGTCCTGCACCCGCTGCTGCATCAGATTCGAGCGCGGTGGTCAGCTCGCGCCGCTGCTCGACCGACTGCAGCAGCGCGGTCTGCTGTCGGCTGATCTGCTTCATTGCGGTCTGGAAGCGCGTCTGCGCCGAGCGCGCCTCTATCGCGCGCTGGTCTCGCTCGCCGGCCAGCTCCTCGAGGCGGGCCTGATACGCCTTCTGGATCACCACGGCGTGGGTCGTCCCCGAGCCGCCGACGAAATCGATCGCCACAGTTGCGGTCGCAACCGCCAGCCAGCCAACCATGACAATGGAAGCTGCACCTGACATGAACTGAGAAAGCGGGGTCAGGCGTAGGTACCGAGTGGAACCTCCCGACTGAATGAATAAGCGCTTCTCCGGAAAATAGACGGACAAGGCACTGTTCACCCGTCGCCGAACTTCCCCCATTCGGTCACCCTCTGGTTGTTGTATTTTTGTCGTGCACTGCCCCATCCGCCGGCTGGTCTAGAAACCTTCGCCGCGCCATTGCAACGCACGGTGGCCACCTTGGGGCCCGCGCTACTGCGCTCGGCGGAATGCTGCCGATCTTCTCGGCAGACCAGCCAGCGGGTGAACTAAGGCGTCAGCTTAGACGGCCGCCGCAAGCCGTTGCGGCAGCGTGCGCAATGCGCTCGGCCCCCTAACGGATGGTCACTCGACCGCCTGGGCCGCCGCAAGGACGGCATCAACGTGGTTCCGCACCGACACCTTGCGCCATACACGCAGAACGATGCCATCGGCGCCGATGAGGAAGGTCGATCGGTCGATTCCCATGTACTTCCGGCCGTACATCGACTTCTCGCACCCACGACCCCGAAGCGCTCCAATACCGCCCCGGATCTCGTCGGAAAGGAGCGGAATCCCGAGGCTGTGCTTGCGACAGAATCGCTCGTGGCTCTTCACGCTATCCTTGGAGATTCCGACGACCGCCGTGTTCGCCGCCTCGAACTCCGCCAACTTGGCCGTGAACCCGAGCGCCTCGGTGGTGCAGCCCGCCGTGTCGTCCTTGGGATAGAAATAGATCACCAGCTTGCGCCCGGCGAAGTCCTTCGGACCGAGCATGCCGCCGCCGTCGCGAGGCAGCGTGAAGTCTGGGACAGGCTGGCCGGCTTCGATGGCGGACATTGGCGGCTCCGGGAAAGAAAAGTCGGTCACCGAAAAACACCATCATCTGCCCGGCCGCAAGGGGGCCAGTTGTGGCCGCCCGCCCCGCCGCCTATACCGCCGCGCCGAGGGGACCGCGATGCGCCTGGACGAGTTCGACTACCACCTGCCGGAAGAGCTGATCGCGCTCCGCCCGGCCCGGCCCCGCCCTTCCTCCCGCCTGCTCGTGGCGGGGGCCGACAGCGTGCGCGATGCGACCGTCGCGCAACTGGGCGACTTCCTCGAGCGCGGCGACCTCCTCGTCTTCAACGACACCCGCGTCATCCCCGCCCGCCTCGACGGGATCCGCCGCCGCGCCACGGGCGGCGAGGCGCGGATCGAGGTCACCCTGATCGCCGCCGCGCCCGACGGCGCCTGGCGGGCGCTGGCCCGCCCGGGCAAGCGCCTGACGTCCGGCGACCGCATCATCTTCGGCGGCACCCTGACCGCCGAGGTCATTGCAAAGGACGGCGCAGAGGTCCTGCTCGCCTTCGACGCCGACGGCGAGGCCTCGAGCGCGCGCTGGAGCGCGGTGGGCGAGATGCCGCTGCCCCCCTACATCGCCGCCCGCCGCCCGCCCGACGCCGCCGACCGCACCGACTACCAGACCGTCTTCGCCACGCGCCCGGGCGCGGTGGCGGCCCCGACCGCCTCGCTCCACTTCGACGCCCCGCTCCTCGCCGACCTTGCCGCCCGCGGCATCGGCGAGGCCCGCCTGACGCTCCACGTCGGCGCCGGCACCTTCCTGCCGGTCAAGGTCGAGGACATCGCCTCCCACCGGATGCACGCCGAATGGGGCGAAATCGGTCCCGCCGCAGTCGAGGCGGTCCGGGCGACCCTCGCCGCAGGCGGACGGGTGATCCCGGTCGGCACCACCGCGCTCCGCCTCCTCGAGACGGCGGCGCGCGGACCCGGCGACATCGCACCCTGGTCGGGCGAGACCGACATCTTCATCCGCCCTGGCTACGACTTCCGCATCGCGAACGGTCTCATGACGAACTTCCACCTGCCGAAGTCGACCCTGCTCATGCTGGTCTCGGCCCTGATGGGCGTCGAGCGCATCCGCGAGATCTATGCCCACGCCATCGCCCGGCGCTACCGCTTCTTCTCCTACGGCGATTCGTCGCTTCTGCTTCCCGATGGCTGATTCCTTCCCTATCTGGTCGTCGCCGGACGGTCTCGGCCATCACGAAACGCGCAACGATCCGCGCTGGATCGGGGAATCTCCGGCATGCTCGACGTCCTGAAGACCTCCTGGGCGCTCCTCCTCGGCATGCTGCTGCTCCTGCTCGGCAACGGCCTGCAGGGCACGCTCCTCGGCATCCGCGGCGCCATCGAGGGCTTCGACGCCGCCACCATGTCGCTGGTGATGAGCGCCTACTACGTCGGCTTCCTCCTCGGCGTCGCGCCGCGCCACGCCGATGATCGCCCGCGTCGGCCACGTCCGGGTCTTCGCCGCCCTCGGCTCGATGATCTCGGCCGCCTTCATCCTCTACGCCGCCGCCCCCGAGGTCTGGGTCTGGGTGCTGCTGCGCTTCGTCGTCGGCTTCGGCTTCGCCGGCGTCTACGTCGTCGCCGAGAGCTGGCTCAACGACGCCGCCACCAACGAGACCCGCGGCCAGGCCCTGTCGCTCTACATGATCGTGCAGATGGTCGGGATCATCTCGGCGCAGTTCATCCTCAACCTCGCCGACCCGGCCGGCTACACGCTCTTCGTGGTGATGTCGGTGCTGGTCTCGCTCTGCTTCACCCCGATCCTGCTCGACGGCGGGCACCGCGCCCCCCTTCCAGACCACCAAGCCGATGACGCTGGTGCAGCTCTTCCACATCTCGCCGCTCGGCTGCGTCGGCACCTTCCTCCTCGGCGGGGTCTATGCCGGCATCTTCGGCATGGCCTCGGTCTTCGGCACCCAGAAGGGACTGAGCGTCGCGGAGATCTCGGCCTTCGTCGCGGCGATCTACCTGGGCGGGCTGGTCTTCCAGTACCCGATCGGCTGGATCTCGGACCGCATGGACCGGCGCCACCTGATCATGGGCCTGACGACGGCGGGCGCGCTCGCTGACCCTCCTCGGCGGCCTCTTCTCGGGGCACTACGCTGTCGTGCTGCTTCTCGGCTTCATCGTCGGCGGCGTGGCCAACCCGCTCTATTCACTGATCATCGCCTACACCAACGACTTCCTGGAACCCTCGGACATGGCCGCCGCCTCCGGCGGACTCCTCTTCATCAACGGCCTCGGGGCGATGACCGGGCCGCTCATCATCGGCGCGGTGATGACCCGCTTCGGAGCCAATGCCTTCTTCGCCTACATCGGCATGCTCTTCGCCCTCATCGCCGTCTATGCGCTCTACCGGATGACCAAGCGCGCCGCGACCCCGGTCGCCGAGACCTCCTCCTACGCTCCGGTGCTCCCGCAGGCCTCGCCTGTGGCGCTCGAGGTGGCGCAGGAAGTCGCGATCGAACGCGCCGGCAACGGCCTGAGACGCTTCCCTTTTTGCTCCGCGTCGGAGACACTGCCCGCCCACGGGAGGATTGAATGGACGGCAACGCGCGCGAGATTCTGGATTTCTGGCTCGGCCTCGGGCCCGAAGGCTGGTATCGCGCCGACGACACCGTCGATGCGACGATCCGCGACCGCTGGGGCGCGCTCTGGGAGACCGCGCGCGACGGTGGTCTAGGTGTGTGGCGGGCGGCGCCGGACTCCTGCCTCGCCCTTGTCATCCTCCTCGACCAGTTCCCACGCAACATGTTCCGCGACGACCCCCGCGCCTTCTCCAGCGACAACCGCGCGCTCGCCGTGGCCAGGACCGCTATCCTGCACGGCCAGGACAAGCGGGTGGAGCCCCCGTTGCGGCAGTTCTTCTACATGCCGCTCATGCACTCCGAGCTTCAGACCAACCAGGACCAGGCGGTGCGGCTGTTCCTCATCAACTTCGGCCGCGGCGAGCTCCTGCGTCATGCCCAGGCGCATCGCGAGATCATCCGCCGCTTCGGCCGCTTCCCCTACCGCAACGCCGCGCTCGGGCGCGAGAGCACGCCGGAGGAGGTCGCCTTCCTGGACGAGGGCGGCTACCGGGCGATCTTCGACGAAATCGCGGCATAGGCCGCCGTCACGACAACAGAAGCGGCGCGGCCGCTGGGGCAAGGGGAGAAACGCAGATGGCATCCACGACCTACGACGTCGCCGTGATCGGCGCGGGACCCGGCGGCTACGTCGCCGCGATCCGCGCGGCGCAGCTCGGGTTCAAGACCGTGGTGATCGAGCGCGAGCACCTGGGCGGCATCTGCCTCAACTGGGGCTGCATCCCGACCAAGGCGCTGCTCCGGACCTCGGAGATCTTCCACCTGATGCACCGCGCCAAGGAGTTCGGCCTCAAGGCCGAGAACGTCGGCTACGACCTCGACGGCGGTGGTCAACCGCTCGCGCGCCGTCGCCAAGCAGCTCTCCGGCGGCGTCGGCTTCCTGATGAAGAAGAACAAGATCGCCGTGGTCATGGGCGAGGCGAAGCTCGCGGGCAAAGGCAAGATCACCGTCAAGACCGACAAGGGCACCGAGGAGATCGAGGCCAAGTCGATCATCCTCGCCACCGGCGCGCGCGCCCGCGACCTGCCCGGCCTCGAGGCCGACGGCAAGCGGGTCTGGAACTACAAGCACGCGCTGGTGCCGCCGCACATGCCGAAGAAGCTCCTCGTCATCGGCTCGGGCGCCATCGGCATCGAGTTCGCCAGCTTCTACAACACGCTCGGCGCCGAGACGACCGTGGTCGAGGTGCTGGACCGCATCCTGCCCGTCGAGGACGAGGAGATCTCGGCCTTCGCCAAGAAGCAGTTCCAGAAGCAGAAGATGACGATCCTCGAGAAGGCCTCCGTCAAGAAGCTCGACCGCGGCGCCGACAAGGTCACCGCCACCATCGAGCAGGGCGGCAAGACCACCACCGCCGACTTCGACACCGTCATCTCCGCCGTCGGCATCGTCGGCAACGTCGAGGGACCTCGGCCTCGAGGAGCTCGGCGTGAAGGTCGACCGCACCCACGTCGTCGTCGACGAGTACTGCCGCACCGGCGTCGAGGGCCTCTACGCCATCGGCGACGTCGCCGGCGCGCCCTGGCTCGCGCACAAGGCGATGCACGAGGGCGTCATGGTCGCCGAGCTCATCGCCGGCCAGCATCCGCATCCGACGCCGGCGACCTCCATCGCCGGCTGCACCTACTGCCAGCCGCAGGTGGCCAGCGTCGGCCTGACCGAGGCGAAGGCCAAGGAGCAGGGCTACGAGGTCAAGGTCGGCCACTTCCCCTTCATCGGCAACGGCAAGGCGATCGCGCTCGGCGAGCCCGAGGGGATGATCAAGACCGTCTTCGACGCCAAGACCGGCGAGATGCTCGGCGCCCACATGGTCGGCGCCGAGGTGACCGAGCTGATCCAGGGCTACGTCATCGGCCGGACGCTGGAGACCACCGAGGTCGAGCTGATGAACACGGTCTTCCCGCACCCGACGCTCAGCGAGATGATGCACGAGGCCGTGCTCGACGCCTACGGCCGCATGCTGCACATGTAGCCGCGAGGCCCGAAGACCGACGTTAACCGGCTGTTGAAATCCGGTTAACGCGCACAATCTTATCGCAGCATCAATGGTAACGGAATGCGCACTGTGCGCGCTCAGCCCTTGAATTCGCGCGCCAGCGCTTCGGTGGCCCGCGCCAGGAGACCGGCGTCCACCCCCACCGCGACGAAAAGCGCCCCCAAATCCAGGCACCGCCGGGCGAAGTCCCGGTCGGGCGTCAGGATGCCCGCCGGCTTGCCGGCACTCCGGATCCGCGCGAGCGCGTCTTCGATGACCACCACCACCTCCGGATGGCCGGGCGCGCCGAGGTGGCCCATGCTGGCCGCCAGGTCCGACGGCCCGATGAAGATTCCGTCGACCCCGTCCACAGCGGCGATCGCCTCGATCTCGGCCAGCGCCTCCGCGGTCTCCACCTGCACCAGAAGGCAGAGCTCCGCCTCCGCGTGGCGAACATAGTTGGCAACGCGCCCATACGCGTGGCCCGGCTGACAGTGCTCACCCCGCGCACCCCGCGCGGCGGATAGCGGATCGCCGCGACCGCGGCGCGCGCCTCGGCGGCGTTCTGAACATAGGGCAGGAGTAGCGACTGCGCCCCACGTCGAGGAAGCGCTTGATCAGCACCGTGTCGTTCCAGGCCGCCCGGACCACGCTCGACACCGGATAGGGCGCCGCCGCCTGCAGCTGCTCGAGCACGGTGATGGGATCGGCCGGCGAATGCTCGGTATCGAAGAGCAGCCAGTCGAAACCCGACCCGGCCAGGAGCTCCGCCACCGATCCCCCGGGCAGCGTGCACCAGAACCCGATCTGCGGCCGGCCCTCGGCCAGCGCCCGCTTGAACCCGTTGACCGGCAGCTCCATCAGCTCTCGCTCCCGAAGTGCTCGCCATGCGTGACCCGGATCCGCGCCAGGATATCCTCGATCCGGCCGAGATGCGTCCGCATCGCCGCCACCGCCGCCTCGGCATCGCCCGCCCGCATCGGCGCCAGGATCGCCAGATGATCCTCCAGCGCCTGCGGCGCGCCAAAGCTGAGGCTCAGGAAGCGCACCCGGTCCATATGCGCCTTCTTCTCGCGGATCAGCGCCCAGGCGAACTCGTGCCCGCTCAAGGCGCAGATCCGGCGGTGAAACTCGTCGTCGAGCCCATGGAACCCCTCGCGGTCCTGCGCCGCCACCGCCGCAGCCTGCGCCGCGATCAGCGTCATCGAGAACGGCATACTCCTTCGCCCCGAACTCCCCGGTCGCGACCCGCACCGTCTCGACCTCGAGCGCGGTGCGCACGAAGCGCGCCTGCTGCACCGCCGCGCTCCGAGATGGCGCTGACCTCGGTGGAGCGCTGCGGCCGGATCGTCAGGAACCCGAGCTGCGACAGCCGCCAGAAGGCGTCGCGCACCGGCTGGCGCGACACCCCGCGCCGCCTTCGCCACCTCGGCCTCCGAAAGCCGCGCGCCCGGCGGCAACGCCAGCGTCACCACCTGCTCGTAGAGCACCTCGAAGACCCTGTCCGCCGCCGTCGGCGTCCGGACCGGGTCGAAACCGGACAAGCGGACCGCTTCGGTCATGAACCCTCCGTTGACTTAGCACTGCATACTAGCATATTAGTTAACGCAAGCTCGGAAAGCGAAAGGAACCGCATGGCGCTGCTGGATCCGGATCGGCTGTTTCCGCCCGATCCCACGGTGCGCGGCCTTGCGCGCGCGCTCTACGCCGAGGTCCGCGACCTGCCGATCATCAGCCCGCACGGCCATACCGACCCGCGCTGGTACGCCGAGAACCTGCCCTTCCCCGATCCCGCGCAGCTCTTCGTCGTCCCCGACCACTACGTCTTCCGCATGCTCTGCTCGCAGGGCGTGCCGCTGACCGACCTCGGCGTTCCCCGCGCCGACGGCGGCCCGACCGAGACCGACGGCCGCCGATCTGGCGCCGCTTCGCCGAGAACTACCACCTGCTGCGCGGCACCCCGTCGCGGCTCTGGCTCGACCACACCTTCGAGACGGTCTTCGGCCTCGACGTCCGCCTCTCGGCCGAGACCGCCGACGCCTCCTACGACCACATCGCCGACTGCCTCGCCCGCCCCGAGTTCCTGCCCGCGCGCGCTGTTCGAGCGGTTCAACATCGAAGTCATCTCCACCACCGACGGCGCGCTCGACGACCTGCGCTGGCACGAGGCGATCCGCGACTCGGGCTGGAACGGCCGCGTCGTCCCCGCCTACCGCCCCGACGCGGTCGTCGACCCCGAATTCCCGGGCTTCGCCGCCAACGTCGCGCGCCTCGGCGAGCTCACCGGCTGCGACACCGCCACCTGGGACGGATACCTCGAGGCCCACCGCCACCGCCGCGCCTTCTTCAAGTCGCTCGGCGCCACCAGCTCCGACCACGGCCACGCCACCGCGCGCACCGAGGACCTGCCGCAGGCCGAGGCCGCCGCGCTCTTCGCGCGCGCTCTGGCGGGTCGGGTCTCTCCCGACGAGGCCGACGCCTTCCGCGGCCAGATGCTGACCGAGATGGCGCGCATGAGCCTCGAGGACGGCCTCGTGCTGCAGATCCACCCCGGCTCCTGGCGCAA
Organism: uncultured Alphaproteobacteria bacterium; assembly: GCA_963844375.1. Taxonomy (GTDB): domain Bacteria; phylum Pseudomonadota; class Alphaproteobacteria; order Rhodobacterales; family Rhodobacteraceae; genus Amaricoccus. The sequence continues at coordinate 102,219 of CAWJOI010000012.1, read as the reverse complement.
CCACTCCGACCCGGTCCATGCCCTGCACGGCCGCGACAAGGGCTTCGACATCCCGACCCGCACCGAATTCGTCCGCGCGCTGAAGCCGCTGCTCGACGCCGTCGGCATGCGCCCCGAGCTCACCATCATCCTCTTCATGCTCGACGAGACCGACGCTCTCGCGCGAACTCGCGCCGCTCGCCGGCGTCTATCCGGCGCTGCGCCTCGGCCCGCCCTGGTGGTTCTTCGACAGCCCCGAGGGGATGCGCCGCTTCCGCGAGCTGACCACCGAGACCGCGGGCTTCTACAACACCGTCGGCTTCAACGACGACACCCGCGCCTTCTGTTCGATCCCCGCCCGCCACGACATGGCCCGGCGCGTGGATTGCGCCTACCTCGCCACGCTGGTCGCCACCGGGCGGCTGGCCGAAGACGAGGCACCGGAGGTCGCGAACGACCTTGCCTACCGGCTCGCTAAGCAGGCATACCGCCTGTGACGCCAGTCCAACAACGGGAGGATACCGAATGAAGCACTGGAACAAACTTGCCGCGGGCTGCTCGGCTCAGCAGCGATCGTAGTGTCGGCGATGGCCGCGCAGGCCGCAGGAACTGGTCCTGCGCTCGTCCGACACCCACCCCGACGGCTATCCGACCGTCGCGGCGGTGCAGTACATGGGCGAGCTCATCGAGGAGCGCACCGGCGGGCGCATCGGCGTCGAGGTCTTCCACTCCGCCCAGCTCGGCGAGGAGAAGGACACCATCGAGCAGACCCGCTTCGGGGTGATCGACCTCAACCGCATCTCGATGGCGCCGTTCAACGGCCTGATCCCCGAGACGGCGATCCTGTCGCTGCCCTACATCTTCCGCGACACCGACCACATGCACAAGGTGCTCGACGGCCCGATCGGCCAGGAGATCCTCGACACGTTCACCGCGCAGGACCTGATCGCGCTCGCCTACTACGACCCCGGCGCGCGCAGCTTCTACAACCGCGTGAAGCCGATCACCTCGATCGACGACCTGAAGGGCATGAAGTTCCGCGTCATCCAGTCCGACGTCTTCGTCGACATGGTCGCCGCGCTCGGCGCCAACGCCACGCCGATGCCCTACGGCGAGGTCTACTCCGCGATCGAGACCGGCGTCATCGATGGCGCGGAGAACAACTTCCCCTGCTACGAGTCCTCCGGCCACTACGAGGTCGCCAAGTACTACACGCTCGACGAGCACATGATCGTGCCCGAGGTGCTGGTGATGTCGAAGACCGCCTTCGACAAGCTCACGCCCGAGGACCAGGAGATCGTGCGCCAGGCCGCCAAGGACTCGGTGCCGTTCAACCGCGAGAAGTGGGCCGAGCGCGAGGCGGCCTCCGAGGAGAAGGTCCGCGCCGCCGGCGTCGAGATCATCGAGCGACATCGACAAGGCGCCGTTCATCGCCGCCATGGGTCCGGTCTACGAGAAGTACGCGACCACGCCGGAGCTGAAGTCGCTCGTCGAGCGCATCCAGGCCGTCCAGTGACCTGACCGCCGCCGGCGGTCCGCCGCCAAGGCGGACCCTTCACCAAGGGGGGACTATCCGGTGCAGGAACGCATGCTCGGGATCGCGCGTCTCTGCGCCGCTCTTGCCCGCCTGGCGCTGTGGATCGCAGCCGTCGGCATGATCGCGATGACCGCCATGGTCGCCTGGCAGGTCTTCTCCCGCTACGTGCTCAACGCGAGCCCGAGCTGGACCGAGGCCGCCTCGATCATGGTCATGAGCTGGTTCATCTTCCTCGGCGCCGCCGTCGGCGTGCGCGAGAACTTCCACATGGGCTTCGACGTGCTGGTGCACTTCCTGCCCGAATCGGCGCGGCCGTGGATGCGCGGGATCTCCGACGTCGCCATCCTCGCCTTCGGCATCGGCATGGTGATCTACGGCTTGCAGCTGACGATCCAGACCTGGACCGCCACCATCCCGGTGCTCGGCCTGCCCGGCGGCTTCACCTACATGCCGCTCGTCGCCGGCGGCGTTCTCATCACCCTCTTCACCCTCGAACGGCTGGCGCTGCGCCTCGCCGGCGTTCCGGTCGACCACGACCCGAACGCCGAAGAAGTCGCCCTCAGCGAGGTATGAGCCCATGGAACTGACCATCCTCTTCGGCGTCTTCACCGCGCTGATGCTGATCGGCACCCCGATCGCCTTCTGCCTCGGCATCTCCAGCTTCGCCACCGTGGTCTACCTCGGCCTGCCGCCGCTCGTGGTCTTCCAGCGCGTCGCCTCCGGCGTCTCGGTCTTCACGCTGATGGCGATCCCCTTCTTCATCTTCGCCGGCGACCTGATGGTGCGCGGCGGCATCGCCAGCCGCATCGTCGCCTTCGCCGGCTCGCTGATCGGCCACGTCCGCGGCGGCCTCGGCCAGGTCAACATCGCCGCCTCGACGCTGTTCGGCGGCATCTCCGGCTCGGCGGTCGCCGAGGCGGCGGCGGTCGGCGGCATCATGATCCCGCAGATGAAGGCGCGCGGCTACGGCGCGGACTACGCGGTCAACGTCACCTCGATGGCGGCGCTGATCGCGCTGCTGCTGCCGCCGTCGCACAACATGATCATCTACTCGGTCTCCGGCGGCGGCCGCATCTCGATCGCCGACCTCTTCACCGCCGGCATCATCCCCGGCCTGCTGCTGGCGCTGGCGCTGTCGATCACCGCCTACATCGTGGCGGTCCGGCGCGGCTATCCGACCGAGCCGTTCCAGGGCTTCCGCCGCGTCGTCGAGCTGTTCCTCATCGCGATCCCCGGCCTGCTGCTCATCGCCATCATCTTCGGCGGCGTCCGCTCCGGCGTCTTCACCGCCACCGAGAGCTCCTGCGTCGCCGTGCTCTACGCGCTCCTCGTCACCCTCGCCGTCTACCGCAACCTGAACTGGAGCGAGTTCGTCCACGCCACCCAGGCGGCGGTGCGCACCACCTCGATGGTGCTGCTCATCATCGGCATGGCCGGCGCCTTCGGCTGGCTGATGGCCTACCTCAAGGTCGCGCAGATGACCGTCGACCTGATGAGCGCCATCAGCCAGGACCCGCTGACCATCCTCCTGATGATCAACGTCATCCTGCTGGTGCTCGGCACCTTCATGGACATGAGCCCGCTCATCATCATCACCACGCCGATCTTCCTGCCGGTGGTCACCGCCTTCGGCGTCGACCCGGTGCACTTCGGCGTCATCATGATCCTGAACCTCGGCATCGGCCTCAACACCCCGCCGCTCGGTCCGGTGCAGTTCGTCGCCGCCGCGGTCGGCAAGATCACCATCTGGGAGGCGATGCGCTCGATCTGGCCGTTCTACGGCGCCGGCATCGTCGTGCTGCTCCTCGTCACCTACATCCCGGCGCTCTCGCTCTGGCTGCCGTCGCTCTTCCACTGAAAGGTCCGCTCATGCCGCACCAGGTCCGCGAGTTTCCCGCCGTCGACGCCGGCAACAACGTCACCCGCCGGGTGCTGGCCGAGAACGAGCAACTCATGCTCGTCGAGTTCGCCTTCGCCGCGAACGGCATCGGCGCGCCGCACAGCCACCCGCACGTCCAGGCGACCTTCGTGAAGTCCGGCCGCTTCGAGTTCACCGTCGGCGGCGAGAGCTTCGTCGTCGGCCCCGGCGACGCCTTCGTCATCCCCTCCGGCGCGGCCCACGGCTGCCGCGCCCTCGGCGAGCCCGGCGTGCTGATCGACACCTTCACGCCCCGCCGCGACGACTTCCTCTGACCCCGGAGCCTGCCATGCTGACCGTCGAGACCCGCCACGCCATCGATCCCGCCACCGCCAGCGGCTTCGACACCGAGCGCTGCGGCGGCACTTCCACGTCGGCGGCATCTTCGCCGCCGGCGAGATCCGGCTGATCTACACCCACTACGACCGGATGATCGTCGGCGGCGCCGTCCCGGCCGGCGCACCCTCACCCTCGACCGCGTCGCCGAGGCCGGCACGCCGACGCTTCTCGACCGCCGCGAGATGGTGGTCGTCAACATCGGCGGCGACGGCACCGTCTCCGCCGCCGGCGATGACGCACGCCATGGTCAAGGGCGACATGCTCTATCTCGGCCGGGGCTCCGGCCCGGTGACCTTCGCCGGGGCCGGGCCGCTTCTACATCCTCTCCGCGCCGGCCCACGCGACCCACCCGACGCGGCTCATCAGGATCGCCGAGGCCGCCGTCGAACCGGGTCGGCTCCGCCGAGACCGCCAACGCCCGCACCATCTACCAGTTCGTCCACCCCGACGTGATGACCGTCCTGCCAGCTCGTCGTCGGCCTCACCCGCCTCGAGCCCGGCTCGGTCTGGAACACCATGCCCGCGCACGTCCACGACCGCCGGATGGAGGCCTACCTCTACATCGACCTGCCCGAGACCGCCCGCGTCCTGCACCTGATGGGCGAGCCGACCGAGACCCGCCACCTGGTGCTGGCCAACGAGGAGGGCGCCATCTCGCCGCCCTGGTCGATCCACTCCGGCGCCGGGCACGTCGGCCTACACCTTCATCTGGGCCATGGCCGGCGACAACGTCGACTACAAGGACATGGACATGGTCGCCATGGACCGACCTCAGGTGAGCGACCCCTTCCGCCTCGACGGCAAGACGGCGCTCGTCACCGGCGCCAACACCGGCATCGGCCAGGCCATCGCCATCGGCATGGCCGGCGCCGGCGCCGAGGTCATCGGCGCCGGGCGCTCGTCGCTCGACCAGACCCTCGACCTCATCGCCGCCGCGCGGCCTGAAGGCCCGCGCCGCTCAAGCTCTCGCTCGACGACCCCGCCGGCGCCGCAGAGACGCTCGCTCACCCTCGGCCCGCTCGACATCCTGGTGAACAACGCCGGCATCATCCGCCGCGCCGACGCCGTCGACTACACCGAGGCCGACTGGGACGCGGTGATCGACGTGAACCTCAAGGCCGTCTTCTTCCTCTGCCAGGCCTTCGCCCGCCCCGCCTTCGCGCGGCAGGCCGGCGGCGCCATCGTCAACATCGCCTCGCTCCTCGCCTTCCAGGGCGGCATCCGCATCCCCGCCTACACCGCCTCCAAGCACGGCGTCGCCGGCCTGACCAAGCTCCTCGCCAACGAGTGGGCGGCGCAGGGGCATCAACGTCAACGCCATCGCGCCGGGCTACATCGAGACCAACAACACCGAGGCCCTGCGCGCCGACCCCGACCGCAGCCGCGTCGATCCTCGACCGCATCCCCGCCGGCCGCTGGGGCGAGGCCTCCGACATCGCCGGCGCCGCCGTCTTCCTCGCCTCGCCCGCCGCGAAGTACATCCACGGCACGCTCTTCCCGGTCGATGGAGGCTGGCTTGCCCGCTGACCTGCCCCGCCTTGCCCGCCCCGCCGGCCCCCGCCCCGGCGCCGGCATCGTCCACCTCGGCCTCGGCGCCTTCTTCCGCGCCCACGGCGCCATCTACGTCGCCGAGGCGATGGCGAAGTCCGGCGGCGACTGGGGCATCGTCGGCGTCAGCCTGGTCGAGCCCGACCCAGCGCGACCTCCTCGCGCCGCAGGGCTTCGCCTACACCGCGCTCGAGCTCGGCCCCGACGGCGAGACCCCCCGCGTGATCGATGTCGTCCAGGACGTGCTCGTCGCCCGCGAGGAACCGCGCCGCCGTCCTCGCCGCCATGGCCGACCCCGGCATCCGCATCGTCAGCCTCACCGTCACCGAGAAGGGCTACTGCCACGAGCCCTCCACCGGCCGCCTCAACCGCGACGCACCCCGACATCGTCCACGACCTCGCCCATCCCGACGCGCCGCGCTCCGCGCCCGGCTTCCTCGTCGCGCGCCCTCGCCCGCCGCCGCGCCGCCGGGCTTGCGCCCCTTCACCGTGCTCTGCTGCGACAACCTGCCCGAGAACGGCGCGCGTCGTGCGCGGCGTCACCCTCGAGCTCGCCCGCCTGATCGACCCCGCCCTCGCCGACTGGATCGAGGCCGAGGGCGCCTTCCCCTCCACCATGGTCGACCGCATCGTCCCGGCCACCAAGCCCGAGGACATCGCCCGCCTCGCCGCGCTCACCGGCGCCCTCGACCTCTCGCCGGTGATGCACGAGCCCTTCCGCCAGTGGGTGGTCGAGGACCGCTTCGTCGACGGCGCCCGCCCCGACCTCGGCGCCGTCGGCGTCCAGCTGGTCGACGACGTCACCCCCTTCGAGCTGATGAAGCTCCGCTGCCTCAACGGCACCCATTCCTCGCTCGCCTACCTCGGCTATCTCGCCGGCCACGAGACCATCGCCGACACCGTGGCCGACCCGGCCTTCGCCGCCTTCGTCCGCCACCTCTGGCGCGCCGAGATCATCCCCAGCCTCGCGCCGCCCCCGGGCGAGGACCTCGGCCGCCTACGCCGACGCGCTCTTCGCCGCGCTACGCCAACCCGGCGATCCGCCACCGCACCTGGCAGATCGCCATGGACGGCAGCCAGAAGCTGCCGCAGCGCATCCTCGGCACCATCGCCGACAACCGCGCGCGCCGGGCGCCCCTGCCCGGGCCTCACCCTCGCCGTCGCGGCCTGGATGCACTATGTCGGCGGCGTGGACGAACGCGGCGCAGCCGATCGACGTGCGCGACCCGCTGGCGCCGCGGCTGCGGGCGCTGAGCGACGCCGCCGCCGGCTCCGGCCGACAGGGTCGCCGCGCTCCTCGGGGTCGCCGAGGTCTTTCCCGCGAGCCGCTCGCCGCCGACCGCGGGCTTCCGCGCCGACCTCGCCGCCGCCTATGCGACGCTCGCGGCCGAGGGCGCCCGCGCCGCCGTCTCCCGCTTCGGCGCATGACACGCGCCGCGGCGCATGCTATGCTGAAGCCCGCGCGGGCTCGTGCCGCGCCTGAACCGGCTAGGCCGAACCCATGCTCGACTCTGCCACGCTCCGCTCGTCCTCCACCCCGCCGACAACGTCGCGATCCTGACCGCCCGCGCGCCGCAGGGCTCGCGCCCGCTCGGCCTCGGCGTCGAGCTCGCCGCCCCGGTCATGCCCGGCCACAAGATCGCCCGCGAGGACATCGCCCTCAGGCGGCGCCATCACCAAGTTCGGCCAGGTCATCGGCTACGCCACCAAGCCCATCGCGGCGGGCGAGCACGTCCACACCCAGAACTGCGAGTTCGGCGCGCACGACCAGGACTACCACGTCGGCGCCGACCTCGCGGCCGCCCGCGCCGCCATCCCGCAGGTCGCGCCGCGCACCTTCATGGGCTACCGCCGCCCCAACGGCCAGGTCGGCACCCGCAACTACATCGCGGTCTGCGCCACGGTGAACTGCTCGGCCACCGTCATCCGCCGCGCCGCCGAGCAGGTGATGTCCTCCGGCATCCTCGCGCGACTACCCCAACGTCGACGGCGTCGTCGCCTTCGCCCACGGCACCGGCTGCGGCATGGCCTCCTCCGGGCCGGGCTTCGACAACCTGCAGCGCGTGCTCTGGGGCCACGCCACCCACCCCAACGTCGGCGCCGCGGTCTTCGTCGGCCTCGGCTGCGAGGTGATGCAGGTCGCCCGGATGAAGTCCGCCTTCGGCTCCGCCGGCGCCGAGCGCTTCCACGGCCTGACCATCCAGGACACCGGCGGCACCACGAAGACCATCGCCAAGATCGTCGAGCAGATCCACGAGCTCCTGCCCTAGGTGAACGCCATCTCCCGCGAGCCCATCCCCGCCTCCGAGCTCAAGGTCGCGCTGGAATGCGGCGGCTCGGACGGCTTCTCCGGCATCACCGCCAACCCGGCGCTCGGCGTCGCCTCCGACCTCCTCGTCGGCCTCGGCGGCACCGCGATCCTCGCCGAGACGCCCGGAGATCTACGGCGCCGAGCAGCTCCTCCTCCGCCGCGCCGTCAGCCCGGAGGTGGCCGCAGAAGCTGATCGAGCGCATCCGCTGGTGGGAGCGCTACACCGCGATCAACGGCGGCTCGATGGACAACAACCCCTCGCCCGGCAACAAGGCCGGCGGCCTGACCACCATCCTCGAGAAATCGCTCGGCGCCGCCGCCAAGGGCGGCTCGACCCCGCTCACCGACGTCTTCCAGTACGCCGAGCAGGTGACGACGCACGGCTTCGTCTTCATGGACACGCCCGGCTACGACCCGGTCGCCACCACCGGCCAGATCGCCGGCGGGGCGCAGGTCGTCGTCTTCACCACCGGCCGCGGCTCGGCCTTCGGCTCGAAGCCCGCGCCGACGATCAAGGTCGCCACCAACGACCGGCTCTACGCGCAGATGCCCGACGACATGGACATCAACTGCGGCGACATCGTCAGCCAGGGCGTGACGATCCAGGAGAAGGGCGCCGAGATCCTCGACACGATCCTCCGCGGTCGCCTCCGGCGAGAAGACCAAGAGCGAGGCGCTCGGCCTCGGCGACAACGAGTTCGTCCCCTGGCAGGTCGGCGCGGTGATGTAGCGCCGCGCCGACCGCACTGCCGACGGCCCTTTCCATCCCCGGCAAAAGCAATAAAGTGTCGCGGCCATCCGCAGGGAGGAACCGCGCCGCATGGGCCATGCCATCACCTTCGCGCAGCAGAAAGGCGGCTCGGGCAAGACCACGGTGCTCGCGCATCTGGCCGCGGCCTGGGCGGAGGCGGGACGCAGGGTCGCGCTGATCGACCTCGATCCGCAGCACTCGCTGACCCGCTGGGCGACCCTCCGCGCCGATCCCGCCATCGCGCTCATCGAGTCGAAGGACTACCGCGCCGGCGGCGACATCAAGACCACCAAGCGCAACCACGACCTCGTGCTGGTCGACTGCCCCGGCGCTGCCTCGAGCCTGCTCGAGAACGCCATCCGCGAGAGCGACCTCGTGGTCGCGCCCTGCCAGCCGTCGGTCATGGACGTCTGGGCGCTCGAGTCGGTGGTGGCGACCGCGGACAAGCTCAAGCGCCCGCTCCGCATCCTGCTCAACCGTGTGCCGCCACGGCTCGGCAGCCTCGAGGAGGTGCTGGGCGCGCTCGGCAAGAACCGCGCCCTCCTCCTCGCCACCCAGCTCGGCAACCGCAACGGCTATTCCAGGGCGATGCTGACCGGCCGCTCCGCGCCCGAGATCGCCCCCCGCTCCAGCGCCGCCGCCGAGATTGCCGGCCTGCGCGCCGAGCTTACGGCGCTTCTCGCTCGTCTTTGATACGACTCCGATAGATACGGCACTTCGATTCTTGGGACCGACAGGCATTTCAGGTAGAGCGACTGCCGTTCGGCGTGTGGGATCAACTCGGGGCTAATACAGGCGGCCTCTCGTCCCTGACCCCACGCCGCGCTTCTCGGGGTGAAACGGCGCGAAAATCGCCGGGGTTGGCGATTGCGAGGCAAGCCGCTGAAAAGGCTTCGTTTCCGGGCTGGAATCCGGCTGGAAAGTGGCTGGAAAGTGGCTTGCCGTTTTTTAGGTTTTCGAAAGGCTTCGGCACGAGTAAGCGCCTGGGCCGTTGGTATAATAGTCAGGAGCGAGTTGCACTCCGCTTCCGCATGATGATGCTAAAGTCTGCCCCGCAAGGAAACGGGAACATACTCCTTTTCCGATCGTTAATAACGCGGAACTTCTGCGCTGAGGGCAATCCAATGCTATCCCGAACGTACGTAGGCGAAACCATCATCCTCGACGGCAAGTCCTTTGACGACGTCACCTTCGAATCCTGCACCTTCATCTACAAGGGGATTGAAGGCGTTGCCTTGAATGGATGTCGGTTCGTAAATCCAAAATTCCTTTTTGCGGTACCGGCAGCGAACACGCTGGCTTTGTTGCGGGGGATGTACGCGGACGGCTTCGGCGAAATCGTTGATGCGTCCCTCAAGTGTCAAGGCGGTGGTCCCAACCCAACAAGACACTGAGCGATGAGCGGCCGCCACAGACCGCTCGGTCGTCGAAGAGGTGCTGGGCGCCCGACCCCGGTGAGCCTACAGGAACACGCTGGCGAGGATAACCAGCGGCAATGACACCACCGACGCGATCGAGGTGACCACGGTCAGCGTCTTGAGCGCTCCGATCGTGGAGAGGCCGAGCAGCGCCTTGAACATCCAGAAGAAGTTGCTGTTGACCTGCACCGCGAACAGAGCGCCGGAGGCGATCGCGAGCCCGATCACCACCGGCGACACCGAGAGCTGGGGCAGGAGCGGCCCGATGATGCTGGACGCGGTCAGCGCCGCCACCGATACCGAGCCGATCGCGAGGTGGAGCACGGCGGCGATGAACCACGCCAGCAGGATGCTGAGCAGCACCGGCCCGGCGGCGTCAGCGGAGAACAGCTGCCCGAGAGCATCGCCCATGCCCGCGGCGGTAATGACCTCGCCGAGCGAACCGCCGACGCCGGTGATCAGCAGGATCTCGCCGCTGGTTCGGAAGCCCTCGGAGAGCGCCGTGTTGGTGCGCTCGAGGCCGATCAGACGCCGCGCCAGCAGGTATGCCCAGAGCAGGCCGACGAACAGCGCGAGGTTGGCGTTGCCGATGAACTTGATGAAGTCGTTGGAGACACCAGCGAGACCGGCAAACGCGCCGAAGGCGATCATGAGAAGCGGAATGACGATTGGCGCGACCGAGACCAGGAGACCCGGAGCCTTGTCACGCTCGGGGTCGATCTCGGCGTCGTGGGCCTCGATCTCCACCATCGACTCGTCCGGATCCTCGTCGGATTCGCGCTTCCAGTAGCCAAACCGCAGCAGTGCCTGAAAGAGGAAGGTGGTGATCAGCGCGGTGGCGAGTCCGATCAGAAGGCCCCACAACAGCCAGTCGCCAAGGCTGACGCCGACCTGCCCGGTGATCAGGATCACGGCCAAGCCCGGCACGACGAACACGTAGCCGGAGAAGATTCCCGTGCCGATGGCACCTGCGAGCAGCGGGAGGCCCATGGGACCGAGGTGAGGTGCTGCCGACCGGGCCACCGGCGAGGCGAGCACGACCTGCACGTCGACGTAGATGGACGGGAAGATGGTCGACATCGCCCCGGCCATGGCGAACGGCAGCCGCCGGGGGCCGACCGCAGAGACCAACGCCGAGACCATGCGCTTGAACGCACCGGTGGCATGGAGCAGCGACCCGATCACGACGCCGAACCCGATCAGGAGCCCGACCTTGGCCATGATCTCGCCGAACCCCGACGTGATCGCCCCGAGCGTGCCGGTGAACCCCACCCCGCCGGCCAGGCCGAGATAGAGCGAGCCCAGGATCAGCGAGATGACGGGGTCCACCTTGCCCCGGATGATCAGCCCGATCACCAGGACGATCGCGATGGCGGTGTGAAGGACGATCATTTGCTTCTCCTGAGCGGGCTCAAGAACGGACACCATAGACCCGCCGGCTCGGGGCCGTCACTAACAAAACCGTCCCGAGGACAGCGCCGCTTTCAACAGGGAGCGACGGTGACCGGGCCGCCCTCGGCCACCCCGATCTCGCGGCAGCCGTCCGCCGCGCAGAGCGTCCAGCCGCCGCCGGTTGCGCCGGAGGCGGCGAGGACGAGCTCGGCTTGCGGAGGCATGTGCGGGAACGTAGACCCACCAGCCGTCCCTCAGGCGCGCATCGGGCGGAGGCTCCATACCCGCGCCCGAGCCACGCACCCGCGCCTCGACCACCTGGAGGCCGGCGGGCGTCACACGCCAGTCCTCCTCCCAGCGGACGTGCTCGACGGAATGTGTCCAGGCGAGGGTGAAGGCGGTGACCGCCAGCCGGAGCGTCTCGGCGCCGCTGATGCAGAGGCTCATGCCGCGGCCGGGCGCAGCCGCCACCAATGCGCCGCCGACGATCAGCGCCGCCAGCGCGAACCCCGCCTGGTCGGTCCACGGCAGCGCGAGGATCAGGAGCGCGGCCGCCACCGCCGCCGCCATCCGCTCCCAGAGCCGCATCGGCCCGAGGAGAAACCCCACGACGGCCGCCCCCCACAGCCCGATCCCGAGGCATGCCTTGGCCAGCACATACACGACCTCGACCGGATAGCCGAAGGCCGCCGCGATGGCGCCCCCATCCTGCAGCATCAGCGCCGGGGTGAAGACCGCCATGAACGGCACCACAAATCCGGCCACCGCGAGCTTCGAGGCCTGCACCGCGATCCGCATCCCCGAGACCTTCGCCATGGGCGCCGCGGCGAAGGCGGCGAGCGCCACCGGCGGGGTCAGGTCGGCCAGGATGCCGAAGTAGAAGACGAACATGTGGCTGACGAGGAGCGGCACGTCGAGCGCGAGGAGCGCCGGCCCCGCGAGCGAGGAGGTGATGATGTAGTTCGGGATCGTCGGGATCCCCATGCCCAGCACGAGGCAGGTGAGCATGGTCAGCACCAGCGACAGCATCAGGTTGTCCTGGCCGATGGCGATGATCGCGCCGATGAAGGTCGAGGCGATGCCGGTCAGCGTCAGCGTGCCGATGACGATGCCGACGATGGCGCAGGCGATGCCGACGGGCAGTGCGTTCTTCGCGCCTTCGGCGAGCGACTCGACGCAGAGGCGCAGGGTCGCGCGGCCGCCGCGGAAGAAGGCGCAGGCGACGGCGAGGGCGCCGATCACCAGCGCCAGGAAACCGGCGCCGTACTCGAGGAACGACGCCGCGGCGAGGCCCAGCGCCACCCAGAAGACCAGCCGGAACGCCAGCGGCCCGATCAGCGCCGCCAGCGGCATCCCGAGGATCGAGGACGACGGTGAGCGCCAGCCCCATGGTGCCCGCGAAGATCGGCGTATAGCCGGCGAAGAGCAGGTAGACGAGCATGGCGAGCGGCAGGATCAGCGGCCAGTGCTTGCGGATCGGCTCCCAGGGGCTCGGCAGCTCGGACCGGTCCATGCCCTTGAGCGCGAACTTGCCGGACTCGAGATGCACCATCCAGAAGCAGGCGCCGAAGTAGAGCGCGGCCGGGATGATCGCCGCCTTCACCACCGCGGCGTAGGGCACGTCGAGCGTCTCGGCCATGATGAAGGCCACCGCCCCCATCACCGGCGGCATGATCTGCCCGCCCATGGAGGAGGTCGCCTCAACCCCGCCGGCGAACTCGGAGCGGAACCCGAAGCGCTTCATCAGCGGGATGGTGAACTGCCCGCTTGCCACGACATTGGCGACGCCCGAGCCCGAGATCGTGCCCATGAGCGCCGAGGAAAGCACGCAGACCTGCGCCGGCCCCCCGCGCCATCCGCCGACGAGCCCCAGCGCCACGTCGTTGAAGAGCGCGATCATTCCCGCCCGCTCCAGGAACGACGCGAAGAGCACGAAGATGAAGATGTAGGCCGCCGAGACGTAGACCGGCGTGCCGTAGATGCCCTCGGTGCCGAAGGCGAAATGGTCGATGATCTGGGAAAGGTCGTAGCCGCGGTGGATGAGCGGCGGCGGCAGGTGCTGGCCGATCAGGCTGTAGAGCAGGAACAGCCCGGAGATCATCGCGAGCGGCCAGCCCATCAGCCGCCGCGCCGCCTCGAAGACCAGCAGGATGAGGAGCCCCCCCACCACCAGGTCGGGCGTGGTCAGAAAGCCGCTCCGGTGGATCAGCTCGGTGTAGAAGATCCAGTTGTAGAGACCGGTGCCGAAACCGAGCAGCCCGAGCAGCCAGAACCAGGCCCGCCCCAGCGGCGTCGCGGCCCTGAGGTTGCCGATCAGCGCGAAACCGAGCAGCAGGAGGAAGCCCACGTGCATGGCGCGGACCACCTGGCTCGGCAGGTTGCCGAAGGCGGCGGCGTAGATCTGGAAGAACGAGAAGGCGAGGGCGATGCCGAAGGCGATCCGCCCCGCCGCCCCCGCGCCGAAGCCGGGCGGCAGACCTTCGACGGGGACCTCCGCCCCCGGCTGCGCCGCGGCCTCGCTCACCGCCGGCCTACTGCGAGAGGCCCGTCTCCTGGTAGTAGCGCTCGGCGCCCGGATGCAGCGGCAGCGGCATGCCGTCCAGCGCCTTGGCCGGGTCGATCGCCCGGGCGGCCGCGTGCGCGGCGCTCATGCGCTCGAGATTGTCGAAGAGAAGCTTGGTCATCGCATAGGCGGTCTCGTCCGACACGCCGTCGTGGGTGACGAGGAAATTGCCGACCGCCGCGGTGGCGACGTCTGCCTCCTGGCCGTCGTAGGTGCCGGCCGGGATCGTCGCGGCCATGAACGGCGCGCCGATCGCCGCCACGATCTCGGGCGACACCGCCACCACGTTGATCGGCACCGAGGTCGCGAGATCGCGGATCGAGGCCACGCCGAGGCCGGCCGACTGCAGCGTCGCGTCGAGCTGGCGGTTCTTGATCAGCTCGACCGATTCCGCGAACGGCAGGTACTCGACACGGCTGAGATCGTCGTAGCTCATGCCGGCGGCCTCGAAGATCGCCCGCGCGTTGAGCTCGGTCCCCGATGCCGGCGCGCCGACCGAAAGGCTCTTGCCCTTGAGATCCTCCAGGGTGGTGATCCCGGACTCCTGGCTGGCCACGATCTGGATGTAGTTGGGATAGATCGCGGCGATCCCGCGCAGCTTGCCGAGCGGCCCGGGGAAGCCCGCCTCGGTATCGCCCTCCACCGCCGCCTTGACGCTGTCGCCGAGCGAGAAGGCGATCTCGCCCTTGCCCTGCTCGAGCAGGTTGAGGTTCTCCACCGAGGCCTTGGTCGCCTGCACCTGCGTGCGCGTCCCGTCGATGCCTTCGGCGTAGATCTCCGAAAGCGCGACCCCGAGCGGATAGTAGACGCCGGAGGTGCCACCGGTCAGCACGTTGATGAACTGCTGCGCGCCGGCAGGGGCGCCCATCGCCGCCAGCGCTCCCGCGGCAAGGATCATTTTCAGACGTGTGAGCATGGTCCGTCTCCCTGTTGCTTTCACCCGCCGGTCTGCGCCGACGGCACGCCCCAACTCTAGGCGACGAGATCCGCTTGCCAACCCAGAAACGACCGCGAGGGTCAGTCGCCGGGTGGGAGACGGCCCCAGGTCTGCACCAGGGTGGGCGCGGTGAAGATCGTGTCCGGCGCCGCCAGATGCGCGCGGCAGGCGGCGAGCGCCGCGTCCAGCGCCGGCTCGCTGAGCAGACCGCGGGCGAGGATGCTTGGCCGCAGCGACTCCACCGTCGCGGGCAGGTAGTCCACCCAGGGATCGCCCGCGCGCACCCCCACGAGCACCGGCCGGTAGCCGACGTCCTCCAGCCCCGCCGCCCGCATCAGCCGATACATCCGGTGCGCCTCGGGATCCTCCGCCGTCCACGGGAAGCACCCGCGGAAGGCGGCGACCAGCGTCGTCCAGGCCGGGTGGGGCGGGAAGCAGGAGAGCGTGGCGAAATCCGCCTCCTGCGCCGCCACGAAGCCGCCGGGGCGCACGAGCCGCCGGGCTTCGGCGACCAGCCGCTCCGGCTCGCCGGCGGTGCTCGCGATGAAGCGCATGTGCACGAGATCGAAGCCGCCGTCGGGCAGCCCGGTGGCATAGGCGTTCCCTTGCACGAAGCGGGTGTTGCCCGCCGCCCGCTCGGCGGCGATGGCGACGAAGACCGGGTCGAAGTCGAGGCCGGTGACGCTGCCCGCCGGGCCGACGCGTGCGCTCAGTGCCTCCGTGATGCCGCCCGGACCGCAGCCGAGGTCGAGGCAGGCCCAGCCTTCGGTCACCCCGATCGTGTCCAGCAGACGATCGGTCTCGGGTGCGAGAACGGCACCCTGCAGCGCGAGCCGCTCCAGCTCGCCTGCGCGGCGGGAGATGCTGTAACGCCCCGTCCCTCCCCCTGGCTCCGTCATGTGACCCTCGGGATGCGGGCGGCAGCATAGCCCAACTCCAGCGCGCTTGACAGGGACACGCGCATCCCGGATGCAGGGTTGTGCAACTGCAGCAGGGGGCGCGGGCATGAAGCGGAAGGTCTACGACAGCGCCGGCGCGGCGCTCGACGGGCTGCTGTTCGACGGCATGACCATCGCCGCCGGCGGCTTCGGTCTCTGCGGCATCCCCGAGAACCTGATCGCCGCCATCCGCGACAGCGGCGTCAAGGATCTCACCGTCGCCTCCAACAACGCCGGCGTCGACGACTTCGGCCTCGGCGTGCTGCTCGCGACCCGCCAGGTCAGGAAGATGATCTCCTCCTACGTCGGCGAGAACGCCGAGTTCATGCGCCAGTACCTCTCCGGCGAGCTCGAGCTCGAGTTCAACCCGCAGGGCACCCTCGCCGAGCGCCTGCGCGCCGGCGGCGCCGGCATCCCGGGTTTCTACACCAAGACCGGCGTCGGCACCGTCATCGCCGAGGGCAAGGAGCACAAGGAGTTCGACGGCGAGACCTACATCCTGGAGCGCGGGATCGTGGCCGACCTCGCCATCGTCAAGGCCTACCAGGGCGACGAGCAGGGGAACCTCCTCTACCGCAAGACCGCGCGCAACTTCAATCCGAACTGCGCCACCGCCGGCCGCGTCTGCGTCGCCGAGGTGGAGGAGATCGTGCCGCTGGGCAGCCTCGATCCCGAAAAGATCCACACGCCCGGCATCTTCGTCCACCGCATCCTGCAGGGCAGCCACGAGAAGCGCATCGAACAGCGCACCGTCCGCGCGGCCTGAAGGGGACCCGTGATGTTTGCAGAAGACCAGGGCGCGGCCGAGACCGCCATCAGCTTCACCGATCAGTTCGTCGATGCCGGCGTGGCCAAGCTCGACGCCCTCTTCGGCGCAGGCTACGCGCAACAGAACCCGCAGGCGCTGGCCGGCTACGTCGCCGCCTGCGCCAGCAACCTCGGCGCCTTCATGACCGCCGCCACGGCGATCCCGGATGACGCGTTTGACGAGGCGCTCGCGGCCTTCGAGGAGTTCCGCCCCGAGCCCGCACCGAAGCCGAAAGGGAGACGCCGCTGATGCCCTGGGACCGCAACCAGATGGCCGCCCGCGCCGCCAAGGAGCTGAAGGACGGCATGTACGTCAACCTCGGGATCGGCATCCCGACGCTGGTGTCGAACTACATCGCCGAGGGCGTCGACGTGACGCTGCAGTCCGAGAACGGCATGCTCGGCATGGGTCCCTTCCCCACCGAGGACGAGATCGACGCCGACCTCATCAACGCCGGCAAGCAGACGATCACCGAGCTGCCGCGCACCTCGTACTTCTCCTCCGCCGACTCGTTCGGCATGATCCGCGGCGGCAAGATCGACATGGCGATCCTCGGCGCGATGGAGGTCTCCGAGAAGGGCGACCTCGCCAACTGGATGATCCCCGGCAAGCTGGTCAAGGGCATGGGCGGCGCCATGGATCTCGTGGCCGGCGTCAAGCGGGTCGTGGTCGTCATGGACCACGCCTCGAAGCACGGCGAGTCGAAGCTCCTCAAGGAATGCACCCTGCCCCTGACGGGGCTGGCGGTGGTCGACCGGATCATCACCAACCTCGGGGTCTTCGACGTGGTCGAGGGCGGGCTCACCATCGTCGAACTCGCCGATGGCGTCAGCGAGGCCGAGGTCCGCGCCGCGACCGAGGCAAAGCTGGTCTGACCCGGCGCGTTTTCGCTTTGATCTCAAGGGCCACTGGCCAACCGCCCCCGCCCGCTCTAGGTTGCCCTTCGGGTGTCGGGGAAAACGGTCCAATGGCGGACGTGGCGGATCATCGCGATACTTGCCAGGAAGGCGCGGCGCTCGCATCCCTTCTCGACCCGGTCGCGCTCGAGGCCCGTCTCGCCGACGCCCGTGCGCGCCGTGCCATAGCGCTTGCCGCCAAAGCCGTACCGCCGCCCCCTCCTGCCGACGCATGGCCACGGCGTTCCATCGCCAGGGCTGGTCTTTTCCTCGGCGGCCTCGCCATCGCGGCGGCCGCCGCCCTGCTGGCGCCGGGCCTGCGGCCGGACGCCGCCCCCGAGGTCGTCCTGGCCGCAGCGATCCTCACGCCGCCCGACCCTGTCCCATCCCCGCCCGCGGCGAGCGCGGCGAACGCAGCGCCGACGCCCGCTCCACCCCGGCTCGCGGCGCTCGTCCTTTCGCCGATGGCGCTGCCGCCACCGCGGCCGGAACACCTCGTGGCGCGCCGGACGGACGAACCCGCGCGCACGCGCGCCGCCAGGGCCCCCCTGTCCGGCTCCGCACCGGTGCTCGCCCGGGCAGCGGTGTCCGCTGTCGTCTCCATGATCAGCCGCTCCCCCCAGGGCCGAACGCACTCTCTCCTCCCGCCGTCGTTCGGAAGGCAACCCGACAAGCCGACGCCTTCGTCGAGGCGCTGGGCCAGGCCGGCCGCTCCGCGCTGACCGGCAGCGGCGACGGCGTGGCCGGAGTCGTCCGCCGCGCCGCCGCAATCGCCGTCGCCGCGCCGCCGGGCAAGGCCCGGGCCTCGGGTTCGAAACACCGCTCGAAAGCCTCGGACAGGAACCGCTCGAAGGGCCGCAGCGGGGGCAAGAGCCGAAAGCGTTGAAGCGCGTGCGCCAACCCACGGGACGACGGCAGAAAACCGCCGGTGCCACTTTGTTGCGGGTTCCTTCCCGTGCTGGTTTCGGGCGCCCGTTTAGTCTATAACGTTAAGGAAATCCGGTGCTGGGGCGCGGTCACCGGACGCGCGCCCCGGTGCGGCGGCAGACCGAACGGCACAGGCCGGCCGGGCGGCCGGGAGGGGCAGAACGAATGGCAGAGGATGGGCAGCTGGCGCGGATCGCCAGTCGGCCGGTTTCGGCGGCGCCGGACCTGGCCGACCTCATCGATCCGATCGCGCTCGAAAAACGCCTGCAGGAGGCGCGCGCCCGCCGTGCCGAAGCGCTTGCGCTCCGATCCGAGGGCGGCCCCGCCGCGACCGCCCCGGCGCCCCATCGCAGCCCGCGACACGACCCGCCCCCTGCGTTCCTGAAACAGCCGGGAGCCGAACCGCCCCCGCCCCGTCGTGTCAATGCGGCCGTACCGGTCCTGATCTTCCTCGCCGGGCTCGGCCTCGGCGGCGCCGTCGTTGCGCTCCTGGCGCTGCAGGCGCTGCCCGCCCGGCTCGCCCCGCAGCCGGCGGCCGCCATCGTGCCGGCCGACGCGATCCCGCCGGCCCTCGCCACCTCGCCCGCGGCTCCGGCCACCGCCAGCGCCGCCCCGGCCACGAGATTCCCCCGCCGACCGAGGCCGCCCTCACCCTTCCCGACCCGGCCAGCCTCAGCGAGCCCGCTTCCGAGGCGGCCCCGCCCGAGACCCCGCCCCCGCCGATCATCGAGGCCGCGCTGCCAACGCCCCCCGCCACCGAGACGCCTCCCGCCGAGCCGGCGACCGCCCCCACCACGACGCTCCCGCCGCGGATCATCATCCACTACCCGTCCTCCGCCGCCGAGATCGCCGCCGAGGCCCGCGCGGAGCTGGAGGCGGCCGGCGCCGCAAGGGTCGAGACCATCCCGGTGCGCTTCGCCATCGGCCGCAGCAACATCCGCTACTACCACGACGGCGACCGGCAGTCGGCCACGGCACTCGCCGCGGCAATCGCCCCCGTGCTGGACGGCGAAGCGCCCGAGGCCCGCGACTTCACCGACTACGCCACCCCCGCAGGCCCGGGCAAGGTCGAGCTCTGGCTCGCCGGCAACCCCGACGCCCCCGCCGCGGCCGCGCGCACCGCCCCCGCCACCCCGCGCCCCACCGCGTCGAGCTTCCAGATGCCCGCCGTGATCGCGCCGCCGGAGACCCAGGCGGAGGCCGTCGAGCGCATCCTCATCGAGCGCCTGCGCCAGCAGGGCCGCTGACCGCCCGCCGACGACCTCAGCCCCCGCTTGACGGCCCGCCGCCCGCATCCCATAGCGTGGCGCCATGACCGACACCGCCCACATCCGCAACTTCTCCATCGTCGCCCACATCGACCACGGCAAGTCCACGCTCGCCGACCGGCTGATCCAGTCCACCGGCACCGTCGCCGCCCGCGAGATGAAGGAGCAGCTCCTCAATTCCATGGACATCGAGCGCGAGCGCGGCATCACCATCAAGGCGCAGACCGTCCGCCTCGAATACAAGGCCCGCAGGACGGCGAGACCTACGTCCTCAACCTCATCGACACCCCCGGCCACGTCGACTTCGCCTACGAGGTCTCCCGCTCCATGCGCGCCGTCGAGGGCTCGCTCCTCGTCGTCGACGCCTCCCAGGGCGTCGAGGCGCAGACGCTGGCCAACGTCTACCAGGCCATCGACGCCGGCCACGAGATCGTCCCCGTCCTCAACAAGATCGACCTCCCCGCCGCCGAGCCCGCCCGCGTCAAGCGAGCAGATCGAGGACGTCATCGGCATCGACGCCTCCGACGCCATCGAGATCTCCGCCAAGACCGGCCTCGGCATCCCCGACGTGCTCGAGGCCATCGTCCACCCGCCTCCCCGCCCCGAAGGGCGACCCGCACGCCCCGCTCAAGGCCATGCTCGTCGACAGCTGGTACGACGCCTACCTCGGCGTCGTCGTCCTCATCCGCGTCTTCGACGGCATCCTGCGCAAGGGCGACCGCGTCCGCATGATGCAGACCGGCGCGCTCTACGGCGTCGAGCGCCTCGGCACCTTCCGCCCCGGCATGCTCGCCCGCCGACGAGCTCGGCCCCGGCGAGATCGGCTTTCTCACCGCCTCGATCAAGCAGGTCCGCGACACCCGCGTCGGCGACACCATCACCACGAGCGCAAGGGCGCCACCGAGCCGCTGCCCGGCTTCCAGCCCTCGATCCCGGTGGTCTTCTGCGGCCTCTTCCCCGTCGACGCCGCCGACTTCATCGCGCTGCGCGACGCCATCGAGAAGCTGCAGCTCAACGACGCCAGCTTCTCCTCCGAGATGGAGACCAGCGCCGCCCTCGGCTTCGGCTTCCGCTGCGGCTTCCTCGGCCTCCTCCACCTCGAGGTCATCCGCGACCGCCTCGAGCGCGAGTACGACCTCGACCTCATCACCACCGCCCCCTCGGTGATCTACCAGCATCCACAAGACCGACGGCACGCGTGGTCGAGCTGCACAACCCCGCCGACATGCCCGACCCGGTGCGCATCGACCACATCGAGGAGCCGCGCATCAAGGCGACCATCCTCGTCCCCGACGACTACCTCGGCGACGTGCTGAAGCTCTGCCAGGACCGCCGCGGCGTCCAGCTCGACCTCACCTACGCCGGCTCCCGCGCCATGGTGGTCTACGACCTGCCGCTCAACGAGGTGGTCTTCGACTTCTACGACCGCCTGAAATCCGTCACCAAGGGCTACGCCTCCTTCGACTACCACCTCACCGGCTACCAGGAGGACGACCTCGTCAAGATGCAGATCCTCGTCAACGACGAGCCGGTCGACGCCCTCTCCACCATGGTCCACCGCGCCCGCGCCGACCTGCGCGGCCGCGCCATGGTCGAGAAGCTGAAGGAGCTGATCCCCCAGCACCTCTTCAAGATCCCGATCCAGGCCGCCATCGGCGGCCGCATCATCGCCCGCGAGACCATCTCCGCCCTGCGCAAGGACGTCACCGCCAAATGCTACGGCGGCGACATCACCCGCAAGCGCAAGCTCCTCGACAAGCAGAAGGCCGGCAAGAAGAAGATGCGCCAGTTCGGCCGGGTGGACATCCCGCAGGAGGCGTTCATCAGCGCGCTGAAGATGGATGGGTAATATCAATCGATTGCGCTCAGTCGATCTATAAAGGATCTTAGGTCAGTGCCGCTGCTCCTCAAGCACAGTGACATCTTGCTCCTGCGATAATTGCTCTCAGCGTTTTCAATCCCGTTCAAAGGAGAAAGCCGACTGCGTCGCGCGTCGCCGTCTTCAAAAGTCCCTTAGAATCCCTTGTCGCATTTCCGAATTGGGAGGCGCGTCGCATTGACCCACCGCTCGATGGAACGCGGGCAAATCTCGGAAAAACCACGCCTCGATGTGTGCATTCGTATAGCGAGAATGACGCGATGACGCCAATTCTCGGGAACATGATGCAGAACCTCGTCCCGGCGACCATTAAATCCTTGGCAGTTTCGTCGTTGCCAACGACGATATAGTCCGGCTGACTAGCAGCCATTTCGTTTAGCTTAAAGAATGACCTCAACTGGCCCGATAACAGCCGGGCGCCCTCCGTTACTTACGTATGGCCGAAATTCGCACTCAATTTCCTTTTGTATTAGATCTTTTCTGTCAAGCATTTCACGTATTGTTCTTGTGAAAATCCTCAAGAAAAATTCCCACTGTCCTAGAGCGCATAAAGCCCACCCCTAGACATAAGACAGTCCACGACACATTCATCGTCATCTGTTGACCTCAGGAGTTCTGATATAGCCCCCTTCTCAAAAAAGAGGCCCATTCAGATCCACGTCCTTCGCTTTCGTCCCTTCCCTTTCGCCTATCACACCGTAAAGCTTCAAGTTATGCTTTGAACTTCTCGCCGACCGTATCACGGAAGTACAAAATATAGGGGAATGGCTTGTAACAGATAATCTGTCGGCGCTCTGATGACATCGACAATAGGAGTTCCGTAATCAACTCGATTTGTTGGGGCTGGACCCCATTCTCGGGCTCTTCGATTGTGATCAGCGAGCCACCCCACGGATTGAGGGCGATAGCGCAGAGTGCGAGGACGCGGAGTGTCCCCTCCGACATAACCCTAGTTGAGTAGTCGACGCCCCCTTGCTTGACCATTACGTCCAGCATTCCCGTCGCTCCTCGATCGCTACGTCGACACCTTAAATCGAGGGAATGACGGAATGAACTGTCCTCTGCAGCGCAGCGAAATTCCTCGCGGGGCGCCTCATTCATAAGACGATACAAGAATGCGGCGAGATGCTCCCCTTGAGGCCCTATGCTAGTGGATAGAACCTGACGAAGGATTCCCACGGCGGCCGCCCTGTGCGAGTCTCGGTGGATGCGCAAGGGCATCACCATCGAGGTAAGCACCGCGGACCGTGCCCGATTGGAAGCGGTCGTCGCGGATCGGAACAGCCCGCAGAAGCACGTGTGGCGGGCCGGGATCATTCTGGCGACCGCCGACGGCTTCGGGACCGCCGAGATCATGCGCCGGACCGGCAAGTCCAAGCCTTGCGTCTGGCGCTGGCAGGCGCGGTTCATGACCGAGGGGGTGGACGGTCTCCTGCGCGACAAGACCCGGCCGTCGCGCGTCCCGCCGCTGGGGCCCGAGGTGGCGGAGCGCGTGGTGGCGCTGACGCTGACCGACCCGCCGGCGGAGACCACCCACTGGACCGCCGCCATGATGGCGAAGGCGGCCGGCATCAGCGTCAGCTCGGTCCAGCGCATCTGGCGCGCCCACGGGCTCCAGCCGCACCGGGTCCGGCAGTTCAAGCTCTCGAACGATCCGCGGTTCGTCGAGAAGCTGCGCGACGTGGTCGGGCTCTATCTCGACCCGCCGGCGCACGCCATCGTGCTCTCGGTCGACGAGAAGAGCCAGATCCAGGCGCTCGACCGCACCCAGCCCGGCCTGCCGATGAAGAAGGGCCGCGCCGGCACCATGACCCACGACTACAAGCGGCACGGCACCACCACGCTCTTCGCCGCGCTGAACGTGCTCGACGGCACCGTCATCGGCCGCAACATGGCAGCGGCACCGCCACCAGGAGTTCATCCGCTTCCTCAACGCCATCGAGGCCGCGGTGCCGGCCGGCAGCCAAGTCCACGCCATCCTCGACAACTACGCCGCGCACAAGCACCCGAAGGTGCGCGCGTGGCTCGACCGCCATCCGCGCTGGACCTTCCACTTCGTGCCGACCTCCTGCTCCTGGCTCAACGCCGTCGAAGGCTTCTTCGCCAAACTCTCGAAGCGCCGGCTCAAGCGCGGCGTCTTCCACTCCATCGTCGACCTCCAGGCCGCCATCAACCGCTTCGTCCGTAGAGCACAACACAGAACCGAAGCCCTTCACCTGGACCGCCGATCCGGACAAAATCATCGCTGCCGTCAGGCGAGGGCACCAAGTGTTAGATTCGATCCACTAACACCGGCGATGGCGGAGTGGAGCGCCGCATCGCATCTCTTGGATCGAAATAATAGATCTCCCATCCGGCCAGCTCACGCCTGCATTGTCAATGGCGTGGTACTGAGATCCACGATATCGCTCCTCAGATATCTTCGTGTGATTTAGAAATAGCGGCTCATGCTTGGGTCGACCCTGCCCCGATGGGATGACCAATTCAGCCCCCCTCCACCCTTATTCTTGGCCGTCCCTTCGCTGAATTCATTGCCTATTCAGGGTTTCGAGATGTTCTTCGGCTACAGATAGCTTTCCCGTTCGCGGCTCAATTTGGATAGAGACCTTATATCTATACGGTTGCTTTGTACGCTCATACCGATCGAGGATCGCGTCAAGTGAGAATTGGGCAGCGCCACGCTCAAGAAGTTCTTGAAGCCTCCCATCGGGATAGAAAAGACTTCGACCGGATTGCCTCGAACCGGTCCGGCGAGGGCGTCGTCGATAGTTCGTTCAGTGGCAAGCCTGCTTAACACCTGGATGCAATCCAGTATGTTGCTCTTTCCGGCTGAATTTGGGCCGAATAATACAGTAAATGACGCAAAGTTTAATTCTACGCGTCGGATTGATTTGAAGGAAGTGATGGAGAGTTTCTTGAGCAAGGAATACTGGCCCGTCCTAGCTAGGGACGCCAACATACGGTTTAAAGCGCGTCTGTCCAAGCCCCATCAACAATTAGGGTGGGTGTCGAGGTCGGCCGCCCCGGCGACCGGCGCGACGAACGACAGCAGGACGGCGGCGGCGAGAGCGTCATCGAGCATGAAAAATCCCCATGTGCTGAAATGCCCCGCCAGCATAGCACGAAACCCGCCGCGATCACGCCCGGACCCCCGGCACGTGTTGCGCCGTCCGGCACGAACAGCCGCCTCTGACGATCGCCGGCGCATGGGTGCGCGGCCCGCCCTCGATGACGATCCCCCGCGCTTTCCGCCAGCGCTTCGTGCTATAACCGCGCGGGGTGGCGCAGAGCGGATCGGCGTCGCAAGCAAGCCGCCGGGCGCCTGCGGGGACCCATCCCCGGAGGGAACCATCATGCCGCGATTTATCGTGACAGGCTGCTATACCGCAGCCGCTTTCAAAGGGATGATTGCGAATCCGAGCGACCGCGAGGCCGCCGCGCGCGGGCTTGTCGAAGCGTCCGGCGGCAAGCTCGAAACCTTCTACATGACGACCGGCGCGACCGACTTCACCTTCACCGCCGTCATCGACGACGCCGCCGATCTCCTCGCGGGAGTGATGGCCGCGGCCGCAGCCGGCGCGATCTCCGACGTCCGGACCCAGCGGGCCTTCACCGCCGCGGAGTTCATGGCGATCCAGAAGAAGGCCGGCAGCCTGGCCGCCGGTTACAAGGCGCCCAACTGATCCGGCCGCCAGGGCGGGGCTGACCCCTGCCGCCGGCCGTCTCAACCGCTGCGGCACTCCGGGTGCGTCGCCACGAAGTGCCGCAGCGTGGCGTAGAGCTCGCGGGCGTGGACGAGGTTGCCGGAGCGCAGCGCGTCGCGCATGTCCTCGCCGATCATCCGCCGGATCCGCCGCGGCCCGCCCTCCTGGTGCATCAGGTAGTCGGCCAGCGCCGCCGCCGCGCAGATCCCGCTGACGTGCTCGTGCTCGGCGACCGCCGCCACCTCGTCGGGCGTCAGGTCGGTCATGTCGACGATTTCCTCGGGCGTGATCATCGCGGCGGCTCCCGTTCCGCGCGCTCCTGCCTTCGGTGAAACGCGCCGGTGATGCCCCCCGCCGTAGCGGGCGGCACTATACTCCATCGGCCGCCGATTTGCACCCGCCCGCGCCCGCGCGTCATGCAATCGTCACACGCCGCCTCACCGCTTCCGCGGCCTGAGCGCCCGCGTCGGCGCGAACCACGCCCGCAGCCGCGCCTCGGCCGCCTCGACCGAGAAGGCCTCGGGATCGAACGCGCCGAGCCACGCCTTCAGCTCCGCGTGGCGCTCGTCCGCCGGGTCGGCGACCGCCTCCAGCATGTCGGCGAAGCCCCACGGCCCGCCCGAATCCTCCGGCGGGCAGGCGCGCCTGCCGCCGACGCAGGCCGGATAGGCGCGCCCCGGCTCGAGCGGCCCAAGCCCCTCGATCTCGATGGCATGCTCCCAGTCGTCGCCCATGTCGTAGACGTAGGTGAACGACGTGCCGAGCCGCGCGACCTCGCCGACCGTCACCCGCGCCTCGTCCTCGACCTCGTCGAGCTGACCCGGGTCGCCGACCTGGCGGCGCCCGACCAGGAACAGGTGCAGATGGCTGTTCTCCCAGCCCATCGCCCCCTGCACCGCGAAGTTCAGTTCGCCGAGCGTCATCGTGTCCTCGACCAGCAGCCGCCGCCAGATCGGCGGCTTCAGTCCCTTCAGCGTCACCTTCAGCCGGATCGCCTCCTGCGGCGCGCGCACCCACGGCATGGCCGACTCCTCCCCGCTCCGGCGACGAGCCTATCCGACCCGTCGGAAACCCCCAAATCGTATGGCCACTTTCCAGCCGCTTTCCATACGCTTTCCAGCCTCGAAAAATCGAAGGATTTCCCGCCGCTTGACCAACGGGGTCCATCCGCCTTCCATATCCGTCGATTCCGCGCGAATCTCCGACGCACGCACCGCATCGTCCGGAGGCCCCGTGAAGCTCATCGCCGGCACCTTCACCGCCAGGCCCGGCCGCCGCGCCGCGTACCTCGCCGCCGCCCGCGACCATCTCGAGCGGAGCCGCCTCGACCCCGACTGCCTCTGGATCGAGCTGTGCCGATGCCCGACCATCCCGACAGGATGCTGCTGGCCGAGGCCTTCACCATCCCGCGTGCGGCATTGGATACGCAGTTAATATTACAGCACAAAACCTGCGGACCCATTCGGGGCGACGATCGGCGGCCGCACCATCCTCGCTCCGGCTAGAGCATATCGTTCAAGCTCCAGTGTTGACCCCAACGCGCGTCGATTTCGTCATCGACATTCTGGTAGCGAATGTCTGCAGAAAGCCGGACCCGCCCCCGCGGGCTCCGGTTGTTGGTCGAGGCATGGATGAGATACGGGTCGTGCAACACCACGTCCCCCGCCCGATAGTCCGCGACGAGCCAGGCGCTGTCGAATTGCTCTGCCATCGCGGGCAGGTCCTTCGACACGTAGCCACCCTCGGTCATGTTCCTGTTGAAGGCGCTGATCCTCTCCTCGTCCGTCAGATCGGCTGCCTTGCGGGAGAACTCCTCCTCGAGGGCACGGCCGTGAAGGTGCGAGTTGCGCAGATAGACCAGGCCGCCTTCGGCAACCGAAACGTCGCCGATCGGGATCCATGCCGTCACGATGCGGTCGGTCCCACCGCGCAGATACACCAGATCGTAGTGGGCGGGGGTCGCCTGGTCGGTGCCCGGCAGCGTGTAGCGCATGATCTTGCGCTTGTGCAGGTAGGAGATGCCCCCGAGAAACGCATCCATGAAGACGCTGAGCCGGGGCTGTGCACAGAAGAATTCGAACCGCGCCGAACGGACGAGCGCCATCAACTTCCTCTGCGCACGCGCCTTGTCGTGTCCGGTGGCGCCGGCCAGGCCCTCGCGCGGATCGCTTCCCGGCTTCAAGAGCCCGGAGTCGGCCAAATGCCCCAGAACCCAGCCTCGAAAGTCGACGACTTCCTGCGGGTCGAGCAGTCCTGTCACCCACGCATATCCATTTTCGCGATAGCTGTCGCGGATCGCCTCGACCCCCAGACTGGCCGGAATCGGGAGAAGCTGCGCCAACCGGTCGGATCGAGTGGACAACACCCTTCCGTTCGCCTCCAGCCGGGGTGCCATGTTCGGATCCATAGCGCGCGTGCACTCCCATTGACCTTGCCCCTCCCTTACCACGCATTCAGCGAGGATCCGTCATCCAGGATGACCGACGAGAGAAAGAACGGATCGTCAAGTCGGCACCGGATCAGGCCCCGATCGGCGCGCAAAGGCGGTCTGGCTCGATTTCCGTGGCGGCACACGGGCGACTTGCGCGGGTGCTCGCAACCAGCGATCTTCCAGCCCCGCTCCAGTGCGAGACTTGCGGCCCACCCACGCTCCCAACGGAAGGCCCCATGAAACTGATCGTCGGAACCTTCACCGCCAAGCCCGGCCGCCGGGACGACTACCTCGCCGCCGCCCGCGACCATCTCGAGCAGAGCCGCCTCGAGCCCGAATGCCTCTACATCGAGCTCGTGCCGATGCCGGACCACCCCGACAAGATGCTGCTGGCCGAGGCCTTCACCAGCGAGGACGCCCACCGCCGCCACGAGAACACCGACCACATGCGCGCCCTCTGGAAGGTCGGCCCCGAACTCCTCTCCCGCGTGGTGATCGACAACGTCATCAGCGACCAGGTCGAGCACATCGACGAGCACTTCGACTGACAGAACCCCAGCGCACCCGTCGCTCTTGCATCCTTACCCCCGCACCCCGCATCATCCGCCACTCGCGAGCGGTGCCCCGATGCTCCCAAACCCCGAGCCCATCTCCTTCTCCGACCGCCGCGAGATCCTCGAGGCGAACCTCGCGCGGCAGAACGAGGCGATCCGCGCCTCCGACGCCAAGATCACCCTGCTGGTGCCCACCACCACCGCCATGCTCGGCATCCTCGCCGCCCTCTTCCGCCTGGCGCCGCTGACGCCCAACGCCTCGGTCCTGGTCGCGGTCAGCACCCTGCCGCTGATCCTCGCCTACGCGCTCATGGCCATCGCGATTATCCCGCGCTTCCGCGGCGGCAGCTCGCCCGTCGCTCCTCTTCTTCGGCGGCCTCTCCCACCGCACCCCCGCCGAGGCCCGCGACGCCCTCCTCGCCGTCGATGCGCCCGGCCTACCTCGCCGACCTCGCCGAGCAGTGCCAGGTGACCGCCGAGATCGCCCACACCAAGTACCGCCACGTCCGCAACGCCTACATCGCGTTCCTCATCGCGCTGCCGTTCTGGACCCTGGCCATCTTCTTCCTGACCCGCCCGGCCTGACCGAACCCGCCAATCCCGCGCGCCTGGCATACGCGTTGTGCATGGCGTTGTGCATCCCCGCTTTCGCCCAACCCGCTGTGGCAAAAGCGAAAACCAGCACCCCTCACCCGAGGTCGATTTCCCCCTCCACCACATGCTCCATCCCGTGCCCCTCGATGGTCAGCACAGTCCTGACCTTCAGCCGCCCCGACACGTCGCCATGCTCCCGCACGTGCCGCTCGATCGCCTGCTGCGAGGTCACCCCGACCTGCTTGAGGTACTTCCGCATCGACATGTTGAACGTCTCGTCATCCATCGCCGTCCCTCCTGATCAGGCCGCCAGTCTAGCCGATCCGCCCGGCCGCCGCTCCCCTATTTCCCCCGGCCCTTCGACGCCGATTTCCCCCGATTTGCGTTTGAAGCCGGAGGTTTGCTCATCTTCTTCACCGCCGCCGTCTGCTGCTTCTTCGCCTCGGCCATCCACATCCCGCGCGCCGTCCCCGCCGCCCGGTTCGCAGCACTCAGCCACATGCTCATGAAGGGATTTTTCATCGCGTTCTCCTTGCCCAAACCCACCCAACGGGCCCCGCACCGGCCGGTTCCCCCCTGACTTGACGGATCGCCCCATCGGCAGCAAGTTCGCGGCGAAGGGAAAAGCCATGTGCCCATCACACGACGGGGACTCCAGCGACGCCTCCGGCCGGTCCCTGCGCCCGGGCGGCGGCACCTACCCGGTCCGCCCCGCCGCCACCGCGCACCACCCGGCCGACCCCCCCGCGCCGCCCCCCGCGAGGCCCCAGCGCCCCCTCGCACCCCGCACCCACACCTCGCCGCGCGGCATCGTGAGCGTCGTCCTCATCGGCATCGGACTTGCCACCGTGGCTCTGCTCGGGCTGGCCGTGAGCGGCTATCTTCCCAATTCCGGCTCCTCGATCGAGCCCCAGGCCGAACCCACGCCGACGGTCGATCCGGACTCCTGATCCCGGTTTAAGGGCGCCGCCTCGCCCGGTTCGCCTCTCCGCCCTTGAGGAGCGCGCCAAGCGGCAGATAGAGTTCCGGATTCAGCGCGCCCCAACGGAGATCCCAGGATGCCTCGCAAAGACGACAAGCGCCTCCGCGTCGGCGTCCTCGGCTGCGGCCCGATCGCCCAGGCCGCCCATTTCGAGTCCTGCGCCAAGGCGCGCAACGCCGAGCTCTACGCCATCTGCGACGTCGCCGACGACCTGCGCGAGCGCATGGCGGCGACCTGGGCGCCGGAGAAGTCCTTCGCCGACTACGCCGAGATGCTGGCCGACCCCGCCCTCGACGCGGTGGTCATCGCCACCTCCGACGCCTTCCACGTCAAGGCCGCCGCCATGGCGCTGGAGGCCGGCAAGCACGTCCTCTGCGAAAAGCCGCTCGGTGTCGCGGTGGAGGAGGTCGAAGGCCTCCGCCCCCTGGTCGAGCGGTCGGGAAAGGTGCTCCAGGTCGGCCACATGAAGCGCTTCGACCCCGGCATCGAGGCCGCCAAGGCCTTCATCGACGACGAGATGGGCCAGCACCTGGCGCTCAAGGCCTGGTACTGCGACAGCACCCACCGCTACGCCATGACCGACGCGGTCCAGCCGCTCATCATCACCAGCGCCAGCGCCCGCAAGCCCGCCACCAATCCGAAGGCGGACCTCCGCCGCTACTACATGCTCGCCCACGGCAGCCACCTGCTCGACACCGCGCGCCACCTCTTCGGCCCGATCGAGGCCGTGGACGCCCGCCTCACCGAACGCTTCGGCGCCTACTCGTGGTTCGTGACCGTCCACTTCGCCGACGGCACCATCGGCCATCTCGACCTGACCGTCGCCGTCCGCATGGACTGGTTCGAGGGCTTCCAGATCTACGGCGAGAACGGCAGCATCCTCGCGAAGACCTACAACCCCTGGTACTACAAGAGCAGCGAGGTCGACATCTTCCGCGAGGCCGACGCCAGCTGGCACCGCCCGCTCGGCGCCGACGGCCACTTCTACCGCCGCCAGCTCGAAGGGATGGCGGACGTGATCCTTCACGGCGCGCCCATGAAAGGCGCCGATCTCGAGGACGGCATCGCCTCCGTGCGCGGCATGGTGGCCATCGCGCGATCGGTCACGAGCGGCCGCCCGGTCAGCCTCGCCGACGCGGACGGTGCGGTCTGATGCAGCTCGGCATCTTCGCCAAGACCTTCGACACCCGGGGCGCGCTCCCCACGCTGGAGGCCGTGGCCGCAGGCCGGCTACGCCACCGCGCAGTTCAACCTCGCCTGCCTCGGCCTTCCCTCCATGCCGGACGGCATCGAGCCCGCCGTCCCCGAGGAGATCGCCGCCGCGTCGCGGCATACCGGCGTCGAGCATCGCCGCCATCTCCGGCACCTACAACATGATCCACCCCGACAAGGCGATCCGCGAGGCCGGCATGCGCCGGCTCGCCGTCCTCGCCGCCGCCTGCGCGCCCATGGGCACGCGGCTCATCACGCTCTGCACCGGCACCCGCGACCCCGACGACCAGTGGCGCTGGCACCCGGACAACGCCAGCCCGGATGCCTGGGCCGACCTCGTCACGGAAATGGACGCCGCCGTAGCGCTCGCCGACCGCTTCGACATCGACCTCGGCATCGAGCCCGAACTCGCCAACGTCGTCTCCGACGCCCCGGCCGCCCGCCGCCTCCTCGACGAGATGGCGAGCCCGCGCCTTCGCATCGTGCTCGACCCCGCCAACCTCTTCGAGCGGGCGGAGCCGGCCGAGCGCCGCCGCCTGGTCGAGGCCGCCGCCGACACTCCTGGCCCCCGCAATCGCCATGGCGCACGCCAAGGACCGCGCCGCGGACGGCGGCTTCACCGCCGCCGGGCATGGCGTGATCGACTTCGCCCACTTCATCGCGCACCCTGCGCGCCGCCGGCTTCGACGGCCCCCTCGTCACCCACGGCCTCTCCGCCGCCGAGGCGCCCGGCGTGGCCGGCTACCTGCGCCGCCTGCTCGACGAGGCCGGCCGCATGACTCCCCTTCGTCCGCGACGGCGTCCGGCTCGTCTACGACGACGCCGGCGCGGGCGCCCCCGTCCTCTTCCAGCACGGCCTCGGCGGCGACGCCGCACAGGTCGCCGACGTCTTCCCCGACGAGCCGCCGGCGCGCCGGATCACGCTGGAATGCCGCGGTCAGGGCGGCTCGGCCCTCGGGCCGACGGACGCGCTCTCGATCGCCACCTTCGCGGACGACGTCGACGCCCTCGCGGCAGACCCTCGGCCTCGGCCCCGTGGTCGTCGGCGGCATTTCCATGGGCGCGGCCATCGCCGCGCGCCTGGCGGTGACCCGGCCCGGACGGGTCCGGGCGCTGATCCTCGCCCGCCCGGCATGGGTCGCCGCCGCCGCCCCGGAGAACATGCAGCCCTATGCCCTCGTGGGCGAACTCATGGCGCGCTATCCGGCCGAGGACGCCCGCCGCCGCTTCGAGGCGAGCGCGACCGCCGCCACGCTCGCCGCGCACGCCCCGGACAACCTCGCGAGCCTGCGCGGGTTCTTCGACCGCCCCGAGCCGGCGGCCTTCGGCAAGCTCCTCATCGCCATCGCCGCGGACGGTCCCGGCACGACCGAGGACGACCTCCGCCGCATCGCCGTCCCGACGCTGGTGATCGGGCACGGCCGCGACCTCGCGCATCCGCTGGCCAGCGCCGAGGCGCTCGCCGGCCTCATCCCCGGCGCCCGGCTCCGGATCATCACCCCCAAGGCCGAGGACCGCGCCGCCTACCGCCGGGAATTCCGCGGCGCGGTCTCGGAATTCCTGGAAGCGCTGGCGTGACCGGCGCGCTGGCAGTCGTCGAGATCGGCGGAACCTCGGTCAAGATCGGCTTCGCCCGCAACGGCCAGCCGCTCGACTTCGCGCGGACCCACCCCACCGCGAGCATCCGCACCGCCTCCCCCGTCGCCGCCCTCGCCGCACACCTCGGCGCCGCCTCCGGCGAGGCGGGTGTCGCCGTGGACCGCATCGTCGCCACCGTTCCGGGCTTCATCGACCGCGACGGCGACACCGTCCTCCATACCGCGAACGTCCCCGAACTGAACGGCCTCCCTCTCGCCTCCGGCCTCTCCGCCGCCCTCGGCGTCCCCGTCCGGCTCGAGCGCGACGTGGTGCTGCAACTCCTCGGCGAAGCCGCCGCCGGCGCGGTCGCCGGCGAACGCGAGGTCCTCGCGGTCTACTTCGGCACCGGCATCGGCGCCGCCTATCTCGGCGCCGGCGGCATCTTCCGCGGCGGCGGCTGGGCGCTGGAACTCGGGCACCTGCCCGTCCGCCCCGGCGATCCCCCGCACCGGATCGAGGACTACGGCTCCGGCGCAACGCTCACCGCGCTCGCCGGCGCGCACGCCCTGCCGGTCGCCGACCTCTTCGGCCCGGTCTCCCCCGCCCTCGCCACGGCGCTCGACGACGTCCTCTGGCACCAGGCCCTCGCCGTCGCCTCCGCCGCCGCGCTCTTCTCGCCGCGGATCATCCTCATCGGCGGCGGCGTCCCCGACATGGACCGCTACCCCCGCGACACCCTCGCGCAGCGCATCGCGACCTGCCTCCCCGACCCCTACCGCCTCCGCCCGCCGGACCTCCGCTGGGCGCGCCTCGGCTGGCAGGCCGCGATCCACGGCGCCGCCCACCTCGACCGCGAGGGCTAGGGTGCCGCACCTCATCGGCCTCGACTTCGGCTCGGAGTCCGCGCGCGGCGTGCTGATCGACACCGAGACCGGCGCGCAGCAGGCCCACGCCGTCCACCCCTACCCCCACGGCATCCTCACCACCGCCCTCCCCGGCGGCCAACCGCTCCCCCCGGCTTCGCGCTGCAGGTGGCCGCCGACTACCTCGAAGCCGCCGAGGCCATCCTCGCCGCACTCGGCCGCGGCCGCGACATCGCCGGCATCGGCGTCGCCTTCACCGCCTCCTCGCCCCTGCCCGCCCGGCCCGACGGCACCCCGCTCTCCGCCCTCTACCCGGACCGCCCGCACGCCTACGTCAAGCTCTGGAAGCACGCCGCCGCGCAGCCCCACGCCGAGGCGATCAACGCCCGCGGCGGCAGCTTCCTCGCCGACTTCGGCGGCAAGCTCTCCGGCGAGTGGCTGCTCGCCAAGGCCGCGCAACTCGCCGAGGAGGCCCCGGATCTCTGGGCCGAGGCCGACCGCTTCATCGAGGCCGGCGACTGGCTGGTCTGGCAGCTCACCGGCCGCGAGGCCCGCAGCCTCGACTTCGCCGCCTTCAAGGCGCAGTACCGCCCCGGCGCGGGCTACCCGGCCGGCGTCGTCCCCGGCCTCGAGCGCCGCCTCGCGCCCCCCTTCCCCCCGGGCACCGCCGCCGGCGCGCTCACGCCCGACTGGCGCCGCCGCACCGGCATCGCCGGCACCGCCCGCGTCGCGGTGGCGGCGATCAACTCGCACGTCGTGCTGCCCGCCATCGGCGCCACCGGCCCCGGCGCCTTCGTCGGCGCCCTCGGCACCTCGGCGGCCTTCCTCGTGCTCGACGCCGCCGCCCGGCCGCTGCCGCCGGGTCTCGAAGGCGCCGCCTTCGGCGCGGCGCTCCCCGGCCTCTGGTGCGCGGAAGCCGGCCAGGCCGCGTTCGGCGACATGCTCGGCTGGTTCGTGCAGAGCTTCCCCCTCGCGGACGATGCGCGCGAGAACTTCGCCCGCCACGCCGCCGCGGCGGCCGCCGTCCCGCCGGGCAGCGGCGGCCTCGTCGCCCTCGACTGGCTGGGCGGCAACCGCGTCCCGCACGGTGACCCGAGCCTCAGCGGCCTGATCGCCGGCCTGACCCTGCGCTCGTCGCCGGCCGCCATCTACCGCGCCCTCGTGGAGGCCCTCGCCTACGGCACGCGCTCGATCCTCGACATCGCCACGGGCGCCGGGGTTCCGGTCGAGCGGATCCTCCTGACCAGCGGCCTCGCATCCGCCAACCCGTTCCTCGTCCAGACCATCGCCGACGTCATGGACCGCGACGTCGAGGTCCCGGAGATCGAGAACGCCACCTGCGTCGGCGCCGCCATCCACGGCGCGGTGGCGGCCGGCGTCGTCCCCGACTTCGCCGCCGGCGCCCGCCGCTTCGGCGCGCGAACGAGCCGCGTCTTTCGCCCCGATCCCGCCGCCGCCGCGGCCTATCCGGCGTTCTACGCCGAGTACCGCCGGCTCGCCGCCGACCCGGTCCTCGTCCGGTCCCTCCGCACCCTCCGCGGGCTCGGCGGCCGGGATCAGGCGGGGTCGTCGTCCGAGAGCGCCACCTCGTCCGCCGGCAGCATCACTTCCGCGAAGCGCTGGCCCTCCGCCGACAGATAGCGCTGGTGCAGCATGCAGGCCGCGCCGAAGGCCGGGCCGCCGTCGGCCGCGTCATGGACGATGATGACGGGGAGCGGGAAGCTCGGCTCCTGCAACGCGCGGATGTGCGCCGCCACCCGGGCGGCCACCAGCGGATAGAGCGGCGCCAGCGACCCCCCGAGCACGATATGCTCGGGGTCGATCACCCGCGCGGTCTGCACCAGCACATAGGCGAGCGACCGCGCCCAGTCCTCCGCCACCGCCACGGCGCCGGGCTCGCGGTCGCGCACGCCGGCGAGAAACTCCGGCAGCGCCGGTCCGGCAAGGCCGGCGCGGTGGCCATAGGCGGCCAGCACGCTCTCCAGCCCGATCAGATCCTCGAGGTTGCGCATCGGCTCGCCGGCCAGCGGCACGTGCATGTGGCCGATCTCGCCGGCGATCCCGTGCGCCCCGCGAAACAGCGCGCCGTCGATGACGATGCCGCCGCCGACGCCGCTCTCCAGCACGATGAAGAGCGTCACCCCCGCCCGCGCCTGGTTGCGGCCGTAGGTGGAGCCGATGGCGAAGGCGTTGGCGTCGTTCTCCACGTGCACCGGCAACGGCGCCGGCAGCGCGCGCCGCACCAGGTCCGGCACGTCCACCTCGTGCCAGCGCAGCAGCGGCGCCACGCGCACGAAGCCGCCGCGGTCCATCTGCGCCGGGACGGAAACGCCGACGCCCTCGCAGCGCTCGAGGCGCGCCGGGTCCACCTCGCGGAACGCCAGCGCCAGCGCCTGCGCGATCGCCGCCTCGGGACTGACCGCCGGCCCGTCGAACGCCTCGACGCGGTGCGCGACGATCCGCGCCTCGAGGTCGATCTCGGCGATGCTGATGTGCTCGACGCCGATCTCGATGCCGAGAAAGAAGACCGCCTCGGGCACCAGCTCGAACATGATGCCCGGCCGGCCGACCCGAGCTTGCGCCAGGCGCTCGGGGCGGTCCTCGGCGGTCTCGCGCACCAGGCCGGAGGCGAGGAGGCCGGCGATGATGTGCCCGGAGGACGACCGGTTCAGCCGGAGCTTGCGCGCGAGTTCCGCCCGGCTCAGCCGGCCGAACCGGTGCAGCGCGCGAAGCACGGCCGCCTCGTTGCTCTGCCGGACGCGGCGGGGGAAGACGGCGGTGAGCACGGGGTCGGTCAACATCGGCCTCCGGCGCCCGCGCGCGGCGCCCGGTTCAGCTCTCCCTGCCCCCGCGCGTCAGGGCCGCGCGTTGGTCGTCCGCCGCCGCACCGCCTCGGCCCATTTCAGGTCGATGAATTCCTTGGCGTGGGCGGCGAGGGGAATGCTGTCGGTCCAGGTGTCGCGCCAGATCGCGCAGGCGATCGAGAGCCCCTCGTCGACGACGGCGCCGGAGAAGGACTCGAACGTGACGTCGCTGGCATAGCCGATGTCGAGCAGGGCGTCGAAGATCGGATCGAAGGCGATCACGCCGTCGCCGAGATACCCCCGGTTGCTCTCGCCGATGTGGAAGTAGCCGATCTTGTCGCCCGCCAGCCGGATCGCCGCCGCCGGGTTCGCCTCCTCGACGTTCATGTGAAAGGTGTCGAGGTGCAGCGTGACGGCGTCGCTGCCGGTCGCGGCGATGAAATCGAGCCCCTGCGCCGTGGTGTTGAGCAGGTTGGACTCGAACCGGTTCACCAGCTCGAGCACCAGGTCGACCCCGGCCGCCTTCGCCACGTCGGCGGTCTTCGCGATGGCGGCGATGCTGTTCTTGCGCCCGCGGTCGGTGGGCTTGGCGTTGTACTTCGTGTGCGCCGAGTAGAGGATCCCGCCGAGCCGCGTCCCGCCGACGTCGCGCACGGCCTTCACCGCGTTCTCCAGCAACGCCTCGCCGGCGCGCACGACCGAGGCGTCCTCGCTCGACACGTCCGCCGCGAGCGGCAGGCCCATGGTGACGGTGATGTCCATGTCGAGCGCCTTCGCCCGCCGCGCCAGCGCGTCGAGGTCGAAGAGCTCCGGGCGCAGGTAGGCGAACTCGATCAGCCGGAAGCCGGCGGCCGCCGACTTCTCCATTGCGTCCTCCAGCCCGGCCTGCGTCTGTCCGCCTGTCCATACGAAGGAATGGATGCCGAGTCGTTTCATCGCCCTCTCCGGTCCGCGCCGCTCGATTGTTGGTCCGCGCAACAAATTGGACAATCGAGTTGAGCTGTCAACAATTCCTTCCCTGGCGCCAAAAGACACCGAGTAACGCTGCATAAGGCGAAAGGCCGTTTCAGTCGCGTTTTTGTTGCAATGCACCCATACTACCGCACGTGCGCGCACCAATGTTGCGTCGCGGATGTATCAGGTGGTTTTGCTCTCCGCGCAACAAATTGTTGTCTGCCGCGGATGAATCGGCTAAAGCCCCTTCTCGGGGCAGCTTGACGATGCAACCATTGGCGCGAGTCCCCAAGGTGGCCACGCCCGCGAGGGCCGGCCGAGAATAAAGCCAGGGCCGGTCCCGGGCCTGGGGTCCAACTGGAGGAATGACATGCGACATCAACTGAAGGCGGGCACTGCCCTCCTTGTCGGACTTATGGCTGGCGCCGTTCCGGCCCATGCCGACTTCTGGTCCGACGCCGGTGCGAAGTTCGAGGGCGTCACGCTGCACGGCGTCACCGAGGCCACGCCGCCGTCCAACTACATCAAGGACGTGCTGGCGCCCGAGTTCGAGGCGAAGACCGGGATCAAGGTCGAGATCGAGACGACCTCCTGGGACCAGATGTACGACAAGGCCATCAAGGACATGGAGGCCGGCACCGGCATCTATGACGTGGTCTACACCGAGCAGGACATCATCTACGCGTACCTGGCGCGGAACTTCCTCGTCAACGTCACGCAAGGCCTGAAGGACGATCCCTCGCTCAAGGCGCCGGACTTCGACGAGAGCCACTTCACCACCTTCGCCGACTACTTCAAGAACGCCGACGGCGACCTCTTCGGCGTCCCGATGGAAGCCTTCATCAAGGTCTACCTCTACCGGACCGACCTCTTCAACGATCCCGAGGTCCAGGCCGCCTTCAAGGAGAAGACCGGCAATGACCTGAAGCCGGCGACCACCCACGAGGAATACACCGCGATCGCCGAGTTCTTCACCGAGTGGGGTCAGGGCAAGGACATCTGGGGCACCACCGCGCAGGCCTCCACCGGCCACCCGGCCTCCTGGTACGAGTTCTTCGAGTCGATCGCGCCGACCTTCGGCGTCTACAACTGGGGCATCGACGCCGACAACAACTTCGCCGCCTCGGTGGCGAACGGCGGCCGATGAACAGCGACGAGGCCAAGGCCGCGCTGAAGTACTGGCTGCACCTGCGCGACCTCGCCCCGCCGGAGGCGGCCGCCTCCACCTGGACCGAGGTCGCGACCACCTTCGCCGCCGGCCGCGCCGCCCAGGGCCTCGTCTACGGCGAGAACGCCGCCTGGATCGCGTCCGACCCGGAGCAGTCCAAGGTCGTCGGTAACGTCGGCGTCGCGCTTCCCCCGACCGCCCCAGGCGTGCATGGAGGAAGCCGAGGCCGACGACCGGCTACATCGGCTACTACGACGGCGGCGCCTTCGCCGTGCCGGTCACCTCCAAGAACAAGGAGGCCGCGCTCCTCTTCCTGCAGTACATCGGCCAGGATTCGGTGCAGCCCGGCTGGGCCGTCGCCGCGCCGCGCATCACCAACACGGCGACCTACGACGACCCCGGCGTCGTCGAACTGGATGCGAAGCTCGGCGGCTACTACACCCTGCTGAAGGATCAGGGGAAGCTCTTCGCCGGCGCCCCGCCCTACCCGTTCCACGCTGCAGGTCCTCAATGCGACGACGCCGATCTTCTACGACATCCTGACCGGCGCCATAGATCCCGACGCCGGCCTCGACCAGATGGCGGCCAAGGCTGAGGAAGAACTCACCAACCTCGGCTACCGCAAGTCAGCGCGGCTGACGACCGCCGGCCGGGGCCCCGCGCCCCGGCCGGAACCTCTTGCCGGGAGGTTCCGGATGCGGTCGAACAAGGTGGGCTGGCTCCTGCTCGCACCGACGCTGGTGCTTCTCGGGGTCTTCGGCATCCTCCCCTTCCTCTACGTCCTCTACCTCTCGTTCCACCAGTGGAACCCCTTCGGCGCGAACCCGAACCCGTTCTTCATCGGCGCGCAACAACTTCCGCCGCCTGGTCTTCGACGGCGAGTTCCTCTTCTCGATCTGGGTGACGCTCAAGTTCGCCTTCTTCGCCGTCGGCAGCGAGATCGTGCTCGGCTACCTGCTCGCCCAGCTCTTCATGCGCGAGTTCCCCGGCAAGGGCTTCTTCCGCACCATCCACACCCTGCCGCTGATCGTGGCGCCCATCGTCGTCGGCTCGATCTGGCGGCTGATGACGACGCCCTCGGTCGGCATCATCCCCTACTACCTGAACGCCTGGTTCGGCATCGACATGAACATGGGCCGCGACGCCGGCACCGCGTTCATGTTCACCGTGATCATGGACATCTGGCACTGGACGCCGCTCGTCACCCTGACGCTCCTCGCCGCCCTTCTCTCGCTCCCCAAGGAGCCCTTCGAGCAGGCGCAGATCGACGGCGCCAGCCGCAGCCAGATCTTCTGGCACATCACGCTGCCGATGATCCGCCCGGCGATCCTCGCCACCGTCTTCATCCGCATGATGGACGCGCTCCGCACCGTCGACGAGGTCTGGATGCTGACCGGCGGCGGCCCGGGGGCGGCGACGCGCTACCTCGGCCTGCACATCTGGAAGGTGGTGTTCCCCAAGACCGACTACGGCTACGGCGCCGCCACCTCGGTGGTCGTCCTCTACCTCACGCTCGTCATGTGCTGGATGCTCTACGTCGGCCTCGTCGCGCCGCGCAACAAGGGGAAGTGAGATGCGACCGAGCAACCCCTACCTCAACATCCTGCTCTGGGTCCTGCTGAGCTTCGTCACGCTCTTCCCGATCTACTGGCTCTTCGTCATCTCGGTGAAGCCCGCGGTCGACCTCTTCACCACCCCCAGCATCTTTCTCGATTCCTTCTACTGGAAGAACTACGTCGAGGTGTTCAACGACGAGACGCTGCGCCGCTACATGATGAACTCGCTCATCGTCTCCACCGGCAACGCCGTGCTCTGCAGCGTGCTCGCCTTCATGGCCTGCTACGCGCTCTCCCGCTTCGACCTCCCCGGCAAGGAGAACATCTTCTTCTGGACGATCACCAACCGCATGGCGCCGGCGGCGGTGTTCCTGCTGCCGTTCTTCCTGCTCTACACCAAGGTCTTCGTGATCGGCGACTTCAAGCTCTACGACACCCGCATCGGCCTCATCCTGCTCTACTGCACCTTCAACCTGCCCTTCGCCATCTGGACGCTGCGCCCCACCATCGACGGCATCCCCAAGGAGCTCGACGAGGCCGCCACCGTCGACGGCGCCTCCACCTGGCAGGTGATCCGCGAGGTGGTCTGGCCGCTTGCCCGCCCCGGCCTCGCCGTGACCTTCATCCTGATCTGGGTCTTCGCGTGGAACGAGTTCCTGCTCGCGGCGACGCTGACCAGCTTCAACGCCCGCACCATCACCACCGGACTCTCGGAATACGTGACCAGCACCGGAACCGCGTGGGGGACCATGGCCGCCATCGCCATGTTCACCCTGATCCCGGCGCTCATCGTCTTCTCGGTGGTGCAGCGGCACATCGTCGCCGGCCTCACCTTCGGCGCGGTCAAGGAGTGACGTCCATGGCACAACCGGACCAATCCATCGTCGACCTCGAAGCGGTGGACGAGGAAGCCCAGCTCGCCGCCGCCGCGCCGGTCCGGCACGGCTTCCTGCCCATCGTCACCAACTGGTTCGACCGCCTCTTCATCGCCATCTACATCGGCGTGGCGATGGAGCTCCTGTGGATGCGTTTCCTCGAACCGGGCGGGATCCCGCTGTGGATCTGCCACATCCTCGTCCTGGCGCTCGCCGTCTTCATCATCCGCAAGGGTTAGGAGAACTTTCGTGAAGGCCCTCGTCCTCGAAGAAAAGCACAAGCTCTCCCTCCGCGACTTCCCCATCGAGCGCGAGGAGACGCTCGGCCCCCGCGACGTGCGCATCAAGCTGCACACCGTGGGGATCTGCGGCTCGGACGTGCACTACTACACCCACGGCGGCATCGGCCCCTTCATCGTGCGTGAGCCGATGATCCTCGGCCACGAGGCCTCGGGCGTGGTGATCGAGGCCGGCCCGGACGTCAGGACGCTGAAGGTCGGCGACCGCGTCTGCATGGAGCCGGGCATCCCCGACCCCGACAGCCGCGCCACCCGCCTCGGCATCTACAACGTCGACCCCGCCGTGCGCTTCTGGGCGACGCCCCCCATCCACGGCATCCTGCGCCCGACGGTGGTCCACCCCGAGCTCTTCACCTACCGGCTCCCCGACAACGTGAGCTTCGCCGAAGCCGCCATGGTCGAGCCCCTCGCCGTCGGCGTGCACGGCGCGACCAAGGCCGCGGTCCGCCCCGGCGACATCGGCCTCGTCATCGGCGCCGGCCCCATCGGCCTCGTCACCGCCCTCTCGCTCCTCGCCGCCGGCTGCGCCCGGGTCTACGTCTCCGACGTCGACGAGGCCAAGCTCGCGCTCGCCGCCACCCTCGGCGCCATCACGCCCATCAACGTCCGCTCCCAGGATCTCGCGAAAACCATTCTCGACGCCACCGACGGCTGGGGCGCCGACGTCGTCGTCGAATGCTCCGGCAACCCGCGCGGCGCCGCCGGCGTCTTCGAGCCGCTCTGCCCCGGCGGCCGCGTGGTCTTCATCGGCGGCCAGAGCGAGCCCATTCCCTACGACGTCGGCGCCGCCATGGTGCGCGAGGCGCGCGTCGAGCACGTCTTCCGCTACGCCCACGTCTTCCCGCGCTGCATCGCCATGCTCTCGTCGGGCTCCATCGACGTGAAGCCGCTCATCACCCGCACTTTCGGCTTCGACGACAGCGTCGAGGCCTTCGAGATCGCAGCATCCGCCCCGAAGGGCGAGGTGAAGATGCAGATCGAAATGCCGCAGTAGGAGACGGTCATGGCCGAGGTTACCGTCAGGAACGTGGTGAAGCGCTACGGCACCGTGCAGGTCATGCACGGCGTCAGCGTCGACATCGAGGATGGCCAGTTCGTGGTTCTCGTCGGCCCCTCGGGCTGCGGCAAGTCCACGCTGCTGCGGATGATCGCCGGCCTCGAGATGATCTCGGACGGCCAGATCAGCATCGGCGGGCGCGTCGTCAACGACGTCATGCCCAAGGACCGCGACATCGCCATGGTGTTCCAGTCCTACGCGCTCTACCCGCACAAGACCGTCGGCGAGAACATGGGCTTCGCGCTCAAGATCAAGGGCGCGCCCAAGTCCGAGATCAAGGCCAAGGTCGACCGCGCCGCCTCGATCCTCGATCTCGGGCACCTGCTCGACCGCTACCCCAAGCAGCTCTCCGGCGGCCAGCGCCAGCGCGTCGCCATGGGCCGCGCCATCGTGCGCGACCCGCAGGTCTTCCTCTTCGACGAGCCGCTGTCCAACCTCGACGCCAAGCTCCGCGTCGCCATGCGCGTCGAGATCAAGGAGCTGCACCAGCGGCTGAAGACCACGATCATCTACGTCACCCACGACCAGATCGAGGCGATGACCATGGCCGACAAGATCGTGGTGATGAAGGACGGCCGCGTCGAGCAGGTCGGGGCGCCGCTCGATCTCTACGACCATCCCTCCAACGTCTTCGTCGCGGGGTTCATCGGCTCGCCGTCGATGAACTTCCTCAAGGGCAAGGTCGACGCCGCCGACGGCCGCCCGGTCTTCCGCGCCGACGGCGGCGCGGTGCTGCCGCTTCCCGACGTCGCCGCCGAGGCCGGCCGCCCCGTCGTCTACGGCATCCGCCCCGAGCACATCTCCATCGGCGAGGGCGGCCTGCCCGCGCGGGTCTCGGTGCTGGAGCCCACCGGCTCGGAAACGCAGAATCTTCGCCAAGCTCGGCGCCGACGCCATCGACGCCGTGGTCAAGGACCGCGTCGACGTGCGGCCCGGCGACGAGATCCCGCTGCGCATCGACCCCCGCCGCGCCCACGTCTTCGACGGCGCCAGCGGCGCGCGCCTTTCATGACCTTCGACGGCAAGCGGGTCATCGTCACCGGCGCCGGCAAGGGCATCGGCCGCGCCACCGCGGTCATGCTCGCGAGCCGCGGCGCCCAGGTCATCGCGCTCTCCCGCTCGCCCGAGGATCTCGCCTCCCTCGCCGCCGAGACCGGCTGCCGCGGCATCGCCGTCGACCTCGGCGATGCGGACGCCACCCGCGCCGCCGCCCGCGAGGCGCTTCCGGCCGACCTTCTCGTCAACAACGCCGGCACCACCGAGATCGAAAGCTTCCTCGACCTGCCGCAGGCCCACCTCGACCTCCTCTACGCCGTCAACACCCGCTCTCCCATGATCGTGGCCCAGGAATTCGCCCGCTCCCTCGTGGCCGAAGGCCGCAAGGGCGCCATCGTCAACGTCTCCAGCATGTCCGCCTTCATCGGCTTCCGCGACCACGCCGCCTACTGCGCCTCCAAGGCCGGCCTCGACGGCCTCACCCGCGTCATGGCGGTGGAGCTCGGCCCGCTCGGCATCCGCGTGAACACGGTCAACCCCACCGTCACCCTCACCCCCATGGCGATCAAGGTCTGGAGCGACGAGGAAAAGGCCGCCTCCATGCTCCGCCGCATCCCGCTCGGGCGCTTCGCCGAACCCGACGACATCGCCGAGGTGATCCTCTTTCTCCTCTCCGACGCCGCCGCCATGGTCC
Source organism: uncultured Alphaproteobacteria bacterium (assembly GCA_963844375.1). Taxonomy (GTDB): domain Bacteria; phylum Pseudomonadota; class Alphaproteobacteria; order Rhodobacterales; family Rhodobacteraceae; genus Amaricoccus. The sequence goes on along the minus strand of CAWJOI010000012.1, from coordinate 58,489 downwards.
ACGGCGTCTCGCTGCCCGTCGACGGCGGCTACATGATCACACCCTGATGCCCGCCGCGTCCCGGGGCGCCCTGCCCCCAGGCTTTCATACGGCCTTGAAACCTGGAGAGCAGTCGTTTCCCGCCCACAGGCGGGAAACAGGCAAAGCAACAACGCGCGCACCTGCGCGCACAAATCGGCCGCAACTGCGGCCAGCGGCGGAACGCCGCTCCCCCCGGCGCGGACCAAAGACCCATACGTTTTCCATACGCTTTCCATACGCGCGCCAGGGTTGCCGTGTTCACGCAACGTTTCTTCCCAGGCCCCTCCCATGAAGAAGGTCATCACCATCGGCGAAATCCTCGTCGAGATCATGGCCACCGAGCCCGGCGACGGCTTCCTCGAGCCCATCCCGCTCGTCGGCCCCTTCCCCTCCGGCGCCCCGGCCATCTTCATCGACCAGGTGGCCAAGCTCGGCCAGCCCTGCGGCATCATCGCCTGCGTCGGCGACGACGACTTCGGCCGCGTCAACACCCGCCGCCTCGCCCGCGACGGCGTCGACGTCTCCGCCATCGCCACCCACCCCGAGCTCCCCACCGGCAGCGCCTTCGTCCGCTACCGCGCCGACGGCTCGCGCGACTTCGTCTACAACATCGCCCACAGCGCCGCCGGCGCCATCGCCCCGAGCCCGGCCACCGACGCGCTGATCGCCTCGGCCGACCACCTGCACGTCATGGGCTCCTCCATGTCGACCCCCGCCATCGTCGCCCTGATCGCCACCGCCACGGAGGCGATTCACGCCCGCGGCGGCACCGTCTCCTTCGACCCCAACATCCGCAAGGAAGTCCTCGCCACCCCCGGCACCCGCGAATCGCTGGAGCGCGTGCTCGCCACCACCGACCTCTTCCTCCCCTCGGGCGACGAGCTCTACCTCTTCTCCCCGGCCGAGGACGAAGCCACCGCCGCCCGCGCCCTCCTCGCCCGCGGCATCCGCACCGTCGTCGTCAAGCAGGGCGCCGCCGGCGCCTCCCTCCACGACGCCAGCGGCGCCCTCGCCGCCCCCGCCTTCGCCGTCGAGGAGGTCGACCCCACCGGCGCCGGCGACACCTTCGCCGCCACCTTCGTCACCCACTGGCTGCGCGGCACCCCCCCGGCGCAGGCCCTCCGCCTCGCCAACGCCTCCGGCGCCCTCGCCGTCACCCGCAAGGGCCCCATGGAAGGCACCTCCACCGCCGACCGGCTCGAAGCCTTCCTCGAGCGCCAGCACACGCCATGACCCTCGCCGACCTCCCCGCCCGCCATGCCCGCGGCGAGACCGCCGGCATCACCTCGGTCTGCTCCGCGCATCCCCTCGTCATCGAGGCCGCCCTGCGCCTCGGCGCGGCGGACGGCACCCCCGTGCTGATCGAGGCCACCTGCAACCAGGTGAACCAGGACGGCGGCTACACCGGCATGACCCCCGCCGCCTTCCGCGCGTTCGTGGAGGCCATCGCCGACCGGGTTTCCTTCCCCCGCGCCGACCTCATCCTCGGCGGCGACCACCTCGGGCCCAACCCGTGGAAGCACCTCCCCGCCCCGGAGGCCATGTTCCGCGCCAACGCCATGATCGAGGCCTACGCCCGCGCCGGCTTTGCCAAGCTCCACCTCGACACCTCCATGGGCTGCGCCGGCGAACCCGCCGCCCTCCCCGAGGCCACCACCGCCGCCCGCGCCGCCGACCTCGCCGCCACCGCCGAGGCCAACGCCGACGCCCCGCCCGTCTACATCATCGGCACCGAGGTCCCCATCCCCGGCGGCGCGCTCCACGCCCTCGACCACCTCCAGCTCACCACGCCCGACGCCGCCCTGGAGACCGTCGAAATCCACGCCCGCGCCTTCGCCGCCCGCGGGCTCGACGCCGCCTTCGCCCGCGCCATCGCCGTCGTCGTCCAGCCCGGCGTCGAGTTCGGCACCGACAGCGTCATCCCCTACCGCCCGGATGCCGCCCGCGCCCTTGCCGCCACCCTCCGCGCCATCCCCCGGTTCGTCTTCGAGGCCCACTCCACCGACTACCAGCCGCCCGAGGCCCTCGCCGCCCTCGTCCGTGACGGCTTCGCCATCCTCAAGGTCGGCCCCGGCCTCACCTTCGCCCTGCGCGAAGCCCTCTACGGCCTCGACCACATCGCCTCGGCCCTCGACGGCCGCCCGCCGGCGCTGATGGACGCCATGGAAGCGCTGATGCTGGCGAACCCCGGCCACTGGCGGAAGTACTACCACGGCGCCCCGGATGCGCTGCGCCTGCAACGCCACTTCAGCTACTCCGACCGCATCCGCTACTACTGGCCCGACCCCGCCGCCGCGGCCGCCACCGACCGGCTCATGGCCCGCCTCGACGGCCGCCGCATCCCCGAGACCCTGGTCAGCCAGTACCTCGCCGCGCTCTACCCCTCCGCGGCCGCGACCGCGCGCGATCTCCTCATCGCCGCCGTCCAGCGCATCCTCATCCAGTACCGCGACGCCACCGTCGCCCGCCCAGGAGCTTCCCATGGATAACAGCCTCAGCGGCAAGGTGATCGCCATCACCGGCGCCGCCTCCGGCATCGGCCTCGCCTGCGCCCGCCGGGCGCTGGCCGCGGGCGCCCGCGTCGTGCTTGTCGACCGCGCCACCGACCAGCTCGCCGCCCTCACCGCCGAACTCGGGCCCGAGGCGCACGGCCTCACCATCGATCTCACCGATCCCGCCAGCGTCGCCAGGATGCTCCCCGGCATCCTCGACGCGACCGGCCAGCTCGACGCCTTCCACGCCAACGCCGGCTCCTACATCGGCGGCGACATCCTCGACAGCGAGCCCGACGCCTGGGACCGGATGCTGGCGCTCAACGTCAACGCCGTCTTCCGCACCGTCCGCGCCGTCCTGCCGCACATGGTCGAGCGCGGCACCGGCGACATCATCGTGACGAGCTCGGTCGCCGGCCACGTGCCCGTGGTCTGGGAGCCGATCTACACCGCGTCGAAGCACGCCGTGCAGGCCTTCGTCCACACGGTCCGCCGCCAGGTGGCCCGGCACGGCATCCGCGTCGGCGAGGTCGCTCCCGGCCCGGTGGTGACCGCCCTCCTCAAGGACTGGCCGAAGGAGAACCTCGAGAAGGCGCTCGCCGCCGGCAGCCTGATCGACCCCTCCGAGGTCGCCGAGGCGGTGCACTTCATGCTGACCCGCCCGCGCAACGTCACGATCCGCGATCTCGTCATCCTGCCGCAGAGCCAGGACATCTGAGGAACCCCATGTACCAGCAACGCTTCCGGGTCGAGAACGAGACCGCCGTCGTCACCGGCGGCGGCCGCAGCATCGGCCTCTGCTGCGCCGAGGCGCTGGCCGAGGCCGGCGCCCGCGTCATCGTCATCGAGCGCGACGAGGCGGCCGGCGCCGCCGGCCGCGAGTCGCTGGCCGCCAAGGGCTACGAGACCGAGGTCATCCTCGGCGACGTGGCCGATCCGGCGCGCATGACCGGGATCGCCGACGAACTCGCCGCCCGCGGCACCCCGGCCACGATCCTCGTCAACAACGCCGGCATCGGCGAGAGCGGCACGGCGTCCGAGGACACCACCGACGAGCAATGGCTCCGCATGATGGACGTGAACGTGAACGGCCTCTTCTGGTCCACCCGCGCCTTCGGGCGGCACATGCTGGCGGCGGGCCGCGGCTCCATCGTCAACCTCGGCTCGATCTCCGGCCTCATCTCCAACCGCCCGCAGCCGCAGCTCGCCTACAACGTCTCGAAAGCCGCCGTGCATCACATCACCCGCTGCCTCGCCGCCGAATGGGCGCCGCGCGGGGTGCGGGTGAACGCGGTCGCGCCCACCTACATCGAGACCCCCATGGTCACGGTCAACCCGCTCAACCGCGACCGCATCCCGGCCTGGCTGCACGACACGCCCATGGGCCGCATGGGCCAGGCCGACGAGATCGCCGCCGCCGTCCTCTTCCTCGCCTCGGACGCCGCGAGCCTGATGACCGGCGCCGTCGTCCCCCTCGACGGCGGCTACACCTGCTGGTGAGATACCACGCACCACGGCCGCGACGAGCGGCCGCATACATCCGCGTTGAAGGGAGCTGACATGGACCTGGGGCTCAAGGACAAGGTGGCCGTCATCACCGGCGGCAGCGTCGGCATCGGCCTCGGCGTCGCCCGCGCCTTCGCACGCGAGGGCGCGCACGTGGTGATCGCCGCCCGCGACGCCGCTCGGGTGACGCAGGCGGCGGACGCCATCGCCGGCGAGTTCGGCGTCACCGCCTCGGGCCACGCCTGCGACGTCGCCACCGCCGAGGGCTGCGCCAGCCTCGTCGACGCGGTCAACCGCACCGGCGGCTGCGACATCCTCGTCAACAACGCCGGCACCGGCTCGAACGAGACGATCCTCGAGGCGCCGGACGAAAAGTGGCAGGCCTACTGGGACCTGCACGTCATGGCCGCCGTCCGCCTCGCCCGCGGCCTCGTGCCGCGCATGGCCCAGCGCGGCGGCGGCGCGATCCTCAACAACGCCTCGATCTGCGCCACCCAGCCGCTCTGGTACGAGCCGATCTACAACACCACCAAGTCCGCGCTGATGATGCTGTCGAAGACCATGGCGACCGAGTTCATCCCGATGAACATCCGCGTCAACTGCATCAACCCGGGCCTCATCCGCACCCCGGACTGGGTCAAGACCGCCAAGCAGCTCTCCGCCGCGACGACTGGGAGGGTTACCTCCAGTCCGTCGCCGACGAGCACGCGGCGATCAAGCGCTTCGGCACCGTCGAGGAACTCGCCGACTTCTTCGTCTTCCTCTGCTCCGACCGCGCCAGCTATTCCGTCGGCTCGACCTACTTCGTGGACGGCGGCATGCTGAAGACGATCTGAGGCGATCCCTGCGATGCACTGCCTCCTGACCTCCGGCCTGCCCGGCACGCCCGCCCGCCACAGCCGCCCGCCCCGCGCCAATTCGTCCGCCTTCGGCGTCATCTGCGGCCCCCCGCAACGCCTTCGCCCAACTGCGGCCGGTTGCTGATGGCGGGCAAGAGGCCCTCCGCGTTGGCCGCGCCCTTCCAGGGGCCGCTGGCGCATCGCCGAAATGGATCTCTGGGACACCGACGCGCTCAATCTCGTCAAGCTGGCCTCTCGAGCTCAAGGGGCAGGAGGGCGAGATGCACTCATCGCCGTCATCGCCTGGCTCGATATCCGCTATGACGCGCGAGCGGGAAAACCGACTGCGAGTTCTCCTGGGAGAGCGTTGACAAGGGCGAACAACGATCAGGCCGCGGATGCCGCTCCCTCGGCGCCACCTCGCGCGTTAAGTTCTCGCCCCGATGCACATCGCTGGCATACGGCCTGTGCATGTGTTGTGCATAAAGTGTGTATCTAACAAATCGCCGTTAACCCTTGAAACCACGGCCAAACGTCAGCGTCGCTACCGCAGGCCCGTCTCCTCCAGAAGCCCCTTGCGCTTGGCCTCATAGTAGTAGCCCCGCGCGTACCAGCCGACCGCGTCCTCCCGGTCGCCGCCCGCCACCAGCCAGGCACCCCGCAGGTACTTCACCCCGTACTTGAGGTTGGTCTCGGCATCGAGCAGCCCGGCCGGCCGCCCCCGGTAACCCATGGTGGCGGCGGTCTGCGGCAGGATTTGCATCAACCCATAGTAGGGACCGTTCCTCGCATGCGGCACATGTCGGCTCTCGCGGATCACCACGCTCTGCACCAGGTCGACCGGCACGCCGTAAGTCGTGGCGTACGTTTCGATCAGCGCCCGGAGTTCCGGAGTTTCGTTCGGATACAGGCCGCTCCGCGACGCGGCCGGCGGCTCCTTGCCGGACCCGCAGGCGGCAAGCCCGAGAAGGATCAGAATGGAAACGGCGCGCAGCATCTTAGCCCCGCTCACCGCATGGCGACGGCAAGGTCAGGATAACGCATCGGCCCGGTCTTCTGGAAGCCCCACCACCAGCCGCCGCCCCACCATACCCGCTGCCCCGCCGACGGCCGCCCCTCGACCGGCCAACTGAAACTCGGCGCCACCGCCGCCTGCCCGCGCTGCGCCCCGTTCTCGCACTCGGCCCTGAGGACGGGCGCGTCCGGTCCAAGGTCGGGCAGGGTCAGGCGCACCGGCGTCACCACGGTCGCGTCGAAATAGTGCGCCACCCGTCACCCGGCACTGCACGCCCTGCACCTCGTCCCACCCCTCGGGACCGGAGCCGGAAACGAATGTCCGCACGGCGAGGCCCATCAGCGGTCCGCGTCCGGGCGGCACCACAACCTCCGAGGAGGCGCGCATCGCCGCCACCGGCAGCCCCGACCCGCCGCCCTCCACGGCCCGCCAGTCGTAGGCCCCGCCGGCGCAGCCGGCGACCGCCAACACCAGCACTATCCCGATCGCCCGCATCCCGTCCTCCCGTTCCAAGCGCACCCCGATCAAGCCTCGCTCGGGCCCACTTATCAAGCTCGAACGAAAGTGGCACGCGCCGCCGCCGCTCGAGTGAAATACCAGGGCGCGACCCTCCGGCGCTGTTCACAATCATGTTTCGTCAGTCCAGTCGCATTAACCCGTTGGTAACGCTTCCGTTGACCGGAGCGCGGCCTACCGGCACCCTTGTTGCATGCGCTGTGTGCTTCTCCTTTGCCTTGGTCTCTTAACCGCGTGTTCCGGCACACCGCCGGGCGTCCGCCCGGTGCCGGCGGGAGACAGCCGGGCCGACGGCATCGTGACCATGGCCTCGACGGGGACCATCTACAATCCGGTCAGCCCAGATTGGCGCGTCGCCGAGGCCAAGGCATCCCGCCGCTGCCGCGGCTGGGGGCATCCCGGAGCCAGCTTCTCGGGGTGGCAGGAGGCGTGCCGCGTCTACGACATCTATGGCCGCTGCACCGGCACCACGGTCACCCGCTTTTACAGCTGCGACGCCGAGAGCTGACGCCTGTGCGATCAATTAGCCGACCACGACCCTGAGTTCGGGGTAGGTCACAACCGGCACGCCTCGGGACCCGCCCGCGCTGCCGCCATACCAGCCAAGCCCGACACCGACCCCGGAGTTCGTGCCGGTGCCGACCGAGATCCCGACCGCCGGCCATCCGCCGAGGCCCCCCGACCACGCCGCCTGCGGTTGCGCCACGGCGCTGCCCGAGGCCGTGCCGGACCGGCAGGTGACCGTCACCGCCGGCGCCTGAGCGCCGAAATCCGGTACCAGCACCCGGGCCGGGCTGGTGAATTCCGCCCGAAACCAAGGCGCTTCCGCCACGCAGAGCGCGCCCGAAAGCTCCTGGTCGGGAGCCCCCGAAGCTACCGCCCGCACGACGATCTGCGTCTCGCCGCTCGCCAGCGGCGCCTGGACCCCAGCCGTCCGGGTCGCGCTCACCGTCTGCACCCCCGTCGGCGCGGACCCTGGCGCCACGCATCCCGCCACGCCGCCCGCTGCCGTCAGAGCCGCCATCAGAGTCAATATCCGCACCAGGCGTCCTCCCGAGGGCGTGGTTAAGCCTTCCTCAACCATGTAGCGCCTTCCATGTCCCAACGCAAAGATGGTGCCCAATGCTCCGCATCTCCCTCGCTTCCGTCGCGATTCTGAGCCTCCTTTCCTCAGCCGCCCCTGCCGTCGCCGCAGGCCTCGCCACGAGCTTCGTCATCGAACGCTCCGCCGGTCCCGGCTTCGGAGCGGTGGTGCGCGGCCGGGCACAGGACCTCGGGCACGCAAATGGCCGCCTCCGCTCCGTGGTCGTTCCGAACGCCGATGACGTCGCGATCATCGACATTCATTTCGGCATGGGCGCGCGAAGCGGCGAGCCCGTCTTCGGCGCGAGACCCATGCAGGAAGGCCAGCAAGAAGGCGCCCCGAACGGGGCTTCTACGCCGCCTCCGGTCGGTCTGAACAGCTCAACGAAGCGAAGATCACCATCACGCGCGGGACACGGCCGCAGGGCGGTTACGCCATGGGCATTTGCCCGGCAAGCCCCGGCGGCTTCGACGCGCTGGCGGAGGACGCGATCCCCGCGCCGACCCCGGTCAGGCTTCGATAGCCGCGGAACCCGTCACGCGGCGCAGTCTCCAGGCGAGGAGCACGAGCGCTCCGCCGGCGGCGATGAGGTGGATGCCGAGCAGGACCCCGAGCAGCCAGCTCGCAGCCTCCGGCAGATTGGCGATGAGCACCACGGCGCAGGCGATCGCCACCAGGCCGCTGCCGAGCACCCAGAGCCAGTCGCCCATCGGGCGGATCATCAGCGCGAAGACCACCCTGGCCACCCCGTCCACGAAGAAGAGCACCAGCATCAGGAAGGTCACCGCGACAAGCCCTGCGGAGGGATTGCTGATCAGGAGGTAGCCCACGAGAACCTCCAGGACCACGGTGACGAGTTGCAGCCAGAAGTAGGGCACCTGCGTCGCGCCGATCAGCGACGCGATCTGCACGATCCCGCTCAGGATCAGGAGCCAGCCGAGGAGCGAGAGAAGGCCCGTGCCCATGAAGGCGGGAAAGATCAGCGCCACGACGCCGGCCAGCACCATCACGCCGCCCTGGATGAGGAACAGCAGCGAGCGTTTGCGGATCGTGTCGCGCACCGCCGCGCGCAGCACGGCCGAGGCCTCGTTCACGGACACCGCCATACTCGCTCTCCCCTGTGTCACCGGCTGTCGGGCGGGATGGTGGCGCGAAACGCCTGTACTGTCCAGACGGAGTGAAGTGGTCGATTTCGCACGCGAAATTGTCAGTAACCCCTTGAAAAAGACGGTTAAGGATCGTTGATGCAGGACGCCTCAGCGCAGGGTGACGATGAGGTCGGGATAGTCCGAGATCGGGTAGGAGGGTTCGTACCAGCCCCACCCGCCCCACGCGCCCGGATAGATGCCGGGACCCGGATAACCCCACCCCCACGGTGACTGCTGCCAGCGGGTCACGATGCGGGTCCGGCCGGTTCCGGTGAACTCGCCCACGCGGCAGGTGGCCGTGAGCTCGGGCGACTGCGCGCCGAAGTTCGGCACCACGAGGCGCGAGGGCGTGACGAGTTCGGTCGAATAGAGGCTCGAGACGATCTGGCAGCTCGCCCCCACCACCTCGCGGCGCTCGTTGCCCTCGGCCGGCAGGAAGGTGCGCACGAAAAGCGCCGCCTCGCCCTGGACGGCGACGAACCGGTCGCCCGGCACGACGACCTGCCGCTCGACCGGCACGCCGGTGGCGCAGGCGGCGAGAAAGAGAAGGAGGGCGAGCGCAGCCGCGCGCATCGCTATTCCGCCGCCCGCAGCTTCGTCGGCCAGCCGCCGGCGGCGAAGGCGGCCTTGAGTTCGGCGCGACGGCCGGCGGCGACGGCCGCCGCCTGCGTCTTCACCGGGCCGAAGCCGCGAATCTCCAGCGGCAGGGCGGCGAGTTCGAGGGCGATGTCGCGGTTGGCGGGGGTGAGGCCGGCGAGGACGGTGTCCATGTCGCGCTCGTACTCGGTGATCAGCGCGCGCTCCATGCGCCGCTCGGCGGTGTAACCGAACGGGTCGAGGGGGGTTCCGCGCAGCCACCTGAAGCGGCGCAGGACGTCGAAGGCGGTCATCATCCAGGGGCCGAACTCGCGCTTCTTCGGCCGGCCGGAGGCGTCGGTGCCGCCGAGGATCGGCGGGGCGAGGTGGAAGCGCATGGCGCGGACGTCGGTGAACTGGGCGTCGACGGCGGCCTTGAGGGTTTCGGCGTGCAGGCGGGCGACCTCGTATTCGTCCTTGTAGGACAGGAGCTTGTGGTAGGCCCTTGCCATGACGGTCGCGAGCTCGGGGTCGACCTTCTCGGCGGCGGCGATGCGGGCGCGGTAGCGGCGGGCGAGGCGCTCGCCCTGGTAGGCGGCGAGGTGCGTCGGCGCGGCGGTCGACGAGGGTGGCGAGAGTCCTGGCCGGGCGGCGGCGCCGCCGGGGCGATGAGCGGCGGCGGCCTCGGCGGCGTGGGCGATGGCCCAGCGGCCGATGCGGAAGGCCTGCTTGTTGCCTTCGGCGGCGGCGCCGTTGATCTCGATGGCCCGGAGGAGCGCCTCCTCGGACGAGGGGGACGAGGCCGGCCTGCCAGGCGGCGCCGAGCATCAGCACGTTGGCGTAGATGGCGTCGCCGAGGAGCTTTTCGGCGAGGCGGGTGGCGTCGAGGACGCCGAGGGCGTCGTCGCCGAGGCGGGCGCGCAGCGCGAGGGTGAGGCGGTCGGTGGGGAGGTGGAAGCCGCGGTCGCGGGTGAAGTCGCCGGTGACGATCTCGTGGGCGTTGAGGACGGCGCGGGTGCGGCCGCGGGCCATGAGGCCGAGGGTCTTGGCGCCGGCGGAGGTGACGAGGTCGCCGCCGATCAGCGCGTCGGCCTCGCCGACGGCGACGCGGATGGCGGAGATGGCGGCGGGGGTCTCGGCGATGCGGCAGTGGATGTGGACCGAGCCGCCCTTCTGGGCGAGGCCGGCCATCTCCATCTCGCCGGCGCCCTTGCCCTCGAGGTGGGCGGCCATGGCGATCAGCGCGCCGACGGTGACGACGCCGGTGCCGCCGACGCCGGTGATGAGGATGTTGTAGGTGCCGCGGATCGGCGGGAGCGTGGGCTCGGGGATGTCGGGGAGGACGAGCTCGGCCTTCTCCGCCTTCTTCACCTTGGCGCCTTCGAGGGTGACGAAGCTGGGGCAGAAGCCGTTGAGGCAGGAGAAGTCCTTGTTGCAGCTCGACTGGTCGATCGTGCGCTTGCGGCCGAACTCGGTCTCGAGCGGCAGGATGGAGACGCAGTTCGACTGCACGCCGCAGTCGCCGCAGCCTTCGCAGACGTCGGGGTTGATGAAGACGCGGCGGTCGGGGTCGGGGAACTGGCCGCGCTTGCGGCGGCGGCGCTTCTCGGCGGCGCAGGTCTGGATGTAGATGATGGCGGAGACGCCGGGGACCTCCTGCAGCTCGCGCTGGACGGTGTCGAGCTCGCCGCGCTCGCGCATTTTGATCCGCGCGGGGAAGGATTTGAGGTCGATCTCTTCCTTGGGGTCGTAGACGCCGACGACGTGCTTGACGCCCATGGCGAGGAGTTCGTTGGCGATCTGCTGGGCGGTGAGGCCGCCCTCGTTGGGCTGGCCGCCGGTCATGGCGACGGCGTCGTTGAAGAGGATCTTGTAGGTGATGTTGACGCCGCTGGCGAGGGCGGCGCGGATCGCCTGCACGCCGGAGTGGTTGTAGGTGCCGTCGCCGAGGTTCTGGAAGACGTGCGCGGCGGTTGGAGAAGGGCGCCTCGCCGATCCAGTTGGCGCCCTCGCCGCCCATGTGGGTGAATTCCTCGGTCTCGCGGTCCATCCAGCGGACCATGTAGTGGCAGCCGATGCCGGCGTAGCCGCGGGCGCCCTCGGGCAGGCGGGTCGAGGTGTTGTGCGGGCAGCCGGAGCAGAACCAGGGCTTGCGGACGGCGATCTCCTCGGCGTTGTCGGCGCGGACGGCGTCGTCGAGGAGGGCGCGGCGGGCGGTGAGCGCCTCGGATCTCGACGCCGTCGAAGGCGAGGAGCGTGCCGAGGGTGCGGGCGATCTTGACCGGGTCGAGCGCCTGCTTGACCGAGAAGATCGTCTCGCCGGCCTCGTTCTTCCAGCCGGTGACGCGGCGGCCGCGGCGGTCGTCGAAGATCGCCTCCTTGATCTGCACCTCGATGAGCTTGCGCTTCTCCTCGACCACGATGATGTGCTCGAGGTCGTGCGCCCACTCGCGGAAGCTCGCCATGTCGAGGGGCCAGACCATGCCGACCTTGTAGGTGGTGATCCCGAGCCGCGCGGCCTCGGCGGGGCCGATGCCGAGGAGGTCGAGGGCGTGCGTGGTGTCGAGCCAGGACTTTCCCGAGGAGACGATGCCGATCTTCGCCCGCGCGTCGCCGAGGACGCGGCGGTCGATTCTGTTCGCGCGGGCAAAGGCTTCCGCGGCGAAGCGCTTGTAGTCGTGCAGGCGCGCCTCCTGCGCCACGGGGGTGTCGTTGCGGCGGATGTTGAGGCCGTCCTCGGGCATGGCGAAGTCCTGTGGGGTCACGATCGTTCAGGCGGTGCGGGTCGCCGTCGACGACCTCGGTGACCTCGATGGTGTCCTTGACGCATTTGAGGCCGACCCAGCAGCCGGTGTAGCGCGAGAGCGCCCAGCCGAGGAGGCCGTAGTCGAGCACCTCCTGCACGCCGGCGGGCGAGAGGATGGGCATCATCGCGTCGACGAGGGCGAACTCGGAGTGGTGCAGGACGGTGGAGCTCTCGCCGGTGTGGTCGTCGCCGAGGCAGGCGACGACGCCGCCGAACTCGGCGGTGCCGGCCATGTTGGCGTGGCGGAAGACGTCGCCGCAGCGGTCGACGCCGGGGCCCTTGCCGTACCAGAGGCCGAAGACGCCCTGCACGCGGCCCTCGCCGTGGAGGTTGACCTGCTGGGTGCCCCAGAGCGCGGTGGCGGCGAGATCCTCGTTGAGGCCGGGCTCGAACTTGACGTCGGCGGCCTGCGAGCTCCTTGCGCGCCTTCCACATCTGCTGGTCGACGCCGCCGAGCGGCGAGCCGCGGTAGCCGGTGGCGTAGCCGGCGGTGACGAGGCCGGCGGCCTCGTCGCGGGCCTTCTGCATCAGCAGGACGCGGACCAGCGCCTGGATGCCGCCGAGAAGCACCGTGCTTCCTGGAGAGATCGAAGCGGTCGGCGAGCGAGACGTCGTGAAGGGCCATGCCAATCCCGGGGTTCAGAGCGCTTGAGCCGACCCTAAATATAAGCCGGAAAGGGCGGCAAACGAGCGCAATTTCTCGGGCGGACGCGGAACGACAGAAAATGTCACGCCGTGCCTGAAACGGTGAAATTCATCGTTTCTCTGCGGTTTGCGCGCGGAAATTTATGGTATTGCCGACGCGGGACATTAGATAGGCGGCACCGAAACCGACCGGTGCGGGACGAGATGGACTGGGACAAGCTGCGAATCTTCCACGCCGTCGCCGACGCGGGCAGCCTGACCCATGCCGGCGACACGCTGCATCTCAGCCAGTCCGCCGTCAGCCGGCAGATCCGCGCGCTGGAGGAGAGCCTCAACACCACGCTGTTCCGCCGCCACGCGCGGGGGCTGCTCCTGACCGAGCAGGGCGAGCTGCTGTTCGAAGCGACGCGCACGATGACCAAGCGGCTGGAGGCGGCGGCGGCGCGGATCCGCGACAGCGAGGACGAGGTCTACGGCGAGCTGCGCGTCACCACCACCACCGGGTTCGGGACGCTCTGGCTGGCGCCGCGGCTGCACAAGCTGTTCGACCGCTATCCGAACCTGAAGATCGACCTGATGCTCGAGGAGCGGATCCTCGACCTGCCGATGCGCGAGGCGGACGTGGCGATCCGGCTGAAGGAGCCGAGCCAGGCCGAGCTGATCCGCCGGCGGCTGATGGACGTGCATATCCGGCTGTATGCCAGCGAGGAGTACGTGGCCAAGCACGGCCTGCCGCGGACGGTGGAGGATCTGGCGGGCCACCGGCTGATCACCCAGAGCCCGTCCTCGCCGCAGGTGCGGGCGGGGGCAGAGTTCGTGCAGCCGTTCCTCGCCTCGGCGCCGGCGTCGTCGCTTACGGTCAACAATTATTTCGGCATCCTGCAGGCGGTGATCAACGGACTGGGGATCGGCTCGCTGCCCGACTACCTGAAGGGCCCGCAACTGGTGAACATCCTGCCGGAAGAGAAGAGCGCGCCCATCCCGACCTACCTCGCCTATGTCGAGGAACTGCGTCATTCCAAGCGGGTGTGCGCGTTTCGCGATTTCATGCTGGAAGAGATCAGCGCGTTCAAACGCGAAGGCGCGGCGCTCGCGGACGCCGACGCCATGAGCCATGCATCGCCGATATAGCGGCCATGCACAAGATTTGAGCATCGCCACTTGCCCCACGCCCGCATTGCGGCTATATTACAACTCGAAGTTGGGCACCCGTTCGCGGCTGTCTGCTTCAACCTCCCTGTTGGACTTGGGCCGAGCTAACGCTCGGCCTCTTTTTTTGCGCGTGGCGAGTGCGACCCCGGTTGCGGTTGGCGGCGGGCCTTTCGCTTGCCGGTTTCGGGCCGTACAAGGCGGCGAGCCACCTTCGGAGCGCCGATGTCCGACACCCTCCTCCTCCGCGAGCCCGAGATCACCGACGCGCTGGTCGCCGCGCACGGGCTGAAGCCGGACGAGTACCAGCGCATCCTCGATCTGATCGGCCGCACGCCAACGCTGACCGAGCTCGGCATCTTCTCGGCCATGTGGAACGAGCACTGCTCGTACAAGTCATCGAAGCGCTGGCTGCGCACGCTGCCCACCACCGGCCCGCAGGTGATCTGCGGACCGGGCGAGAACGCCGGCGTCGTGGACATCGGCGAGGGCCGGCGCTCGTCTTCAAGATGGAGAGCCACAACCACCCCTCCTACATCGAGCCCTACCAGGGGGCCGCGACCGGCGTCGGCGGCATCCTGCGCGATGTCTTCACCATGGGCGCGCGCCCGATCGCCGCGATGAACGCGCTTTCCTTCGGCGATCCCTCGCACCCGAAGACGCGGAGCCTGGTGCATGGGGTCGTCGCGGGCATCGGCGGATACGGCAACGCCTTCGGCGTGCCGACGATCGGCGGGGAGCTGCGTTTCCACGCCGCCTACAACGGCAACTGCCTCGTCAACGCCTTTGCCGCCGGTCTCGCCAGGCGCCGATGCGATCTTCTACTCCGCCGCCAGCGGGGTCGGCATGCCGGTGGTCTATCTCGGCGCGAAGACCGGGCGCGACGGGGTGGGCGGCGCGACCATGGCCTCCGCCGAGTTCGACGCCTCGATCGAGGAGAAGCGGCCGACGGTGCAGGTGGGCGATCCCTTCACCGAGAAGCGGCTGATGGAGGCGTGCCTGGAGCTCATGGCAACCGGCGCGGTCATCTCGATCCAGGACATGGGCGCCGCCGGCCTCACCTGCTCGGCGGTGGAGATGGGCGACAAGGGGGATCTCGGGATCCGGCTCGACCTCGACCGCGTCCCGGTGCGCGAGGCGGGGATGACCGCCTACGAGATGATGCTCTCCGAAAGCCAGGAGCGGATGCTGATGGTGCTCCGTCCCGAGAAGGAGGCCGAAGCCCGGGCCGTGTTCGAGAAATGGGACCTCGACTTCGCCGTGGTCGGCGAGACCATCCCCGAGGACCGCTTCATCGTGCGCCTGAACGGCGAGACCATGGCCGACCTGCCGCTGAAGGCGCTCTCGGGCACCGCGCCGGAGTACGACCGCCCCTGGGTTCCCACGCCGGCGCCAGCGCCGCTGGGCCCCGCCCCCGCGGTCGATCCCGCCGAGGCGCTGCTCGCGCTCATGGGCCGACCCAACCTGTGCGGAAGGGCCTGGGTCTGGTCGCAGTACGACCACATGGTGATGGCGGACACCGTCCTGCCCCCGGGATCCGACGCCGGGGTGGTGCGGGTGCACGGGACCTCGCAGGGGCATCGCCTTCACCTCGGACGTCAACCCGCGCTATTGCCGCGCCAACCCGGAACGCGGCGGCGCGCAGGCGGTGGCGGAGGCATGGCGCAACCTGACGGCGACAGGCGCGCAGCCCCTGGCCGCCACCGACAACCTGAACTTCGGCAATCCCGAGCGGCCGGAGATCATGGGCCAACTGGTCGGTTGCATCAAAGGCATCGCCGCCGCGTGCACGGCGCTCGACATGCCGATCGTGTCGGGGAACGTCAGCCTCTACAACGAGACCGAGGGTAGCTCGATCCTGCCCACGCCGACGATCGGCGGGGTCGGCCTGATCGAACGGCTGGACCGGGTCATCCGCATGGCCCCGCGCGACGGCGACCGGCTGCTCCTGCTTGGCGACACGCGCGGCCATCTCGGGCAGTCGGCGCTGCTCGCCGAGATCTTCGGCCGCGAGGAGGGCGATGCGCCGCCGGTGGATTTCGCCGCCGAGCGGGCAGCGGGCGCGTTCCTGCGCAATGCCAATGCCGACGGGCTGATCGGCGCGGCGCACGATCTTTCGGACGGCGGCCTCGCCGTGGCGGCGGCGGAGATGGCGCTGGCGGGGGGGATCGGCGTCGAGGTGGTGGCCGATGAGCTGCTTTCTGCGGCGGGGTGGTTCTACGGCGAGGACCAGGGCCGCTATCTCCTCGCCTGCAGCCCCGATGCGGTGGGCGAGCTGATGGGCCGGGCGCGCGCCGCGGGTGTGCCGCTTCGCGACGTCGGCCATGCTGGCGGCAGCGACATCCGGCTCGGCGCGGGGAGCGTCGCACTCGACGCCATCGCGGCTGCGCACGCGAACGGGCTCGCTTTGCTTCTCGACTGACCCTTGCGGGGTCGGGGGGCGGCTCTAAGTTCCGGGGCGAGGACCAGCGGAGAGCGACGGCCGGATGGCGATGGAAGCGGCGGACATCGAGCGGTTGATCCGCGCGGCTTTCCCGACTGCGAAGGTCGAGATCACCGATCTCGCCGGTGACGGCAACCACTACGCCGCCGCCGTCACCGCCGAGGAGTTCCGAGGGTTGAACCGGGTTCGGCAGCACCAGCTGGTCTATGCCGCGCTCAAGGGAAAGATGGAAGGGTCGCGGGGCGAGCTGCATGCGCTGGCGCTGACGACCAAGGCACCGGAGAAAGACGAATGACCGACGTAGTCCAGGACGCGGCCCACGAGGCCATCAGGGCCGACATCACGGCGAACGACGTGGTCCTGTTCATGAAGGGCACCGCCCAGATGCCGCAATGCGGCTTCTCCAGCCGCGTGGCGGGGGTGCTCAACTACATGGGCGTGCGCTACAAGGACGTGAACGTGCTGGCGGACGAAGGCATCCGCAACGGGATCAAGGCCTTCTCCGACTGGCCGACCATTCCGCAGCTCTACGTCAAGGGCGAGTTCGTGGGCGGTTGCGACATCGTCACCGAAATGGCCCTTTCGGGCGAGCTGGACGAACTCTTCACCGCCAAGGGCGTCGCGTTCGACGCGGATGCCGCCGAGAAGATCCGCGAAGCAAACCGCTGAGCAAGCGGCGTTTGCGCACGCGCGCAAACGCACAATACCGGCGGCCTCTGTCCCTGACCCCACGCCGGCTTCTCGGGGTGAAACGGCGCGAAAATCGCCGAGGTTGGCGATTGTGAGGCAAGCCACTGAAAAGGCTTCGTTTCCGGCAGCTGGAATCCGGCTGGAAAGAGGCTGGAATCCGGCTTGCCGTTTTTTTAGGTTTCGGTAAGGCTTCGGAACGAGTCAAGCGCCTGGGCCGTTGGTATAAGTCTTTGATCGCTGGCGTTTTTCAGGGTTATCTTAATCCCTGAGGTGGGATTGGTTACGCCTCGGCAGCGGCCGCAAGTGCGTTGATCTCGTTGACCACCTGGGCGAGCAGCATGGCGGCCGCCTCGTTCTCCTCGCGGAGGGCGGCGACCTCGGTCGGGGAGGTCTTGTGCGAGGCTTCGGTCTCGAGCTTGAGCGCGTTGGCGGCCAGCATGGCGGACTTCGCCTCGGCGATGCGCGTCCGCTCCTCGGCGTGGCGCACCCGCTCCTCGGCGGCGCGGAGCTGTTCCTGGACGCCGGTCATGGTGTCGGCCAGCATCAGGCCCGCAAGCAGCAGCATGCGCTTCTCGGTCTGCCGCCCGGCGTCGGCGATCCGCACCGCCTCGGTGTCGAGCAGCCGGCCGGCGCGCTCCAGCGAGAACTCCTCACCGGGCTCGCAGGCGACCTCGAACACGCGGCCGCCGATCTCGAGAATGAGCTCGGGCATGTCAGACCTCCTCGATCAGCGGCTTGAGCTGCGCGATCAGGTCGTCGAGCGCCGCGACGTCCTTGTCGCGCTTGACGCGCAGGCGTTCCAGCTCGTCGGCCAGCTCCGCGTTCTCGCTCTCCAGCGCCGCGAGGCGCTCGAGCAGCGCGCGCTCGCCGGGCTGCGGCACGGCGGCGGCGGCCCTGGCGGCGAGGGCGGAACGAAGGCGGTCAAGCGCCTCCGCAAGCTGGGCTTCGAGCTGGGTGATTTGACTCATCTCTTCACTTTCGAACGTGGTTGCCCGTTTTAGGCAGGCGTCCGAGACAATGCAATCAGTCCTGCGGACCTCCCACGACGTCACCGCGCACGCGTTAATGTCTGGGTTACATATTCTTCTCTAATGATTTCATATCTTTAGGTATGACTTCACACGCGTTAGGCCATGGCCGCTTCGAAGATGCGCGGCCTGCGGCCGCGAGGCCCGCCGTGCCAGAGCCGTGCGCGTGAGCCGGAAGATGCCTGCGATTCTCCGGTGCTGGCGGTGCGGTCGCGAACCGCCTTGACCCCCGGACCGGGGCTGGTATCAGTGCCCACCCCCCGGCTGCCGACAAATCAGGCAGGCGCCGCAGACAGGAAAGGCCGTCCCGGTGAACATCTCCGAGCTCCGCCAGACCCACCCCGACCATTGGATGAAGGCCGCAGCGCTCCGCGTCCTGTCGATGGACGCGGTGCAGAAGGCGAACTCGGGGCATCCTGGCCTGCCCATGGGCATGGCCGACGTGGCGACGGTCCTGTTCGAGCGGCACCTGAAGTTCGATGCCGCCGCCCCTGCCTGGCCGGATCGGGACCGGTTCGTCCTTTCCGCCGGCCACGGGTCGATGCTGCTCTATGCGCTCCTTCACCTGACCGGCTACCCGCAAATGTCGCTCTCGGAGATCGAGCACTTCCGCCAGCTTGGCTCGCGCACCGCCGGCCACCCCGAATACAACCACGCCCCGGGGATCGAGACGACGACGGGCCCGCTCGGCCAGGGTCTCGCCAACGCCGTGGGCATGGCCATCGCCGAGGAGAGCCTGGCGGCGCGCTTCGGGCGGAAGATCGTCGACCACCACACCTGGGTCATCGCCGGCGACGGCTGCCTGATGGAGGGGATCAGCCACGAGGCGATCGGTCTGGCCGGCCGGCAGGCGCTCAGCCGTCTGATCGTGATGTGGGACGACAACGGCATCTCGATCGACGGCAAGGTGAGCCTCGCCGACGTGACCGACCAGAAGGCGCGCTTCGCCGCCTCCGGCTGGTCGGTGCACGAGTGCGACGGGCACGACCCTGACGACATCGACCGGGCGCTGACCGAGGCCAAGGCCAGCGACCTCCCGTCGATGATCGCCTGCCGCACCCACATCGGCTTCGGCGCGCCGACCAAGCAGGACACCAAGGCCGCGCACGGATCCCCGCTCGGCCCCGAGGAGATCGCCAAGGTCCGCGAGATCTACGGCTGGCCGTATCCGCCCTTCGAGGTGCCGGAGAAGATCCGCGCCGAGTGGCGCGCCATCGGCGCCCGCGGGGCATCGACACGGACGGCGTGGGAGGAGCGGCTGGGCAAGCTGCCGTCGGGCAAGCGCGCCGAGTTCGAGCGGGTGACCGCCGGCACGCTCCCGAAGAAACTCGCGGGCGCACTTCTCGCGTTCCGCAAGGCGCAGTCGGAGGCGGCGCCCAAGGTTGCGACGCGGAAGTCGTCGGAGATGGTGCTGGAGGTGGTCAACGCCGCCGTACCCGAGACGCTGGGCGGTTCGGCCGACCTCACCGGATCGAACAACACGCTGACCAAGGGGCTCGGCACCTTCGATGCCGCCAACCGCGGCGGGCGATATATCCACTACGGCATCCGCGAGCACGGCATGGCTGCGGCAATGAACGGGATCGCGGTGCACGGCGGGTGCATTCCCTATGGCGGGACGTTCCTTTGCTTCGCCGACTATGCCCGCGGGGCGATCCGGCTTTCGGCATTGATGGGCGTTCGGGTGATCTATGTGCTGACCCACGATTCCATCGGCCTGGGCGAGGACGGCCCGACGCACCAGCCGGTCGAGCATCTCGCCATGCTGCGCGCGACACCGAACCTGAACGTCTTCCGGCCCGCCGACATCGTGGAGACGGCCGAGGCGTGGGAGCTGGCGCTGACCAATACCGGCACGCCCTCGGCGCTGGCGCTGACGCGGCAGAACCTGCGCACGCTGCGCACCCGGCATTCGCGGCAGAACCTGAGCGCGCGGGGCGCCTATGTGCTGGCCGAGGCCGAGGGGCGGCGGCAGGCGATCCTGATCGCCACGGGCTCGGAGGTGGAGATCGCCATGGACGCGCGCGACCTGCTGCAGGCCAAGGGCATCGGCACCCGCGTGGTCTCCATGCCCTGCGAGGAGCTTTTCGCGGCGCAGGACGAGAAGTACCGGCGCAGCGTGCTGCCGGCGGGGCCGGTGCGGGTGGCGGTGGAGGCGGCGGTGCGCTTCGGCTGGGACCGCTGGCTCTGCGGCGAGCGCGGGTCGGAGAAAAAGGCGGGCTTCGTCGGCATGGCGGGCTTCGGCGCCTCGGGCGCGATCGAGGACCTCTATCCGCATTTCGGAATCACGGCCGCGGCGGTCGCGGCGAAGGCCGAGGGCCTGCTCTGACGGCTCGGCGGCGCATCTGAGGCTTCGGGAGGGCGAGAGTGGCCTGGAAAACGCTCGACGACATGGACCTGAGGGGCAAGGTCGTGCTGACCCGCGTGGACATCAACGTGCCGGTCGAGGATGGCCAGGTCACCGACGCAACGCGCATCGAGCGGATCGTGCCCACGGTGAAGGACATCCTCGCCAGGGGCGGCAAGCCGGTGCTTCTGGCGCACTTCGACCGGCCCAAGGGCAAGGTCGTGCCGGAGATGAGCCTGAAGGTCGTGCTGCCGGCACTGGAGGCGGCGCTCGGCGTGCCGGTGGCCTTCGCCGAGGACTGCGTCGGACCCATCGCCGCGGCGGCGGTGGCAGCGCTGCCGGAGGGCGGCGTGCTGCTGCTGGAGAACACCCGCTTCCACAAGGGCGAGGAGGCGAACGATCCCGCCTTCGCCAGGGCGCTGGCGGCGCAGGGCGACGTCTACTGCAACGACGCCTTCTCGGCTGCGCACCGGGCGCATGCCTCGACCGAGGGCATCGCCCGGCTGCTGCCTGCCTGCGCCGGACGGCTGATGCAGGCGGAACTCGGAGCGCTGCAGAAGGCGCTGGGCGACCCGGAGCGGCCGGTGGTGGCGGTGGTGGGTGGAGCCAAGGTCTCGACCAAGCTGGAGCTCCTCGGCAATCTCGTCGGACGGGTCGACACGCTGGTGATCGGCGGAGGCATGGCGAACACCTTCCTCGCCGCCGAGGGGATCGATGTCGGCAAGTCGCTCTGCGAGCACGACCTCGCCGACACCGCGCGTGAGATCGTGGCGAAGGCGAAGGCTGCTGGCTGCACGATCCTGTTGCCGGCGGACGTTGTCGTCGCCCGGGAGTTCAAGGCGGGCGCGGCGAGCGAGGTGGTGCCGGCCAACGCCTGCCCACCCGACGCGATGATCCTCGACGCCGGGCCGGCGGCGATCGCCGCGATCGCCGCCGCCTTCTCGAACGCCCGTACGCTGGTCTGGAACGGCCCGCTCGGCGCCTTCGAGATCCCGCCCTTCAACGCCGCGACCGACGCCGCGGCCCGCCAGGCGGCGAGCCTGACCCGGGCCGGCCGGCTGCTGTCGGTTGCCGGCGGTGGCGACACCGTCGCAGCGCTGAACGCCAGTGGATCGGCGGAGGCGTTCAGCTATGTCTCGACCGCCGGGGGCGCGTTCCTCGAGTGGCTCGAAGGCAAGACCCTGCCTGGCGTCGCCGCGCTTGAACAAGCTGAAGAACCGCTGCCAACCGAGGGAAATCGATGAAGGCCAGTCGCACCGTCCTGAAGATCCTGAGCCACTACGAATCCGACAACCCGGGCGTGAAGGGCAACCTCTGCCGCATGCTCATGCAGGGGCGGCTCGGGGGCACCGGGAAGATGATCATCTTGCCCGTCGACCAGGGCTTCGAGCATGGCCCGGCGCGCAGCTTCGCGCCGAATCCGGCAGCCTACGACCCGCACTATCATTTTCAGCTGGCGCTCGATGCCGGGTTGAATGCCTATGCCGCGCCGCTCGGGATGATCGAGGCCGGAGCCAACTCCTTCGCCGGGCAGATCCCGACGATCCTCAAGGCGAATTCGTCGAACTCGCTGGTGCCGGGCTCTGCGCCGTTCAACCAGGCGATCACCGCGGGCGTGGACGACGCGCTCCGGCTGGGCTGCGCAGCGATCGGCTTCACGATCTATCCGGGCTCGTCCGAGGCGCTCGACATGTTCGAGGAGATCTCCGCCATGCGTGAGGAGGCGGCCGCCAAGGGTGTCGCGACGGTGATCTGGTCCTATCCGCGCGGCCAGGACCTGTCGAAGGCCGGCGAGACGGCGATCGACGTCGGCGCCTATGCGGCGCAGATCGCGGCCCTTCTCGGCGCGCACATCATCAAGATCAAGCTCTCGACCGACCACCTCGAGCAGGGCGAGGCGAAGAAGGTCTACGAGAAGTACAAGATCGACGTATCGAGCCAGGCGGCGCGGGTGCGCCACTGCATGGACGCAGCCTTCGGCGGCCGGCGGATCGTCGTGTTCTCGGGAGGTGCGGCCAAGGGCGAGGACGCCGTTTACGACGACGCGCGCGCGATCCGCGATGGCGGCGGCAACGGCTCGATCATCGGTCGCAACACCTTCCAGCGTTCGCGCGAGGACGCGCTGGCGATGCTGAACAAGCTCGTGGAGATCTACAAGGGCCGGGACTGAACGGAGGAGGCCAGGGAAAACAGGGGATTCCCTTTCACGGCGGGATCTGGCATGCTCGGCCGCATGAGGCAGAAACTGGGCACAACGGGCTGTAATGTATCCTGAATCCGAACCTGGCCGTGGCCTCGGGGGTGCAGTTTTCGTCACCGTTGTAGGCACGCTGATGTGCTACCTCTGTTTCGCCGCCCTTCAGGGCGAGCACGGCCTCCTCAGCCTGTTCCGGATCGAGGCACAGGAGGCCCGCCTGCATGGCGAGTTGGCCGAACTGCGGATTGAACGCGAGACGATCTCCAACAAGACCCGGCGCCTTTCGACCGACCACCTTGACCTCGACCTGCTCGACGAGCAGGCGCGCAGGGTTCTGGGCTTGGGCCGTCCGGACGAAATCATGATTCGCTAGGGGCGAACGTTCGCCTCACCGCGCCGCGAACGATTTCAGGGCTTTTCCGCTCCGGATTCGGGGGTATAATCGCGATAGTTCAAGGCTAAACCAAAGCCGGACTTTTCTGGGGGAAACGTCGATGGTCGCAGCGCGCCGTACCGCGAAGCCGAACGCATCCAAGGACGAATTGCTGAGATTCTACCGCGAGATGCTGCTCATCCGCCGTTTCGAGGAAAAGGCGGGCCAGCTTTACGGAATGGGCCTGATCGGCGGGTTCTGCCACCTCTACATCGGGCAGGAAGCGGTGGTCGTGGGGCTGGAATCCACGACCAAGGACGGAGATCAGCGCGTAACCACCTACCGAGACCACGGGCACATGCTGGCTTGCGGAATGGACCCCAAGGGCGTGATGGCGGAGCTGACCGGCCGTTCGGGCGGATACTCGCGCGGCAAGGGCGGGTCGATGCACATGTTCTCGAAGGAGAAGGATTTCTACGGCGGCCACGGAATCGTCGGCGCCAACGTGCCCATCGGCGCGGGCCTTGCCTTCGCCAATCAGTACCGCGGCAACGACAACGTCGCCTTCACCTATTTCGGCGACGGCGCGGCCAACCAGGGTCAGGTCTACGAGACCTTCAACATGGCGAGCCTGTGGAAGCTGCCGGTCATCTTCGTGATCGAGAACAACCAGTACGCCATGGGTACCTCGCTCAAGCGGGCATCCTCCAGCCCCGCACTCTATACCCGCGGCGCGGCATTCGGGATTCCGGGCGAGGCGGTGGACGGGATGGACGTCCTGGCGGTTCGCGCGGCGAGTTTGAAGGCCGTGGCGCACTGCCGAGAGGGGAAGGGACCCTATATCCTCGAGATGAACACCTATCGCTATCGCGGGCATTCAATGTCGGATCCGGCGAAGTACAGGACCCGCGAGGAGGTGCAGAAGATGCGGGAGGAGCGGGATCCGATCGACCACGTTCGCGACCTGCTGATCGACGGAAAGCTGGCCACCGAGGACGATCTCAAGGCGATCGACAAGGAAATCAAGGCCATCATCAACGAGGCCGCCCAGTTCGCCCAGGATAGTCCCGAGCCCGACGAAGCGGAGCTTTGGACCGACGTTTACGCGTAAGGGGGGACGACACAATGGCTACGCAAATCCTGATGCCTGCCCTCTCCCCCACGATGGAGGAAGGAACCCTCGCAAAATGGCTGGTCAAGGAGGGGGACGCGGTCTCTTCCGGCCAGATCATTGCCGAGATCGAGACCGACAAGGCCACGATGGAGTTCGAGGCTGTCGACGAGGGAACGGTGGGGAAGATCCTGATCGACGAGGGGACCGAGGGCGTCAAGGTGAACACGCCGATAGCCGTCCTGCTCGAGGAAGGCGAGGACGCCAGCGCCGCTACCGCGCCTGCACCTGAGGCTCCGAAGGCAGCCGAGAAGCCCGTTGCTGAGGCCAAGGCCGCGCCTGCGGCGCCGGCGCAGGCAGCCGCGCCCAAGGCCGACCCGGAGGTGCCCGAGGGCACCAAGTTCCGCAGCCAGACCGTGCGCGAGGCGCTGCGAGAGGCGATGGCGGAGGAGATGCGGCGGGACGGCGATGTCTTCCTCATGGGCGAGGAGGTCGCCGAGTACCAGGGCGCCTACAAGATCAGCCAGGGTCTGCTGGAGGAGTTCGGCGCGAGACGGGTGATCGACACACCGATCACCGAGCATGGGTTTGCGGGCCTTGCGGTCGGGGCTGCCTTCGGCGGCCTGAAGCCCATCGTTGAGTTCATGACGTTCAACTTCGCGCTGCAGGCAATCGACCACATCATCAATTCGGCCGCGAAGACGCTCTATATGTCGGGCGGTCAGATGGGAAGTCCCATGGTGTTCCGCGGTCCGAACGGAGCCGCGGCCCGGGTCGCCGCCCAGCACAGCCACGACTTTGCTGCGATGTACGCGCAGGTTCCGGGATTGAAGGTCGTCCAGCCCTACACCGCAGCCGATGCGAAGGGCCTGCTCAAGTCGGCGATCCGCGATCCGAATCCCGTCGTGTTCCTGGAGAACGAGATCCTCTATGGCCGCAGCTTCGACGTGCCGGAGCTCGAGGACTTTACAGTGCCAATCGGCAAGGCGCGCATCGCCAGGGAGGGGAGCGACCTGACGATCGTGAGCTTCGGAATTGGCATGACGTACTCCCTCCAGGCGGCCGACGAACTTGCCAAGGAAGGGATCGCCGCCGAAGTGATCGACCTCAGGTCGCTGCGGCCGATGGACACCGAGACGGTGCTGGCCTCCGTTCGCAAGACCAATCGCTGCGTGACGGTCGAGGAAGGATTTCCGGTCTGTTCAATCGGTAACTACCTGTCGGCGATCCTGATGGAAAAGGCCTTCGATTTCCTCGATGCGCCGGTCATCAACTGCGCAGGCAAGGACGTACCGATGCCCTACGCGGCGAACCTCGAGAAGCTCGCGCTGGTTAACACGGCCGAGGTTATCGCGGCTTGCAAATCCGTCACGTACCGCTGAGGAGCGTGCGCCATGCCCATCAACATCCTCATGCCCGCTCTCTCCCCGACGATGGAGGAAGGAACGCTCGCCAAATGGCTGGTCAAGGAAGGCGACCAGGTATCGTCAGGGGCAGTGCTCGCCGAAATCGAGACTGACAAGGCGACCATGGAATTCGAAGCGGTGGACGAGGGTATCATCGGCAAGATCGTGGTCCCCGAAGGAACCGAGGGGGTGAAGGTCAATGACCTGATCGCCGTGCTTCTCGAGGAGGGTGAAGGCGCAGACGCAATCGGGGCCGCTCCCGCTTCGGCACCACCGCCTGCGGCGAGCACACCGCCGCCTGCTTCGCCTGCGCCCGTCGCCGAAGCAAGTGTGCCCACCCCGAGCGCGACAGGGGGAGATAAGGGGAGCAGAGTCTTTGCGTCCCCGCTCGCACGCCGCATCGCCGCGGAGAAAGGCCTTGAACTCGCATCGATCAAGGGCTCAGGGCCGAACGGCAGAATAGTGAAAGCCGACGTTGAATCCGCGCGAGCAGACGCTCCATCCACAAGGCCCGCCGCGGAGAAGCCCGCAGCCGCACCCACTGCGCCTGCACCTGCCGCTCCAGATGCTGATGCCGTGAAGAAGCTATATGCCGATCGCTCGTTTGAGGAAATCAAGCTCGACGGCATGCGCAAGATCATTGCAGCCCGCCTGTCAGAGGCGAAGCAGACGATCCCGCATTTCTACCTCCGGCGCGAAATCCGCCTCGATGCGCTCATGGCCTTCCGCTCCCAGCTGAACAAGGAGCTGGAAGCGCGCGGCGTGAAGCTCTCCGTGAACGACTTCATCATCAAGGCATCGGCAATCGCGCTGCAGCAGGTTCCTGACTGCAACGCCGTATGGGCGGGAGACCGTGTGCTGCGCTTCAAGCGATCCGACGTTGCCGTGGCGGTCGCGATCGAGGGGGGGCTGTTCACCCCCGTCCTTCGCGACGCCGACCAGAAATCCCTGTCGACGCTTTCCGCCGAAATGAAGGATCTCGCGGCCCGGGCGCGCAATCGCAAGCTGGCGCCGCAGGAATATCAGGGGGGAGCTTCGCGATATCGAACCTGGGCATGATGGGGATCGAGAACTTCGATGCCGTGATCAACCCGCCGCACGCATCGATTCTCGCGGTCGGAGCGGGAATAGCCAAGCCAATCGTAGGGGCGTCCGGCGATATCGAAGTTGCCACGATGATGTCGGTGACGCTTTCGGTGGATCACCGGGTGATCGACGGCGCCCTCGGCGCGGGCTTTCTGGCGGCTCTCAAGGAGAACCTCGAGCACCCGATCGGCATGCTCGCCTGAACGGCTCGCGCGGCTTCTGACGCGCGAGCTTCCGCTATGCTACGACGTCGGGGTCGCTGATAAGCTGGTTCATCGTCTTGGACGGCTCCGCGCAACCCGCCTCGCCGACGACGCGGGCCGGCACGCCGGCGACCGTCTTGCAGGGTGGCACGTCCTGCAAGCACCACCGAGCCCGCCGCGATGCGGCTGCAGCTTCCGACACGGATGTTTCCGAGGACGGCCGCCCCCGCACCGATCAGCACGCCGTCGCCGATCTTGGGATGCCTGTCGCCGTCTTCCTTGCCCGTCCCCCCAAGCGTCACGGAATGCAGCATCGAGACGTTGTCGCCGACGACCGCCGTCTCGCCGATCACGATCGAATGGGCGTGATCGATCATGATGCCGCTCCCGACCCGGGCGCCCGGATGGATATCGACCCCAAACACCTCCGAGGTCCGCATCTGAATGAAATACGCCATGTCCCTGCGCCGCTTCAGCCAGAGCCAGTGCCCGATGCGGTAGCACTGCAGCGCCTGGAACCCCTTGAAGAACAGGAGCGGCTGCAGATAGCGATGGCAGGCTGGATCGCGTTCGAAAACCGCCAGGATGTCTGCACGCGCCGCCACCCCGAGATCAGCGTCGCCATTGTACGCCTCGTCGGCGATTTCCCGCAGGATAAGCTCGCTCATCTCGGGCGACGCCAGCTTCTGGGCAATACGATAGCTGAGCGCGCGCTCGAGGCTGATGTGATGCAGGACGCCCGCATGCACCAGGCTCGCCATCAGCGGCTCGTCCAGCGCCACCTGGTCCGCCTCGGATCGGATCATCGTCCAAACCGGGTCAACCGCGGCGATGCTTGGCTGCGTCCGTCCCATGCGTTCCTCCCGACAGGCCGAGTTTTCAAGCGGGAAACTTGTCCGTAGCCGTGGAAAAATCAAGGGCGATCGCCTCAAACCGGTCGGGGCGGCTCTAACTGAAGGACGTGCAGGGCGAGGCGGACAGTTCCGGAGGAAAGACTGCCGCCCTCCGCGCTCAAGAGCAGCGGTGTGGCCTCATAGTAGGTCACCGGCGTGCCGCTCAACCCGACCAGGTAGGAGTTCAGGCCGATACCCAGCCCGGAACCGTACCTGCCATCCGAGCCGGCCACGCCAATCCTCCAAGTGGTCAGACCCGGCCCCGTCAGGGCTTCCGCCACCCGGCCGGTGACCCCAAGAACCTGGGTGTTGCCGGGGATCGATACGGACGTCGCGTTGGTGCTTCCGGGACTGACCACATGGTCGAACTCGATCGCCCTCCATCGGGCGCATGCGCCATTCGGCGAGACCGTGATCGCATCGAGCGTCCAGCCCGTGCCATCGAACACCTGGTAACCCGTCCGGCTGTCATCCCAGGCCCGCCAGCCTGCCTTTGGCTGAAGGTAGGTCCAGCCGCCATTGCTCCAGACGGCGATCTGACCTGCCCGCCCGTCCCAGGCTCCGGTGGCCCCGGCGGGCACAAGGTAGCTTTGCCCATCGACCCCATTCGAAGGCGGCGACAGCAGCAAAGACGAGAGCACCCGCAACTGCGCGGCCGCGTCCAGCCGCGCCAGAGCCTCGTTCACCGTCACGTGCTTCTGCGCCTGCGCTGGCATGACGAGAGGCAGGTCGAGCTGAGAGGTCCTAGCCATCGAATTCGATCCTTTCAAAGGGTCCCAGGCCGAAGCGGACCGAAACCTGTGCGACCTCGAAGGCAAGCACCGCGCCAGCGGTACCGTCCTCCGCCTGCTCGTGAGCCGCGTAGATGAAATGCGGCGTGACTGCGGCGGCTTCCCGGACGACCGCCCCGGAACGCACAACGCGAACCAGGTACTCCTCACGCTCCTCGCCCAGCGGAACCTCCGGCCCCGCCCAGTTGTCCCCATCGACCCGAGTCCGACGGATCCAGCTTACTTCGATGGCCTGATCGGAGCGCCGCCGCGCACCGAGATGCGCGGGGCGATAGGGGCGCAGGCCGACCCCGGCAAACGTCTCGACCCGGTGAACATAGCTCGGATCGTCATAGGAGCGGACCGCCGGCCCGACCCGCAGATGGCGCTGGCCGCCCCGCGCCGCGGGCGGCAGGCGCAACTGTCCGACGGCGCCGTCCAGCAGGATGAAGTCGGTTCCGGACGGCCAGAGGTCCGGAATGACCGCATCGGTGCCCGCCTGTCCACGCAGGAAGCCGCCCACAAGGTACTCGCGTGGCGCGACGAACTCGGCATTGAGAAACTGCACCACCTCCCAGTCTCCCGACGACCCGAACCGAAGCGCGGCGGCATTTGCACCGTTCAGAACGTCTGTCTCGCTGCGACTCTGCAGCGTGCCGGCAGCCACCGAGATCCGCACCGCAGTGCGCATCCAGATCCCCGGTCGAGCAGCAGGCAGTGGATCGACCAGCGTTCCGAAGACTGCTGGACGCTTCACCTCGCGGTCCAGAACATAGCCATAGTCATTGTCTGCCGAGAACACTGCGATCGGACCCGCCCATGGCGTTCTGGCCACGGCCACATGCGGTGCAATGGGATCCTCGTCCCCGGCCAGCAGCGGCAGGTCGAGAAACTCCACGTCGACCGGCGATTGAGGAGCAACAAGCGTCGAACGGCTCACGGTCCTGGCCGTCCGAACCGGCGCCTCGTATACGCCCGCTTCGACCCTCACCGCGCTGACCGAGCGATGCCCCGCTTCCTCGATGCGATCGATGCGGAACACAGCATCGCCGTCTCCGCTCGGAACCGAAAGAAGATCCCCGGGCGTAGCCGCAAGCCAGGAGAGGGGTAGCGCACAGGTCAGGCTGTCGCGTGCAATGCGACCCTCGCTCAACGCCCTCGCGGCGATCGCCCTCGCCTCGGCCTCGGACAGGACGATGGGGAGGGAAGTCTGCTGCGTGCGCGGCTCTGCCGCGTCCGGTGCGAGCGCCTCGACGGCGCCCGGAAGATAGTCCAGGTCCGACCGGACAAACCCCACCGTCACCCTTTCCGCCGTCTCGGCTCCGGGCGATCGCGTGAGCGAGAGCACCGGCTCGCGCCCAACCGCAACCAGAGACTCTGGCGAAACCTCCGAAACCACGGTGCCCCCGCGATTGGCGAAGGCAAGCTCACCGTCCACCGCAAAGCTGTCGAAAGCATAAGCGACCATCAGTGGCTGCAGACTTTGCCGCCCGGTTTCCAACGCCTCGATCATGTAACCCGCGACACCGCCGTAGAGGCGCCGAAGATCGAAATCGTTCAGCCCGGAGCGAACGCAGATCTCCGCCACGACTTCGGCCAGCGAAGCCATGCTGGCGCGCCCATTCAGCCAGTGGCCGGTTTCGTAGTTCGAACCGTCGATCCACGTTTCCATCCTGTTCGGAAAATCCGGCCACGGTCGCGCATCCCACGCCCAGACGTGCGCCCGGCTCATGTCGACCATCCGGCCGCCATAGACATTGGAAACCGGGTTGTTCGCGGGCTCGTTCCAGTGCGCAAACATCGCCTGGAGGTATCGGTGCTGGATGAAGTCATCCCGGGAACCGTTCGAATAGTACGGGAAGAAACTCTCCGACGACTTCGGGTCATGGAAGACGTTGGGTTGGTTCGTCCCCTTGTCGACCGCCGGGCAACCGAGCTCGGTGAACCAGATCGGCTTCGACCTGGGCTGCCACGCGGTCTGCCCGGCCGCCTTCACGCCTCCCAGGCGGTTCACGTGCGGGTTTGACCACCAGTTCACCAGGTCCTTGTAGCGGAAGACCCAGTTCTCCCCGTAAGCGCCGTCCGTGATCTGAATGCGGTCCTGCGCCGCCCGCCCGGCCTCGTCGGCATAGTACCAGTGATACCCTTCACCGCCGGCGACATTGCCCTTCAGGTACGCGAGGTCGTAGATCGAACCCGCCCCGGCGTCGGCGTGGCCGGTGCCATCGCGCCAGTCGGACAGGGGCATGTAGTTGTCGATACCGATGAAATCGATCGACGGCGACGCCCAGAGCGGATCGAGGTTGTAGAGAACGTCGCCCGATCCATCGGCTGGCTGGTGGCCGAAATACTCCGACCAGTCCGCCGCATAACCGATCTTGGTGCTCGGTCCCAAAATCGTGCGAATCTCCTCCGCCAGGTCGCAGAGTGCCCGGATCGCGGGATAGCCGTCGGTCGAATCGCGGATGTGGGTCAGGCCGCGCAGCTCGGACCCGATGCAGAACGCCTCCACCCCGCCCGCCAGTGCACAGAGATGCGCGTAGTGCAGCGCAAATCGGCGGTATGACCACTCCGCCGGCCCGTCATACTCGACGGTGTGCCCCGACACCCGGAAATCGCCGGCGCTGGCGCTGCCGAAGAACGCCGCCACTTCCGCCGCCGCCGCGGAAGTCTTGTCGGTGGAGCCCGGCCCCCCCGGCGCCCTCGCCAGGGTGATACGGCCCCGCCACGGCACCGGCGGCTGTTCGGCGGCGCCGGTCCACGGATCGGTCAGCCCGTTCCCGGCCTGAATGTCCATCAGGATGAACGGATAGAACATCACCGACATCCCGCTCGCTTTGATCCGGGCGATCGCCTGCAGGACGGACGCGTCCGCGGGAGTTCCCCCGAAGATCGGCCGGCCGTCGTCCCTGCTGACCACGCGTGCAGCCGCGCGCCCCTGCCCCGAAACGACCCAGCGCATCGGGTGCCCGTCCTCTCCCGCCTGCTCGACCGCCGGCAACAACGTGCAGCGGTCGCAGCGCAGGTCATCGCCAAACCAGGAGACCACCAGCGACACCGACCTGACGTTCGGCAGCTCGGCAGATAGCTGGTCGAGCGAGGCCATCAGATCCGGCACGCCCCGATCGTTATGCACGTTCAGAACGACGTTGTTGCCCCTGCCGCGCTTGAAGTGCACCTGCTCGGTCGCCAGCGCGTACTCGCCGCACCCCGGCACCAGCGCGACGCCACGCACGTCCAGCGCCGGCGACCGCGGAACGCCGGGCAGTCCCTCCGCCGGTCGACGGAAGATCTCGAAATTGAACTGCGGGATGCGGCTTCCGAAGGGCGTGAGGTCAAGGTTCTCGATGACGACATACGCCGTGCCGCGATAGGCCGGCGCCGCGCCCTCGATCGCCTCGATCAGCGGATCCGGCAGCTGGTCCTCCGTGCCGCGATGCAGGCGGAAGGTCAGCCCGGTCTGATCGATCGCCTGGCCGTCGGCCCAGATGCGGCCTATCCGCGAGACCTCGCCCTCGCAGAGCGCAATGGCAAGGCTCACGGAGTAGCTGTACTCGCGCACGGTGCCGCCACCGCCGCCACCCTTTCCGCCGACCCGCTCGGAGTGCACCGACTCCAGGAAGCGGCTCGACCAGATCACCTGCCCCGCCACCCGGTAGCGCCCGAAGACGCGCGCCAGCGGCGCCCCCTCGCTGGAGCCCATCACGCGAAAGCGCTCGACGCGCCCCGTCTCTACCGGTGCCGAGCCAAGTCCCAGCAGCCGCTGGTCGAGCACAGAGCCAACGATCGCGCCCGCCGCCTTGCCCAGCGCCATTGCCCCGATGCCGGCCACCGATCCCCCGACGGCGCCGCCGAGGGCGGAGCCTGCAGCAGCCAGCAACAGCGTCGCCATCACGCACTCCTGTCAGGAAAACGGAAGACACCGGCGACCCGCCGCGCCCACGCCGGGGTCAGCGGCGACTCGACCACGCCATGCCCGGAATAGGCATGGATCAGCGTCGCGTGCCCGAGCGGCGAGCGGGCGAGAATGCCCGCGTGCTTGGCCACCCCGCCGTCGCGCATCCGCAGAACCACGACGTCCCCCGGCACCGCGGCCGGCAGGTCCACCGCATCGAGGTGCCGACCCGCCGCCGCCAGCATGTCCTCGCTGCGGCTCGGCTCCGACCAGTCCGGCGTGTAGCGCGGCACCGCCTCCGGCTCCGGCCCCAGCATCTCGCGCCAGAGTCCGCGCAGCAGTCCGAGGCAGTCCGTCCCCGCCCCCCGGCAACTCGCCTGGTGGCGATAGGGCGTCCCGATCCAGGCTCGCGCCCGCTCGACGATCTCGTCAGCCCTGCTGGCTTCCGCCGTCATGGATCGCTCCATCCTTGGGGTAGGCCGTCACCCAGTCATCGCCCGGGATGTGCGGGAACCCGCGAAAATTGATCAGATTGCCGAACTTGGCCCGGCAGGTCTCGGCGCGCTTGTCGCACCCGGCCACCACCCGAAACCCGTCTCCTGCCGCGGGCCTTCGCCCCGGCTCCTGCCAGAGCGTCAGGCTGCGGCCCCCGGCCTCCCCCGGCTTGTCGATCTTGACGCATGCCTTCTCGCCGGCATTGGCGCCGGTAAGCCAGGTCAGCGCCCCGCTGGTGAACCAGCCCGCCGCAAAGCCGCCGAGCCCGGCGGCGGTGACCACGTTCCCCGCCGCGCCCTGCACGGTGCCCTCGCCCGAAAACCCCGGCTGGCTGGCGTCGAACCCGCATTTCGCGTCCCCGAGCGCCCGGTCGCAGCTCCGCAGCACCGACCGGCCCACCGGCGCGTTCAGCGCCTCCGCCAGCCCGCGCAACTCCACCTCGAAAACGCCGTCCGACCGGCGGATCTCGCCCAGAGACCCGCGGAACATCAGGACCCGCAGCTCGGGCCTTTCCCAGTCCACCAGCCACTGGCGGATCTCCGCCCCGTCGTACCGCCCCGCCCGGATGTCTTCCTCGCGGAGCCCGGCACTGCTCAGCGCCCCGACCGCCTGGGCGTTGTCCACGCTCAGGCCGGTCGCCGACTGCAGCGTACTCGCGTCCATCCCGCTGCTCGCCCGGCAGACGACCGCGTCGAGCGTGATGTCGCGGTCGTGGTCCGTGAACCCGAGCGCGCTGCCGTCGCGGCGGCGAACCACCCAGCAGCGGCAGAGCCGCGTCGCTCCGCCATCCAGCCGCGCCTGCAAGTCCGGGTCGATCGCACGCATCAGACTCGCACCTCCACGACCGGGATCGACGGGACCTCACCCGCCGCGAAGCCGGCGAGGCTCGTCGTTATACGATCACTGTCGAAACGAACCGGAACGTCGAACTCGAACCCGGCCGTCACCGGCGCCCCGGGTGCCGGCGGCGCCACGAGATGCACCTGCCCGTCATCGAGATCGACCGTGAACCCCGCCCCAGCCGCCAGCGGCACTCCCGACACCGCGACCCGGACCGTCCCCGCCACCGGCTTCGTCACCGGCCGCACATAGGACTGCCCGCCCGAAGCATATCTCTTGCTCAACACGAAAGCGGTGCGAACCCCGTCGCCCGTCCCGATCGCCTGATCCATCGATGACGGCGCGGCCGACGGCGCGCAGGACTTGAAGTCGGTCCAGTCCTTCCAGCGAAACCCGTAGAGCTGGCCGTGCCGCGCCTCGAAGAACGCGATCAGCTCCGCCAGGTCATCCAGGGACCGCACGCCCAGCCCCGCGTCATACCGCCGCCGCGAGTGTGCCCAGGGCGAATTCCGCTCCTCGAACCCGTTCTTCAGCGTCACGATCTCGGTGCGCCGCTCCGGTCCGCCGCTCGAACCCACCGACAGCGCGGCCGGGAACCTGACCTCGTGGAAGTTCATCGCCTGCACCCCTCAGAGATTGCGCCGCCCGCGCTGCATCGCGCGGCTCATCTCGGCCGCGATCTGGCTCTGCGACCGCTGGAACCCGGCCGCATCCGGCGTCGAGATGTTCATCGTCACATGCACCGCACCACCGCCGCCGCCGCGAACCCCGAGCTTGCCGTCCGCGCCCCGCGTCAGCGGCATGATCGCCTCCGGCCCCGCCTCGCCCATCAGCCCGACGCCGCCGCGCATCGGGAACTGCGTCGGCCCGTCGACGACCCCGCCGCGTGCGAAGGCCGCCACCCGCCCCGCGCCGAAGGCCGCGCCCCTGGAGAACGGCAGGACCCCGCCCAGGATCGACTGCACGCCCTTGCCCACGACCGAGCCGAGCGCACCCTGAACCGGCGCCAGCGCCTGGTTCAGCACCGAGCCCGAGATGCTGCGGCCGATCCCCGCCAGCGCGTCCGACAGCCGCTTGCCGTCGAAGACCACGCCCTCGAACGCCCGCCGCAGCGAAGACGTGACCGTCCCCGACATCCCCGACGCCTCGCGCCCGGTCGTCTTCAGGCTCCCCTGCACGCCCTCGAGCTCGCGCTGGAACGCGCCGGTCACGCCCTGAAAGCCCGGCGAGCGTTCCCTCGAGGCTCGCGAACTGCGCCTCGAGCCCGCCGAAGTCGCCCCCGAGGTCGCCTCCCATTTCCGCCATGGTTCACTCCGGTTCTGCCCGCTCGCCGCGGGGCCTGTCGGGAAAGCGGGCGGCCAGATCCGCAAGTCCGGCGCGCGTCAGCGCCGCCCGCCCGCCGCTCTGCCCGGCCATCAGCATCAGCTCGGCCGGCGTCAGCTCCCAGAAGACGTCCGGCGGCAGGCGCAGCCGCACCAGCCCGAGCTGCATCAGCCCGGGCCAGGCGATCCGCGTCATGCCCCTTCGTCCCCGTCCTCGTCCGGCAGCGTGAAGGTGATCTTCAGGAGCCGCGCCGCCGCCTGCGCCGCCGCCAGCGGCCCGCCGTCGATGCTGGCCTTCACCAGCTCCGCCTCGCTGACCTTCCAGCCGCCGCCGTTCAGCCCGGCGGTCAGGAGCGCGATCAGATCGCGCACCCGGAACCCGCCGGCCTCGAACCGCGCGATCAGTTCGATCAGCGACTCGCTCTTCAGCCGCGCCTCGAGCTCGGCCAGCGCCGCCAGCGTCAGCCGCATCACCCGCGGCTCGCCATCGACGACGAGCTCGACCTCGCCGCGCCAGGGATTTGCCATCAGATCGCCGCGAAGCTCACGGCGCCCGCCGAGGCCAGCGCCAGCTCATAGACCGCCTCGCCGTCGTGTTGTCCGGAGTACTCGATCGAGGTGATCTGGAACGGCCCCTCGATCACGCCGAAGTCCGGCACGATCACCTGGAAGGCCGGAATCTCGCCGGCGAAGAAGATCGCCCGCGCCCGCTCGTCGGTCGCCGCGTCGCGGAAGACTCCCGAGCCGCTGATGGCGGCGCTCCGCACGCCCGCTCCGGACAGGAGCTCCCGCCAGCGGCCCGCGCTTCCGAGGTTCGTCACGTCCACCGTCTCGGCATTGAAGCTGATGCGCGTGGCGCGCAGCCCTGCCACCGTCTCGAAGTCGCCTGTGCCGGTCATGTCCAGCTTGATCAACAGGTCCTTGCCTCTCTGGGCCGCCATGTCATCGTCCTTCCCGAAACGGAGTTCTTCAGTCCTGGTCGACGACCGCCCGGAAGCGCAGCGTCACCTTGCGCTTCTCCGGCGCCCGCCCGCGTTCCGCCCCGGCGCGCAGGAAGCGCAGCGAAACCAGCCGCCCGGCGTCGAGCGCCAGCGGCGCCTCGATCAGGCAGTCGCAGACCGCCGCGGCGATCTCCTTGGCGGCGGCGAAACCGTCGCGCGTCGAATGCACCGTCACGGTGAAGTCGTGGATGGCGCCTTCGCTCGTCTTGGTTCCGTTCGGCCGCACCGTCTCCTCGCCGAGCGTGACGTAGTCGGGGCCGGCCGCCCCGAGCGTCGGCTCCAGCGGCGCGTCGTAGACTGCGCCGCCGACCAGTGCCGACAGCGCCGGGTCGTCGATCAGCCGCTGGTAGAGCCTGGCCTGCAGCCCGGCCGAAAAGGCGTAGCTCACGGCATCACCCCTTCCTCGGCGACGATCTCGAGATAGCGGCCCGCCGGGTCGTGCTCGGTCACCGTCAGGATGTCGAAGATCCTCTCCCCTTCGCGCAGGCGCTGCTCCGGGCGCGGCCGCGCCGCCGACCCGACCGGCGCGCCGCGCACCAGGACGCGGTACTTCACCCGCGGCCGCGGGCGGCCGGCGATGAAGTCCTCGCGCCCGCCGCGCGGCCGCACGTCGGCCCAGATCGTCCCGAGCGGCGTCCACACCGCGGCATATCCGCCCGCCCCGTCCGGTTGCCGATCCGGCGTCTCGAGCACGAGCCGCCGGAGCAGCCTGACACCGTGGCTCACGACAGCCCTCCGCCGATCCGCGTCGCCCGGTACGCTTCGATCAGCACCAGCACGCCGAAGGGCAACGACCCCGCCGGGCCCGCGCCTTCCACCCGGTTCTCGTAGAAGTGCGCCGCCAGCAGGAAGACCGCCTGCCGCAGGTCCGCCGGCACCGCGTCCCAGCCCTCGCCGAACCCGGCGTTGAACCGGATCTCGGCCTGGCCGGAGTTCGGGATCTTCGGCAGGCTCCGCCCGAAGCGCCCGACCAGCCGCGGCCGCTGGCTGTCGCGCATCACCGACCAGGTCTCGGGATCGACCACCGTCTCCACGCCGTCGGCGTCGATCATCGTCACCGCCGCCACCGAGCGCACCGGGGCGATCGGCAGCGCCTGGCAGGCGTTCTCGCGCCAGCGCGTCACCGTCCAGGTAAAGTCCCGCGCCAGCAGCGCCCGCCCCAGCCGCGCCTCGATGGCCGCCATGGCCGAGCGCAGGTAAAGCTCCAGCACCGCGTCCTGCGAGCCGTCGTCCGCGAAGCCGCTGCCGAGCCGCAGGTGCTCGGCGAACGCCCGCACCGGCACCGCCGCCGGCGGCGGCGCGCTCACTTCCGTCAGGATCATGGCTGAAAACTCCTCAATCCGGGCCGGGGCCCAGGGCAATCCGCACGACCACCGCGCGCTCCAGCGTGCGACCCGTGCTGGTCAGCACGCTCGCCGCGACCAGATAGACCCGGCCCGGCACGCCGCCGGCGAAGCAGGCCCGGGACCGGGCGACATCGTGGTGCTGCTCCGTCACCACGAGGTCCCCGGCCTCCGGCGCCTGCGGCTGGACGCTCCAGCCCAGGTCGGCGGCCACCGTCTCGCCCGGCGCGAGGTATCCCTCGCGCCAGTCCATCGTGAAGGCGGCATCCCGGTCAGCGGGCTTCAACAGATATCCGCTCATCGGTACGCCCTTGATCGTCACTCGAAGACACACCCCCGCACCGCCCGAGCGGAGGGAGGAGCAGCGACTGGAAAGTGCGGGGGTGTGCCGGATCCGCCCCGGAGACCGGCGCGGATCATCTGCGCGTGCTCGAGGCCGGTTGCCCGGCCTCAGGCGCTCGCAAATTTCAGCAGCTTGATCGCCGCGAAGTCGCTGACATCGCCGCCGATCCGCTTGGTCGCATAGAAGAGCACGTGCGGCTTGGCCGAGAAGGGATCGCGCAGGATGCGCAGGTCCGGCCGCTCCGCCACGGTGTAGCCGGCGCGGAAATCGCCGTAGGCGATGGCGAAGGCGCCCGAGGCGATGTCCGGCATGTCCTCGGCGATCAGCACCGGATAGCCCATCAGCCGCGCCGGCTCGCCGGCGGCCAGCCCGTCCGACCAGAGGAACCGCCCGTCCGCGTCCTTCATCTTCCTGACCGCGCCCGCGGTCTTGGAGTTCATCACGAAGGTCGCGTTCGCCCGGTAGCGCGCGCCCAGCGCATAGACCAGGTCGACGATCGCATCCGCCGGCTCCGCCGCGTCGAAGTCTCCGTCGGCGCCGGTCGGCACGTACCCGAGCGAACCCCACGCGAAGAGGTCGTTGTCCACCTTGGGATAGTTCAGGAACCCCGTCGGCTTGTCATGCCCGTCGCCGGCGATGAACGCCTGCGCCTCGGCGCGGCTGAACTTGTCCGCGATCCGCTGCGCCAGCCAGCCCTCCACGTCGAAGGCGCTGTCGTCCAGCAGCCGCTGGCTCGCCTTCGGCAGCGCCGAGAGCTCGTGCAGCGGGATCGAGATGCGGTCCACCTGCGGCGTCCCGGTCTCGCCCGCCGTCGCGGTCTCCGTCGCCCAGCCCGCGCCGATGTCGGTGTGATCGACCAGCACGTCGAAGGCGCTCGCCTCCACCGTCACCACGTTGGCGATGGTGCGGATCGAGGCCGACGAGCGCAGCACGCCCACGATCTGCCCCGCGGTGATCGGGTCGACCAGATACCCGCCGTCCGCCGCCACCGCGGTCGAAAGCGCCTTCTCCTCGACGGTCAGGCCGCGCAGCCCGTCGTCGTCCCCCGAGCGCAGATAGGCCGCGAACGCCTTCTTGTGCGGGGTCTCGGTCTCGGCGGCGCGCGCCAGCGGCGGGCGGTTCATCGCGATGGATTTGCGGTCGAGCATGGCCAAACGGGATTCCTGTTCCTGAAGCTTCGCTTTGATGTCTGACTGAAAGGCATTGAACTCACTCAAGAACCCAGCCACGGCAGCCTTGACTTCCATGTCGGGGGCCGGCGCGGCAGTCCCCGCCCGGGATTTCGACTCTGCTTTCTGCATCGATGACTTTCCTTGCTGCCTCAGATCTCGCCGGCCCTGCCTCACGCCAGCATCGCCCTGGCCTCGCGAAAGCTCTCCGCGAGCGCCCGCGCCAGGTCCGCCTCCGGGTCGGCCGGGTCCGCCTGCACCCGCGCCTCGGGGAGCATCGGGAAGGTCACCAGCGACACCTCCCAGAGCTCGATCTCGTGCAGCAGCCGCCGGCCGCCCTTGGCCTCGCTCCTGAGCGTGCGGTAGCCGATCGACAGCCCGTCGATCGCGCCCGCCTGCAGCAGCACCGCCGCCTCCCGCGCCGCCTGCACCTCGAGCAGCAGCCGGCCCTTCACGTAGAGCCCGCGCCCGTCCTCGCGCACCTCGTCCCAGACCCCGATCGGCCGCGCCGGGTCGTGCTGCCACAGCATCTTCACGCCCGACCGCTTCCGGGCGAGCCGCGCCAGCGACGCGCCGTAGGCGCCGGCCTGCACCACGTCGCCGCCCTGGTCGGCGGCGCCGAAGAGACTGGCGTAGCCGGCGATCTCGGCGCCCTCCGTCAGCGCCAGCGCGCCGTCGAAGCTGCAGAACTTCGTCTCCAGCGAGCCGAGCCCGCCATTGCCAAGCATCATCTCACCCTCTCTCAGGACACAGTCATCGACACGAGCCCGTAGGCGATGTCGGCCAGGATCAGCGAGGCCGCGCCATAGACCGCCAGCCAGATCCGCTTCTCCAGCCGGTCGAGCGCCACCTCGATCTGGTTCAGCCGCCGCTCGAGCTGCGACCCAGCGCTCCTCCTGGATGCGCT
The DNA here is from genome assembly GCA_963844375.1 of uncultured Alphaproteobacteria bacterium. Taxonomy (GTDB): domain Bacteria; phylum Pseudomonadota; class Alphaproteobacteria; order Rhodobacterales; family Rhodobacteraceae; genus Amaricoccus. The sequence goes on along the minus strand of CAWJOI010000012.1, from coordinate 18,830 downwards.
CGTTCACCTCGATCCGCGCCGAGGCCGCATCGAAGGGCTCGTAGAGGAAGCGCGACCCGCCGCCGCGAACGCCGGTGCCACGCATCAATCCTCCCGCAGCTTCGGCAGGCCGAGCAGCGCCCGCTTCTCGCCGTCACTCAGGAAACCGGCCGTGCTGATCCGCCGCCACAGCGCCTCGCGCTCCTCGGCCAGCGCCGGCACGTTGTCGAAGTCCACCTTCACCTGGAACGGCGCACCGTACCAGGCCGGCAGCCAGCCCGAGATCGCCGCCAGCGTCTTGCTCACCAGCGGCAGCACCGTCAGCCGGTAGAACGCCCGGTGCGCCTCGGAGTAGTTGGCATAGGTGTTGTCGCCCGGCAGCCCCAGCAGCATCGGCGGCACCCCGAACGCCAGCGCCACGTCCCGCGCCGCCGCCTCCTTGGTGCGGTGAAACTCCATGTCGCTGGGCGAGAAGCCCATCGGCTTCCAGTCCAGCCCGCCCTCCAGCAGCATCGGCCGCCCGGCGTTCCGCGCCCCCTGGTGGTGGCTCTCGATCTCCTCCACCAGCCGCGCGTACTGGTCCGCCGCCAGCTGCCCCTGCCCGTCCACGCCCGCGGTAGACGATGGCCCCCGAAGGCCGCGCCGCGTTGTCGAGCAGCGCCTTCGACCAGGTCGCTGGCCGAGTTGTGCACGTCGATGGCGCTCGCCGCCGCCGCCAGCGGCGACAGCCCGTAGTGATCGTCCTGCGGATGGAACCCCTTCACGTGCAGCACCGGCACCCGGTCCTGCCGCATCTCGAAGACATGCTTCTGCCCGCCGGCGCTGTACTCGTAGGCCACCGGCCAGCCGTCGCTTCCCGGCACCACCTTCATCCGGTCCGAGCGCAGCACGTAAAGCTCGCGCGGCCCGCCCGAGGCGACCTCGCCCGCCGCCTCCAGATACCCGTCGCCGCTCAGCAGCAGGTGCCCGTAGAACCCCTCCAGCAGCGCCGCCCCGCTCTGCCCCGGATTGGGCGCGGCGAGAAGGTCGATCACCGGATGCACGTCGAACCGCCGGTCGGCGTCCTGCACCACCACCGGCACCGCCGCCGCCGCCTCGGCGATCAGCTTCACGCAGCGGAACGCCACCGGATTGCCGAGGAACCCCACCCGCGTCAGCGTCGAGGTGTCGCGCGCCGACCACGCCACCCGCCCCGCGCCATGAAAGGCCACGACCGGCGCCGCGGCCGAGGCCTTCACCTCCGGCGGCTCCGGGCGGGCCATGCGGAAAAACTGCAGTACCATGAACGCTCGCTCCCTGAATTGCGTCTCGGCGGCCGCCCGTGCGGCCCGATGGACCCCCGCACGCGACGGAGGGCAGCGCCCGGCCCGCGGGGTGGGCGGGCGGGAGCGGGCCGGGCGCTGCCCGGACCGCGCGCTCGAATGGTCCGCCAGAAGCTCAGAGGCGCCGCACGTTCGGCACCAGCTTGCGGCTCGGCTCGATCATCAGCTCGGTGATCGCCCAGACCAGCGCGTCCACCCGGTCCGGGCTCCCCCGCCCGAGATACCCGCCGATCGTCATCGCCAGCATCTGCGCCTCCAGCTCGCGGAACACCCCGCCGTGCCGGATGCGCCCCTGCTCGTAGAGCGCCGCCACCGGCTCGGCGCGCAGCGCCTTGCCGTGCCGGGCATGCACCGCGCGGAACGACACCATCGGGTCGACCTGGCGGATCAGCGTCGCCACCATGTCGCCGCCCTGGTTCACCTCGGCCACCAGCCGGTCGGCGCCGTGCGCGTGGTAAAGCGCCACCGCCCGCTCCGCCCAGCCCTGCGGCGAAAGCCCCCGGACGCTTCCGTCCGCGATCACCTCCGCCGTCCAGTCCTGCATCGGCCCGGACGCGCGCACGCCCGCCACGATGATCCCGCACTCGTCGGACCCCTCGCCGCTCGTCACCGGCGGATCGACCGCCACCACCACCCGGTCGAGCGGGCCCGGCGCCGGCGCCCGCCGCGCCGCTTCCAGCGACGCCCAGGTCCAGAGCGCGCCCTCGGCGTCCAGCACGAACTCGCCGTCGAGCTCCTGCCGCGCCTTCCACCCGCCGGCGTACTTCGCCGTGACCGCCTCGAGAAACCCCTCCGCCAGGTGCATCCGGTTCGCCGCGGTCGCCGCCCGCGTCACCACCGTGCCCGGCGCCTCGACCAGCCCCAGCAGCAACGGATTGCGCCGCGGCGTCGTCGTCACCACCACCCGCGGCCGGTCGCCCAGCCGCAGCGCGAACTGCAGCATGTCCCAGGGCTCCTCGGCCTTCTTCCACTTGCCCACCTCGTCGCACCAGGCGGCGTCGAACTGCGGCCCGCGCAGCGCTCTCCGGATCGCGGGCGGAAAAAATCTGCGCCACCGCGCCGTTCGGCCAGACCAGCCGCTTGCGCGTGGCCTGCCACTCCGGCCGCCGGTCGGGCGGCGAGCAGGCGAGGATGCCGGAGGACCCGAACACCATCACCTCGCGCGCCTGGTCCAGCGTCTCGCCGACCAGGGCGACCCGGGAACAGCGTCCCGGGTCGCCCGGCTTTGCCCCTTCGACCTCGCTCCGGACCCATTCGGCCCCGGCGCGGGTCTTGCCTGCCCCCCGGCCGCCCAGGATGACCCAGGTCGTCCAGTCTCCCTCGGGAGGCAGCTGATGTCCCGCGAGCGCCCAGTGCTCGAAGAGCCAGGGCAGGGACATCAGGGCGTTCGGACGTCAGCGCGTCCAGAAACGCGTCGAGGTCACCCTTCGGCAACCCAGACAGCAAGTCTCGCAAGGATCTCGGCGCGTGCCGCTTCGAGGTCGAGCTCTCCGCCCGGCCCCATGGCCCATGCTCTGCTTCGTTTGACAAGACATGCCTCGGCATCGAGAGCCCCTTGCAAGGCGCGGCAGTACGACATGAGCGCCTTCTCGGCGCCCTTGCCTTCCGCGTTGCTTCCGGTTCCCGCTTTCAGTTGAGCGATCTGTGCGCTTAAGGCCACGGACAGATCACGATACAGCTCCAGCGAGCGGTCCGGCCCATCGCCGTCCGCCGCTGCGTCTGACGCTGAAATTGTCATGTGATGGATGCCCTGGCTGCTCCGCCCGGGCAGAAAAAGAAACGGCAGGCCCCGTTGCCGAGGCCTGCCGAACTCACTTCTTCCAGCTTGCCCAGACGTATACCTTCGAGCGAACGCTTCGTCAAGCGATAAATCTAGGGTTGCGCATCCCCGTCCGCCAGCGCCGCGAACCCGGCCATCAACCCCGGCCAGCCGCCGCGCGACGCGCGCCCGAAGTCGTCAGAGCTCCGGCACCCGCGGCATCGGCCGCTCCACCTGCCCCGGCGTGCCCTCGACCTCCACCGGCCCCGCCGCCTCGGCCGCCGCGGCGGCCTCCGCCTCGGCCGCCGCCGCAGCCGCCCGCTCCTCGGCGACCCGCTGCGCCTCGATCCGCCGCCAGGCCGCCACGTTGCCGTTGTGCTCCTCCAGCGTCCGCGCGAAGGCGTGCCCGCCGGTGCCGTCGGCCACGAAATAGAAGAAGTCCCCCGGCTCCGGATTGGCCGCCGCCTCGATCGCCGCCTCGCCGGGATTGGCGATCGGCCCCGGCGGCAGCCCCGCGACGACGTAGGTGTTGTACGGCGTGGCGCGTCGCCAGCTCGCTCGCCCGCAGCCCCCGCCCGAGCGTCCCCTCCCCGTTGGTGATGCCGTAGATCACCGTCGGGTCGGTCTGCAGCCGCATGCCCCGGTTCAGCCGGTTGACGAAGACCTGCGCCACCATCGGCCGCTCCTCGGCGACGCCCGTCTCCTTCTCGACGATCGAGGCCAGCGTCAGCAGCTCCTCCGGCGACCGGATCGGCAGGTCCGGCGCCCGCGTCGCCCAGGCCGCCGCCAGGATCTCCTCCTGCCGCGCGGCCATCCGCGCCAGCAGGTCCGCCCGCGCGTCGCCGCGCTGGAAGTCGTAGCCCGCCGGCGCCAGCGTTCCCTCCGCCGGCACCTCGGTGATCTCCCCGCTCAGCTCCTCCTCGGCGCGCAGCAGCTCCACCACCTGCCAGCTGGTCAGCCCCTCGGGCACCACCACCTGCCGCACCACGTTGCCGCCCTGGTTCAGCAGCTCGAGGATCTCCCGCATCGAGGCGCCGGCCGGAATGCTGTACTCGCCGAACCGCAGCCCGGCGTCGCGCTCGGTATAGCGCGCCGCGATCCGGAAGATGCTCGCGTTCGAGATCGCCCCCTGCGCCGCCAGCTTGTCGGCGACGCTGGCCAACCCCTCGCCGCGCTCGACCTGGAACTCCACCGGCTCGGTCAGCGGCCCCGGGCGCGATACTGCGACTGCGCCCAGGTGACGATCCCGAAGAGCACGACGAGGCCGAGAATCAACAGGGTCAGCGCGTTCGCCACGACATGCCGCATCATCGGCCGGAACTCACTCCACCCGGCGCAGGACCAGCGAGGCGTTGGTGCCCCCGAACCCGAACGAGTTCGACAGGACCACGTCGATCTTGCGCGCCACCGCCTTCAGCGGCGCGAGGTCGACCGGCGTCTCGATCGAGGGGTTCTCCAGGTTGATCGTCGGCGGCGCCACCTGGTCGCGGATCGCCAGCACCCCGAAGATCGCCTCGATCGCCCCCGCCGCGCCGAGCAGGTGCCCGGTCGCCGACTTGGTCGACGACATCGTCACCTGCCCCGCACTGTTGCCGAGCAGCCGCACCACCGCGTTCAGCTCGATCTCGTCGCCCATCGGCGTCGAGGTCCCGTGCGCGTTGACGTAGTCGAGCTCGTCCGGCGTGATCCCCGCCGCCCTCAGCGCCGCGCTCATCGACCGGAAGCCGCCATCGCCGTCCGGCGCCGGCGAGGTGATGTGATAGGCGTCCCCCGACAGCCCGTAGCCCGCCACCTCGGCATAGATCTTCGCCCCGCGCGCCCGGGCGTGCTCGAGCTCCTCCAGCACGACGATGCCCGCGCCCTCGCCCATGACGAACCCGTCCCGGTCGCGGTCGTAGGGCCGGCTCGCCCGCTCCGGCGCGTCGTTGAAGTTGGTCGACAGCGCCTTGCAGGCGTTGAACCCGGCGATGCCGATCTCGCAGATCGCCGCCTCCGACCCGCCGGCGATCATCACGTCGGCGTCGCCGTGCTGGATCAGCCGCGTCCCGTCGCCGATGGCGTGCGCCCCGGTCGAGCAGGCCGTCACCACCGCATGGTTCGGCCCCTTGAAGCCGTAGCGGATCGACACCTGCCCCGAGCAGAGGTTGATCAGCGCGCCCGGAATGAAGAACGGCGAAATCCGCCGCGGCCCCTTCTCCTTCAGGATCAGCGTCGTCTCCGCGATCGACTGCAGCCCGCCGATCCCCGACCCGATGATCACCCCGGTCCGCTCGCGCTCCGCCTCGTCCTCGGGCATCCAGTCGGCATCGCGCACCGCCTGCTCCGCCGCCGCCATCGCGTAGAGGATGAAGGTGTCGACCTTGCGCTGATCCTTGCTCGACATCCAGTCGTCGGCATTGAACGTGCCGTCCGACCCGTCGCCCAGCGGCACCTCGCAGGCGATGTGCGTGGCGAGCTGCGAGGAGTCGAACCGGGTGATCGGCCCCGCCCCCGACTGCCCCGCCACCAGCCGCGCCCAGGTCTCCTCGACGCCGCAGGCCAGCGGCGAAACCATGCCCAGCCCGGTTATGACCACACGCCGCACGCGGTACCCTCCCCCTGTCCGAAGGTCCGCCCCGTGTATCGCAAAATCCGCCGACCCGACAAGCCTCGATCGCCGGGAGCCCGGGCCGCTCCCGGCTTCGGCAGTCCTACGCTGCCGGCTGGATGTTCTGGTTCACGCGAAACAGGTTGGCCGCGTCGTACTTCCCCTTGATCGCCGCCAGCCGGTCATAGTTCTCGCCGTAGGTCGCCTTGACCCGCGCGTCCCCCTCGTCGTCCATCATGAAGTTCGAATATGCCCCCCGGCTTGTTGAAGGGATGCACCGCCTCCCAGTAGGCCCGCCCCCACCGCGTCAGCGGCCCCGCCTGCTGCGGGTTGCTGTCGATCGCCGGCGATCACCATCGCCCACGTGGCGTCCCGCGTGCTCCAGGCGGTCGCGTCCCTGGCGACCCGATGCACCGCCCCGTTGATCGGGTAGAGGTGCATCAGCGACAGCTCGCTCGGCGCCTTCGCCGCCTCGGCGATGTGCGTCTCGATCGCCGCGTCGGGCAGCGACTTCACGAAATCGCCCTTCCAGTACCACTGCAGCCCCGGCGGGAAGAACCCGTCGAACATGCTCTGCAGCGCCGGGAACGGCATCTCGCCCATCCAGTTGAAGATCGGCGCCGGCAACTGGCCCAGCAGCGGCGCCATCGCCCTCTCGCCGGCCTCGACCGAGCCGTTGAAGCACGAGATCACCGCGCAGGCCCGCTTGCCCCAGCCCTCGCGCGGGAACGGGTCCATCGAAGGCACCGTCTTCAGCCCGACGAAAGACCCGAGCTCCTCCGGCGCATCGGGCAGGAACTCCCGATAGGCGCGCATGACCTGCACGGCGTCCTTGGCGTCCCAGAAGACCGGCCCGGCATAGACCATCTTCACCGGATGCGCCTGGAACAGGAAGCTCGTCACCACCCCGAAGTTCCCGCCGCCGCCGCGCAGCGCCCAGAGCAGTTCCGGGTTCTCCTCGTCGCTGGCCGTGACGATCCTGCCGTCCGCCAGCACCACGTCGGCCTCGATGAGGTTGTCGATGGTCAGCCCGTGCTTGCGCGAGAGATACCCGATCCCGCCGCCCAGCGTCAGCCCGCCCACCCCGGTGGACGACACGATCCCGAACGGCACCGCCAGCCCGAAGGCGTGGGTCGCATGGTCGACATCGCCCGATGTGCAGCCCGGCCCGACCCGCACGGTCCGCGTCGCCGGATCGACCCGCACCCCCTTCATCGGCGACAGGTCGATCACCAGCCCGTCGTCGCAGCTCCCGAGCCCCGGCCCGTTGTGCCCGCCGCCCCGCACCGCCAGCAGCAACCCGTTCTCGCGCGCGAAGTTCACCGCCGCCACCACGTCCGCCACGTCGACGCAGCGGGCGATCAGCAGCGGCCGCTTGTCGATCATGCCGTTGTAGAGCTTGCGAACCTCGTCGTAGTCGGCGGCGTCGCGCCCGACCAGCGCCCCGCGCAGGCTCGCTCCGAATTGTCCGATGGTCTCGCTGTCCATACCAGTCTCCCCGGGCTCCGCGGCCCCGCGGTCACCCTACATCCCGGCCCACCTCCCTCCCATGCTCGCGCTCCCGGATCTCTTGACCGATCGTCCGGGCTTCCGCGAGCCCCGTGTGGACGCCGTTCGAGCGACTGCGGTATGCTCGCCATGTATCGCCTTGAACAAAGCCACACTTTCGGTCCACTCGCGCCATTCTCCAAGGATGATCGGGGAGCGAACATGGATGTGCTTTCGGACGTTCTGCGCGCCGTTCGCCTGACCGGCGCCATCTACTTCGACATGAACTTCCGCCCGCCCTTCGTCGGCAAGTCTCCCCCGATGTCGGCGATCTCCGGCTCGGTGATGCCGGAGGCCGAGCACGTCATCAGCTTCCACATGCTGCTCAAGGGCTCCTGCTTCGCCGAGATCGTCGGCGCCGATCTCCCGCCCGCCCGGCTGGAGCCCGGCGACGTGGTGATCTTCCCCATGGGCGACGCCAACGTGATGACCTCGACGCCCGGGCTGCGCGACACGCCGGATCTCGGCGAACTACTACCGCCCGCTCGACCGCCAGCTTCCCTTCGTCCCGAACCGCGCCCAGCGCGGCGGCGCGGACGAGACCCGCTTCGTCTGCGGCTACTTCGGCTGCGACGCGCGGCCGTTCAACCCGCTGCTCGGCGCCCTGCCCCGCCTGCTGCACTGCCCCGGCGCGGACCGCGGCGGCTGGCTCGCCCAGGTCATCCACCTCGCCCTCGCGGAAAGCGACAGCCACCGCTCCGGCGGCGAGACGATCCTCGCCAAGGCGAGCGAACTCCTCTTCGTCGAGGTGGTGCGCAGCTACCTCGACTCCCTCCCCGAGGACTCCCGCAGCTGGCTCGCCGGCCTGCGCGAGCCGCACGTCAGCGCCGCGCTCCGGCTCATCCACGGCCGCCCCGGCGAGGCCTGGACCCTCGACCGGCTCGCGTGCGAGTCCGGCCTCTCGCGCTCGGTCTTCGCCGACCGCTTCGCCCAGTACGTCGGCACCTCGCCGATGAACTACCTCGGCCGCTGGCGCATGCAGCGCGCCGCCGCCCGCCTGGAACACCCCGGCGTCAGCATCGCCCAGGCCGGCGCCGAGGTCGGCTACGAGTCCGAGGCCGCCTTCAACCGCGCCTTCAAGAAATACGTCGGCATGCCCCCCGGCAGCTGGCGCCGCCGCGACAGGATCGCGGACGTCGCGGAATTCGCCGACGCCGCCAGCGCCCGGACGCACTGAAAACGAAACGGCGCCCGGTCTCCCGGACGCCGCACAAGAAGCCCGTTCGCCGAGCGGGCCGCTCAGGCGTTCGAATTCGCCTCGATGAACTTCACCGCGTCGCCGTAGGTCTGGATCGTCTCGGCGGCATCGTCGGGGATCTCGATGCCGAACTCTTCCTCGAACGCCATCACCAGCTCGACCGTATCGAGGCTGTCCGCGCCAAGATCGTCGATGAACGAAGCGGTCTCGGTGACCTTGCCCTCGTCTACGCTCAGGTGCTCCACCACGATCTTTTTGACGCGTTCTGCGATATCGCTCATTGTTCTACTTCCTTGTTTTGGTCCGGTTCCGGCTCCGGCGCCCGGCTGTTGGTCCCCGACCGGCCGCCACCGGCCGATTGTTCTTGTTCAGACGGCCCGGGGTTCCCGAGCTTTCCCCGAACGACTTGTCGCGCGCTATAGCATAACCGCGACCCGTGGCAAATGCCAATGCACAGGCCCTCGCCCCGGTTCCGGCCGGTGCGCCGACCGGCCGTCGCAGCAGGTCCCCGCACCCCGGCCGAAACCCGCCCGGGTCAGCGCACCGGCGCGCCATAGAGCCGCTGCACGCCCGCGATGTCGCCGGACATCAGCCGGTCGATGTCGCCCTGGTCGCGATAGCCCATCAGCGTCCCGGTCGGGCCCGGGTGGTCGAGGCCGATCGCATGCCCGATCTCGTGCGCCAGCACGGTCCTGAGGTCGAGGGCGCCGGGCACGCGGCCGTTGTCGGTCCAGGCCACGGTGGGGTTGAGGCAGATCGTTGCCGTCGTCAGCGGCGCCACGCCCGACACCGCCCGCGCACGGTCGTTCCGGACGTCGGCGAAGGCGATGCCGTGGGGGCTGCCCTGCGCGCCGATCAGGATGTCCGGGGTCTCGCCGGCCTGCGCCGGGCGGAAGGCGATGTTCGCCGCACCGCTCCAGAGGTCGAAGGCCGCGGCGGCAAGCGCCTCGAACCGGCGGCGGTCCACGTCGGCCGCGGCGGCGATGCCGTCGGCCGGGACCACCGTCGGACAGTTCCGCGCGCCGGGAAACGACAACGGCGACCGGACGAATCCGTAAGTCACCGTCCCGGCTCCCTGCCCCAGCGCCGCGGCGCCCCACTTCACATGGAAGCTGCCGATCTTGAGAAGCCGAAAGTCGTCGGCCCGGGAGGCCTGCGCCGTCAACGAGAAGGCCAGCGACAGCGCGGCCATGACCTGGATCCAACGGCTCGAGTGCATCGCACCTCCCATCGCCGTGGGTCCCGGCGTGCGCGGACCTATATGTGGGCTCCGCGCTTCCCACAAGCATCAACGTGGACGATGGGCAAAACGTTGCCGAACTGACGGGGAATCGCTTGCGGGTCATTGGCGCGGGTCGAGGGCGGCGAGGAGGTAGTCGTCGTTCCGGCCGCGGGTCTTTCGTCGAATCTCTAGGTCGCTCTTGTCGCAAGACAGGTCATGATTGATAAAAGCCGGCAGTAGGCCACTCGCGACGCGTGCGTACGGGTCGGGACTGGTGTATAGTGCGCGTGGGCTAGGTTCCCAATTGAGTCGCTTGCTATCGATTTTCAGCTAGCCGAATTGCATTTCCAGAGGGACCACCCGCCAGCGAGGGACATCACAGGAAGGATGTCCGCTATGAAGCAGTATCTAAGCGTACTGGCGGCGGCATTGCTTGCCGCCTCCCCTGCCTTGGCCGACATGATCGCTGCCTCGCCCGGTGTCACCCTGACCGAGGCGGCCCAGGCCAAGTTCAACCACGACTCGCGCCCCGACGACCGGCATATCACGCCGGTTCCCGGCAACTCCGGCATCCCGGCGCCCCTCTATTCGTCCGCGGGCGTGAGCGCGGGCGACGGATGGACGCTCGAGCAGGTGGCGGCCGCCAAGTTCGACCACGACGGCCAGGACCAGGGGGCGCTGACTAACCGCAGCGTCGAGTCCACGGTCGGCCTCGCCTACGGCATGGACCGCGACTACTCGAAGCTCGCGGCGGCGGCGGGGCTCAGCCCCGAGGAGGCAGCCGGGATGAGCTTCGACGAGATCGCCAACGCCAAGCTCGACTTGGAGCACTGAGGCACGGCGCGACGTCGTCCGTCCACGGATCCGCGCGCCCGCCGCGCGCGGATCGCCACCTGCGATGCGTCTCGGTGATGACCTCTCAGATCATCGCCATCCCGCCGTTCACGTGCAGCGTCTGCCCGGTCACGTAGGCCGCCTCCTGCGACGCCAGATACACCGCCGCCGCCGCGATCTCCGCCGCCTCGCCCATGCGCCCGGCCGGGATCTGCGTGTTGATCCGCGCCTTCTGCTCGTCGTTCAGCGCCTCGGTCATCGCCGTCGCGATGAACCCCGGCGCCACGCAGTTCACCGTGATCCCCCGGCTCGCCACCTCCGCCGCCAGGCTCTTCGACATGCCGATCACCCCCGCCTTCGACGCGGCATAGTTCGCCTGCCCCGGGTTCCCGGTCACGCCCACGATCGAGCTCACGTTGATGATCCGCCCCCAGCGCGCCTTCATCATGCCCCGGAGCACCCCGCGCGACAGCCGCATCACGCTGGTCAGGTTGACCGCGATCACCGCGTCCCAGTCCGCATCCGACATCCGCATGAAGAGCTGGTCCCGCGTGATCCCGGCGTTGTTGACCAGGATGTCCACCTGCCCCAGCTCCTCCGCCGCCTGCTTCGGCAGCGCCTCCACCGCCGCCGCGTCGCTCAGGTCGCAGGGCAGCACGATGCGCCCGCTCGCCCAGCTCGCCCGCCAGCGCCTCCAGCGGCGCCGACCCGCGTCCCCGACAGCGCCACCGCCGCGCCCTGCCCGTGCAGCGCCCGCGCGATCGCCCCGCCGATCCCGCCCGAGGCGCCGGTGACCAGCGCCGCCTTGCCCGCTCAGATCGAACATCATCCCTCTCCCGCCAGCGCCCGGACCTCGTCCGGCGCTGCCCACCGCCTTCGTCTCGATCTCCTTGGCGATCCGCCGGATCATCCCCGACAGCGCCTTGCCCGCGCCGACCTCGACCGTCTCGGTCGACGCCCTGCCCGGCCATCCAGAGCACGCTCTCCCGCCAGCGCACCCGCCCCGTCACCTGCGCGCACCAGCAGCTTGCGGATGATCTCCACGTCGCGCACCGGCTCGGCGATGACGTTGGCCACCAGCGGCACCGCCGGCGGCGCGATCGCCACCCCCGCCAGCGCCTCGGCCATCCGGTCCGCCGCCGGCTGCATCAGCGCGCAGTGGAAGGGCGCGCTCACCGGCAGCAGCATCGCCCGCTTCGCCCCCCGCGCCTTGGCGATCTCCACCGCCCGCTCCACCGCCGCCCTGTTCCCCGACACCACCACCTGCGCCGGATCGTTGTCGTTCGCCGCCTCGCAGACCTCGCCCTCGCGCCGCCTCCGCCGCCACCGCCTCCGACCGCGGCGAGGTCGAGCCCCAGCACCGCCGCCATCGCCCCCACGCCCACCGGCACCGCCTCCTGCATCGCCTGCCCGCGCAGCCGCAGCATCCGCGCCGTGTCCTCGAGCCGCATCGCCCCCGCCGCGCAGAGCGCCGAATACTCGCCCAGCGAATGCCCCGCCACGAAGGCCGCCGACCCGACCGCCACCCCCTCCGCCTCCAGCGCCCGCATCGCCGCGATGCGAGGTCGCCATCAGCGCCGGCTGGGCGTTCCGCGTCAGCGTCAGCTCCTCCGGCCGTCGCCCTCCCAGACCAGCGCCGACAGCTTCTCGCCCAGCGCCGCGTCCACCTCCTCGAAGACCGCGCGCGCCGCAGGATAGGCCTCGGCCAGGTCGCGCCCCATGCCGACCACCTGCGCGCCCTGCCCCGGAAACACGAACGCCCGCGTCATCCCGCTTCCCCGCTTCTCTCGTTGTCCCCTGCCTACCGGCTCGCCCCCGCCCGCGTCCAGCCCGGTTGGCGATTTCTCAACCCTTTCCGCGCCCATGCTGCCACCCGCAGCCCGCTAGCGAGTGAGACCCCATGCCGAACGTCGCCGAGTTCCTGCACGCCTACGCCGCCTACGCGCGCCACGTCCTCACCGCCCCGCTGCACCCGAGCAGCCGGATCTCTTCCTCTACCTCGCCACCTCGGCTCCTCGCCGCCTTCCTGGTCTACCGCGCCGCCCGCCGGCGCGGCGAGGGCGAGCGCTCCTTCCTGCGCTTCCTCTTTCCCCGCCACGTCTGGCAGCACCCCTCGGCGTGGCTCGACCTGCGCTACTTCTTCTTCCACATGCTGGTGGGGCACTTCCTGCTGCTCGGGCTCGCGCCTGGGCGGCGGCGCTCGCCTTCGGCTCCGTCACCGGCGACTTCTCGATCAGAGCTTCACTGCGCCGGACCGGCAGCTTCTCCGCCACCGACTTCGCCATCGCCACCGGCTACATGCTGGTGTCCTTCGCGGTGATCGACTTCGTCAACTACGGGCGTCCACTACCTGCAGCACAAGGTGCCGCTGCTCTGGCAGTTCCACAAGGTGCACCACAGCGCCGAGGTGATGCACCCGATCTCGAACTTCCGCGAGCACCCGGTCGACAACTTCACCTACGACCTGTTCACCGGCCTCAGCTTCGGCGCGGTCAACGGCCTCGCCGTGAACGTCTTCGGCTATCTGCCCGAGCCTGCCGTCGCTCCTCGGCGTGCCGCTGCTGATGCTCGCCTTCAACCTGCTCGCCTACAACCTCCGCCACTCGCACATCTGGCTGCGCTGGCCGGGCCGCTGGTCGATGGTCCTGCCCTCGCCGGCGCACCACCACGTCCACCACAGCTGCCACCCCGACCACATCGACAAGAACTTCGCCTTCATGTTCCCGGTCTGGGACGTGATCTTCCGCACCTACCACCTGCCCGAGGACAACCGCGACGTGAAGTTCGGCATCGGCGAAGGCAAGGCCGCCGAGCTCTCAGAGCTGCCTGCAGCTCTACCTCATCCCCTTCCGCGACGCCTGGCGCGTCATCCGCCGCCGCCTCCGCCGCCCCGCCGCCAAGCCCGCGCCCTACCCCACGCAGACGCCCGCCGAGTAGCGGCCACACCGGGTTGAAATGTCCGCCTTCAGATGCTATGTCCACATCTGGACAATCCGGCGGAGGACGGCGTGAAAATTCTCAGCCCCACCGAGACGCCCCCCGCGTTTCGGAGCATCTCCCGGAGCGACTTCGCTCGCCTCAGCGGCCCCGCCGTGCGGTCCTTCCGCGCCATCGCCGACGAGTGGGGCCTTTCCGAGAAGGACCGGATCTCGGTGCTCGGCATGCCGGGGCGTTCCACCTACCATCAGTGGATGAAGAAGGCGGAAGAGCATGCCCCGCTGTCTCTTCCGTTCGATACGCTGATGCGGATGCTCCGGCATCCTCGGCATCTACAAGGCGCTCGCGACGCTCTTCCACGAGCGCGCCCAGGCGGCGACCTGGCTCAACGGGGCGCACCGGGGAACCGTATTTGCCGGCGCCACGCCGATGAGCTTCGTCGTCGACGGAGGGCAAGACGGCATCATGACCGTTCGCCGCTATCTCGACGGCTGGCGGGGCGGCAACATGGGACACGGCGCGCCGGAAGGCAGCTTCGAGCCGGTGAAAGAGGATGACCTCGCGTTCATATGAGTTTCAACCTCTCCGAATACCGCATTGTCCGCCCCGGCTGAAACCTCCCGCCTCATCCCGTCGCAATTCCCTCCGATCCCTGCATTCGAGGCCGTGAGCACCGCGGCGGATCTCGCCGCGGTCCTCGATCTCGAGGGATGGACGAACGACCGCCTGGCCAGCACGCGCCTGCAACAGCTCCCGCGCTCGAGCTGGGTCTACGGCAGGCCCAACGCCAGCGTCATCATGGCGTCCTTTCTGCACGGCTCGCCGAGCGGCCTGCGTTTTTCCGGGCCCGAGCTCGGAGCCTGGTATGCCTCGACCGAGCTCAGGACGGCCGTGCTCGAGGTGGCCACCCGACTCCGGAAGGAAATCTCGCTCAGCGCCATCGCTCGCAAGGCGGAGACCTATCGCCAGTACAAGGCCAGGTTGGAAGGCAACTTCATCGACATCTTCGGATTGCATCCCGAGTTTCACGATCCCGACAATTCCACCTATCCGACCTCCCAGTCCTTCGGCCGGCACGTGCGGGACCACGGAGCAGACGCGGACCGCGTAGGGAATCCGCTACGAGAGCGTTCGACGCCCCGGCCACGAGAACTGGGTCTGCTTCCTGCCTGCCGCCGTGATGGACGTCGTCCAGGCGCGACCACTACGAAATCGACGTGCCTCCGCGCGGGAAAGTCGTTGTGCGAAAACTGTCATAGGCGGCCTGGGGCTTTGTCTTCCCAGCCACACTTCAGCCAATTTGCGTCCGCCGCTAACCCAACCTAAACCATTCCTCCGACGGCAAGATTTATTTTCGCTTACCCTTCCTTAACCCGAAGCCCCCGGACTCCGTCACGAGCCATACGCTTTCCATACGATGCCCATACGATTTTCCCGGGTCCCGAGCCGCTTCCGAATCGGCCCGCCGCGCGGCGCTCTTGCGTTCCGCGCAACGCCCTTTATAAGGCCGCATCCCTCCAAGGATTTTCACGCGCCGCCTCTCGTACGGACCCGGAGGGTGCATGGGGTCTCCGTTTTGAAGCGCGCCGGCAGACAGGTGAACGGATGGCGCTCTACGAGCACGTCTTCATCGCGCGTCAGGATCTCTCCAACGCGCAGGCGGAAGGGCTGATCGAGCACTTCGGCCAGGTCCTCAAGGACAACGGCGGCCAGGTGGTCGGCACCGAGTACTGGGGCCTCAAGACCATGGCCTACAAGATCAACAAGAACCGCAAGGGCCACTACGCCTACGTGCGCTCCGACGCGCCCGGCCCCGGCGGTGCAGGAGATGGAGCGGCTCATGCGGCTCCACGAGGACGTCATGCGCGTCCTGACCGTCAAGGTCGACAAGCACGAGGAAGGCCCCTCGGCGGTGGTCCAGTCCCGCAACCAGCGCGACGACCGCGGTGACCGCGGCGACCGTGGCGACCGCGACCGCGGCCCCCGCCGCCCGCGCCGCGAAGACGAGAACTGAGGAGCATAAGCCATGGCACAGCGCCCGTTTTTCCGCCGCCGCAAGTCCTGCCCCTTCTCCGGCGCCAACGCGCCCGCGATCGACTACAAGGACGTGAAGCTCCTGCAGCGCTACATCTCCGAGCGCGGCAAGATCGTGCCCGAGCCGGATCACCGCCGTCTCGTCCAAGAAGCAGCGCGAGCTCGCCCGCGCCATCAAGCGGGCGCGCTTCGTGGCGCTCCTGCCCTACGCTGTCAGGTAAGGAGGCACCCATGCAAGTCGTACTCCTCGAGCGCGTCGCCAAGCTCGGCCAGATGGGCGAGGTCGTCGCCGTCAAGGACGGCTACGCCCGCAACTTCCTCCTGCCCCAGGGCAAGGCGCTGCGCGCCACCGAGGCCAACCTCAAGCGCTTCGAGACCGACCGCGCCCAGCTCGAGGTGCGCAACCTCGAGGCCCGCAGCCGAGGCCGAGAAGGTCGCGAAGAAGCTCGACGGCCAGGTCTTCGTGGTGATTCGCTCCGCCTCCGACGGCGGCGCCCTCTACGGCTCGGTCACCACCCGCGACATCTCCGACGCCGCCACCGCCGGCGGCTTCACCCTCGACCGCCGCCAGGTCGTTTTGGACCATCCGATCAAGGACTTGGGCCTCCACCCGATCAGCGTCGTCCTCCACCCCGAGGTCAGCGCCACGATCACCGTCAACGTCGCCCGCAGCCCCGACGAGGCCGCGCTGCAGGCCTCCGGCAAGACCATCCAGGAGCTGCAGGCCGAGGCGGAAGCCGCGGCCGAGTTCGACATCCAGGAGCTCTTCGACGACATCGGCGGCGCCGCCGACGACGACCCGCGCGGCCCCCGCGACGAATAGCGCCGACCGTGATCCCCGCGGCGCAAGTGCCGCGGGGACAACGCTAAAATACCGGACCCGAGAGCCTCACATCGAGATCGGCGGCGCCTGCAGCCGCCGCCGCTTCTCGATCTGATAGGTGACGATGGCGATCACCACCCACGACCCGTGGAACGCCAGGCCGCAGAGCACCACGAACCAGCCCGGCAGCGGCCCGACCGACGGCGCGCGCGAAGAAGGTCGCCCAATCCCCCGCCGGCACCGGATGGATCGCGAGCTTGCCGTAGTAGGCGATCGCCTGGATCGACCAGGATATAGGCGTAGTTCGACCGCAGCCGCCGCCCGATCGCCCGCCAGTAGCTGACATGGAACCGCGGCCGCTCGTAGTCGCCGGCCAGCAGCGTGTTCCACTTGCCGTCCAGCGTCACCCCCTCGCCGCGCAGCATCGGCACGTAGAGGTCGGTCTCCATCAGCCGGCAGCGCGCCCGCCAGACGCTGAAATAGCGGTACCGCCGCGACTCGAGCAGCAGGAACACCACCACCAGCATCCCCACCAGGATCAGCGGCAGCGGCGAGGCGTAGGGCCCGCTGAAGGTCAGCGACATGGCGAGCCCGGTCGTCACCACCGCCCAGTTCGTCGTCTGGTCGAGCCGCGTCCGCCAGATCGTGCTGCGATAGACCTCGCCGCGATAGAGATGCGCGATCGCCCCCATCTCGGCGATGTCGAACTTGGTCTTGACGGGCGGCGGCATGGTCGCTTCGGCCTCGTTCATGGCGAACCCCCGGACTGCCAAGCATTTTCGCCAGTATGCCACCAGATCGCTCCACGGGCCATGCCGCAGGCGCACCCGGAAGCGTCCCCGATATCCTAGTTATCCACAGGCAGATCCCGGAAGCGCACCGCCCGAAGCCCGGCTATAAGGCTCCCCACAGGGAGAATCGAATGGCCGACGGAACGACCACGGCGCTCGACGCCGCCCCCTACGGCTTGCCGCACAACATCGAGGCCGAGCAGGCGCTCCTCGGCGCGCTCCTCGTCAACAACGACGTCTACGACCGCGTCGCCGGCATCGTGCAGCCGGCGCACTTCTTCGACCCGGTCCACGCCCGCATCTTCGAGGTCGCCGGCGAGCGGATCCGCCGCAACGCGCTGGCCACCCCCGTCACCATCAAGGCCTTCTTCGAGGAGGACGCCGGCCTCAAGGATCTCGGCGGCCCCGCCTACCTCGTCCGCCTCGCCGGCGCCGCCATCTCGCTCTTCGCCGCCCGCGACTACGCCCAGCTCGTCTACGACCTCGCCATCCGCCGCGAGCTCATCGTCCTCGGCCAGGGCATCTCCGAGAAGGCCGCCCGCATCGAGATGGAGAGCGAGGCCAAGGACCAGATCGTCGAGGCCGAGCAGGCGCTCTACCAGCTCGGCGAGCAGGGCAAGGTCGACCGCGGCTTCCAGACCTTCCGCCGCGCCGTCATCGACGCCGTCAAGATCGCCAACGCCGCCTACGAGCGCGAGGGCGGCCTCGCCGGCATCTCCACCGGCCTCGTCGATCTCGACAAGCGCCTCGGCGGCCTGCACCCCTCCGATCTCCTGATCCTCGCGGGCCGCCCCTCCATGGGCAAGACCTCGCTCGCCACCAACATCGCCTTCAACATCGCCCGCGCCTACAAGAAGGGCACCAAGCCCGACGGCTCCGAAGGCGCGGTGGACGGCGGCGTCGTCGGCTTCTTCTCGCTCGAGATGTCCGCCGAGCAGCTCGCCGCCCGCATCCTCTCCGAGGCCTCGCGCGTCCCCTCGCACCAGAATCCGCCACGGCGACATGACCGAGGAGGAGATGCGCCGCTTCATCGAGGCGGCGAAGGCGCTGGAGAACTGCCCGCTCTTCATCGACGACACCCCCGCACTCCCCATCTCCACCATCGCCGCCCGCGCCCGCCGCCTCAAGCGCCAGCACGGCCTCGACGTCCTCGTCATCGACTACCTCCAGCTCGCCCGCCCCGCCTCCTCCCGCTCCGAGGGCCGCGTGCAGGAGGTCTCCGAGATCACCCAGGGCCTCAAGGCCATCGCCAAGGAGCTCAACATCCCGGTCGATCGCCCTCTCCCAGCTCTCCCGCCAGGTCGAGAGCCGCGAGGACAAGCGCCCGCAGCTCTCCGACCTCCGGGAATCCGGCTCCATCGAGCAGGACGCCGACGTGGTGATGTTCGTCTTCCGCGAGGAGTACTACAAGGAACGCGAGAAGCCGGGCGACCACGACATCGAGGGCATGATGAAGTGGAAGGACGCCATGGGCGCGCTGCACGGCAAGGCCGAGGTCATCATCGGCAAGCAGCGCCACGGCCCCATCGGCACCGATCGAACTGGCCTTCGAAGGCCAGTTCACCCGCTTCTCCAACCTCATCCAGCCCTACCAGCAGGGCGCCGCCGGCGACTTCGACTGACGCTTTTCAAGCCAGGAACGGCTGCCCAGCCAGAGCCTGCGCAAAGGTCGCCAGGCAGAACGCCACCCAGAGCGCGGCGAAGCCCCAGGTCGCCGCCACCGCAAGCCGCGTCGGCAGCACCCGCCCCGCGACAAACCCCGCCAGCGGCACCGCGTGCATCGCGTGCGTCCCGAG
>CAWJOI010000011.1:0-18084 GCA_963844375.1 uncultured Alphaproteobacteria bacterium | reverse complement strand
CTTCCAGCCCGGATTTTCTCAGCCAAACCAAGGAGATGCCCGCCGTAGCGGCCGGCGCGGGCTCCCAGAGGGGGCGGCGAACACTCGGGCCACGGTGACGTCAGGCAGGCGTCAGCGAACGATACGCTTCAGGATCAATGACTTGGCGATCGTGGGAATTGGTGGAGCCAAGGGGGATCGAACCCCTGACCTCTTGCATGCCATGCAAGCGCTCTCCCAGCTGAGCTATGGCCCCTGAGCGCGGCTCCAAAACCGCGCGCCCGTCTTTAGGAGTCTGCCCCGGCCAGATCAAGCGCTAAATACCGGGGCGCGCGGCCTCTCAGCTCTCCTCCTCGTCCGTCGCGACGTCGGCGATCTCCTCCAGATCGACGTTGTCCTCCTCGTCCTCGAGGATCTCGTCGTCGAGGTCGTCGTCCGCCTCGATCACTTCCTCGTCGGCGTCGATCTCGGGCAGGTCCTCGATGTCGACCGGCTCGGGTTTCACCTTTTCCGGTCGAAGCGCCTTGGCCTTGACGGCGGTCAGGCTCTCCAGCGTGAAGGTCGCGCCGCAGTTCGGGCAATGCATCGGGTCGGTGCGCAGGTCATAGAACCGCGTCTGACAGGTCGGGCAAATGCGTTTTACACCCCATTCGTCCTTGGGCATTCGGTGTTCCTCATGTCACGGAGTGGCAAATTTGGCGTCGCATGCCACGCGCATTGAACTTTGTCAAAGGGCTTTGGCGCTGAGGAGGTTCTGTCGCGGGCGGTCGGGGATCACTCTTCCCGCATCAGTCGTGCCACGGGGTCGCCCAGTGCATCGACGAGCACAAGCCGACCGTCCTCGATGCGAAAACCGCGCGTCGCCTCGAGCGCGGCGAGGAAGCGGGTCTCCTGCTGCATCTGCGGCGGCGGGCAGGCGCGGCGGGTAGCGGCGAGCGGGCCGAGGGTCAGCGCCTCCCCGTCGAGGCTGTAGTTCCCGCGGAAGCCGTTGCAGCCACCGCGGCCCAGCACCTCGCCCTCCGCGGTCAGACTGACGTAGGACTCGACCCCCGCGGCGGCCCGCGCGCCGCCGATGTCCTCGAGCGTCCAGGTGCCGGCCAGCGCCGCCTGACCGGACTCCGCCGCGGCCGCCTCCGGCTGGGCGGGCGGCACCAGCGTCAGGTCGACGGTATTGCCGGCGCCCCCGGTGAGGACGAGGTTCGCGCTGTCCGTCCGCAGGATCACCTGGCCGTCCTGCACCAGCCGCGCCGCCACCGAATAGCGGTTTGCCGCCTCGACCACCGCCGGGTCGTAGGAGACCACGAAGGGGATCGGCCCCAGCCGCCGCACCGGCACGCTGACGCTGCCCCGCCGCTCGGCGGGCGCATCGGCCCTGGAGACGTCGAGCAGCTCGACCTCGAGCACCGTGCCGGGCCGGAGGTCGAGCGGTCCGGCATAGGAGGCCGCGCCCCGGATCACCCCCGCCTCCGCCAGCGCGGCGCCCGCCATCGCGAAAAGCGCGAGCCCCGCCAGGATCGCCCTGATCGGGCCACCCGCCACGCTGCCGTTCGTCATGATCATGGCTGTTCCCATCTCTCAGAGTGCCGCCCCGCCCGCCCAGAAGCCAGGGTCGGGGCCGATCGCCCCCGCAGGGAAGCCGCGGCGGCTGAAGAGCGGCGGCCGGAGCCGCCGCGCCGCCGCCGGGTTGTCGGCGGCGATGGCGCCGAGCCGCACGAGGAGCGCCGTGATCGCGCACTCGCTGGCGCGGGTGGCGCCGTCCTCGATCTTCAGCGCCACGCCGAGGCCCTGGGCGGGCAGGATCGCGACATAGACCGCCTCCGCCCCGGTCTTGACCGCGATGCCGTCCATGGCCGCCATCAATTCCGAGCAGGCCCGCCCCTCGCCTGCGACGAGCAGCGGGTGCGCGATCATCGCCGCTACCAGCCGCCGCGCCGCCGCCTCGCGCACCGGCCCGAGGCCGCGCGGATCCGCCATGCGCGCCATCGCCCGGGCGAGCCCGTGCATCGTGGTGGCGAAGTTCGGCGCCGAGCAGCCGTCGATGCCGTAGCCGAGGTTGCCGGTGCCGCACATCTCCTCGAAGTCGGCGAGAACGGCGCGCTGCACCGGGTGGTCAAGCTCCACATACTCGGTCCCGCCGCCGAGGTGCCGGTTGAGCGTGAGGAAGCCCGCATGCTTGCCCGAGCAGTTGTTGTGCAACTGGCAGGGCGTCTCGCCGGCCGCCCGCAGCCGATGCCGCTCCGGCGCGTCGTCGGGCACCTGCGGCCCGCAGCGCAGGTCGGCCTCGCCGAGGCCGAGATCCGCCAGCCAGCGCGCCACCCGCTCCACGTGCATCGCCGCGCCCTGGTGCGAGGCGCAGGCCAGCGCCAGATGCTCGGAACCGAGGCCGTCGGCGGCGCCGCTCTCCACCAGCGGCAGCGCCTGCAGCATCTTGCAGGACGAGCGCGGCAGGATCACCGCCTCGGGGTCGCCCCAGGCGGCGCGGATGGCGCCGCTCGCATCGCAGATCACCGCATGACCGCGATGATGCAACTCGGCGATGTCGCCGCGCCAGACCTCGACCATGGGAACCGCGTCGGCCATCGCCCGAACCCTCCGCCTACTCTTCTCCCAGTACCGCATACGGGGAGCGGAAGGCGAGCCTGATCCACGACCCCGAGCGAGGCGGCCCTGCCATGCCCCGGCCTTGCGGGCGCGCGTCGCGTCACGGCTGGGTGAGAGATGCGCAAAGGGCTGGAAAATCCCCCGCCCGTCGCGCTATAGACTAGGCCGAGTATCGCGACAAAGACAAGCTTGACCGCGTCCCCGTTTCCGGTACTGCCACGGGGCCGCGCCAACAAGCGCAAGCGACGAGCAGGAGATGACTGGCCTATGACAACGAAGACTTGGAAACCGGTCGCGTTCACTCTGGCGCTTGCCTGTGCAGGACCGGCGTTCGGGCAATCCGCCGAGCGGGTGGCGGCGCATACCGACTGGAGCGTCTTCGTCGCAGGCGCCCCCAAGGAGTGCTACATCGTCTCGCCGCCGAAGGAGTCGGTCGCGACGCGCGACGGCCAGCGGACCGAGGTGCAGCGCGGCGACATCCGGCTCTTCGTGGCGTTTCGTCCGGGCGAGAACGTCTCGAACGAGGTGAGCTTCACCGGCGGCTATCCGTTCCGGGAGGGGAGCAGCGTGACCCTCGCGGTGGGCGGGGACAGCTTCACCCTCACGCCGGGCGCCGGCGAGGCGGGCGAATGGGCCTGGACAGACCCCTCCGACGACAGCCGCGCGGTCGCGGCGCTGCGCCGGGGAGCCAGCGCCACGGTCTCCGGAACCTCGCAGCGCGGCACCGCCACCGAGGACACCTTCTCGCTCTCGGGATTCACGGCCGCGGTGGAGGACGCAGCGGCGCGCTGCCAGTAGCGGCTGTCCGCAACTCTAAAGAAGCACCGCCCGGATCGCGAAGGCGACCGCGCCGACCGTTGCCACCCCCGCGCACCAGAGCGCCACGAACCAGGCGACGCGCTTCAGCATCAGTGATAGCCCGCGTCCGGGTCGAGCTTGCCGCGGAACACCCAGTAGGCATAGCCGGTGTACGCCAGGATCATCGGCACCAGCACCACCGCGCCGACGAACATGAAGAGCTGGCTCTTGCGCGGGCTCGCCGCGTCCCAGATCGTCACCGACGGCGGGATGACGTACGGCCACATCGATATGCCGAGCCCGACGAAGCAGAGCCCGAACAACGCGAGCGCCAGCACCAGCGGCAGCCAGTCGCGCCCTTCGGCGACCAGAGCGCGCCCGAGCGCCACGATCAGCAAACCGACGGCGATCGGCACCGGTGCGACGAACAGCACCTGCGGCCAGGTGAACCAGCGCTCCCAGTAGTCGATGGCGAGGAACGGCGTCATCAGGCTCACCACGACGATGAAGCCGACCGTGGCGATGCCGAATCCGCGTGCCAGCGCCTTGATCTTGCCGTGAAGCGGGCCCTCGACCTTCTTGTTGAGCCAGCAGGCGCCGAGCAGCGCATAGCCGCTGACCACGGCGAAACCGCACAACAGGCTGAACGGAGACAGCCAGTCCCACCAGCCGCCGCTGTAGCTGCGCCCCTCGACCTCGATCCCCTGCAGCAGCGCGCCGAGGATGATGCCCTGCGCCAGCGCCGCGACCGTCGAGCCGCCGATGAAGGCCCAGTCCCAGAACCACTTGGTGCGCGGCCGCACCGCGCGCCAGCGGAACTCGAAGGCGACGCCGCGGAAGATCAGCGCCAGCAGCATGGCGATGATCGGCGGATAGACCGCCGGCATGATGATCGCGTAGGCGAGTGGAAAGGCCGCGAACAGGCCGCCGCCGCCGAGCACCAGCCAGGTCTCGTTGCCGTCCCAGACTGGCGCTACCGAGTTCATCAGGAGGTCGCGGTCGCGCTTCTCGCGGAAGAACGGGTAGAGGATGCCGATGCCGAGGTCGAAGCCGTCGAGCACGACGTAGACATAGATGGCGAACGCCAGCAGCAGCGCCCAGGCGACCGTCAGGTCGAAGCTGATCTCCATCGGGCTGCCCTCCCTATGCCGAGCGCGGGCGGCTCTCGGCCACCTGCGCCGCGGGCGTGATACCGGCGCTGCGGATCGGACCCGGCTCGGACCCGGGCCCGGTCTCGCCGATCTCGGGCGCATGCGCCATCAGCCGCAGGATGTAGACGACACCGGCGCCGAACACCGCGAAGTAGATGACGATGAAGGCGATCAGCGAGGTTCCGACCGCGCTCGCCCCCAGCGGCGAGGCGGCCTCGGCGGTGCGCATCGCCCCGTAGACCACGTAGGGCTGCCGCCCGACTTCGGTGGTGATCCAGCCGGCGAGCACCGCGATCAGGCCGGACGGCCCCATCAGCAAGGCGGCGCGGTGCAGCCAGTGGTCGGTGAAGAGCCGCCCCTTCCAGCGTGCCCACAGCGACCAGAGCCCGGTCCCGAGCATCAGGAAGCCGATGCCGACCATCACGCGGAACGACCAGAACACCACCGCCACCGGCGGCTGGTCCTCGCGCGGGATGGTGTCGAGTCCGGCGAGCGGCTCGTTCAGCCCGTGCTTGAGGATCAGCGAGCTGAGCTTGGGGATCTCGATGGCGAAGCGCACGGTCTGCGCCTCCTGGTCGGGCAGGCCGAACAGGATCAGCGGCGCGCCGTCGGGGTAGCTGTGGAAGTGCCCCTCCATCGCCATGACCTTGGCCGGCTGGTGTTCGAGCGTGTTGAGCCCGTGCGCGTCGCCCAGGAAGATCTGCACCGGCGCGACGGCCGCGGCCATCCACATCGCCATCGAGAACATCGTGCGCACGCCGTGGTTTTCCGACCGCCGCTTCAGCAGGTGCCAGGCGCCGACACCGCCGACCAGGAAGGCCGTGGTGAGGTAGGCCGCGGTCAGCGTGTGCGCGAGCCGGTAGGGGAACGACGGGTTGAAGATCACCTGCCACCAGTCGGCCGGCAGGAACTGGCCGTTCTCGGCGATGGTGTAGCCGGCCGGCGTGTGCATCCAGGAATTGACCGAGAGGATCCAGGTCGCCGAGATCGCCGTCCCGACGGCCACCATCAGGCACGCGACCATGTGCAGGGTGGGGCCGACCCGGTCGCGGCCGAACAGCATGATCCCGAGAAAGCCCGCCTCGAGGAAGAAGGCGGTCAGCACCTCGTAGGCCATCAACGGCCCGATCACCGGCCCGGCGCGGTCGGAGAACACCGACCAGTTGGTGCCGAACTGGTAGGACATGACGATTCCCGAGACCACGCCCATGGCGAAGGTGATGGCGAAGATCTTGAGCCAGTAGTTGAAAAGCCGGAGAAACGCCTCGTCGCGGAACCAGAGGTACATCCCGTTCAGCACCGCGAGATAGCTCGCAAGGCCGATCGACACCGCCGGAAACAGGAAGTGGAACGCCACCGTAAAGCCGAACTGGATCCGCGCCAGCATGATGGCGTCTAGGCCGAGGAAGGTGTCTGGCATGGCTTGGCCCCGTCGAAGCTCCCCAACACGTCATAGCGCATGCGCGACGAGATCCGAGCCACTGCGACACTATCGACCGCCAGATTCGCCTCCGACGACGATGCGCATGTCCCGGGCGCGGGCTTCGGCCGCCCGGTCTGGCGTTCGCCGGTCGGATTGGCTATCTAGGCGGGTAACGGGCGCCATTCCGGCGCGCACTTTCTTGTTGAACCGGCCGATGACCCTCGCCTCGATCACACCCGACGTCGTGACCCTGCCGCGCCGCGCTGCGGCGCAGGCGCTGCCGAACATCGTGGGCCTTGGCCGCGACGCGCTGCGCGAGGCCCTGGTCGATGCCGGCACGCCCGAGGCGCAGGCGACCATGCGCGTGGCCCAGATCTGGCAGTGGCTCTACCACCGCGGCGCCCGCGACTTCGCGACGATGACGAACCTCGCGCGCCCTTACCGCGACAGCCTGGCGGCGCGGTTCCGCATCGAGCGGCCGGAGATCGTCACCCGCCAGGTCTCGGCGGACGGCACGCGCAAGTACCTCCTGCGCATCGAGGGCGGCTCGGAGATCGAGACGGTCTACATCCCCGAGACCGACCGCGGCACGCTCTGCGTCTCCTCCCAGGTCGGCTGCACGCTGACCTGCAGCTTCTGCCACACCGGCACCCAGCGGCTGGTGCGCAACCTGACCGCGGCCGAGATCGTCGGCCAGATCATGGTCGCCCGCGACGACCTCGGCGACTGGGGCCGCAAGCCGGACGAGAAGCGGCTGGTGTCGAACCTCGTGCTCATGGGCATGGGCGAGCCGCTCTACAACTTCGACGCCGTGCGCGACGCCATGAAGATCGCCATGGACGGCGAGGGCATCGCGCTGTCCCGCCGCCGCATCACCCTCTCGACCTCGGGCGTCGTCCCCGAGATCGCGCGCGTCGGCGAGGAAATCGGCTGCCTGCTGGCCATCTCGTTCCACGCCACCACCGACCCGGTGCGCGACGCGCTGGTGCCCATCAACCGCAAATGGAACATCGCCGCGCTGCTCGACGCCTGCCGTGCCTACCCGCGGCTCTCCAACGCCGAGCGCATCACCTTCGAGTACGTCATGCTCAAGGGCGTCAACGACAGCGACGCCGACGCCCGCCGGCTGGTGAAGCTGATCGCCGGCATCCCGGCCAAGATCAACCTCATCCCGTTCAACCCCTGGCCGGGCGCCCCCTACGAACGCTCGGACCCCGACCGGATCGAGGCGTTCGGCGCCATCGTCAACCGCGCCGGCTATGCCTCGCCGGTCCGCACCCCGCGCGGCGAGGACATCATGGCCGCCTGCGGCCAGCTCAAGAGCGCCTCCGAGCGCGTTCGCCGTGTGCGCGCAACAGCCGGAGCGGTCGCCTGACATCCCCCGCTGCGCCCCTCAAGAGCAGGCTTCCCGAATCTGTCCGATTAGGGTTATATCAACCTTATCAGGCAGAAATGGGCGCGTCCTAAGGGCGAGAACCCAAGCAACGACAAGAGCAGGCACAATGAACGAGCGGACATGGCTTTTCGGGGATGCCGAGCATCCCCACGACGACGACCGGCCCTATGACCAGCGGACGGTCGAGAACAGGCTCTGGACCCGGCGGAGCGCCCTGGCGCTGACCGCGGGCTTTCTTGCGGTCGGCGCTTCCCCGGCGCGGGCGTCGTTCTCCCAGACGCCGGCGCCGCGCGCCAACCACATCGTCGTCTCCAAGTCCAACCGGGTGATGGCGCTGATGAGCGGCGAGACGACCCTGAAGAAGTACAAGGTTCACCTCGGCTTCGCGCCCGAGGGCCACAAGCAGCGCTCCGGCGACGGCCGCACCCCCGAGGGCCGCTACTACATCGACCGGCGCAACCCGCGCAGCGACTTCTACCTCAGCCTCGGGGTGAGCTACCCCAATCCCATCGACATCGCCCGCGCCCGGGCGATGGGCGTGCGGCCGGGCGGCGACATCTTCATCCACGGCGGCCCGCGCCGGTCCGCCGACAGCCGCAAGCAGGACTGGACCGCCGGCTGCATCGCCGTGACCGACTCCGAGATCGAGGAAATCTGGTCGATGGTGCCGACCGGCATCCCGATCAGCATCCTGGCCTGATCTCCGCCGGGCCTCAGCGCCCGGCGCGCGAGACCAGCGCGTCGAGCGAGGCTCGGCCCGGCCCCCAGGCCATGACCGCCAGCGCCATCGCCGCCCAGGTCAGGTGGACGGGCCAGCCCGCCGGCACGGTGAGCTGGATCACAAGCGTCATCCCCAGCAGCCCCAGCGCCGCGAACCGCGTCGCCAGCCCGATGACGAGCAGGACGGGGAGCACGATCTCGGCGATGCCCGAGGCGAAGGCCATGAAGGCCGGCGCCGGATAGGCATACGGCCCGCCGGGCAGGTGAAGCCTGAACTCCGAGGTGAAGAGCAGCACCGCGACGTCGTTGAACTGCAGGAAGCCGTCCCACTTGTTGACGCCCGACCGCCAGAACGGCACCGCGAGCGCCAGCCGCAGCGCCAGCTGCGTCAGCGACGGCGGCGCGATCGCCCGCACCATTGCCGCCGCCCGCTCGATCGGCCGGATGAATCCCGGCCGCTCCGTCACCGCTGCCTGCTGCGCCATGCCCCTCAAGCTCCCTCCGCCACGTCGATGAAGGCGCCGGCCTCGAGCAGGCCGGCGATGCCGGCGGCAAGATCGAACCCGGGCGCCTCCTCGATAGCCCTTTCCGCCGCGTCCCCGAGCGGCATCCCGGCCGCCAGCGCCTCGAGGAACCCCGCGCCGCCCGGCGGCAGGTGACGCACGACGACCTCGAGCGCCGGCCGGGTGACCAGCGCGCCCTCGGGGCCCCGTGCCACGATCGGCCCGACCGGTCCGTCGCGGCGGTTCGCCACGAAGATGCTGACCGCGGGGTGCTCCGAACGGACGATCCGGGTGGCGGGATGCGGCGCCAGGACCGCGGCCGCCAGCCGCTCGCCGGGAATTCTCGTCAGCGCCGCCGCCGCGAGCGGCTCGGCGTCGGCGGCATGGTAGGCATCGAGCCAGGCGCGCTCCAGCGCGGCGACATCCGGCAGCCAGGGCATGCCGCGCGCATGCTCGTACTGCGGCGATGAAAGCGGGAAAGCCGCGGCCGAACTCGAAGAGCAGGGGCGATGTCGGCGGCGACTCGCGGACGTGCGCCCGCGCCATCTCGCGAAAGAAGTCGGGTCCGGTGATTTGCCGCGTGGCCGGATAGACCGCCGCCAGCGCCTCGATCAGGCTGACGGTGACGGTGTTGCGGTAGACCGCATAGCGCCGCGTCGCCGCCTTGCCCCGCGGCCCGGCCACGGCAGGCGGCACCGGCCGGCGCGGATCCAGCAGCGCGCCGGAGAAGGCGGCCGCGAAGCCGCCGCCCGGATGCTCAGCCGGCATGGCGGCGCGCCCCGGCCGCGTGCCTTTCGAGGATCGCCCGGGCAGCCTCCGCTTCCGCCTTGAGCACCGGCCATGCGGGAACCTCGCTGTCCCACTCGACCAGGGTCGCGACCGGGCCGCCGCGGGCGATGACGTGCTCGTAGAGCGCCCACACCGGGTCCGGCACCGGCCCGTCGTGACTGTCGATCAGCAGCGGCTCGCCCTCGTCGTCCGCCTGGACCTTGTGGCCGGCCAGATGGATTTCGCCGACATGGCCGAGCGGGAAGTCGGCGAGGTAGCCCTCGGCGGCGAAGCCGTGGTTGCTCGCCGAGACGAACACGTTCGCGACGTCGAGCAGCAGCCCGCAGCCGCTGCGGCGCACCACCTCGCGCAGGAAGTCGGTCTCGCCATAGGTCGACTCGGGAAAGACCACGTAGGTCGCCGGGTTCTCGAGCAGGATCGGGCGGCGGATGGCGTCCTGCACCTCGACGATATGATCGACCACGTGGTCGAGCGTCGCCGCCGTATAGGGCAGCGGCAGCAGGTCGTTGAAGAACGTCGTCGCGTGCGTCGACCACGCGAGGTGCTCCGACACCAGCGCCGGCTCGTAGCGCTCGACGAGCGCGGCGAAACGTCCCAGGTGGTCGCGGTCGAGCGGCTGCGACCCGCCGATCGACATGCAGACGCCGTGGAGCGAAACCGCATGGTCGGAGCGGATGCGGGCGAGCGCCGCATGCGGCGGCCCGCCCGCACCCATGTAGTTTTCGGCGTGGACCTCGAAGAAGCCGTCCGATGCGTCGTCGGCGAGGATCGCGGCCAGATGTTCGGGCTTGAAGCTGGTGCCGGTGCACCCGGCGATCGGGTGCGACCTGAAACGGCGCATCTCCGGTGCAACGGTCTTGATCAGCGCTGACATCTCGCTGCTCCCCGTCGCCAGCTTACGCCGGGACGTCGCGGGTCAGCGGCTCGGGCGAGCCCGTCCTGCCGTCGGGCAGTTCCATCGTGGTGCAGGTGCCGCCGTCGACGAACTTCCAGGCGTTGCCCTGGTAGTCGACGGTCGAGGACCCCTGGCAGGTCGTTCCCGGGCCGGCGGCGCAGTCGTTCTGCCCGGCGAGTGCAACGCCGTAGCACTTCTCCATTCCGGCGTCGGTCGCCTGCTTCGCCTGGTCCGGGGTCAGCGGCCCTGCCGCGGCGATCGAGGCAAGCGCCGAGGCGACGGCGCCGGCGAGGAACGTGGTGGTCAATGCGGATCGGGTGGACATCTTCGCGTCTCCTGTCGGAACCCGCGCCCTTTTTCCTGGCGCGTGACAGGCACTTCGACCGGAGGACCGGGGCGTTACCGCGCCGGGGCACACGATCCCGTGATCGCGCCGGTCACTCTCCGATCAGCTCGACCCACCAGATCTTGCCGGTGGGTTCCTGGTACCAGCCGATGCCCAGGCCGCGCGCCCGCGGATCGAGGATGACGTTGCGGGTGTCCCTGAAGTCGAGCCAGCTCGCAAGCACCGTCAGGTCGGAATCCGACCCCTCGGAAAGGTTCTCGCCCACGATCTCGCCGCGGTAGCCGGCGCGAAAGGCACGCTCGCGCGGGCTGGTCAGGTCGGACCCGAAGTGCCAGGCGCGCTTCTGCACCGACATGTCGCGGGCGTGCGTCTCGGCGGCGGCGTTGAGTTCCGCCGAAAGCTGCACCGGCTGGACCCCCGCCTCGGCACGCACGGCGTTCACTGCGTCGAGATGCCGCAGCCGGATCGGGTTGGCGTCGGCCTGGCTCAGCCGCAGTCCCCCCGCCTGCTGGTTGGACTCGCACGCCGACAGCGCGAAGAGCACGAGAAGGGCGGTCAGCAGCGGGCGGAACATCGTGTAATCCGTCTGATCGTTGTTCGATCACCGTCTCTAACGGCTTTTGGGCGCGCGTACAAATCCCAATCGGGGAGGCGCAGGGGGGCAAATCACTTGTCCCAACTGTGAGTTGCGGAGAAGTCGCCGCTCGGCGCATAATGCGCGCCAGAGTAATCAGACGAGCATCTGGAGGCATACGATGCAGAGGAACACCGGAAAAACCGGTCACACGATGAACCGCCGGTCGTTCGGCCGGCTGGCGCTCGGCGCCGCGGGCGCACTTGCGGCGGGGCCAGCCCTCGCCGCGCAGGAGGACGAGCCGTTGCACGACTACGTGCCCGACTCGCAGGACGTGCCGCGCCTTCTGCGCCGGATCTCCGGCCTGCACACGGAAGAGTGGCAGAACCACTTCAGCTCGATCCAGAACGACGCCATCCTGGTCAATGTGAACGACCGGGTGCTGCACTACTGGGGATCGGACGGTTTCTACCGCATCTATCCCACGTCGGTGCCGCTCACCGAGGAGATGACCCGCCGCGGTCGCACCACGATAACGCTCAAGCGCCCCGACCCGGAATGGCGCCCGACCGAGGCCATGCTGCGCCGGCGTCCCGACCTGCCGACCTACGTGGCGCCGGGTCCCGACAATCCGCTCGGCATCCGAGCACTCAACCTCGGGTGGCCGGCCTACCGCATCCACGGCACCAACGACATCCGCAAGATCGGCCGGCAGTCGTCCTCGGGCTGCGTCGGCCTTTTCAACGAGCACATCCTCGAGGTGTACGACCGGGCCCAGATCGGAACGCCGGTGTTGCTAATTTGACAACACCTGTGATTTACTGTGCTTCGCCGCTTTCACCGATTGAACGAACGAGGGAAAGTTGGTTAGTGTCGAGGCATTAGCTTGTCCGCTCGCAGGTCCGGGCGAGCTAGCAGTATCGCAGACCCGCACTCTGAGGAGGACAACAATGAAACTTATCGTAAGCACTGCGGTGGCTCTGGTGCTCGCTAGCCAGGCTTTCGCAGGCGCCCTGATCTTCGAAGCTCCCGAAGAGCCGGTCATCGTCGCAGAGCCCGCCCCGATGGGTGGCTCGAACGCAGCCTGGCTGATCCCGGTCATCGGTCTCGCGGCGATCGCCTACGCGATCTCCAACGACGACGACGACGACGACGACGACACCACCGACGACGACGACGATCGATCGTCGACTGATCGTCCCTCCCCGGAGCCGCGGCTCGCTGCGGCGCCGATCGCAATTCGACTTGGGGCAACGTCGCATGACGTTGCCCCTTCTCTTTTTGTCCGGCTGCCCGCGGCCTTCCCCCGCCGATCGCTGAACGACAAGCAGGCGCCTTCGGCGCCTCCATGGCCATGATCTCCGCGCGGAATCAGTCCCCGGTGTACGGCTCGAGGACCTGCAGGTCGACGAGGTCCATCTTCGGCCCGACCCACTGCAGGCTCCGCCAGACGGCCCCGGACGAATCGACGAAGTGCAGGTTCTCGAACCCGCCGGTCGGGCCGTCGCAGATCTCGGGGATTTGCACGCCCTGATAGCGCACCTGCAGGATAGTCATTTCCGCCGGAACCGGCGGCTCGAAATAACAGTCGAAGGCGACGACCTCGCCGCGCGGCCCTTCGGCCGGCAGCTCGTAGAACCGACGCACGCGCGCCGGCCAGCGCCCCGGCGGCATCGGGCGGGCCAGCGGGTCGGTCGTCTCGGTCCAGGCTGCCAGCAGGTCGGTGCCGAGGCCGCGCGTTCCGGTGATCTGCCCGCCGCGCAGGATGATCTGCTGCTGCAGCGCCGAGGAATAGGTGACAAACCCGCCGTTGGAGGCAGCGGCATACATGAGCGTCGGTGACGGATCGCCCTCCAGCCGCGCCTGGATCGCCGCCACGTTCGCCCGCACGATGTCGGCACGGGTCACCACCCGCGGCGGCGTCTTCGGGGCGGGGTCCTCGCGCGCCCAGAAGCCGCCGAACTCCTGCACCGCGGCCTGGACGATCGGGTCGTTCCCGCCGCTGCCGCAGGCCGTCAGCGCCGCGAGCGACATCAGAGCGAAGAACCGCTTCATTCCCAGAACGCCCCCCAGTTCTGCTCGAGGTGATCGCGGTCGTATTCGCGCACCATCGGGTAAAGGCGGTTCTGGATGTTCAGGAACGCGCCGCCGTTGTTCGCGAGCGAGGTCAGGTTGCCGTTGATCGTCTGCCGGGTCTCGAACGGAGTCGACCAGCGCAGCGGGATCGAGAGCGTCAGGCCCTTGGCAAAGCTCCCCTCGCCGAAGTCCTCGGCGGAGACGTCGGTCTGGGTCGCATAGGCGCCCACCGCCCAGCCGTTGGCGAACCGTCGCGACACCGCGACCGTTCCGCCCCAGTCGCCGGCGAGATAGCGGCCGGCGGAGAACTGGGTCTCGATGTCGTACCAGCCGGTGTCCCAGTAGAGCGAGGCATGGCCGGTCGCCACCTGATAGTCGTAGTAGCCGAACCCGAACGGGCTGTAGGGGTCGCGCTGGGCCACATAGTTGACCTCCAGTCCGAGCCCCCAGTTCTGCTCGACCGGCTTCCACAGCACCTCGCCGCTGACGCCCGCGAAGGCGCGCTCGAGAATGCCGGCCGACGCGCGGGCATAGGTGTCGCGGTTCAGCTTGAACAGGTAGTCGCCGGTCAGCCGGATCAGCTTCGGATCCCAGCCGGAATAGTAGCGCTTCGACTGGCTCCGCACCGGCGGCAGGTTGCCCGAGGATTCGGTCGGGCCCGGATCGGAGAACTCCCCCAGGAGCGGCTGGCGCACCGTGGTCGAGACCGAAAGCCCCGGCGAGAGGCTCACGCTGCCGCGGAACTGCAGGGTCAGCTGCGGCCGGAACCCGTCGTTCCCGCCGAAGAGCTGCACCGTCGGCAGCGGAATGAACGCCCAGCTCCACAGCGGATAGACGTCGCGCTCCCAGCTCTGGCCCTGCGCCAGGACCGGCAGCGCGCCGGCGACCTGCGTGGTCTCCCAGCTCTGGACGCCCGGCGTAGGGCCGGTAAGCCTGCGCCTCGAGGTCGCTCCGATCGACCGTGACGGTCGTGGTGGGCATGCCGCTCTGCAGCGGGGTGATGCTGAAGTGCTCGACCGAATAGGGCATCGCCGCCGCCAGCACGGCGGCGGTGCGGCCGATCGCCTTCGGATCCTGGCTGATCTGCCGGTTGATGATGCGGACCTCGACCGACTCGGCGGTGTAGCTCATGGCCTCGAGGGTGATGCCGTCGGCGTCGAGCGCCTTGGCGACAGCGTCGGTCAGCTGCGCCTTCGCGCCCTGATCGTTCACCCAGGCGCCGCTGCGGTTGGCGTCGGCAGGGCGCGGGTTGATCGGAACCGGCCCGGTGCCCAGGTTCTGCGGCGTCAGCGGCTTGTACGGGTTGCCCGACACCACCACGTTGAAGCCGACCGTCGAGCCGTACATGTAGTAGCCGCCCAGCGTGATCCCCGGCCTCAGCCGGTACTCGGCGCCGACGTTGATCGGCGACTTGCGCTCGAAGTCGGACTCGGGCCCCTGCTGCTCGCGGGTGTAGGCGTCCGACGAGACCTCGGCCTTCAGCGTCAGCTTGTCGATGGGCGTCCGCCACTCGACGCCGCCGAAGAAGCCCATCTTCTCGCCGTGGAACATCGCGTCGAAGGTCGGCGTGCCGCCCTCGTCGTAGTCGATCTTGCGCTCGCAGAAGCTGTCCGCGACCGAGCAGAACGGGTTCTCCACCCCGCCCACGCTGGCCAGCCGGCCCCAGCCGATGCCGCCGGTGAGCTTGAAGTCCCGCGCCACCGTCTTGGTGGCGACCAGATACTCACCCGAGTAGACGCCGGTGCCCAGAACGTCGCGGAAGCCGAGCGCCACCGAAGGCAGCCACCCCTTTTCCTTCAGCAGCTGGAACTGCAGGTCGAGGCTCCGGTCGAAGAGGTTGTAGCCCGGGTCATCCGAGTTCCCCCAGTCGCTGATCGTCGAATAGCGCACCGTGCCCGATACCCGCGGCAGAAGCTGGAAGGTGAAGTTGCGCCGCGAGGTATTGCCGAACTGGCTGTAGCTGGCCGAAAGCTGCGCGTCCGGCTGCGCCTCGGCGCTCGGCATGTCGATCAGGCCGGTGACGCCGTAGAGGTTCAGGCTCGGCCGTGGCGGAGCCGCTTCCTGCGCCGGCGCAGTGGTGCCGGGCGCCACGGAGGCCACCGCCGTCAACGCCAGCAGGGCCACACCCGCGCGCAGGGGGTTTCGCTGCATCCACCTACCTCAACGGCGCCCACCCGGCGCCTTATCCCCGACTTGCCGAAATCTTTGGACGATCATGCCGCGGATTGCCAGTGCGGAAAGCGAATCGGGTCAGATTTGACCCGGGCTGTTGCCCCGATGCCCTCAGCCCCCGGCCGCGAGGATGGCCCGAAGGCCGGCGCGATAGTCGGGATGGGCGAGCCGGAGCCCCAGTTCCGCCTTGACCCGCCCGTTCGCCACCCGCTTCGACTCGGCGTAGAAGCTCCGCGCCATGGGCGAGAGCTCCGCCGCCTCGAACGGCACCTCCGGCGGCACCGGCAGGCCGAGGAGTTCCGCGGCAAAGGCGATCACGTCCTGCGGCGGCGCCGGCAGGTCGTCGGCGAGGTTGTAGACCCGCCCGGGATCCGGCCGCGCCATGGAGGCGAGGAGCGCCGCCGCGATGTCGTCCACGTGGATGCGGCTGAAGATCTGCCCCGCTTTCACCACCCGATGCGCCCGCCCCTCGCGCAACCGGTCGAGCGGGCTCCGCCCCGGCCCGTAAATCCCGGCCAGGCGAAAAATCTGCACCGGCAGCCCGCTCGCCGCCCAGGCCGCCTCGGAAGCCACCCGCCAGCGCCCGCGCTCGGTCACCGGCTCGAGCGCGCTCGTCTCGTCCACCCAGCCGCCCTGCCGGTCGCCATAGACCGCCGTGGCCGAGAGATACCCGACCCACTTCGCCCGCGCCTTCCCCAGCGCCTGCCCATAGCGCTGGAGCGCCGGGTCCCTGCCGTCCGCGGGCGGGATCGAGACGAGGATCGCCTCCGCCCCGGCGATGGCCGCGTCCATCGCCCCGGCGTCGGCCCATGGGACCGCCTCCACGCCCGGCCCGAACGCCGCGCCCGGCGTGCGGGTCGTGCCCAGCACGCGCCAGTCCGGCAGCCTTGCGGCCAGCGCCGCCGCCGAGTAGCCATGGCCGAGCATCAGAAACGAAGGCCGGGTCATCCCCCGTTCCTAGCCGAGACACGCTGGCCATGCGACGCCTTTTCCTCGCAGCCATCCTCGCCGCCGTTCCCGCGGCGGCCGCCGAGATCCGCACCCCCGATCAATGCGACGCCGCCGTCGCCGCGGACCCCGCCGCCGCCCGCGAGGCGGCGGCCGTCTGGCAGCGCATGGGCGGCGGCGTGCCCGCCCGCCTCTGCGAGGCCTCGGCCCTCGCCGCCATGGGCGCGCACGGCACCGCCGCGCAGCTCCTGAGCAACCTCGCCGCCAACCCCAACCGCGTCATGTTGCCGGGCCTCCGCGCCGTCATCCTGACCGACGGCGCCGGCCAGTGGCTCGCCGCCGGCCGGCCCGACCTCGCCCGCCGCCGCCCTCGCCGAGGCCGGCAGGATCACGCCCCCCGACGCCGACCGCCAGCTCCTCCTCGCCCGCGTCGCCGCGGCGCAGGCCGACTGGCCCGCCGCCCGTGCGGCGCTCGACGCGGCCCTCGCCGACCGCCCGGACGACGCGCTGGCGCATGCCCTGCTCGCCGCGGCGCTGCGCAACCAGGGCGACCCGGCCGCCGCCCTCGCCGAGGCCGAGCGCGCCCTGGCGCTCGCGCCCGACCTCCCCGAAGCGCTCTTCGAAACCGGCGCCGCGCTGGCCGAGACCGGCGAACGCGACCGCGCCGCCCAGGTCTGGCTCCAGCTGATCGCCGCCCACCCCGACAGCGACCTCGCGCGCGCTCGCCCGCGCCAACCTGCAGCGGCTCAACTGAGCCGCCCCGCCGCCCAGGCTCCCGCGTCGCGCCACCACCGGATCCGCGTCCGCCGCCAGCCGCCGCGCCACCGGCGCGAGGCCCGCGTCGCCGGAGTTGCCGATCGCATAGGCCACGTTCCGCACGAACCGGTTCCGCCCGATCCGCTTGATCGCCGACCCGCTGAACGCCTGCCGGAACCCCGCGTCGTCCAGCGCCGCCAGGTCCGCGAGCCGCGGCGCCTCCGCGCCTTCGCGCGCCGCGTAGCCCGCCTCCCGCGCCCTCGCCGCGAACTTGTTCCACGGGCAGACCGCGAGGCAGTCGTCGCAGCCGTAGATCCGGTTGCCGAGCAGCGGCCGCAGCTCCGGGTCCACCGGCCCGTCATGCTCGATGGTCAGGTAGCTGATGCAGCGCCGCGCATCGAGCCGGTACGGCGCCGGCAGCGCCCCGGTCGGGCAGATGTCGAGGCAGGCCCGGCACGACCCGCAGTGGTCCTCGCCCGGCCGCGTCGCGCGGCAGCTCCAGCGTGGTGAAGATCGCGCCCGAGAAAGAACCAGTTCCCGAGCTCGCGCCACAGGAGGTTGGTGTGCTTGCCCTGCCAGCCGATCCCCGCCGCCGCCGCCAGCGGCTTCTCCATCACCGGCGCGGTGTCGACGAAGACCTTGATCTCCGCCCCCGTTCCTCCACCAGCCAGCGCCCCAGCCGCTTCAGCCGCTTCTTGACCAGGTCGTGATAGTCCCGCCCCCGGGCATAGACGCTGATCGCCCCCCGGTCGCGCCGCGCCAGCACCGCCAGCGGATCCTCCTCCGGCGTATAGACCTCCGCCAGCATCATGACCGACCGCGCCTCCGGCCAGAGCGCCGCCGGCGCCCCGCGCCAGCCCATCCGCTCGGCCATCCAGCGCATCTTCCCGTGCCAACCGGCCGCGACGAACGCCTCCAGCCGCCCCGCCGCCTCCGGTATGGCGTCGGGCGCGCAGA
>CAWJOI010000010.1:0-71205 GCA_963844375.1 uncultured Alphaproteobacteria bacterium | reverse complement strand
CACCCCGCTGGACAAGCCCACGCGTTCGTCGGAACCTCGGACACCCGACCGGAGCCCCCGCATGACTCTGCCGCAAGCCGCCGTCCTCTGCCTCCTCCTCGCCGGCCCCGCCCTGGCCCAGGACGCCGCCGAGGACATCGCGACGCGGATGGAGGCCTGCATGGCCGGCGTCGACCTCGACGCCCTCGCCGCCCGAGCCGAGGCCTTCTCCGACGCACAGGACTACCAGGCCAGGCTGGACGCCCTCTGCGCCGCCGGCGACCCCGAAGGCGCCGCCGCCTACGCGGCCCGCGCCGAGGAAAGACTTCTACGCCGCCGACCCCGACGCCGCGACGCTGCACGCCTGCCTCACCGACATAATCGGCGAAGACCCGGCCGACGCCGACGACGTCTGCGCGCCGTAGCCCGCTACGCCCGCCGCCCGACCCGCCCCGCCAGCCCGAGCCCGCCCAGCGCCAGCAGCAACAGCACCCCCGCCGGCGGCAGCGGGATGGCGGTGATGACCCCGTCGTACTCCGCCGGCCCGGTGATCGAGAAGCTGGTGATCCCGCCGGGATCGTGGAAGGCCATCGTGAGCGGGCCGAACAAGATCTCTTCCCCGTTCCCTGGCTCCTCCGGCACGAAAGTGAGGAAGCCGAGCGTGCCACTCGCGCCCACCACCTGGCCGGAGTACGGCCCGAAGGTCCCGGGCAGCCGTATCCCGAAGCTCGTCGTCCCCGCCCGGAAGTTGGTGAAGGTCGCCGCCGGCGGCGGCATCGGCGTGCCCACCATCGGCGAGTAGAGCGGCGAGACGAAGGTCTTCAGGCACCGGTTCGCGCCGCTGCACGGCGGCTCGTCCGACACCAGCGCCCAGTACTCCGGTCCGGTCTCCACGCTGAACCCGTCGTAGAAGACCGGCCCGCTCCCGCCGCCGCTCCCCGGCGCGTAGCGCTCGAAGTCCTCCGTGACCCCCTTGAGCAGGTCGTACTCCACCCTTACCGGCACGGCAGCCGCAGCGCTGGCAGTCAGGGTGGCGGCGAGGCAAAGCACTCCAATATTCCGCATCTGTCGTTCCTCCGAACAGCAGCGGCCCTCCCGGGAGTGCCCCGAAGCCTACCGCAATCCCGCCGCCCGGGCAATCTCGGCCGGTCGCCTCGGGCCGCTAGCCATACGCTTTCCATACGCTTTCTGGGTCGGCCAAACCCCCGCCCGTCACCCTTCATCCCCATCCCAGAACCCCGGCTCTCCCTCCCCGGACCCCAGCTCCAAAGGCACCCCGCCCCGCCGCCGCCGCCCCCGCCGCGCCGCCTTCCCGCCACCGCCGCCGCCAGCGCCTCCTCCCCGTCGTCCACGTACAGTTCCGGCGTGATCGCAAAGGTCAGCACCGGGCACCCGCCCCCGCTCCCCCTCGATCCGCGGCCAGAGCTTGGTGTGATGCGTCGTGCGCGACCCATAGCTCGACCCCTTCCCCAACCGGTCGAACACCCCCTGCAGCTCGCTCGCCCGCGTCAGGATCACGCCCACGTCGATGGCCCGCAGATCGAACAACAGCCTGAAATTGTTCAGATCCCGGTCGAAGAACGGATCCTTGTTGTTCCACTCCAGCTCCAGCGCCACCCGCCCCTTGAAGCAGTCCACCGCATGCGTCGGCGAGGCATACTCCACCTCCCCCACCACGATCCGCGTCTCGAACTTCTCCCCGCCACCCCCGCCCCGAAAACGCCGCATTGATCCCCTGCGAGATCGGCGACAGCCCCCCGCCCGCCGTCCAGATCTCCGACCTGAAGCAGCCGGAACCCCCGCAGGATCTCGATGATGTCCGCCCACTCCTCCGGGCACGCGGTCATCAAGACGCCCGCCGCGTTCCGCCATCCTGACGTGATAAAGCCCCCGGATATCCTCCGGCACCAGATGCTCGGTCCCCATCCTCCCTCCGGCAGAAGATCGTAGTCCTGGTCCGGCGCCTCGACGAGCGCGATCCCGATCCGCGCCACCTTCCCGTCCGGCCCCGGCACGAAGGTCGCGAACCCGAGCGGATACGGCCCGAGGTTCGCCGCCACCGCCGCATACGGCCCCTCCGGCACCAGGTCGATCTCGAACACCGACCCCGTCCCGCGGCGTGAAGGCGAGCTTCGCCCCGGTGGCGACGATCTCGCCCACCAGCCCGCCGCCATCAACGCTCACCCGCACGCTCCCGAGGTTCGGGTTCGCGAAGCTGCCGGTCAGCCCGTCGAGCGGCGGCGGCGGCCACGGGCCGCCAGGTCGGCGAACCTCGCCCGCATCTGCGCGTCCCCCGCCTGCGCATTCGCCAGCGCCCGCGCCACATGGTCAACCTCGGGGTTGCCGAGCAGCCGGTCCAGCGTCCAGAGCCCGATCGCGTCGGGCATGCCGACGTTGGTCAGGTTGGAGAGAACGATCACCCCGACGTCGTTGTCGAGCAGCGTCCCGACATAGGCGCCATAGGATGTCGTCCCGCCGTTGTGCCAGGTCACCTGTACCGTTCGGCGTCTCGTAGACCACCCAGCCCATGGCGTAGTTCAGCCCCTTCGGGATCGCCACCCGCGCCGTCTTGGTGACGGCGAGGTTCTCCGCCGAGACGATGGTCTTGCCCTCGAAGCTCCCATCCGCGAGATGCAGCCGCACCCACTTCGCCATGTCCTCGACACTCGAGTTGATCGCCCCCGCCGCGCCGAAGCCGTAGGGAAACGCGGGCGTGAACGGCACCTCGATCGCAGCGTCGGGCGTCCAGAGATGCCCGACCGTGGTGTTCGGCCCCGCCTCGATCGCCTCGGCGGTGAGCGACGTCCGGCTCATCCCGAGCGGCTGGAACATCTCCGCCGCCACCAGGCCGGGCCAGTCCGCCACCCCCATCGCCTGCGCCACCACCCGCTGGCCGAGCATGTGGGTGATATTGGTGTAGGTGAAGCTGTTGCGGAAGCTCGAGGTCGGCTCGACATGGCGCAGCGAGCGGATCATCGCCGGCTGGTCGAAGCCGAGAAAGCCGAGCAGGTCGTTCGCCGCGCCCGGCAGGCCCGACCGCTGGGCCATGATGTCGGTCACGCGGAACTCGCGCGTCACCCACGGGTCCTTGAGCTGGAAGTCCGGGTCGAGGTCAACCACCCGGTCGTCCCAGTCGAGCTTGCCGCGATCCACCGCGATGGCGAGCGTGGTGGCGAGGAACGCCTTGGTGGTCGATCCGATCTGGAAGATCGTCCCGGTGTCGACCGGCGCGCCGCCGGCGCCGGTGCCATAGCCCTTGCCCCAGACCAGCCGGTCGCCGCTGACGATGCCGATCGCCAGCGCCGGATCGTGGAACTCCGCCATCGCCTTGGCGATCACCGCCTCGGGATCCGGGACCAGCGCCTCGATCTTCGCATCCATCGCCGCATCAGCGCGGCCGATCCTCGGCACGCCCAGCGCAAGCGCCACGACAACGGCCGCGACGAACCTCGTCCAGTGCATCCTCGCCCTCCCGCTTCGGACCGGCCGGCACGATGCCCGAGCATCGGCGCCCTGTCGCGGCCCCCGCGCGCGGGTCGGCCCGCAGTGGATGACTTCGCCCTTCTCTTGGCCTACTGCCTGGAGCCGATTAACTCTTCATCCCATCTCCCGCAGCATGGGTATGCGTTGTGCATGCATTGTGCATGAGTTGTGCATCCAACTTTCCGCCGTTAACCCTTGGGAATCAACCGAATCCCCAGCTCGCGCAGCTGCTCCCCCGTCGCCTCCGACGGCGCCCCCATCATCAGATCCTCCGCCCGCTGGTTCATCGGGAACATGATCACCTCGCGGATGTTCTCCGCCCCCGCCAGCAGCATCACGATCCGGTCCATCCCCGGCGCGATCCCGGCATGCGGCGGCGCCCCGCAGCGGAAGGCCGACAGCATCCCGCCGAAATGCGCGTCCACATGCGCCCGGTCGTAGCCGACGATCTCGAAGGCCCTGTACATGATCTCCGGCCGGTGGTTCCGCACCGCGCCCGAGGACAGCTCCACCCCGTTGCAGACGATATCGTACTGATATCCCAGCACATCCAGCGGATCGTCGGTCGTCCAGCGCCTCCAGCCCCCCCTGCGGCATCGAGAAGGGATTGTGCGAGAAGTCGAGCTTCCCCGTGTCCGCATCCCGCTCGTACATCGGAAAGTCCACGATCCAGCAGAACTCGAACCGGTCCTCCGACCGTCAGCCCCAGCTCCTGCCCGATGACGTTGCGCGCCTTGCCCGCCACCGCCTCGAACTTCGCCGGCTGCCCGGCCAGGAAGAAGGCCGCGTCCCCTTCACCCAATCCTAACTGGACCGGATACCTTCCGTCCGCTCCGGCCCCAGCGCCTTGGCGACCGGCCCCGCCGCCTCCAGCCCGTCGCCGCCCGCGCGCCAGAAGATATACCCCATCCCCGGCAGCCCCTCGCCCTGGGCGAAGGCGTTCATCCGGTCGCAGAACGCCCGGCTCCCGCCCCCCGGCGCCGGGATCGCCCGCACCTCGTTGCCCGGCCTGCTCCAGCAGCCCGGCGAAGACCTTGAACCCCGACCCGCGGAAATGCTCCGAAACGATCTGCATCTTCAACGGGTTACGCAAGTCCGGCTTGTCCGACCCGTACCAGAGCATCGCGTCCCGATAGGCGATCTTCGGAAACGCCGGCGTCACCGGCCGCCCGCCGCCGAACTCCTCGAACACCCCGCGCATCACCGGCTCGATCGCAGCAAAAACATCGTCTTGCGTGGCGAAGCTCATCTCGATGTCGAGCTGGTAGAACTCCCCCGGCGACCGGTCCGCCCGCGGATCCTCGTCGCGGAAGCAGGGCGCGATCTGGAAGTACCGGTCGAACCCCGCCACCATGATCAGCTGCTTGAACTGCTGCGGCGCCTGCGGCAGCGCATAGAACTTCCCCGGATGCAGCCGCGACGGCACCAGGAAATCCCGCGCCCCCTCCGGGCGACGACGCGGTCAGGATCGGCGTCTGGAACTCGGTGAACCCCTGCGCCTCCATCCGCTTCCGCAGGCTCGCGATCACCTTCGCCCGCAGCATGATGTTCGCGTGCAGCCCCTCGCGCCGCAGGTCGAGGAACCGGTACTTCAGCCTTGTTTCCTCGGGATATTCCGCCTCGCCGAACACCTGCAGCGGCAGCTCCTCCGCCGCCCCCAGCACCTCGATCTCGCGCACGTAGACCTCGATCTCCCCGGTCGGGATCTTCGGGTTCACCAGCCCGGCGTCGCGCGCCTTCACCACCCCGTCCACCCGGATCACCCACTCCGAGCGCACCTTCTCCGGCGCCGCAAACGCCGGGCTGTCCCCGTCCACCACCACCTGGGTGATCCCGTAGTGATCGCGCAGGTCGATGAACAGCAGCCCGCCATGGTCGCGCACGCGGTGCACCCAGCCCGACAGGCGCACCGTCTCCCCGGCGTTGCCGAGGTTCAGATCGGCGCAGGTATGGCTGCGGTACGGGTGCATCGCGGGCTCCTCGAGGTCAGGTCTCGCGCGGATACACCCCGCGACCGGCCAAGTGTCAAGGCCGCCGTCCCCGCCTAGCCCAGCTCCAGCGTCGCCTCACCGAACCAGGCCTCCGGCCGCTGCCACCGGGGCCGCGCCGCGGTACATCCGCGCCGTCTCGAAGACCGGCCGCAGCCCCTTCCGCGCGGCCAGCGCCGTCGCGGCGGGGTTCGTCTCCGGCACGTCCAGCGAAACCTCGGCCCCGGGATAAAGGCCCGCCAGCGCATCGAGCAGCCCCTCCGCCTCCGCATCGCTCCCGGCGACCAGCGGCCCCACCTTGGCGCCCTCCCGGCACGCCCGGATCGTGCCCACGCCGGTGATCCGGCCGTCGTCCAGGCGCACCAGCGTGCGCCGGTCCGGCGTGTCCGTGAACCAGCGCCGCAGGTACGCGGGCCGC
The DNA here is from genome assembly GCA_963844375.1 of uncultured Alphaproteobacteria bacterium. Taxonomy (GTDB): domain Bacteria; phylum Pseudomonadota; class Alphaproteobacteria; order Rhodobacterales; family Rhodobacteraceae; genus Amaricoccus. The sequence continues at coordinate 65,337 of CAWJOI010000010.1, read as the reverse complement.
TCCACCCCGCTCACCGCGCGGTCGAGCGCCAGCAGCTCCGGCAGCCATCGCCGACCGCACCGCCACCACCCCCGCCGAAGCCGCGCCGCCCTGCAAATGCCCGCGAAACCGGACGGTCCGCCCCGCCGGGTCGAACCCCGACCGGCGGTAGTTGTCCTGCTGCGCCACCACCCCGTCGAGCCCGATGGTGCGCGTGCCGAACTGCGCCATCGCCGCCTGCCACATCTGCCACCCCAGCCCGCGGCCCCGGTACTCCGGCCGGCAGATGTAGAGCCCGAGGAACCCGAAGTCCTCGCTGTGCCGCACCGCCGAGATGCAGGCGACCGGCGCGCCCTCGACCCAGCCCATCAGGAAACCGCCCGGATCCGCCGCCAGGAACGCCGCCGCGTCGCCCAGGCCCGGGTTCCACCCCTCAGCCGCCGCCCAGTCGAGCGCCGTCTCCAGATCCGCCTGCGTCATCGGGGCAATGCGCATCCTCACCTCCTGCCGGTCCCCGACCATAGTCCCGCCCTCCCGCCTCAGGCCAGCCGCGCCGGGATCAGCCCGCGCAGCGCGTTGCCCACCATGAGCCCCTCCGCCAGATCCTCGCGCCGCGAGCACCGCCTCCCGGCAAAGCCCCTCGGCCAGCATCTCCTCGCGCAGCACCCCCGGCAGCAGCCCGCAGCGCAGCGGCGGGGTCACCAGCGCGCCGCCCCGCGCGACGAAGACGCTGGTGATCGTCCCGTCGCACACCTCGCCCCGCTCGTTGAGGAACAGCACCTCGTCGATCCCCGCCGGCAGGGCGGCGCGGGCGGCGTCGTAGACCCGCCGCTCCGTCGACTTCACCCGCAGCCACGGATCGCCCGACGCCAGCCGCGCCTCCGCCACCCGCACCCGCCACGCCGGCTTCCCCGCCGCCAGCGGCGCCGTCTCCACCGCCGGCCTTCCGTCCAGCGCCACCGTCAGCCGCACCCGGAGCGCCGCCGCCCCCGCCACCTCCGCCAGCAGCCCGCTCCACCGCCGCCACGTCGAGCGGAACCCCCAGCGCCGCCGCGCCCCGCGCCAGCCGCGCCAGATGCCGCGGCAGCCGCACGAACCCGCCCCCCGGCTCCCAGCGGAAGGTCTCGATCAGCCTCAGGTCGGCGGGAGCGGAGCGGCGAAGCGCGCTTTCCACAGGGCCTCCTCATACTCCGCCGCGGCGGTCGAATCCGCGACCACCCCGCCGCCGACGTTCAGCACCGCCTCACCGTCCGGGATGGAGCGCCAGCGTGCGGATCGCCACGTTGAAGCTCGCCCGCCCGTCCGGCGCCGCCCAGCCGATCGCCCCGCAATAGGCCTCGCGCGGCCAGGGCTCCAGCTCGCGGATGATCTCCATGGCGCGCAGCTTCGGCGCCCCGGTCACCGACCCGCAGGGAAAGAGCGCCGCCAGCACCTGCGGCAACCGCATCCCCGGCAGCAGCCGCCCGGTCACCCGCGACACCATCTGATGCACCGTCGCATAACTCTCCACCGCGAACAGCTCCGGCACCCGCACCGACCCGATCTCGGCGATCCGCCCGATGTCGTTGCGCAACAGGTCGACGATCATCAGGTTCTCCGCCCGGTTCTTCCCGTCCCGTCCCAGCGCCTCCCGCAACCCGGCGTCCCGCTCGGGATCGGCATCCCGCCGCGCCGTGCCCTTCATCGGCCGCGCCTCGATCCCGCCCGCACCGTCGAGCGCGAAGAAAAGCTCCGGCGAGCGCGACAGCAGCGTCACCCCCGGCAGCGCCACCAGCGCCCCGTTCCCCACCGGCTGCCGCGCCGCCAGGCTGGCATAGATCGCCGCCGGCTCGCCCGCCCAGCGCCCCTCGAGCGGCATGGTCAGGTTGGCCTGGTAGATGTCGCCGGCGCGGATATAGGCCGCCACCCGCTCGAACGCCCGCCCATAGGCCGCGAAGTCCCAGGCCGGCCGGAACGGCCCGACCCACCCCCCGGCCTCGGCCGGAACCGCCGGCCCCGGCGGCCCGAAGACCCCGAAGGCGAGCAGCGGCAGCCGCCGCCCCGCCGGCAGCAAGGGCGCCAGCCGCGGCTCGAAGGCATAGCCGAGCTCGTAGGACGCAAACCCCGCGACCCACGCGCCGCCCGCCAGCGCACCGTCCAGCGCCGCCAGCGCCGCGGGCACCGCGTCCAGGTCCTCCGCCCGGATGATCCGCGAGGGGCGCGCGAAGCGGGCCGGCGCATCGGCCGGTCCGCGATCCACCTCGATGAAGGCCTCCGCCACGCTCGTCCCCGCCTGCGACCGACGCCGCCAGATGCGCCCGGCGCAGGGCGGGGTCAATGGTGCCGCTCTCGCCATCTCCGAGGCTCGCCATCCGAGCACCCTGCCTCGCCGGGCTCGGCTCTACGGCGAGGGAGAGGCGCCGCCCAGGCGTCGGCACCCCGAAGCCATGAACAAACAAGGGCTTGGCAAGCCTGGCGGGCGGCGCTAGCGTGACTCAGGATCGCCCGAACGCGTGCCGAATGCCAATGCTCGAAACGCCGCTCCACGTCATTTTCCGCGAGCAGATCACCACTGGCAGTCTCCGTGTCACCTACCCCTCCGGCCGGCGCGAAACCTACGGCGACGGCACCGGCACGCCGCTGTCGCTCCGCATCGCCGACCCCGGCAGCGCTGCGCGCCATCCTGCTCGACCCGTCCCTCGCGGTCCCCGAGATGTACATGGACGGCCGGCTCGTCATCGAGGCGGGCGACGTCTACGAGCTGATCGCGCTGGCCAAGACCAACACCCGCCCCGAGGTTTCCACACCCGGCGCCAAGGTCTTCCACGTCGGCCGCAGCGTCACCCACGCCCCGGTGCTGCGCGCCGTCGGCCTCAAGGCCGCCCGCGCCAACGTCGCGCACCACTACGACCTCGACGAACGGCTCTACCGGCTCTTCCTCGACGGCGACATGCAGTACTCCTGCGCCGTCTTCGAGCGCCCCGACATGACGCTCGACCAGGCCCAGCTCGCCAAGAAGCGCCTGATCGCGGCCAAGCTCCTCGTCCGCCCCGGCGCGCCGCGTCCTCGACATCGGCTGCGGCTGGGGCGGCATGGCGATCTACCTCGCCCGCGTCACCGGCGCCGACGTCACCGGCATCACCCTCTCCCAGGAGCAGCACCGCGTCGCCACCGAGCGCGCCGCCGCCGCCGGCCTCGCCGACCGCGTGCGCTTCCGCCTGCAGGACTACCGCGAGGTCGAGGGCCAGTTCGACAACATCGTCTCGGTCGGCATGTTCGAGCACGTCGGCCTGCCGCAGTTCCCCACCTTCTTCCGCACCGTCCGCCGCCTCCTCGCCCCCGACGGCGTCATGCTGCTGCACGCCATGTCGCAGCCCGCGGCCGCGCCCTACAACCAGCCCTTCATCGACAAGTACATCTTCCCCGGCGGCTACATCCCCGCCCTGTCGGAGGTCTTCGGCGCCGTGGAGAAGGCCAGGCTCCTCGTCCGCGACACCGAGATCCTCTCGCTGCACTACGCCGAGACCACCAAGGAATGGCGCCGCCGCTTCCTCGCCAACCGGCAGGCGGTCCTCGACCTCTACGACGAGCGCTTCATCCGCATGTGGGAGTTCTACCTCGCCGGCTCCGAGAGCGCCTTCCGCCACGACCACATCACCGTCTTCCACCTGCAGCTGGCACTCGACCAGGCCCGCGTGCCGCTCACCCGCGCCTACATCCCCGAGGCGATGGCGCGCCTCGCCGAGGCCGAGCTCGACTATCCCCGAGTACGCCGCCCTGCACGACGCGCCGCTGGCCGAGACCGCCCGCCGCACCGCCTCCTGAGGCTCAGCGCCCCACGGCGCCGTGGTAGAAGAAGACCCCGAGCCCGCTGGTGAAGATGATCCCGCCCGCCACCGCATGCAGCACCACCGCCGCGGCAAAGCCGCCGCGCCCGAGATAGGCACGGCCGAAGACGAGCCCCCCGGCCACCGTCAGCCCCACCGCCACCCAGTTCCAGAACATCAGGTGCGCCAGCCCGAAGACGAGCGCATTGGCGGCAAGCGCCGCCCCCCGCCCGGGAAAGAGCGCGCCGTAGCGCCGGAAGAACAGCACGCGAAAGATCAGCTCCTGCGGCAGCGCCGACATCAGCGGGTAGAGCACCAGGATCGCCAGCCAGAGCCCGGTCGCCCGCAGCGGCAGGGCCAGCGCCTGCCCGGGAACCAGCAGCCAGACCAGAAGTGCCGCCACCGCCGCCGTGACCGCGGCCACCGCCGCGACCTCGCCCCAGGCGATCCCGGCCCAACCCCGCGTCAGCGCGCGCCAGTCAAACCCCGGGGTCCGCATCAGGAGCCCGAGCGCCACCAGCGTCAGCCCCAGGAACACCGGCCAGAGCCAGTCGGGCGGCATCGCCAGCGCCATCGCCAGCGGCGCGCCGACGTAGAGCGCCACGAACTCCGCCGCCAGGACCGGCTCGACCCGCCGCCACGCCACCGCCCGATCCGCCATCCCGTCCCCGCAACGTTGCCGCCCCCTTAGACGTCGCGGAACCGGCGGAGATCAACCCCGTTCCCTCGCGGCCCGATCTCCTCTATGGGCGCTCCATCCGGGCACAGCCCCGGTCCGCTCCGGGGCCGCCATGCCGCTCACCGTCTTCGCAGCCGTCCTCGTCGGCGCGGCGCTGCACGCCAGCTGGAACGCCATCGTCAAGGGCGGCACCGACAAGCTGCTCACGACGATCCTCGTCGCCGCCGCCTCCGGCCTCGTCGCCATCGCGGTGTTGCCCTTCCTGCCGCTCCCGGCCCGCGCCAGCTGGCCCTACATCGCGGTCTCGGCGGTGGTGCAGGTGGTCTACTTCGCGCTGGTCGCCGGCGCCTACAACGCGACCGACATGAGCCGGGCCTATCCGCTGATGCGCGGCGTCGCCCCCGTGCTCGTCGCCCTCGCCGGCGTCGCCTTCCTCGGCGAGCACCTCGCCGCCGCCGCCTGGGCCGGCGTCGCGCTGATCTCGGCCGGCGTCTTCGCCATGACCTTCGCCTTCCGCGGCCCCGCCTCCCGCCTCGGCACCCTGCTCGCGCTCCTCAACGCCGGCGTCATCGCGACCTACACGCTGATCGACGGCGCCGGCGTCCGCCTGTCCGGCGCCCCGGTCGCCTACGCCATGTGGCTCTTCCTGCTGAACGCCATCCCGCTCGTCGCCTGGGCGCTCCTCACCCGCCGCCGCGCGCTCGCCGCCTACGCCGCGCGCAACTGGCGTCTCGGCCTCGCCGGCGGCCTCGGCAACCTCGGCTCCTACGGCCTCGCCCTCTGGGCGATGACCCACGCCCCCGTCGCCGTCGTCGCCGCGCTGCGCGAAACCTCGATCCTCTTCGGCATGGCCATCGCCGGCCTCGTCCTGCACGAACGCATCGGCCCCACCCGCCTCGCCGCCGCCGCCCTCATCGTCGCGGGAGCGGCGAGCCTGCGGCTCGCCTGATCGACACGGCCCGCGCAGTCGCCGCTGCCGACGGCCTCGACGAAGGGCTGCCCGAAGCGGATCGTCTAGCTGCCTGCCGATGCTCAGCCTCGCCTTCAGCGCTCGGGTGCATCACCTCGACGTGACCTTGCTGCGCACCTCGCCTGCAACGCGGTAGATCACGCGACTAGCGATAGCGGCGGGTCACATGCCGGACGCACGTCCCGGTTGCCCGGCAATTGTCGGCAAGCGGCCCATCGCAGGCTGATATCTGCGCCGATCAGCGTCCCGCATCGTCGCCGCGCTCTATCTGCTTCTATCGACCCGCGCAGCGGCTGACGGCTCACGTTCGGCAGGTATCTTCACGCACGTCCCGCGATGCTGGCCAGCGCACGCGGCGAGAAGACGACCTCAGCCACGCTGCCGGAGACGAGGCCGCATGGCCTCGGTCGGGCTCCGCGCGCCTCGAACGGTCTCGGCGTCCGATGTTCGCCCAACCGCCACATCTCCTCGGTGGCGTGAAGTCGACCTTCGCCGATCATCTCAGGATCGACAGACTCTCCGCGATCTCGGCAAGCCGCTCACTGCGCCTGCCGGCCCGAGCCTCGGCACTGCGCGCTTCCCGCGATCACATCCTTCAAGCGCGCGTTCATGTCCTGAGCCTAGCCCCGGCGAAGCCTCACTGTCGAACGGGATCCTGCCATTCGGAACGCCGGTCGAGGATAGACCTTGCGCCCCCGCTTCTCCCCTCTATAACCACGCCAATTTGCCGCTCCCGGGCGAATCCGCTCCCCTGCCGCTCCCCTCGGGCGCGGACCCGACCTTTGCCGAGGCCGCATGCCCAAACGCACCGACATCCGCTCGATCATGATCATCGGCGCGGGCCCCATCGTCATCGGCCAGGCCTGCGAGTTCGACTACTCCGGCGTGCAGGCCTGCAAGGCGCTGCGCGAGGAAGGCTACCGCGTCATCCTGGTCAACTCCAACCCGGCCACCATCATGACCGACCCGGAGATGGCCGACGCCACCTACATCGAGCCGATCACCCCCGAGATCGTGGCGAAGATCATCGAGGCCGAACGCCCCGACGCGCTCCTGCCCACCATGGGCGGCCAGACCGGCCTCAACACCGCGCTCGCCCTCGACGACATGGGCGTGCTGGCCAAGTTCAACGTCGAGCTCATCGGCGCCAAGCGCGACGCCATCGAGAAGGCCGAGGACCGCAAGCTCTTCCGCGAGGCCATGGAGCGCATCGGCCTCGAGAACCCCAAGGCCACCATCGCCACCACCGTCGAGGAGGCGCTCGCCGCCATCGAGCACGTCGGCCTGCCCGCCATCATCCGCCCCGCCTTCACCCTCGGCGGCACCGGCGGCGGCGTCGCCTACAACCGCGAGGACTACGAGCGCATCTGCCAGGACCGGCCTCGACGCCTCCCCCGTCTCGCCAGATCCTCATCGACGAGTCGCCTCCTCGGCTGGAAGGAGTTCGAGATGGAGGTGGTGCGCGACAAGCGCGACAACTGCATCATCGTCTGCTCCATCGAGAACATCGACCCGATGGGCGTCCACACCGGCGACTCGCATCACCGTCGCCCCGGCGCTGACGCTGACCGACAAGGAATACCAGATGATGCGCAACGCCTCGATCGCGGTGCTGCGCGAGATCGGGGTCGAGACCGGCGGCTCCAACGTCCAGTTCGCCGTCCACCCCGAGACCGGCCGCCTCGTCGTCATCGAGATGAACCCCCGCGTCTCCCGCTCCTCCGCGCTCGCCTCCAAGGCCACCGGCTTCCCCATCGCCAAGATCGCCGCCAAGCTCGCCGTCGGCTACACCCTCGACGAGCTCGACAACGACATCACCCAGGTCACCCCCGCCTCCTTCGAGCCCACCATCGACTACGTCGTCACCAAAATCCCCCGCTTCGCCTTCGAGAAGTTCCCCGGCGCCGAGCCCCTGCTCACCACCGCGATGAAGTCCGTCGGCGAGGCCATGGCCATCGGCCGCACCTTCCACGAATCCATGCAGAAGGCGCTCTGCTCGCTGGAGACCGGCCTCACCGGCTTCGACGAGATCGAGATCGACGGCGCCGACGGCCCCGACGCCCACGCCTCCATCGTCAAGGCGCTCTCCGCCCAGACCCCCGACCGCCTCCGCCTCGCCGCCCAGGCCATGCGCCACGGCCTCTCCGACGACGAGATCCACGCCGCCACCCGCTACGACCCGTGGTTCCTCGCCCGCATCCGCGAGATCGTCGACGAGGAGGCCCGCCTGCGCGACACCGGCCTCCCCCGCGAGCCGCACGCGCTGCGCCGCCTCAAGCAGATGGGCTTCTCCGACGCCCGCCTCGCCACCCTCACCGCCCGCCACCGAGATCCTCCGTCCGCGCCGAGCGCCAGCGCCTCGGCGTCCGCGCCGTCTTCAAGCGCATCGACACCTGCGGCGGCGAGTTCGAGGCGCAGACCCCCTACATGTACTCCACCTACGAGGTCGAGCACGGCGGCTACACCGAATGCGAGTCCCGCCCCTCGCCCAACCGCAAGGTGGTCATCCTCGGCGGCGGCCCCAACCGCATCGGCCAGGGCATCGAGTTCGACTACTGCTGCTGCCACGCCTGCTTCGCGCTCACGAAAGCCGGCTACGAGACCATCATGATCAACTGCAACCCCGAGACGGTCTCCACCGACTACGACACCTCCGACCGCCTCTACTTCGAGCCGCTCACCCTCGAGCACGTCCTCGAGATCCTCCGCGTCGAGCAGGAGAACGGCACGCTGCACGGCGTCATCGTCCAGTTCGGCGGCCAGACCCCGCTGAAGCTCGCCAACGCCCTGCACGACGCCGGCATCCCCATCCTCGGCACCACGCCCGACGCCATCGACCTCGCCGAGGACCGCGAGCGCTTCCAGGCCCTCCTCCACCGCCTCGACCTCCGCCAGCCCGAGAACGGCATCGCCCGCTCCGCCGCCGAGGCGAAAGCCGTGGCGAAAGCCATCGGCTACCCCCTGGTCATCCGCCCGTCCTACGTCCTCGGCGGCCGCGCCATGGAGATCGTCCGCGACGACGCCGAGCTCACCCGCTACATCTCCACCGCCGTGCAGGTCTCCGGCGACACGCCCGGTCCTCCTCGACCGCTACCTCTCCAACGCCATCGAGGTCGACGTCGACGCCATCTGCGACGGCCGCGACGTCCACGTCGCCGGCGTCATGGAGCACATCGAGGAAGCCGGCGTCCATTCCGGCGACAGCGCCTGCTCGCTGCCGCCCTGGTCGCTCTCCCCCGAGGTCATCGCCGAGCTCAAGGCGCAGACCAGCACCATGGCCATCGCCCTCGGCGTCGTCGGCCTGATGAACGTGCAGTTCGCCATCCAGGACGGCGACATCTACGTGCTCGAGGTCAACCCCCGCGCCTCCCGCACCGTCCCCTTCGTCGCCAAGGCCACCGACAGCGCCATCGCCGCCATCGCCGCCCGCGTCATGGCCGGCGAGCCCCTGTCGAACTTCCCCCTCCGCCCGCCCTATCCCGCCGGCGTCGGCCCCGACGACCCCCTCCCCTACGCCGACCCGCTCACGCTCGCCGACCCCGACATGCCCTGGTTCTCCGTCAAGGAGGCGGTGATGCCCTTCAACCGCTTCCCCGGCGTCGACACCCTGCTCGGCCCCGAGATGCGCTCCACCGGCGAGGTCATGGGCTGGGACCGCACCTTCCCGCGCGCCTTCCTCAAGGCGCAGATGGGCGCCGGCACCGCGCTGCCCACCGCCGGCACCCTCTTCGTCTCGGTCAAGGAGGGCGACAAGAACGGCATCCTCCTCGAGGCCGCCCGCATCCTGCACGACCTCGGCTTCCGCATCCTCGCCACCGACGGCACCCAGCGCTACCTCGCCGCGCACGCCATCCCCGCCACCCGCGTCAACAAGGTCTACGAGGGCCGCCCGCACATCGTCGACACCCTCAAGGACGGCGGCGTCCAGATCGTCTTCAACACCACCGAGGGGGCGCAGTCGATCGCCGACAGCCGCGCGATCCGGGCGCTGACGCTGTCGGGGCGGATCCCGTACTACACGACCGCCGCGGGGGCGCGGGCGGCGGCGCTGGCGATGCGGGATCGGCTGGAGGGGGATTTGCGGGTGCGGTCGTTGCAGGGGTGACCGCATGTCCGACCAAGCCACAGGCCGACCCTTTCGCGCTGTCATACAGCTCGGATGTATGCGCCACGGATACTTGAACGAAATCGTTCGCCCAAGTGATTGGGCGGGGCCCGTCGCGGAGAGAGTGATGACAAGCGAGCATGATAAGGTAGGCTGTTTTTGATTTCTGTGTTCAGGGGGATTACAGATGCTCAGGTTCGCCGGTGTGGTTATCTTGTCGGCACTGCTGTTTGGTTGTGCTGAAGCGCCGCATGATCCGGGTGGGACTGCAACGCGAGGCGTCACCTCACAACCTCCATCCGTTGTCGAATTGCATCGACCTCTGCGACGAAAGTGCGGTTCAGCGACGCCACCAATCGATCGCCGCAGCGATCGCCCAGCGAAATCCCTTCGATGGCGTTGGCGACGGCCCCGGGGAGCACCGCGCCCAGATAGACCTCCTGCAGCAGGAGCTTGCGCTCTACCAGGCGGTGGCGGCGCAGTGCGGGCCCAAATCCTCCAACAGCGGAGTGCAGGTGCGAGCCCTGTCCGAGTGGGTTAGAGTCGAGGAGGAGGCATACGCCGGTCGATATGGCGGTGCAGAGCGGCGGTGGCGGCGCTGGTGCCGCGCTCGACCTATGACCGCCGCTGCGGGCGGCTACCTTGCGGGCATGCCGTCAGGCGGTGGAGGCCAACAATCTGGACGGTCAGTCGGCTCCGCAGGGATATGGGACAGGCGGCACTAGGGAAGTGCGTAACTCCACGGTGGTCAGGAAGGAAATCGCGATCCGAACGGGGTGTGCAGGTCGGTCGCATTTCTAGCCGAGCCTTACACATCCGTCCTCCTTATACACCTGCCCACAACGAGCTGCTCGTCGTTGTCGAACTCCGCCTGCTTGGTGCGAGCCTCGGCCGCGCTTCGGCCTCGTCCGACGACAAATCCGCGCGCGCCTGCCTGCCCCTTGGCAGGCGCGAGTCCGCGCCAGCCCAGGCAGGCGCGCGCGGATTGCACCCCTCCGGTCCCCGCGGCGCCCCCCTCGGCCTCCGCGCTCACGCGCTCCAGCCGACGAACCGGAGCGAGGCAGTGCCTCGCTTCCCCCGGTTCGGCGCGATCACCCGACCCGAGCGATCCAGCCGGAACCGGTCGCCGCCGGCCAAGTTCCGCCGAAAGCATCCCCGCCGCGACGGAATCGCCCCCGTTCCGCGTTAGAACGAAGGCCCCGCCCGCGCGTTGCGCGCGGCGGGTGTAACGGGAGGAGTACCCATGTTTCGCATCGGCCTGACTGTCGCGGCGCTCGGCCTGACCGCCTGCGCCACCACCCCCTCGCCCTACGGCGGGATGAGCACGCAGAACGTGAACTGCGGCGCCGGCGTGCTCGGCGGCGCGCTGCTCGGGGGCCTCGCCGGCAACCAGGTCGGCAAGGGCCAGGGCCAGGATCTCGCCACCGTCGCGGGCGCCACCGTCGGCGGCCTTTACGCCGCGACCCGGCCCGAATGCCAGCCGCAGGCCTACGGCCAGCCGGTCCCCTACGGCCAGCCGGTCGCCTACGGCGGCAACCCGCAGCCCGCCCTGGTAGGCTACGACCGCTACGGCAGGCCCATCTACCGCTAGCCCGCGGCGAGTCCGCGCCAGCCCAGGCAGGCGCGCGCGGATTGCACCCCCCGGCCCCGCGCCGCCCCCCTCGGCCTCCGCGCTCACGCGCTCCAGCCGACGAACCGGAGCGAGGCAGTGCCTCGCTCCCCCGGATCGGCGCGATGCGCAGGATATCGCCTCCCGGCCCCCGCGCCCGCGCGCGAACCCCGAACCCGGCGGAAATCCGCCGCCCCGCCCCGCACGGGTAGACATACCGCACTGCAACATGGATACCTCCGGCCGATGCAAACAGCCCCGGACCGTGCCCGTTGCGTACCCTGATCGCCCTCGCCGCCCTCGCCCTGGCCCCCTTCCTCGCCACCGCCGCCCACGCCGACGGCCGCGCGACCAAGCCCTCCGACCGCGAGCTCGCCTGCCTCGCCGAGGCCATCTACTTCGAGGCGCGCGGCACCGGCGCCGCGGGCGAGGCCGCCGTGGCGCACGTCGTCCTCAACCGCGCCGAGAGCAAGCAATTCCCCCGCACCGTCTGCGGCGTCGTCACCCAGGGCTGCCAGTTCTCCTACCGCTGCGACGGCCGCCCCGACGCCCTGGCCGACCCGGGCAGCCGCACCCGCGCCTACCGCGTCGCCGAGCTCGTCCTCTCCGGCGCCCCCGACCCGACGAACGGCGCCCTCTTCTTCCACTCCGCCCGCGCCAAGCCCGGCTGGTTCGCCCAGCGCAAGCGCGTCGGCACCATCGGCGGCAACGTCTTCTACCGCTAGCCGCGCGCGGAGCGAGGCAGCGCCTCGCTCTCCCCGGTTCGGTAAACCCCGGCACCCGCGCACCGCATCCCGAGCCGGCCGCGGCAGGCCCGGACGGCCCATCATCCTCAGGCCGCCTCGCCCCCGACCCGCCCGCGGTCCCCGCGCCCCGCCAGCAGCCCCTCGACCGAGACGTCCTCGTCCAGCCCCGCCCAGTGGATCCCGAACGGGCTGATCTCGAACGCCTCCCGCGCCGCCGGCTCCGCCTTCGCCAGCCGCGGGAACCACGCCAGCGGCACGCCGATCACCCGCCCGTCCGACAGGCCGACCCACATCGTCTCGCCCTCGAACCGGACCGTATCAGCCGAAACGCTCACCCCAGACCCTCTCGATCAGCGTCCGGCGATCCTCGATCACCGTCGCAAGCAGGCGCAGCGTCGGCGCGTCGAACCCCCGGTTCGCCGCCACCACGACCGCCGGTCGCATCCAGAACTTCGCCTCGCATCCCGCCTTCATCACATGCACATGCATCGGCTCGCGCGGATCGCCCTCGTTGGAATAGAAGAAGAACCGATAGCCATCATAGCGGAAGATCGTCGGCATGGGGAGATGTCGGAACCTGATGCAACAGGCCGCAGCATCACCGCCGATCCTTAAGCAATTGTAGCCGCGCGCGTTCCCCTCGGTTGGTCACCGACACCAAACGGGCGTCCCCTCCCCGTGGATCGAATCTGCGCCCCATCGGTTGATCTCACATCAACCGGAAAGGAGTTCGCCCCATGCGCCTGCGTCATGTCGTCTACCTGATGACCAACGCCGTCATCGTCGGCGCCCTCATCGTCTTCGTGCTCACCATGGGCTGGGTCGGCTTCGTGCCCATCTTCGGCGCCATCATCCTCGGCTTCGCCCTCGCCTGGCCCGCGTCGATCCTGGTGGCGAAGCGGATCAAGGCCGAGGACCCGGCCTGGAACGCCGAGAAGGACCGCCCGACGCGCGCCGAGTACCGGGAGCGGCTCGAAAGCGGCCGCGACCCGCTGCGCCCCGAGCCGCCCAACCCGCTCGAACCCGCACCGCGGCCCTGAGCGCGCACCCGTCCCGACGCCCGGAACCCATATGGCGAGCCATATGGATTCCAGTACGCTTTCCATACGCCATCTTGCGGCCCCTGACGGCCTTCCCTAGGGTCGCGCGCCATGAAGATCGCCTCCTTCAACATCAACGGCGTCAAGGCCCGCCTGCCCGCCCTTCTCGACTGGCTGCGCGACGCCGACACCGATGTCGTCGTGCTGCAGGAGCTCAAGTCCACCGACGACGCCTTCCCCCGCCTCGAGATCGAGGAGATGGGCTACAACATTGAAACCCATGGACAAAAGGGCTTCAACGGCGTCGCCATCCTCTCCCGCCTGCCGCTGTCGGACATCCGCCGCGGCCTCCCCGGCGACGACACCGACGAGCAGTCCCGCTGGATCGAGGCCGAAGTCGCCGGCATCCGCGTCTGCGGCCTCTACCTCCCCAACGGCAACCCCGCCCCCGGCCCGAAATACGACTACAAACTCGCCTGGATGGCCCGCCTCCACACCCGCGACCTGCGCAGCTTTGCCTAACCCGAACGCCAGCAATGGACGCTCTCACATATCTGCTTTAGCATCAACCGGATACTGTCCACCGCAAGCTCGGATTTGGTCGACGTTCGCGATCACAAGTCGCCGGCTTTGATCCAACTTTCCGCCGGCCCCATGTTCTGAGTGCTCCTGCTCGTCATCGCCGCGCTCGTCTTCGCTCATCTCGCCATTCACGCTTGCTATCGTTCGACGTCTGCGGCCCGCTCCGGCCGGTCGCGCGCGAGTACTTCGGCTATGTCTTCGACCTCTCGGTCGAATCGAATATCCCCACCTGGTTCTCGGTGATCCAACTCGCGCTCGCCGCGCTGGCACTCGCCCTCGCCGCGCTGGTTCAGCGTGGCTCGCACGGCGTCGCGCGACGCTGGTGGATGCTGAGCATGCTCTTCGTCTACCTCTCCCTCGACGAGGCACCGTCCTGCACGACCTCTGATCAGGCTCATCCTCAACCTCTCGTTTCTTGGCGCGCGGTCCGGCTTCGACTGGGTCATCCCCGGCTCGTGATCGCGCTGGCCGTGGGCGCCTACTTCCTGCCCTGGCTGTGGCGCCTGCCGTCGCGCACTCGAGGGCTCTTCGTCCTGGCGGGCGCGTTCTACGTCACCGGGGGCCTCGGACTTGAGGCAGTCGGCGCGTTTGTAGCCGACGAGAGTTACCGCAGGCCCGCCTACGTCCTGTCGCGAATGCCGCGGAGCGCTCCAGATGCTCCGCGTGCTCGTCATGCTCTATGCCACGCGGCGTACCTGGCGAACCGTCACATCAAGTCGACGTCACCAGGTAGACGGCGGGCTAGGCAATTCGCTTCCACTCCGCAGCAGTGGGGGTGGGTGCTTGCACCCGCCTGACCCGCCTCGGCGCCCCCCGCGGCCGGCCAGCAAGTAGGTGGGTGCTCGCCCCGCCACCCCTCAAGGCGCCTAACCACCGACCCGTCTCCGATCCCCTCGCCCAGCCAGCAGCTAGAGCGGGATGGAGCTTGGCGGAGTGATTTCGATTCCCGTTTCCGGCTTGATCTGATTCACCCTGCTGGCTAGGGAAGAGGCCAGTATGGATGGCGCGACCGTTTTCGATCGATCTTCGCGAGCGTGTCGTTGATGCGTGTGCAGGACAGTCAGTCCTGCCGCCAAGCAGCGCGCGCTTCGGCGTGGGGGTGAGCACGGCGATCGCCTCGGTGGCGCAGTTCCGGAGACGAGCGGGTGGCGCCCGGGCAGATGGGGCCACCAGCCGAAGAAGCTGATCGGCGCCTAGCGGGACTCGCTGCTGGAGCGGTGCCGAGGGCAGGCTTCACGCTGCGCGGGCTGGTGGCCGAGCTCGCCGAGCAGGGGATGCAGGTCGACTACCGCACGGTGTGGGAGTTCGTCCACGCCGAAGGGCTGACGCACAAAAAAAGACGCTGATCGCGGCCGAGCGGAGCGTCCGGACGTGGCGCGCCGACGGGCGCAGTGGGTGAAGCACCAGGCCGGATCGATCCCGCCCGTCTGGTGTTCATCGACGAGACCTCGACCAAGACCAACATGGCGCCGCTGCGCGGCTCGGCGCCGCGCGGCGAGCGGCTGAAGGCCTCGGTGCCGCATGGCCACTGGAAGACCATGACCTTCCTCGCCGCGCTGCGCTGTGACCGCGTCGAGGCCCCCTCGCTCCTCGACGGCCCGATCGACGGCGACAGCTCCCGGCTCTACGTCGAGCGGGTGCTGGTGCCGACGCTGCGGCCGGCGACATCGTCGTCATGGACAACCTCGGCTCGCACAAGAGCGCCGCCGTCCGGCAGGCCATCCGCGCCGCCGGCGCCCGGCTCTTCTTCCTGCCGAAGTACTCGCCCGACCTGAACCCGATCGAGATGCTCTTCTCCAAGCTCAAGCATTGGCTGCGCAAGGCCGCTGCCCGAACCCAGGACGCCGTATGCGATGCCATCGCCAGCATCCTAGAGAATGTATCTGAAACCGAGTGCGCCAACTACTTCATCGAGGCAGGATATGCTCCGCCTAAACTCATCCCGCTCTAGTCTAGCGACCGAAACATCCTCGTCGAGCACCTCCCAGTGCAGCCCGAGCGGGCCGATCTCGAACGCCTCCCGCACCGCCGCATCAGCCTTCGCCCGCCGCGGGAACCACGCCAGCGGCACCCCGATCACCCGCCCGTCCGACAGGCTGACCCATATCGCCTCGCCCTCGAACCGGACCGTCTCAGCCGGAATGCTCACCCGAGACCCTCTCGATCAGCGCCTCCTCGGGAACCACGCGAGCGGTCCCCTTGGATCGAAACTCGGCCCCAGCGGTTGTTCTCATGTCAACCGGAAAGGAGATCGCCCCAAGCGCCTGCGTGATGTCGTCTATCTGATGACCAACGCCGTCATCGTCGGCGCCCTCATCGTCTTCGTGCTCACCATGGGCTGGGTCGGCTTCGTGCCCATCTTCGGCGCCATCATCCTCGGCTTCGCGCTTGCCTGGCCCGCGTCGATCCTGGTGGCGAAGCGGATCAAAACCGAGGACCGGGCCTGGAACGCCGAGAAGGACCGCCCGACGCGCGCCGAGTACCGGGAGCGGCTCGAAAGCGGCCGCGACCCGCTGCGCCCCGAGCCGCCCAAACCCGCTCGAGACCCGCACCGAGGCACTGAGCGCGCACCCGTCCCGACGCCCGGAACCCGTATGGCGAGCCATATGGATTCCGATACGCTTTCCATACGCCATCTTGCGGCCCCTGTCGGCCTTCCCTAGGGTCGCGCGCCATGAAGATCGCCTCCTTCAACATCAACGGCGTCAAGGCCCGCCTGCCCGCCCTTCTCGACTGGCTGCGCGACGCCGACACCGACGTCGTCGTGCTGCAGGAGCTCAAGTCCACCGACGACGCCTTCCCCCGCCTCGAGATCGAGGAGATGGGCTACAACATTGAAACCCATGGACAAAAGGGCTTCAACGGCGTCGCCATCCTCTCCCGCCTGCCGCTGTCGGACGTCCGCCGCGGCCTCCCCGGCGACGACACCGACGAGCAGTCCCGCTGGATCGAGGCCGAGGTCGCCGGCATCCGCGTCTGCGGCCTCTACCTCCCCAACGGCAACCCCGCCCCCGGCCCGAAATACGACTACAAGCTCGCCTGGATGGCCCGCCTCCAAACCCGCGCCGCCGCCCTGATCGCGACCGAGGAAACCGCCGTAATCCTCGGAGACTACAACGTAATCCCCGAGCCGAAGGACTGCTGGAACCCCAAGGTCTGGGCCAACGACGCCCTCTTCCTGCCCCCCACCCGCCAGGCCTACCGCCGCCTCGTCAACCTCGGCCTCACCGACGCGCTGCGCGCCGTCGACCAGTCCCCCGGCATCTACACCTTCTGGGACTACCAGGCCGGCGCCTTCCAGAAGAACTGGGGCATCCGCATCGACCACGTCCTCCTGACCCCGCAGGCTGCGGATCGCCTCGTAACCTGCGGAATAGACGCGGAAACCCGCTCCCGGGAAAAGCCCTCCGACCACGTCCCCATCTGGGTGACGCTCGAGCCCTGAGGCCCCGCGGACCTAGTGCTCGGTCGCCTCCGCCGCCGGCGGCTCCACCCCGTTCATCTTGTCGCGAACGTCGTGCCAGCCCTCCCAGATCATGTGGAGCGCCACATAAAGGATGATCGCGAGCCCGACCCAGGCGATCCACCGGTGCTTGCCCAGCAGCCGCGCGATCAGCGAAGCCGCCAGCCCCATCAGCGCGATCGACAGCGCCAGCCCGAAGATCAGCACCGTCGGATGCTCCCGCGCCGCCCCGGCCACCGCCAGCACGTTGTCGAGCGACATGGAGACGTCGGCGATGATGATCTGGATCACCGACTGCCGCAGCGTCTTGCGCGGCGCGCCGCCGGCCACGCTGCCGTCGGCGTTGAGGTCGCTCTCCGTCAGCGCCTCCATCGCCGCCGCGGTGTCGGCCGCATGCCCGGCGCGCAGCTCCTGGTACATCTTCCAGCACACCCACAGCAGCAGGAAACCGCCCGCGAGCAGAAGGCCGGTGAGGTTGAGCAGCTGCGTCGCGATCAGCGCGAAGCCGATGCGCATGAGGGTCGCGGCGACGATGCCGATGATGATCGCCTTGCGGCGGAGCTCCGGCGGCAGGCCGGCCGCCGCGAGCCCGATCACGACCGCGTTGTCGCCCGCCAGCACCAGGTCGATCATGATGACCTGGAAGAACGACGTCAGGAACCCTGGCTCCAGCATTCTGCGCGTCTCCCCGGTGCGGCCCGGCGAGATTGGCCAACCGGAGCGCCCTGTCAACCCGCGGATTCGCCCGCGGTCACGTCGGCGCCATACAGCCAGTCGAACCGCCCGGCCAGAAATCCCGGCGCCAGCGCCGAGGCCGCCGCCAGCGCCGCCTGCGCCGGCCCGCGCAGCCCCGGCCGCAGGTGATAGATCCGCCCGTTCCGCGCCGCGGCGCGCTGGACCCGCGCGGTCCTTGGCCGCCGCGCCGCCGCATAGGCGGCGAGGCCCGCGCCCGGGTCCGCCGCGCGGTCCAGCGCCGCGGCGAGCACCCAGGCGTCCTCGAGCGCCATGGTGGCGCCCTGGGCGAGGAAGGGCAGCATCGGGTGGCAGGCGTCGCCGAGCAGCGCCAGGCGGCCGGCCGTCCAGCGCGGCAGCGGGGCGTGGTCGAAGAGACCCCAGAGAAAGCAATCCTCGACCGCCCCCAGGACCGCGCCCGCGGCGCCGCCCCAGCCGGCGAAGGCGCGCCGGAGGTTCGCCGGATCGTCCGCGGTCGTCCAGCCCTCGGCGGTCCAGGCGGCGCGCTCCTCGACCGCGACGAAGTTCACCAACCGTCCGCCGCGCAGCGGATAGCTGCACGAGGTGGCGTCCCGGCCCCATCGTCACGACGGCCGCGGCGACGGTCGCCTCCGGCGGAAGCCGCGCGGCCTCCACCAGCCCGCGCCAGGCAACGTGCCCGGTGTAGCGCGGCGGCGCGGCCCCGAGCCCCGCAGCCACGCGCAGTCCCGAGCGCAGTCCGTCGGCCGCCACCACGATCTCCGCGTCATGCCCGGCGCCGCTCTCGGCCGCGAGGCGGACCCCCGCACCCCGCGCCTCCACCCCGGCGATCCGCGTCGCGAGGCGGAGCTCGACCCCGGCCGCAGCCGCGCCCGCCGCCAGCACCGCGAGAAGGTCGGCGCGGTGGAACTGCCAGTAGGGCCGCCCGTAGCGCGCGACGGCGGCCGCGCCGAGCGGCACGCGCGCCACCAGCCGCCCGGCGCGGTGGTCGCGGAGCTCCACCGCCTCGGGCACGCTCGCAACCTCCGCCGCGGCCGGGCCGAGCCCGAGCGCCTCCAGCACCGCCACGCCGTTCGGCGAGACCTGCAGGCCCGCGCCCACCTCGGTCAGCGCCGCCGCCTGCTCGAAGAGCACCACCCGGGCGCCGCGCTGCGCCAGCGCCGTCGCCGCCGCTAGGCCGCCGATCCCGCCGCCGACGACGGCGATCTCGCGCCCTGCGAGGCTCATGCCCCCGGCGGCTCGCCCGCCCAGGCCGCCGCCAGCAGCGCGCGGATCCCGGCGCGCTCGATCGGGCGCGGGTTCCAGTAGGGGCTCTCCATCGCGATGTCGGCAGCCCGGTCGAGGTCGGCCTCGGCCAGGCCGAGGTCCCGCAGTGCCCGTGGCGCGCCGATCACCTGCGCAAGGTCGTAGAGCCCCCGCCCCGGCTCGGCCCCGTCCAGCGCCGCGCTGACCGGCGCGAGCAGCTCGCCCGCCGCAGGCGCGTTGTAGGCCGTGGCGTGCGGCAGGATCACCGCGTGGGTCTCGGAATGCGGCAGCCCGAACGAGCCGCCGAGCACATGGCAGAGCTTGTGATGCAGCGCCATGGTCGTGCCGCCGAGCGCGGCCCCGCAAAGCCAGGCGCCATAGAGCGCCCGGGCGCGCGCCGCGCGATCCCCGGGCGCGGCCGCGAGCGCCGGAAGCGCCCCGGCCAGCGCCGCGAAAGCCTCGCCCGCGAACAGCGTCATCACCGGGTTGCGATCCCGCGCATAAAGCGCCTCGACGGCATGGGCGAGCGCGTTGAGCCCGGAGCTCGCGGTCAGCGCCGGCGGCAGGCCCAGGGTCAGCGCCACGTCGTAGATCACCGTCTCCGGACGGATGGCGGGATCGCGGCGGGTGGTCTTCCGCCCCGCGGCCGTCTCGCCGAGGATGTCGGTCATCTCCGAGCCGGCGTAGGTGGTCGGCACCGCCACCTGGTCGGCCCCGGTCCGGACCGCGATCGCCTTCCCGAGCCCGATGGTCGACCCGCCGCCGAGCGAGACCACGCAGTCCGCCCCCGCCGCCGGCATAGGCCGACAGCGCCGCCTCGGTCACCTCGATGGGGGTGTGCATCGCGGCCCCTGCGAAAACCCCGGCGGCCTGCTGCCCGAGATCCTCCGCCAGCCGCGCCGCCGCCGCGCCGATGTCCCGGCGTCGCGAGAACCAGCGCACGACGACGGTCGAGCCGGGCGATCTCCGGCCCGACCTCGGCCAGCGTCCCGTCTCCGAAGATCACGCGGACCGGGAGGCCGGGGAATGTGAAGCCGTCGACGGGCATGCGGCACCTCACGCCCGCCCGGAAAGGGGGGCGCGCCATCTGACACCCTATCGTGCCGGGCGTGAAGCACCCTCGAACGCCCCGTGCCGTCGAAACGCCCTCAGTGAACGGCGGCGGCGAGGAGTCGCCGGACCTCCGCACGCAATACGGCCGCCCGCAGCACGAAGGCCTCGACCGCCGCCCGCCCGCTCTCGGCCCCGCCGCCGGCGATCGCCATGGTGCCGGCGGCCCCGCCGGGGCGGATCGCCGTGACCATCCCCACGAAGCGGCCGCGCTCGTCGAGCATCGGCCCGCCCGAGAAACCCGGCCGCGCCCCCGGCAGCCAGGCGACCAGGCCGGGGCCGAAGGCGGCGATGTCCTCGCGGGGATCGAGCACCACGCCGGACAGCGCCAGCCGCTCGCCGGCCCCGCCGTCGCCGGCGTCGATTCCCGCCGCCGTCACCGTCAGGCCGGCCCGCTCCGGCGCGTCCTCGCGCCCCACCGCCGGCAGGAAACCGGGCGGCACGCGCAGCAAGGCCAGGTCCATGCGCGGACTGACGGCGATGACCCGGCCCTCGGCGCTGCCGCCACCCGCCCGCGACCCCAGCAGCACCACCATGTCCGCCGGGACGCAGGCCGCGCACCACGTGCCGGTTGGTCACCGCCACGTCGCCCTCCACCAGGAAGGCCGAGCCCACGATCTCGCCGTTCAGCACCACCGCGTGATGATCGAGCGCCCCCAGGCGCCCTTCGGCGCGCATTTCCGCCGCAGGGCCGAAGGCCACGAGCGCCACGACCAACCCTGTGGAAATCCATCGCCCCAGCCGCGCGCGCAGGTTGCCGCGGCGAGGCCCCCATCGGTTCCCCATGCCTTCCCCCACCCAAGGCGCCCTGTCCCCACAGAGGCGCCACCCGAGACCAGTGCTAGCCGCGGGCCGTTGCCGAACCGCTAATCAGGGGCGGCCAAATCCCTCAAATCGTTGGTTAAAAATCCATTGTCACCAGCTGCGCCTCGCGGGGCGGGCCACATGACATCCGGTTCTCGGCCATTTCGAGAGAGGCAACTCTCGATTGTACGTGGCGCTGAATACTCGCGCGCCAATGTAAACATGCGGAAATGACTGGCGGAGCGCCCTGTCCCGGGCAGGCCACAACCCCATTGATTTTTCAGCAATTCGGAGCGATACAACTCCAGATTGCATTAGTTAATGTAGGTTCGCGTGTTAGTATCTCCGCTCGTGTCCAGCCTGAAGCGCCCCGCGCGCGCGCTCGCGCTCCTCGGCGCCTCGCTCGCGGCCCTCGCCGTCGCCGAAACCGCGCAGGCCGGTGGCCCGCAAGGCGGCGCGGTCGCGAAGGGGTCGGCGCGCATCGCGCAGTCCGCCGGCAGCACGACGATCCGGCAGACCACCCAGCGCGCGGTGATCGACTGGCGGAGCTTCGACGTCGGGCGCGACCACGCGGTCGTCTTCGCCCAGCCGGGACGCTCTTCCGCCACGCTCAACCGCGTCCAGACGGCGCGCCCCAGCGTCATCGCCGGCGCCATCAAGGCGCCCGGCACCGTGGTGATCCAGAACAGCGCCGGCGTCCTCTTCACCGGCAGCGCCCGCATCGACACCGGCAGCCTGGTGGCGACCACCAAGGGCGTCGACGCCACCCGCTTCCAGCGCGACGGCGGGCTGACGCTCGGCGGCGGCGAACGCGCCGGCGCGCGCGTGGTGAACGAGGGCCGGATCACCGTGGGCGAGGCCGGCCTCGCCGCCCTCGTCGGCGGCGACGTCGAGAACGCCGGCGCCATCGTCGCCCGGCGCGGCACCGTCGTCCTGGCGGCCGGCGAGCGGAGCACCATCGACCTCACCGGCGACGGCATGGTGCGCATCGCGGCCGAGGGCGCCGGCGGGGTGACGAACCGCGGGATCATCGACGCCGAGGGCGGCCGCGTGGTGCTGACGGCGGGCGACGCCGCCCGCACCCTCGACGCCGCGATCAACACCACCGGCGTGATCCGCGCCCGCTCCGGCAGGATCGAGATCGCCGGCGGCGGCGCGCGCGTGCGCATCGCCGGCACCCTCGACGCCTCGGGCGCGGCGCGCGGCGGCGAGATCACCGTCACCGGCGATCACGTCTCCATCGCGCCCCGCGCGCGCATCACCGCCGACGGCGTCACCGACGGCGGCCGCATCCGCATCGGCGGCGACCGCCAGGGCGCCGGCCCCCTCCCCCGCGCGCAACGGCTGGACCTCGCCCACGGCGCCGAGGTGTCCGCCAACGGCGCCACCGGCCGCGGCGGCACCGTCATCGCCTGGTCGGACGCCGTCACCCGCGTCGACGGCCGCATCACCGCCACCGGCGCCACCGGCGGCTTCATCGAGACCTCCAGCCACGGCGCGCTGGCGATCGGCCCCACCGCCGCCATCTCCGCCGGCCCCGGCGGCTTCTGGCTCCTCGACCCGCGCGACGTCATCATCGACAACGTGAGCAACGCCCCCGCCATCGGAGGCGGCACGATCGCGCCCCCCAACGGCAGCGGCGCCTACACCGTCAGCCTCATCGCGCTGCAGAACGCGCTCAACGCCGGCAGCGACGTGACCATCACCACGGTGCAGCCGGCCCGGCAGATGAACGGCGACATCACCGTCAAGAGCCCGCTCGGCTGGGGCGGCTCCGGCAGCCTCACCCTGGTCGCGGAACGCGACATCGCCATCAACGCGGCCGTCTCCGCCGGCGGCGACTTCACCGCCACCGCCCGGCGCAACCTCAACGTCGGCGCCGACGTCACCGCCGCCGGCGACGCCTCCGTGACGCTGACGGCAGAGACCGGAGACCTGACCACCCAGCGCGCGCAGGCCGGCAACCTCGCCATCACCACCGAATCCGGCGCGCTCACCCTCGCCGCCGGGCGCGACGTCCTCATCCGCCGCGCCAACACGCCGAGCGGCGGCATCCAGGTCGACTCCGCCACCGGCGATCTCACCATCACCGCCGGCCGCAAGATCTGGATGGCGGGCGGCGAAAGGGACAACCAGTGGGTCCGCGTCGGCACCGAGGGCAGCGCCAGCGCCACCACGCTCCGCGCGCCGCAGGTCAAGGCGTGGGGCGGCGCCGGCGACACCAGCTTCGCCGAGCTCGTCACCGGGGCCGGCGGCGCGATCTCCGTCCTCGCCGACCTCGTCTGGGTCAGGGACCACCCGCAAGGCTCCGAAGCGCGCATCGCCGCCCGCGACGGCGGCAGCCTCACCCTCGAGGCGACGACCCAGACCTGGGACGGCGTGGTGCAGTCCGGCCGCGACATCTCCGACGGCGGCGACGTGCGCATCTCCGGCGCCGTCACCGCCGGCGTCCGCCCGCTCTTCAGCCTCGCCCCCGGCGCGGACTTCCTCTTCGCGCCCACCACCCCGGGCGGCGCGCCCTCGTCCTACGTCTCCACCCTGCCGGTGGCCGTCTCCACCACCGGCGCCGGCAGCATCACCCTCGGCGCGCCCGTCACCGCCAGCCAGGTCACGCTCGTCTCCCAGGAGCGCGTGCGCCTCGACCCCGGCGCCATCGTCACCGGCACCGCTGCCGGCGACGCCGTGGTCATCTCCGCCGGCCGCCATTTCGACAACGCCGCCGGCGCGAATGCGCTCGCCACGCCGCAAGCCGGCGCACGCTGGGTCGTCTACGTGGACAGCTTCGCCTCGCCCACCGGCACCCTGCCCGGTCCGCGCGGCTTCGACCTCTACGGCCGCACCCTCGCCGCCAATCCCCCGGCCGTCCTCGGCTTCGGCGGCAACCGCCTGGTCTACGCCGAGCGCCCCACGCTGACCTTGACCGCCGAGTCCCTGCACAAGACCTACGGCCAGACCGCAACGCCCGGCTACACCGCCACCGGCCTCCGCCCCGGCGACAGCTTCGCGACCGCGCTGGCCAGCGGCCCCAACGTCACCAGCACCGGCACCGCCGCCCGCGCCGCCGCCCGCAGCTACCTCACCCGCGTCGCCGCCACCGCCTCGGCCCAGGGCTACACGCTCGTCCTCGTCAACGGCACCCTCGTCGTCGACCCCGCCACCCTCACCGTCACCGCCCAGGACGCCGCCCGCCGCTACGGCGCCGCCAACCCCGCCTTCTCCGGCAGCATCGACGGCTTCCTCCCCGGCGACGGCCCCGAGCTCCTCAACGGCACCCTCGTCTTCCTCACCCCCGCCACCGCCGCGAGCCCCGTCGGCCGCTACGCCGTCACCCCCTCCGGCCTCACCGTCCCCGGCGGCAACTACGCCCTCGACTACCGCCCCGGCACCCTCGCCATCGACCCCGCCCCGCTCACCGTCACCGCCCTCGACGCCACCCGCCGCTACGGCTCCGCCGACCCCGCCTTCGCCGCCCGTTTCGCCGGCTTCGTCCTCGGCGAAGACGCCTCCTCCCTGGCCGGCACCCTCGGCTTCACCACCCCCGCGACCCAGGCCAGCCCCGTCGGCCGCTACACCCTCACCCCCGGCGGCCTCACCAGCGGCAACTACGCCATCACCTTCGCCCCCGGCAGCCTCGCCATCGACCCCGCCCCGCTCACCGTCACCGCCCTCGACGCCACCCGCCGCTACGGCTCCGCCGACCCCACCTTCGCCGCCCGCTACACCGGCTTCGTCCTCGGCGAAGACGCCTCCGCCCTGGCCGGCACCCTCGGCTTCACCACCCCCGCCACCCAAGCCAGCCCCGTCGGCCGCTACACCCTCACCCCCTCCGGCCTCACCAGCGGCAACTACGCCATCACCTTCGCCCCCGGCACCCTCGCCATCGACCCGGCCCCGCTCACCGTCACCGCCCTCGACGCCACCCGCCGCTACGGCTCCGCCGACCCCACCTTCGCCGCCCGTTTCGCCGGCTTCGTCCTCGGCGAAGACGCCTCCTCCCTGGCCGGCACCCTCGGCTTCACCACCCCCGCGACACAGGCGAGCCCCGTCGGCCGCTACGCCCTCACCCCTTCCGGCCTCACCAGCGGCAACTACGCCATCACCTTCGCCCCCGGCACCCTCGCCATCGACCCCGCCCCGCTCACCGTCACCGCCCTCGACGCCACCCGCCGCTACGGCTCCGCCGACCCCACCTTCGCCGCCCGCTACACCGGCTTCGTCCTCGGCGAGAACGCCGAGCGACCTCACCGGCGCCCTCGGCTTCACCACCCCCGCCACGCAGGCCAGCCCCGTCGGCCGCTACACCCTCACGCCCTCCGGCCTCACCAGCGGCAACTACGCCATCACCTTCGCCCCCGGCACACTCGCCATCGACCCCGCCCCCCTCACCGTCACCGCCCTCGACGCCGCCCGCCGCTACGGCTCCGCCGACCCGACCTTCGCCGCCCGCTACACCGGCTTCGTCCTCGGCGAGAACGCGAGCGACCTCTCCGGCACCCTCACCGTCGCCACCCCCGCCACCCAGGCCAGCCCCGTCGGCCGCTACACCCTCACGCCCTCCGGCCTCAGCTCAGCGGCAACTACGCCATCACCTTCGCCCCCGGCACCCTCGCCATCGACCCCGCCCCGCTCACCGTCACCGCCCTCGACGCCGCCCGCCGCTACGGCTCCGCCGACCCGACCTTCGCCGCCCGCTACACCGGCTTCGTCCTCGGCGAGAACGCGAGCGACCTCACCGGCGCCCTCAACGTCACCACCCCCGCCACGCAGGCCAGCCCCGTCGGCCGCTACACCCTCACCCCCGGCGGCCTCACCAGCGGCAACTACGCCATCACCTTCGCCCCCGGCAGCCTCGCCATCGACCCCGCCCCGCTCACCGTCACCGCCCTCGACGCCACCCGTACCTACGGAAATGCCGACCCGGACTTCGCTGTCCGCTACGCCGGCTTCGTCCTGGGCGAAGACGCAGCCGACCTGGAGGGCGCCCTCGACGTCGCCACCAGCGCGACGCGGACGAGCCCGGTCGGCCGCTACACCCTCACGCCCTCCGGCCTGAGCAGCGGCAACTACAGCATCAGCTACGTCGGGGGCACCTTCACGATCCAGCCGTCCACGGCCGGCCCGGTGACCCCGACGCCGACCCCGAACCCAACCCCGAGCCCGACCCCCTCGCCCACCCCCCCGGCAAACCCGGCGCCGGCGCTGGCGCAGAGCCTCGGCGTCATCCCGTTCGGCCGCGGCGTGCCGCCGCTCACGCCGGGCGACGCGAGCTTCCGCACCACCGTGGCCGAGGCGCCGCCGGCGCTGGCGAACCCCTTCGACCTCACCTACTCGCTGGGCGAGATCGTCCAGCTCGCGCCCCAGGGCGCGGCGGACACGCAAGGCTTCGTGCCGGCCGCCGGCGGATCCGCCGCCGAAACCGAACGACCCGACCGGCGCGATCCGGGATGCAGCGGGGCCGTCGGGCGCGGCGGCGAGGACGGCTGCGCGCGGGAGAGCGTCACCGAAAGCTACTGGGCCACTTCCGCCGGGGCGGCGCCATGACCGCCCGCCGCCTCGCCCTCTCGCTCGCCGTCTCGGGCGCCGTCGCGCTCACAGCCCTGACCGAGGCGCGCGCCCAGTCCGCCGCCGACTACCTGCCGCGCGAACCAGGCATCGGCCGCAAGCCCGTCCCGCAGGCCGAGCCGCCCGCCGCGCCCGCCCCCGCCGGCGCGCTGACCGCCAGCGGCGAGCCCGCCTTCGTCCTGCGCGGCGTCACGCTCGAAGGCGCGACCGCGATCGCCCCCGCCACCCTCGCCCCGCTCTGGGCCCCGCTCCTCGGCCAGCCCGTCTCGCTCGAAACCCTGAACAACCTCGCCGACCGCATCACCGCCGCCTACCGCGCGGAAGGCTACCTGCTCTCCCAGGCCGTCCTTCCCGAGCAGACCATCGCCGACGGCGCCGTCCGCATCCTGGTGATCGAAGGCTTCATCGCCACCCTCGGCGTCGAAGGCGGCGCGGCCAACCAGCAGGCCACCGCCGCCCGCCTCTTCGCGCCCACCGCCGCCGACCGCCCGCTCCGCCTCACCACCCTCGAGCGCAGCGTGCTCCTCTCCCGCGACACCTTCGGCGGCTCCGTGGAGACGGTCCTCGAACCCTCGCCCGCCACCTTCGCCGCCGCCGACCTCACCGTCCTCCTCGAGCCCGACCCCTTCACCGGCTTCGCCGCCGCCGACAACCGCGGCTCGCGCCTCTACGGCCCGCTCACCGTCACCGCCGGCGGCAGCGCCTACAATCGCCTCGGCCTCGACGAGCGCCTCGACGCGCTGGTCGCCGGCGCCCCCAACGGCGACCTCGCCTACGGCCAGGCGCTCATCGACCTGCCGCTGCCCGTCTTCACCGGCACCATCCTCGACGGCGCCCGCCTCGAGGCTTCCGTCGACGCCTCCCGCGGCGAGCCCGACCTCGCCAAGTCCGGCACCCCCGACCTCACCGTCACCACCAACGAGAAGAACCTGCGCGCCGGCCTCATCGTGCCGTTCATCCGCACCCGCTCGCAGAACCTCTACGGCCGCCTCGGCCTCGACTGGCAGCAGAGCGACAGCGTCACCGGCTTCGGCCCCAGCGAGACCACCAGCACCGACCGCCTGCTCGTCCTGCGCGCCCGCCTCACCTGGGACCGCGCCGACCGCTTCGGCGGCGTCAGCCTCGTCGACGTCGGCATCCGCCAGGGCCTCGACGCCGCCGGCGCCGACATCGAGGCGGAAGGCCCCGCCGCCGGCGACCCCACCTTCACCCTCGGCACCCTCACCCTCTCCCGCCTGCAGCGCCTCGGCCAGGGCGACTGGTCGCTCTACGCCGAGGCGATCGGCCAGCTCGCCGCCAACGTCCTGCCCAACTCCGAGCGCTTCGCCCTCGGCAACGCCACCATCGGCCGCGGCTTCGCCCCCGGCAACACCTCGGGCGACAGCGGCTGGGGCGGCCGCCTCGAACTCCGCCGCACCCTCTCCGGCGCCGCCTTCAAGGGCCAGGTCGAGGCCATGGAGCTCTACGCCTTCTCCGACTACGGCCGCGCCTTCGACCGCTCCACCGCCCACGACGGCGAGACCGCCGAGGACCTCGGCTCCGTGGGCATCGGCGCCCGCATCGACGTCCGCCCCTGGCTCACCCTCACCCCCGAGATCGCCCGCCAGACCAACGGCGTCGCCACCGACACCACCGACCCCGACCACGAGACCCGCTTCTACATCGGCGCCATCGCCCGCTTCTGAAGCGGCCCTCTCCCCCGTGTGATCTGCTTCACATCGGAAGACACCCGATCCTTATTCCATGCCTCGTTTTCAACCGCGCCTTATTCAACCGACGGAGCATTGAACATGAAGCATTACCTCTCGATCATCCTTCTCGCCACGACCGTCGCCGGCCCTGCGCTGGCGGAGGACAACAGCATTACGGTCCAGAGCTCGAAGGGCACCCGGACGGTTTCGGACACGACGCAGCACACCCAGCTCAGCAACGGCACGACGGTCTCGACCTCAACCGGATCGGACGGCAAGGCGAACGGCGGGGGCGGCCCCGCGGCCAGTGGCACCACCGGCGTCAGCCGCGAGGGAGAGTAACGTCCCACCGGCTGGACGCCGCGCCCGACGTTCCCTAGAAGGGCCGCGGAACCAGCCCAAGGGACGGCCGATGCGCATCCTCCTCACCAACGACGACGGCATCAGCGCGCCCGGCCTCGCCGTCGCCGAGGAGATCGCCGCCGAGCTCGCCGGCCCCGGCGGCGAGGTCTGGGTGGTGGCCCCCGCCTTCGAGCAGTCGGGCGTCGCCCACTGCGTCTCCTACGTCCGCCCCATGCGCCTCGAGCGCCTCGGCCCCCGCCGCTTCGCCGTCGAGGGCTCCCCCGCCGACTGCGTGCTGGCCGGCCTGCACGAATTCCTCAAGGACGCCGCCCCCGACCTCGTGATCTCCGGCGTCAACCGCGGCCACAACGTCGCCGAGGACACGCTCTATTCCGGCACCGTCGGCGGCGCCATGGAAGGCGCGCTGCACGGCGTCCGCTCGGTGGCGATGTCGCAGTACTTCGGCCCGGCCAGCCCGGAGGGCGACCCCTTCGCCGCGGCCCGCGCCCATGGTGCTGCCCTCCTGCGCCGCCTGCTCGCGCTGCCCGCCCCCGAGCCCGGCTCCTACGCCGTCTTCCACAACGTCAACTTCCCCGCCGTCCCCGCCGCGGAGGTCCTCGGCACCCGCGCCGCCTTCCAGGGCCACCGCGCCGCCCCCACCTTCGGCGTGCTGCCGCACACCGCGCCCAACGGCCGCAGCTTCCTCTGGCTCACCCACGGCCACGGCAACGCCGACACCGCCCCGGGCTCGGATTCCCGCGAATGCCACGACGGCTACGTCACCGTGACGCCGCTCGTGGCCGACCTGACCGCCCACGACCTCATCGCGCCGCTTGCGCAGGCGCTGAGTTAGCGCGAGGCTCGCGGGCATGCTCCCCGCCGAACAGCAGATGCAGTTCGTCTTCACCCTCCGCTCGCGCGGGGTGACCAACGCCGACGTGCTCAAGGCCATGGAACAGACCCCGCGCGCCGAGTTCCTCGAAGGCATCTTTCAGGAGCGCGCCTACGAGGACACGCCGCTGCCCATCGCCTGCGGCCAGACCATCAGCCAGCCCACCGTGGTCGGCCTGATGACCCAGGCGCTCGAGGTGACGAAGCGCTGCAAGGTGCTCGAGATCGGCACCGGCTCCGGCTACCAGGCGGCGATCCTCGCCCGCCTCGCCCGCCGCGTCTACACCGTCGAGCGCCACCGCCGCCTCGCCCGCCGCACCCGCGAGCTCTTCCAGAAGCTCAGCCTGCACAACATCACCGTCGTCCACGGCGACGGCTCGCTCGGCCTGCCCGAGCAGGCGCCCTTCGACCGCATCATCCTGACCGCCGCCGCCGAGGACGCGCCGCAGCCGCTGATCGACCAGCTCCGCGAGGGCGGCATCATGGTGCTGCCCGTCGGCCAGTCGAACGCGGTGCAGACGCTGATCCGCATCGACAAGACCCCGCATGGGCTCGAATACACCGACCTCGGGGCCGTGCGCTTCGTTCCCCTTGTGGAAGGGGTGGCACAGGACGTATTGGATTGACGGGGCAGAGAGAAACCGGAGGGGCGCAATGAGGGATGCCAGGGCCCGCACCAGAACCGCGCCAGTCGCTGTCTTCGTGACGCTGTCCGCCGCCCTCGCGCTGTCGGGTTGCGGCGGGTTCCAGAACCCCCTCGCCTCCGACCCCGCGCCGATCGCACCCTCGGCCCCCGCCATCCCGAACGCCCAGCCGGACTCCCGCGGCGTCATCACCTACGCCACCTACCAGGTGGCGGTGGCCGAGAGCGGCGACACCATCGCCACCGTGGCGAGCCGGGTCGGGACCACGACCGCCGAACTCGCCAGCCGCAACGCGCTGCCCGAGGACTACATCCTCCGTCCCGGCGAGGTGCTGCTGCTGCCGGGCAGCGTGCCGCGGTCCGAGCCCATGGGCGCCGGTCTGGCCACCGGCGACGTCACCACCCAGCCCCTCGGCTCGACCGCCGCGGTCGGCGGCGCAGCGACGACGCCCAATCCGTTCCAGAACGGCCAGACCGACCCGCTCATCGACCCGGTCCGCCACCGCGTCGAGGCCGGCGAGACCGCCTACTCCATCGCGCGCCTCTACGGCGTCTCGGTGACGGCGCTCGCCTCGTGGAACGGCCTCGGGCCGGATCTCGCGGTCCGCGAGAACCAGGAGCTCCTGATCCCCATCGTCAGCGAGGCCAACCGGATCTCCGGCGCCGCCTCCATCGACACCCAGCCGGGCCAGGGCACGCCGGTCGCCCCGCCCTCCAGCGCCGCCGCACCGCTCCCGGCCGACATCACCGCGGCGGTGGAGCCCGAGTCGCCCAACCTCGGCGCGCAGCGCACCCCGCCCGGCGGCCGGCTCTCCGCCGCCGGTCTCCGCCTCGGTGACGCGCCAGTACAACCCCGCCAATCCCAACGGCGTCGGCTTCAACGTGCCCGCCGGCACCCAGGTCCAGGCCGCCGCCCCCGGCGAGGTGGCGCTGGTCTCCGAGGCGCTCGGCGGCCTCGGCACCATCGTGCTCGTCCGCCACCGCGACGACCTGATCACCACCTACTCCACCCTCTCCAACGTCCGGGTCAGCGAAGGCGACCGCGTCCAGGCCGGCCAGGTCCTCGGCGTCGTCGCCCCGCGCGACAACCCCGAGCTGCAGTTCGACGTCTTCCGCGGCACCACCAGCGTCGACCCCACCCCCTACCTCGGCGGCGGCTGACCTGCGGCTCGGCGCTACGCCCCGGCCCGCAGCGCGTTAGGAACTAATCCCGAGTATTAAAGGTGCCATATGACACCCTATGCACTTCCAGCGCTTTCCAGCCTCAGGAATCCGCCGTTAACCCCTGATTCCGAACGCCTTTCGCCTACCCGATCCGCACCCCCCGCCGCCCCGCCAGATCCGTAACATACTGCCAAGCCACCCGCCCCGACCGCCCGCCCCGGGTCTGGCTCCACTCGATCGCCTCGGCCCGAAGCTCCGCCTCCGCGATGTCCAGCCCGTAGGCGTCGCAATACCCCCGGATCATGGCGAGAAAGTCGTCCTGGTTGCAGGCGTGGAACCCCAGCCACAGCCCGAAACGGTCCGACAGCGACACCTTCTCCTCGGTCGCCTCCGAGGGGTTCACCCCGGTCTGCCGCTCGTTCTCGATCATGTCGCGCGGCATCAGATGCCGCCGGTTCGAGGTGGCATAAAGCACCACGTTCTCCGGCCGCCCCTCGATTCCGCCGTCAAGAACCGCCTTCAACGACTTGTAATGGCTGTCGTCCTTGTCGAACGAAAGATCGTCGCAGAACAGCAGGAACCGGAACGGCGCCCCGCGCAGCAGCGCCAGCAGCCGCCCGATCGACGGCAAATCCTCCCGGTGCAACTCGATCAGCTTCAGCCCCGGCTCCGCCGCCGCCGCCTCGGCGTGCGCCGCCTTCACAAGGCTCGACTTCCCCATGCCCCGCGCGCCCCAGAGCAGCACGTTGTTGGCGGGAAATCCCCTGGCGAACTGCCGGGTATTGGCCAGCAGCGTGTCCCGCGCCCGGTCGACCCCGACCAGAAGCCCGATCGGCACCCGCGCCACCCGCGCCACCGGCTCCAGCCGGTCAGGCCCCGTCGCCCAGACGAACGCCTCGGCCGCGCCGAGATCCGGCGCCGGCTGCGGCGGCGGACTAAGTCGTTCCAGCGCCTCGGCAATCCGCGCCAGCGCCGCCGCGTCGCTCACGGATTTTCAGCCACGTCTTCTTCCCAGAGCCCCTGCGCCTTCAGCTCCGCCTCGCGCTTCTTCTCGAAGAACGCGCACCAGCAGGATCGAGATCTCGTAGAGCGGATAGATCGCCGCGAACAGGATCACCTGGCTCATCACGTCCGGCCCCGGCGTGACGAACGCGGCCACGATCAGCATGCAGACCAGCGCATAGCGGCGGAACCCGCTCAACCCCTTCGCCGACACCAGCCCGGCGAGCCCCATCAGCGTCAGGGCGACCGGAAGCTGGAAGCAGAGGCCGAAGGCGACCATGAACTTCATCG
The DNA here is from genome assembly GCA_963844375.1 of uncultured Alphaproteobacteria bacterium. Taxonomy (GTDB): domain Bacteria; phylum Pseudomonadota; class Alphaproteobacteria; order Rhodobacterales; family Rhodobacteraceae; genus Amaricoccus. The sequence continues at coordinate 32,902 of CAWJOI010000010.1, read as the reverse complement.
TCAGCGACAGGTATTCGTTGATCGTGCCCAGGTACTGGATCGTCACGTCCTGGTTCGGATCGGTGATCTCGCCGTTGCCGAACTGCTGGAAGCCGAGGAAGAAGTTGTAGACCAGCGGCAGCAATACATAGAACGCGAAGGCACAACCCAGCAGGAACAGCACCGGCGAGGCGATCAGGAACGGCAGGAAGGCCTTCTTCTCCTGGCGATAGAGGCCGGGCGCCACGAACCGCCAGAGCTGATAGCTGATCACCGGAAAGGCCAGCACGAAGCCGCCGAAGACCGAGATGCGCACCTGGGTGAAGAACCCCTGCTGCAGCCCGGTATAGATCAGCTCCGGCTTCTGCCCGTGCGCCACCAGCAGCTCGGCCAGCGGCGCCGCGAGAAAGTTGAAGATCGGCCCCGCGACGGTGAACGCAGCCACCATCGCCACGCAGAACGCCAGCAGCGAGTTGATCAGCCGCGTGCGAAGCTCCGCGAGATGCTCGACCAGCGGCGCCGTCGAGTCATCGATATCCTTGTCGTCGTCCTTCATCGCGCCGCGGCCCGCTCCTCGCCCTCGGCCGGCCCGGCGACGGGCGCTGCATCTGCCTCAGGCGCCTCTGCCACAGGCGGCACCGGCGATGCAGGCGGCGCCTCCGCCGCCGGTTTCTTCACGGTCTCGTCCATGACGGCCCGCATGGGCTGGCGGGCGAACTTGCGCGCGCTGTCCGTGGCGGAGTTCAGGCTCTGGTCGATGGAGCGGAGGCTCTTCGACATCTCGCTCACGCCCGCCTCGTTGGCGGCCTGCTCCAGCGAGCGCTGGAACTCGCGCGCCATCCCGCGCGCCTTGCCGGTGAAGTTGCCCACGGTCCGGAAAAGCGCGGGCAGATCCTTGGGACCCACCACGATCAGCGCGACGACACCGATCAGGAAGAGCTCGCCCCAGCCGATGTCAAACATGACAGATCAGACTTTTTCCTTCTCGGGCGTGATGTCGCGGGCATGGTCCGCCGCGGCCGCCTGCGAGGCGCTCTCGATCTCGGACTTGCCTTCGTTCAGGCCGCGCTTGAAGCTGGTGATGCCCTTGCCGAATTCGCCCATGAGGCCCGCCACCTTGCCGCGGCCGAACAGGATCAGCACCACGATCGCGACGAGCAGAAGGCCGGCTGGCCCGATGTTGTTGAGCATGTCTTCGTCTCCCTTGCCGGACCGGCGGCAAGCCGCCGGTCCACGCCTCTAATATGGCGTCGCGCAGGCGCAAGCAAACCCCAAACGGTCGGCGAGGGCGTGAATTCGGCGGCGAAACGCGTTCGTTACCTCCGCCTTGCAAGCCTGCCGGCCTCCCTTGGCCTGTCCCTAGGCCACGAAGTAGGGGCTCGCCAGCACGCTCTGCACGCGGCACGGGAACACGAAGCAGCGGTCCCGGCGAAGCGACAGCCAGAGCGGCGTGCCCGGCTTGGGCATGAAGACACCGGGAATCGTCGCCTTGAGCACCGACCCGTCATGATCCATGGCCAGCTCGACGATGCTCTGGTTGCCGATGAAGCGGGCGCGGACGACCTGGCCGCGGGCGGGCACGCCGTCGAGCGAGGTGGGCAGCGGCCCGGCGCCGTTGCGATCGAAGTCCATCTTCAGGTGCTGCGGGCGGATGATGATCTCGACGTCGGCCCGGTTGGCCAGGCCCGGCGTCAGGAACTGGCCGAACGGGGTATCGGTGGCGAAATCCTTCACCACCCCGTGGATGACGTTGACGTCGGAGAAGAACTGCGCCGCGTCGCGGTCCACCGGGTTGTTGTAGATGTTGTAGGGCGCGCCCTGCTGCACGATCCGCCCGTCGCGCATCAGCGCGATCTCGTCGGCCATGCGCATCGCCTCCTCCGGTTCATGGGTGACGAGCAGCACCGCCGCCCCTTCTTCCTTCAGGATCTCCAGCGTCTGGTCGCGGATGCCGTCGCGCAGCCGGTTGTCGAGGCCGGAGAAAGGCTCGTCCATCAGCAGGATCGATGGCCGGGGCGCGAGCGCCCGCACCAGCGCCACCCGTTGCTGCTCGCCCCCGGAAAGCTGGTGCGGGTACTTCTCGCCGTGGCGTTCCATCCCCACCCGCCCGAGCAGGGTGCGTACCCGCTCCTCGCGCACGGAGGCGCCGCCCCCCAGCCCGAAGCGACGTTCCGGTTGACCGTCAGGTGCGGAAAGAGGGCGAAGTCCTGGAAGATGAGGCCGACGCCGCGGCCCTCGGGGGGGACATGGCGGGTGTCGTCCGACACGACCCGGCCTGCGACGCTCACCTTCTCCGGCGTCCTGCCGCTCGACCCCGGCAGCAATGCGGAGCAGCGTCGACTTGCCGCAGCCGGAAGGGCCGAGCAGGCATGTCACCTCGCCGGCGCGGAGATCGAGCGATACGCCGTCGAGAACCGGCAGCCCGCCATAGCCGTGGCGTATCCCGCTCAACGCCAGCCGGATCCCGTCCGGGACCGGACGGAATTCCTTCACCGTCGCCACCCCCAAATCCGATCAAAATCATCGGGTATCGGTCAGATAGCAATCCGCTGCCGCGCTGGCAAGTTAGAGGGTGCTGTTGAACGCGCCCCCGTCGACCAGGATGTTCTGGCCGATGATGAAACCTGCATGCGCCGAGCACAGGAACGCGCAGGCCGCGCCGAACTCCGCCGCCGTGCCGTAGCGCCGCGCCGGGATCGTCGCCTGGCGCTGCGCGCGCGCTGCGTCCATGCCGATGCCCTGCGCCTTCATCACCCCGGTATCGAGCGCCAGCGCCCTGTCGGTGTCGTGGATGCCCGGCAGCAGGTTGTTGATCACCACCCCGTGCGGCGCCACTTGCCGGCTCGTCCCGGCCACGAAGCCGGTCAGTCCGGCGCGGGCGGTGTTGGAGAGGCCGAGCGCCGCGATCGGCGACTTCACCGCCCCCGAGGTGATGTTGACCACCCGCCCCCAGCCGCGGGCGATCATCCCCGGCATCACCGCCTGCATCAGCGCGATCGGCGTCAGCATGTTGGCGTCGATCGCCTTCAGGAAGTCCTCCCGGCTCCAGTCCGACCAGATCCCGGGCGGCGGCCCGCCGGCGTTGGTCACCAGGATGTCGGCCTCCGGCGCCGCCGCCAGCACCGCCGCCCGCCCCGCCTCGGTGGTGATGTCTCCCGCCACCGCGGTCACCGAAACGCCGTGCCGCGCCCGCAGCTCCGCCGCCGTCGCCTCCAGCGCCTCGGCGCCGCGGGCGTTGATGACGAGGTTCACCCCCTCGCCGGCCAACGCCTCGGCCGAGCCCCGGCCCAGCCCCTTCGATGCTGCGCAGACAATGGCCGTCCGGCCGCGAATTCCCAGATCCATCCCGTCCTCCCTAACTCAACGCCGCAAGCACCGGGGCCCACTGCGCCCGAATGGGTGCGTAGGCCCGCTGCGGCTTGTCGAAGACCGACAGTCCCTGCTCGGCCAGCTCGGCATAGGCGGCGCGCTCGCCGATCCAGGCCAGCGGCTCCTGGTCGAGGCCGCGGAAGAAAGCCTGCAGCCGATCCGCCGCCCGGCCGGCGCGCACCCGGTTGGCGATCAGGTGGACGCCGACCTTGCCCTTGCGCACCCGCTTCAGATGCTCGATCTCCTTGAGGAAGCGCCCAGTCGAATCCACGTCGAAATAGGACGGCAGCACCGGGGCGATCACCGCCTCCGCCTCGGCCACCAGCCGGGTGGCCCGCTCGCCGGTCAGGGCGCCCGGGGCGTCGATCACCAGCCAGTCGAGCTTCTTCGGCGCCTCGCCGAAGTCGCCCCCGTCGGTCCAGTCCACCGCCCGGATCGGCGCGGCGCCCTCCGGCCGGTGCTTGAGCCAGCGCGAGGCCGACTTCTGCCGGTCCGCATCGGCCAGCGCCACGCGCTGCCCCTGCCCCGCCAGCGCCGCGGCCAGCGTGATGGCGACGATCGTCTTGCCGCAGCCGCCCTTCCGGTTGGCCACCAGAATCGTCTTCATGCCCGTCCTCCCGGACCCGCAGCCTAGGGCCAACGCCCGAAGGTTCAACCCATTAACCAGGCCGCGCGATTCCGCCTCCGGCGGGAGTATTTTAGCCAAGAAGAAGGACTTTCCCGTGTCTCATGGCCGGGCGGTACAGGCGGGAGCGCCGATGACCGCCCAAGGAGACGGAGGAGGTGTCTCGTCCTTCGGGGCGGGGCACCTCTTTCCCATCTTCTTGGCACAAATACTCATGCGCCGCTGCCGCGTGGCCGACGCAACGACCCCTTCCCCCCGCCGCCGCCGGCCCGTATATGCCGAGCCCATGCTCGACCGCGCCGCCAACACCCCGCCCCTGCCGCCGGAGGTCGCCCGGCGCCGCACCTTCGCCATCATCTCGCACCCGGACGCCGGCAAGACCACGCTGACCGAGAAGTTCCTGCTCTACGGCGGCGCCATCCAGATGGCCGGCCAGGTGCGCGCCAAGGGCGAGGCGCGCCGCACCCGCTCCGACTTCATGAAGCTCGAGCAGGAGCGCGGCATCTCCGTCTCCGCCTCGGCCATGTCCTTCCCGTTCCGCGACTGGTGGTTCAACCTCGTCGACACGCCGGGCCACTCGGACTTCTCCGAGGACACCTACCGCACGCTGACCGCCGTCGACGCCGCGGTCATGGTCATCGACGGCGCCAAGGGCGTCGAGAGCCAGACCCGCAAGCTCTTCGAGGTCTGCCGCCTGCGCGATCTGCCGATCCTCACCTTCTGCAACAAGATGGACCGCGAGGCGCGCGACACCTTCGAGATCATCGACGAGATCCAGCACGAGCTGCAGCTCGACGTCTGCCCCGCCTCCTGGCCCATCGGCCAGGGTCGCGAGTTCCTCGGCTGCTACGACATGCTCGGCGACCGCCTCGAGCTCATGGACCGCGCCGACCGCAACAAGCGCGCCGAGAGCGTCAAGATGCAGGGCCTCGACGACCCGGCGATGGAGGCGCACATCCCCGCCCCGCTCCTCGCCACCCTGCGCGAGGAGGTGGCGATGGCGCGCGCGCTCCTGCCCGCGTTCGACCGGCAGGCCATGCGCGACGGCAACCTCTCGCCGATCTGGTTCGGCTCGGCGATCAACTCCTTCGGCGTGCAGGAGCTCATGGCCGGCATCGGCGCCTTCGGCCCTCCGCCGGACATCCACGCCACCGAGACCCGCGAGGTCGGCGCCTGGGAGCCGGCCGTCACCGGCTTCGTCTTCAAGGTCCAGGCCAACATGGACCCCAAGCACCGCGACCGCGTCGCCTTCGTCCGCCTCTGCTCCGGCCACTTCGAGCGCGGCATGAAGCTCCACCACGTCCGGACGGCCAAGCCGATGGCGGTGGCGAACCCGGTACTCTTCCTCGCCCGGGACCGCGAGCTCGCCGAGGACGCCTGGGCCGGCGACATCATCGGCATCCCCAACCACGGCCAGCTCCGCATCGGCGACGCGCTGACCGAGGGCGAGGCGCTGCGCTTCACCGGCATCCCCTCCTTCGCCCCCGAGCTCCTGCAGGCGGTGCGCGCCGGCGACCCGATGAAGGCCAAGCACCTGGAGAAGGCGCTGAACCAGTTCGCCGAGGAGGGCGCCTCCAAGCTCTTCAAGCCTTCCGTCGGCTCCGGCTGGATCGTCGGCGTCGTCGGCCCGCTGCAGTTCGACGTGCTCGCTTCCCGCATCGAGCAGGAGTACGGTCTGCCGGTGCGCTTCGAGCCGACCCAGTTCACCTCCGCGCGCTGGGTCTCCGGCCCGCAAGACCGGATGGACGCCTTTGCGAAGGCCAACAAGGGCCACATGGCCGAGGACCACGACGGCGACCCGGTCTACATGACCCGCCTGCAGTGGGACATCGACCGGGTGGCGCGCGACTGGCCCGAGCTCCGGCTCACCGCGACCAAGGAGATGATGGTCTGACCCCGCCCCTGTCCCCTTCGGCTTGCCGATGAGCACGAGCTGGCTCTGGAACCTCGGCCACTTCCCCGCCTGGCTGCTGCTCGCGGCGCACGTTTCGCTGCAGGTCTTCTTCGTCTGCCGGGCGCTGCTGCGGCCGCATCGCGAGCCAGCCTCCCGCCTCGCGTGGGTGGTCGTCATCATCGTGGCGCCTGTCGTCGGCATGCTCGCCTACGTCCTCTTCGGCGAAACCAACATCGGCCGCCGCCGCATCGCGCGCTTCAAGCAGGCGATGGCCCGGCTTCCTGCCTTCGCGGACATCGGCAGCCACGAGGGTGAGGGCGACGAGGCGGGCGTCCCTCCGCGTTGCCTGCCGCTCTTCCGGGTCGGCCAGTCGATCAGCGGCTTTCCCGTGGTCGGCGGCAACAGCGGCAAGCTCCTCGGCGACAGCGACGACGTGATCGACCACATGGTCGCCGACATCGACGCCGCCGAGCGGCACGTCCACGTCTGCTTCTACATCTGGCTCGCCGACACCAACGGCCTGAAGGTCGTCGCGGCGCTGGAGCGCGCCGCCGCCCGCGGCGTCACCTGCCGCGCCATGGCCGACGACCTCGGCAGCCGCGCCATGGTGCGCTCCGAGCACTGGCGGGGCATGGCCGCCGCCGGCGTGCGCCTCGCGGTGGCGCTTCCCATCGGCTTCCCGCTGTCGCGGCCGCTCAAGGGCCGGATCGACATGCGCAACCACCGCAAGATCGTGGTCATCGACAACCGCATCACCTACTGCGGCTCCAACAACTGCGCCGACGCCGCCTTCGCCATCAAGCCGAAGTTCGCCCCCTGGGTCGACGCCATGATCCGCTTCGAGGGGCCGATCGCCCGGCAGAACCAGCACGTCTTCGCCACCGACTGGATGGGCCACGTCAAGGAGAACCTGAGCGATCTCTTCAACGAGCCCCTCGAGATCGGCGAGGGCTTTCCGGCGCAGGTGATCGCCACCGGCGCAACCGTGCGCTACTCCGCGATGCCCGAGATGTTCGAGTCGCTCATGTACGCCGCCCGGCGCGAGCTGGTCATCACCACGCCTTACTACGTGCCGGACGAGCCCATCCAGGCCGCGCTCTGCGCCAGCGCCCGTCGCGGCGTCGAGACGACCATCGTCTTCCCGGCCAGGAACGACAGCTGGATCGTGGCGGCGGCCAGCCACAGCTACTACCCGCAGCTCCTCGACGCCGGGGTGAGGATCTACGAGTACGTCGGCGGCCTGCTGCACACCAAGTCGCTGACGGTCGACGGCGAGACCACGCTGATCGGCTCGGCCAACATCGACCGCCGCAGCTTCGAGCTCAACTTCGAGAACAACATCCTCTTCGTCGACCGTGCCCTCACCCGTGACATGCGCGCCCGGCAGGCGAGCTACATCGCCCGCTCGAATGCCGTCGACGCCGCCGACGTCATGCACTGGTCGCGCCGCCGGCACATCTGGAACAACACCATCGCCATGCTCGGCCCGGTGCTCTGACCCGGCCGGTCAGCGCAGGAAGATCAGCGCCATCCCCGCGACCACCAGCGCCGCGCCCGCCCAGGCGCCGGCGCCCGGCCTCTGGCCGGTGCGAAGCCACAAGAGCGGCAGGATCAGCACCGGCGAGGTTGCCGAGAGCGTCGAGACGATCCCGACCTTCCCGCCGGCGAGCGCATAGAGCAGCAGCGTCATGCCGACGCCGAGCCCGAGGAACGCGGTCAGCGCCGTCAGCGCCCCGATCCTCGGCGTGAGCGGCCGGGCCTGACGAACGCCGAGGAGCGTCATCCGCATCAGCACGCTCAGCCCGATAGCCGCCACCGTGACGCGGAGCAGCGATGCCGCGAAGGGATCGAAGCCCGCCGCCATGATCGGCCGGGCGATCAGCGACCCCATGGCCTGCCCGGTCGCGGCGCCGATACCGGCGGCGGCCCCGAGGACGAGCGACCCCCTCACCGCCTCCCATGCGTGGCCGAGCGCGCTGCGGCCGTAGAGGATCGCCAGCGCGACGCCCGCGACCGTCAGCGCGATCCCGGCGGAGGCCTTGGCACTCAGCGTCTCGCCCAGCACCAGCCAGCCGAGAACCGCGGCGATCGGCGCGTTCAGCGCAAAGAGCACCCCCGCCCGCCGCGGCCCGAGCCGGCCGACCGCGGTGAAGAGGAGCGAGTCGCCGATGAAGATGCCGACAAGCCCCGAGAGCACCAGCGGCGGCACGGTGGCGGCGTCGAACTGCCGCCAGGTGCCGCTCAGCGCCACGACGGCGGCGAACATCACCGCCGCGAAGACCTGCCGCCAGCGGTTGAAGGCGAGCGCGCCGAGGTGCGCGACGGGCCCGGGCGCGAGGACGCCGGTCAGCGCCCAGCAGGCGGCCGCACCCAGCGCCGCCAGCTCATGCAGCGGCACGGCGCCTGGCTCAGTCGACGAAGGCCTTCTCGATCACGAACTGCCCCGGCTCCGAGTTCGACCCCTCGACGAACCCCAGCGCCTCGCAGATCGCCTTGTGCTCCTGCAGCATCGCCATGGAGCCGCAGATCATGATCCGGTCCGTGGCCGGGTCGAGCGGCGCGCCGGTCTCCCGCGCCAGCCGCCCGTCGCGGATCCAGTCGGTCATCCGGCCCATGTGCGGGCTTTCCTCGCGGGTCGTGGTGGCGATGTGCATGAGCTTCTCGCCCACCATCTCGTCCAGCATCTCGTCGCCGCGGATGCGGTCGACGAGATCGTACCCGTAGGCAAGCTCCGCCACCTCCCGGCAGGTATGCGTCAGGATGACCTGGTCGAAGCGCTCATAGCTCTCCGGTTCGCGGATCAGCGAGGCGAAGGGCGCGATGCCGGTTCCGGTCGAGAACAGGAACAGCCGCTTGCCCGGCACCAGCGCATCGTGCACCAGCGTGCCGACCGACTTCGGCCGCATGACGATCTCGTCGCCGGCGCCCAGGTGCTGGAGCTTCGAGGTCAACGGGCCGTCCTGCACCTTGATCGAGTAGAACTCGAGCGCGTCGTCCCACGAAGGCGAGGCGATGGAATAGGCCCGCACCAGCGGCTTTCCCTCCACCATGAGCCCGATCATCACGAACTCGCCGGAGCGGAAGCGGAAGCCCTGCGGCCGCTCGCAACTGAACGAGAAGGTCCGGTCCGTCCAGTGCCGGATGTTGGAGACCTTGAGCAGCGCCATGCCGCGCAGGGCCTTTTCCACAACCTGGTTCATGTCAGCCTCACTCCGGAATCGATCGCGCTCTTACACGCGGCCGAGCGGAACGGAAACCCCCTCCGAAGGCCCGCAAGGCGCCGCGCCGCGAACCACGTTCCGAAATCCGTCCAGCTTCCGCCATGCCGTCCCACGCCCGCCCTCGGCCCGCGCCGCCTGTACTCGCCGTCGCCACGACCGGGCATGAAACGATCTTTCTGCTCAGTCCTCTGCCGGACCATAGAGCGCCACGGCGCCGGCGATGTCTCCCGGCATCAGGTGGTCGATGTCGCCCTGGTTGCTGAATCCCATCAGCGCTCCGGTCGCGCCCGGGTGGTCGAGCCCGATGGCGTGGCCGATCTCGTGCGCGAGCACGGTCTGCAGATCGAACGCATGCGCGGGGGCAGGCTCCCCGGTCGACCAGGCGAGGCGCGGATTGAAGCAGATCGTCGCCCGCGTCAGCGGGGCTATCCCGCCTGCGCCGGGCGCGTGCCAGACATTGGCGAAGGCGATGCGCGCGGCCTCCCCCTGGGCGCCGATCAGGATATCGGGCGCCTCGCCGGGCCCGACCGGGCGAAAAGCGACGTCCGCCTCGCGGCTCCAGATCGCGAACGCCTCGGCGGCCAGCGCCGCCAGCCGCCCGGGATCGTTCCCCCACGCCGCCGCCAGCTCGGCCATGGGTGCCAGCGCCCGGCAGTTGATCGCGTCGGGAAAGGACTGACGCTTTGTAGCGAAGCCGTAGGTGACCGTAGCACCCGTGCCCATCTCCGCCGCGCCCCATTTCAGGTGCCAGCCATCGAGCTTCAGCAGGCGATAGTCGACCGCACCGGCAGGAATCGGCGCCACGAGCGCCACGGCAAGGAGAGATGCGCCCAGCAGCCGCGCCAGCGGTCTCAGACCCTCTGTCACGGTGCGCGTCACCCTCGGCACGCTCTCCAATCCGGGGCCGCAACCAATCGGCGGCTTGGACGTTAGACAGCAGCGTAGCGCATCACGCAAGCATCTCGGCTGCCTGCGGCGCCTGGTCACGGGCTATTGCACAAGAAGCGCCGCAAACCCCCGCGACTAGGTCTTGCTCAGGTCGACGACGATCGGGATAACCCCCTCGACATCCATCTCCTCGAACGTTGCCCGAAGCGCGAGCCTCCCGAAGATTGCCTCGATCGTGGGGCGTTCCGGTCCCGCGAGGTGTGCGGCATGTGCCTGGGCCGACTCCCAGCACTCGATGAGGATTATCCCGTCAGGATCACCGTGCATGGGCCCCGCGTCGTAGTAGACGCAGCCGGGCTCGCCGCGGCTCGTTGCGGTATAGGCGGCAGAACTCTTCAAGGTATTGGTCGCGCTTGCCCGGACGGGTCCAGACACGGCCGATGACGTATCGCACTCAAACCTCCCAAATGGAATGCGAATGCACTGAACCGAAACGGCTGAGTTCGTCACCATCCAACGTGGAGCGCCGCTTCTGCACCGAGCATAGGGGTGCGGCCTCTGATAAGCCACCGTCAACCGGCAGAAATTCAGCCTGAGACACTACCCGATTGACCTTTAGCCGGGCGGACACTATATGGACCGCAATGCTCAGGGTGCCAATCCGGGGACCCAGGCCGCGTGGAGGAATGCGGCCGCCATCGCCGCAATCCGAAACCAACGCAGGCTTCATGACAACATTTTCCGATCTCTCGCTGGACCCGCGGGTCCTTCAGGCCGTTATCGAATCCGGCTACATCACCCCCACGCCGATCCAGATCCAGGCCATTCCGCACGCGCTCGAAGGGCGCGACATCCTCGGCATCGCCCAGACCGGCACCGGCAAGACCGGCGCCTTCGTGCTGCCGATGGTCACCCATCTCTCCAAGGGCCGCGCCCGCGCCCGCATGCCGCGCAGCCTCGTGCTCGCCCCCACCCGCGAGCTCGCCGCCCAGGTGGCCGAGCAGTTCGAGAAGTACTCCGCCAACGTGAAGCTCTCCATGGCGCTCCTGATCGGCGGCGTCAGCTTCAAGGACCAGGACAAGCTCATCGACCGCGGCGTCGACGTGCTGATCGCCACCCCCGGCCGCCTGCTCGACCACTTCGAGCGCGGCAAGCTGATGCTCACCGGCGTGCAGATCATGGTCGTCGACGAAGCCGACCGCATGCTCGACATGGGCTTCATCCCCGACATCGAGCGCATCTTCAAGCTGGTGCCCTTCACCCGGCAGACGCTGTTCTTCTCCGCCACCATGGCGCCCGAGATCACCCGCATCACCGACACCTTCCTGCACAACCCGGTCCGCGTCGAGGTCGCCCGCCAGGCCACCACCTCCGAGACCATCGACCAGTTCGTCGTCCACCACACCCCCCGCCGCAAGGAGACCGCCGCCGCCGAAAAGCGCGAGGTGCTCCGCCGCATCATCCGCGGCGAAGGCGACGCGCTGACCAACGGCATCATCTTCTGCAACCGCAAGGTCGACGTCGACATCCTGGCGAAGTCGCTGAAGCGCCACGGCTTCGACGCCCAGGCGATGCACGGCGACCTCGACCAGAAGCTGCGGATGAAGATCCTGCAGGCCTTCCGCGACGGCGAGCTCAAGCTGCTCATCGCCTCCGACGTGGCGGCGCGCGGGCTCGACATCCCCAACGTCAGCCACATCTTCAACTTCGACGTGCCGATCCACTCCGAGGACTACGTCCACCGCATCGGCCGCACCGGCCGCGCCGGCCGCTCGGGCAAGTCGATCACCCTCTGCCTGCCGTTCGAGGAAAAATACCTCGCCAAGATCGAGGAACTGGTGAAAAAGCCGGTCCCCGCCATGCCGAGCCCCCTCACCGCCGAGGACAGCTTCACCCCCACCCCTCGCGAGTCCACCACGCGCAGCCGCCCCGAGCGCAGCGAGCGCGGTCGCGGCCGGCGTTCCGAGCCGAGGCCCGAACGCGCCGCCCCGGCTCCGGCCCCGGAGCCAACCTGCCGCCGCCGCACCCGTCGAGGCCAGGCCCGCCCAGCCCGAGCCGCGCCGCTCCGAGCCGCGCCACACGGAGCCACGCCACACGGAGCCGCGTGATCCGGAGCCGCGTCAGCCCCGCCCCGCAAGGCACGCTCAGGTCGCCGGCATGGGAGACCACGTACCGGCCTTCCTGATGCGCGAGCTCCGCATCGACGCCGTCGACGAGGCCAGCGAAGAGCCGAGCGACGATCAGCCGACGGCCGACGCCGCCGAGGCCGCGGCCCCCGAGGCGGCGGAAGCCGCCCCGAAGCCGGCCGCGCGCCCGCGCCGCCGGTCCCGCGCCCGCGCTGACGCGGAAGTCGCGCCCGACGCCGCCTGAACTCCGGGCGCCTTGTCCACCCGGACAAGGCGCTTGACGCAGGCCCCGCGAAGGGCTGGATCCGGGATCAGCACGCACGCTGGCTGGAGGGCATCCCCGTGAACCCGGATTTCGACCGCGAGCTCGAGGAGCGGCTGCTCCGCTACGCCGCCATCGACACCCAGAGCGACGAGGCCTCCCCGACCTCGCCCAGCACCGAGCGCCAGCTCGTCCTCCTCCGCCTGCTCCGCGACGAGCTCGAAGCGATGGGCGCGGCGGACGCCGTCCTCACCCCCTACGGCGCGGTCCTCGCCACCCTCCCCGGCAGCCAGCCCGCGCCCACCATCGCCTTCCTCGCCCACGTCGACACCGCACCGCAGTTCAACGCCACCGGCGTCAAGCCCGTCGTCCACCGCGCCTACGACGGCGGCGCCATCGCCTTCCCCGACGCGCCCGACCTCATCCTCTCGCCCGAGGTCTCCCCCTATCTCGCCGCGCGCATCGGCGACGACATCGTCACCGCCAGCGGCGCCACGCTGCTCGGCGCCGACGACAAGGCCGGCGTCGCCATCATCATGACCCTGGCCCGCCACCTCCTCGCCCACCCCGAGATCGCGCACGGCCCCATCCGCATCGCCTTCACCCCCGACGAGGAGATCGGCCGCGGCGTGCACGCCGACCTGCCGCGCGACCTCGCGGCCGACGTCGCCTACACCCTCGACGGCGCCGAACGCGGCGAGATCGTCTTCGAGAGCTTCTCCGCCGACAAGGCCACCATCCGCATCGAGGGCGTCTCGATCCATCCCGGCGTCGCCAAGGGCAAGCTCGTGAACGCCCTCCACCTCGCCGCGAAGATCGTCGACACCCTCCCCCACGCCACCCTGACGCCCGAGACGACCTCCGGCCGCGAAGGCTTCCTCCACGTCTACGAGCTGACCGGCACCGCCGCGGCGGCCGACCTCCACATCATCCTGCGCGACTTCGAGCGCGACGGCCTCGCCGCCCACGGCGCCCTCATCCAGAAGGTCTGCGCCGCCGTCCAGGCCGGCGAGCCCCGCGCGAAGATCACCTGCACCATCACCCCGCAGTACCGCAACATGCGCTACTGGCTGGAAAAGGACATGCGCCCGGTCGAGCTCGCCCTCGAGGCCTGCCGCCAGACCGGCCTCGCAGCCCTTCTCCGCCCCGGTCCGCGGCGGCACCGACGGCTCCCGCCTCACCGAGATGGGCATCCCCTGCCCCAACCTCTTCACCGGCATGCAGGAAATCCACGGCCCCCGCGAATGGGTAGCGTCCAGGACATGGCCGCCTCCGTCGGCATGTGCCTGAAGCTCGCCGAGCTCTGGGGCGCCCAGCGCCGCAGCCTGACCGGCGACTGTTTGCCTCAACGATTCAAGCGCAGGCTGCATGCTTGGCATCCGCGTTGTGCATGCGTCTGTTGACGCATAACGTGTGCATCTCCAGGTCTCGCAAACCTGTTGACCCAGCCTCACGCCTCCAGCCGGCTGATCATCACCGTCACCACCGGCTTCTTCCCGATCGCGTCGTTGCAGATCCGCGCGCACGCCCGCTGGATCAGCTCCTCCAGCGCGTCGTCGTCGTCGAGCTCCGCCCGCTTCGCCCGCGCCAGCACCCGGCCGAGCTCCGCCTCCATCGCCCCCTCCAGACCGTCGCGCATCTTCGGCATTGTCCGGCAGCCCCGTCGCCGTCACCCAGGCCCCGCCGATCGGCCGGCCGCGCTCGTCGATGATGACGCTGACCGCCACGTGCCCGCGCATCGCCATGCGGATGCGCTCGCGCACCACCCCGTCCATGGCGCCGATGAGCTCGGTGCCGTCGAGATAGATCCGCCCGGTCTCGATCTTCTCCACCAGCCGCGGCGCGTCGCCGGTCAGGTCCACCAGCGTGCCGTTGGGGGCGATCGCCGCGGCGATGCCGCGGTCGCGCGCCGAGCGCGGCCATCGCCGAAAGGTGGCGGTGCTCGCCGTGCATCGGAACCAGCATCCGCGGCCGCACCAGCTCCTGCAAGCGTGACGAGGTCGGGCCGGTTGGCGTGCCCGGAGACGTGGTAGTGCCCGTCGCTGTCGTCGATGACCGTGACGCCCTTCTCGCTCAGCGCGTTGAGGATGCGCGCGACCGAGACCTCGTTGCCGGGAATGGTCTTCGACGAGAAGAGGAAGGTGTCGCCTGCCCGCAGCTCGAAGCCGAGATACTTGCCCTGCGCCAGCTGCGCCGAGGCCGCGCGGCGCTCGCCCTGGCTGCCGGTGGCGAGGACCATGCAGGTTGCGGCGCGGCACCCTGTCGGCGTCGAGCGGATCGAGCGTCGGCGGAAAGCCCTCCAGCACCTCGGCGGCGTGGGCGGTCTTCAGCATGGTGTTCATCGCCCGCCCCAGCACCACCACCTCGCGCCCGGCGGCGCGCGCCGCCAGCGCCAGCGTGCGGAGCCGCGCCACGTTCGATGCGAACGTGGTGGCGACCACCATGCCCTCGGCCTCGCGCATCAGCGCGCCGATCGGTTCGATCAGCGTCGCCTCCGAGCGGCCGGCATGGGCGTTGAAGACGTTGGTGGAATCGCAGGCCAGGACCTTCACGCCCTGGTCCCCGAGCGCGCGAAAGGCCTCCGCGTCGAACGGCTCGCCCACCAGCGGCGTCGGGTCGGCCTTGAAGTCGCCGCTGTGCAGGATCCGCCCCGCCGGCGTGTCGATGACCAGCGCCGAGCTCTCCGGGATCGAATGCGCGATCGGCAGGAACCCGACCGTGAACGGCCCCGCATGCACCACGTGCGGCCAGGGCGCCTCCTGGCGCACGGCGCCGGTGTCCTGCCCGGCGCGCTCCATCTTCGACTTGGCCAGCGCGGCGGTGAAGCGGCGGGCATGCACCGGCGCCTTCAGCCGGTGCCAGAGCAGGCCGAGCGCGCCGACGTGGTCCTCGTGCCCGTGGGTGATGAAGATCGCCTCCAGCCGGTCGGCGCGCGCCTGGATCCAGGCGGGGTCCGCCATGATCAGCTCGACGCCGGGCGAGGATTCCATGGTCGGAAAGCTCACGCCCATGTCCACGAGGATGAAGCGCTCCGCCCCCTCCGGCCCGTAGCCGTAGAGGTACATGTTCATGCCGATCTCGCCCGCGCCGCCAAGCGCGAGGTAGATCAGCCGGTCCGGTTTTGCCATGAAGCCCCGTGTCACTCCCTGTTCAGGCGGTCGATCAGCACGAGCCCGTGGATGGTCAGATCCGTGTCGATCTTCTGCAGCACGTCTGTCCCTTGCGCGAAGAGGGTGGACAGTCCCCCGGTTCCGATGACGGTCATGGGCCGCGCCCGCTCGGCGCGGATGCGCGCGCACAGGCCCTCGATCAAGCCGATGTAGCCCCAGTAGATGCCCGACTGCATGCAGGCAACGGTGTTGGTGCCGACCACCTGCTCGGGCGCGTCATGTCGATGAAGGGCAGCGCCGCCGCCGCGTCGTGCAGCGCCTTCAGCGACAGGTTGACGCCCGGCGCGATGATGCCGCCGACATAGGCGCCGTCGAAGTCGACCACGTCGAAGGTGGTGGCGGTGCCGAAGTCGACCACGATCAGGTCGCCGCCGTAGCGGTCGTAGGCCCCCACGGTATTGACCAGCCGGTCGGCGCCGACCGTGGCGGTCGGATCGACCCTGACCGGCACGCCGAGCTTCGACGCTCGGGCTTGCCCACCACCTTCGGGCGGGTGTGGAAATAGCGGTCGGAGAGGACGCGCAGGTTGAAGACCACCTGCGGCACCACCGAGGAGATCGACCACCGAGCGGATGCTCCGCCTCGATCCCGGCATGGTCCATCAGCTGCTCCAGCCAGACGAAATACTCGTCCGCCGTGCGCTGGCGCTCGGTGCGGCAGCGCCACTCGGCCACGACCCGCGCTGCCGTCGTGCAGCGCGAAGACCATGTTGGTGTTGCCGACGTCAATGGCGAGCAGCATGCCCGGCCTCCGAGCGCGGCCAGAAATGGACCTCCGCCGCCGGCAGCACCACCCGGCCCGCCGTCGGTCGCCAGCACCAGCGCGCCCGTGGCGTCGATCGTCTCGAAGCGCCCGGTGATCGCCCGGTCGGGCAGCCGCGCGGTGATCTCCTCGCCGATCCGCGTCGCCCGCGCCAGCCAGGCCGAGCGCAGCGGCGCGAAGCCCTCGTCCGAGAGCCGCTCCTCCCACGCGTCCACCGCCGGCGCCAGGAGGTCGAGGAACTCCTCCGGCCCGATGCGCGATCCCGGTGGCGCCGCGCAGGCTCGCCGGCGGCACCGCCCCCGGCTCCAGCTCCGCCGGCCTCCGGCGCGCGCGGCGAGGTTGACCCCGATCCCGATCGCCGAGCGCCGGCGGCCGGCCCGCCGGCCCGCCCGTCTCGAGCAGGATCCCCGCGACCTTGCCGCCGCCGACAGCAGCACGTCGTTCGGCCACTTCAGCGCGAAGAGCTCCGGCCGCCCCGTCACCGCCACCATCGCGTCGAGCAGCCCCAGCGCCGCCACGAACGACCGCTGCGCCAGCGCCCCCGGCGGCCGGCAGCAGCAGGCTCGCCGCGAAGTTCCCCTGCCGCCATCGCCCAGGCCCGCCCCCGCCGCCCGCGCGCCGCGGTCTGCCGCAGCGCGCAGATCCAGGCCGGCCCGGTCGTCGCCGGCCGCGCCCGGCGCAGCGCCTCGGCGTTGGTGCTGTCGAGCTCGGGATGGATCTCGCGGCCGACCCCGGCCGGCCAGGACGTCATGCGCTACTGCACCAGCGTCGCGGCCGCCGAGGCGGCGAGCGTCTCGACGCCGAAGAGATTGACGACGCCCGACCACCATCGCCGAGCGCCGACACCGCCAGCAGCGCCCAGTGCAGCGCCGGCATCCGCCCGTCCAGCGGCTCCGACGGCCTCGCCGAAATACATCAGATAGACGATGCGCAGGTAGTAGATAGGCGCCGATCACGCTCGCCACCACGCCCGCCACCGCCAGCCAGACCAGCCCGGCGTCCACCGCCGCCTTCAGCACGTAGAACTTCCCGAAGAAGCCGACCAGCGGCGGCACCCCCGCCAGGCTGAACATCAGCACCGCCAGCGCCAGCGCCCGCGCCGGCTCCACCCGGCTGTAGAGCCCGAGCGCATACGATGTCGGTCACCGGCTTGCCGTCCCGCTCCATGTTCAGGATGAAGGCGAAGACGCCGACGTTCATCGCCACGTAGATCGCGAGATAGATCAGCAGCGACTGCGCCCCCTGCTCGGTCCCCGCCGCGAGGCCCATCAGCGCATAGCCCATGTGGCTGATCGAGGAATAGGCCATCAGCCGCTTGAAGTTGCGCTGCCCGATCGCCGCCGACCGCGCCGAGGAACATCGAGGCCACCGACAGGAGCGCCAGGATCTGCTGCCAGTCCCCCACCGCGCCCCCGAAGGCGTCGAACAAGCAGCCGCGCGAACATCGCCGCCGCCGCCACCTTCGGCGCCGTGGCGAAGAAGGCCGTCACCGGCGTCGGCGAGCCCTCGTAGACGTCGGGCGTCCACATGTGGAACGGCACCGCCGACACCTTGAAGGCGATGCCGGCGCAGAGGAACACCAGCCCGAAGACCAGCCCCAGCGCCAGCGGCTCCGCGCCCGATCGACTCGGCGATGCCGGCGAACCCCGTGGTGCCCGCGAAGCCGTAGGTCAGGCTCGCGCCGTAGAGCAGCAGCCCCGACGACAGCGCCCCCAGCACGAAATACTTCAGCCCCGCCTCGGTCGAGCGCAGCGAGTCCCGCCGGAACGCCGCCACCACGTAGAGCGCCAGGCTCTGCAGCTCGAGCCCCATGTAGAGCACGATCAGGTCCCGCGCCGAGACCATGGTCATCATGCCGACCACCGAGAGCACGATCAGCACCGGATACTCGAACTTCATCAGCCCGGCCTTGACCAGGTAGTCGTGGCTGAGCGCCAGCGTCGCCGCGGCGCCGAACAGGATCATCACCTTGGAGAAGCGCGCGAAGCCGTCGCTGACGAACGACCCGTCGAAGGCCACCCGCGCCCCCTCCGGCTGGAACCCCACCCAGAGCCCGACCAGCGACCAGCAGCACGCAGGACGCCCAGAGCACGCCCGACCCCACCTCGCGCCCGGCATAGGCGCCCCACATCAGCGCGGCCATGGCGAAGACCGCCAGCACCACCTCGGGGGCGACGACGTTCAGGTACTCGGCGAGCATCGCGGCGGCCTCCGGTCAGTTCGCGGCGAGCGTCGGGGCCGAAGCCGCGAGCGCCGCCTGGGTATGGTCGATCAGCGCCGCCACCGACGGGCCGATGATGTCGAGGATCAGCGCCGGATAGACCCCGAGCGACGATCATCGCCGCGACCAGCGGCGCGAAGATCAGCTTCTCGCGCCGGCCCATGTCCTGGATGGTCTTCAGGCTCTCCTTGATCAGATCGCCGAACACCACCCGCCGGTAGAGCCAGAGCGCGTAGCAGGCGACTGAGGATCACCCCGGTGGCCGCGAAGAACGCCACCCAGGTCGAGACCTGGAACACCCCGGCCAGCGTCAGGAACTCGCCGACGAAGCCGCTCGTCCCCGGCAGCCCGACATTGCCGAGCGTGAACAGCATGAAGACGAAGCGCGAAGGCCGGCATCCGGTCCGACCAGCCCGCCGTAGGCCGCGATCTCGCGGGTGTGCATCCGGTCGTAGACCACGCCGACGACGAGGAAGAGCGCCCCGGAGATGAAGCCGTGGCTGAGCATCTGGAAGATCGCCCCGTCGATCCCCTGCCGGTTCAGCGCGAAGATCCCCATGGTCACGAAGCCCATGTGCGCCACCGACGAATAGGCGATCAGCTTCTTCATGTCCTCCTGCACCATCGCCACCAGGCTGGTGTAGATGATGGCGATCACCGAGAGCGTGAAGACGAAGTCCGCCATCAGCTCCGAGGCCACCGGGAACATCGGCACGCTAGAACCGCAGGAACCCGTAGCCGCCCATCTTCAGGAGGATCGCCGCCAGCACCACCGACCCCGCCGTCGGCGCCTGCACGTGCGCGTCCGGCAGCCAGGTGTGCACCGGCCACATCGGCATCTTCACCGCGAAGCTCGCGAAGAAGGCGAGCCACATCAGCGTCTGCACCCCGCCGATCACCGTGAAGCCCAGCACCCGCATCGGGTCCGACGCGAACTGGAACGTCCAGCAGCGTCGGGATGTCGGTGGTGCCGGCCTGGTAGTACATCGCGATCATCGCCACCAGCATCAGCACCGAGCCGAAGAAGGTGTAGAGGAAGAACTTGAAGCTGGCGTAGATGCGCTGCGCCCCGCCCCAGATGCCGATGATCAGGAACATCGGGATCAGCCCGCCCTCGAAGAAGATGTAGAAGAGCACGAGGTCCAGCGCGCAGAAGACGCCGAGCATCAGCGTCTCGAGCACGCAGGAAGGCGACCATGTACTCCTTGACCCGGTTGTCGACCCCCCAGCTCGCCGCGATGGTCAACGGCATCAGGAAGGTCGTCAGCATCACGAACAGCACCGAGATGCCGTCGACGCCCATCTTGTAGGTGAGCCCGCCGAGCCACGGCCGCTCCTCGACGAACTGGAACCCGGGGTTCTGCGGGTCGAAGCCGAAGAAGCACGAAGAGCGACAGCAGGAAGGTGGCGGTGGTGGTGAAGAGCGCCAGCAGCTTGGCGTTCTTCTGCGCCAGCTCGTCCTCGCCGCGCAGGAAGACGAGCAGCACCACCGCGCCGATCAGCGGCAGGAAGGTGACGAGCGAGAGGAGGCTGTTCATCGCCCGGCGCTCCCGAGGCCGAGCCAGAGCGTCAGCACCACCAGCCCCAGCACCATGGCGAAGGCATAGTGGAACGAGATACCCCGACTGCGCCCGGCCCGCGAGCCGGGTGAACCAGGGGATGATCCCCATGGCGATGCCGTTCAGCGTCCCGTCGATCGTCCCCATGTCGCCCCCCCTCCAGAGGAAGGTGCCCAGCCACGTCGCCGGCCGCACGAACACGAAGTCGTAGATCTCGTCGAAGTACCACTTGTTGAGCAGGAAGCGGTAGAGCACCGGCTGGTTCCGCGCCAGCGCCCCCGGCAGCGACGGGTTGACGATGTAGAACCAGTAGGCGACCAGCGCCCCGATCAGCATCGCGAAGAACGGCGAGGCCTTGACCCACGCCGGCGCATGGTGCGCGTCGTCGATCACGTGGTTGTCCGGCCCGAAGAACACCGCGCCGCCCATCCCCGGCACCTCGCCGTCGTGCCCGGCGGCGGCTTCCGCGTGGCCCTCCTCGGCCGCAGGCGCCGCCTCGCTGTGCGCCTCCGCCGCGGGCGCCTGCCCCTCGGCAGCCTCCTCCGCCTGCTCCA
The DNA here is from genome assembly GCA_963844375.1 of uncultured Alphaproteobacteria bacterium. Lineage (GTDB taxonomy): Bacteria > Pseudomonadota > Alphaproteobacteria > Rhodobacterales > Rhodobacteraceae > Amaricoccus. The sequence goes on along the minus strand of CAWJOI010000010.1, from coordinate 12,272 downwards.
CCACCTGCGGCGCGACCTCCGCCGCCTCCGGCTCGACCGCCCCGGCCTCATGGTGCGCCGGGATGCCGAACCAGGCGTTCATCTCGTCGTGGTCGCCGAAGAACGGCGTTGTACCAGACCATGCCCGCCAGGATCGACCCCGCCGCCAGCACCCCGAGCGGGATCAGCATGGTGTTCGGGCTCTCGTGCGCGTGGTCATAGGCGTGATGGTCGCCCCTCGGCGTGCCGAAGAAGGTCATGAAGATCAGCCGCCACGAGTAGAAGCTGGTGAAGAGCGCCGAGATCACCAGCGCGATGAAGGCGAAGTGCGCCGCCCCGTTCTGCCCCGCCCAGGCGCTCTCGATGATCGCGTCCTTCGACAGGAACCCCGCGAAGCCGATGTGCGTCAGCGGGATGCCGACGCCGGTGATCGCCAGCGTGCCGATCAGCATCGCCCAGAAGGTCTTGGGGATCTTGTGCCGGAGCCCGCCGTAGTTGCGCATGTCCTGCTCGTGGTGCATCGCGTGTGATCACCGAGCCCGCGCCGAGGAACAGCATCGCCTTGAAGAAGGCGTGGGTGAACAGGTGGAACATCGCCGCCGGATACGCCCCGACCCCCGCCGCCACGAACATGTAGCCGAGCTGCGAGCAGGTGGAGTAGGCGATCACCCGCTTGATGTCGTTCTGCACCAGCCCCACCGTCGCGGCGAAGAACGCCGTCGCCGCCCCGATGAAGGTGATGAAGGTCAGCGTATAGGGCGCCCACTCCAGCACCGGCGACATGCGGCAGACCAGGAACACGCCCGCCGTCACCATCGTCGCGGCATGGATGAGCGCGGACACCGGCGTCGGGCCCTCCATGGCGTCCGGCAGCCAGGTGTGCAGGAAAAGCTGCGCCGACTTGCCCATGGCGCCGATGAACAGCAGGAACGACGCCACCTCGGCGGCATTCCACTCCCGCCAGAGGAAGGTGATCTGCGTCTCGGGCAGCGTCGGCGCGGCGGCGAAGATGTCGGTCAGGTAGATGGAATCGACCAGCACGTAGAGCGTGAAGATCCCCAGCAGGAACCCGAAGTCGCCCACCCGGTTGACGACGAACGCCTTGATCGCCGCCGCCCCCGCGCTCTGCTTGCGATAGTAGAAGCCGATCAGCAGGTACGAGGCGACGCCCACCCCCTCCCAGCCGAAGAACAGCTGCAAGAGGTTGTCGGCGGTGACGAGCGCCAGCATCGCGAAGGTGAAGAACGACAGGTAGGCGAAGAACCGCGGCTTGTAGCTCTCGCCATGCCTGAAGTTGTCGTCGTGCTCCATGTAGCCGAAGCTGTAGAGGTGCACGAGCGACGACACCGTCGTCACCACCACCAGCATGATCGCCGTCATCCGGTCCAGCCGGTAGCCCCAGTCCGCCGCCAGCGTCCCCGACTCGATCCAGCGGAAATACGGATGGGTCTGACCGTGACGCCGTCGAAGGTGAAGAAGACGATCCAGCTCAGCAGGCACGCCAGGAACAGAAGCGAGGTCGCCGTGACCATCGCCCCCTTCTCGGAAAGCCAGCGATACCCGAACCCGCAGAGCACGGCGCCGAGCAGCGGCGCGAAGAGAATGATCGTCACCATCGCGGCGTCAGCCCTTCATCACGTTGATGTCCTCGACCGCGATCGTTCCGGTATTGCGGAAGAAGCAGACGAGGATGGCGAGCCCGATCGCCGCCTCGGCGGCGGCGACCGTCAGCACGAAGAGCACGAAGACCTGGCCCACCAGGTCGCCGAGATGCGCCGAGAAGGCGATGAAGTTGATGTTCACCGCCAGCAGCATCAGCTCGATCGACATCAGGATGATGATGACGTTCTTGCGGTTGATGAAGATCCCCACGATCCCGGTGACGAACAGGATCGCCGCGACCGTCAGGTAGTGCGCCAGCCCGATCATGCCCCCTGCCCCGGTTTGATGTCCACGAGGGTCACCGCGGCCTTGGGGTCGCGGTACATCTGCTTCAGCACGTCCTGCCGCTTGACCCACGCCCGCTTGCGCAGGGTCAGCACGATCGCCCCGATCATCGCCACCAGGAGGATCAGCCCCGCCGCCTGGAACACGAAGACGTACCGGGTATAGATCAGCATCCCGAGCGCCGTGGTGTTGTCCACCGCCTCCACCGGCGGCGTGACCGCCTGCCGCAGCGACAGCGCCTGCTCGCTCACCTCCCAGCTGCCGAAGACGAAGCTGAGCTGCACCAGCAGCACCACCCCGATCAGGAGCCCGATCGGCAGACAGCTTCGCCATCCCCTCGCGCAGCTCGGCGAAGTCCACGTCGAGCATCATCACCACGAACAGGAACAGCACCGCCACCGCGCCGACGTAGACGATGAGCATCAGCATCGCCACGAACTCGGCCCCGAGCAGCACGAAGAGCCCCGCCGCCGCGAAGAACGCCAGGATCAGCCACAGCACCGAGTGCACCGGGTTCCGCGCGAAGATCACCATCGCCCCGGCCAGCGACCGCGACGACGGCGAAGAGATAGAAGGCGAAAGTCGCGAACCCCATCACATCCCCCTCAGCGGTACGGCGCGTCTAGCTCGAGGTTGCGCGCGATCTCCGACTCCCAGCGGTCGCCGTTGTCCAGGAGCTTCGCCTTGTCGTAGAACAGCTCCTCGCGCGTCTCGGTGGCGAACTCGAAGTTCGGCCCCTCGACGATCGCGTCCACCGGGCACGCCTCCTGGCAGAACCCGCAGTAGATGCACTTGGTCATGTCGATGTCGTACCGCGTCGTCCGCCGGCTCCCGTCCTCGCGCGGCTCCGCGTCGATGGTGATCGCCTGCGCCGGGCAGATCGCCTCGCAGAGCTTGCAGGCGATGCACCGCTCCTCGCCGTTCGGGATACCGCCGGAGCGCATGCTCCCCGCGGAACCGCGGGCTCAAGGGCCCCTTCTCGTGCGGATAGTTCAGCGTCGCCTTCGGCTTGAAGAAGTACTTCATCCCCAGGCGAAAGCCCGCCGATGAAGTCCGCGAGCAGGAAGTAGGACGCCGCGCGCCCGAGCGGGATCGCCATTCTCAGCCTCCGATCCAGCGCTGGTAGGCGCCCCAGAACCACCCGTACTGCGCGAAGAGCCCGACCAGCACCACCCAGCCCAGCGACAGGGGCAGGAACACCTTCCAGCCGATCCGCATCAGCTGGTCGTAGCGATAGCGCGGCACGATCGCCTTCACCATGGCGAACATGAAGAACCAGAGCAGCATCTTGATGAACAGCCAGAGCGCCCCGTCGGGGATCCCCGGGATCGGCGACAGCCACCCGCCGAAGAACAGGATCGAGATCAGCGCGCACATGAAGAACACGCTCATCAGCTCGCCGATCATGAAGAGCAGGAACGGCGTCGAGGAATATTCCACCTGGTACCCCGCCACCAGCTCGCTCTCCGCCTCGGGCAGGTCGAACGGCGGCCGGTTCGTCTCGGCCAGCGCGCTGATGAAGAACAGCACCACCATCGGGAAATGCGGCAGCCAGTACCAGCTGAACAGCCCCCAGCTCCCGTCCTGCGCCTCCACGATCCGGCTCAGGTTCAGCGACCCGGTGGAGATCAGCACGCCCACGATGATGAACCCGATCGACACCTCGTAGGAGATCATCTGCGCCGCCGAGCGCAGCCCGCCCAGGAAGGGATACTTCGAGTTCGACGCCCAGCCGCCCATGATGATCGCATAGACGTGCAGGCTCGAGATCGCGAAGATGAACAGGATCCCCACGTTCATGTCCGAGATCACCCAGCCCGGCGCCCAGGGGATCACCACCCAGACGATCGCCGGCAGCACGAAGCTCACCATCGGCGCGATGAAGAACACCGCCTTGTCCGCGCCCGCGGGGACGACGATCTCCTTGACGATGTACTTGAGGAAGTCCGCGAAGCTCTGCAGCAGCCCCCAGGGGCCCACCACGTTCGGCCCGCGGCGCATCTGCACCGCCGCCCAGATCTTGCGGTCGCCGTACATCAGGAACGCGAGGCTGACCAGCACCACCAGCGTCACCGCCAGGCACTGCGCCAGGATCAGGATGAAGAGGCCGAAGCCGTGGGTGAAGAACTCCATGCCGCTACTCCGCCGCCAGGGCCTGGCCGGCCCGGTCCCGCGCCAGCCGCGCCAGCTCGGCCAGGACCTCGCTCGCCCGCATGATCGGGTTGGCCAGGAAATGCTCGCCCCGCGCCGCGGTGAAGTCGCCGCCGCGCACGTCGCCCGCCGCCACCGGCATCCACTCGTTCTCCGGCACCACGTCGATCCGCCCCAGGTGCGGCGCTTCCGCCACCATCCGCCGCCGCAGCGCCGCAATCGAGTCGAACGGCAGCGTCTGCCCCAGCACCGCCGACAGCGCCCGCAGGATCGCCCAGTTCTCCCGCGCCTCGCCCGGCGGGAAACCGGCCCGGTTCGCCATCTGCGGCCGCCCCTCGGTGTTGACGAAAATCCCCGGCTCCTCGGTCCAGGCCGCCCCCGGCAGGATCACGTCCGCCCGATGCGCGCCGCGGTCGCCATGGCTTCCCTGGTAGATCACGAAGGCCCCCGCCGGCACGTCGATCTCGTCGGCCCCCAGGTTATAGACCACCTCCGCCCCGTCCAGCGCGGAGTCGATGCCGCCCTCCGTCACGCAGCCCAGGTCCATCGCCCCCACGCGGCTCGCCGCCGTGTGCAGCACCAGGAGCTTCGACGCGGTGTGCTCGCAGTGCGCCATGACCTTGGCGAGCACCGCCGCGCCGTCCGCCCCGGCCAGCGCGCCCTGCCCCAGGATCACGACGCTGGGGACCTCCCGCTCCTCCTCGCTCAACGGCTCGGCGGTCAGGCGCTCCAGCGCCTGCACCCCCGACCCCAGGTGCTCGGCGGGATAGGTGAGATCCGCCGGCGTCCCGACCGTCCCGATCACCGCCCCGTTCAGCCACGCCTTGCGCAGCCGCGCATTCAGCACCGGCGCCTCGACCCGCGGGTTCGTGCCGACGAGCAGGATTGCCTTCGCCCCGTCGATGTCGGCGATCGCCGCCGTCCCCACGTAGCCGCTGCGGTTCCCCGCCGGCAGCTTCGCGCCATCGGTGCGGCACTCCACCGTCCCGCCCAGCCCCGCGACCAGTTCCCGCAGCGCGAACGCCGCCTCGACGGGCGCCAGATCCCCGACCAGCCCGACGACCTTCCTGCCCTTCACCGCCTTGGCCACCGCATCGAACGCCTCGCCCCAGCCCGCCGGCTTCAGCCGCCCGTTCGTTCGCACATAGGGCCGGTCCAGCCGCTGCCGCCGCAGCCCGTCCCAGACGAAGCGCGACCGGTCGGACAGCCATTCCTCGTTCACGCCGTCGTTGTTGCGCGGCAGGATCCGCATCACCTCGCGCCCCTTGGCGTCCACGCGGATGTTCGAGCCCAGCGCGTCCATCACGTCGATCGACTCGGTCTTGGTCAGCTCCCACGGCCGCGCCGTGAAGGCATAGGGCTTGGAGGTCAGCGCCCCCACCGGGCAGAGGTCGATGACGTTCCCCTGCAGCTCGCTGGTCAGCATCGCCCCGAGGTAGCTGGTGATCTCGCTGTCCTCGCCGCGCCCGGTCTGCCCCATCTCCGGCACGCCCGCCACCTCGGTCAGGAACCGCACGCACCGGGTGCACGAGATGCAGCGCGTCATGCAGGTCGCCACCAGCGGCCCGAGGTCGGGATCGATCGCCGCCCGCTTCGGCTCGCGGTAGCGGCTGAAATCGACGCCATAGGCCATCGCCTGGTCCTGCAGGTCGCACTCGCCGCCCTGGTCGCAGATCGGGCAGTCGAGCGGGTGGTTGATGAGCAGGAACTCCATCACCCCCTCGCGCGCCTTCTTGACCATCGGCGTCGTCGTCTTGACCTGCGGCGGCTGCCCCTCCGGTCCCGGCCGCAGATCCTTGACCTGCATGGCGCAGGACGCCGCCGGCTTCGGCGGCCCGCCCACCACCTCGACCAGGCACATCCGGCAGTTGCCCGCGATCGACAGCCGCTCGTGGTAGCAGAACCGCGGCACCTCGACCCCCGCCTGCTCGCACGCCTGCAACAGCGTCAGCCGCGGATCGACCTCGATCTCGGTGCCGTCGATGATGAGTTTCCTGAGATCGGCCATGGTCTACTCCGCTGCCACCGCCGAGCAGGCTTTCACCTGCCACAGCCGCGCTTCCTTCGCGTGCGCCCAGCCGAAGGCATGGTCGCTGTCGCCATGCACCCGCAGGTGCTCCAGCCGCTCCAGCGCCTCCTCCAGCGTCGGCCGGTGCCCCTCCGGCACCCACCACAGCACCAGGTGCCGCTCGCCCAGCACTTCGAACCACTCCGCCCGCCGTTCATAGAACTGCCGGTGCACCGTGTTCCACACGAACTGCTCCAGCGCCTCGACGCTCTCCCAGACCGTCAGGTTCGACACGAACCGCGGATCCCCGTCGAGCTTGGTCTCGGTGTTCCCCGTCCCCGGCTCGCCCGAGCCTTCCATCATCCACACGAACCCCGGCATCCGCTTGCCGATGCCATTGACCCGGTCCAGCGCCGCCATGAACTCCGCCACCCGCGGATCGTCGGTCTCCGCCACCAGCCGACCGATGTTGAGCTGCGCCAGGTGCACCCGTTAACCTCTCATTCCCGACCGATCAGGACCCATATGGAAGCCATACGATTTCCATACGGATTCCATATCGAGCATTTCGCCGTTAACCCTTGCCCCCGCACGCCTTTCACTCCGCCGCCACCGCACTCACCCGCCCGGTCCGCTTCGCCTTGATCCGGTCCTCGATCTCGTCCCTGAAGTGCCGCACCAGCCCCTGGATCGGCCACGCCGCCGCATCCCCCAGCGCGCAGATCGTGTGCCCCTCCACCTGCTTGGTCACGTCCAGCAGCATGTCGATCTCCTCGACCTCCGCATCCCCCGTGACCAGCCGGTCCATGACCCGCATCATCCACCCCGTGCCCTCCCGGCACGGCGTGCACTGCCCGCAGCTCTCGTGCTTGTAGAACTTGCTGAGCCGCCAGATCGCCTTGATCACGTCGGTCGACTGGTCCATCACGATCACCGCCGCCGTGCCCAGCCCCGACCGCTGCTCCCGCAGCCAGTCGAAGTCCATTATCGCGTCATCACAGACACTTGCCGGCAGAAGCGGAACCGACGCCCCGCCCGGAATCACCGCCTTGAGGTTCTTCCAGCCGCCCCGCACGCCGCCGCAATGCTTGTCGATCAGGTCGCGCAGCGTGATCGACATGGCGTCCTCGACCACGCACGGCTTGTTCACGTGCCCCGACACCCCATAGAGCTTCGTCCCCGCGTTGTTCGGCCGCCCGAAACTCGCGAACCACCCCGGTCCCCGCCGCAGGATCGTCGGCACCACCGCGATCGACTCCACGTTGTTGACCGTGGAAGGCGCCCCATAAAGCCCGGTATTCGCAGGAAAAGGCGGCTTCAGCCGCGGCATCCCCTTGCGCCCTTCCAGGCTCTCCAGCAGCGCCGTCTCCTCGCCGCAGATGTACGCCCCCGCCCCGTGGTGCAGGTACAGGTCGAAGTCGAACCCGCTCCCGCAGGCATTCTTCCCGATCAGCCCGGCGTCATACGCCTCGTCGATCGCCACCTGCAGCGCCTCGCGCTCGCGGATGTACTCGCCCCGGATGTAGATGTACCCGGCATGCGCCCCCATCGCCGAACCCGGCGATCAGGCACCCCTCGACCAGCGTATGCGGGTCGTGGCGCATGATCTCCCGGTCCTTGCAGGTCCCCGGCTCCGATTCGTCAGCATTCACGACCAGATAGTGCGGCCGCCCGTCCGACCCCTTCGGCATGAACGACCATTTCAGCCCGGTCGGAAAGCCGGCGCCGCCCCGCCCGCGCAGCCCGCTCGCCTTCACCTCCTCGACGATCTTGTCCCGCCCCCGGGCGATCAGCCCGGCGGTGTCGTCCCACTGCCCGCGCGCCCGCGCCCCCGCCAGGGAGCGGTCGAACATGCCGTAGAGGTTGGTGAAGATGCGATCCTTGTCCGCCAGCATCCGCCTGATATCCCTCAGTAAATTTCGCCGCGGTCGACCCGCGCCGAGAACTCGGTCTCTCCGCCGCCCGACAGGACCTTCGCCTGCCCCACCCAGTCGTCCCGCGTCGCCCGCCCGTTGAACCCTTCGAGATGCGAGTCCACCCAGGCGATCTCCGCCGCGCTCCACGCGGCGATCTGGTCGAAGTGATAGAAGCCGAGCCCGTTCAGCATCCCCTCCAGCTTCGGCCCGACGCCCTTGATCTTCTTCAGATCATCCGCCCCACCCTCCCGCGCCGCGGCGAGCCCGCCGGGCTGCGAAACCACGACATCGGGGGCGACGCGCGCTTCATCGGGCTGGACCTCGACCGGGGCTGGCGTCGCCGGCACAACCTCGTCGCGGACATCGCCGGCCTTGCGTGCCACCGTGCTGCTCACTTCCGTCGCCACCTTGCCGACCACCCCGCCCAGCTCGGTGGCCGCCTGACCCACGGCCGCGCCGAGCGCACGCACCGCCTCGCCGGTATGGAAGGAGGCCTTGGCGACCTTTCCCCCGACCGTCTCGGGCAGCGCCGGAGCGGACCTGTCGTCCGATGCGCCCGGCCTCGGCCCGCTGGTCGCGCTGCGAGGCACCGTCGGCGCGGTCAGGGTGTTCGGCGGCGGCAGGCTGGAGGCGGCCGTGAAACCGGCCACGAACAAGCCGGTCACGACGAAGATGATCGCCCCGAAGAACAGCCCCGCCCCCGCGCCCGCCCCGGCGATCCTTCCGATCACGACGGCAAATACAACGCCGCCCAGCAGGGCCCCGATCCAGACCGCCAACGTCCAGAACAGGTCAGTCGATACCGGATGTCTTTCCGCCATAGTCAGCCCTCCCCGTCAGTAGACCTCACCCTTGTCGACGCGCTGCGAGAACTCCGTCTCGCCGCCCCCCGCGAGAATCGTCGCCTGCCCCACCCAGTCGTCCCGGCGTCGCCCGCCCGTTGAACCCTTCGAGATGCGAGTCCACCCAGGCGATCTCCGCCGCGGTCCAGGCGGCAATCTGGTCGAAGTGATAGAAGCCGAGCCCGTGCAGCATTTCCTCAAGTTTCGGCCCTACGCCCTTGATCTTCTTCAGATCGTCCCCAGCACCCTCGCGCGGCCCCGCCAGCGCCGCCGGCCGGCTCTCCTCGCCCGCGAACGCCGGCGCCGGGGCATCGCCCAGCGCCGCGCGCGCCGCCTCGCCGGCTGCCCGCGCCGCATCGCGCACCCGCTCGCTGATCACCTGCGGATCGGGTGCAGCCACCGGCGCCTTCGCCGGCGTCGGCTCCGCGACAGGGGCCGCCACCGGGGCCGCGGGAGCCGCATGCACATGTCCCCCATGGCCGCCAGCGTGCCCGACATGCGCGGCATGCGCGCGCCAGAGACGGCGCCGCATCGTCGGCCGGTGGCCCGAGGTAGCGGCTCAGGACCCAGGCCGCGATCACGAAGGTGACCCCGCCGAACACGATCCCCGCCGCCGGCTCGCCAAACACCCCGGCCACCGCATAGCCGACCACCAGGCCCGCCAGAATCCCCGCGCCCCAGCTCACCAGCGACCAGAAGATCTCGTTCCGTTCAACCTGGCTGTCTGCCATCCGCCTAGCCTCCCAAGCCCAGCATCATTCGTCCCTGATCTTCTCTTGCGCGTGCGGTGTCTCGCCCTCCTCCGCCAGCTCCCGTGCCTGCTCGACCCAGCCCTCGCGGGTGACGCGACCGTGGAAACCTTCCAGGTTCTCGTCGACCCAGGCGACCTCCTCCGGCGTCCAGGCGGCAATCTGGTCGAAGTGGTAGTAGCCGAGACGATGGAGCATCCCCTCCAGCACCACCCCGACCCCCTTGATCAGCTTGAGGTCGTCCGGCCCCTCCCCGCGCGGCGCGTCCAGCCCGGCGGGCCGGACCGGTGCCACCGCCGGACCGTGGTCGCTGTTTTCGCGGGTGTCGATGCTCGGCCGCTTCTGCATCCCGGCGACCGCGGTGCGCGGCGACGGTTCGTCGCCCATGATCCGCGCAACCGTGTCCCCCAAGCGCTGCGCCAGCGTCACGGAGGCGTTGGTCTCCAGATCCCGCGGCGCCCCGGCCAGCGACGTCAGTCCTCCCAGCGGCTCGGAGGCGAAGCGTCCGTTCTGCGGTCCCGGCAACGGCACCTCGCCCCGCGCGAAGGCGTCGAGGAGCCCGGCGAATCCCTCCGCCGTCAGGTCCTCGTAATAATCCTTGCCGATCTGCGCCATCGGCGCATTGGCGCAGGCGCCGAGGCACTCGACCTCCTCCCAGGAAAACCTGCCGTCCGCCGACACCTCGTGCGGATGCGCCGCGATCTTCCGCTTGCAGACCGCGATCAGCTCCTCGGCGCCGCAGATCATGCAGGACGTGGTGCCGCAGACCTGCACGTGCGCAACGCTGCCAACGGGTTGCAGCTGGAACATGAAGTAGAAGGTCGCGACCTCCAGCACCCGGATATAGGCCATGCCCAGCATGCGCGCGATCTCCTCGATCGCCGGCTTGCTGACCCACCCCTCCTGCTCCTGCGCCCGCCAGAGCAGCGGGATCACCGCACTGGCCTGCCGGCCCTCGGGATACTTCGCCACCTGCCCCTTGGCCCACTCGAGGTTCGCGGACGTGAAGGCAAAGTGCTCGGGCTGCTCGTGGTGGAGACGCCGAAGCATCAGATGCAATTCTCCGTCAGCAGGATCAGGTCACCGTCGTCGGCCAACTCTGCGGTCCCCTCGGAAAGCAGAACCACGCCGATTGCGCTCGCCTCCTGGTCGCTGAAACCCGCCGGTACGAGAACGGCCTCGTTGTCGACCTGATCGAGCCGGCAGCCGGACGCCTCGACGACGGCGATGAACTGCGCCTGCCGCGCAGGATCGACCGGCGCGGGTCCGCCCGAGAAACTTGGCATCATGTCGCAACCCGCCACAGCCAGACCGGCCGCCAGAAGCCATGCATATTTCATCGATCCACCTCCCCAAACACGATATCGAGCGATCCCAGCGCCGCCGAAACGTCCGCCAGCATGTGCCCCCTGCAGATGTGATCCATCGCCGCGAGATGCGGATACCCCGGCGCGCGCAGCTTCACCTTGTACGGCTTGTTGCTGCCGTCCGACACCAGATACACCCCGAACTCGCCCTTCGGCGCCTCGACCGCGGCGTACACCTCGCCCTCGGGCACGTGAAATCCCTCGGTATAGAGCTTGAAGTGGTGGATCAGCGCCTCCATCGAGGTCTTCATCAGCGCCCGCTCCGGCGGCGCGATCTTGCCCCGCGTCAGCACCGGCTCGCCCCGGCACGCCGCAAGCTTCTCGATGGCCTGCAGGATGATCTTCGTCAACTCGCGCATCTCCCACATCCGGCAGAGGTAGCGGTCGTAGCAGTCGCCATTGGTGCCGAGCGGAATCTTGAAGTCGAACTCGTCATAGCATTCGTACGGCTGGCTCCGCCGCAGGTCCCACGAAATCCCCGAGCCGCGCACCATCACCCCGGAGAAGCCCAGCGCCTGGCACTCCTCCTGGCTCACCACCGCGATATCGACGTTGCGCTGCTTGAAGATGCGGTTCTCGGTGATCAGTCCCTCGATGTCGTCCAGCACCGCCGGGAACGCCCGCGCCCATGTGGCGATGTCGGCCACGAGGTCCTCCGGAAGGTCCTGATGCACGCCACCCGGCCGGAAGTAGGCCGAATGCAGCCGCGCCCCGCTCGCCCGCTCATAGAAGACCATGAGCTTCTCGCGCTCCTCGAACCCCCAGAGCGGCGGCGTCAGCGCACCCACGTCCATCGCCTGCGTGGTGACGTTGAGGAGATGGTTCAGGATCCGCCCGATCTCCGAATACAGCACCCGGATCAACGACCCCCGCCGCGGCACCTCCGTCCCGGTCAGCTTCTCGATGGCGAGGCACCAGGCATGCTCCTGGTTCATCGGCGCCACATAGTCCAGCCGGTCGAGATACGGCAGGTTCTGCAGGTACGTCCGGCTTTCCATCAGCTTCTCGGTACCGCGGTGCAAAAGCCCGATATGCGGATCGCACCGCTCGACGATCTCGCCGTCGAGCTCGAGCACCAGCCGCAACACCCCGTGCGCCGCCGGATGCTGCGGCCCGAAGTTGATGTTGAAGTTGCGGATTTTCTGCTCGCCGGGCAGCAGTTCTATCCCGCGATCATCGGGCATGCCACACCCCCTCCATTCTATGAGGCCACCCGTCAGACATATCGAGACCCATCGTTCCAGTAGGCCGGAACCTCGGCGCCGAACTTATCGTTGACGAAGGCATAGATCGGGTCCAGAGCCTCCCGTGCG
>CAWJOI010000009.1:0-11030 GCA_963844375.1 uncultured Alphaproteobacteria bacterium | reverse complement strand
CAGCCGACCGCCGGGATGGCGGCTGCCTCGACCTCCGCGGGCCGGCGATGCCCGACATCCGCGCCGACGGCCATGGCGCGATCTCCTTCCGCGCGCTTCAGGCGAGCGTCGATCTCGCCTATGGCCATTCCGACGTCGCCTTCGACTGGGAGGGGGACGACGACATGCACGAGGTCCGGGGTTCGGGCCCCGCCGAACTCCTCGAAGACGGCTCCATCGAGATCGAGTTCGAGTACCATCGCGGCGGCGACGTCGTTCTCCGAGCCTTCCGCGACACTTCTTCGGCAGCCTGTTAACCTTCCGCTCCCGCGCCTTGCTGCTGCATGCCCTGTGCATGCATTGTGCATAAAGTGTGCATCTAACAAACCGCCGTTAACCATTGCAATCTCGGCCAAACCTGGCCTTGCTTGACACTTTGTTCGTGGGCTCGCGTATGACCCCCCAAGCCCCCCATATCACACCGCCAGCTGTTGCCCGAGCTCCAGCACGCGGTTGGACGGCAGGCGGTAGAAGTTGCTGGCGTCCGACGCCGCCTTGGTCATCGACACGAAGAGCGCGCTCTGCCAGGCCGGAAGCGCCGAGGCCCCGGTGATCCGGAAGGACCGGCGGTTCAGGAAGTAGGAGGTGCTCATCATCTCGAAGCCGAGACCCTCGCGACGCACCAGAACCAGGGCCTTCGGAACATTCGGCGTCTCCATGTAGCCGAAGGTCAGCCGGAGCCGCCAGAAGCTGGGGCCGATCTGCTGCAGCACGAACCGGTCCTCGTCCGTCACCCGCGGCGTCGTCGCCACCGTCACCGTCACGATCACGTTGCGCTCGTGCAGCACATGGTTGTGCTTGAGGTTGTGCATCAGCGCCGCCGGGGCCGACTCGGGGTCCGAGGTCAGGAACACCGCCGTCCCCGGCGCGCGGGCCGGGTGCGACTTCTTCAGCATCCCGACCAGCTGCTCCATGCCGACGCTCGCGGCGTGCGCCTTGGCATTGACGATCCGCGTGCCGCGCACCCAGGTGGTCACCAGCATGCCGACCACGCCGGCGATGATCAGCGGCACGTAGCCGCCGTCGTGCAGCTTCGCGAGGTTCGCTCCGAGGAAGATCACCTCGATCGACAGGAGCGGCACCAGCACCGCGAGCACGGCGGGAAGCGGCCATCCCCAGACCCGGCGGAAGACCGGAAAGGCGATCAGCGAGGTGACGACCATCGTGCCCGTCACCGCGATGCCGTAGGCGCTCGCCAGCGCGCTCGAGGAACGGAACGACAGCACGAGGATCAGCACGACGGCGAGCAGCATCCAGTTCACCCGCGGCAGGTAGATCTGCCCGACCTGGCTCTCCGAGGTGTGCTGGATCTCGAACCGCGGCAGCAGCCCCAGCTGGATCGCCTGCTGCGTCAGCGAGAAGGCCCCGGAGATGACCGCCTGGCTGGCGATGATCGTCGCGGCGGTCGCCAGCAGCACCAGCGGCAGAAGCCCCCAGTCCGGCGCCATCAGGAAGAAGGGGTTCGCCACCGCCTCCGGCCGCGCCAGCACCAGGCTCCCCTGCCCGAGGTAGTTCAGCGTCAGCGCCGGAAACACCAGGCCGAGCCAGGCGCTGCGAATCGGCCCGCGCCCGAAGTGGCCCATGTCGGCATAGAGCGCCTCGGCGCCCGTCACCGCGAGAAAGACCGACCCCATCACCGGCAGCGCCCCGAGCCCGTGCGACACGACGAAGCCGGTCGCATGCAGCGGGTTCAGCGCATGGAAGATCGCCAGCCGGTCGCCGGCGTGCAGCAGCCCCAGCGCCGCCATCACGATGAACCAGACCAGGGTGATCGGCCCGAAGAGCACCCCCATCCGGCCGGTGCCGCGGCTCTGCACCCAGAAGAGCGCCACCAGGACCGCGACGGTGACCGGGATGATGTAGGCCTCGAAATGCGGCGCGACCAGCTCGAGCCCTTCCAGCGCCGAGAGCACCGAGATCGCCGGGGTGATCGCCGCGTCGCCGTAGAAGAGCGAGGCGCCGAGCACCGCCAGCACGGTCAGGACCGGCGTCCGCCGCCCGACCGCCCGCTGCGCCAGCGCCAGCAGCGACAGCGTGCCGCCCTCGCCGCGGTTGTCGGCCCGAAGGATCAGCCCGACGTACTTGAACGTGACGATCAGGATCAGCGTCCAGACCAGCATCGAGGTGATGCCGATCACCTCCTCCTCGACCAGCCCGTCGCGCCCCGCCGCATGCAGCGCCTCGCGCATGGCGTAGAGCGGAGAGGTGCCGATGTCGCCGTAGACGACCCCGACGGACCCGAGCACCAGCTTCCAGTAGGCGGAAGACCGGTGGCCACCGTCGACGGCGATGTGCGCGGTCATGCCCGTTCGTTCGCAGTTGCAAAACCGCGCGAACCTATCCCCGCCCGGGGCGTCCGGCAAGTCCGATGACCACCCGCCGGACCGAGGCTCCGGCGCGCCTATCCGCGCATCCGCAGTCCGTCGGGATCGAACGGCGGCTCGATCAGGATGCGCGCCGGCTGGCGCTGGCCGAGGATCTCGACCTCCAGCAGCCCGGTCTCGTCGCGCTCCGCGAGTGCCGCCGGCAGGTAGCCCTGCGCCAGCGACAGCCCCACCGAATGCCCGTACCCGCCCGACGTCACCCAACCGACCACGCGCCAGTCGCCGTCTACCCGCGGGTCGGTGGCCGGAACCGCCGCGCCGTCCGCCTGAAACCGTGGCGCACCGATACCGTGCGGCGCCGACACCGCGCCGAAGTCGCGTTCGACCCGCGCCCAGACCGGCTCGTCGCCCATGACCTCGGCGTTCTCCGCCTCGATCGCCAGCGCCACCCGCCGGAGCCGCGGCCCGTCCTCGGCCTCCCGCGCCGCCGCGTCCCGGCCGACGAAGTCCTTGTCGAGCCGGACGAAGCGCTCCATCCCGCCCTCGACCGGCCCGTAGATCGGCCGCAGCTCGGCGAACCAGGTCGGCCAGTTCTTCTCCAGCCGCATCGAGAGCAGCGCCCGCATGCCGAAGTCGACGATCCCCTCGGGCGCGCCGGCCGCCTTCACCGCCCGGTAGAGGGTGCGCAGGTAGGCGGGCTCGACCCAGATCTCGTAGCCGAGATCGCCGGTGTAGCTCAGCCGGTTGACCATCGCCGGCACCCCGCCGACGTCCATCGTGCGGTGGTCCATGAAGCGGAAGGCGGCGTTCGAGACGTCGTGGTCGACGAGCCGCGCCAGCACCGCCCGCGACCTCGGTCCGGCGAGCATCAGCCCCATCAGCCGCATCCCCAGCCGCTCGACGCGGACGCTGCCGTCGCCCGGCAGGTGCGCCTCGAACCAGCGCAGGTGGTAGAGCTGCGCCGCCGACGAGCCCCAGATAAGGAAGTCGCCCGGGCCGCGCTTGGCCACCGTGAAGTCGCCGATCAGCTTGCCCGCCTCGTTCAGCATCGGCGCCAGCGCGAGCCGGCCGGTGCGCGGCATCCGGTTCGCGAGCAGCCCCTCGAGCCAGGCCTCCGCCCCCGGCCCGGTCACCGCGAACTTGGCGAAGTTGGCGATCTCGGTCACGCCGACGCCCGCGCGCACCGCGCGAACCTCGGTCCCGACAGGCTCGAAATCGTTCGAGCGATGGAACGACAGCCGGTCCTCCGCCGCCTCGCCCTCGGGCGCGTACCAGAGCGGCACCTCCATCCCCCAGGTCACGCCCATCACCGCCCGGTTCTCGCTCGACCTGGATGTCGTAGAGCGGCGTCGTCTGCTGCGGCCGCGCCGCGGCCAGCTCCTCGTTCGGGAAGCGGATCGAGAAGCGCCGCGCGTAGTTCTCCCGCACCTTGGCGCTGGTGTAGCGAGGCGTCGCCCACTCGCCGAAGCGGGCCACGTCCATGCCGAAGACGTCGTGCCCCGGGTCGCCCTCCGTCATCCAGTTGGCCAGCACCAGCCCGACGCCGCCGCCCTGGCTGAAGCCCGCCATCACCGCGCAGGCCACCCAGAAGTTCGTCAGCCCGGGCACCGGCCCGACCAGCGGGTTGCCGTCCGGCGCGAAGGTGAACGGCCCGTTGATCACCTGCTTGATCCCGGCCGTCTCCAGCGCCGGATAGTGCCGGAAGCCGACCTCGAGCGACGGCGCGATCCGGTCGAGGTCGGGCTGCAGCAGCTCGTTCCCGAAGTCCCAGGGCGTCGTCTTCGGCGACCAGGGCCGACAGTCCCGCTCGTAGGTCCCGAGCAGCACCCCGCCGCGCTCCTGCCGGGTGTAGATCTCGCCGGGCAGGTCGAGGACCCCGACCATCTCGCGCCCCGTCCTCGCGTTGAACTCCGCCACCGCGTCGATCGGCTCGGTCAGCAGGTACATATGCTCCATCGCCAGCACCGGCAGCTCGAGCCCGACCATCCGCCCGACCTCGCGCGCCCAGAGGCCGCCGGCGTTCACCACATGCTCGGCCTCGATCGTCCCGTGCTCGGTGACGACGTTCCAGGTGCCGTCGGCCTCCTGGGTCAGCTCCACCACGCGGTTGCGCAGCACGATCGTCGCCCCGAGCGCCTGCGCCGCCTTGGCATAGGCGTGCGTCGTCCCCGCCGGGTCGAGATGGCCCTCGACCGGGTCCCAGAGCGCCCCGACGAAGTGGCTCGGGTCCATCAGCGGGAACATCGCCGCCGCCTCGCCCGGCGTGATGATCTCGGTCTGCATCCCGAGGCAGCGCCCCTTGGCGTGGGTGAGCCGCAGGAAGTCCATGCGCTCGGGCGTGCCGGCCATCATCACCCCGCCGGTCAGGTGCAGCCCGCAGGACTGCCCCGACACCTCCTCCAGCTCCTTGTAGAGCCCGACGGTATAGGCCTGGAGCTTCGCGACGTTCGGGTCGCCGTTCAGCGTGTGAAACCCGCCGGCCGCGTGCCAGGACGAGCCGGAGGTCAGCTCCGACCGCTCGATCAGCATCGCGTCGGTCCAGCCGGCCTTGGCCAGGTGGTAGAGCACCGAGCAGCCGACGACCCCGCCGCCGATCACCACGGCGCGCGCCCGGCTCCTCATCCCCAGGCGTCCCCGACGACGGCTTCGAGCAGGCCCGAGCCCGGATGGGTCAGGCCCTCGACGACGTTGAAATGATGCCGCCGCGGCTCGATGGTCTGCTCCATGTCGGCGCCGACGCCGGTCCAGATGTTGGCGAGGAGCGTCGCCTGCCGCACGAACTCCGGCCGCTCGCCGTCGCCGACCCAGACATGCACGCGCGCGCCCCGGCGCGGCAGCCCGAGCGCCGGGCTCTCCGCCGCCGCCTCGGCGGGGTCGAGCTTCAGCGCCTCGGCGTTCATCCTGGTCCCGAGCAGCGGCCGCAGGTCGTGCAGCCCGCTGATCGAGACCACCCGATCGACGCGTCCCGCCACCTCCTCCGGCAGCCGGCTGTCGTCGCAGACCTGCCGCGTGACCAGATGCCCGCCGGCCGAATGCCCGCAGAGCCGGATCGGCCCCGCGACCTCGGCCGCGGCCGCCGTGACCGCCCCGGCGACCATCGCGGTGATCGCCGCGATCCGCGCCTCCGGCGCCAGCACGTAGCCCGGCATCGCCACCGCCCACCCCGCTTCGACCGGACCGGCGGCAAGGTGCGACCAGGTCCCCCGGTCGAACGCCCGCCAGAAGCCGCCGTGCAGGAACACGAGCAGCCCCCGCGGCGCCCCCGCCGGCAGGAAGAGGTCGAACCGCTGCCGCGGATGCGGGCCGTAGGGCAGCCCTTCGCGCAGCCGCTCGCCGATCCCGGCGCGAAACGCCGCGGCCTGCGCCTCCCAGCGTGGCGGATAGGCGTCGCCGCCGGGAATGTGCGCCGCGTTGGCATAGGCGTCGTCCCAGTCGACGATCATGCTCAGAACGCCTTGAAGGTCAGCGTCGTCAGGCTGCGGTCGATGTGCGGGATCTCGAGCAGCCGCTGGTTGACGTAGTGGCCGACGTCCTCGCCTTCGGGAATGTAGACCTTCAGCAGCAGGTCGTACTCGCCCGAGGTCGAGTAGAGCTCCGAGACGAACTCGCGGTCGTAGATGGCGTCGGCCACCTCGTAGGTCCGCCCCGGCTTGCACCGCAGCTGGATGAAGACGAGCGCCATGGTCTCCCTCGCTTTTCGCCGACACTGCCGGGGCCGGCGGCGCGATGCAATGGCCGTTCGACTCAGCCGGCCCCGACCGCCGCGAGCCGCTTGCGGTAGGCTCCCACCCGGCGATCGAGATCGGCCAGCTCGGGTTGCCCGAGCGGCCGCGTCGGCCGGTTCAGCCGCGCCGCGCTCTCCGCGTCGATCCGGACGCGCGCGATCACCGGGAAGTGGTCGGAACCGACGTGCGGCCCGAGGCCGAAGCTCGCGATCGCCAGGTCGTCGGTCACGTAGAGCTGGTCGATCGCGCAGCGGATCAGCAGGCGGTTGGCGTCGAAGCTCGCGTAGATGCCGCGGCCGACCCGCGGATCGACGTAGCGCCCGTAGCTCTTGAACCGCTGCGCGGTGTCCGACCAGGCGGCGTCGTTGAAGTCGCCCATCGCCACGAGCGGCCGGTCCGAGCCCCGCGCGAAGCGCGCGGCGTAGAGGATCTGCTCGTCGCGCTCCTCGGTGTCGACCCCCGGCACCGGCGGCCGCGGATGCAGGCCGACGAAGGCGAAGGTCGCGCCGCCGCGCGAGCGGAGCTCGGCGAGGATCGACGGCGTCTCGTCCTCGGTGAGCCGCACGAACCGCGCTTCGGACGCCTCGAGCCGGGTGGCGAAGACCATGCCGTAGCAATCGTCGCGCGGCGCCGTCAGCACGGTCGGATAGCGCGCCAGCACCGGCTGCATCGCGGCGCACCAGACGTCGTCGGTCTCCATCAGCAGCAGGACGTCCGGATCGACCTCCTCGATCAGCGCGCGCACCCGGCCGTGCTGGCTGTTCTCCATCAGGACGTTGACCGCGAGGAAGGTGACGTCGTGCTCGCTGCTCCCGCGCGCGAAGTCCATCTCCTTGGCGACCAACGGGGTGAAAGGCAGGATCCGCCACAGCTGGTAGGCGAGGCAGCCGGCCGCGACCGCGGCGACGACCCAGCGGAGCGGCGGCGGCAGGATGAACGCGAGCGCCACGACGGCCGCCAGCACCACCGCGAGCTGCACCCGCGGGAAGTCCCACATCCGGACCCACCAGGCATGGCTGCCCGAAAACGGCAGCAGCGTCGCCCCGACCGCCAGCACGGCGAGGACGACGACGATCGCCTGCAGCACAAGAAGCACCTGTCACCCCCCTCAGCCCGGCCAGCACCACCACCACGATGCCGCCGGCCACCAGCGCGATCCCGAGCGACTCGCGCCGGCTCGGCAGCTCGCCGAAGGCGTAGCGCGCGGTCAGCCAGCTGAACAGCAGCTCGACCTGTCCGACCGCCTTGACCTCGGCCGCCGTCGCCAGCGTGAAGGCGACGAACCAGCCGAGCGAGGCGAGCATCCCCGCCGCCCCGACCGCCGCCGCGACCCGCCAGCGCCGCAGCACCGCGACGATCACCTCCGGCTCGCGCAGCCCGAGCCAGACCGTCATCATCCCGGTCTGCGCCAGCGTCACGCAGGCGAGCGTGAAGCCGGCCGCCGCCGAGCGACCCCGGACCCGCCGCCCAGCGCCAGCGTGGCCGCCCTGTAGGCCACCGCCGACAGCGCGAAGGCCGCGCCGCTCGCGAGCCCGAGCCCCGCCGCCCGCCCGACCAGCGCGCCGCCCGGGACCGCCGGCGCCGAGATCAGCACGATCCCGACGAGGCTCGCGCCGAGCCCGGCCGCGCGCAAGCACCGGCAGCCGGTCGCCGAGCAGCACCAGCCCGAACAGCGCCGCCTGCACCGCCTCGGTCTTGGCGAAGGTGTTGCCGACCGCGAAGTTGCGCCGCGAGAAGACCGCGAGCAGCAGCAGCGTCGCCGCGATCTGCGCCAACCGCGCCCACCAGCCCCCAAGCGAGGAATCCCGGCCGTCGGCCGCGGCGGCGCGCCGGAGCCGAGCGCCAGCACCGCCGCGAGCCCGACCGCCCAGGGCGCCGCGAACAGGAAGCGCGCGTAGGTCGCGCCGAGCACCCCGACCCGCGGCGTCAGCGCCTGCTGCAGCGCCGAGCGCAGGTTCTGCAGGAAGGCGGCGCCGACCGAGATCGCGACCCAGGCCTCCATCAGAGCCGGTCCCGCAGCGCGTGCCAGCTCATCGCCAGCACCAGCAGCGGCCAGCGCAGCGCGCCGCCGCCGGGAAACCGCGGCTGCGGCAGCCCCGCGAACACGTCGAAACGCTCGGCCGTGCCCTGCACCGCCTCGGCCATCAGCTTGCCGGCGAGCGTCGCCAGCGCGACGCCGTGCCCGGAATAGCCGCCGGCGGAGAAGACCGTCGGCCCCAGCCGCTGGAACGCCGGCATCCGGTCGACGGTGATCGCCAGCGTCCCGCCCCAGGCGTAGTCGATCGCCACCGTCCGCCAGCTCGGGGAATATCCCCAGCATCCGCGGCCGCACCAGCCCCGCGATGTCGCGCGGAAACCGGTAGCCATAGCTCTCGCCGCCGCCGAACAGCAGCCGGCGATCCTCCGAAAGCCGGAAGTAGTTGACGACGAACCGCGAGTCCGGCGACCGCCTCGTCGTGCGGCAGCAAGGCCCGCGCCCGCGCCTCGCCGAGCGGCGCGGTCGCGACGATGAAGTTGTTGATCGGCATCACCCGCGCGGCCACCTCGGGCACGAGCCCCGCCGAGATAGCCGTTCCCGGCGAGCAGCAGGAAGCGCGCCCGCACCCGCCCGGCGCCGGTCCGCACCTCCGGCTCGATCGCCTCGACCCGCGACCGCCTCGAAAATCCGCACCCCCGCCGCCGCCGCGGCCCGCGCCAGCCCGAGCGCATAGTCGAGCGGATGCAGGTGCATCGCCCCGCGGTCGAGCAGCCCGCCGTGGAAGGCCTCGCTGCCGACCCGCGCCGCGATCCCGGCCCGGTCGAGCGGCTCGACCGCGGCATAGCCGTAGTCGCGCGCGAGCTTCTCCGCCTCCTCGGCATAGTGCGGCACCTCGGCCGCCCGCCGCGCGCGCGTGGATCACCCCCGGCTTCAGGTCGCAGGCGATGCCATGCCGCGCGACCAGCGCGCGAACCAGCGCCTTCGCCTCCTCGGCCATGTCCCAGAGCAGCCGCGCCCGCTCGCGCCCGAGCCGCTGCTCGAGCCAGCCCTGGTCGCGCCGCTGCCCCGACCCCACCTGCCCGCCGTTGCGCCCCGACGCGCCCCAGCCGACCCGCTGCGCCTCGACGCAGCACGACGTCGAGCCCCGCCTCGGCCAGATGCAGCGCCGCCGACAGCCCGG
This sequence comes from uncultured Alphaproteobacteria bacterium, assembly GCA_963844375.1. Lineage (GTDB taxonomy): Bacteria > Pseudomonadota > Alphaproteobacteria > Rhodobacterales > Rhodobacteraceae > Amaricoccus. Next base: position 1,784 of record CAWJOI010000009.1, on the reverse strand, counting down.
TGTAGCCGCCGCCGACCACGCAGACGTCCGCCTCCACCTCGCCGGCGAGCGCCGGGAACGGCGCCAGCGGCGAAGCCGTCGCGGCGTACCAGCTCGGCGGATACTCGCCCGGCGCGGTCGTTGGCGGTCAGAAGGTCAAGCCGCGACACCAGCCGTCAGGCTTCCCGACGGTAAGGAGCGCCGACGGCCGTGTAGATCTCGGCGATCTTGCCCGTCATCGCGTCGACGGACCAACTGTCGACCCTTGTCGCCGCCGCGGCGGCCTGCATCCGCCGCAACCGATCTTCATCTTCGACGAGGCCGGCCACTTCGCTGGCCATCGCCTCGAAATCGCCCGGGTCGACCAGGATGCTGTTCTCGCCATCCACCAGGATGTCCTCGAGGCCCGGCAAGCGCATCATCACGACCGGCCGCCCCCCTGCAAGCGACTGGATCGTCACCCGGGGCAAGCCTTCGCGCGCGGAGGTCAGGACCGTGAAGTCGCTCATGGCAATCAGACGCTCCGGCTCGGGATAGAAGCCGACGAACCGCACATTGCCTTCCATGTCCTCGTCCCGGACCAGCTGGCGCAGACGCGGCAGCTCCGGCCCCTGCCCGGCAAGGATCACGCGGATGTCCGGAACCCGGCTGACGACCTTCCGGAAGGCCTTCAGGAACTGGAAGTGCCGCTTCCTGGCTTCGAGCGCCGCCAACATCAGGATCACCGGCGGCCGGGCGTCATGCTCGCCGACGCCGACGATCGCGCGCCAGTCCGAAGGCGGGGACGCGTGGCGGAACCGCTCGATCGGCATTCCCGAATGCGCGACGAAGTGCTTTCGCTCGGAACCGATCCGATGCTCGATACCCACGTCGCGCACGCCGGAGCTCACGTTGATGTAGGCGTCGGTCACCGAGCTCAGCAGGCGCTCCGCCAGGATGTACATGGTCCGCTTGACGGGCCGCTCACCCACGAACGGGAGAATGTGCACACCGTGGATGATCACCGGCACGCCGGCGAGCTTCGCGGCGAGCCTGCCGACGACGCCCGCCTTGCTCTGGTGCGTGTGGACGACGTCCGGCTTGAGGCCGGTCAGGACGTTGACCATCCGCCGCGTCGCCTTGAAGTCCTGGACGATGCTGATGTTCCAGACAAGATCCTTGATCTGAACGGCTTCGGCGACCTCGCGGAGAGCAAGCTCCATCTGCGGATCCGCCTCGCCGCCGAAGATCACTATGACTTCGTTGCCTGCTTCGACCTGAGCTTTACACGTCAGAAGTGTATTCTCTTCCGATCCTGCCGCGCCGAACCTGGTAAGAATGTGAACGACTCGCATAGACTTCGGCGCACCCGGGAAAATACAGTCGATTTTTCTCACATTCCTCGCCGATGTCCAGCATTTTTGCCCCTCGCCACCGGGAGGCTCCGTCAAAGGGCGTCCAAGCCCGGAGACCCCCTCGCAATCCTCAGAAAAGCGAGGACAAGAGCAACAACCCACCGAGCGCCGCCAGCACGAGCCCCGGCCAGTTGGCCTCCCAGCCGAGGAACCCGACCCCGCGATGGCGTGGCTCCAACGTCCGCTTGCCGCTATCCTCCGGGTTCACGCCGGGATCGCTCATCCTTCCGCGACGGATGGTCGCCCATCCCATGTAGACCAGCCCGCCGAGAAGCAGCAGGGCCCCGAGCAGTTCGATGCTCAACATCGCTTTTCTCCGACACCCGGATCGCGGTTGGCGCGCCGCGAGTAGGCAGGCGCTTCGCCGTCAATCGCCAACGTACGCGGGAGCGGAAGGTTCAGCGGGCTTGC
>CAWJOI010000008.1:0-56656 GCA_963844375.1 uncultured Alphaproteobacteria bacterium | reverse complement strand
CGACAGCACGTGATCACCACTTGAGCGACGTGAACGCTTCGGGGTTGAGCGACTCGCGATGTCGGAAGAGCGCGATGACCAGCGCCAGGCCGACCGCAGCTTCGGCAGCGGCCACCGTCATGACGAAGAAGACGTGATCTGTCCATCGACGGTGCCGAACTGCCGGCCGAACGCGACGAACGCGAGGTTGACCGCGTTCAGCATGATCTCGACCGAGAGCAGCAGGGTGATGAGATTCCGGCGGAAAAACACGCCAGCCGTTCCGATCGTGAAGAGCACACCGGACAGTAATCAGGTAGTAGTTGAGCGGAATCGTTCCAAAGTTCATTCGCTCTGCCTTCGCGCCAGGATGACAGCGCCGACCATCGACGCCGAGAATCAGAATCGAGGTCACTTCGAACGCAAACATGTAGTCGGTGAACAACACGCGTCCCAGTTGCGCCACGTCGGACGCAGCGGCGCTCTGTCCGCCGATCGCCTCGCGCACACCCGGCGTATTCCACACCGCCCATCCCAGCTGCGCGATGAGCGCCAGCGCCAGCACGGCGCCGATGCGCATCGGCCACGGACGGTAGAGCGGATGCGTCCGGTCCCATTCGGCAGCGTCTTCACGCGGCACGTTCAGCAGCATAACCACGAACAGGAACAGCACCATGATGGCGCCGGCGTAGATGATGATCTGCACGATCGCCACAAACGGCGCTTCGAGCAGGACATAGAGGCCCGACAGGCCAAAGAAGGCGGCGACGAGCGCCCAGCGCGCTGTAATCGGGTTGCGCTGAGCGATCACGAACAGCGACCCGAACACTGCGATCGCGGCAAACGCGGAGAACGCGAGTAGCTCAGAGCCCAAAGTAAATCACCCCCGCCGCCACGGCGATGATATTGGCAGTCGCGACTGGCAACAGCACTTTCCAGCCAAACCCCATGAGCTGGTCGTAGCGGAACCGCGGCAGCGTCCAGCGAATCCACAGGTAGCAGAACAGCAGAATCGCCAGCTTGATCAGGAACCAGATCCAGCCGTATTCCGGCGGCAGGAACGGCCCGTGCCAACCGCCGAGGAACAGGTTCGTCGCCACGGCCGAGACCGTGATCATGTTGATGTACTCGGCGAGGAAAAACATGGCGAACGCCATGCTGCTGTGTATTCGGTGTGGTGACCGGCGACCAGCTCCTGCTCCGCCTCGGGGAAGTCGAACGGCGCACGGTTGGTCTCGGCGATGCCCGCGATCGCGTAGACGCCGAAGGCGATGAAGCCCAGCGGGAACATCCAGAAGACGTGCCACCGCGGGATGAACTCGAAGAAGTAGCCCGCCTGCTGGTCGACGATCTGCCGAAACGACATCGAGTTGGCCATCAGCACCACGGTCGCGAGCGCGATCCCGTAGGACAATTCGTAGCTGATCATCTGCGCCGAGCTGCGCAGTCCGCCGAGCAGCGAGTACTTGCTGCTGCTCGCCCAGCCCGCGAGCACGATCCCGTAAACGCCCATCGACGCGACGGCAAACGTCGCGAGCACCGCGACGTTGATGTCCGCCACGAGCAGCGGCATCGGCTGATCGAGCAGGCCGAAGAACGTCGACGCCGCGCCAAAGGGAATCGGGGCAAACACGACGTACGCCGCGGCAACCGAAATCACCGGCGCGGCGAGAAACAGCGCCGTGTCCGCCCTTTCGGCTTCAGATCTTCCTTGAAGATCAGCTTGACGATGTCCGCGATCGGCTGCAGCAGGCCCGCGGACCGAAGCGTGGGCGCTGCTGCATGTAGGCCGCGACCTTAGCAATACGTCGTTTTGTTATCTGCATCCTTCTTCAACTTTCAGTTGGCCTGACCTCGTCTTCGACGGCGCGGTCTCGCAGGACTGGGTGGCGCGCTGGGACGCGGTCTTCGACAGCCTCTTCGGGCCGGCCATCGCCGCCGCCCGCGCCACCTATGCGGCGCCGCCCGACCCCGCGACCCCGGCGCTCCCGGACGCCGCCTATCTCGGGACCTATGCCAACGCCTACGCCGGAGAGGCGGTCGTGGCGGCGGAAGCCGGCGGCCTCGTCCTCAGGCTCGGCCCGGGGGGCAAGACCGTCTTCCCGCTCACCCACTTCGACCGCGATATCTTCCTCTACGTGGCGGACGCCGAGATGCCGGACGTGCCCTCGTCCCTGCGCTTCGCCGTCGGACCCGACGGAAAGGCGTCGGCGCTGACGGCAGAATCGCTGGACAGCAACGGCCTCGGCACCCTCACGCGGACGGATTGACCCCGGCCAACGCGTCCGCAAGATCGCCGTAGCCGGTCACCCGGCGCTCGTAGGCGAGGCCGAGCCGCTCCGCGCAGCGCGCAGCCTCGGCATCGAGCGCGGGGTCGTCGGTCTGGGCGAGATAGACGAGGCTCAGGTAGTTGCCGAAGAGCATGTCGCGCAGCTCCGGGTGGCGGTCGAGGCCCATGGGGCGCCAGACGAAGGCGTCGAACTGCCGCACCAGGAAATCGGTGAGGTAGAACGCGCGCATCTCGTCGTCGCCGCGCTCGGCGAAGCGCGCGTTGCCGTCGAAGAAGCTGTAGCAGTGCGGCCCCGCGATCATCTCGACCCCGAGCGCGGCGCAGCGGGCCGCGAGCAGCCCGCCGGTGCCGCAGTCGGCATAGGCGACGAAGATCGCGCGGTAGCGGCCGCGCGCCGCCGTGACGGCGGCCTCGACCGCATCCGGGATGCGGTCGGGCCAGAGGTGCAGCTTGGCCGGCAGGCACTGCAGGTCCAGGTGATCCCAGCCGTTCAGCGCCTTCAGCGCAAGGATCTCGCGGGCGAGTGCGCCACAGGCTAGGATGAGGACCGAGCCCCGTGCGCCGGCAGGCGGCGCAAGGCCCTGATCGCGGAGGTTGGCGTCATCGAGAAGCATCGGACCCTAGGAGATAGCGGGCGCGAGCGCCGCCGCAATGCTGCGGTGATGGCGGTCCTGCTGGTGGTTGCGGCGACTGCCCTGCCCGGCAGGTCTGCCGGGCAGGACTTCACGTCGGCCGACTACGGACGCAGCCTCGTGGTCGAGACCTTCGCGCTGATCGGGCCGGAGGTCGCCGATCCGGCGATGCGCTATGCCGGGAACAATCTTGCGTGCCAGAGCTGCCATATCCACGGCGGGCGGATCGACCGGGGCCTGGCGCTGGTCGGCGTGTCGGCGAAGTACCCGATGCCCCTGCCCGGCGGCGGTTCCGAATCGCTCGCCGACCGGATCAACGGCTGCATGACGCGTTCGATGAACGGCCGGCCGTTGCCGGAGGACGGCGCCGAGATGCACGCCTTCGTCGCCTACCTCGAATTGCTGACCGCCGACGCGGGCGGGTACGGCAATCCCGCCGAGGACCCGGTGCCGCTTCCCGCCGCGGCGACGCCGCCGGATCCTGTCCACGGCGAGCAGCGCTACCTCCAGGTCTGCGCCGCCTGCCACCGCGACGACGGCAGCGGCATGCGCAACGGCCAGCCCGGCGATGCGCTCGGCTACCTGCATCCGCCGCTCTGGGGTCCGGACAGCTTCAACGCGGCGGCCGGCATGCATCGGCTCGCCACCGCGGCCGCCTTCATCCACGACAACATGCCGCCGGGGGCCAACGCCGCGGCGCCGGTCTTGACGCCGCAGGACGCCTGGGACATCGCCGCCTTCATCGACGGACAGCCGCGCCCGCCCGCGCCGGAGTAATCGCCGCCGACGCTCCTTCTGACCCGCCGGCTCTCCCCGAGCCACGGCTCAGGCGCGCGCCATCTGGTTGTGCTTGCGCGCCATGAACGCCTTGGCGGTCTCCACCGCCACGGCGGCGTCACGGCAATAGGCGTCGGCGCCGATCGCCTTGGAGAACTCCTCGTTCAGCGGCGCGCCGCCGACCATGATGATGTAGTGGTCGCGCAGGCCGCGGTCCTTCAGCGTGTCGATCACCACCTTCATGTAGGGCATGGTGGTGGTGAGGAGCGCCGACATCCCGAGGATGTCCGCATCCTCGGTCTCCAGCGCCTCCAGGTACTTCTCCGCCGGGTTGTTGATGCCGAGGTCGACCACCTCGAAACCGGCCCCCTCCATCATCATCGAGACGAGGTTCTTGCCGATGTCGTGGATGTCGCCCTTGACGGTGCCGATCACCATCTTGCCCGAGCCGCGGCGCGCCGGTCTCGATCAGCAGCGGCTTCAGGATCGCCATGCCGGCCTTCATCGAGTTCGCCGCCAGCAGCACCTCGGGCACGAAGAGGATGCCGTCGCGGAAGTCGATGCCGACGATGCGCATCCCCTCGACCAGCGCCTTGGTCAGCACGTCGTACGGCGTCCAGCCGCGCGCGAGCAGGATGTTCACGCCCTCGACCACCTCGTCGCGCATGCCGTCGTAGAGGTCGTCGTGCATCTGCAGCACCAGCTCGTCGTCGGGGAGCTCGCTCAGGATGATCTCGTTGTCGTCGTCGGCCATGGGCTACTCCACCGGAACGCAGGCTTCGCTCCATCTAGCCCGCCTTAGCGCAATCCGCAAAGCGCCCGTAGCGGGAAACGACTTGCCGTGGCGACCGACCGACAGCCGGCGCGCTGGGGTGCAGCCTCTGGCGGATGTTCATGCTACGTTCTAGTGTCGTCCCATGATCGAGGACGAATCGGATCGGACGCCACCCGCCGCGCGGCCCGGGCGCGGCGCGGCGAGCAACCGGGTCGGACGCTTCGAGCCCTACGCCCGCGTCTCGATCGACGACGGCTGGGACCTCGAGGACGAAACGCGCGTGCTTCGCACCGAGGTGGCGGTCGAGCGGCCGCGCAGCGTCATCACCCGCAACACCTCGCCGGACGTGGGCTTCGACCGCTCGATCAACCCCTACCGGGGCTGCGAGCACGGCTGCATCTACTGCTTCGCCCGGCCGACGCACGCCTATCTCGGTCTCTCGCCGGGGCTCGACTTCGAGACCCGCCTCGTGGCGCGGCCCGAGGCGCCGAAGGTGCTGGCGGCCGAACTGGCGCGGCGCGCCTATCGACCCGCGCCGATCGCCCTCGGCACCAACACCGACCCCTACCAGCCGATCGAGAAGCGCTTCGGGATCATGCGCGGCATCCTCGAAGTGCTGCGCGACCACGGGCACCCGGTGACGGTGGTGACCAAGGGGGCGCTGATCGAGCGCGACGCCGACATCCTCGGCGAGATGGGCCGGCTGGGTCTCGCGCGGGTCGGGCGTCTCGGTGACCACCCTCGACCGCACCGTGGCCCGCCGCATGGAGCCGCGGGCGGCGGCGCCGGAGCGGCGGCTCGGCATGATCCGCACGCTCAGCGAAGCCGGCTGCCCGGTGAAGGTGATGATGGCCCCGGTGATCCCCGGCCTCACCGACCACGAGATCGAGCGCGTGCTGGCGGCGGCCCGCGACGCCGGCGCGGTCGGCGCGGGCTACGTCGCACTCCGCCTGCCGCGCGAGGTGAGCGGGCTCTTCCGCGACTGGCTGGCCGAGGCCTGGCCCGACCGCGCCGCCAAGGTGATGCACCAGGTGCGCGAGATGCACGGCGGCCGCGACTACGACCCCGCCTGGGGCAAGCGGATGCGCGGCGAAGGCGTGCGCGCCGCGCTGATCGCCCGCCGCTTCCAGGCGGCGCGGGCGCGGCTCGGGCTCGACCGGGACGTCCCGCCGCTCAGGACCGACCTCTTCCGTGTGCCGAAGACCGGACCGGAGCAGCTCGCACTTTTCTGAGCGCCGGTCAGATCCGCATCGCCGCCTCCCTGCGCGTCGCCCAGAGAGCGACGAGGCTGGCGGCGACGGAGAAGGCCACGGAGATGAGCGGCAACTGGCCCACCGACATGCCGCCGGCCAGCGCCTGCGAGCCGAGCGCCGCGCCGCCGGCGATGCCGATGTTGAAGACCGCCGAGATGAGCGACGAGGCGAGCTCCGGCGCCGCGGCCGCGCCGAAGAGGATGCGGTTCTGCACCCCGATGACCGCGACGCTTCCCACCGTCCAGACCAGCCCGAGCGCCAGCACGCCGACCGGCCACCACCAGGCGGTCGCGAGCCAGGTGACCAGGAAGCAGACGGCGATCAGCGGATAGCTGACCGTGAGGCTGAGGACGGGAAAGCGGTCGGCATAGCGTCCGCCGGCGACGATGCCGATGCCGCCGAAGATGCCGAAGGCGAAGAGGATCAGCGGCAGGACGTCCTCGCCCACGCCGCCGGTCTCGGTGAAGTAGGGGGCGATGAAGGTGCTGAGGCTCCAGAAGGCGATCATCTGCATCACGATGATGGCGTAGGAGGTGAGAACCCGCGGGTTGCGCACCGCCTTGAGCTGCGCCTGCAGCGAGCTGCGCGCCTCGGACGCCCGGCTCGCGTTCGGCACGAAGGCGGCGATGGCCAGCAAGGCGGCGAAGGCGATCACCCCCACCATGACGAACGCCGACCGCCATCCGAAGGCGTTGCCGATCGCCGTGCCCAGCGGGACGCCCACGATGTTGGCGACGTTGATCCCGCCCACGACGATCGCCAGCGCCATTCCCTGCCGGCCCGGCGGCGCGATCGAGGCGGCGATCAGGATGGCGAGGCCGAAGAAGCAGCCATGCGCCGCCGCCGCCACCGCCCGCCCCATCATCAGCACGGTGAAGCTCGGGGCCAGCGCCGCGATCACGTGCCCGACGAGAAAGAGCGCCACCACCGCGAGGAGCGCCGGCTTTCGCGGGAAGCGCGCCGCGACGAGCGCGAGCAGCGGCCCGCCGATCACCACGCTGATGGCATAGCCGCTGACCAGGAAGCCCGCCGTCGGGATCGAGATCCCGAGGTCGGCGGCGATGGCGGGCAGGAGCCCGGTGACGACGAACTCGGTCGTCCCGATCGCAAAGGCGCCGAGAAGCAGCGAAATAAGGGCGGGATACAAGCGGCTGCGCTACGCGGCGTTCGGCGAGGGCTCAGCCCCGCCGGCGCTTGCGGTCCCGCGAAGGAGCGTCGCCGCCCAGCCCGTCCGAGGCCGACGAGAAGCCCCCGAGCCGCGCGGCGATGGTGTCGAGGTCGGGCGGCGGCCCGGGCGGGGTCGACTCCAGCGCCGCCCGCATCGCCACGAGATGCGCCGGCGTGGTGCCGCAGCAGCCGCCGATGATGGTGGCGCCGCAGTCGCGGGCCAGCACCGCGTAGTCGGCCATCAGCTCCGGCGTGCCGTCGTAGTGGATGTGTCCGTCGTGAAACTTGGGGATGCCGGCGTTGCCCTTGGCGATGGCCGGAAGGCTCGGATGCGCGGCGCGGAAGCCGAGGACGGTGCGCAGGAGGTCCGAGGCCCCTACCCCGCAGTTCGCCCCGAACGCCAGCGGCTGATGCGCCAGCCCGGCGACCAGTGCCACCATGTCCGCGGAGGTCAGCCCCATCATCGTCCGCCCCGCGGTGTCGAAGCTCATGGTGCCGCACCAGGGCGCGCCGGTGCGGGCGATGCCGAGGGCGGCCGCCTCGAACTCCTCCGCCGCCGAGATCGTCTCCACCCAGAGCACGTCCGCCCCGCCGTCGAGAAGGCCGCGCGCCTGCTCCTCGAACATCTCCGCCGCGTCCTCGATGGTGAGCGGCCCGAGCGGCGCCATGATCTCGCCGGTCGGCCCCATCGAGCCCGCGACGACCACCGGCCGCCCGGCGGCGTCGGCCGCCTCGCGGGCGATCGCGGCGGCGATGCGGTTGAGATCGTAGGCCCGCGCCGCGGCGTCGTGCAGCTTCAGGCGGCTTGCGTTGCCGCCGAAGCTGTTGGTCAGGAAGAGATCGCTCCCCGCCCCGATGGCGCCGTCGTAGAGCGCGCGGATCTTGCCCGGCTCGGTCTCGTTCCAGAGCTCCGGCGCCTCGCCGGCCTCGAGCCCCATGTTGAAGAGGTTGGTGCCGGTGGCGCCATCGGCCAGGAGCCAGCTGCGCTCGGCGAGCAGCGTCTGGAGCGAAGTGGCCATCAGGCTTGCGCCAGTGCCGACTGGGCGATGGCGCGGATCCGGCCCACCATCGAGCGCAGTCCGTTCGAACGCTGCGAGGACAGGTGCTGGTCCAGCCCGAGCCGGGCCAGCTCGGCCGGCGCATCGACCGCAACGACCGCCTCCGGGTGCAGCCCGGAATAGAGCGCATGCAGCACCGCGATCAGCCCGCGCACGATCATCGCGTCCGAATCGCCCTCGAAGTCGAAGCGCGCGGCGCCACCCTCGCCGGCGATCCGCGGCTGGATCCAGACCTGGCTGGCGCAGCCGTCCACCTTTGTCGCCGGCACCTTCAGCGCCTCGTCCATGGGCGGCATCGCGCGGCCGAGGTCGATGACATAGCGGTAGCGGTCCTCCCACTCGTCGAGGAAGGCGAAGTCGGCGGCGATGTCCTCGAAGCGCTGGGTGGCCATGGGCTGGGGTCCGATGCTGCTACCCTCGATTTAGGCGCTCGCACGGCAATGGTCCAGTGGCCGCGCCGCCGTGCCGTCCGCGAGGCATTTTGCCCTTCCCAAGCCCGGCGCGAGCGACTATCCGAAAGGGCATGACCGGCGGCTCGCCCCATGCGTAACGGCTTGTTGTTGCTGGCGGCGGCGGGCATCGCGGCCGGCTGTTCGTTCGAGATCCCCGACTTCGTCGGCCGCGAGGGCGGCGGTGACGGCACCTACAGCCTGCGCGGACAGCCGCCCCCCGAGCCGCGGACCGTACCGCTGCGGCAGGCCGAGGCCGAGCCGGCGCTGCACGGCGTGATCCTGCGCGTGACCGGCGAGGCGCCGACCCAGGGCTTCTATTCCGCCCGGCTCCGCCCGATCGGCGGCGGCGCTGCCGACGCGGCCGGGATCCTCAGCTTCGAGCTGGTCGCCGTGCCGCCGTCCGTCCCGCAGGCCGTCGGGCCGGCGCGCACCCGGATCCTGACCGCCGGGATCTTCATGCCGACCCAGTCGCTCAAGGGCCTGCGCGGCTTCCGCGTCACCGGGGGCGGAGCCGTGCAGACCGTCACGCTCCGCTAGCCCATGACGCTCCGCGCCTTCGCCGTCCGCCGCGGTCCCGGAGCGCCCGACCCGGCCGACCGGGTGGTCCTCGACTACCGCGACCGATTCCTGCGCCGCAAGCGCCTGACCACCGTCGGCGGCGCGGCGCTCTTCGTCGACCTGCCCGAGACGGTCTCGCTCGAGGACGGCGACGCCCTGGAGCTGGCCGACGGCCGGCTCGTCGCCGTCGAGGCGGCGCCGGAACCGCTCGTCGAGGTCACCGCCCCGCCGGAGGCGCTGGCGCGGCTCGCCTGGCACATCGGCAACCGCCACACCCCGGCCGAGATCGGCGCGGGCCGCATCTTCGTCCAGCGCGACCGCGTGATCGAGGACATGCTGGCCCGGCTCGGCGCCGTCGTCCGCCCGGTGATGGCGCCCTTCCGGCCCGAGGGCGGCGCCTACGGGCTCGGGCGGACCCACGGCCACCACCACGGCGGCGCCGGCGACGATCCCGACGCCCCGCACGCCCAAAGCTGAGGCATGAACGCCGACCTCGCGGCCATGCAGACCCTCGCGGCCTGGTTCTCGCCCGGATACCCGGTCGGCGCCTACAGCTATTCGCACGGGCTGGAATGGGCGGTGGAGGCGGGCTGGGTCACCGGCCGCGAAAGCCTCGCGGCCTGGACCGCCGGCCTCCTCGAGCACGGCGCCGGACGCACCGACGTCCTCCTCCTCGCGGCGGCCTGGCGCGCCGCCGATCCGGCGCCGGCCGCCGAGCTGGCGGAGGCGCTCGCCCCCTCCTCCGAGCGCCACCTGGAGACCATGGCGCAGGGCGCGGCCTTCGCCCGGACCACCAGCGCCGCCTACGGCATCGCGGTCCCGCAGGCCGCCTACCCCGTGGCCGTCGGCCACGCCGCGCGCCTTCTCGCGCTGCCGCTCCTGCCCACCGCGACGCTCTGGCTGCAGGCCTTCGCCGCCAACATCGTCTCGGCGGGGGTGCGGCTGATCCCCCTCGGCCAGACGGACGGCCAGATCATCACCGCCAGCCTCCTGCCGCTCGCGGCGGAGGTGGCCGCCGCGGCGGTCGCCACCGCCGACCCGCTGGAGGCCGTCGGCGGCCTCGCGCTGGCCGGCGATCTCGCGGCAATGCTGCACGAGACGCAGTACACCCGCCTCTATCGCTCCTGACCGGGCGCACGCCGCATGCTATGGTCGCGCCTCCGAAGCGATTCTCGCGAAAGGCCGGCACGTGATCCAGGACCGCCCCGACCTTCCCCCGCCGATCCCGCGCTCGCCGAACGGCCCGCTCCGCGTCGGCATCGGCGGCCCGGTGGGCGCGGGCAAGACCGCGCTGATGGACCAGCTCTGCAAGCGCATGCGCGCCCGCTGGTCGATCGCCGCCATCACCAACGACATCTACACCCGCGAGGACGCCGAGTTCCTCATGCGCTCCCAGGCGCTGCCGCTCGACCGCATCATCGGGGTGGAGACCGGCGGCTGCCCGCACACCGCCATCCGCGAGGACGCCTCGATCAACCTCGCCGCCGTGGACGAGATGGTGAAGCGCTTCCCCGACCTCGACCTCGTGCTGATCGAATCGGGCGGCGACAACCTCTCGGCCACCTTCTCGCCGGAACTGGCCGATCTCACCCTCTACGTCATCGACGTCTGCGCCGGCGACAAGATCCCGCGCAAGGGCGGCCCGGGCGTCACCCGCTCGGACCTCCTCGTCATCAACAAGATCGACCTCGCGCCCTACGTCGGCGCGTCCCTCGACGTCATGGACCGCGACTCGCGCCGGATGCGCGGTGAACGCCCCTTCCAGTTCGCCTAGATCCGCGACGGCGTCGGCGTGCCGGAGGTCGATCGCCTTCATCGAGACCGCGGGCGGCCTCGTCACGCCCTGAACCCGCTCAGCGCGTCACCTCCTTCGGCCCGACCACCGCGAACCACGCGCCCTGCGGGTCCTGGGCGACGGCGATGAAGGCGCCGCCGGGCACCTCCATCGGCCCGTGCGCCAGCTTGCCGCCCGCCGCCTCGATCCGCCCGATCGCGGCCTCGACGCCGTTGGCGCCGAAGTAGGGCAGCCAGGCCGGAACCGGCGAGTTGCCGAGGCCCATCATGCCGGCGATGTCCGTGCCGTCATGCGAGACCACCTGGTAGGTGCCCATCGGCCCCATGTCGACGGCCTGCGACTTCTGCCAGCCGAAGAGGCCGGAATAGAACCGGAAGCCCGCCTCCGGGTCGCTGGTCATCAGCTCGTTCCAGTTGCCGTGGCTCTCCTTCGCCGGGTCGAAGGCCCGGCCCGCGCCCTCCTGCCCCGGCATCGGCTCGGGCTGCAGCACGCCGAAGGCCGCGCCCTGCGGGTCGGCGAGCACCGCGAAGCGGCCGGTGCCCGGGATGTCGGCCGGCTCCTTGTAGACGCGCCCGCCGGCGGCGGTGACGTCCGCCGCGGCCTTGTCGGCGTCGTCGACCGCGAAGTAGATCATCCAGAACGGCGGCATCCCGCCCGCCTCCGCCGGCGTCACCATGAGCCCGGCCACCATCTCGTCGCCCGCGCTGGCGAGATGGTATTCGAACCCCTCCATCCCCGCATCCTTGACCGTCCAGCCCAGGACCGCGCCATAGAACGCCCCGGCCGCGCCGAGGCTGCCCTCGCTGGTCGTAAGCTCGTACCAGCAGGGCGTTCCGTGCATCTTCATCGTCGCTCCCTCCCTGGGTCAGCAGCGCCTCGGTGACCTGCTCGACGAAGAGCGGGCTCGCCTCCTCCGGCCGGTCGAGCGCCGGCAGCATCGCCAAGCCCAGATGGCGGATGACCGGATCGTCGTAGCTGACGCCCGGCTTCAAGCTATAGCCGGCCGGGCGCGGCGACGCCGTTCTCGTCCGCCACGCGCTCCAGCGTGCGGCCCGGAATGTAGAACTGGATGCAGTCGAAAGGTCGGCCGAGAGTGGGCTCGGGGACCCCGGTCCAGGTGCACCGCGCTGATCGTGCCCGCACGGTAAGCGGGGGCCGGCACCGCCCTGCCGTCAACCCACAGCTCGTGCGCCGTGAGGTGGCGCAGCTGGAGCGCCACGATATGGGCATCCTCGCGGGGAATCGGCTGGGTCATGCCATGACCGACCGCGTCGGTGCGAAGCCGGGTGACCGCCACCGACAGGTTCTGCAGCTTGCTGGACACCAGCGCCGGCGTGCCGCTCAGGCGAAACCGCTCGCCCATTCGCTCGCCGTACGCGCCCGTGCGAGGCCATGATGCCAGGCCCCCCGGGGCCGCTCGTCCACCGTTGTCGCGGCGCCGAGCCCGACACTCAACCTTTACCCACGTGCATGGGCCGAGCAGAAGAATCGCGGCCAGCGTTCGGCATCCGGAAATGCGCGAACGGCGCATGAACGTCCAATCCGGAGCAGCACCCTGCAAGATCGCACGGTCCTGCGGCACGGCATGCTGGGAGAATCACCGTCCGCTTGAGCACCGCCACGGTCCCGCGGTCGCATCAGGAGACCGCTGCGCAGATGCGCGGCGGGCGGACCGACGAATCATGGACCGAGGACAGGAGCGAACGCATGCAGAAGCTCGCAGGAACTCAAGGGCCTCGTCGCACTGGCAGCCGTCGCGACGCCGCGGTGCCCGCGACCTTCACGCCGACCGACTGCGGTGGCGCAGTCGGCGCCGATCAAGAACGTTGTGCTCGTGCATGGCGCCTGGGCCGACGGCTCCGGCTGGCAGGGGGTGCACGACGTGCTGACCAGCCGCGGCTATCGCCGTCAGCGTGGTGCAGAACCCGCTGACCTCGCTGGAGGCCGACGTCGCGGCGACCGTCGCGCGTCCTCGCCCGCCAGGACGGCCCGGCGGTCCTCGTCGGCCACTCCTACGGCGGCGTCGTGATCACCGAGGCCGGCAAGGCCGACAACGTCGCCGCCCTTGTCTACGTCGCGGCCTTCGTGCCGGATGCCGGCGAATCCCTCCTGAAGATGATCGAGGGCGGCGCGCCGCCCCCGCTGCAGCAGTCCGAGGACGGCTTCCTGTTCCTCGATCCCGGCCGTGTTCGCCGGCGCCTTCGCCGGCGACCTCAGCCAGGAGCAGGCCGCCTTCCTGGCCGCTTCCCAGGTTCCCGTCGCCGCCGCCGCCTTCGGCACGCCGGTCTACCGAGCCCGCCTGGAAGGCCAAGCCCACCTGGCACCTGATCGCGCACCGACGACCACATCATTCCCCCCGAGGCGCAGCGCCACTGGGCCGAGCGCGCCGGCGCGACGATCGTCGAGGTGGGTGGCAGCCACGCCGTCATCGATCTCGCAGCCCGAGGCCGTGGCCGACCTGATCGAGGAAGCGGCGAAAGGCGCTGCGTCCGCCACCAACTGACCACGGTCAGCGACGACTGCCACGAGGGCGCGTGGTTCTCGTGGCAGGGGCTACGCCCGCATCCGCGCGCCGTCCGGATCGAACGGCGCTTCGATGCGCGATCCGCGCCGGGCGGCGAACCCCGAGGATCTCGACCTCGAAGAGCCCCGCCTCGTCGCGCTCGGCGAGCGCCGCCGGCAGGTAGCCCTGCGCCAGCGACAGGCCCACCCAGTGCCCGTAGCCGCCCGAGGTCACCCATCCCACCACCCGCCAGTCACCGTCGCGCCGGTTGTCGCCCTTCGGGATCGCGGTCCCCGTCGCGTCGAACCGCTCGCCGCCATAGCCGTGCGAGGGACCGACCGTGCCGAAATCGCGCTCCACCCGCGCCCAGATCGGCTCGTCGCCCATCACGTCGGCGTCCGCGGCCTCGATGGCCAGGCTGACCCGGCGCAGCCGCGGCCCCTCCGCCGCCTCCCGCGCAGCCGCCGCCGCGCCCGATGAAATCGCCCTTCCCCAGCCGGACGAACCGCTCCATCGCCCCCTCCGATGGCGCCGTAGATCGGGCGGAGCTCGGCGAACCAGGTGGGAAAGTTCTTCTCCAGCCGCATGGAGAGAAGCGCGCGCATGCCGAAGTCGACGAGGCCGTGCGCCGCCCCCGCCACCTGGATCGCGCGGTAGAGCGTGCGCAGATAGGCCGGCTCCACCCAGATCTCGTAGCCGAGATCGCCGGTATAGCTCAGCCGGTTCACCATCGCCGGGCACCCCGCCACGTCCAGCGCCCGGTGGTCCATGAAGCGGAAGGCCGCGTTCGACACGTCGTGGTCGGTCAGCGCCGCCAGCACGTCGCGCGACCGCGGCCCCGCCAGCATCAGCCCCATGAGCGTCATGCCGAGCCGCTCGCACCGCCACCGACCCGTCCGCCGGCAGATGCGCCTCGAACCAGCGCATGTGATGGATCTGCGCCGCCGACGACCCCCAGACGAAGAACCGCCCCTCCGCCGCCTTGGCCACGGTGAAGTCGCCGATCAGCTTGCCCGCCTCGTTCAGCATCGGCGAGAGCGTGATCCGCCCGGTGCGCGGCAGCGCGCCCGCGAGGATGCGGTCGAGCCAGGCCTCGGCCCCCGCCCCGGTCACCGCGTACTTGGCGAAGTTGGCGATCTCGGTCACGCCCACCCGCTCGCGCACCGCGCGAACTTCGCTCGCCCACATGCCTGAAATCGTTCGAGCGATGGAAGGACAGCTCGTCCACCGCCGGCTCGCCCTCCGGCGCGAACCAGAGCGGCACCTCGAGGCCCCAGGTCACGCCCATCACCGCGTTGCGGTCCCGCGTCATGATGTCGTAGAGCGGCGTCGCCTGCTGCGGCCGCGCCGCGTCCAGCTCCTCGTTCGGAAAGCGCACCGAGAACCGCCGCGCATAGTTCTCCCGCACCTTCGCGTTGGTGTAGCGCAAGGTCGCCCACTCGCCGAACCGCGCCACGTCCATGCCGAAGACGTCGTGCCCGGGATCGCCCGCCGTCATCCAGTTCGCCAGCACCAGCCCGACGCCGCCGCCCTGGCTGAACCCCGCCATCACCCCGCAGGCCACCCAGAAGTTGGTCAGCCCCTGCACCGGCCCGACCAGCGGGTTTCCGTCCGGCGCGAAGGTGAACGGCCCGTTGATCACCTGCTTGATCCCCGCCCCCTCCAGCGCCGGGAAATGCCGGAACCCCACCTCGAGGCTCGGCGCGATCCGGTCGAGGTCCGGCTGCAGCAGCTCGTGCCCGAACTCCCACGGCGTCACCTTCGGCGACCAGGGCCGGCAGTCCTTCTCGTAGGTCCCGAGCAGCACGCCGCCCCGCTCCTGCCGGGTATAGATCTCCCCCGGCAGGTCGAGCACCCCCACCATCTCCCGCCCCGTCCGCGCGTTGAACTCGGCGATCTCCGGCATCGGCTCGGTCAGGAGGTACATGTGCTCCATGGCCAGCACCGGCAGCTCCAGCCCGACCATGCGCCCGACCTCGCGCGCCCAGAGCCCGCCGCAGTTCACCACATGCTCCGCCTCGACCGTCCCGTGCTCGGTGACGACGTTCCACGCGCCCGCCCGGCTCCTGGGTCAGCTCCACCACGCGGTTGCGCAGCACGATCGTCGCCCCGAGCTTCTGCGCCGCCTTGGCGTAGGCGTGCGTCGTCCCGGACGGATCGAGATGCCCCTCCACCGGGTCCCAGAGCGCGCCGACGAAATGCGACGGATCCATCAGCGGGAACATCGCCGCCGCCTCGCTGGGCGTGATGATCTCGGTGTCCATGCCCAGGCACCGCCCCTTGGCGTGGGCGAGGCGCAGGTAGTCCATGCGCACCGGATCGCCCGCCAGCATCACCCCGCCGGTCAGGTGCAGGCTGCACGACTGCCCGGAGATCTCCTCCAGCTCCCGATAGAGCGACACCGTGTAGGCCTGCAGCTTCGCGACGTTGGGGTCGCCGTTCAGCGTGTGAAACCCGCCCGCCGCATGCCAGCTCGACCCGCTGGTCAGCTCCGATCGCTCGATCAGCATCGCGTCGGTCCAGCCCGCCTTCGCCAGGTGATAGAGCACCGAGCAGCCGACGACGCCGCCGCCGATCACCACCACCCGGGCGTGCTGCTTCACGGCGCTCCCCCGACGATGGCCTCGACCAGGGCCGAGCCCGGGTCGGTCAGCCCGTCGGCCACGTTGAAATGGTGCCGCCCGGGCTCGACCGTCAGGCGCATGTCGACCCCGAGCCCGTTCCAAACGTTGGCGAGCAGCTCCGACTGCCGCACGAACACCGGCCGCTCGTCGGCCCCCACCCAGACATGCACCGGCACGCCCGTCCGCACCTCGATCAGCGCCGGGCTCTCCGCGCGCGCCTCGGGCAGGTCGAGCCGCAGCGTCTCGTTGAGCGTGAGGCGCAGCAGCGGGCGCAGGTCGGCGAGCCCGCTGATCGGCACCACCCGGTCGATCCGCGCCCGCACCGCCTCGGGGAGCCGGCTGTCGGCGCAGAGCTGCCGCGCCGCGAGGTGCCCGCCCGCCGAATGGCCGACCACCCGGATCGGACCCGCCACCTCGTCCGCCGCCGCGGCGATCGCCTCGCGGATCATCGCGGTGATGGCCGAGATCCGCGCCTCCGGCGCCAGCACGTAGCCCGGCATCGCCACCGCCCAGCCGCGCGCCAGCGGCCCCGCCGCGAGATGCGACCAGTCGCTGCGGTCGAACGCCCGCCAGTAGCCGCCGTGGATGAAGACCATGAGCCCCGCGGCGTCGCCCTCCGGCAGGAAGAGATCGAACCGCTGCCGCGGATGCGCCCCGTAGGGGATGCCCTCGCGCAGCCGTTCGCCCATGCCCGCGCGGAACGCCTGCGCCAGCACCGGCCAGCGCGGCGGATAGTCGTCGCCGCCGGGGATATGCGGCGCGTTCGCATAGGCGTCGTCCCAGTCGACGATCATCAGAACGCCTTGAAGGTCAGCGTCGTCAGGCTGCGGTCGATGTGCGGGATGTCGAGGATCTTCTCGTTGATGTAGTGGCCGATGTCGTCGCCGTCGGGGATGTAGACCTTCAGCATCAGGTCGTACTCGCCCGAGGTGGAATAGAGCTCCGAGGCGAACTCGCGGTCGTAGATCGCGTCGGCGACCTCGTAGGTCCGCCCGGGCCGGCAGCGCAGCTGGATGAAGACGCAGATCATGGTGCCCTCCCCGGCGCGCTCGTGTCGCCGCTCACACTGCCCGAGGCCCCGCCACGATGCAAGCGCCGGATCGGGTCGTCTCAAGGTCGCTCCCCGCCCAGGACTGGTCGCGGCCGATGCTGCCTTGTCGCGCCGGCCGCGCAAACCTACAGTCGCCCGCCCCCGCGCCGTCAACCCATGGAGATGCCCGATGCGACTCGTCCCCGCCCTCGTCGCGACCGTCCTGATCGGCACCTCCCCGGCCCTGGCCGCCGACCCCGAGAGCTGCAAGACCATCCGCCTCTCCGACCCGGGCTGGACCGACATCACCTCGACCAACGCCATCGCCAGCACGCTCCTCACCGCGCTCGGCTACGCGCCCGAGGTCAAGACCCTGTCGGTGCCGATCGGCTACCAGGCGATGAAGGACGGCCAGATCGACGTCTTCCTCGGCAACTGGATGCCGGCGCAGCAGCACTTCCGCGACGACCTCGACGCCGCCAAGGCCGCCGAGGTGATCGGCCAGAACCTCGCGGGCGCCAAGTTCACCCTGGCGGTCCCGACCGCCAAGGCCAGCGAGCTCGGCGTCGCCGACTTCAAGGACCTCGCCGCCCACGCCGACGCCTTCGAGTCGACGATCTACGGCATCGAGACCGGCGCCCCGGCCAACCAGAGCCTGCAGAAGATGATCGACGCCGACGACTTCGGCCTCGGCGACTGGACGCTGGTCGAATTCGGGCGAGCAGGCGATGCTCGCCCAGGTCACCCGCGCCGAGAAGGGCGGCGACGCCATCGTCTTCCTCGCCTGGGCGCCGCACCCGATGAACACGGCGCACGAGCTCACCTACCTCGCCGGCGGCGACGCCTACTTCGGCCCCGACTACGGCGGCGCGCAGGTCTGGACGCTGGCCCGCACCGGCTGGGCCGCCGACTGCCCGAACGCCGCGCAGTTCTTCAAGAACCTCGTCTTCACCGTCGACATGGAGAACCAGATGATGGGCCGGATCCTCGACGACGGCGAGGATGCGACCACGACGCGGCCAAGGCCTGGATCACGGCGAACCCCGACGCGCTCGGCCCCTGGCTCGAGGGCGTCACCACCCTCTGCCGGCGAGCCCGGCCTGCCCGCCGTCCAGTCCGCGCTCGGCCTCTGACGCGATGAACCCACCGAACGTCCTGGTGCTGATGGTCGACCAGCTCGCCGGGACGTTCTTCCCCGACGGGCCGGCGGCCTTCCTGCACGCGCCGAACCTCCGCGCGCTCGCCGCCCGCTCCGCCCGCTTCGCCAACGCCTACACCGCGAGCCCGCTCTGCGCCCCGGCGCGCGCCTCGTTCATGTCCGGCCTCCTGCCCAGCCGCACCCGCGTCTACGACAACGCCGCCGAGTTCGCCTCCGACATCCCGACCTTCGCCCACCACCTGCGCCGCGCCGGCTACCGCACCTGCCTCGCGGGCAAGATGCACTTCGTCGGCCCCGACCAGCTGCACGGCTTCGAGGAGCGGCTGACCACCGACATCTACCCGGCCGACTTCGGCTGGACCCCGGACTACGCCCGGCCCGGCGAGCGCATCGACTGGTGGTACCACAACCTCGGCTCGGTCACCGGCGCCGGCACCGCCGAGATCACCAACCAGCTCGAGTACGACGACGAGGTCGCCTACCACGCCACCGCGAAGCTCCACGACCTCTCCCGCCGCCAGGACCCGCGGCCGTGGTGCCTGACCGTCAGCTTCACCCACCCGCACGACCCCTACGTCGCCCGCCCGCGCTTCTGGGACCTCTACGCCGACTGCCCGGCCCTCGACCCGGAGATGCCGCCCGATCCCCCTCGCCGCGCAGGACCCGCACGGCCAGCGGCTGATGCTCGCCTGCGACCACGCCGCCTTCCCGATCACCCCCGAGGACGTCCGCCGCTCGCGCCGCGCCTACTTCGCCAACGTCAGCTACATCGACGAGAAGATCGGCGAGATCCTCGGCGTCCTCGAGCGCGGCGGCATGGCGGAGAACACCGCCGTCGTCTTCCTCTCCGACCACGGCGACATGCTCGGCGAGCGCGGCCTCTGGTTCAAGATGAGCTTCCGCGAGGGCTCCGCCCGCGTGCCGCTGATGCTCGCCGCGCCCGGCCTCGCCCCCGGCCGCCGCGACCACCCCGGTCTCCACCCTCGACGTCCTGCCCACCCTCGCCGACCTCGCCGGCGCCGGCCCGGTCGACAGCGACGGCGAGAGCCTCCTCGCCGCCGCCCCCCGCGGCCCGGTGCCCATGGAATACGCCGCCGAAGGCACGCGTCGCGCCCATGGTCGCCCTCCGCGACGGCCGCTTCAAGCTCACGCTCTGCGACGCCGACCCGCCGCTCCTCTTCGACCTCGCGGCCGACCCGCACGAGGCCGCTGAACCTCGCCGCCGACCCCGCCCACGCCGCCACCCTCGCGCGCCTCACCGCCGCCATCCGCGCGCGCTGGGACCTCGCCCGCTTCGACCGCGACGTCCGCGAGAGCCAGGCCCGCCGCCGCATCGTCTACGAGGCGCTGCGCAACGGCGCCTACTTCCCCTGGGACTACCAGCCGCTGCAGCGCGCCTCCGAGCGCTACATGCGCAACCACATGGACCTGAACGTCCTGGAAGCCTCCCAGCGCTACCCGCGCCCGGACTGATCCGGTTTCCGCCTATGCAACCATTCGTGGAACGCGCGGCGAACGGCAGGACCGAGCCCGAAGCCGACGCGTCATATTCCTCCGTGGGTTGCCTTGCGATTGACGTCAGGCGTGCCTCGCCGAAGAGTTCCTGGCGTGCTGTTCGCCCGCGCACAAAAGTCGACGACGCAAAGGGCTTGTTTAGGATGGCACGATTTCGGCGTTGGCCTGAAACGCGGGAAGCGCGACCTCGATCATCTCGGCGCTGCCGGTCAGGCTGATACGGAAGTCGCCGGGACGCTCGAAAAGGGTTCCGGGGGCCACGAAGACCCCATGCCTGGCCAGCGCGGCGGTGAACGCCTCCGCATTCCCCCCGGGGGCCTTGCCCCACAGGTAGAAGGTGCCCTTGGGCCTGGTCATTTCGTATCCCCACTGGGTCAGCGCGTCATACATGCGGTCGCGCTTCCGCTGGTAGGAGGGTATGTCGATCGAGACATCCTCGAGGTCCTTGACCGCGTATTGCAGGATCGAATCCGGAAAGGCGGCACCCGTGGCAAGCTGGGTTTTCATCGCGGCGGCTCGAAGGGTGTCCCGGGCCTCGCCGGGCATGTCGGGACAAATCGCGAGATAGCCCAGGCGCAGACCGGGGGCCAGGAGGACCTTGCCATAGCTGTAATCGATCAGCGTCCAGGGATAGACCTGCGCGGGACTGGTGAAGCTGGCACCGTCGAACCGTATCCGGCGGTAGGGTTCGTCCGAAAGAATGAAGATCGGGCGGCCAAACTGCTCCGATTTTCGGTGCAGCATCTCCGCAAGCTCCTGCAGGCGGTCCCGGGTGTAGATGACGCCGGTCGGATTGTGCGGGGTGTTCACCACGACGATGCGGGTGCGCGCCGTAATGGCTGCGGCAATGGCGCCGACGTCCAGATCGAAGGTCCCCTTCTCCGTCGGAACCTTGACCGCCTTGGCATGACAGGTCGAAAGTGTCGCTTCGTAAAGAAACCAGCCGGGCACGGGCAGGATGCACTCGTCGCCCGGATCCAGCAGCATCGAGAAGGCCAGCGCGATCGCGCCATAAGCGCCCCGTGTCATGGCGATGTCGGCCGGCGCGAAATCCATGCCGAGTTCCGTGCGCAGGGCCTCGGCGACGACCTCGGTCGCCACGGCTTCGCTGAGCTTGTAGGCGAACCAGTCGTTCGACCTGGGCTCGATATGGGTGCGCAAGGCGCTGACAAGGCCGGGAAGCGGGGGCTCGTGGGGGTTTCCGAAGGCCAGGTCCGCCACGACTTCGCTGGCGGGGATGCCGGCCCGATAGGACCGAAAGTAGTCGAAGAGGTGCTGCAGGTCATGGCCTGCGTTGACGGCATGATCGGAAATCAATTTCATCGAAAGCTCCCTGTGGCCGGACCAGCCGATCTCGCGTCCTCGCTACAGGAGATCTTCGCATGCGCGCGGGAAGACGCCTAGCACGGCGTTCGTGACGTTGGACGAGACGTCTGGCCGCGCAAGCAGACCCGCGCCGCCGGGGACCCAAAGTCCGACAGCCGGACGCTACTACGGCCTCCGGGTGATCGCCTCGCGTTAACAGCCCGTAAAGAAGTGGCAAGCCGGATTCCAGCCGGATTCCAGCCGCCTTCCAGCCCGGATTTTTCTTGCCGTTCCAAAGGGATGACCGCCGCCCGAGGCGCGCGAGACCGATCGGCCTCGGAGGCTATCCCAGAACCACCAGCAGGATCCCCCCGCCACCAGCCCGATCGCCACCGTCTCCCGCCCGCTCGGCCGCTCGCCGAAGGCGAACCGCGCCGTCAGCCAGCTGAACACCAGCTCCACCTGCCCCACCGCCTTCACCTCCGCCACCGTGGCCAGCGTGAACGCCGTGAACCAGCCGAGCGAGGCGAGCATCCCCGCGGCCCCGACCAGCGCCTCGATCCGCCACTCCTTCAGCACCGCGCCCACCCTTCCCTCGCCGCGAAGCCAGAGCCATCCGGTCAGCAGCACCGACTGCACCAGCGTCACATAGGCCAGCGTGACGGCCGGCCGCATCAGCAGCCCACCCGAATCCGGCAGCGAAAGCGAAGCGGCGCGGTACCCGATGCCCGCCACCGCGAACGCCGCGCCACAGGCCAGGCCGATCGCCGCCCGCCTTGTTCAGCGCCCCGCCGCCGAGACCGCGCGTGGCCGACAGCAGCACGAGCCCCACGAAGCTGACCAGCATCCCCGCCAGCGCCAGCGCCCCCACCCGGTCGCCGAGCAGCAAGAAGCCGAACAGCACCGCCTGCACCGTCTCGGTCTTCGCGAAGGTGTTCCCGACCGCGAAATTCCTGAGCGAAAACAGATGCAGCAGCAGCAGCGTCGCCCGCGATCTGCGCCACCGCCCCCACCAGCCCCCAGGCCGCGAACGCCCACCCCAACCGCGGCAGGCCCGCGCCCTCGTGCAGCATCAGCACCGCCACCAGCAGCACCGCCCACGGCGCCGCGAAGAGAAAGCGCGCATAGGTGGCGCCGAGCACGCCCACCCGCGGCGTCAGGGCCTTCTGCAGCGCGGTCCGGAGGTTCTGCAGGAACGCCGCGCCGAGCGAGATGGCCACCCAGAGCGGCATGCGACAATCCTTGACATACCGCGGCGGCGAGCGAGCGGTTAGACTTCGCCGCCAAACCACGCGAGGGAGCCATGAGCAAGTCCTATCCGGAGATCACGCGCCGCATCTCGGGCGGCATGAAGGTGCTGCGCCACGACATCCCCGCCACCATGCAGGCCTTCTCCGACCTCGCCCGCGCCGCCACCCAACCCGGCGCCCTCGACACCAAGACCAAGGAGCTCATCGCGCTCGCCATCGGCGTCGCCACCCGCTGCGACGGCTGCATCGGCTTCCACATGCAGGCCCTGGTCAAGCTCGGCGTCACGCGCGAGGAGGTGCAGGAAACCCTCGGCATGGCCGTCTACATGGGCGGCGGCCCCTCGGTGATGTACGCCGCCGACGCCATCCTCGCCTTCGAGCAGTTCCGCGAGAAGGCAGCCGCCTAGAGCCGGTCCCGCAGCGCGTACCAGCTCATCGCGAGCACCAGGAGCGGCCAGCGCAACGCCGCGCCGCCGGGAAAGCGCGGCTGCGGCAGGTCGGCGAAGAGATCGAAACGCCCCGCCGTGCCCTGCACCGCCTCGGCCATCAGCTTGCCCGCCAGCGTCGCCAGCGCCACCCCGTGCCCCGAGTACCCCGCCGCGGAGAACACGGTGGGCCCGATCCGCTGGAACGCCGGCATCCGGGTGACGGTGATGGCGAGCGTGCCCCCCCAGGCATGCTCGATCGCCGTGTCCGCCAGCTGCGGGAAGACCCCCAGCATCCGCGGCCGCACCACCCCGGCGATGTCGCGCGGAAAGCGCCACCCATAGCTCTCGCCACCGCCGAAGAGGAGCCGATGGTCGTGCGAAAGGCGGAAGTAGTTCACCACGAACCGCGAGTCCGCCACCGCCACGTCGTCGCGGATGAGCGCCCGCGCCGCCTCCGCACCGAGGGGCGCCGTGGCGACGATGAAGTTGTTGATCGGCATCACCCGCGCCGCCACCTCCGGCACCAGCCCGCCGAGATAGCCGTTGCCCGCCACCACCACGAAGCGCGCCCGCACCGCGCCCCGCCCGGTCCGCACCTCCGGCCGCACCCCCGGCGCCACCGCCTCCGCCCGGCTCCCCTCGAAGATCCGCACCCCGGCCGCCGCCGCCGCCCGGGCGAGCCCGAGCGCATAGTTCAGCGGATGCAGGTGCCCCGCCCCGCGGTCGAGCACGCCGCCATGGTAGGCACGCGTCCCGAGCATCGCCTCGATCCCCGCCCGGTCCAGCGGTTCGAGCGCGCCGTAGCCATAGTCCCGCGCCAGCTTCTCCGCCTCGGCATGGTACCCGGCAACCTCCCCCGCCCGGCAGGCGGCGGAGATGATGCCCGGCCTCAGGTCGCAGGCGATGCCGTACCGCGCCACCAGCCCGCGCACCAGCGCCTTGGCCTCCTCGGCCATGTCCCAGAGCGCCCGCGCCCGCGCCTCGCCGAAGCGCCCCTCCAGCCAGTCCTGGTCCCGCCGCTGCCCCGACCCCATCTGCCCGCCGTTCCGCCCCGACGCGCCCCAACCCACGCGCTGCGCCTCGACCAGCACGACCGAGAACCCCGCCTCCGCCAGATGCAGCGCCGCCGAGAGCCCGGTATAGCCGCCCCCCACCACGCACACGTCGGCCGCCTCCGTCCCCGCGAGCGCCGGAAACGGCGGCAGGGGCGAAGCCGTCGCCGCATACCAGCTCGGCGGATACGCCCCGGCGCGGTCGTTCGCCGTCAGCAGGTCAAGCCGCGGCACGAGACGGGAGCCCCAGGCTTTCATACAGGCTTGCTAACCTGGAGAGCAGTCGTTTTCCGTCAACAGACGGAAAACAAACAAAGAAACCATGCGCGCACCTGCGCGCACCCTCATGGCCGCAACGGCGGCCTCCCCGGCCCGCCGCGCTCACACGTTCAGCAGGAGATGGTCCCGCTCCCAGGGCGAGATCACCCGCAGGAAGGTCTCCACCTCGTCGCGCTTGATCGCCTTGTAGAGGTTGCAGAACTCCAGCCCGAGCACCTCGGTCACCTCCGGGCACTCGTCGAAGAGGTCGAGCGCCGCCAGCAGGTCGCGCGGGATCGCCCGCGGCCGGTGATAGGCCTCCCCCGCCACCGGGTCGCGCGGCTTCAGCTTCGCCTTCATCCCGAGGTAGCCGCAGGCCAGCGAGGCCGCCAGCGCGAGGTAGGGGTTGCAGTCCATCCCCACCACCCGGTTCTCGATCCGCCGCGCGTGCGGCTCGGCGATCGGCACGCGCAGGCCGGTGGTGCGGTTGTCCGGCCCCCACTCGAGGTTGATCGGCGCCGAGCCGTGCGGCACGAAGCGGCGATAGCTGTTCACGTAGGGCGCCAGCATGCAGATCACCGTCGGGATGTGCCGCTGCTGCCCGGCGAGAAAGCTGTAGAACGCCTTGGTCGGCGCGCCCTTGCCGTCGGTGAAGATGTTGTCGCCGGTCTTGGCGTCCACCACCGACTGGTGGATGTGCATGGCACTCCCCGGCTCCTCCTGCATCGGCTTGGCCATGAAGGTGGCGAAGCAGTTGTTCCTCAGCGCCGCCTCGCGGATGGTGCGCTTGAAGAAGAAGACCTGGTCGGCCAGCTGCAGCGGGTCGCCGTGCAGCAGGTTGATCTCCACCTGCCCCGCGCCGCCCTCCTGGATGATGGTGTCGATCTCGAAGCCCTGCGCCTCGGCGAACTCGTAGATGTCGTCGATGACCTTGCCGTACTCGTCGACCGCGGACATCGAGTAGGCCTGCCGCGACACCATCTGCCGCCCCGTCCGCCCCACCGGCGGCTCGATGGGCTCGTTGGGGTTGAGGTTCGGCTTGATCAGGTAGAACTCCATCTCCGGCGCCACCACCGGCCGCCAGCCTTCCTTCTCGTAGAGCTCGACCACCCGCTTCAGCACGTTGCGCGGCGCCACCGCGATCGGGCGGCCCGACAGGTCCTCGACGTTGTGGATCACCTGCAGCGTCACGTCGTCCGCCCAGGGGCTCGCGGCCGCCGCGGCATAGTCGGGCCGCAGCACCATGTCGGACTCGGTCCACTGGTTGACGATGTCCATGTCGACATAGTCGCCGGCGATGGTCTGGTGGATAGATCGAGGTCGGCAGGAACATGCGGTCCTCGCGCATGAACTTGGCGAAGGGCATCGCCTTGCCGCGCGAGACCCCGGCGATGTCGGCGATCACGCACTCCACCTCCTCCACCCGCCGGCCCCCCAGCCACTCGCGGAAGGCTTCCGGCAGGCGGTCGACGAACTGGATGGGCGAGGGTGGCATGCGGTTCCCCTAAAGACGGCCCACGGGATGGGGCGCGGCCCCCGCCTTCGCGGCGAGCACGCACAGCCAGTCGTGCGCCAGATGCGCCGCCGCGAGCGCGGTGATCTCGGCATGGTCGAACGGCGGCGACACCTCGACCATGTCCATGCCCACGAGGTCGAGGGCGCCGAGCCCGCGCACCAGTTCCAGCGCCTGCCAGCTCGCGAGCCCCCCCGGCACCGGCGTCCCCGTCCCCGGCGCGAAGGCGGGGTCGAGCCCGTCGATGTCGAAGGAGAGATAGACCGGCGCATCCCCGGCCCGCGCCCGGATCACCTCCAGCGCCGCCGGAATGCCGTTGCGGTGCAGCCAGGGCGCCGTCAGGATCTCCAGGCCGGCGTCGCTGTCGTGGAAGGTGCGGATCCCCACCTGCGTCGAGCGGGCCGCGTCCACCACCCCCTCGCGGATCGCCCGGCCCATCATCGTGCCGTGGTCGATGCGGCCGGGATCGTCGGGCCAGAGATCGCCATGCGCGTCCACCTGGATCAGCGCCAGCGGCCCGTACTTCGCGGCATGCGCCCGCAGCAGCGGCCAGGCGATGAAGTGGTCGCCGCCGAGCGCCAGCAGCTTCGCCCCCGACGCGATCACCTCGCGCGGCCGCCGCCTCGATCGCCGGCGCCACCGTCGCGGGATGGTGCGGGTCGAGCATGGCGTCGCCGCGGTCCACCACCGCCAGCGCCTCGAAGAGATCGAACCCCCAGGGGAACGCCTTCAGCTCCGCCAGCTGCACCGACGCCGCCCGGATCGCCCGCGGGCCCAGCCGGCAGCCGGGGCGATAGGTCACCGAGGCGTCGTAGGGAAACCCCATCACCGCCACGTCCACGCCCGCCAGATCGCGCGAGTAGCGGCGGCGCAGGAACGACAGCGCCCCGCCATAGGTCATCTCCGCCCAGTGCTCGCGCGGCCCTCGCCGCGCGGAAGGCCTGGTCGCCGCTATCCACGCCTCGCACTCCGCCGCATCTGCCACGAGGCGATCAGGACGCCCGTCGCCACGATGGCGATGATGATGGTGGCCAGCGCATTGATGTCCGGGCTCACCCCGAGCCGCACCTTGGAGAAGATCACCATGGGCAGCGTCGACGCCCCCGGCCCGGTGACGAAGCTCGCCACCACCAGGTCGTCGAGCGAGAGCGTGAAGGCGAGCAGCCAGCCGGCGATCAGCGCCGGGGCGATCACCGGGATGGTCACGTCGAAGAACACCCGCACCGGCCGGGCGCCCAGGTCCATCGCCGCCTCCTCCAGGCTCGCGTCCATGTCGGAAAGCCGCGACTGCACCACCACCGTCACGTAGGCCATGCAGAAGGTGACGTGCGCGATGATGATCGTCGTCATCCCGCGCCCCGCCGGCCAGCCGATCAGCTGCTCCATGGAAACGAAGAGCAAGAGCAGCGAGAGCCCGGTGATCACGTCCGGCATCACCAGCGGCGCCGTCGACATGCCGGTGAGGAGCGCGCGCGAGCGGAACCGGCCGAAGCGGCTCAGCACATAGGCCGCCAGCGTGCCCAGCACCACCGACAGCGTCGCCGTCACCACCGCCACCTTCAGGCTGATCCAGGCCGCCCCGAGGATCTGCGGATCCTCCAGCAGCGCGCGGTACCACTTGGTGGAGAACCCGCCCCAGACCGTGACGAGCTGGCTCTCGTTGAAGCTGAAGATGACCAGCGACACGATGGGCGCATAAAGGAAAATGAACCCCAGGATGCAGAAGATCAGCAGGAGCGTGGACGCCCGCATCAGCCCCCCTCCGTCTTCGCCTGCGCGCCCCGCAGCAGCATGATCGGCACCACCAGCACCACCAGCATGGCGACGGCCACCGCGCTCGCCACCGGCCAGTCGCGGTTGGAGAAGAACTCGTTCCACAGCACCCGCCCGATCATCAGCGTGTCCGGCCCGCCGAGCAGCTCGGGAATGACGAACTCGCCGATCGCCGGCACGAAGACCAGCATGAACCCGGCGATGATCCCGGGCATGGAAAGCGGCAGCGTCACGTTGAAGAAGGTGGCGAGCGGCCGCCCGCCGAGGTCGGCCGAGGCCTCGAGCAGGCTCTCGTCGAGCTTCACCAGGTTGGCGTAGAGCGGCAGGATCATGAACGGCAGGTAGGTATAGACGATGCCGAGGTAGACCGCGAAGTTCGTCTGCAGCATCACCAGCGGCGTGTCGATGATCCCCGCCCAGATGAGGAAGTTGTTGATCACCCCGTTCGAGCGCAGGAACCCCTGCCACGCATAGACGCGCAGCAGGAACGAGGTCCAGAACGGCAGGATCACCAGCGTCAGCAGCAGCGCGCGGCGCGACTCGGGGCTGCGCGCGATGTAGTAGGCGATGGGATAGCCCACGAAGAGCGTGATCACCGCCGAGATGAAGGCGATCTTCAGCGACGAGACATAGGCGTTGAGGTAGAGCGGGTCCTGGAACAGGTAGGCGAAGTTGTTGAAGTTCAGCGTCAGCACCGCCGTCAGGTCGCTCCACTCCACCAGCGGCGTGTAGGGCGGCCTCGCGATCGCCGCCTCGCTCAGGCTGATCTTGGCCACGACCAGGAACGGGATCAGGAAGAAGACCAGCAGCCAGAGCAGCGGCACCGCGATCACCAGGCTGCGGCCGCGCAGCCCCAGCGCGCCCAGCAGCGCGGCGGTCCAGCGCAACGGCGGCACCCGCTCGATGAGACCGCTCATTGCGTGAGCACCACCGCCGCGGTGTCGTCCCAGGTCACCCAGACCTCCTCGTCCCACGAGATCGCGTCGTCGTCGAAGCGCGACAGGTTGAACTTGGTCGCCTGCACCACCTTGCCGGTGTCGAGCCGGACCCGGTAGACCGAGAGGTTGCCCAGATAGGCCACCTCGTCCACCACCGCCTTGAAGACGTTGTGCTCCTTGGCGGGCCGCTCGCGGGTGACGCGCAGCTTCTCCGGTCGGATGGCCAGCCAGAGCTGCTGGTTCAGCACGCAGGACACGCCGTGGCCCACGTAGATCTCGCCGCCGGCCTCCGGGCTCGTGACCGAGATGTAGTCGGGCTCGTCCTCCGAGACGCGGCCCTCGAACATGTTCACCGTGCCGATGAAGTCGGCGACGAAGCGCGAGTTCGGATGCTCGTAGATCTCCGACGGCTCGCCCGTCTGCACGATGACGCCTGCGCGCATCACCCCGATGCGGGTGGAGAGCGTCATCGCCTCCTCCTGGTCGTGGGTGACCACGATGAAGGTGACGCCCAGCGTCTCCTGGATCTTCACCAGCTCGAACTGGGTCTCCTCGCGCAGCTTCTTGTCGAGCGCGCCCAGCGGCTCGTCGAGCAGCAGCAGCTTCGGCCGCTTCACCAGGCTCCGCGCCAGCGCCACCCGCTGCCGCTGCCCGCCCGAGAGCTGGTGCGGCCTGCGCTTGGCGAACTCGCTCAGCTTGACGAGCCGCAGGATGTCGGCGACGCGGTCGCGAACCTCCTCGCCGCGCATGCCGTCGCGGTGCAGCCCGTAGGCGACGTTCTTCTCCACGCTCATGTGCGGGAAGAGCGCGTAGGACTGGAACATCATGTTCGTCGGCCGCTCGTAGGGCGGGATCCCCGTCATGTCCTGGCCGTCGATCTCGATCCGGCCCGCTCGTCGGCGTCTCGAAGCCGGCCAGCATCCGCAGCAGCGTGGACTTGCCGCACCCCGAGCCGCCCAGCAGGCAAAAGAGCTCGCCCTTGTAGATGCTCAGGCTGACGTCATCGACGGCGTAGAAGTCGCCGAACTTCTTGGTGACCTTCTCGATCCGGACGAAAGGACGATCGGTTGCGGTGACCCATGGCTTGGCAGGGGCTGCGGGCAGGGTCTCGTTCATGAAGGCTCCGCTCGTGACCCGGAAAGCTTA
This sequence comes from uncultured Alphaproteobacteria bacterium, assembly GCA_963844375.1. Taxonomy (GTDB): domain Bacteria; phylum Pseudomonadota; class Alphaproteobacteria; order Rhodobacterales; family Rhodobacteraceae; genus Amaricoccus. The sequence continues at coordinate 27,426 of CAWJOI010000008.1, read as the reverse complement.
GGAGTTGCCCGCCGCTCCTGTCCAGAGGCTCATCCGAGCTTGACGATGGTCTGCCGCCAGTCCGAGCGGTCCGGGCGGTACCGCTGCAGCGCCTTCTGCAGCGCGACGACATCGATGGGCTTGGAGAGGTACCCGTCCATGCCGGCTTCGATACAGGCCTCCCGGTCGCCGGGCATCGCGTTCGCGGTCAGCGCGATGATCGGCACCTCGCCCTCGGGGCCGGGCAGTGCGCGAATTTGCCGCGTCGCCTCCAGTCCGTCGATCTCGGGCATCTGCACGTCCATCAGGATCACGTCGAAACCGCCCGCCTTCGCCGCCTCCACCGCCTCGCGGCCGTCCTGCACCACCACCATCTCGTGTCCCGCCGACCCGAGATAGGCGCCGATCAGGTACTGGTTCGTGGCATGGTCTTCGGCGAGGAGAACGCGCAGCGAAGCATGCTCCCGCCGGGACGTCCACCGCTCCATGGCCTCCGGGTCCGGCGCGACCTGCGGTGCCGCCCGGGTGCGGATCGAGAACGAGAAGGTGCTCCCCATGCCCGGCACGCTCCGGACGCCCAGCGTGCCGCCCATGAGCCCGACAAGCTGCCTCGAGATCGCAAGGCCGAGCCCTGTCCCGCCGGCGCGACGGGTCAGTGAGTTGTCCGCCTGCACGAAGTCCTCGAAGATGCGCTCGATATGCGCCTCGCCGATGCCGATGCCCGTGTCCTCGACCTCGACTTCGAGACGCCCCTCCTCACCCTCGGGCGCGTAGCCGACGCGCATGCACACTTCGCCGACCAGGGTGAATTTCGTCGCGTTGCTGAGCAGGTTGGTCAGCACCTGGCGCAATCGCATCGGGTCGACGTAGATGCGCTCCGGCACGCCGGCATCCACCTCGACGCTCAGGCTCAGCCCCTTCTGCTCGGCCGGCGCCGACATCAGTTCCATCACGTCCTCGATCAGCGCCCGGGCGTCGACATTCTCCTCGCAGACCCGGATCTGGTGCGCCTCCAGCTTGGAGAAATCCAGGATGTCGTTCAGGATCTGCAGCAGGCTCTGCGCCGAGGCGAGCGCGATCTTGGCGCGCTCGCGCTGCCGTTCCGGCAAGGGATCGTCGAGCATCAGCCCGAGAAGCCCCAGCACGCCGCTCATCGGCGTGCGGATCTCGTGGCTCATGGCGGCGAGGAAGCGGGACTTCGCCACCGTCGCCTCCTCGGCCTCGAGGCGCCGCAGGTTCAGCTCCTCCTGCCGCTCCACGTCCGGCGTCACATCCCAGACCAGCCCGACGAGGCGCCGCTGACCGTCCTGGCCCTGATAGCGCGCCGCCATGTCGCGCACGTGCCGGATCGTTCCGTCCGGCAGGACGATGCGATAGTCGGTGACGAACCGGCCGTTGCCGGTGACCGCCGCATTCGCCTCCGTGATCGCGCGCTCGCGGTCGTCAGGGTGGAGCGCCCCCGCCCAGTCGACCTCGCTGAACGGCCCCGGCTGGCCGGTGAAACCGAAGAGCGCCTTGGTCCGCTCGTCCCAGAGCAACACGCCGGTCTCGAGGTCCACGTCCCAGACCCCGACCTCCGAGGCCGCCAGCGCAAACTCCAGCCGCCACGACAGGCGCGACATTTCGGCCTCGCGGTCGCGGATGAACGCGAGCTTGCTCTGGCGTGCGGCGACCATCTGCGCCGCGCCGAAGATCGGCGTCACGATCAGCAGTCCGGCCATCACGAAAAGCGCCCGCGGCACCCAGAGTTCCGGCGGCGGGAGCCAGCCGCCCTTCGGCACCGCGGCGATCTGCCAGGCGCCCGAGGGCAGCGCGACCTCCGCCGTGACCGGGTCCTGCCCCAGGATCGCCGGGTCACCGAAGAACGCCTCGCCATCGCCGGCCTTGCCGTCCCGGCCGGTCAGCACCACGTCGAGCCCGAGGCCGGGATCGCTCAGCCCGCCGGTCCGGTAGAGCGCGTCCTCGTCGATGACGGCAGAGACGATCCCCCAGAAGCGCCGCTCCGCGCCCTCGCCGCCGTGGAAGACCGGCGCGCGCACGATGAATCCGCGGCCGCCCTGGATCAGGTCGACCGGTCCGGCCAGCACCGTGGTGTCGAGGTCCCGCGCCCGGACCGCCGCCTCGTACTGCTCCGGTGTCGCCCGGTAGTCGAGGCCGAGAGCCGCCGCATTTTCCTCCAGGGGATGCGTCATGCTCACCACGAGGCCCGGGGCCGCCCCGATGTTGCGAATGGCGCTTTCACCCTTGAGCAGCTCGGCGCCGAGCTCGCTGAACCGCGCCTGGTCGATATCGGGCTGATAGCGCACCACCCCGGCCAGCGCCTGCGCCACCTGGATGTCCGCCTCGAGAACGCCCTGCATGCCCGAGCGCAGGACGCCCAGCTCGCTCTGCACCGCGGCCCTTGCCGACTGCCGGAACGCCTCCCGGTTGCGCTCCTCGTAGATCCCGGCAAGGACGACGACAACCAGCACCGCCACGGCCGCCGACAGGTAGGCAAGCCTGATGACCGAGCGCCCTGCTGCTTCGCCCTTCCGCATGATCGGCGCTCTCAACTCCGCAGCAAAGCTGTCCCGCCCGGTAAGGCAGGTTCTTCAATTCAACCTGAAATAGCACAATAAGAGTTAACTGTCGCGCGCAGCGTGTTAACCAACGGTATTTTTATCACGTGCACACGCCGGCCCGATGTCCGGGCCGACCGGAGCGCGGCGGCTCGCTCGAAGCCGCCGCGCAATCGGTTGCGGAGCGGCTACTGGCCGGTCCGCACCTTCGTCCAGAGCCGGGTGATCACCCGGTCGACCCGCGGCTCGTAGGTCACGGTGGGGAAGAGCTTCGCCATGACGTCCGGCGGCGGGAAGATCGCCGGATCGCCCTTCACGGTCTCGTCCACCAGCGGCATCGAGGCAAGGTTGGCGTTGGCGTAGGAGACGTAGTTGGTGATGTCGGCGGTGACCTGCGGGTCCATGATGAAGTTGATCCAGGCATGCGCCGCGTCGGGGTTCGGCGCGTCCGACGGGATGGCCATCATGTCGAACCAGAGCTGCGCCCCCTCGGTGGGCAGGCTGTAGGCGATCTCGATCCCGTTGCCGACCTCCTCGGCCCGCGCCGCGGCGATGTAGACATCACCGGAGAACCCGACCGACACGCAGACCTCACCGTTGGCGAGATCCGAGATGTACTGCGACGAGTTGAAGTAGCGGACATAGGGACGCACCTGCATCAGGAGGTCCGCCGCCTTCTCCATGTCGGCGGCATCGGTGCTTCCCGGGTCGAGCCCGAGATAGGCCAGCGCCGTCTGCAGCATGTCCGTGGAGGAATCGAGCATGGTGATGCCGCAGTCCGCCAGCTTCTCGGCATACTGCGGATCGAACACCAGGCTCCAGCTGTTCACCGGCGCGTCCGCGCCCAGCCGCTCCTCGACCTTGGCCTTGTTGTAGCCGATGCCGACGGTGCCCCACATGTAGATCACGGCATGCTCGTTGTCCGGATCGTAGGCCTGCGCCTTCTCCATCAGCGCCGGGTCCATGTTGGCGAGGTTCGGCAGCTTCGACGTGTCGAGCGGCATGTAGATGTCCGCCGCCACCTGCCGCTGCAGGAAGCTCGACGTCGGCACCACGACGTCGTAGCCGGAATTGCCGGCCAGGAGCTTCGCCTCCAGCACCTCGTTGGAGTCGTAGACGTCGTAGACGACCTTGATCCCCGTGGCCTCCTCGAACTTCTTCACCGTGTCCTCGGCGATGTAGTCCGACCAGTTGTAGACGTGCAGCACGTTGTCCTGGGCCAGCGCCGGCAGGGCCAGGAACCCCGCGATCGCACTAACGAGAAGTCTTGTCTTCATGCGATTGTCATCCTTTCGAGAATCGTTCAGGCGCCGAGGCGGTCGCGCAAGCCATACCACCACGATCCGAGAACGGAATAGGGCACGGCCCACCGGCGCCCCCCGGGGAACGGGATCCAGGGCACCCTCTCGAAAACGTCAAACCGCGACCGGTCGCCATGCACCGCTTCCGCCAGGATTCGCCCGAAGAGATGGCTCCCCACCACCCCGTGCCCGCTGTAGCCCTGCGCGAAGTAGCTCCGCTCGCCCAACCGCCCCATCTGCGGCACCCGGCTGAACGAGATGGCGCAGTTCCCCGACCAGGCGAAGTCCACGCCCACGCCGCCGAGCTGCGGGAAGACCCGCTCCATGTTCGGCACCAGCTTGGCGCGGATGTCCGCCGGGTCCGTGCCGCCATAGACCGTCCCGCCGCCGAACAGCAGCCGCTTGTCCGCCGACAGCCGGTAGTAGTCGAGCACGTAGCGCACGTCCTCCACGCAGACGTCCGTCGGCAGCAGCGCCGCGCCCCGCGCCCCCAGCGGCTCCGTGGCGATGATCTGCGTCGAGAACGGCATCACCCGGTTCTCCAGCTCGGGCACCAGGTGCCCGAGATACGCGTTCCCGGCCAGGATCAGCCGCTCGGGCCGCACCGCGCCCCGCGCCGTCCGCACCACCGGCCGGCCGGCGACGTCGTCGATCGCCACCACCGGGCTCGCCTCGTGGATGACGCCGCCCAGGCCCTCCAGCGCCGCCGCCTGCCCCAGCGCCAGGTTCAGGGGGTGCATGTGCCCGCCCGAGCGATCGAGCATCCCCCCCGCGTAGCGGTCGCTCGCCACATGCCGCCGCACCCCGTCCCGGTCGAGCATCTCGAAGGTGTCGTGCCCGTGCCGCCGCCACAGCGCCTGCTTGTCCTCGAGTTCGCGCATCTGCTTCGCCGAGAACGCCGTGAAGAGGTTCCCCTCCTTCAGGTCGCAGGCGATCCCGTAGCGCGCCACCCGCTCCCGGATGATCCGCCCGCCCTCCTGCACCACCGTCGCGACGAAGTCGGCCACGCTCCGCCCGTACCGCCGCTCGATGGTCTCGAGACTCGCGTTCAGCCCGTTGACGATCTGCCCGCCGTTCCGCCCCGAGGCCCCCCAGCCGACCCGGGCCGCTTCCAGCACCACCACCTCGTGCCCCCGCTCGGCCAGCTCCAGCCCGGCCGAAAGCCCGGTGAACCCGGCCCCCACGATGCACACCTCGGCCGCCCGCTCGCCCTCCAGCGGCGGCCGCGCCGGGGCCGGGTTGGCCGAGGCCGCGTAATAGCTGTCGGGATAGCCCGCCCCTGCCTCGCTCACGATCCGCCCTCACCGCTTGCCTGGACGTCGATCTAGCACCCGGCCAGGACGCCGCCAACGCGGCAGACGCAAAGCGCGCCGGCGCGGACGGGGATTGCCGTCCGCCGATGGTTCGTGGGATGCCACACAAGGTTCAGCGTCGACCGACCCCGGCGCGGTCAGGAAGGAGCCCACCCCTTGCGCGTGCTGGTCGGCTTCAACAACCCGCGCTACGAGTTCGAACGACCTGTCCGCCTGGCTCGCCGGCAACCCGGTCGACATCCGCGCGACCAACCTCGGCCTGCCGGAGGATGTGGCGGCGAAGCTTCCGAAGGAAGCCCACGTCTTCCTCCCGGGCTGACCTTCCGGTCCGGCGTGTGCCGATCCACCGCTCAGGCGACCCCGAGCGTGGCGTCGAGCCAGTCCAGCGCACGGCGGTTCAGAGCCGAGCGGTTCATCATCTCGCAATGGTCGCCCGCCCCCTCGGCGTCGGTGAAATTGATCAGCGTCTTCGGGCAGCGCAGCCCGTCCATCACCATCTGCGCCGACCCCGAGCGCGTATCGTCCCCGGCCGCGGTCAGGAGCGTCGGACAGCGGATCTCCCCGGCCCGGCCCTCGAGCGTGAACAACGATGCGGACGCGAGATAGCCGCGCAGATCCTTCACCCCGTGCACCCAGAAGCCGCGCTGCACGAAGCTCCAGCGCAGCTGGCGATTGCCCTCGATCACCGCGTTCAGCTTGGCGACGTCCGCGTCGTCGATCCGGGCGATGTCGGTCGAGGCGTCCAGCGCAATGCCCAGCTTGGCCGCGAGGGGCGTGAAGCCCGCCAGCATGCTCCAGAGCGCCGGGTCGAGGATCAGCGCCGCCAGCCGGTGCTCCCCCGTCGCCGCCCGCGCCGCGAGATGCCCCCCGAGGCTCCAGCCGCTCAGCGCGACGCGCTTCGGATCGACCCCGGGCAGCTCCAGCGCCGCGTCGACCACGGCCGTGATCACCGTCTCCCAGTCCGGCCGCAGCGGTACGCCCTGCTCGTAGAGCGGGCCGCCCTGTCCCGGACCGTCGAAGAACAGCACGTGATAGCCGCGCCGCGCCGCCGCCACGGCCGAGGCGAAATACATGTCCGTGACCGTGCCGTCATAGCCGTTGGTCAGGATCAGCAGCGGCCGCGTCTCGTCCGCCCGCCCCTCCGCCCGCAGCAGGTAGGCGGGCATCGTGAGGTCGCCGAGCGGGATCCCCATCGGCATCACCGCCGGCTCGCCAAGCGCCAGGCCCTTGTCGAAGGCGGCGATCTGCTTGCGGAAGGCCGCCAGCAGCCGCGGGTTCACCGGCGCGCCGAAGATCGGGTGATAGGCGGCGCCGTAGAAGCACGCCGCCCGCAGCCAGCCGTCGCGCGCGCTGGCGCGCCGCCCGGCGGCCTCGTCGTCCGCCGCCTCGCCGGCGAGCCGGTCGCCCGCCGCGCACCAGGCGTCGCAGAACGCCTCGTCGTCGCCGTCGCCGACCGCCGCCCCGACCGCCCGGACCTCGCCGAAATCGGCGCCGCCATAGGGGATGTAGCCCAGCGGCCATGTCCCGAACTCGTCATGCAGGTCGTTCTTGAACAGCAGCCCCATTGTCCCCCCTGTCAGCCCATCTGGCCCGAGTTGTCCCGCTTGCCGAACTTACGCCGCCCGTCGCGCAGAATGTCGTGGGCGGTCGTTTGACGCCGCCCAAGTTTGAGCGCACTGCCACGGCAAACGCGCTATCGGCCCCGCCGGCCGCCCGTGCTAATCTGAAATGAGCGGAAGTCGGAGGACGACATGGCACTTGACCGGCCGGAAGACACGGAGTTCGTCAAATTCTGGAACAGGGTCCTCGAGCCCAAGTTCACCCGGTACCGGCATATCCTGCAAGGCGGCTTGTCCCGGCATTCGGCGGCCGTCCTGCCGAACCTCCCGATAAAAAAGGGGATGGCCGTGCTCGACGTCGGCTGCGGCTGGGGGGACATGTCGCTCCAGGTGGCCGAGCTGGTCGGTCCCTCCGGCCGTGTCGTCGGCATCGACTGCGTGGACGCGTTCCTGAGCGAAGCCCGCAAGGACGCCGCGGCAAAGGGGTTCTCGAACGTCGCGTTCAGCCGGGGCGATGCCGAGGTCGCGCTTCCCGAGAACGAGTTCGACTACGTCGTCGCCCGTTTCGGAACCATGTTTTTCGCCAACCCGGTGGCGGCGTTGCGGAGGATGCGGCTGGCGCTCAAACCCGGCGGCCGGATGACCCACATCGTCTGGCGCCGGCGCGAGGACAATCCGGCCTTTCAGGCCGCGAAGGACATCGTCCTGCGCCACCTGCCGCCTCCGGGCGAAGACGCCGAGACCTGTGGTCCAGGGCCGTTCTCGATGGGCGGTCAGGAAATGGTCGCGATGATGATGAAGGGCGCCGGCTACGAGGACGTCACCTTCACGCGCGTGGACGTGAAGATCATGGTGGGCACGACGCCGGAGGAATGCATCGCCTTCGCGTTGGCGATCGGTCCGGCAGGCGAGGTCTTCCGCGAGGCGGGCGACGACCTTGCCGAGGCAAAGCGGCCCGAGATCGAGAGTGAGATGCGGGCCTTCTTCGAAAGCCAGGAGCGGGACGACAAGGGCATCTGGGCGCCGACCTCGTCATGGGTGATTTCCGCCCGCAACCCGGGCTGACCCATACGTTTTCCATATGGATTCCATACGCGACAAATCCGCACAAACCCGTGGCCCTCCGCCGATCACACCGTCTCCAGGTAAGTCTCGTGCTCGAACGCACTGATCTGCTGGCTAAAAACCTGCAGCTCCTGCTTCTTCATCCCCAGAAAAGTGTCCCTCAACACCGGCGCAAAAATCCGCGCCACCGCCTCGCTCCGCTCAAACGCATCAATCGCCTGCTTCCAATCAAACGGCAACGCCTCACTCGCCGCCGCCCCCGGCTCCGGCGGCTCGATCCGGTTCTCGATCCCGTCCAGCGCCGCCCCGAGCACCGCCGCCAGCACCAGGTAGGGGTTCGCATCCGCCCCCGCCACACGATGCTCGACCCGCCGCGCCGCGTTCGACCCGCCGGGAATCCGCACCGCCGCCGCCCGCGTCTCGTAGCCCCAGCTCACCTCCGAGGCGACATGCGCGTTCGGCGTCAGCCGCCGGTAGCTGTTGCGATGCGGCGCGAAGATCAGGCTCGACGCCCGCATCAGCGACAGCACACCCCCCACCGCGTGCCGCAGCATCTCCGACCCGTCCGCCGTGCCGTTGTCGAAGACGTTCCTGCCTTCAGGGTCGAGCAGGCTGAAATGAACATGGAAGCCGTTGCCCGCCCGGTCGAGGAACGGCTTGGCCATGAAGCTCGCCGCAAGCTCGTACTTCCGTGCAATCCCCTTCACGAACCGCTTGAAATACAAGGCATCATCCGCCGCCTTCAGCGGATCCGGCTCGTGCAGCAGGTTGATCTCGAACTGCCCGCCGCCGTTCTCGCTGATCGCGCTGTCCACCGGCACGCCATGCGCGTCGCAGGCCGCATAGACGTCGGTGAAGAACGCCTCGAAATGGTCGAGGTCGTCGATACTCGAGCGCCCCGTCCCCGTCGAGGAACTTGTGCGTCACCGGCGACCGCGGCGGCGTGGGCACCTCCCCCGTCGTGTCCACGAGGTAGAACTCCAGCTCCGTCGCCACCACCGGCGTCAGCCCCAGCGCCGCATAACGCGCGCAGACCGCCGCCAGCGCCCGCCGCGGGTCGCCGAGATAGGGGCTGCCATCCTCGTTCAGCATCCAGAGCGGCAAGAGCGCCGTCGGCGAGCCCAGCCAGTTCACCGGCAGGAACCCCCGCCCCGTCGGCTCGCATCGCCCGTCGATGTCGCCCTGCTGGAAGACCAGCGGGTTGCCCTTCACGTCCTCGCCCCAGATGTCGAGGCAGGTGATGGAATAGGGCATCCGCATCGACCCCTCCAGCACCTTGCCCGCCTGCGCCACCGGCACCCGCTTGCCGCGCAGGATGCCGTTCAGGTCGCAGACCGCCGCCCGCAGGCTGCTGATGTCAGGACGGCCCTCGAGCCACCTCAGGGCGTCGTCGGCATTCACGATCGGTCTCCGGTGCTACCGCTGTCAGCTAGCATTTCGCCGCCACGCCGCCAAGCCCCGCTCTGCTCGCGTTAACACCCCGTAAAGAAGTGGCAAGCCGGATTCCAGCCGGATTCCAGCCGCCTTCCAGCCCGGATTTTTCTTGCCGTTCCAAAGGGATGACCGCCGCCCGAGGCGCGCGAGCAGATCAACCGGAAATCGTATCAGTCGCCCGCCGTCCCGCCGCGGTTCCACCCCCGCCCGCGCTCGCCGAACATCTCGTAGCCGCCCGCGGTGACCGCCAGGGTGTCCTCGAGCTTGATGTAGCCCCGACGCGGATGCAGCATCGTGGTCTCGACCGAGATCACCATCCCCGCCTCGAGCGGACGGTCGGCATCGACCGGGTCATACATCCGGTTCCGCATCAGGAACGGAGCCTCGTGGCTGATCAGCCCCATGCCATGCACGAAGAACTCCGAGAAGCCCCCGCTCGGCCCCGCCGCCATCACCTCCAGCGCCCGCGCCCCGACCTCTCCGCCCGGAGCGCCCGCCCGCACCTTCGAGAACGCCGCCTGCTGCACAGCCTCGACCTCGGCCAGCAGGTCCTCCAGCTCCGCATCCGGCTCGCCCAGCAGGCCCATGCGCGCGAGATCGCCGATATACCCGTCGAGATTGCCGCCCGAGTCGATCGACATGACCTCGCCCGCCGCCCAGGCCTGATCCGACGGCGCCCGGTTGTGGCTCGCCCCGAGCGTCAGCAGGCAATAGTCGAAATGCAGTCCCCGCCCGACCTCCTCGCGCCGCAGCCGCTCGATGATCTCGGACTTGGTCGTCCCCTCGCGCGCCCAGGCGATCGTCGCCAGCATCGAGTCGGTGATGAGCTCCGACCCCTGCCGCAGCTTGGCCAGCTCCGCCGGCGTCTTCACCGCCCTCAGCCGCTCCAGCACGCCGGTGGCATCGACGAACCGCGCGCCCCCCAGCCGCGCCGCCAGCACCGCCTGAGCGTCCGCGGGCAGGAACCCCGGCTCGATCCCGATCCGGGCGCCACCTGCGCCGATCTTGGCCAGATGCTCCACCGCCAGCACCGCCGCATCGGTCGTGCTCGATGCGGTGGGATAGAACGCCGGGGTCCAGAACGCCCGGACCGCGTTGTCGAACTTCTCCATCCCGTGGCCGACATAGGCCGCCCGGTCCGGCCGCCCCTTGGCGTAGATCACCACCGGCAGGTAGCGGCTGTGTCCGATGGCGTCCATCACCGAGAAGAAGAGAAAGCTGTAACCCCCCATGAGATAGCGGTTGTTGTGCCGTGAGGTAGCCAGCAGCACGTCGATGCCTGCCTCCTCCATCAGCCGGTCGAGCCGCTCCGTGTCGAACGGCGCCCGCGTCTCGTCCACAACCTGCAAGGTCTCGTCCACGGTCCGGCCTCCCCTCCGCTCCGCCGGTCACCACCGGTCACGCCAGCGTGCCTCAGCGGCGCGCCCGCGTCCAGCGACAGGTGACGGCGCGCCGCACGTCGCCTACCGTCCCGGCCATGTCCCGCCTCGCCCCTCTCCTCCTCGCGCTCCTCTGCCTCGCCGGCTGCGCCCGGGCGCCCGCCCCCTCCGCGCTTCCGTCCGAGGCGCTGGCGCTGCATGTCTGGCCGGCCAGAGGCCCGACCCGTGCGGTGATCCTCGCCCTGCACGGCTTCGGCGACGCGGGCGATCTCACCTTCGAGAACGCCGCCCGCGCCTGGTCCGCCCGCGGCATCGCCGTCTACGCGCCGGACCAGCGCGGGTTCGGAGGCAACGCCAGCCGCCGCGACTGGCCCGGCCCGGACGCCCTCGTCGGCGACGCCGTTTCGCTGGCAGACCACCTGCGCGCCCGACACCCTGGGCTGCCCCTGGTGGTGGTCGGCCACTCCATGGGCGGCGGGGTCGCGCTGGCCGCGGCGGCGGACGGGCTCGACGCCGACGCACTCGTTCTGGCCGGGCCCGCCATCGCAGGGGGTGACGCGCTCAGCCCCCTCTACCGCGCCACCGCCCGCGCCGTCGCCGCCGCCCTGCCGGAGAAGCGATGGACCGGCGAAGGGATCGTCGCCATCCGCCCCACCGACAACCCCGAGGCGCTCGCCCGCGTCGTGGCCGATCCCCGCCACTTCGGCGACCCCTCCAGCCGCGAGCTTTATGGCCTCGTCCAGCTCATGGACCGCGCCGCCGCCGCCGCGCCCTCGGTCGCGATCCCCACCCTCACCCTCATGGGCGCCCGCGACGAGGTTCTCCGACCCGCCCAGGTCCGGCTGATCGAGCAGCGCATCCCCGGCCGCGCCGGCTTCGTCCTCTACCCTGACGGCTGGCACTGGCTCTTCCGCGATCTCCAGGCTCCCCGTGTCTGGCAGGAGGTGGGCGACTTCGCCCTCTCGACGGAACGCCCCTGACGAGATGTTTGGCCGGCAGGTCCGGTTCGCGCCGGCGAAGGTTACTCACCCGTTAGAAATCAAAATCCCTTATCTATATTTATCAGATACATAGGCAAGCGTTCGCGCGCGAATACTCCCGTCGCCCGCACTCTCTGCGCGACGCGTGAGCCCCTTGCCACCCCCTGCCGCTCCTGCGAGCATCCCCACGAGGAGAAACGCTTGCCCTTCGACCCCGCCCCAAAGGTCTCCGACGAGATCCGCAAGACCACCTGCTACATGTGCGCCTGCCGCTGCGGCATCGACGTGCACATGGCAGAAGGCCGGGTGAAGCACATCGAGGGCAACCGCGACCACCCGGTCAACCGCGGCGTCCTCTGCGCCAAGGGCGCGGCCGGGATCATGCAGCACACCTCCCCCGCCCGCCTCCGCGCACCCCTCCGCCGCACCGGCCCCCGCGGCTCGGGTGAGTTCAAGGAGATCAGCTGGGACGAGGCGCTCGGCATCGCCACCAACTGGCTCGCCCCCATCCGCGAGAAGCGCCCGGAGAAGCTCGCCTTCTTCACCGGCCGCGACCAGTCGCAGTCCTTCACCGGCTGGTGGGCGCAGCAGTTCGGCACCCCCAACTACGCCGCCCACGGCGGCTTCTGCTCGGTCAACATGGCGGCGGCCGGCATCTACACCCTTGGCGGCGCCTTCTGGGAATTCGGCGCCCCGGACTGGGAGCACACCCGGCTCCTCGTCCTCTTCGGCGTCGCCGAGGACCACGACTCCAACCCGCTCAAGATCGGCCTCGGCAAGCTCAAGGCCCGCGGCGCGCGGGTCATCTCGGTCAATCCCGTCCGCACCGGCTACAGCGCCATTGCCGACCAGTGGCTCGGCATCACTCCGGGCACCGACGGCCTGCTCGTCCTCAGCCTTGTCCACGTGCTCATGCGCGCCGGCAAGATCGACCTTCCCTACCTCCTCGCCTACACCAACGCCGCGCAGCTCGTGGACCAGGACCTCGCCTCGCCCGGCTTCGGCGGTTTCCTCCGCGACAAGTCCGGCCGCGAGCTGGTCTGGGATCCCGCCCTCCACAAGGCCGTGCCCTGGGACACCCCAGGCCTGAAGCCCGCCCTGACCGGCACCTACAACACCGGCCCCACGCACGCGAAGCCGGTCTTCCAGCTCATGGCCGACGCCTACCTCGACCCGGCGCTGGCCCCCGAGGCCATCGCGCCCGCCTGCGGCCTCGACCCGGCGCACATCCACCGCCTCGCCGCCGAACTCGCCCACGTCGCCTTCGAGCAGACCATCACCCTCGACCGCCCCTGGACCGACTTCCGCGGCCAGCGCCACGCGACCATGACCGGCCGCCCGGTCGCCTTCCACGCCATGCGCGGCATCGCCGCCCACGCCAACGGCTTCCAGACCTGCCGCGCCCTCCACCTCCTGCAGATCCTCCTCGGATCGGTGGAAACCCCGGGTGGCTTCCGCTTCAAGCCCCCCTACCCCAAACCGCTCTCCGCCCACCCCAAGCCGCACCACAAGGTCACCCCCGGCAAGCCGCTCGACGGACCGCACCTCGGCTACCCGCGCGGCCCCGAGGACCTCGCGATCGACCCGGACGGCCGCCCCCGCCGCATCGACAAGGCCTTCTCGTGGGAGGCCCCCCTCGCCGCCCACGGCATGATGCACATGGTCATCGCCAACGCAGTCGCGGGCGACCCTTACCCGATCGAGGTCCTCTTCCTCTACATGGCCAACATGGCGTGGAACTCGGCGATGAACACGCGCGAGACCATGGCGATGCTCACCGCCAAGGGCGCGGACGGCGAATACCGCATCCCCAACATCATCGTCGCCGACGCCTATTCCTCCGAGATGACCGCCTACGCCGACCTCGTCCTCCCCGACACCACCTACCTCGAGCGCCACGACTGCCTCAGCCTGCTCGACCGCCCGATCTCCGAGCCCGACGCCGCCGCCGACGCCATCCGCTGGCCGGTCGTCGCGCCCGACCGCGACGTGCGCCCGTTCCAGTCGGTCATGCTCGACCTCGGCGCCCGCCTCGGCCTGCCCGGCATGGCCGAAGCCGACGGCTCGCCCACCTACGCGCGACTATGCCGACTACATGACCCGCCACCAGCGCCGCCCCGGCGTCGGGCCGCTTGCCGGCTGGCGCGGCGACGGCACCGACCAGGGCCGCGGCGCGCCCAACCCCGACCAAATCCGGCGCTACATCGCGAACGGCGGCTTCTGGACCGGGCCACGTCCCCGAGGAGGCCGCCTACTTCAAGCCATGGAACGCCGCCTATCAGGACTGGGCCGTGGCCACCGGGTTCTTCGACGCGCCGCAGCCCTACCTCTTCCAGCTCTACGCGGAGCCCCTCGCCCGCTTCCAGGCCGCCGCCCTCGGCAAGGGCGACCGCCAGCCCCCCGCGCACCTGCGCGATCTCCTCGCCCGAACCATGGCCCCCCTGCCCGTCTGGTACCCGCCGCCCGCCGACGACGGCATCGACCCGGAGGCGTTTCCGCTGCACGCCATCACCCAGCGCCCGATGGCCATGTACCACTCATGGGGCTCGCAGAACGCCTGGCTCCGCCAGATCCACGGCGAGAACCCGCTCTACGTCCCCGGCCCGGTCTGGGACGCGCTCGGCTTCGAGCCCGGCGACTGGGCGGACGTCGTATCGCCGCACGCCCGCATCACCGTACCCGTCGGCCCGCATGGACGCCCAGAACGCAGCCACCGTCTGGACCTGGAACGCCATCGGCAAGCGCCCCGGCGCCTGGGCGCTCGACCCGGCTGCCCCCGAGGCCACGCGCGGCTTCCTCCTCAACCACCTCATCCCGGAGAGCCTGCCCCCCGGGCCCTCCGGCCACGCCCCCTCTAACTCAGACCCGGTCACCGGCCAGGCCGCCTGGTACGACCTCCGCGTCCGACTGGAGCGCGTCCCCGCCCGCTCCCGCTCGCTGCCGGAGTTTCCGCCGCAGACCTCCCCGGTCGGACGTGGAACGAGCGAGCCCGTCTTCTAGACCCCGCGCAAGACCACTGTACGCATCTGTCTGCATGCCGAAGTCCAAAGCGAAGCCTCGCGGCTTGCCTGCCCGCCGCCTTTTTTTCCGGAACCCCCGGCGGAACCCGACGTTTCCACTTCAGAACCTGCCGGTGATGAACGCCCTATTCCCGGGAGGCAGCGGAATGACAATCGAAAGGATCTACCTATGCTGAAATCCCTTTTCACTACCGCCGCCCTTGGTGCCTTCATTGCGACCGGGGCCCTCGCGCAGACCGAGCCGGCCGCTGATCCGGCCCTTGAGACGACATCTCCGCCCGCGGCCGACACCGGAACGATGGCGCCCGCCCCCGCGCCCATGGAAGTGACGGGCGACTGGGTGGTCGACGAGAACTTCCAGCCGGTCGACATCGCCACCCTCACGGCGGAAGAGATCATCGGTGCCAACGTCCGCAATGTCGACGGCGAGGTCATCGCCTCGGTGGACGATCTTGTCCTTGGCGCCGACGGCAACGCCGAAAGCGTCGCCACGACGTTCGGCGGCTTCCTCGGCTTCGGCTCGGATACCGTGCTCCTCCAACTCGACGAGGTGGAGATCATGCGCAACGACAGCGGCACGGTAGCGCTCCGCACCTCCCTTACCCCCGAGACGCTCGAGGGCCGGCCTACCCACGAAGGCTGATCATCTCTCTACGCCGCCGCGCCTCCCGGGCGCGGCGGCTCCCACGGGGCTACAACTGCTATCCCGCCGGACACGGGCAATGGCGACCCCAGCAGGACTCGAACCTGCAACCATCGACTTAGAAGGTCGGTGCTCTATCCGGTTGAGCTATGGGGCCGATCAGGACAACGCCCACGACGGAGGTCAGTGCGTCCACGCGAGTCGCCGCCCGGGCGCGAAGTTGTCGCCATAACCGTTCTGGCGGAGGATGTGCCGGCGCTTCTTCGGCTCGAAGACCTCATAGGCGATTCCATAGCGGTCGGCGTACGCCACGGCCTCCTCGCGGGTCGGGAAACGCAGACGCA
Organism: uncultured Alphaproteobacteria bacterium; assembly: GCA_963844375.1. Taxonomy (GTDB): domain Bacteria; phylum Pseudomonadota; class Alphaproteobacteria; order Rhodobacterales; family Rhodobacteraceae; genus Amaricoccus. The sequence continues at coordinate 11,851 of CAWJOI010000008.1, read as the reverse complement.
CCTGCGCGTTCATGTCGTCCGAGCCGGTCCAGCCCATCAGGGGATCGATGACCTTCGCGTCGGCCGGAACGAACTCCAGCATCCAATCGTGGGTCTTCGCCTGGCCGGACTGCATGGCGCTGCGGCCGGGCTGATAGATCTTTGCGAGCATCGGGAACCGCCTCACCACGAAGACACGCCCGCTTATCGCCAAAACAGCGAGCCGGTTCAAGTCCATCGGTGGCGGGAGGGGTTGGGAGCGAGCAGCGGGTCGTCGTCCGTTTGCGAGGGAGCGAGGGGTGGGGTGGGTGTACGCACCCGGACGACGACCACTGTGCTGCTTGCACGCTCTTTTTAAACCAATTCCCCGGACACACGCAAGGGTTTAGTTAGCTAAAAGGATATACGCTCTTGGCGGAATTCCGCCGACTGCTTGACCTCGACTTAACCTTGCGGTCCGGGCGAAGATCGCCCATCTGAGTCGGCTCACCCCCGAGGACCCAAAGCCGATGCCGCTCGTCGACACCCTGACCGTCACCGTCCAGGATCCGCGCCGCGCCAAGCTCGAAGGCGGCAAGCCCTTCGTGCTGACCTCCGAGTTCCAGCCCGCCGGCGACCAGCCCGGCGCCATCGCCGAACTGGTCTCCGGGATCGCCGCGGGGGAGCGCAACCAGGTGCTGCTCGGCGCCACCGGCACCGGAAAGACCTTCACCGCCGCGAAGATCATCGAGGCGACGCAGCGTCCGGCGATCATCCTTGCGCCCAACAAGACCCTCGCCGCCCAGCTATACGGCGAATTCAAGGCCTTCTTCCCCGAGAACGCGGTGGAGTACTTCGTTTCCTACTACGACTACTACCAGCCCGAGGCCTATGTCGCGCGCACCGACACCTACATCGAGAAGGAAAGCCAGATCAACGAGCAGATCGACCGGATGCGCCACTCGGCCACCCGGGCACTGCTCGAACGCGACGACGTCATCATCGTCGCCTCGGTCTCCTGCATCTACGGCATCGGCTCGGCCGAGACCTATGGCGCGATGACCCAGGACCTGCATCGCCGGCCAGGCCTACGACCAGCGCCAGGTCATCGCGCACCTGGTCGAGCAGCAGTACCGCCGCAACGACACCGGCTTCGTGCGCGGCGCCTTCCGCGTGCGCGGCGATTCGCTGGAGCTCTGGCCCGCCCACCTCGAGGACCGCGCCTGGCGGCTCTCCTTCTTCGGCGAGGAGCTCGAATTCGATCCACGAGTTCGATCCCCTGACCGGCGCCCGCACCGGCGAGCTGCCGCGCATCCGCGTCTACGCCAACTCGCACTACGTGACGCCGCGCCCGACGCTGCAGCAGGCGACCAAGAACATCCGCGTGGAGCTCCGCCAGCGCCTCGACCAGCTGGTGGCCGAAGGCAAGCTCCTGGAGGCGCAGCGGCTGGAGCAGCGCACCACCTTCGACCTCGAGATGATCGAGGCGACCGGCTCCTGCGCCGGCATCGAGAACTATTCGCGCTACCTGACCGGGCGCAAGCCGGGCGAGCCGCCCCCTACCCTCTTCGAGTACATCCCCGACAACGCCATCGTCTTCGCCGACGAGAGCCACGTCTCGGTCCCGCAGATCGGCGGCATGTACAAGGGCGACTTCCGCCGCAAGTTCACCCTCGCCGAGTTCGGCTTCCGCCTGCCCTCGTGCATGGACAACCGCCCGCTCAAGTTCGAGGAGTGGGACGCCATGCGGCCGCAGACGGTCTTCGTCTCGGCAACCCCGGCCGCCTGGGAGCTGGACCAGACCGGCGGCGTCTTCACCGAGCAGGTGATCCGCCCCACCGGCCTGATCGACCCGCCGGTGGAGATCCGCCCGGTCTCGATGCAGGTCGACGACCTCCTCGACGAGATCCGCAAGGTCGCCGCCCAGGGCAACCGCGTGCTCGTCACCGTGCTGACCAAGCGCATGGCCGAGGACCTGACCGAGTACCTGCACGAGCAGGGCATCCGCGTGCGCTACATGCACTCCGACATCGACACGCTGGAGCGGATCGAGATCCTGCGCGACCTGCGCCTCGGCGCCTTCGACGTGCTGGTCGGCATCAACCTGCTGCGCGAGGGCCTCGACATCCCGGAATGCGCGCTGGTCGCCATCCTCGATGCCGACAAGGAAGGGTTCCTGCGCTCGGAGACCTCGCTGGTGCAGACCATCGGCCGCGCCGCCCGCAACGCCGACGGCCGCGTCATCATGTACGCCGACCACGTCACCGGCTCGATGGAACGCGCCATCGCCGAGACCAACCGCCGCCGCGAGAAGCAGACCGCCCACAACCTCGCGCACGGCATCACGCCGGAGACCATCCGCCGCAACGTCCGCGACGTGCTCGAAGGCCTCTTCCCGGCCGACACCGACCAGTCCCGCATCACCGCCCGCATCGACAAGCCGCTCATCGGCGCCAACCTCGCCGCCCACCTCGACGCCCTTCGCCGCGACATGCTCAAGGCCGCCGAGAACCTCGAGTTCGAGACCGCCGCCCGCCTCCGCGACGAGATCAAGCGGCTGGAGGCGGTGGACCTCGCCATCGCCGACGACCCTCTCGCGCGACAATCCGCGATCGACGCCGAGGTGGAGTCGGTGGTCCCGCGCTCGAAGGCGGGCAGGGGCGGCACGCGGTCCTATCGCGGCAAGAGCCAGAAGAAGATGCGATAGCTCGCGCGCGGTACCAAACGGCTAGCGGGAAAGCCTCCGCGCCCGCCCTCTCGGCGTGACACTTGGTCCTGACTTCCCAATGCCGCCCTGCGACACGTAGTCTGCCGGAAAAGCGGGCGGCCCGCCCGCTTCCATCAGCTGCATCACGCACGTTCGGGGGAAGACCGCTTGGATCTCGCCACTGCCGTAGGCACCTGCGCCGCGTGCCTCGTGTTTCTCACCTTCGCCACGAGGACCATGGTGCCCCTGCGCATTCTCGGCATGGCCAGCAACGTCTTCTTCATCGCCTACGGCTACCTGCAGCCGGCGGTGCCGATCCTCATCCTGCATGCCGTCCTTCTGCCGATGAACGCCTTCCGCCTGCACCAGATGCTCCGCCTCACCCGCCAGGTCGCCGAAGCCAGCCGCGGCGACCTCACCCTCGACTGGCTGAAGCCTTACGGGTCGCGGCGGCGGGTGCGGCCCGGGGAAGTGCTGTTCGCCAAGGGCGAAGCAGCCGACCGGATGGCCTTCGTGCTCGACGGCCGCCTGCGGATCGAGGAGCTGGGCGTCGAGCTCGGCCCCGGCGAGGTCGTGGGCGAACTCGGCCTGATTGCGCCGGGCGGGGTCCGGACCCGGACGGTCGAGTGCACCGAGGCGGGCGACATCCTCGAGATCACCTACGACCAGGTGCGCCAGCTCTACTTCCAGAACCCGGCGTTCGGCTTCAGTTTCCTCCAGCTGACCGCGCGCCGCCTTTTCGACACGATCGCGCGGCAAGAAGCGGCAGCCGCGGCCACCGGGCAAACTATCGACCTCCACCGGCCTGAAGCGTCACCCGATCGCCGGCCTCGGACGGAAGCGGGAGAGGGAACGCCGGGCGGCTGAAGCATCGGAGCCGGAGCCCCGATCCGCCCCTCACGCTGCAACCCGCCATGGACACCACCCGGCCCGAGGTTCACACTCGTCCCACCCCCGGCGGAAGCCATTCGTCCGCCCGGCCGCTCAACCCAGGGGACCTCCATGAGACCGTTCCACACACCCCTTCTCGCCCTCACCGTGTCGCTCGCGCTGATCCTTCCCGCCGCCGCCGCCGAAGTCACCGGCGGCGGGACGGTCACCTTCGTCGGCTTCCACATCGGCGAACGCCCGGTGGCCGGCGGGATGACCCTCGGCCAGGACCACCTGCGCGGCGTGGTGCTGGCCGACGACCCGGCAAACCCGCTGCACATGGCGGCGCAGGACTGCATCGGCGGCTCGGTCTTCGGCCCCTCGGGCGACGAGGACACGGGCGCGGGCTACTGCGACATGATCGACACCGACGGCGACGTCGCCTTCATCTCCTACTTCAACCATGGCGACGACCGCGTCCTGGGTGTTCCTCGGCGGCAGCGGCAAGTTCGACGGCATCGAAGGCGGCGGCACCACCGCGGTCCTCGGCGGCACCCCGGACGGCCGGGTCGTGATCCGTTGGGACGGCGTCTGGACGATGAAGGATTGACGGCCTGCAAATTCGTTTCCGTTTCCGGCGCAGCGCTGTAGCCTCGGGATCGCGCCGGGCACGGCGACGGCGGCCCGAAACGCCCGGGTCGCAAGAAACCAAGAGGGACTCCCATGAAGGTCAGCCTGAAACTGCTCAATGCCGGCGCCCTGGCGCTGGCGCTCGCCGCTTGCCAGACCACCGCACCGACGGCCGAGGACGTCGCCGACCCGGGCGACTCCGCCGGCAGCGCGGGACCCGGCTATTGCGAGACGGTGCCGTCGAATCCCGACGACATGGCGCAGTGGAACGAGCTCTGCGACGCCCGGCGACCGCTGAACGGCCCGGCGCGCCCGCGGCTTCGCCGGCGCGCCGCTACTCGAAGACCTCGGCCACCTCGTACATCACCGGCTCGAAGCTCTTGCAGAGCGCACTGATCTCGCGGTTGCGCCGCCGCATCTCGTCCGACCGGAGCATGGCGAGGAAGTCCTCGCGGTGCCGCCACTGCGAGTAGTTGGCGATCCGCGTCTGCGCATCGTTCACGTGCAGCGCCGCGCCGATGAATCCCGGCTGCCGGCTGATGAACTCGCCGTAGGCCGCGCGCAGAAGATCGAGCAGGTCCTGGCAGAGCCCCGGCATCACCTCGAAGGTCGTGATGACGGTCTGCAGCCTGGCGCCGCTTTCAATTCTGGGCATGGCGTGCTCCTCCCTTGCGGAGCCGACTCTAGCACGCCCCGCCGCGCCCGTCAGGCCTCCGGCGCGGCCGCCTCGAAGCCCGGCAGCGCCCGGCCGAGCGGGGTGAACCGGCGGGTGGCGTCGCGCACCGCGATGTTCTCGATCCGCACCACCGCCCCGGCGGGGCCGACGAGGTCGAGCCCGACGTGGGCATAGAGCACCCGCGTGTCCCAGACGAGGTCCACCCCGGGCCGGGCCTCGCGCCCGATCACCGCGGCGAGCTCGACGATGGCCCCGTGCCGCGGCAGCATCTGGAGGAGCCCGGACAGCGGCAGCCCTCCACGCCGCGCCCCTGCGCGCCGCCCGGCCACGCCGCGATCCGCGCCCCGGTCAGCGGCCCGCGCAGCGCCTTCAGCCGCACCGCCACCTCGATGTAGCCGCCGGCGAGCAGCGGCACCTCGCCCATGTAGCGCAGCCGCTCGACCGCGCTCTTGCTGCGGAGCTCGAGGCAGGTGCCGAAGTCCGCGTCGTCGCGCGCCAGCCGGGCGTGCTCCGCCGTATCCCAGGTCGGGCCGTCGGGCGTGCCGTCGCCGCGGGACCAGTCGTCGAGCCCCTCGGAAAAGGCGGGCGGCATCAGGTCGAGGTCGGGAAGGGCGTGGTGGTTCATCGAAACCCTCGTTCGCGCCGGCGCACCCCACTTGGGCCGGAACTGTGGCCCGAAGTCTCTGGCGCGACCGGCCTGGCTGCGGTGCGTCTTTTGGGGACGTCTCTCCGATACCCCGCCCCCCGCTACCACGAGGGAGTTAACGCCCGGTTAACCATTCCGTCGACGCCCCGGGGGTCACGCCCCCGCGGCGCCCTCCTGCAGCAGCCGCACGCCGTCGATGCGCCAGCCCTGGTCGCCCTGCAGCATCTCGTATTCCAGCACGTGGAACGCCCCGGCCCGGTCGGTGACCAACACTCGCTGCAAGGTCCGCCCGTCCCGTTCCGAGAGGCCCGAGAAGCGCACTTCGCCCGGGTGCCAGACCATGGGATAACCCTCGCGCACCATCTCGCCGAACCGGCCGGACGTGCCGAACATCTCGCGGATGCCCGGCGAAGCAAAGGTGAAGGCCGTGTCGAAGTCGTCCGCCTTCAGCGCCTCGATCTGCTCCGAGATCACCCCGCGGATCGCTGCCGCCGGGTCCTCGGCCCACGCCGCCTGCCCGAGCGCTACCGCCAGCACCGCCGCCACCACAAGCTTCCGCATGCACCGACCCTCCTTGCGCCAACCCTTCGCATGTGGCGCGCGCGGCCGGCGCGTCAAACCGGACGCAGATCAGCGCCGCAGCCCGCCGCCCGGAGATCCGCTCACTCCGCCGCCAGCCGCCCCGCCAGCGCCGCGTCGATCAGCGCGATGGTCTCCGGGACGCCATAGACCGCGATAAAGCCGCCGAAGCGCGGCCCCTGCTCCGCCCCGAGCAGCACCTCGTAGATCGCCGCGAACCAGGCCCGCAGCGGATCGAACCCGTGCGCGTTGCCCACCGCGAAGACGAGGTTCTGCAGCGCCTCCGCATCCGCCGGCCCGTCCCAGGCCGCCAGCCGCGCGCGCAGGTCGGCGAGCGCCGCCGCCTCGCGCGCGTCCGCCGCCCGGTAGGTCTTCGCCGGCCGCACGAAGTCCTCGAAGTACCGCACCGCATGCCCCGCCGCCGCGTCGAGTTGCGGGTGGGTCTCCGGGCTCGCCCCGGGGGCGTACTTGCGGATGAACCCCCACAGGACCGCCTTGTCGTGGGCGTTGGCGGCGCTCGCGAGGTTCAGGAGCATCGCGAAGCTCACCACCATGTCGCTTGCCGGCGGCTGGCCCCGGTGGATGTGCCAGACCGGGTTGGCCAGCCGCGCCGCCGCATCCTGGCTCGCAAAGGCGCGCAGCTGCTGGTGGTACTCGTCCACGTTCTTCGGGATCACGTCGAAATAGAGCCGCTTCGCCGTCTTCGGCTTGCCGTACATGAAGTAGGCGAGGCTCTCCGGGCTCGCATAGCTCAACCACTCGTCGATGGTCAGCCCGTTCCCCTTCGACTTCGAGATCTTCTCCCCCTTCTCGTCGAGGAAAAGCTCGTAGGTGAAATGCTCCGGCGCCCGCCCGCCGAGGATCTCGCAGATGGAATCGTAGATCGGCGTGTTGGTCGAGTGGTCCTTGCCGTACATCTCGAAGTCGACGTCGAGCGCCGCCCAGCGCGCGCCGAAGTCCGGCTTCCACTGCAGCTTGACGTTGCCGCCGGTGACCGGCAGCGTCGTCTCCGTCCCGTCCTCGTCGTCGAAGGTGATCGTCCCCGCGGCGGCGTTCACCTCCTTGAGCGGCACGTACAGCACCCGCCCCGACTGCGGCGAGATCGGCAGGAAGATCGAGTAGGTCTGCTGCCGCTCGTCGCGCAGCGAGGCCAGCATCACCGCCATGATCGCGTCGTAGCGCTCCGCCGCCCGCCGCAGCACCGCATCGAACCGCCCCGAGCGATAGAAGTCGGTGGCCGAGACGAACTCGTACTCGAAGCCGAAGGTGTCGAGGAACCGCCGCAGCATGGCGTTGTTGTGTGCCCCGAAGCTCTCGTACTCCCCGAACGGGTCCGGCACGCTGGTCAGCGGCCGGTGCAGGTTCGCCCGGAGCATCTCCTGGTTCGGCACGTTGTCCGGCACCTTGCGCATGCCGTCGAGATCGTCGGAGAAGCAGATCAGCCGCGTCGGAACGTCGCTGATCGTCTCGAACGCCCGGCGGATCATCGTGGTGCGCGCCACCTCGCCGAAGGTGCCGATGTGCGGCAGGCCCGACGGCCCGTAGCCCGTCTCGAACAGCACGTGCCCCTTGGCCGGCGGCCCGTCCGCATAGCGGCGTGCCAGCCGCCGCGCCTCCTCGAAGGGCCAGGCCTTCGAGCTCTCCGCCGCCGCGCGCAACTCGTCCATGCTCATCCCCGTAGGCTCGGCCCGCTTCCTATTGCCGGCTCCCGGCTTGGTCAATACAAGCGGACCTGACCGCCCTCGCGAGGACGCCATGCCAATTTCCGATACGCCGCCTTCCTTTACCGCGCAGGACGCGCTGGTCGCCGCCATGGTGGGCCTGTCGGCGTCGGACGAGAACATCACCACCAAGGAGCTGCTCTCGATCAGCCGCATGGTCGACACCCTGCCGATCTTCGACGGCTACGACCACGACCGCCTGCGCACCATCGGCCAGACCGTCTTCGACCTCTTCACCGAGGAGGACGGCCTCGACGCGCTGTTCGGGCTGATGCGCGACGCGCTGCCGGACTCGTTGCGCGAGACGGCCTACGCGCTCTGTTGCGACGTCGCGGCGGCTGACGGGCATGCCTTCCAGGCCGAGCTGCAGTTCCTGCTGGAGCTGCGCCACGAGCTCGGAATCGACCGCCTGCACGCGGCCGCAATCGAGCGCGGGAGCGCGGCGCGGCACCGGCTTCCGCCGTCGGAGGGATGACGAAGGTGGCCGGGACGAACGGCCGCGATTTCAAGGGTTAACGGCGATTTCCTGCGTATGGGAATCATATGGAATCCATATGGCTTTCATATGGCACCTAAAAGAGTCAGGATTGAATTGTTAACGCCGGACGGGGCGTGGACCCGCAGATCCGCGGGCACCGCGGTGGATGCCGAACACTGGGGCATTCCTTAAATGGCGACAGGCTTGATGCAACGCGGTTCTTCTTCCCTGTTGGCCTTGGCCCCATGCCCTGTCATCCTTTTGCGCATGAGGTGACACGAGGGGTCGGTATGGGGCTGCATGATCAGAAGATCGAAGGCGTCCCGCAGTTCGTCAGTTATTTCGCCCCGGCTCTGCAGATCATGCGCGATTTCGGCGGTCAGGCCCGACCGCGGCAGGTCTTCGACGAACTCGTTGCCCGCCACGATATCCCCGAAGACTTTCTTGCGCTGACCAACAAGAACGGCAGGTCCAAGTTCGAGAACCCGGGTCGACTTCGGGACCAACTTCCATCCTTCACGGCGGGGCTCATGTACGCCCCGAAGCGAGGGGTGTGGGGCTAGCCGAAAGCGGTTGGCAAACAGACATGACGCCTGAGGCGGCAGCCGAAATCTTTCGGACCGCTCGCACCAACTTCAAAGGCGATGAAGACGAACAGCGGCCCCGGACGAAGAGATCGTCCCGGAAGGGCGTGAACTACTGGTTCGTCGGGGCAGTTTGGGACGGCGGGGGACGAGAACGCGAGCGCTTCTTGCGCGATGGCATTTGGCAGAATGGCTATCATGACAAGTTCACCAAGCTCGTTGCGCAGATGAAAAGTGGCGACCGCATCGCCATCAAGGCGACCTTTACTCGCAAGCGCGATGTTCCCTTCGAGAACCAGGGCCGCCCCGCGAGCGCCATGCGGATCAAGGCCATTGGGACGATCCCCGCCAACAGGGGACTGGGCGGACTGGCCTGCCCCCAATTGGTGGCCCGGTTCAAATCTAATGCATGGTGGGCTTGGCGGCCATGGTTGATGGGCGCGGCTCAGCCGGCCAGAGCAGGGCTTGCGGCGCCGGCGGCTTGTAGCCGAGGCTCGAGTGCGGGCGTTGTGTATTGTAGTGCTGCCGCCAGCTCTCGATGACGATCCGCGCCTCGGCGAGGCTGTAGAACAGCTCCCCGTTCAGCAGCTCGTCGCGGAGCTTGGAGTTGAAGCTCTCGCAGTAGCCGTTCTCCCAAGGGCTGCCGGGCTCGATGAACGCGGTCCTGGCTCCCACCGCGGCGATCCACTCTCGCACGGCCCTGGCGATGAACTCGGGACCGTTGTCGGAACGGACATGGCCCGGCACGCCGCGCAGGATGAAGAGGTCCGACAGGACGTCGATGACGTCGGTCGACTTCAGCCTCCGGTCGACCCGGATCGCCAGGCACTCGCGGGTGAACTCGTCGATGACGTTGAGCATGCGGAACTTCCTGCCGTTGTGGGTTCGGTCCTCGACGAAGTCGTAGGACCAGACGTGGTTGGGGCGCTCGGGTCGGAGCCGCACGCAGGAGCCGTCATTCAGCCAGAGCCGGCCCTTCTTCGGTTGCTTGCTCGGCACTTTGAGCCCCTCCTGACGCCAGATGCGCTCGACCCGCTTGACGTTCACCGCCCAGCCGGCCGCCCGCAGCATCGCCGTGATCCGGCGGTAGCCATAGCGGCCATACTCGGTCGCCAGCGCGACGATGTCGGCGGTGAGCGCCGCATCATCGGCGCGCCCTTTCGGCGCCTTTCTTTGCGTCGAGCGATGCTGCCCCAGCACGCGGCACGCCAGCCTCTCGGACACGTCGAACTTCCTCATGACGTGATCGATGCAGCGGCGACGGCGGCCGGGGCTCAGAAGTTTCCCGAGGCGGCCTCGCGCAGGATCAGCTTCTCGAGCGTCAGATCGGAGACCGCCTTGCGCAGACGCTCGTTCTCCTTCTCGAGCTCCTTCAGCCGCTTCACCTGGTCCGACTTCAGCCCGCCAAACTCCTTGCGCCAGCGGTAGTACGTGAACGGCGTCACGCTGATCGAGCGGATCGCCTCCGCGACCGGCCGTCCCTGCGACAACAGCACGTCGACCTGCCTCAGCTTCGCGACGATCTCTTCCGGCTTGTGCTTCTTCTGCGGCATTCCTGGCATCCTCCAAAGGCTCGAAAGCCTACTTCAGGGAGGACCACTTTTCAGGGGGCAGACCAGGCGATCGCGGCGCTCGAGGCCGCCTGCGCCGAGGTCGAGCGCCGGCTCGAGGCGCGATTGCGGCCGATCCCGAACTCGCCCGCAAGCGGGAGATCCTCGTCTCCATCCCCGGCATCGGCGCCCGCATCGCCTCGGTGATCCTTTCCGACATGCCCAGCTCGGCACGCTCGGCAGGAAGGCCGCCGCCAGCCTCGCCGGCATGGCGCCGCATCCGGACCAGTCCGGCCCTCGCCCGGGACGCAATGCCATCGCGGGAGGCCGGCCGTGCCTCAGGACCGCCTTCTACATGGCCGGCATGGTGGCGGCGCGCTGCGACCCGCGGTTCAAGGCGCCCTATCGCGCCTTGCGCGAGGCCGGAAAGCGTCCAAAGGTCGCCATCGTGGCCACCGGACGGCACCTTGTCACCATCGCCAACGCCCTCACCGCTCTTTTCGCACTGATATTAGCCACTTGGCAGACTTATCCGCCCCCCCGACACCGGCAACCTCACCCCCGTCGTCGACGGCCCCGACGTCGGCAGCCCCCGCAGCACCCTAACCGCCAGATAGGCGAAGGCCTGCGCCTCCAGCATGTCCCCGTCAAGGCCCACCGCCTTCACCGCCTCCACCGGCGCATTGCTCCTCTGCGCCAGCATCCGCATCACCGTGCGGTTCCGCCGCCCCCCGCCGCAGACGAGCCACCGCGTCGCGGGCTCGGAAAGTGCCGCGACCTTTCGCAACACATGCCACCGTCAACGCAGCCAGCGTCGCTGCACCGTCCTTGGTGGAAAGCCCGGAGACACGATCGAGATATCCATGGAAGTCATTACGGTCCAGTGACTTCGGCGGATTTCTTGCGATATAGGCGTGCCCCGCCAGCCCTTTCAGGACCGCTTCGTCCACTCGCCCCGCCGCCGCGACCGCCCCACCGTCATCGAACGCTCGCCCGAGCCGAAGCGCCAGCATGTCGATCAGGGCATTCCCCGGCCCGGTATCGAAAGCCACCAGCGCCCCCTCCGCCTCCGGCCCTGCCTTGCGCGGGTCCACCCAGGTGACGTTACCCACGCCGCCTAGGTTCAGAAAACGCGATCGGCGCCTCCGCACCGATCCAACGCGCGCAGGCGAAATGGAAGAACGGCACCAGGGGCGCCCCTTCGCCCCACCGCTGTGCCACGTCGGCGGTGCGAAAGTCCCACACCACCGGCACCGCCCACGTCCCGCGCCAGCCAGTCCCCCCGCCCCCACCCTATGCGTGCCCCGGCCCCGAGGCTCATGGGAAAGGGTTTGCCCATGAAAACCAACAACTTCCAGGTCGAGGAAACTCGGCAACCACCGCCGCGTGCGCCAGGCGAACCTGGGCCTCGACGGCCTCGACTTCCCTGCTCTCCCGGCCACCGGCCGAGGT
>CAWJOI010000007.1:0-83584 GCA_963844375.1 uncultured Alphaproteobacteria bacterium | reverse complement strand
AGCGAGAGCGAGACCGCCGAGTAACCCGGCCCCTCCTTTTCCGCAACGCAGGAAGGCCCCGCCACCGCGCGGGGCCTTCGTCGTTTCAGGCCAGACGCTGCACCGGCCGCCTCGGCCGGGCGAGATCGCCGAGGCTCGCCTCCGTCTCCGCGGCGAGCCGTTCGACGGTGGGGCCCAGCGCCGCCGCCGCTTCCGCCCAGTCCTCGGCGGCAAGGCCGAGATAGTCGGCGCGCGCCCGCGCGAGCCAGGCCGCCGCATCGGGCGGAAGCCGCGTGATCGCCCAGTCCGCCGCGCGGTCCTTGGGCAGCACCGCGCCGGTCGCGGCCGTCAGCCACATGCGCGCAAGGGTGAGGAGCACGTTGCGCGCATCCCAGCGCCAGTCCTCGACCAGGTCGGGCACGCCGTCGGCGATCGCCCGGCGCACGTCCTCCATCGGAACCGGGTCGAGCACCGCCGCAGGCGCCGGCCCGTACAGCGCGCGGCCGGTCGAACGCGCCTGCAGGACGAGCAGCGCCACGTCCGGGTCCGGCTGCGGCGGCTCCAGGATCCCGGCCTCGAAGTCCGCGCGCAGCCACTCCCCGAACTGCAGCACCCGCCACGGCGGATAGCGCCAGGGGCGCAGGTCCGCCAGCGCCAGCACCGTCACCTCGAGCGGCCGCACCGCCGACCCGGGCGCCCCCGAAAGCGGCAGCCACCCGCGCACCAGCGCCTGCCGCACCGGCTCCGCAGGCCGCTCGTCGACCAGCAGCGCCAGGTCCACGTCGCTCCACCGCCGCAGCCCCCCGCCCGTCGCCGAGCCGTACAGCCAGACGGCGACCAGCGCCTCCCCGAGACACCGCTGCGCCACCGCCACCGCCTGCGCGATCTGCGCCTCGACCTCCACGCCTCAGGGCTCCTCGCCGTCGTAGTAGTCGGCGTTTCCCTCTCCCCGGAACATCCTGTGGTGCGACGCCCCCACGAACGACACCTTCCCCGAATCCGGGTACTCGCAGACGTCGAGCTCCGCCCGCGTCGACACCGCCAGGTAGCGCATCGTCACCGTCCCGGTATTGACGATCTGATGCGCCACCTCCGCGCCGCCGGTCGGGCAGGCGATCACGTCGTTCGCGCGGATCGGATAGCGCTCGGTTCCGAACCGCAACTCCCCCGCACCTTCGAGGATGAAGAACATCTCCTCTTCGCCATGATGGCTGTGGAAGGGACACTGCACCTTCCCCGGCGGCAACACCGTGAGATTGTACCCGAGCTTCCGCGCCCCGATCCCGTCGCTGAACCGCGCCCGCCTCGAGGTATAGCGGCCGTTGTCCTCGATGTCGTCGAACGCAACCTCGTCGAGGTTCACCACCGGCTTCATCATGCGCGCCCTCCTCCACCACGGCCCGCGCAATCTACCTCGTTTTGCCGAGTCGATCCGGCATGATTGCACCCATCGGCGTCAGCCGCCGGTTTGCCGTACTGCCGCGACCTGCGCCGGTGGGGTACACCGCCTCGCGCGCCGTTGTCTGATCCGGGTTGCTCGTGCAGGATGCGAGCCATGAGCGAGACCGCCCTCCGGACCGCAAGCCCGGCCCCACGGCCGGGCCCGGCGCGCGATGGCGGGCCCGCGGCGCTCGACGCCTTTCTCGACCCCGAGAATCCGGCGGGAAATCGAGGAGACCTGGAGCGCCCGCATCAACGAGCAGGCGAGCCTTGCCGCCGCGCTCGCGGACCCGAGCTTCCTCGCGGCGCCCAGCCGGCATGTCGCGCTCTATGCCGACCACGGCGTCGTGCACGCCCGCGACGTGGCGCTGATGCTCCTGCAGGTGCTCGACACCGTGAACGGACGGCTGATCCCCACCCGCGCGCCGGACCGGCTCGGCTGGATGAAGGCCTACGGCGTGCTCCTCGCCTGCCTGCACGACATCGGCATGGCCGACTGCTCGCCCGTAGGCCGCGCCATGCATCCGGAGTTCGCCACGCAGGTGGTGCTCGGACCGGAGTTCGATGGCATCCTGCGCCGGCTCCGCGACGACGCAAGCGGCATCGCGGTGCGCATCGACCGCCTGGGACGCGCCGGCGCGCTCGGCGGCCGGCCGCCCGAGGCGGTGCTGCGCGAGACGCTGGCCCTGGCGAACTGCCACAGCAAGAGCAAGGTGCCGACGGCGCTCCTCAACCACCCGGGCGCGCTCCGCCGGGCGATGCTGGCCGCCGCCGCGGCCGAGGTTCCCGCCCGTGCCGGTCGGCCGGGGCCGCGTCACGCCGACTTCGCCTGGCTCGAGATGGCCGCGGGACCCGGGCGGGAGCTGGTCGAGGACGTGATCGACACGCTGCGCGCGCTGCGCTGCGCCGATGCGCTGCGCCAGCGTGGTACCGGGCTGAAGACCTCGGGCAGCTACGAGATCTTCGTCGACGAACGCTCCGCCAACGCCGTTTACGCCCTGCGTCCGGACCCGGCGCACCTCTACTTCCTCGAGGTGCCCGATCCGGTCGCTGCCGGCGAGGCGAACCTCGCCGGCAGCCAGCTCGACGCCGGCGGCGACCTGCGCGTCTCCTTCCATCACGGCGCGTTCCGCGACCTCGAGACGGTGCGCAAGGCGGCGGCGAGCGCGGCGCTGGTGGTGGCGGACATCCAGGCCGACGCGATCGGCAGCTTCGAACGCGGCGACGAGGCCGCGCATCCCGGCCTGCGGCGGCACGCCGACATCCGCATCCTGATCGAGTTGGTCGAGGAGAACCCCGCCTTCGCCCCCCAGGTGCGCACGGAGCTCGGCCTCCTCGATCCGGCGGCGGCGGCGCGGTCGCGCATCGTCGCCTGCCTCGCTCCCGCGTCGGAGGCGGAGCGGAGCCGCTACCTCCGCAGCGCCGACCTCGACTGGGATCTCGCACGCCGGCGGGAGGTGCTGCTGCGGATCGCCCGCTCCGGCTGTCCGACCCGGGCGATCGACCCGGAAGTGGCCTTCCGCGAGGTGCGGCAGGTCGCGCTCGGTGCCGGCGAGACGCTGATCGAGGCGGGCACCCCCTCGCGCTTCGTCTATGTGCCCCTGGGCGAGGGACTGCGCGGGCTGCCGCTCGGCGGCTATCCCGGCTTCACCATCCCCGCCGGCGTCCTCGTCGGGGCGACCGGCGTCATCCGGGGCGCGGCGCGAAACTCCAGCGTCGCGGCGGACCGCGACCTGGAGCTTCTGGCCATCCCGAAGGGGGTCTTCCTCGACCACTGGCACGCCGCCTACGACGAGGCGGCGTTCGTGGCGCTCCTCGCCCCTCAGGCGGGCTGAGCCGCCGGCTTGGAGGCGCGGAAGAGCATCAGGTCGGCCTTGCACCACACGGCGTAGCAGACGAGCAACGTCAGCGGCGTCAGCCAGGCGCTGACCGGCGTGGCGGCATCGCCGCTCGCGACGACATGGGCAAGGTCGATCGAACTGGCGAGGATCGCGGGGACGCGGCTCGCGAGCACCATGGTGCGGAAGAAGTCGGGCCAGGTCGCGCGCCAGCCGGGGAGCGGCCGCCATTTCCAGGCGCTGCCGAACTTGCCGAAGGCGTGCAGCAGGCCGGCGGTCACGGCGAGCATCACGTGGCCGAGGCTGAGCAGCGCCACGAAGAGGATGAGCGCGCCGATGCCGGAGGAGAGGTCGCCGCGGCGGTTCAGCACCGGGTTCGGCGGCGCGCCGTTGGCCCAGGCGCGGTGGTACATCTCGCCGCTCCAGAAGAAGACGGCGGTGCCGAGGGTGAGCGCGGTCGCGGCGGGGTTGCCGACGAGGTATGAGGTGGCGGCACCGGCGGCGGCCTCGAGGCCGCTGTGGCCGGCGGGGATGCTCTCCATCTGCAGCGCGATGCCCATCCCGAGGCCGAAGGCGTTGCCGATGTTGTAGTAGCCGCCCGGGCCGCTGAGCCGCGCCGCGGCCTGGTGCCCGAGGGCCGCCGCCCGTTCGCGCCAGCTGGGGGTGGTCTGCTCCATCGACGTCCAGGCCATCTCGTCCTCCTCCCGTTCGCAGCGCGCGTTTCGCGCCGCCCTGAGGAGGTCGATAGCACCGCGAATCGCACCGACCGTGTGACGCGCGTCACTGCCGCGAGCGAAGATCACCCGACGGCGGCCTCGAACGCGCGACCAGCGCCGCGCATGGCCGGCCTAGTGGGCCGGCCGGGTCCAGGACCCCCGTCCAAGCGCGCATGATTAAGGGGAGCTCGGCGAGGCGCTCGTGAGCATCGAGTTCCGCCTCCGCAGGCGTCGAACACCCCCCGGCGTCCGAACCTGCCGCTAGCCCTCGCCCACCACGAACACGTGCAGCGCCACCGGCCCGTGCGCGCCGAGCTGCAGCACCTGCCCGATGTCCGCCGAGCGCGACGGCCCGGTCACCATGTTGATCGTGCGCGGGTCCAGCCCCCGCTCCCGCCACGCCGCCCAGAAGTCCTCGAACCCGCCGCAGAGATCCGCCTCGCGCAGCACCACGAAGTGCGTCTCGCCGAGGAAGGTCAGCGTCACCGGGTTGTCCGGCCCCGAGGCCAGCACCAGCGTGCCGGTCTCCGCCAGCGCGAATTCCGCCCGGCTCAGCGTCGCCGGCTCCTCGATGCGCCCGACCCCCTGCGAGGTCTCGATCATCCCCCAGTCCAGCCCGGCGAACATCGGGTCCGCACCGAAGCGCACCGCCGACGGCAGGTTTCGGTTGCGCAGCTCGTGCGCCAGCGCGCGCGGCAACTCGGAGATCTCCGAAACCCGGCTGACCGTCGCCGCCGCCGCCGCCACCTTGTCCATGAACTGCGTCCGCCGCACGGCGCCGTGGCTCCGGGCCTGCTGCGGCACCGGCCCCGCCGGATGCTCCGCCAGCCGCGCCGCCACCGCCGCCTCGCGTCCCGACGCGCCGCCCACGGCGCCCCGCACCCGCCCGAGGATGCGCTCCCGCGCGCTCACCGCCTGCCCGCCTTCCACTGCGCCATGAACGTCCGCCCCTGCGGCGCCGGAAAGTCCCGCTCCCCGGTCCAGCCACCCGCCAGCGGCAGCGACCGCAGCTTGCCCTTGCGCCCCGCCATCAGCTTCAGCGCCCGCATCCCCACCCGCGTCGCCAGCCGGTAGAGCCGCGGCCGCGCCACGAACCAGGCCCAGACCCCGAGCCCGGTCCGCACCGCCCCCGGCGTCAGCCGCTTCTCCCACTCCCGCTCCCGCCAGTGCCGCATCAGCTTCGGCAGCGGGATCCGCACCGGGCACACCGCCTCGCAGCGCCCGCAGAAGGTCGAGGCGTTCGGCAGCTGCCCGCCCTCCTCCACCCCGATCAGGCTCGGCGTCAGCACCGCCCCCATCGGCCCCGGATAGACCCAGCCGTAGGCATGCCCGCCCACCGCCTGGTAGACCGGGCAGTGGTTCATGCACGCCCCGCAGCGGATGCAGCGCAGCATGTCCTGGAACTCGCTGCCCACCATGTTCGACCGCCCGTTGTCGAGCAGCACCACATGGTACGCCTCCGGCCCGTCCGGATCCCCCGCCCGCCGCGGCCCCTTGGAGAAGGTGGTATAGACGCTCATCTCCTGCCCGGTCGCCGACCGCCCCAGCACCCGCAGGATCACGCTGCGCGTCCTCGAACGTCGGAACGATCTTCTCCAGCGACGCCATCACGATATGCACCCGCGGCAGCGACTGGCTGAGGTCGCCGTTGCCCTCGTTGGTCACGATCACCGAATGCCCGGTCTCGGCGATCAGCATGTTCGCCCCGGTGATCCCCACCTCCGCCTGGAAGTACTTCTCCCGCAGCACCCCCCGCGCCTCGTGCAGCAGGTCGGAATACTCCGACAGGCTTCGCTCCGGGGCCAGGTGCGTGTGCGCCTTGCGGAACGCCGCCTCCACCTCCGGCACCGTCACGTGCACCGCCGGCGCGATGATGTGGCTCGGCGCCTCGCCGCGCAGCTGGATGATGTACTCGCCGAGATCGGTCTCCACCGGCACGATGCCGTTCGCCGCCAGCCAGTCGTTGATCCCGCACTCCTCGGAGATCATCGTCTTGCCCTTGTTGACGACCCTCGCCCCCGCCTCGCGGCAGATCTCCAGCACGATCCGCCGCGCGTCCTCGGCGGTCTCCGCCCAGTGCACCACCCCGCCGCTCTCGACCACCTTCGCCTCGTAGGCCTCGAGGTAGAGGTCGAGGTTCGCCAGCACGTCGTTCTTGATGTCCCGCGCCCGGTCGCGCAGCGCGTCGAACTCCGGCAGCGCCTCGCGCGCCGCCGCCCGCTTGGCGATGAAGTTCCCCCGGCTCCCCCGCAGCGCGCTCTGCAGGTTCACGTCCTCCAGCGCCGCGTGCGCGTTCGCCTTGAACGCCGGCGTCGTCGCCACGAGGCTCATGCCGGCTCACCGATCGCCGGCGTCCCCATGTCCCCCGCCAGCACCTCCACCACATGCCGCGCGCGAAAGCTCCGCCCCTCCCGGCTCGCCTTGCCCGCCATGTTCATCAGGCACCCGAGATCGCCCGCCAGCACCAGCTCCGCCCCGGTCTCGGCGATGTTCCGCGTCTTGTCCCCCGCCATCACGTTCGAGATGTCGGGATACTTCACGCAGAACGTCCCCCCGAACCCGCAGCACACGTCCCGCTCCACCATCTCGCGCAGCTCCAGCCCCTCGACGCTGGCCAGCAGCTTGCGCGGCTGCGCCTGCACCCCGAGGCTCCTGAGCCCCGAGCAGCTGTCGTGATAGGTCACCACCGCCGGCACCGCCTGCGCCACCCCCTCGACCCCCATCACGTCGGCGAGAAACGCGGTGATCTCGAACGTCCGCCCCGCCAGCGCCTTCGCCCGCGCCTCCCAGGCATCCCCCGCCAGCATCTGCGGATAGTCCTTGGCGATCGTCGCCCCGCACGACCCCGACGGCACGACCACGTAGTCATACCCCTCGAACGTCGCGATCACCGCCCTGGCCACCGCCTTCGCCGTCTCCTTGTCGCCGGTGTTCCACGCCGGCTGCCCGCAGCACGTCTGCGCCGCCGGCGCCTCCACCGTGCAACCGGCGTCCTGCAGCAGCTTCACCGTCGCGAACCCGACCGAAGGCCGGAACATGTCCACGAGACAGGTGACGAAAAGCGCGACGCGCGGCCCCGGCATGACATTCCTCCCTGCTCCCCCGAGGGTTACCGCCTGCGCCGTGGCGTTACAACCTGCCACGCGAGGCCGGCGCGAGCGCGGGGCGATGACGAAGATCGCCCGATCCGGCATCGCCAGGTGCGCGTGAGCCAGTTAGAGACGGTGCGCGCTGCCCGCATCCACCGTGTCTGCGCCTCAACGAGCGGGGCCGCTGCCCTCCCCTAGCCAGCGTCGCGCCTCGGCGTCGGGGATCAACTCCGCCAGGCGGGCATCGTAGGCCGCAAGGTCAGCCTCGGTGAGGTCGCCCGCCCAGTTGCCGGTTCCGCCCGTGGCGAAGAACGCGGCATCGCTCCGCCAGAAGCCGGTGCCGCCGACGGGGGCGTAGCGGTCGGCCCGGGCGCGCATCTGGGTGATATCGCTGGCCCGGGCGACGGCTTCGACGAGCGCATCGTCGGCGTCGATGCCGGCGGCCCGTGCGAGATGGCGGATCGTGGCGCGGGGGTCGCGGGTCATGTCTGCGTAGTGGAGGAGGATGAGGCCGGGGATACGACCGGAGCGAGCGGTCCGCAGGTAGTGGTGCGTGATCGATGCGAGCGAGTCGCTGTCGAAGTCGTCGCGGTTCATCGGCTCGTTCAGGAACGCGGAAAGCGCCTCGGGAACCGGCGCCTTCATCGGGTGATCGTCGCCCACGTGACGATTGGCGATGTGCTTCCGAAGGGAGAAGAAGATGTCGAGCGGGTGCCGGTACACGGCGACGACCGTGACCCCGTCCCAGACCGGAAAGCCGTCGGCGGGCGTGTGGGTCTTCAACACCCGGCGGCCGGGCAGAGCGGCGATGGTCCGGGCGACCTCTTCCGCTCCGACCCCGAGATCGGCGTCCACCCAGGGCGAGATCGCGCCCAGCCTGTCCGGCAGGTCGGGGCCGCCGTTCAGCAGCATGGCCAGCATCGTCTGAGTCCAGGTCGTGCCGCTCTTGGGCGGGGTGCAGACGAGGATGTCGCCGTCACGCGGATCCCAGGTCTTCCAGCGTTCCGGTTTCGTGAGCGCCCCCCGATACGTCGTGGCGGAGGGGAGAGTTTCGCGGACCATGGCGACCTCTTCCCGGCTTCGGACAACATCGGGGGCGTTGCAGCGTGACGTCAACAGGACTGTCCGACGGCACATCAAACTGCTCCCGAACATCGGTGAACGCTGTCGGGCAGGTCGTAGGGCCGCGCTGTCAGCGCCTCGATCGCGCTTGACTCCTGACGCCGCGCCGCCCGTTAACCCTTTCTGGTGGCCGCACGATCACCCATACGTTTTCCATACGCTTTCCATATGCATCCCATACGCCGTTTCCGCCGTTAACCTGCCGCCCGCCATGCCTTTTCCCCCCACCCGAATTCCCTTCACTTTCCCCCCCGGATCCCCTATGGACCCCCCTCGCGGTCTTGCACCCTTGGAGGAAGGCCGCGCGTGAAAACTCAGGAGAGCCACATGGCTGAGACACCAGTTCTCGAAGCCGTGGCGCGCGCAGGGGTCGGCAAGGGGGCCGCCCGCAGCGCACGTCGCGAAGGATTTGTACCGGGCGTGATCTACGGCGGCGGCGACGCGCCGCAGACGATCAACGTCAAGTTCAACGTGCTGCTCAAGCAGTTGAAAGCAGGGCGTTTTCTGTCCACGTTGATCAACGTCAAGGTCGACGGCCAGGACAACAACGTCATCTGCCGCAGCGTGCAGCGCGACGTGGTCAAGGACCTGCCGACGCATGTCGACTTCCTGCGCCTCGGCCAGAAGTCGCGCATCGCCCTCTTCATCCCGGTCGAGTACATCAACCGCGACAAGTCCCCGGGCCTGAAGCGCGGCGGCGTCCTGACCGAGGTGCGCCCCGAGGTCGAGCTGATGGTGACCGCCGGCGAAATCCCCGAGCGGCTGGTCGTCGACCTCACCGGCACCGACATCAACGACACCATCCACATCTCCAACGTCACCCTCCCCGCCGGCACCGCGCCGACGATCACCGACCGCGACTTCGTGATCGCCAACATCCAGGCGCCGTCGGGCCTGCGCTCGGAAGAGGGCGAGGGCGAAGGCGAGGAAGCGGCGGAGGGCTGATCCCGCCGCCCGCCCGTGCTACATCGGACGCGGCGGGCAACCCGCCGCGTCCGTCATTTCGGCAAGCGCATGAAGCTCTTCGTCGGCCTCGGCAATCCGGAAGCGGGCTATGCCCGCAACCGGCACAACATCGGCTTCATGGCGGCCGACGCCATCGCCGCCGCGCACGGATTCGGCCCCTGGCGCGGCAAGTTCCACGGCCAGATCGCCGAGGGCCGCCTCGGCCCGGAGAAGGTGCTGCTGCTCAAGCCCGGCACCTACATGAACCTTTCCGGCGACGCCGTCCGCGCCGCGCTGCAGTTCTACAAGCTCGAGCCCGGCGACGTGACGGTCTTCCACGACGAGCTCGACCTCGCGCCGGGCCGCGTCCGGGTCAAGACCGGCGGCGGCACCGCCGGCCACAACGGCCTCCGCTCGATCGACGCCCACATCGGCCCCGACTTCACCCGCGTTCGCCTCGGCATCGGACACCCCGGCGACAAGCGCCTCGTCTCCAGCTACGTCCTCGGCGACTTCGCCAAGGCCGACGCCGAGTGGCTGGACGACCTCCTGCGCGGCGTCGCCGAAGGGTCGCCCGACCTCGCCGCCGGCAACACCGCCGGCTTCCTGAACGCGGTCGCCCGGCGCATGCAGCCGCCCGCCCCGCCGAAGCCCCGGCCGGAGCCCGCCCCGGCGACGCCCCCGGCCGCTCCGGCCGAACCCGAGGAGCCGCGCAGCCCGCTGCAACGGCTCATGGAGCGCTTCCGCTGACCGTTCGCGACGCGTTTCGCCTGCAGGCCGAACAATGCGCCGCCATGGGCTCGCCCTTCACGGCGCGCCTCTGCACCCTCGTGGCGGACCGCCTCGCGCCCGGCGGCGCCGTGGCGGACCGGCTGCTGGCCTGGCCCGGCGATCCCCGCGCCGACGTCCTGCCGCTGCGCCTGGCCGGCGCATTGCACGGCCTCGTCCTCGAGTTGCGCGACGCCGACCTCGCCGCGGTGTACCCGCCGCACGATGGCCCCGACGACGCGCTCTGGTCGGCGGTGGCGAACGCCCTCGACACCCATGCACCCTATGTCCTCGACCGCCTCGACGGTCCGCCCCAGACCAACGAGGTCCAGCGCACCGCCGCCCTCTGCCCCGGGTTCCTCACCGTGGCCGCGCTGACCGGCCTGCCGCTCGTCACCTCCGAGCTGGGGGCAAGCGCCGGGCTCAACCTGCCGTGGGACCACTTCGCCTACCGCTTCGGCACTGCCCGCTGGGGCGATCCGGCCTCCCCGCTCCGCATCGAGCCCGACTGGCGCGGTCCTCCCCCGCCGCTGCCGCCCGCGCGGGTCGTCGAGCGCGCGGGCTGCGACCTCGCGCCGCCCGATCCCTCCAGCGCCGAGGGCCGGCTGCGGCTCCTCTCCTACATATGGGCCGACCAGACCGCGCGGATGGCGCGAATGTCCGCCGCGATCGACATCTCCCGCGCCATAGGCATCCGCGTCGAGACCGCCGACGCACCCGCCTGGCTCGCCCGGCGGCTGACCCCGCGTCGCGGCCTGGCGCACGTGGTCTATCACTCGACCTTCTGGTCGTACCTCCCGCCGCAGGCGCAATCGCTAATCGAGACCAGCCTGCACGCCGCCGGCGGATCGGCCTCCCCCGAGGCGCCCCTCGCCTGGCTCCGCATGGAGGGCGACGGCGCCGAGCCGGGCGCCGCGATCACGCTGACGCTCTGGCCCTCCGGCGAGACCCGTGTACTCGGCCGGTCCGATTTCCACGGCGCCTGGGTGGAATGGGCCGGCTGGGGCTGACAGGCCGGCGCGAACGCGCCAAAGATTCAATCCTGACTATTTTAGGAGCCATATGGATTCCATACGGATTCCATACGCGTTCCGTACTCCACGAATCCCCGTAAAAGACTACCCTCTACTCGAAGCCGCCCATCTCGCAGACCACCTGCCATTCCGCTTCCGTCACCGGCTGCACCGAGAGGCGAGAGTTCTTCACCAGCACCATCTCGGCCAGCCGCGGCTCTGCCTTGATCGCCTCGAGCGTCACGGCGCGGGGGAAGGGCGCCACGGCGCGGATGTCGACACACTTCCAGCGAGGGTCGTCGGCGGTGGAGTCGGGATGCGCCTCGGCGATCACCTCGACCACGCCCACCACCGCCTTGACCCCGCCCGAATGATAGAAAAAACCGCGGTCGCCCACCCGCATGGCCAGCATGTTGTTGCGCGCCTGGAAGTTGCGAACCCCGTCCCATTGCTGCCCGGCGGCGCCATTCGCCACCTGGTCGTCCCAGCTCCAGGTCTCGGCTTCCGACTTGAAGAGCCAGTACTGCATTTCCGCCTCCCTCCCCGTCATTCCTCGCGAAGCGGCCGCGCCAGCAGCGCCTCCATGGCGCCGTCCAGCGTCAGGGCGCCCTCCAGCACGTCCGCGACCGCCGCCGCGATCGGCAGCTCCACGCCGTGCGCGCCCGCAAGCTGGCAGGCGGCGCGCGCCGTCGCAACCCCCTCGACCGTGCCGCCGGGCCGTCCCTCGCCCGCACCGAGCGCCCGGCCAAGCGCAAAGTTGCGCGACTGGGCCGAGTTGCAGGTCAGCGACAGATCGCCCAGGCCGGAGAGGCCCGCCAGCGTCTCCGCCCGCGCGCCCATCGCCACGGCGAGCCGCGTCATCTCGGCGAAGCCCCGCGTCATCAGCGCCGCCCGGGCGGAGGCGCCGAGCCCCGCCCCCTCGACCATGCCGCAGGCGATCGCCACCACGTTCTTGAGCGCCCCGCCGAGCTCGGCGCCGATGACGTCGTCCGTCAGGTAGAGGCGAAGCCGGCGCGTCGCCAGACGCCCCTGCAGCGCCCGCCCCACGACCGGATCGGCGCAGGCGAGCGTGAGCGCCGTGGGCAGGCCACGGGCGATCTCGCCCGCGAAGCCAGGCCCGGTCAGCGCCGCCAGCGCCCGTCCCGGCGCCCGCTCGGCGGCGATCTCGCTCTGCCGCCGATGCGCGCGAGCGTCGATCCCCTTGGCGCAAAGCACCAGCGGCGCCGGCGGCAGCCACACGGCCGCGTCGGCAAGAAACGCTTCGGTCGCCTGCGCCGGCACCGCGAGGAGCAGCGCCTCCGCGGCGACGAGCGCCGCAAGGTCCGATGTGCAGCGCAGTGTCGGCGGCAGCGGCACGCCGGGCAGCCGGGCAACCGACCGCGCGCGCTCGGCGGTGGCCATGGCTTCCGGGTCGCGCCCCCAGAGCCAGACCTCGCGGCCCTCGGTGGCCTCGGCGACGGCGAGCGCCGTACCGAACGCGCCGGCGCCCAGGACCGCGATCACGCCTTGGCCCCCTTGCGGCCGGCTCCCAGCATCGGCGCGGCCTCGGCGTCGAGCGGCCAGCGCGGCCGGGCGGGCAGGGTCAGATCGTCCGGCCCCGAGACCGCCATGCGCTCGGCCGCCGCCCACGCGATGATCGCGCCGTTGTCGGTGCAGAGCGCCAGCGGCGGCGCCAGGAACGCGGCCCCCTCCGCGGCGGCGGCCTCGGAAAGCGCACGGCGGATGCTCGCATTCGCGGCCACGCCGCCCGCCACCGCCAGCACCGGCGGGATGTCGGGATGCCCGGCGCGGAAGACCCTGCAGGCGCGCCGCGTCTTCTCGGCCAGCGTTTCGGCGACCGCCGCCTGGAAGCCGGCGCAAAGGTCGGCGCGGTCGGCACGGGTGATCCCGCCCTGCGCTTCCACCAGCCGGTCGCGCACCCGCCGCACCGCGGTCTTGAGGCCGGAGAAGGAAAGATCGCACCCCTCGCGGTCGAGGAGCGGCCGCGGCAGGGCGAAACGCTCCGGATCGCCGCCGAGCGCGGCCGCCTCCACCGCCGGCCCACCCGGCGGGTCGAGGCCGAGGAGCTTCGCGACCTTGTCGAAGGCCTCGCCGGCCGCGTCGTCGATGGTGCCGCCCAGGCGGCGGAAACGGTCCGGCCCCTCGACGGCCAGGAACTGGCAGTGGCCTCCCGAGACGAGGAGCACGAGGTAGGGAAAGGCGAGATCGTCGGTCAGGCGCGGCGTCAGCGCATGGCCGGCGAGGTGGTTGACCCCGTAGAGCGGCAGTCCGAGCCCGGCGGCGAGCCCCTTGGCGAACATGACGCCCGCGAGCACGCCGCCGATCAGCCCCGGCCCCGCGGTAACCGCCACG
The DNA here is from genome assembly GCA_963844375.1 of uncultured Alphaproteobacteria bacterium. GTDB lineage: Bacteria > Pseudomonadota > Alphaproteobacteria > Rhodobacterales > Rhodobacteraceae > Amaricoccus. The sequence goes on along the minus strand of CAWJOI010000007.1, from coordinate 70,322 downwards.
GCGTCGAGATCGGCCAGGCGCAGCCCGCCGCGTTCCAGCGTGGCCGCGGTCACGAGATCCAGCCGCTCGGCATGGGCGCGTGCGGCGATCTCCGGGACGACGCCACCGAACGCGCCATGGAGCGCGTCCTGGCCCTGCACGATCGATGCGAGGACCACGCCCACCGGTTGGCCCGGCCGGGCGCGCACCACGGCGACGGCGGTGTCGTCGCAGCTGCTCTCGATCCCGAGGATGACACGGTCGCCCTGCATCCCCTGTAAGCCCCTCTCCACGTTGCGCCGGCTGCGGGCCGCAGGTAACACCGGCGTCGCCCCCGCGCAACGGAGGGCCGCGACGGAGCGCCATGGCCGACCCCCGCACCCTTCTCCTCACCCGGCCGAGGGCGCAATCGGAAGCCTTCGCGGAAGCGCTCGCCGAGCGGCTCCCTGGCCGCTTTCTCCCTGTGATCTCCCCGCTCCTCGAGATCGTACCCTTGCCGGCGCCCCTGGATCTCGCCGATGTGCAGGGACTGATCTTCACATCGGCCAACGGGGTCGAGCAGTTCGCCGCGCGCACCCCCGATCGCAGCCTGCCGGCCTGGTGCGTGGGCGAGATGACCGCCGCCGCGGCGCGGCACGCGGGACTTGCGGCGCGCTCGGCGGACGGCGACGTGGCGGACCTCGCGGCACTCATCGCCGAGGCGCGAAGCCCTGCGGCCGGTGACTTCCTGCACCTCAGGGGCGCGCATGCCACGGGCGATCTGGTCGGCCGGCTGACGGCGGCCGGCGTGCCTGCGCGCGCGGCGGCGATCTACGACCAGCTTGCCGCGACCCCTGACCGGGGAGGCGCGCACACTCCTCGACCGCGGCGGGATCGACGTGGTGACGCTCTTTTCGCCGCGCACGGCCCGGCTCTTCGCCGCCGAAGCCCTGTCGGCACGCTGGGATTTGACACGCGCGGTCGCCGTCTCGCTCAGCGCAGCCGCGGACGCCGGCTTCGCCGGAACGGAACCGGCCGCCCGGCTGATCGCCGCGGCGCCGACGCGGGAGGGGATGCTCGCGGCCCTGGCGGGGTTGGCGTAGGCCGGGCCGCACCCGCGGGGATGCGACGAATTCCCCGGGGTCCATCCGCTTGTTACGCCAAAACGCTTGCCCTAGTATCACTTTCGCGGCGCACACCGGAGCAGGGGCGAGGACCGATGCCGACGAGAAAGACCGATGCGACGAAGGACGACGCCGCAGCGCCCGAAACCGCTGGCGGAGGGGAGGAAAGCCGCCCCCAGGGCCCTGGTGAGGAGACTCCGGCCGCCGATCCGCTGCCGGTCGCGGGCGCGGAATCGGAGCCGTCGCCGCGTACCGAGCCCGCCGAGGTCGTCGATGCGGTGACGGTCGACGAGACCCATGCCGAGCCCGAGACTATCGCCGATCCTGTCACCGAGCCTGCGGCCGAGGAGTTCGCCGAGCAGCGCGCGACCGTGGAGCAGGAAGCGCACGAGGAACATGTCGAGGAAGAACCCGGCCGGTCGCTGGCTGCGCGGGTACTCACCGGTCTCGTGATCCTGCTCGCGGGCGCCGCGCTGGGCATCTGGGGCGCCCCCAAGCTCGCGCCGCTGCTGCCCTCGGGGATGCAGCCCGTGGCCAATTGGCTGACGCCGGGCGCGGTCGGGGCCGAGACCGAGGTCGCGGAACTGCGCGCCAGGCTCGACGAGGGGCTTGGCGGGGTCGAAGCCCGCTTCGCCGATCTGCCCTCGGGCACCGACGTCGATACACGAATCGCCTCGGCGGTGGATGCGGCGCAGACCAAGCTTGCCGCCGACATCGCGACCCTCCGGCAGACCGTGGGGCAGATGGACGGGGCCGACACCCGCCAGCGGCTGGACCGCCTCGACGCGGCGGTGCAGGGGCAGGTTGCCGAGCTCTCCGCCATCAAGGAGCAGCTGGCGGGAGGTGTCGCGGCAAGCGGGCAGCTGAGCGAAGAGGCTGCGCAGAAGATCGACGTCTACAGCGCCGAGCTCGAAGGCCTGCGCGCCGAGATGGGCACGCTGCAGGACAAGGTGAGCGGCCTCGCCTCGCGCGTGGACGAGGTGGCGGCGAACGCCGAACGCGAGATCGCCACCGCCCAGACGCGCGTCGGCGAGATCCAGACACAGGCGGCGACCGCCCTCGGCGCCGCCGAGACGGACGCCTCCGTGGCGATGGTCGCCGCCGCGATGGCCAGCGGTCAGTCCTTCGCGGAGCCGTTGGCGAAACTCGCCGGCCATCCGGGAGTCACCGTGCCGGAGGGGCTGACCGCGGCGGCGGAGACCGGCGTCCAGACCATGGCGCAACTCCGCGACAGCTATGCCGATGCGGCGCACGCGGCGATCCGCGCCAGCATCATGGCCGCGGCCGGCGACGGGGTCGTGGCGCGGTCGCGGGCCTACCTTGCGGCGCAGGTCGCCAGCCGGTCGCTGACCCCGCAGCCGGGCATGGGGCCCGACGCGGTGCTCTCGCGCATGGAGGAGCGGCTGCGCAACAACGACCTGAAGGGCGTGCTGGCCGAGTCCGAGCAGCTCCCCTCCGAGGCCGCGGCGGCGATGAGCGGCTGGCTCGACGCCGCGCGGCTGCGACTCGGCGCCGAGGACGGACTGGCCGCGCTCGACGCCGCGCTGCCGGCCACGAACTGAGGGGGAGGCGCGCATGCTCTGGTCGGTACTGAAGATCTTCCTGTTTCTCGGCGTGGCCATCGCGCTCGCCTTCGGCGTGAGCTGGATCCTCGAGACCCCGGGTGAGGTGAAGATCGCCTTCGGCGGCCGCGAGTTCTTCCTCTCGCCGATCGGCTTCATCCTCAGCCTGGTCATCGCTCCTCGTCGCAGCCTTCCTCATCGTGAAGCTGATCGGCTTCCTCGGCGCGGTCGTGCACTTTCTCCTGGGCGACGAGACGGCGATCAGCCGCTACTTCTCGCGCAGCCGCGAGCGGCGCGGCTTCGATGCGCTGAGCGACGGCATGGTCGCGGTGGCGTCGGGCGACGTCCAAGGTGGCGATGAAGAAGGCGAAGCGCGCCGAGACGCTGCTCAACCGCCCGGACCTCACCCGGATCCTCGCGGCCCAGGCGGCCGAGATGAGCGGCGACCGGGCGAAGACCTACGAGGCCTACAAGGCGATGCTGCCCCACGACCGGACCCGGCCCGTGGCGCTTCAGGGGCTGACCCGGCTCAAGATCGAGGAAGGCGACACCGACACCGCGCATGGCGCTGGCCAAGAAGGCGCTGGCGCTCCGCCCCGACAACGAGCGCGCGCTCCAGACGCTCTTCGACCTGCAGTCCAGGCAGGAGGACTGGGCCGGCGCGCGCGAGACGCTGACCGCCTCGATCCACGCCCGCCTCCTGCCGCGCGACGTCGGAACCCGGCGCGATGCGGTCCTGTCGCTCGCCGATGCCCGGGCGGCGCTCGCCGCCGGCAACACCGCCCGCGGCAACGAGGCGGCGCTGCAGGCCAATCGCCTGGCGCCGACGCTGATCCCCGCGGCGGCGCTGGCGGCGCGGGCGCATGCCGCCGGCGGCGCCAAGCGCAAGGCCGTGAAGACGCTGACCTCGGCCTGGGCCGCCAACCCGCATCCCGATCTCGCCGCCGCCTTCGCCGTCATCGAGCCGGACGAGACCGCTGCCGCCCGGCGGAAGCGCTTCGGCGCCCTGATCGGCGCCAATCCCGGCCACATGGAGAGCCGGCTTCTCGAAGCGGAGCTGGCGCTGGCCGCCGAGGACTTCCCCGCCGCCCGCAAGGCGCTCGGGGATCTGGCCGAGACCCAGCCCACCACCCGCAGCCTGGCGCTGATGGCGGCGATCGAACGCGGCCAGGGCGCACCCGACGCCGTGGTTCGGGGCTGGCTCGCCAAGGCGCTCATCGCCTCGCGCGGGCCGCAATGGGTCTGCGGCAAGTGCAGCCACGTCCATGCCACCTGGATGCCGGTCTGCGAGAACTGCACGGCGTTCGACACGCTGGACTGGAAGACCCCGACCCACGCCGAGGATTTCAGCCTCGCCGATTCGGCGATGCTCCCGCTCATCATCGGCTCGCCGCCCGAACCCGAGCCTGCGGCCCCCACGCCGCCTAAACCGCCGAAACAACCAGAGGTTGAAGACGCCGAGCTGGCCCACGTCGCCGACAGCTGCGCGCGCCGCCGGCGCGAGCTAGGCCGGATTAACCCGATGTTATATCCGCTCTGCGATCACTGCCTCCGGTGGGGGCGGACCGCGAGGTTCGCGCAGAGAGCGGGGGGCGTGCCGATGGTGGCGTTAGCGGCGTTGCGGGAATGGCGGCCGGAAGAGCGGCGTCAGGATCCGGGTCGGCTCGATCCGATCACATCGCTGCCCAACCGCCGGCAGTTCCACACCGACGCCGCCTTCTGGGGCGGCGCCCGCGCCACGCTCGTCCTGATCACCCTGGCGGACGCCCAGGCGTTCAACGAGATCCTGCGCGTCCTCGGGCACGCCCGCTCGGACGAGTTCATCCGCGCCGGCGCGGCCCGCCTGATCGAGATCCTCGGCCCCGGCACCGCGATCTACCACGTCAGCATCCTGAGCTTCGCCTTCCGCCTGCCCGGCCACGCCGAGCCCGACCCGCCCGCGATGATCAAGCGCATCGCCGAGGGCTTCCGCCAGCCGATCCTCTGCGACGACGTGCCCATCGACACGCGCATCGGCATCGGGCTCAAGGCGCTCGGCCGCGGCAGCCCGGGGGAGGACCTGCGCGCCACGCTCTCGGCGGCGCAGGACAGCCGCACCTCGCGCAACGGCTGGGCCTGGTTCGACCACAAGAGCGACGAGGCGCACCGCCGCGCCTTCCGGCTCCTTTCGGACCTCAAGCACGCGCTCGACGCCGACGGCCAGCTCGCGCTGCACTACCAGCCGAAGGTGACCCTCGACACCGGCGCCTGCTACAGCGCCGAGGCGCTGCTGCGCTGGACCCACCCCCAGCTCGGCCCGGTCTCGCCCGGCGAATTCGTCGAGCTCGCCGAAAACACCGCGCTGGTGACGCCGATGACCCGCTGGGTCATCGACGCCGCGACCCGGCAGGCGGCGATCTGGGCGCGCGAGGGCCTCGACATGTCGCTCGCCGTCAACGTCTCGCCGAAGAACCTCGAGGAGCCGGACTTCGTCGAGTACCTGCTCTTCTGCTGCTCCGCCCGCGGCCTCGACCGGGCGCGCATCGAGCTCGAGATCACCGAGGGCGTCAGCGCCGCCCGCGGCGGGCTGATCCTCGACCGCCTGGCCGCGCTCCGCAACCTCGGCTTCTCCATCGCCATCGACGACTTCGGCTCCGGCTACTCCAACATGAGCTACCTGACCCGGCTCTCGGCGCACACGCTGAAGATCGACCAGAGCCTGGTGCGCGGGGTGCAGGCCGACACGCTGGGCGGGCGGCTGGTGTCGAACATCGTGCAGATGGGCCGCGACCTCGGCTACCGCATGGTGGCCGAGGGGATCGAGACCGAGGCGGAGCGAACCCTCCTGACCGGCTGGGGCTGCGACTTCGGCCAGGGCTGGCACTTCGGCCGGCCCATGGCCGCACCCGCCTTCGGCGACTGGCACACCGGCCTGAAGCTCGACGGCACGGGATGAACGGACGCCTGCTGCGGCCGGCGTCAAGGATTGTTCGGAAGCCGGTGGGTGGCTCAGCCGGCGCGTAGCAGCGTGGCGGCTTCCGCATCGGGCAGGGGGGTGGGGCGCTCGGCTGCGTCCTCGATGTCGACCGGCGCCCGGCGCTCGCCCGAGACCAGGATCGCCTCCAAGACAGCGAGCACGTGCAGGGCGAGATCGCCCGAGGCGCGCGGCGCGCGTCCGGACCGCACCGCTGCCGCGAGGTCGGCGACCCCCAGCATCCGATAGTTGGCGCGGTCGGGGGCCGCGTAGGGCCAGTTCAGGGCGCCGAACATGGCGTCTTCGCTTGCGAAGGCGCGCCACGCCGCGCCCCTTTCCGACAGCAGCACGGTGCCGCCGAACGTGTCCGGGTCGGGCAGGCTCAGCGATCCCTCGGTGCCGTGCAGCTCGATGGGCAGGTTCGAATGCCGATGGACATCCCAGGACGCGCCGAAGGTGACGCTGGCGCCGGAACCGAATTGGTCATGCAGCCATCAGTCGATCCCATGCATCTTCGACTCGCTCCGTCTCGTTGCTAACCGAGCGGGCGATGAACCACGAGTCGTAGCCGATCAGGTTCTTGGTCGCCGGCCCGCGGAACGGCTCCATGAAGCGTTCGAAGCAGTCGTGCAGGCTGTTGATGGTCTGTACGTGTCATGCCTTGTCGATTACGAAAGTGCCCTTCTTCGCGTCGATTCGGTAGTGCGGCACGCCATTCTGCCGGGCGTAAAAGTCGTTGGCCGGGTCACGGTCGCTGCAGAGGACCGCATCGCCGCGCAAGCATCGTGCGAGCACGGCCATCAGCGGCGATGCACTGTGGTCGGGCAATACGTTCGCGCGCTTGGCGCCCGCGCGATCCGCCATCGGTGGACCGGGATCTGATACTTCGAGATACCGGCCAGCAGTTTCGTTCTCGTGCGTTTGTAGTCCACCCAGCGCATCCGATCCGGCTTCGGATGATTGATCGGATCGCGCTGATGCCTGACGCACTCGCGCGAGCCCTTGCGGGATTCCAGAGATTCGAGCAGCGACAGCGCCGTGGTGGGGGTGCCGACCTCGAACCTCGTGCCTTTGAACGGTCCGTCGGCCGTGGCCAGCCGCTCCGCCTCGCCCCGGCTGGTCAAGGCCATGACCCGCGTGACCGGACCGAGAAGGTTCACCAGCATGGTGAGATAGTAGGGGCCCATGTCCAGCACCGGCCCGCCGCCCGGCTGGTAGTAGAACTGCGGGTTGGGATGCCAGTGCTCCATCCCGCGCCCGAGCATGAAAGCGGTGCCGGTCACCGGCCGGCCGATCGCGCCCGCGTCGATCAGGTGCCGCGCCCGTCGCCCGGCGGCGCCGAGGAAGGTATCCGGCGCCGAGCCGACGAGACGCCCGCGCGAGCGGGCCTCCGCCACGATCCGCCGGCCGGCTTCCGCGGTGGCGGCGAGCGGCTTCTCGGTGAAGACATGCTTGCCCGCCGCCAGCGCGGCCATCGTCACGTCGAAATGCGCCGCGGGAATCGTCAGGTTGAGCACCAGGTCGATCTCCGGGTCGGACAAGAGCGCATCCGCCGTCATTGCCCGGACGCCGAACTCCGCCGCCCGCCGGGCGGCCGCCTCGGGCACGGCGTCGGCGCAGGCCGTCAGCGCCACGCCCTCGAACAGCGCGGCATTGCGCATGTAGGTTCCGGCGATGTTGCCGCACCCGATGACCCCGACACGCATCCGCCCGTCCATTTTCCGACTCGTCCTCTCCTGCCGCTTCGGGCTTATAGAGCATCGCGGGACGCGGGGAGAAAGCGGTGGACGGAACGCAGGCGCTGAAGGTCGGCTGCCAGACCTATACCTGGGAGATGCTCGGCGAAGCCTGGCGCGATCGGCCCGACGATCTCCTGGCGGCGATCGCCGCGGGCGGCTATGCCGGCATCGAGATCACCGACACGATGATCGGGCGCTACGCCGACGCGCCGGCCGCGTTCGCCGCGGCGCTGGCGGCGCACGGCCTCGATCTCGTCGCCTTCTCCTTCAGTTCGCCCAGCGGCTTCACCCGCGCCGACGCGCTTGCCGCCGACCTGGAGATGGCCGCGCGCCAGATCGACTTCGTCGCCCGCTTTCCCGGCGCCGTCGCGGCGATCGGCTCCGCCACCGAGACCGCGGAGGGACCGCGCGACGACAAGTTCGCCATCGCGGCCGAAGCCTACAACCGCATCGGCGAGATCGGACGCCGCGCCGGCGTCCCGGTCGCGATGCACCCGAGCTCGCACCACCGCACGTTGCTTCTCGATCGTGCCGACTACGACCGCATCTTCGCGCTGCTCGACCCCGAGCTCGTCGGCTGGGTCCCCGATACCGGCCACCTGCTGCGCGGGGGCCATGACATGCTGGACACCCTCGCCACCTGGCGCGACCGCATCCGCTATCTCCACCTCAAGGACGTGGATTTCGCCGGCCACTGGGCCATGCTCGGCGCCGGCATCTGCGACACCCCGGCCGTCATCGACCTCGTCCAAACCGCGCCCGGCTTCACCGGCTGGCTGGTGCTGGAAGAGGAATCCGCCGATGCCGCCGTCGACCCGGCCGCCGCCGTGAAGGCGAACCGCGAGACGATGCGCAACTACGGAGCCTGATAACGTTCAATCTTGGCGGCGTAGCCATACGGTTTCCATACGCTTTCCATACGCCATGAATCGCGAATGGGACCAGCATTCGGAGAGGCAAAGGAGAGACGGCCCGCGCCAAAACGCGGGCCGCCCGAACCAAATCGCAGATCAGCGCTTGGAGAACTGGAAGCTCCGGCGCGCCTTGCGCTTGCCGTACTTCTTGCGCTCCACCACCCGGCTGTCGCGGGTCAGGAACCCGGCCGCCTTGAGCGCCGGCCGCAGCGACGGCTCGTAGAGCGTGAGCGCCTGGCTGATGCCGTGCTTCACCGCGCCGGCCTGGCCCGAGAGCCCGCCGCCCTTGACGGTCGCCATGACGTCGAATTCGCCGGCAACGCCGGCGACGCTGAACGCCTGGCCGATCACCATCTGCAGCACGGGGCGGGCAAAATAAACCTTCATTTCCTTGCCGTTGACCACGACCTTGCCGTTGCCCGGCTTGATCCAGACCCGGGCGACCGCGTCCTTGCGCTTGCCGGTGGCGTAGGAGCGGCCGAGGCTGTCGCGCTGCGGCTCGCGCTTCGGAGCCTCCTCGGCGAAGGGGGCGGCGACCGCGTCGCGCAGTTGGTCGAGCGAAGTGAGGTCTGCCATCTTCAGGCGCTCCGGGTGTTCTTGGGATTGAGGACGGCGAGGTCGATGACGTCCGGGATTCTGCGCGGCGTGCGGATGCTCCGCCCCGCCATAGACGCGCAGGTTGCCCATCTGCTTGCGGCTCAGCGGCCCGCCGGGCAGCATCCGCTCGATCGCCTTGGTGATCACCCGCTCGGGAAACTTGCCCTCGAGGATCTGCCCCGCAGTCCGGTGCTTGATGCCGCCGGGGAAGCCGGTGTGCCAGTAATAGCGCTTGTCGGCGCGCTTGTTGCCGGTCATCTGCACCTTCTCGGCGTTGATGATGATGACGTTGTCGCCCATGTCCATGTGCGGCGTGAAGGTCGCCTTGTGCTTGCCGCGCAGGCGCATGGCGACATGGGTCGCGAGCCGCCCGAGCACGATGCCCTGGGCGTCGATCAGCACCCACTTCTTGTCGATGTCGCCCGGCCGGGCGGAAAAGGTCTTCATCTGAGGTCAGTCCCCGTGTCAGGTCAGGAGCCAGCGGGGCGCATCGCGCCGTTGGCCCCGGCGGCGCGGTATGTGATTCAGATCCAGCCTCGCGTCAATGGCGGTGCCGACGAATTCCGCTCTGCTATTACAGTAGCTTGAATTGAGGGTACCATAGTACCCCAACTCCGGTCGGGCGCGAGCACCTCGATGACGCCGGTAAGCTTGAGGACGGCGTAGAGAATCACCAGGGCCACCACAACCCAGAGCCCCCGCCGCGCGGCCTGGGCGCGCGTCAAAAGCGCAGCGATGGCGAGGATAAGGACGAGGGCGAAGATGTAACGCAGCATGACGTGCAGTATTCCCGCCCACGTGCAGCGGGCAAGGCCCCTCCCCGCGTTTGTGGAACCTGCTAGAATGGCCCCCCGGGGCCTCAGCCCCGCCCGGAGAGACCGACTGTGACGCCCGACGCTCCGCGCCCTGCCGAGACGCGAACCGCAGACCGTATCGCCATCGACATTGCGGTCCGCCTCAGCATTCTCGGCCTGTTCGCCTATTTCGCTCTCGGTCTTCTATCGCCGTTCCTTTCCGTGCTGCTCTGGTCGATCGTCCTTTCCGTCGCGCTCTTCCCCGCCTTCAGTTGGCTCAGGGACCGGTTGGGCGGGCGATCACGGCTGGCGGCGCTGCTCCTGACAGTAGCCGGGATCGCCATCGTGGTCGGGCCGACCACCCTGCTGGTATCGAGCCTGATCGAGACCCTGGAAACGCTGGCCGACAAGGTGCATGGCGGCAGCCTGCGGATTCCGCCGATGCCGCCGCACATCGGGGATTTGCCGGTGGTGGGCGACAGCATCGCCCGCGCGTGGGCGCTCGCGACCGCCAACCTCGAGGACTTCATATCCACCTACCGAAAGGCCCTGCTCGGTGCCGGCGAATGGCTCCTGCACTCCGTAGCAGGCCTTGCCGGCAGCGTTATGCAGATCCTCATCGCGGTGCTGATCTCCGGCTTCCTCTACTTCCCGGGACCGAGATTTGTCCATGGATTTAGGCTCTTCGCGCGGCGGGTCGCCGGGCCGCATGGGTCTGACTTCGTCGACCTGGCTGGTGCGACGATCCGCAATGTCGCGCGCGGCGTGATCGGGGTTGCGGGGATTCAGGCGCTGCTGATCGGCGTGGGGCTTATGGTCGCGGAGGTGCCGGGCGCCGGGTTGCTGACCATGGCGGTGCTGGTTCTCGCCATCGTGCAGATCGGCAGCGGGCCGGTGGTCGTGCCTCTGCTGATCTGGGCCTGGTTCCAGATGTCGATGCCGGGGGCGTTGCTGCTTACGCTATATATGGTGCCGGTCAGCCTGGTCGACAACATCCTGAAGCCGATGTTGATGAGCAAGGGCCTGCCGACGCCCATGCTGGTCATCTTCGCCGGCGTCATCGGCGGGACCATTTCCTATGGCCTGATCGGGCTTTTCCTCGGGCCTATCGTCCTCGCGGTCTTCTATGAACTGCTGGTCTACTGGGTCGCTGCCGAGCCCGTAGCGGGGCCGGCGGCAGATGCTCCGGAGCGCGAATGAACTCCGGTTTACGGGGATTCGTCGCGTATGGAATCCATATGGAATCCATATGGGTTTTCGTATGGCCGCGACGGGAAGGCCGGCTCATCCACGGGCGATCCGTTGCGCCTGGGGATAGAGGGCGGCGAAGCGGGAGCGGACGATCAGGGTGAAGAGGGCGACCGCGCCGACCTGGTGCAGGATGGCCAGGGGCCACGGGGCGGCGTGCATCACGGTGAGGATGCCGAGGGCGAGCTGGACGAACATCATCGCCATCATTGCGGCGAAGGCGCCGCGGATATGCACCAGCGCGCTCTTGCGGCTGCGGAGCCAGGCCGTGAGGCCGAGGACGAAGAGAACGTAGCCTGCAATGCGGTGGTTGAACTGCACCAGCCCGGGATTGGCGAGAAAGTTGCGCCAGAGGGGCGTCTCGGTGAAGGCGTCGGGCGGGAATAGCTGACCCGCCATCAGCGGCCATTGCGGAAAATTGCGCCCGGCGTCGATGCCCGCGACCAGCGCTCCGAGCAGGATCTGGACGAACGCAACCACGAGCAGGGCCGTGGCCCAGCCGATCAGGCCGTCGTTGCGCTGGCGGCGGGCCTGCAGCAGGTCCGCTTCGGAGCGGCCGAGGCGGAGGACGTACCAGGCGATCAGGCCGAGCAGCAGGAAGGCAAGGCCGAGGTGGATGGCGAGCCGCCAGGAGGCGACGGAGTCCATGCCGGCGACGAGGCCGGAGCTGACCATCCACCAGCCGATGGCCCCCTGCAGCCCCCCGAGCGCCCCGAGGCCGAGGAGCCGCGGCGCCCAGCCGGGCGGCAGCCGGCGGCGGAGCCAGAACCAGAGGAAACCCAAGCCCCAGACGAGGCCGATGATGCGGCCGAGCTGGCGGTGGCCCCACTCCCACCAGTAGATCGACTTGAACTCGGGCAGCGTCATGCCCTGGTTCACGGCCTGATACTGCGGGCTGGCCTGGTACTTCGCGAACTCCGCCTCCCAGGCGGCGGCGTCCAGGGGCGGCACCGCGCCGGTCACGGGACGCCACTCGGTGATCGAGAGGCCCGAGCCGGTGAGCCGGGTCATGCCGCCCATGGCGATCATGGCGACGACCAGGGCGAAGAGGACGGCGAGCCAGACCACGATGCCGCGTCTGTCCGCGGCCGGACGGCGGGTGACAGGCGCGGCCGGCGCGGCCGCCGGACCGTCCGCCACGTCCTCGAAGATGCTGCGGGGTTTCCTCATGCGCGCCTCCCGCGGCGATTTATGCGGCGGGGCGGACGGGGGGCAAGCGGATTGTCGGGATCACTTCCGCCCGGGCGCCTTGACCGCGAGGGCGCGGATGACGCCGTGCAGGATGCGGATGTCGGCGTCGGTCAGCGGCGCGCGGCGGAAGAGGTTGTCGAGGTTGGCGGTCATGCTGGCGCGCTTCTCCGCGGGGAAGAAGAACCCGGTGGCGTCGAGGCGCTCGGTGAGATGCTGCAGGAAGCGGTCGACCTCGATGCCGGAGGCGAGGCGGTTGTCGCCGGTGCGGTATTCGGCCGGCGCGGGCCCGGCGCCGGCGCGCTGCCACTCGTAGGCCATGAGGAGCACGCACTGCGCCAGGTTGAGCGAGCCGTAGCCCGGGTTCACCGGCACGGTCACGACGGCGTTGGCGCGCGCCACATCGGCGTTCCCGAGCCCGGCGCGCTCGGGGCCGAAGAGGACGCCCACCCGCTCGCCGGCGGCGATCATGGCGCGGGCCTGCGCCATCGCCTCCTCGGGCGTCACCACCAGCTTGGTCATCGCCCGTTCGCGCGCCGTGGTGGCGAAGACGTAGGTGAGATCCGCGCCGGCCTCGCCGGTGGTGGCGAAGACGCGCGCCCGGTCGAGAACCCGCCCCGCCCCGCTCGCCATGGCGTCGGCCCGCGGGTTGGGCCAGCCGTCGCGCGGGGCGACGAGGCGCATGGCGTCGAGCCCGAAGTTCCACATCGCCCGCGCCGCGGCGCCGATGTTCTCGCCCATCTGCGGCGCCACCAGCAGGAAGACCGGCTGCGGGCCGGTCTCGGTCGCCTTGCCGTGGTCGGTGCCTGCCACGCCGCCCTCTCCCTCGCGAACCCGGCGCGTGATACGCTCTGCGCCGGGGACCGACAAGGAGGGGGCGATGGCCTATGACGAGGCCCTGGCGCAGACCCTGCGCGACGCGCTGGCCGGGCGAGCCGGCGATCAGCGAGCGCAAGATGTTCGGCGGCCTCTGCTTCATGGCCGACGGCAACATGCTCTGCGGCACCTACCGCGACCGCGGCATGGTGCGCGTCGGCAAGGCGAATGCCGAAGCCGGCGCTCGCCCTGCCGCACACCCGCCCGATGGCGATGACCGGGCGGCCGATGCCGGGCCTCGTCGAGATCGACCGCGAGGCGATCCTCGACCCCGGCCTGCGGGAGCGCTTGCTCGCGCTCGCCTTCGACTTCGTCGGCTCGCTGCCGCCGAAGTAGGTCAGAACCGCGCCCGCAGCATCAGCTCGGCGCTGATCCCGTCGCCGTAGATCACCGTGTTGTAGAAGCCGGTGCTGGCATAGTACTTCTCGTCGAGGACGTTGTTGACCGAGAGCGTCAGCTCGGTCTGCTCGTTGACGTCGTAGGACGCGTTGAGGTCGAAGACCGCGTAGGGGTCCTGCTCGATGTTCGGCGCGCCGTCCCAGGGGATCGAGTCGGTGGCGCTCTGCCAGCGCACCGCGCCGCCGACGGTCAGCCGGTCCTGCAGGATCGACGGGATGCGGTAGTCGGTGGCGGCCTTCAGCGTGTTGACCGGCGTCTCCGGGTTGACCCGGTTGCCGTCCTCGTCCTCGGACCAGGCGTAGGTGTAGCCGAAGGAGGCGTTCCAGCGCTCGTTGATCGCGCCGGCCGCCTCGAGCTCGAAGCCGCGCGTCGTGGTGCCGTCGATCAGCTCGTACCAGGAGTAGGCCTGGCCGTTGGGGCCGACCGCCTCGCCGGCGTACTGGGCGACGTCCTTCTGGTCGGTCTGGAACACCGCCGCCGAGGCGTACATCGCGCCGCCGAACAGGCCGGCCTTGACGCCCGAGTTCGTAGTTCCAGCCGTAGGTCGGGTCGAGGTAGTTGCGCTCGATGTCCTGCGCCAGCTGCGGCTTGTAGATGCTCGTGACGCTGCCGTAGGCGGTGTAGGTGTCGTTGATGTCGTAGGTGAAGCCGAGGTAGGGCGTCAGGACCGCGTCGAACTGGTAGGAGTCGTCGCTGTTGAAGTCCGGCCAGTAGAGGTAGGTGGTCGACGCGCTGCCGTCCCACCAGTTCAGCCGGGCGCCGGCGATGACGGCGAGCGCGTCGGTCGCGTGGAACTGCGTGGTGGCGTAGAGGCCGACCTGGGTGGTCTCGTTGGTGTAGTGCGCGTTGGCCGTCGTCGTCCCAGTCGGGCTCGGGCCAGCTGCCGTCCCAGTCGAAGACGTCGCCGATCGACCCGCCGCCGAGGCCGACGCCGAAGTCGTCGTAGTCGCCCTTGCCCTTCGAGCCGAAGAGGCCGACCACGAACTCGTGGGTGCGCCCGAGCGCCTGGTAGTCGCCGTTGAGCACGGCGTTCACCGAGTTCTGGCTGTAGCCGCCGTCGTACTTGCCGGCGCTCGAGGCGATGACGCCCTCGCCGGTGACCGGGTCGATGGGGGCCGCCGGGGGGAACCAGCCGAGCTGGCCCTGAAAGTCGGTCCGGTCGTAGGTGTAGACCAGGCGCCCGGTCCAGCCGTTGTCGAAGACGTGCTCGAGCGAGGCGAAGGCCTGGGTGCGCTGGGTGTCGACGTAGGTCCAGTCGGTGCCGAGGTTGAAGCCCCACGGCCAGTCGATCAGCGCGCCGGTGGTGTACCAGGGCGGCAGGCCGCCCCAGGTGGCGTTGTCGCCGTCGGTCGACTGGTAGCTGACGCCGAGGTTGAGCAGCGTCTGGTCGGTCAGGTCGATGTCGAGCGCGCCGTAGCCGACATAGCGCTCCTTGAAGTAGCGGTCGAGCGTGCCGTCGCGGGCGTCGGCGGCGCCGAGCAGCCGGCCGCGGACCGTGCCGCTCTCGTTCAGCGGGCCGGAGATGTCGGCCTCCACCCGGCCGCCGGTCGGGGTGGCGACGGCGGCGGCGACCTCGCGGCGCAGGAAGCTGGTCGGGCGCTTGCGGATGTAGTTGATCGAGGCGCCCGGCTCGCCGGCGCCCTGCATCAGGCCGGTGGCGCCGCGCACGATCTCGACATGGTCGTAGAGGATCATGTCGTCGTTGTTGTCGCCGAACTGCCAGATGTCGTTCCGCGGGATCGGCACCCCGTCGTACTGGTAGGCGTCGATCGGAAAGCCGCGGGAATAGTAGTTCTGCCGCTCGCTGTCGAAGGGCACCATGGTGATGCCGGTGGCGGCGTCGAGCGCCTCGCCGATCGTGGTGATGTTGCGGTCCTTCATCTGCGCGTCGGTGATGACGCTGGTCGACTGCGGGGTCTCGCGCTGGCTGAGCGGCATGCCGGTCGCCGAGCGCATCCACTCGGTGGTCCAGGAGCCGGTGTCCTCGGTGACGGTGCCGGGTGCCGCGGTGACCTCGAGGGTGTCGAGGACGAAGGCGCCGCCCTCGAGCCCCTCGGCGACGGCCGCGGCGGTCGCCGCCTCCTCGGCCTCGGTGCCGACCGCGGCCTCCTGCGCCCAGGCGCCTGCAGCACCGATCCCCGCCGCCGCTCCCAGCACAAGCGCCGCACGCGCCCGCCGGGCGCTCCGATAGCCAGCCATCCCCATGTCCCCGCTCCATTCAGGTGGTGCTGGCTGGCGTGGGCGGGCTGCACGTTCGCTTCCCCCGTAGAATGTCTGAGCGATTTAGTCGAGATTATTCGGGACGGGGCACGATCGGGGCCGGAACGCTGTTGCACAATGGCATCTTTCGCCGCTTGTCCTCCCCGGCGGCAGCGCCTAGACCGATGGTGCAACTGCGGGGGGCCGTCACATGAGCAAGATCAAAGTCGCCAATCCGGTCGTTGAGCTCGACGGCGACGAGATGACCCGGATCATCTGGGACTTCATCAAGCAGAAGCTGATCCTGCCCTATCTCGACATCGACCTGAAGTACTACGACCTCGGGATCGAGGAGCGCGACCGGACCGACGACCAGATCACCGTCGATGCGGCGAACGCGATCAAGCAGTACGGCGTCGGCGTCAAGTGCGCGACGATCACCCCCGACGAGCAGCGGGTGGAGGAGTTCGGGCTCAAGCAGATGTGGCGCTCGCCGAACGGCACCATCCGCAACATCCTCGGCGGGGTGATCTTCCGCCAGCCGATCATCTGCAAGAACGTGCCGCGGCTGGTGCCGGGGTGGACCAAGCCCATCGTCGTCGGCCGCCACGCCTTCGGCGACCAGTACCGGGCGACGGATTTCGTGTTTCCGGGCAAGGGCACGGTGACGCTGAAGTTCGTCGGCGAGAACGGCGACGTCATCGAGCGCGAGGTCTTCAAGGCGCCGGGCGGCGGCGTGACCATGGCGATGTACAACCTCGACGAGTCGATCATCGACTTCGCGCGGGCGTCGATGAACTACGCGCTGAAGCTCGAAGCTGGCCGCTCTACCTCTCGACCAAGAACACCATCCTCAAGGCCTACGACGGACGCTTCAAGGACCTGTTCCAGGAGGTCTTCGACGCCGAGTTCGCCGATGCCTTCAAGAAGGCCGGCATCACCTACGAGCACCGGCTGATCGACGACATGGTCGCCTCGGCGCTGAAGTGGTCGGGCGGCTACGTCTGGGCCTGCAAGAACTACGACGGCGACGTGCAGTCGGACACGGTGGCGCAGGGGTTCGGCTCGCTCGGGCTGATGACGAGCGTGCTGATGACGCCGGACGGCAAGACCGTGGAGGCCGAGGCGGCGCACGGGACGGTGACGCGGCACTATCGCCAGCACCAGAAGGGCGAGCAGACCTCGACGAACTCGGTGGCCTCGATCTACGCCTGGACCGGCGGGCTGAAGCACCGGGCCAAGCTCGACGACAACGCGGAACTCGCGCGGTTCGCCGAAACGCTGGAGAAGGTGACCGTGGACACGGTGGAGTCGGGGTTCATGACCAAGGACCTGGCGCTGCTGGTCGGGCCGGACCAGAAGTGGCTGACCACCATCGGCTATCTCGACAAGGTCGATGCCAACCTGCAGAAGGCGCTCGCCTGAGCGGAATGGACGCGGGCGACCCGCCCGCCAGCCCGCGGCATTCCGCCTTCGAGGATGCCCAGGGTCTGGTGTTCGGCACCGCCATGGTGACGCTGGGGCTCGCGTTCCTGCAGCACCTCGGGCTGATCACCGGGCAGATCGCCGGGCTGGCGCTGCTGGTCTCCCTGTGGACCGGGGTGGCGTTCGGGCCGGTGTTCTTCGCGCTGAACCTGCCGTTCTACTGGCTGGCGGTGCGGCGGATGGGCTGGGCCTTCACGATCAAGACCTTCGCGGCGGTGGTGCTGGTGACGGTGTTCTCGCTGGTGCGGCCGGAGCTCCTGACCTTCGGCCATGTCGATCCGCTGACCGGGGCGGTGCTGGCGGGCATCGTGCAGGGGTCGGGGCTGCTGGCGATCTTCCGCCATCGCGCCAGCCTCGGGGGCGTCGGGGTGGTGGCGGTCTATCTGCAGGACCGGACCGGGTTCCGCGCCGGCTGGACGCAGCTTCTGGTCGATCTCGTCGTCTTCGCGTTGGCGCTCTTCACGCTGCCGGTGGGGGCGGTGCTCTATTCGCTGGCCGGGGCGGTGGTGCTGAACCTGGTCATCGCGATCAACCACCGGCGGGACCGCTACATCGGCATGTGACGCGGCGCCGTGCGCGCGGCTCCGCCTATGCGGCTGGCTATTCCGCTATTGCCGTCAAGGCGCCACGCCCTCGACGATCACGAGGTCGCGCTCGGCGGAGTCGCGGGCGAAGGTCAGGGCGTGCTGGTAGGCGGGCGAGTTGTAGCACGCCTCGGCGCTCGCGAGGTCGGGGAACTCGATCACCACGTTGCGGGCGCGGTCGTTGCCCTCGAGCTGCTTGTGCTTGCCGCCGCGGGCGAGGAAGCGGCCGCCGTGCGCGGCGATGGGCGCGGGGGCGAGCTTGGCGTATTCGCCGTAGCGGGCCTCGTCGGTGACCTTGACATGGACGATCCAGTAGGCGGGCATCAGGCAGTCTCCTCGCTGGTTTTCAGGCTTCGAGCAGGGCGCGGGCGGCGGCGATCGCCTGCGGCGCGCGGGCCGGGTCGCTGCCCCCGGCCTGCGCCATGTCGGGGCGGCCGCCGCCGCCCTTGCCGCCGAGCGCCTCGGCGGCGACGCGGACGAGATCGACGGCGGAGATGCGGCCGGTGAGGTCGTCGGTGACGCCGGCGGCCACCGCCGCCTTGTCGCCGGTGTCGGCGACGAGGAGGATGACGCCGGAGCCGAGCCGCGCCTTGTGCTCGTCGATCAGGCCGCGCAGGTCCTTGCCGGAGACGCCGGTGAGGGTCTGGGCGAGGAAGGGCACGCCGGCGACGGTCTCGGGACCCTTCGCCTCGGCCGGGCCGCCGGCCATGGCGAGGCGGCGGCGCAGCTCGCCGATCTCGGCCGCCTGCGCCTTGCGCTCGTCGAGGAGCGCGCGGACGCGGTCGGCCAGCTCCTCCGGGCGGGCGCGCAGGAGGGCGGAGGCCTCGGCGAGCGCCGTCTCGGAGGCGGCGAGATGCGCCAGCGCGCCAGCGCCGGTCAGCGCCTCGATCCGGCGGATGCCGCTGGCGGATGCGCCTTCGGAGAGGAGCTTGAAGGTGCCGATGTCGCCGGTGCGCCCGACATGGGTGCCGCCGCAGAGCTCGAGCGAATAGGTGTCGCCGCCGGCGCCGAGGCCGCTGCCCGGGCGGGCGCCCATGGAGACGACGCGCACCTCGTCGCCGTACTTCTCGCCGAAGAGCGCACGCGCGCCGAGGGCTTCCGCGGCGTCGGGGGTCATGATGCGGGTCTCGACGGGCGTGTTCTGCCGGACGAAGGCGTTCACCTCGGCCTCGACGCCGGCCAGCTCCTGCGGGGTCATCGCCTTGGGATGGGCGAAGTCGAAGCGCAGGCGGTCGGGCGCGACCAGGCTGCCGCGCTGGGCGACGTGGTCGCCGAGCGCGCGGCGCAGCGCCTCGTGCAGCAGGTGGGTCGCGGAGTGGTTGGCGCGGATCGCCGCCCGGCGGTCGTGGTCGACGGTGAGCTCGGCGGCGGCGCCGCGGGCGAGCGCGCCCTCCTCGACGCGGCCGGAATGGACGAAGAGGCCGGCCTTCTTGCGCACGTCGCTGACGGCGACGCGGGCGCGGTCGGTCCTGAGCGTGCCGGTGTCGCCGACCTGGCCGCCCGACTCGGCGTAGAACGGCGTCTGGTTGAGGACGACCTGCACCTCGGCGCCGATCTCGGCGCTCTCCACCGGATGGCCGCCGCACGAGGAGCGCCAGCACCTGGCCCTCGGCGGTCTCGGTGTCGTAGCCGAGGAACTCGGTGGGGCCGTGCCGCTCGGCGAGGTCGAACCAGATCGCCTCGTCGGCCGCCTCGCCGGAGCCGGCCCAGGCGGCGCGCGCCTTGGCCTTCTGCTCGGCCATCGCCGCCTCGAAGCCGGCCACCTCGACGCCGCGGCCCTTCTCGCGCAGCGCGTCCTGGGTGAGGTCGAGCGGGAAGCCGAAGGTGTCGTAGAGCCGGAAGGCGGTGGCGCCGGGCAGCGGCGCGCCGTCGGGCAGGCGGTCGAGCTCGTCGTCGAGGATGCGCAGGCCGCGGTCGAGGGTGGCCTTGAAGCGGGTCTCCTCGGAGAGCAGCGTCTCCTCGATCAGGCTCTGGGCGCGCGGCAGCTCGGGGAAGGCGCGGCCCATCTGCGCGACGAGCGCCGGAACCAGCCGGTACATCACCGGGTCCTCGGCGCCGAGCAGGTGCGCGTGGCGCATGGCGCGGCGCATGATCCGGCGCAGCACGTAGCCGCGGCCCTCGTTCGAGGGCAGCACGCCGTCGGCGATCAGGAACGAGGTCGAGCGCAGGTGGTCGGCGATCACCCGGTGGTGGATGCGGCCGGGCCCGTCCGGGTCGCTGTGGGTGGCGTTGGCCGAGGCCTCGATCAGCGCCCGCATCAGGTCGGTGTCGTAGTTGTCGTGCTTGCCCTGCAGCACCGCGCCGACCCGCTCCAGCCCCATGCCGGTGTCGATCGACGGCCGCGGCAGCGGCGTGCGGCTGCCGTCCTCGAACTGCTCGAACTGCATGAAGACGAGGTTCCAGATCTCGATGAACCGGTCGCCGTCCTCGTCCGGGCTGCCCGGCGGGCCGCCGGGGATCGAGGGGCCGTGGTCGTAGAAGATCTCCGAGCAGGGGCCGCAGGGGCCGGTCGGCCCCATCATCCAGAAGTTGTCCATGGTGGCGATGCGGATGATCCGCTCGTCGGGCAGGCCGGCCACCTTCTTCCAGAGCTCCGCCGCCGCGTCGTCGTCGTGGTAGACGGTGACGAGGAGCTTGTCCTTGGGCAGGCCGAAGTCGCGGGTCAGGAGCTCCCAGGCCAGCGGGATCGCCCGTTCCTTGAAATAGTCCCCGAACGAGAAGTTTCCCAGCATCTCGAAGAAGGTGTGGTGCCGCGCGGTATAGCCGACGTTGTCGAGGTCGTTGTGCTTGCCGCCGGCGCGCACGCACTTCTGGCTGGTGGCGGCGCGGACGTAGTCGCGCTTTTCCAGCCCGGTGAAGACGTTCTTGAACTGCACCATGCCGGCGTTGGTGAACATCAGCGTCGGGTCGTTGCGCGGCACCAGCGGCGAGGAGGGCACCACCTGGTGACCCTCCTTGGCGAAGTAGTCGAGGAAGGTGGAGCGAATGTCGTTCAGGCTCGCCATGTTGTCCCGTCCCGCGCGGCCGTTCAGTCGAAGGGTGTTAGCGTTCCCGCTGGCCGCTGTCCACGCCCCGCGGCGGCTGCTAGGGTTGCCGGGGAGGTGGCTTATGGCGAACGAGGATGGGACGGCCGGGGCCAATGCCGACCAGGCGGCCTACTGGAACTCCCCCGCCGCGATGAAGTGGGTGGAGAACGAGGCGCTGCTCGACGAGGGGCTGTCGGGCGTTCTCGAGCGCCTGCTGCAGCTGGCGGCGCCGCGCCCGGGCGAGGCGGCGCTCGACGTCGGTTGCGGGACCGGCGCCTCGACGCTGGCGCTGGCCGCCGCGGTCAGTCCCGGCGGGCGGGTCGTCGGCGCCGACATTTCCGAGTTTCACGTCGCGCGGGCGCGCGAGCGCGCGGCCGGGATCGACGGGGTCGCGCTCGTGCTGGCGGATGCGCAGACCCACGCCTTCGAGCCGGCGGGCTTCGATCTGGCGGTCTCGCGTTTCGGCATGATGTTCTTCGCCGATCCGGTGGCGGCATTCGCCAATATCCTCGCCGCGATGCGGCGGGGCGGGCGGCTCGTCTTCGCCGCCTGGGCGCCGGTGGACGCCAACCCGTGGTTCACCATCCCGCGGGCGGCGGCGGTGGCGCGGCTCGGGTCGGTGCCCCCGGACCCGCCGGGGGCGCCCGGGCCGTTCGGGCTGGCCGATACGGCGCGCTGTCTCGGCATCATGCGGCGCGCCGGTTTCGCCGATGGCAGGGTGCGGACCGAGACGGTGGACCTCGCGCTCGCGGGGGGCGTGCCGGCGGCGGCGCGGCTCGCCACCGGCCTCGGGCCGGCGGTGCGGCTGCTGCGCGAGAAGAACGGAACCGCCGAGGACGCG
Source organism: uncultured Alphaproteobacteria bacterium (assembly GCA_963844375.1). Lineage (GTDB taxonomy): Bacteria > Pseudomonadota > Alphaproteobacteria > Rhodobacterales > Rhodobacteraceae > Amaricoccus. The sequence goes on along the minus strand of CAWJOI010000007.1, from coordinate 48,835 downwards.
GCGGCGATTGCCGAAGCCGTCGCCGAGGGGTTCGCGCCCTATGCCGACGGGTCGGGCATCCGGGTGCCCGCCCTGATCCACTTCTACGAGGCCGAGCGCCCGGCCTGACGGCGACCGGCCTTCACTCCCTGTTAACCGGCGCGTGGAAACCCTTAACCTTGAGACGATTTCGTCTTGCAATGTTCCGGTTTTGTCCTCATGGTGGCGTGGTGAACAAGGCGTGAACGGAAGCCCCGATTGCCGCGATCCGACAACTGTGGAATAAGAGGCCAAGCATGACTTCTCCCGTAGTGGATTTCTCCGAAAGACGCGGCATGGACAAGCAGAAGGCGCTCGAATCCGCCCTCGCGCAGATCGAGCGCAGCTTCGGCAAGGGCTCGATCATGCGCCTCGGCTCGACGCCGGCGCTCGACATCGAGGCGATCTCCACCGGCTCGATCGGGCTCGACATCGCCCTCGGGATCGGCGGGCTGCCCAAGGGCCGCATCATCGAGATTTACGGGCCGGAGAGCTCCGGCAAGACGACGCTGGCGCTGCACGTCATCGCCGAGGAGCAGAAGAACGCCGGGGTCTGCGCCTTCGTCGACGCCGAGCACGCGCTCGACCCGGTCTACGCCAAGAAGGTCGGCGTCAACATCGACGAGCTCCTGATCTCGCAGCCCGACACCGGCGAGCAGGCGCTGGAGATCACCGAGACGCTGGTTCGCTCCGGGGCGGTCTCGGTCATCGTGGTCGACTCCGTCGCGGCGCTGACGCCGAAGTCCGAGCTCGAGGGCGAGATGGGCGACGCCCAGGTCGGCGCGCAGGCGCGGCTGATGTCCCAGGCGATGCGCAAGCTCACCTCCGCCATCAGCCGCTCGAACTGCATGGTGATCTTCATCAACCAGATCCGCATGAAGATCGGCGTGATGTTCGGCTCGCCCGAGACCACCTCGGGCGGCAACGCGCTCAAGTTCTACGCCAGCGTGCGCCTCGACATCCGCCGCATCGGCGCGATCAAGGACCGCGACGAGGTGGTGGGCAACACCACGCGGGTGAAGGTGGTGAAGAACAAGGTGGCGCCGCCGTTCAAGCAGGTCGAGTTCGACATCATGTACGGCGAGGGCATCTCCAAGCGCGGCGAGCTCATCGACCTCGGGGTCAAGGCCGGCGTGGTGGAGAAGTCCGGCGCCTGGTACTCCTTCGCCGACCAGCGCATCGGCCAGGGCCGCGAGAACGCCAAGCTGTTCCTCAAGGAAAACCCCGACATCTCCCTGCAGATCGAGGACAAGATCCGCGCCGCGCACGGCCTCGACTTCGCCATATCGGGCGAGGAGAGCGCCGAGGTGCTCGACGACTGAACTGCGTTCCGGCCGGCCGGTGGAAGCGCCGGCCGGCCGTCAGCCAAGGCTGCGCCGGCCGCGATTGCCCTTCACGCGCACCGTCTTTCTGTTCCGCTTCGTACGGCCTCCGTGCGATCGCCTCGCGTTAACAGCCCGTAAAGAAGTGGCAAGCCGGATTCCAGCCGGATTCCAGCCGCCTTCCAGCCCGGATTTTTCTCGCCGTTCCAAAGGGATGACCGCCGCCCGAGGCGCGCGAGCAGATCAACCGGAGATCGTCTCAAATCCAAGCGCCATCTTCGCATCGTGCGTGGGGCCGGATCCGCTTGGCCCTAAGGCGGCGCCGGTTCGACCCGTCCGCGGCTAGGCCTGGAGCAGGTCCTTCACCCGTTCGGTCAGCTCGTTGAGCGTGAACGGCTTGGGCAGGAAGCTCGCGCCCGGGACGCCGCTGTCGCCGCCCACGAAGGCGTCCTCGGCGTAGCCGGACATGAAGATCACCTTGGCCGCCGGCCGCGTCCTCTGCGCCTCGCGCACCCAGCCGGGTCCGTCGAGGCCCGGCATGATCACGTCCGAGAGCAGGACGTCGACGTGCAGCTCGCCATCCTTGAGGATTTCCAGCGCCTCCTCGCCCGAGGCCGCCTCCACCACGGTGTAGCCGCGCAGGCGCAGCGCCCTGGCGGCGAACGAGCGCACCGGGTCCTCGTCCTCGACCAGGAGGACGAGGCCGCGCCCGGTCAGGTCGCGCGGGCGGCGCGGTTCGGGCTCGGGTTCCGGGACGGGTGCGGCGTCCACCCTGTCGTAGGCCGGCAGGTAGATGGTGAACGTCGCCCCCTGGCCCGGCGGGCTGTCGGCGAAGATGAAGCCCCCGGTCTGCTTGATGATGCCGTAGGCGGTGGAGAGGCCGAGCCCCGTTCCCTCGCCCACCTGCTTGGTGGTGAAGAACGGCTCGAAGATCTTGTTCAGCTTGCCCTCCGGGATGCCGTGCCCGGAGTCGGCCACCTCGATCACCACGTATTCGCCCTTCAGGATCACCGCCCGGTCGCGGTGCAGGTCCCGCGCCAGCCGCACGTTGCGCGTGGTGACCCGCACCTCGCCCCCGCGCGGCATGGCGTCGCGCGCGTTGACCACGAGGTTCATGATCACCTGCTCGATCTGCCGCTCGTCCACCCGCACCGGCGCGAGGTCCGGCCCGTGCTCGATCCGGAGCGCCACCTTGTCGGTCAGGAGCCGGTTGAGCAGATGCGTCAGCTCCGAGAGGGTGTCCTGGAGGTTGATGACCGTCGGCCGCAACGTCTGCTTGCGCGAGAACGCGAGGAGCTGGCGCACCAGCGCCGCCGCCCGGTTCGCGTTCTGGCGGATCTGCATGAGGTCGCCATGCTCCACGTCGGCGACGTCGTGGCGCATGAGCAGCAGGTCGCAGTGCCCGTTGATGGCGGTGAGCAGGTTGTTGAAGTCGTGCGCGACACCGCCGGCCAGCTGGCCCACGGCCTGCATCTTCTGGCTCTGGACGAACTGCGCCTCCAGCGTCTTGAGCTCGGTCGCGTCGGAGACGACGGCCAGCAGCGAGGACGTGCCGTCGAGCACGGTGCGGGTAAAGGCGACCTGCAGGAAGACTTCCGGTCCGTCGCCGGTCAGCCTGGCGATCTCGGAGCGGCCGAGCGCCCTGCCCTTGGCGGTGTCGGCGAGCCGCTCGGCGATGGGCCGTCCCAGCCCCTCGAGCAGCTCGGCGATGTCGGCGCCCGGCCGCGCCCGGTCGCCGAGGAGCTGGCGCGCGGCCTTGTTGGCATAGGTGAGCCGGCCGCCGGCCTCGAGCCGCGCCAGCGCCACCGGCAGGTCCTCGAGGAAGTGGTCGGGCACGAGCCCGGAGATCTCGGCGCCGTTCAGCGGCATGAGCAGGAGGTCGCGCCGGCCGTCCGGGCCCGGCACGGTGACGGCGCGCACCGCCTGGCCGGTCGCGGCGAGCACGTGCACCCCGTCCGGCCGGAGCGGTGCGTCGGCCAGGATCGCGTCGAGATCCGACCGGCCGCCCGCGAGCGCCGCCGCGGCGGAATTCTGTTCGAGCACATGTCCCTCGGCGTCGATGCGCAGCCAGGGGAAGCCCGCATGCTCGAAACTCGGCGCCGCCGCCGGGGCAGCGGCCGCGCGCGCCGTGGCGCCAGAGGAGCGAGCGCGGCCCCATCCGGGTCACCACGATGCGGCCGCCGTGCTCGGTCTCCTCGATCGCCACGCCGTTCAGGCGCGCCTCGCGGGTGAGGCGGTAGCGCGCGCCGCTGGCGGCAAAGCCTTCGTCCGGGGCGCCCATGCGGCGGGCGGCCGGGTTGGCGGCGATGATGCGGCCGTCGAGGTCGCTGATGAGGACCGGTTCGCCATGCTTGTCGAAATGCCCGATCGCACCCGTTCGGTCGCGGGCGCCCGGCGCGAAGAGGCCGGCGCGAAGCGACAGGAGGTAGCCGCCGAAGACGAGGAGCGAGATGGCCAGCGCACCGGGAATGACGGCCGGACCTGCCCAGACCTCGGTCATCGTCGAGCCGAGCAAGAGCGCTCCCGCCGCCGCGATGCCCGCGCCGGTCCGGAAGTCGCCGCTTGCGATGGCGGCCTCTGCCTCTGCCTTGTCCTGCACCTGTTCCGCCATCCGCTGGCCCGTGGCCAGTCTAGGCCAAGCCGGCGCGTTCAACCACAGGTTTTATGATGGCGCTGTAAATTATCCGGCAGTTGCGGCCTGAGCCGCGCGGGGGCGCCGGAAGCGGGTGATGAAGAACCCGTCGCCGCCGTCGAGCGGGCTGAGCCGCCGCGCCGCCTCGGACCGCCAGCCGGGGTGGCGCGCGGCGAAGGCGGCGGCGCGCTCCTCGTTCTCGCGGGCGAGGAGCGAGCAGGTCGAATAGACCAGCGTCCCGCCCGGCTTCACCCGGCGGGCGGCGGCGTCGAGGATGGAATCCTGCAGCGCGGGGAAGCGGTCGAGCTCGCCCGGGGTGAGCCGCCACTTGCCCTCGGGCTTGCGCCGCCAGGCGCCGGTGCCCGAGCAGGGCGCGTCGGCCAGCACGAGGTCGCAGACCGGTCCGAGCGCGGCGCAGTCCGCATCGGAGAGAATGCGCACATCCGCGCCGGCGCGACGGGCGCGCTCGGGGAGATCGGCCATGCGGCGCGGGTTCAGGTCCCAGGCCAGCAGCCGGCCGCGCCCCTTGAGCTCGGCGGCGAGCGCCAGCGTCTTGCCGCCGCCGCCGGCGCAGTAGTCGAGCACCGTCATGCCCGGGCGGACGCCCGCGGTCTCGGCGACGAGCTGGCTCGAGGCGTCCTGCAGCTCGACCATGCCTTGCGTGTAGGCGCGGCTGGCCGCGACGAGCCGGGGGTTCTCCAGCACCCGGAGCGCGTCGCGCGCGAGCGGGTGCCGTTCGACCTGCACGCCGTCCCGGGCAAGCACGACGGTGGCGGCGTCGGGGTTGGACTTCAGGGTATTCACCCGCAGGTCGACCGGCGCACGCGCCTGCATGGCGGCGAGAACCGGTTCGAACCCGTCGCCGAGCGAGGCGCGGAGCTCGTCGTGCAGGAAGTCGGGGTAGTCGAGGCGGACCGGATCGGGCGCCGCGGCGAGGTCGCGGGCCAGCGCCGCGCGCTCGCCGGGGGTGACCGGCGCCGGGTCGAAGCCCTCGCCGGTGAAGAGCTGGTCGAGGTCGGCGCCTTCGGCCGCCTCCCGGGCCAGCAGGATCGCCCGGCCGGTATCGCCGCCGCCCATCCAGCCGAACGAGCGCCGCCGGCGAAGGCCGTCGTAGACGAGATCGCGGATCGCCGAGCGGTCCTTGGAGCCGGCGAAGCGGCTGGCGCGCGCCCAGCGCGTCAGCTCGCGCTCGGCCGGCGCGCCCTCGAGGATCGCGTCCAGGAGCTCGATCGCTGCGGAGAGGCGGGCACCGGGGGTCATCGCCGGTCATGTGCCCGCAATCGGGCGCCGCCGCAAGGCGCCGGACCCGGCCCGTGGCGGCTTGCAGGGCAGGCGCGCCGGCGCGAAACTCCCCCGCCGCCACACGGAGGAACCGCCATGCGCGCTGTCGGATACCAGCGATCGCTTCCCGCCGATGATCCCGAAGCCCTCGTCGACATCGAGCTGCCGATGCCCGAGCCCGAAGGGCGGGACCTGCTGGTCGGGATCCGCGCGGTCTCGGTCAACCCGGTGGACACCAAGGTCCGCCTGCGCGCAGCACCGGAGCCCGGCGGCTGGAAGGTGCTGGGCTACGACGCCGCCGGGGTGGTCATCGCCGCGGGACCGGAGGCCCGGCTCTTCAAGCCGGGCGACGCGGTCTACTACGCCGGATCGATCGCGCGGCAGGGGACCAACGCCGAGTTCCACCTGGTCGACGAGCGCATCGTCGGGCCGAAGCCGTCATCGCTCGACTGGGCGGAGGCGGCGGCGCTGCCGCTGACGGCGATCACCGCCTGGGAGATGCTCTTCGACCGGCTGGAGATCCGCCGCCCGGTGCCGGGCACGGCGCCGGTCCTCCTGATCATCGGCGGCGCCGGCGGCGTCGGGTCGATGGCGGTGCAACTGGCGCGGCGGCTGACGCATCTCACGGTGATCGCCACTGCCTCGCGGCCCGAATCGCGCGCCTGGGCGAGCGAGCTCGGGGCGCACCACGTGATCGACCACGGCCAGCCGCTGCAGCCGCAGGTGGACGCGCTCGGCCTCGGGGCGCCGGGCCTCGTCTTCTCCACCACCCACACCGAGCAGCACATCGCCGCGGTCGGCACGCTGATCGCGCCGCAGGGCCGCTTCGGCTACATCGACGACCTGCGGGCGATCGACCCGGCGCCGTTCAAGACCAAGAGCGTCTCGCTGCGCTTCGAGTCGATGTTCACCCGCCCGGTCTTCGGCACGGCGGACATCTCGGCGCAGCACGACCTTCTGGCGGAGGTGTCGCGGCTCGTCGACCTCGGCGCGCTGCGCACCACGCTCGCCGAGCGGATGACGCCGATCTCGGCGGCCAACCTGCGCCGGGCGCACCAGCTGATCGAGGGCGGCTGGTCGCATGGCAAGCTGGTGCTGGAAGGGTTCGGTTAGAGGCGGGATTCCCGCAGGCCACGCGGCGCGCTATTCTCTGCCCCATGACGGCGCGCATCGCCTTCGGACCGTTCGAGCTCGACCCCGACGCTCGACCCTTCTGCGGAACGGCGCGCCCGTGCCGATCGGCCACCGGGCGGCCGCGGTGCTGGCGGTGCTCGCTCGCGGCGCGCGGCAAGGCGGTCGCCAAGGCCGACCTGCTGGAGCGGGCGTGGCCCGGACGTCATCGTCGAGGAGGGCAACCTCACCGTGCAGGTCGCGGCGCTGCGCAAAGCCATGGGGCCGATGCCGGACGGGCGGGACTGGATCGTGACCATCCCGCGGGTAGGCTACCGGCTGCTGGTGCCGGAGCCGGCTCCCGCGGCGGCGGCCGGGGTCGACCCGCCGGCGCTGGCCGTGCTGCCCTTCCAGGTGATGGGCGGCGCGGCGGACGACGGCTACTTCGCCGACGGGATGGTGGAGGACATCATCGCGGCGCTCGGGCGATTCCGGTCATTCACCGTGCTTTCGAGCTCGACGTCGTTCCTCTTCCGCGACCAGGGCGACCCGCGCGACCTGGCCCGCGATCTCGGGGTTCGTTATCTCCTGAGGGGCAGCGTGCGGCGGTCCGGCGAGCGGCTGCGGATCACCGCCGAGCTGGTGGACGGGTCACGCCGGCACGCATCTCTGGGCCGAGAGCTACGACGGCGCCATCGCCGAGGTCTTCGAGTTCCAGGACCGCATCACCGAGAGCGTCGCCACGGTGATCGAGCCGCAGATCCAGGCGGCGGAGCTGGCGCGCGCCAGGCGCGAGCGGCCGGGCAGCGTCGCGGCCTACGACATCTACCTGCAGGCCCGCGCCCGCATCCTCGCCGAGTCACCCGCCGAGAACGCGGCCGCCTTTGCGCTCCTGAGCGAGGCGCTGGCCCTCGACCCGGACAACCCTCGCATTCTTGCCCACGCCGCCTGGGCGATCGAGCACCGGACGACAATGGGCTGGCCGCCGTTCGGTCCCGACGATGTCGCTCGCTGCGCCGCCTACGCCCGCCGCGCGCTCGAGCTCGCCGACGGTGACGCGGCGGTGATGGCGCCGTGCGGGATCGCGCTTCTGCAGGCGGTCAAGGATTACGACTGGGGCCTGGCCGTGCTAAGGGCAGCGGCCGAGGCCAACCCCAACGACCTCGTGACCGCGATCATGGCGGGTGTGGGGGAGATGCACTGCGGCAGCCTCGACGCGGCGCTTGCCCATGCCGAGCGTGCCTTGCGGCTCAGTCCGCGCGGCCCGCACGTTCACTTTTCCTACAACACCATCGCCGATGTTGCAGATGATCCGCGGCAACTATGCCGAGGCCGTCGCGTGGGCGTCCCGGGCGCTTGCGCTCAACCCCAACTTCGACGCGACGCTCTGGAACCTCATCGCCGGGAACGCGCATCTCGGGCGGATGGAGGCGGCGCACCGCTTTCCTCGCCGAGCTCCGCCGGATTCGGCCCGGGGTCACCCTGGCGCGGATCCGGGCGGGCCAGCCGGCCAGGGATCCGGCGCGGAAGGGGCCAACCTATGCGGGCCTGCGGTTGGCGGGCCTGGAGGAGGGATAGCCGGCTTTCGCGCGTTTAATCGGCATTTGGAACTTTTGAGACTCCGCTTAGAGACCCAAACCGTCCCGGGGATGCAGGTTCTCCGCATGAGGTGCCGCGACGGCGCCCGAAGCAAGGAGAGCCGCGATGCTGACCACCCTCTCGATCGTCTCGCTCGACCAGGGCAAGATCTGGCGCGAGGCTCACGCAACCCCGCCCGAGCCGGAGAAGCCCGTAGAGGAGCCGGTGCCGGCGCGAAGCGTCGCTTTCCGCCGTGTGGCTTCGCATCCTGCCGGCGCTTCGTGCGGTACAGGGTTGAGGCGGGGCCACATGCGGCCGAGGCGCGAATCAAAAGGCCCCGGACGGGGTCCGGGGCCTAAGATGCGAAACCTCGGGCGTCAGGCGGCGACGCGGCCGCCGAGAACCTGGTCCACGTGCTGCTGGGCCTTCACTTCCTCGATCCCGTTGACCGCGGCGACCTCGCGGGTCAGCCGCTCCAGCGCCGCCTCGTAGAGCTGGCGCTCGGAATAGCTCTGCTCGCGCTGGTCGTCGCTGCGGTGCAGGTCGCGCACCACCTCGGCGATGGAGATGAGATCGCCCGAGTTGATCTTCTGCTCGTACTCCTGCGCCCGGCGCGACCACATGGCGCGCTTCACGCGGGCGCGGCCCTTGAGCGTCTCGAGCGCGCGCTCGACGATGTCGGCGGAGGAGAGCGCCCGCATGCCGACCGAACTCGCCTTGGCGATCGGGACGCGCAGGGTCATCTTGTCCTTCTCGAAGGAAATCACGAACATTTCCAAGCGGAGGCCGGCGACCTCCTGTTCGTCGATCGATATGATCCGTCCGACACCATGCGCAGGGTAGACAACAAAATCGTTCGGACGGAACTCCGTCGGCTTCTTGGTCTTGTTCATGTTGCGCGTCTTTTCCTTGCTGACAGACACCGGGCTGAACCGCCGCCGCACCGCATCAACCATAACGAACCAGTCCGCTATGCGCGGCGTGGCCATCATCGGGGCAAGCAGATTGTGGCCAGTTTTAGCTAGGCCGTATCCCGGAACATTTGTAGGGACGTCCCTCTTAGCAGAAAAACAGGCTCGTGGGAAGTTAAACCGTGGTCACGTGTCGCTAACATGGAGGCTCGCGCAAACGTTTCAACCCCCCGCAGAGTACGCGAACGAGGGAGAATGCGGGCACGACAGCGTAATTCCGCCGCTCCGGGGGTCAGCCGCCTTCGCCGGCAGCCTCGGAAAAGTACTTCTCCATCTTGCCGGGCTCGCCGTCGCGCGCCTCGGCCTCGGGGAGCGGGTCGCGCCGGGTTACCAGCACCGGCCACGCCTCGGAATACTTGCGGTTGAACTCGACCCAGTTCTCCATGTTCGGCTCGGTGTCGGGCTTGATTGCGTCCACCGGGCACTCGGGCTCGCAGACGCCGCAGTCGATGCACTCGTCGGGGTGGATGACGAGCATGTTCTCGCCCTCGTAGAAGCAATCCACCGGGCAAACCTCGACGCAGTCGGTGTATTTGCAGGCGATGCAGTTCTCGGTCACAACATAGGTCATCGGCCCCAGCCTTGATCACTTCGCTCGGTCCGCAAAGCCTGTCACGCCCCGCAAGCGGCTATGTATCAGCCTCCGCGTCGGGTTCAAGGGGCAGCGCCGGGCCCGTCGCGTCGAGGTCGGCGTAGAGCGCCGCCGCCTCGGTGGCGGGGCCGCGCCGGGTGCCGAGCGCCAGGATGCGGACGGCCCGCACCCGCCCGCCATGGGCGAAGCTCAACCCGTCGCCGATCCGCACGGCCGTGGCGGGCTTGACCACCCGCACCGCGTTCACCCGCACCACCCCGTCGGAGACCAGCCGGGCGGCCAAAGCCCGCGACTTGCAGAAGCGCGCCTGCCAGAGCCACTTGTCGAGGCGAATCGCCGCAGGCGTATCCGACATCGGCGCTCCGGCTCAGCTCCGGAGCTTGAGCGCCATCAGCGCTGCGAAGGGGTTGTCCGGGTCGATCGGCTTCTCCGACCGCTGCGGTCGCGCCTGCGCGATCTGCTCCTCGCGCTTGGGGGCGGGCTTGCGGCTGCCGCCGTCGCCATGCCGCGGCTTGCCCTGGCGGCTCTCCTCGCCGCGGTGCGGTTTGGGCTTCGGCTTGCGCGCCTCCTCGCGCGGCGCCCGCTCGGGACGCTCCGCGCGATCGGGCCGCCGCCGCTGGGCGCGGGCAAAGAGGTAGAACACCTCCATCTCCTGCGGTTCCTCCGGGCGCACGGTTCCTCTCCCGGGCGCCATCTCCGCCATCGGGTCGGGGGGAGGGATCGTCCAACGGCTCGGAAACCGGCACCTCCGGCAGGTCAGGCCCCGGCGGCACCTCCTCCGGCTGCGGCACCGGCACGTCGGGCTGGTCGGGGACGGGGATCTCCGGCTGGGGCGCATCCGGCTCGGGCTCGCCCGCCACCACCGCCACGGTCTCCACCGGAGCGGCGACGACCGGCTGGGGCTTGCGCTTCGGCCGGGTTCCCTCGGTCGCAACGTAGCCCATGCCCTGCATCAGCTTGGCGAACTGCTCGAGCGAGAGGCCGGTGATCGACAGCATCTCGGGGGCGCCTCGAAGCCGGCGCGGGCGTCGAGGTTGCGGATCATGTCGGCGAGCCGCTCCAGCATGTCGATGCGGATCGCCCGCTCGCCGGCAAGTCGGTAGCCGGCGCGCGAATAGTAGCCCGGAGGCGCGTCCGGCACGGCGGCCATGGTCACGAGCCCGGGCGGCGGCGATTCGGGGAAGACCTCGAGGTTCTCGGCCAGCGACCAGAGCACGAGGCGGAGCCGCGTGGGCGCGGGCTTGAGCAGGAGCGGCAGGAAGACCGTGTACTGGCCGAAGCGGACGCCGTGCTTGCGCAGGCTGGCGCGGCTCTCCTGGTCGAGCCCCTTGACCTCCTCGGCGACCTCGCTTCGCGGGATGACGCCCAGCGCCTCGACCAGCCGGAAGGCGATGCCGCGCGCCATGCCGGTCAGCGTCTCGTCGTCCCTGCAGCGCGATCAGCGGCTGGAAGAGCGCGGCGATCCGGCGATCCACCCAGTGCCCGAGGCGGCGGCGAACCTTCTCGGCGACCTCGGGGGCGGCATCCTCGTCCACAAACGGCTGGATTTGCGGGCTGAGCGCGTCGGGGCCGGCGACGAGCTTGCCGACGGCGTACTCGCCCCACATCAGCCCGCCCTGCTCGGTGACGTCGATCTCGGTGTCGGGGGCGTTGTAGAACTTGTCCGCCCGGAGGCTCAGGGCCGGCGCCAGCGCCGCAAGGCCGGCGGCGCGGAGCGTGCGGGCCTGGTCGGCGTCGGCGGTGGGGTCGAGCCGAAAGCGGAAGCCCTCGAGCCGGCCGATGAACTGGTCCTCGACCCGGACCTCGTCGTTCTCCGTCACTGTGGCCAAAAGGCTCTCCCTCTGCTTCAACCCGCGCATCAGGACCGAGGTGCGCCGGTCCACGAAACGCTGCGTCAGCTGCACGTGCAGCGCATCCGACAGCCGGTCTTCTACCGCACGGGTCTCGTCGCGCCAATGGTCCGCGTCGTCCACCCAGGCGCGGCGCTGCGCGACGTAGGTCCACGTGCGGATGTAGGCCAGCCGCTTGGACAACGCGTCGATGTCGCCGTCGGTTCGATCGATGCGCGAAATCTGCCGCGCAAGCCAGTCGGTGGGGATGCCGCCGCCGGCCTGCAGGAAGCGGAAGATGCGCACGCAGAGGCTGGCGTGCTCGGCGAGCGTCACCTTGCGGAAGTCGGGGATCTGGCAGACGTCCCAGAGGAGCCGGGTGTCCGGCGGTCCGCGCAGCCGGTCGCGCACCTCGGGGATGGCGGACAGCTCCTTGAGCGTCGCGAGGTCGTCCGCCTCCCGCGCCCGCTGCAGGTCGGGATGGCCGGCCGGCGCTTCGAGGCTGGCCGACGAGCGCCTCGGGGCTCGAGAAATCCAGCGCGGAGTTCCGCCACTGCAGCCGCGCGAGCGGCCGGAAGCGGTGGTTCTCGATCGCGTCGACCACCTCCTGGTCGAGGGGCGGCGCATCGCCGGTGACGCCGAAGGTGCCGTCGCTGGTGTAGCGCCCTGCGCGGCCGGCGATCTGGGCCAGCTCGCTCGGGCTCAGGTGCCGGTGGCGGCGGCCGTCGAACTTGACCAGCCCGGAGAAGGCGACGTGCGCGATGTCGAGGTTCAGCCCCATGCCGATGGCGTCGGTGGCGACCAGGTAGTCCACGTCGCCGTTCTGGTAGAGCGCCACCTGGGCGTTGCGGGTTCGAGGGCTGAGCGCGCCCATCACCACCGCGGCGCCGCCCTTCTGCCGGCGAATCAGCTCGGCGATGGCGTAGACCTCCTCCACCGAGAAGCCGACGACGGCGCTCCGCGGCGGCATCCGGCTGATCTTGCGCGGACCGGTGTAGCTCAGGCGCGAGAAGCGCTCGCGCTGGATGAGCTGCGGGCCGGGCACGAGGCTCGCGATCCGGGCGCGCATGGTCTCCGCGCCGAGGAAGAGGGTCTCCTGCAGGCCGCGGGCGTTCAGCAGCCGGTCGGTGAAGATGTGGCCGCGGTCGGGATCGCCGCAGAGCTGGATCTCGTCGACGGCGAGGAAGTCGGCGCCGATGTCGACCGGCATCGCCTCGACGGTGCTGACCCACCAGGCGGCGCGCGGCGGCACGATGCGCTCCTCGCCGGTGACGAGCGCCACGACCGACGGTCCGCGCAGGCTCACGATCCGGTCGTAGACCTCGCGGGCGAGGAGGCGCAGCGGCAGCCCGATCACGCCGGTGCGGTGCGCCAGCATCCGCTCGACCGCATAGTGGGTCTTGCCGGTGTTGGTCGGGCCGAGAACAGCCGATGACCCGGGGGGCGCCGTCGAAAGCCATGGACTTGTACTCCGGTGCAACGCCGGCTCTCAGAGCTCGGCGTCCCCCGTCATCCGCTCGAGCCGCGTGACGGCCTCGTCGATGTTCGGTCGGTTGGGGTTCAGCTCCTGCACGGCATGGAGCGCCTTCAGCGCCATCTCGGGATCGCCCATCGATTCCAGCATGAAGGCGAGGCCGGACAGCGCCCCGAAGTGGCGGGGATTCAGCACCAGGACATGCTCGACGTCGGATATCGAAAGGCCATATTCCCCCATCAGGTAATAGGTGGTCGCCCGCCCGTTCCAGCCCTCGGCGAAATCCGGGGCGTGGTCGATCAACGCGCTGAAGTGATCGACGGCGGTGCGGTAGTCCTCGGCCTCCAGCGCCTCGTTGCCACGGCTGAGCAGGAGATCCATCGCGGGCGAGCCGGACGTGCGACCAGATCCGGGTGATCTCGCCCTCGATCTTCTCCCAGTCGTCGCGGCCCGGCTCCTTCAGCTCCGCGAACAGCTCGTCGAGCCTCGCCGCCTGGTCCGGCGCCTGGCGTCACCGCGGGCGCGCCGCCGGCCAGCCACAACCCTGCGGCGAGCAAGATCGGCAGTTGATGCTTTTGAAACCCGCCCATGCACCCTAGATTAGTGATCCGTAGCGAGAAATCGAGGGCTCCCGCGCCCGCAACCCGGAGAAACTGCATGAGCGAGATCGTCGATGCCGCCGTCAAGGCCCTGAATGTGAAGCTCGGGGCGCGGGGATCGACGGGTCGGTCCGCTTCGTGATCGAGGACGAGGGCGCGGTCCGCATCGACGAGGCCGGCGCCACCGCCGACGCCGGCGCCGACGCCGACTGTACGCTGACCGCGAGCGCCGAGACCTTCCAGAGCCTGCTCGACGGCGATCTCGACCCGACCGGCGCCTTCATGAGTGGCCGTCTGACCGTCGACGGCGACATGGGCCTGGCCATGAGGCTCGGCAGCCTCCTGGCATGACGCCCGACGCGCCCTTCTACGCCGACGTCGCCGACGCGCCGGCAGGGGCGGAGGCGCTACTGGCTGACCACTTCGGACGGCATCCGGCTCCGCGCGGTCGCCTGGCGGGGCGGCAGGCAGGGCACGGCGGTGATCTTTCCCGGCCGCACCGAGTTCGGCGAGAAATACGGGCGGGTGGCGCGCGAACTGGTGGCGCGCGGCCTCTCGGTGCTCGTCATCGACTGGCGCGGCCAGGGCCTCTCCGACCGTCACGCGGGCAACGCGATGCTCGGGCACATCGAGGACTTCCGCGTCTACCAGCAGGACGTGGCGGCGCTTCTCGACCTCGACGCCCGGCTCGACCTTCCCGCGCCGCGCTATCTGATCGCGCATTCCATGGGCGGCTGCATCGGTCTTCGCACGCTGCTCGAGCGGGCGGACTTCTGTGGCGCTGTCTTCTCCGCACCGATGTGGCACCTGCAGATGAAGGCGGCCACCCGCGAACTGACCGCCAAGATGACGCGGCTTGCGAACGTCGTGGGCCTCGGCGGCCGGCTGATGCCCGGCGCGCGGTCACAGCCGACGGCCATGGCGATCAACTTTTCCGGCAATCCGCTCACGTCGGACGCGAGCGTCTTCGCCTGGTGCCTCGACCAGATCATCCGCGCACCCCGACCTGTCGCTCGGCGGCCCGAGCATGCAGTGGACCTACGCCGCGCTGGAGGAGATGGCGCGGCTCTACGTGGCGCCGCTGCCGCGGCTGCCGATGCTCGTGATGCTCGGGCAGCGAAGAGACCGTGGTCTCGGCCAGCATCATCCGCAGCCAGGTGGCCAAGATGGCGGAAGGCGCGCTTCTGGAGCTGCCCGGAGCGCGCCACGAGATCTTCATGGAGCGGCCGCCAGATTCAGGCCGCGGTCTGGCAGCGCATCGACGCCTTCCTGGCGTCGGTCCCGGCCCGGCGGGGCCTTGCCGCCGCGGCCGGAAAGTAATCGTCAAACGAGCGGCCCGGTGGCCGCCCGGTGATCAGGCGACGTCGCTGAGGACGCGGGCGAGGTCGAAGAGCCGGCGGCGCTGCGCCTCGGGAATGGCGTAGTAGGAGCGCACCAGCTCCAGCGCCTCCTTGTCGGCGAGAAGATCGCCGCGCTCCGCCATGGCGGCCGGCTGCGCGGTGCCGCCCGCTTCGCTCTCGAAGCCCTCGAAGAAGAAGCTGATCGACACGTCGAGCGCCTGGGCGATGTCCCAGAGCCGCGAAGCGCTGATCCGGTTCATGCCGGTCTCGTACTTCTGGATCTGCTGGAACTTGATGCCGACGATGTCGCCGAGCTGCTGCTGCGTCATCCCGACCATCCACCGACGGTGGCGAACCCTCTTACCCACATGCACATCAACGGGATGCTTCATAATCTTACGCTCCGTTTTGGTTTCGTCGCTGTTCTCTCACAGACTACCATGCACGTACCATGCCAACTGCTCTAACCCAAGCTGCTTGGAGCGTTGCGTACTCAATCAGCGGTAATCCGCTCCGGTTGACGTTCCATTAACCTACAATCAGAGGGAGACCTGAGGCCGCCTTTCAATAGCGCGACTCAACCCTGCCGTGTTTTGCAACGACATCTTCGCAAAATGCAACGGTTAACTCGCCTGACCGGCGGTCACGATGCATTCTGCCTCGACTGGCGCTTGCGCTCGTGCGGGTCGAGATAGCGCTTGCGCAGGCGGATGTGGCGCGGGGTCACCTCGACCAGCTCGTCATCCTCCACGTAGGCGATCGCCTGCTCCAGCGTCGGGCGCGCCGGCGTGGTCAGCACCACCGCCTCGTCCTTGCCGGAGGCGCGGACGTTGGTGAGCTTCTTGCCCTTCAGCGGGTTCACTTCCAGGTCGTTGTCCCGGTTGTGCTCGCCGAGGATCATGCCGGTATAGACCTGCTCGCCCGACCCGATGAAGAACCGGCCGCGATCCTCGAGGTTGAAGATCGCGTAGGACACGCTCACCCCGTCCTCCATCGAGACGAGGACGCCGTTGCGCCGGCCGGGGATCGGCCCCTTGTGCGGCGCCCAGTCGTGGAACACGCGGTTGAGCACGCCGGTGCCGCGGGTATCGGTCAGGAACTCGCCGTGATAGCCGATCAGCCCGCGCGAGGGGACATGCGCGACGAGGCGGGTCTTGCCGCCGTTGCCGGTGCGCATCTCGGCCAGCTCGCCCTTGCGCTGGCTGAGCTTGTCGACGACGACGCCGGCGAACTCCTCGTCCACGTCGATCGTCACCTCCTCGATCGGCTCCAGCCGCTTGCCGTCCTCCTCGCGGAAGAGCACGCGCGGCCGCGACACCGAGAGCTCGAAGCCCTCGCGGCGCATGTTCTCGACCAGCACGCCCATCTGCAGCTCGCCGCGGCCGGCCACCTCGAAGGCCTCGCCGGCGGGGGAGTCGCTGACGTGGATCGCCACGTTGGTCTCGGCCTCGCGCATCAGTCGCTCGCGGATCACCCGGCTCTGCACCTTGTCGCCGTCGCGCCCCGCGAGCGGGCGAATCGTTGATGCCGAAGGTCACGCTGATCGTCGGCGGGTCGATCGGCTGCGCCGGCAGAGCGGCATCGACACCGAGGTCGGTGATGGTATCGGCCACGGTCGCCTTGGACATGCCGGAGAGGCTGACGATGTCGCCGGCCTCCGCACTCTCCACCGCGGTGCGGTTGAGGCCGCGGAAGGCGAGCACGCGGGAGACGCGGAAGCGCTCGATCTCCGCGCCGTCGCGGGACAGGGCATGCACCATCTGGCCCGTCCTGACCGTGCCCTGCTCGATGCGGCCGGTCAGCAGCCGGCCGAGGAACGGGTCGGCGGCGAGGGTCGTCGCCAGCATGGCGAAGGGCTCGCCGCTGCGGGCCGCCTGGGCGGGCGGCGGCACGTGGTCGAGGATGAGCTGGTAGAGCGCGTCGAGGTTCTTGCGCGGGCCGTCGAGCTCGGCGTCGGCCCAGCCGGCGCGGCCCGAGGCGTAGAGCACGGGGAAGTCGAGCTGGTCCTCGGTGGCGTCGAGCGCCACGAAGAGGTCGAACACCTCGTTCAGCGCCCGGTCGGGCTCGGCGTCGGGCTTGTCGACCTTGTTCAGCACGACGATGGGCCGGAGGCCGAGCCGCAGCGCCTTGGCGGTGACGAACTTGGTCTGCGGCATCGGGCCCTCGGCGGCGTCGACGAGCAGCAGGACGCCGTCCACCATGCCGAGGATGCGCTCCACCTCGCCGCCGAAGTCGGCGTGGCCGGGGGTGTCGACGATGTTGATGCGGTGGCCGTGCCACTCGACGCTGGTCGCCTTGGCGAGGATGGTGATGCCGCGCTCGCGCTCGAGGTCGTTGGAATCGAGCGCCCGCTCCACCGTCGCCTGGTTCTCGCGGTAGGTGCCGGACTGCTTCAGCAGGGCGTCGACCAGCGTGGTCTTGCCATGGTCGACGTGCGCGATGATCGCGATATTGCGGATATCCATGTAGGGGCGGTCCTCGGGCCTGTCGCGGCGGCTTTAGCCGCACTGCAGCGGGAAGGCAACGGCAGGCAGGCAAGCCCCCCGCGCCGGACAGAGCGGAATCATGCGGCTACAGCCAGCCGATGCGGCGGAACTGCCAGTAGAGGAAGCCGCAGATCGACAGCATCGCGAGGACGACGAGGTGGTAGGCGCCCGGCATCTCGAGCTCGGGCATGTTCTTGAAGTTCATGCCGTAGACGCCGGCGATGGCGGTGGGCACGGCGAGGATCGCCGCCCAGGAAGCGAGCTTCTTCGTCACCACGTTGGCCTGGTTCTGCCCCATCAGCAGGCTCGTCTCGAAGGCGAAGGCCAGCACCTCGCGCAGGTTGTCGATCTTCTCCTGCACGCCGCGGATGTGGTCGGTCACGTCGCGGAAGTAGGAGTGCATCGCCGGCCCGACCTGGGTGATGTCGGGCGAGGTCAGCCGCCGGCAGACGTCGACCAGCGGCGCGGCGGCGTTGCGCAGCCGCTGCAGGTCGCGGCGCAGGATGTACAGGCGCTCGATCTCGGCGGCGGCCATGGGTTTCACCAGCACCATGTCCTCGATCTCCTCGACCTCGTCGCCGATCGCCTCGAGCACCGGCATGTACTGGTCCACGATGAAGTCGAGGATGGCGTAGAGGATGAAGTCCTCGCCCTTGGCGAGGATCGAGGGGCAGCTCTCCCAGTGCCTGCGCACCGCGCCATAGGACGCGGACGCGCCGTGCCGCACGCTGACGATGAAGCCCTTGCCCACGAAGATGTGCGTCTCGCCGAACGCGACGCGGCCGTCGGAAAGCTGCGCGGTGCGGGCGACGATGAAGAGCGCGTCGCCGTACTGCTCGACCTTGGGGCGGGCATGCGGATGTTCGGCGTCCTCGATGGCGAGATCGTGCAGGCCGAACTGGCGCTGGACCCGGAGCAGGAGGTCGCGGCTCGGCTCGAGCAGGCCGATCCACACCACGTGGCCGTCCCGTCCGGCCCAGCCGGCGGCCTCGTCGATCAGGATGTCATCGACCCGTCGGCCGTCGCGATAGACGCCCGAGGCGACCACGCCCGGCTCGAGCGCTGCCTTGGGGGTCGCGAGGTCTCGGGGTTGCTCCATGTCGTCCCTGTCGCTGCCGTGCGCCGCAGCATACCGCGTTTGCCGATGGCGAGAAACCCGCCGCTCAGCCGACCCGGATCAGCACGATCGCGAGCCCGAGTGCCGCCGCCATCGCCGCGATCGGCCAGAGCCCGAGGCCGCAGGCAAGTCCGATGCCGGCCGCGAGCCACATCCCCGCGCCCGTCGTCAGGTTGCGCACCTCGCCCCGGCTCAGCACGATCATGCCGGCTGCGAGGAACGCCACCCCCGCGGTCGCCGCCTCCACCAGGCGGATGGGGTCCATGCGGATGACGTCCGGACGCCCGGCGTTCAGCTCGATCAGGTTCAAGGTGATCAGCGCGAACGCGGCCGACGCCGTGCCGACCAGCATGTGGGTCCGCAAGCCCGCCGCCCGGTCGCTGGCTTCGCGCTCCATGCCGATCACCGCGCAGAGCGCTGCCGCCCCGAACAGCCGGAGGGCCGTGATGGGAAGCGGCAGGGCGAGACCACCGAGGAATTCTTCAGCCAGCATCGGCGGAAACGTGCGACGACCCGCGCGGTTCCCTCGGGCGGCGATCCGTGCTCCTCTGGCCGGAACCTTCGGGAGGATCCCATGCGCGCGATGCGGATCGTCGAGTACGAGCGTCCGCTCGAGATGGCAGTGACCGCCCCTCCCCATCCCGGGCCGGGCGAGGTCCTGCTTCGCGTACACGCCTGCGGGCTCAACTTCGCCGACACGCTGATGGCCGCCGGGCGCTACCAGGAGAAGCCCGCGCTCCCCTTCGCGCCGGGGATCGAGGTCTGCGGCACCGTGGCGGCCATGGGACCCGGCGTCCCAGGCCCCGCAGTCGGGACCCGCGTCGCCTGCCTCTGCGGCTCGGGCGGCCTCGCCGAGTTCGTCGCCGTCCCTGCGGCCGCCTGCGCGCCGGTGCCGCCGGGGATGAGCGACGAGGCGGCCGCCGGCTTTCTCGTCGCCTACGGCACCAGCCACATCGCGCTGGCGGAGCTGGCGCGGCTCCGCCCCGGCGAGACGCTGCTGGTCACGGGCGCCGCCGGCGGTGTCGGCCTGACCGCGGTGGAACTCGGCGCGCTGATGGGCGCGCGGGTCGATCGCCGTGGCCCGCGGCGCGCAGAAGCGCGCCCTGGCCGCCGACGCGGGCGCGTCACACACGCTCGATGCCGATGACGACATCGTCGCCGCGGTGAAGGCGCTCGGCGGGGCCGACGTCGTCTACGAGACCGTGGGCGGCGCCCTCTTCGACGCCTGCCTCGCCGCCGCCCGCCCCGGCGCGCGCATCCTGCCCATCGGCTTCGCCGGCGGCGAGGTCCCGCGCGTCCCCGCCAACCGGCTGCTGGTGAAGAACCAGACCGTGATCGGCTTCTATTTCGGCGCCTGGGTGCGGATGCACCCGGCAGCGGCGCGGGCGAGCCTCGATACCCTCCTCGCCTGGCACGCCATGGGGCGGCTGCGGCCGCATGTCGGCCACGTGCTGCCGCTGGAGGAGGCCAACGCCGGCCTCGCGCTCCTCCGCGAACGCCGCGCCGAGGGCAAGGTGGTGATCCGGGTGGCCCCGCCCGGCCTACTCCGCCGCCAGGCAGTCGGCCACGCCGTAGGCCTGGCGCACGACGAGCGCCAGCCGCTCGGCCAGCGCCGCGCGCGGCCCGGGCGCCACGTACATGTTGACCCGGTGCTCCGGCAGCGGCGGCAGCGCGCCGCCGTGGCGGATCGGCTCGCACTGCTGCGGCACCCCGCTCTCCATCTGCACGCTGACCGCGAGGTCGGCCGCCACGCTGGCGTCCACCGCCGCCGTCGAGATCGAATTCGACCGCGAGCTCCCAGGCGATCCCCGCCTTCTCCAGCGCCTCCAGCGCCGGCCGCTTGAACACGCAGTGCCCGCACGAGGCGTAGCGCAGCGGCCGCTGCCGCCAGGCCTGCCCGCCCGGCGCCCCGGCCCAGACCAGCGGCTCGCGGCTCAGCGTCTCGCCGCCGGCGTCCACCCCGGCCTCGGTGGTGAGGATCAGGTCCATCTCGCCGCGCGCCAGCTGCTCCTTGAGCCCGCTGGTATAGAGCGAGTGCAGCTGCAGCTTGACCCGCGGATACGCCGCCGCGAAGCGCTGCAGCACCCCGGGCACGTGCGGATAGATGATGTCGTGCGGCACCCCGAAGTCGATGACGCCCTCGAAGGCCGGATGGGTCAGCCGCCCCCACGCCTCGTCGTTGAGCGCCAGCAGCCGGCGGGCGTAGGCGAGCAGCTGCTCGCCCTGCGGCGTCAGCGCGATCGACCGCCCCGAGCGGTCGAGGAGTTCCAGGCCCATCTGGTCCTCGAGCCGCTTGAGCTGCATCGAGACCGCCGACTGCGTGAGGTTGAGCTGCGTCGCCGCCTTGGTCACCCCGCCGGAATCGGCGACGGCGGTGAACGAGCGCAGCGCGGTCAGGTCGAGGTTTCGAGCCATATCAACATCCTTGATGCATAACCCCACAAACATTCGTTTTAACACTAACCCAGCATGCGCTAGATATCAACCACGGTGATGAAAGCGCCGCGAATACCCAGCTTCCGATGATGGAGATGACCATGACCACGACGACCGCCCAGCGCCCTGTCCGCACTGCCCGGCCGCGCCTGACGGCGCGCGGCGTGCTCGATTTCCTCGCGGCCGCCGACGCCCGCCACCGGGCGCGGAAGAACCTCAAGGAGCTCGACGACCACCTCCTGCGCGACATCGGCATCACCCGCGCCGACGTCGACGCCGAGCTCGGGCGGACCGTTCCCTGGTGACCGGCGCTCAGCCGAGCGGATAGCGCGCCAGCTCCTCGTAGGCCGCCCCGGTGGACGCGAGGCGTGAACGGAACAGGCAAAAATCCTCGACGGTGAACCGCGGCGCCGCATAGGCGCCGCGGAGCGCCACCGCCTGTTCGAGCCGGACGCGGTCCGGAAGCGCTCGGGCAGCCGCGCCAGCGTCACGTGCGGCAGGTAGCGCCGCGCGGGCAGCTCGACGCCGGCGCCGCGCGCGGCCGTCTCGACCTTGGCCTGGAGGTGGCGCAGCGCCGGGTTCGCCCGGGCGCCGAGGTAGACCACCCGCGGCCGCGGGCCGCCGAAGAGGCCGAGCCCGGCCAGCGCCAGCGCGAAGCCGGGGGCGCGGAGCTGGCGGAACGCCGTGTCCACGTCCTCGAGCAGCCGCACCGGCAGGTCGCCGAGAAAGACCAGCGTCAGGTGCAGGCTCTCGGGCGCGACCAGCCGCGGCACCGGCAGGCCCTGCTGCAGGATCATCAGGTCGAAGCGCACCGCCTCGGGCAGCGCCAGCGCGGCGAAGGCGCGGATCACGGCCGGGCCCGCGCCCGCTCCACCAGCTCCAGCACCTTGGGGCCGATCCCCTCGACGATCGCCGTCACCCCCTCGGCGTTGGGATGCAGGCCGTCCGGCTGGAAGAGCTGCATCACCTGCCGCACGCCGCGCCCCTCCGCCATGCCGCCGAAGAACGAGCTGACGTAGATGGCGTCGTGCTCCCGGGCGAGATCGCGGAACGTGGCCTTGAACGCCTTGCGGTAGTCCGCCGGGTAGTTGGGCGGCGCGGGCAGGCCGGCGAGGAGCGCCGGCAGGTCGCGGCGGTCGATCTCGGTCAGGATGCCGTCGAGGTTCTTGCGCATCTCGCCGACGTCGAGGCCGCGCAGCATGTCGTTGGCGCCGAGCTCGACGAGCACGCCGTCCACGTCGTCCTCCAGCGTCCAGCCGATGCGCGCCAGGCCGCCGGCGGAGGTGTCGCCGGAGACGCCGCCGTTGATCACAGTCGACGTCAGGCGCGCCGTTGGCGCGCAGCCAGGCCTGGAGCTGCGGCACGAAGCCCTCGCCCTCGGGCACGCCGTAGCCCGCCGTCAGCGAATCGCCGAAGGCGAGGATGCGCACCTCCGCCGCCGCCGTCCCGGCCAGCGCCAGCAGCGCGGCCAGCGCCAGCGCCAGGTTGCGCATCGCGCCCCGTGCCCCATATGCCCGGACGGCACCGCGGCTTGCCCAGGAAGGGTTCATATGTCGTCCCCCGTTTCTCAGCCGGTCATCGCGCTCCAGGATGTGGCGCTTACCCTCCGCGGCAATGCCGGGCCGGTCAATATCCTGAGCGGGGTCACCCTGGAGGTGGCGCGCGGCGAGACGCTGGGGCTGATCGGCCCCTCCGGCTCGGGCAAGTCCTCGCTCCTGATGCTGATGGGCGGGCTGGAGGCGGCAACCTCCGGCCGCGTGACCGTGCTCGGCCAGGACCTGACCGCATGGGCGAGGACGCGCTGGCCCGCTTCCGCCGCGATCACATGGGCGTGGTCTTCCAGTCCTTCCACCTCATCCCGACGATGACCGCCATCGAGAACGTGGCGACGCCGCTGGAGCTCGCCGGCGCGCGCGACGCGTTTCCGCGCGCCGCGGCCGAGCTCGAGGCGATGGGCCTCGGCGCGCGGCGCGACCACTACCCGGCGCAGCTTTCCGGCGGCGAGCAGCAGCGGGTCGCCCTCGCCCGCGCGGCGGTGGCGCGGCCCGGAGATCCTGCTCGCCGACGAGCCGACCGGCAACCTCGACGGCGCCACCGGGCGCGACGATCATCGAGCTTCTCTTCGGTCTCCGCGACCGCCACGGGGCGACGCTGGTGCTCGTCACCCACGCGCCGGAGATCGCCACGCGCTGCGACCGGGTGATCCGGCTGCGGGACGGGCGGCCTCGAGCCCTTCGCGGAGGCCGCGGAGTGAGCTTTATCTCTCGATCAGACGACAGGGCTGCGAGCCTGCGAGCGCACTGCACGCGGCCGATCTCGCGTCACGCGAAGTCCGGGAGTTCCAACGGTGCCCGCCCGGGGCCATCCCCGGGCGGCAGCCGACCCGCCCCCCGGGAGCGGCCGCATTGCGGCCCCCCCGCGGGCCGGCCGCTGCCCTTATCTCATGCCGCCGACGCGCGCGCGACGGACGCGTAGTCCGCACGATCTTGATTTACTTGCGCGGTATTGTCGCCGTGCGAAATCCGCGCGGTGCGGCGCGCGTGAGCCTCCCCGCTCCGCCTTGCCCTCCGCGAACTGCGCGGCGGCCTCGCCGGGTTCCGCGTCTTCCTCGCCTGCCTCGCCCTCGGGGTCGCCGCCATCGCCGCCGTGGGCTCGGTCCGCGCCGCCATCAGCCACGGCCTCGCCCGCGAGGCGGCGGGGCTGCTCGGCGGCGATGCCGAGATCGAGTTCACCTACCGCTTCGCCGACCCCGACGAGCGCGCGTGGATGGACGCCGCCGCCACCGACGTCTCCGAGATCGTCGATTTCCGCTCGCTGCTCGCCGTCCCCGCCCCGGCGGCGAGCCCGAGCGGATCCTGGTGCAGGTCAAGGCCGTGGACGACCGCTATCCGCTCGATCGGCGCGGTGACGCTCGCCGGCGGCGGCAGCCTCGAGGCGGCCCTTGCCACCGAAGGCGGCCTGCCCGGCCTCGTGGCGGAGAAGGTGCTGGTCGACCGCCTCGGCCTCGCGCCCGGCGCACGGTCCGCCTCGGCACCCAGGACTTCCGCCTCGCCGCCACGCTCCTCTCCGAGCCCGACAGCCTCGCCACGGGCATATCCGTCGGACCCCGCGTCCTCGTCCTGCCGGGCGGATCTGGAGGCGAGCGGCCTTCTCGCCGAGGGCTCGATGTTCGATTCGTCCTATCGCCTGCGGCTCCCCCCCGAGGCCGACCTCGCCGCCCTGCAGGCGGATGCCGAGGCCCGCTTCGGCGACGCCGGCCTGCAGTGGCGCGACCGCCTCGGCGGCCCGCCCGGCATCGGACGCTTCCTCGACCGGCTCGGCGCGTTCCTCATCCTCGTCGGGCTGGCGGGCCTCGCCGTCGGCGGCATCGGCGTCGCGGCGGCGGTGCGCGCCCATCTCGAGGCCAAGACCGCCACCATCGCCACGCTGAAGACCCTCGGCGCCTCCGGCAACACCATCTTCGCGGTCTACCTGATCGAGATCGGCCTTCTGGCGCTGCTCGGCACCGCCATCGGCCTCGCGCTCGGGGCCGGCCTCCCGCTTGTCGCGGCCCCCCTTCTCGCCACGCGCCTGCCCGTGCCCGCCGAGTTCGGCCTCTACGCCGGCCCGCTCGCCGAGGCGGCGCTCTACGGCCTCCTCACGGCGCTCCTCTTCACGCTCTGGCCGCTGGCGCGCGCCCGCGACATCCGCGCCGCCGAGCTTTTCCGCGACCTCACCGCCGCCCGCCGCAGCTGGCCGCGCCGCGGCTATCTCCTCGCCATGGCCGGCGATCGCCGCGGCGCTGGTCGGCGCCGCAGCACTCCTCTCCGGCGCCCCCTGGCTGGCGCTCGGCACCGCCGGCGGGGTGGCCGGCGCGCTGGCCGCGCTCTTCGCCGCCGCCCTCGGCCTGCGCCGTCTCGCCGCGCGGCTGGCGCGCGGGCCGCTCACCCACGGGCGCCCGTCCCTGCGCTGGGCGCTGGCCGCGCTCGGCGGACCCTCGGGCGAGACGACCGCGGTGGTGCTGGCCCTCGGCCTCGGCCTCAGCGTCCTGGCCGCCACCGGGCAGATCGACTGGAACCTCCGGAGCCTCATCACCCGCGACCTCCCCTCCCGCGCGCCGGCCTACTTCTTCGTCGACATCCAGAACGACCAGCTTGCGGGCTTCCTCGACCTGGCCGAGGCCACGCCGGGCGTCAGCGAGGTGGAGACCGCGCCGATGCTCCGCGGCATCATCACCGGCATCAACGGCCGCCCGGCCCGCGACGTCGCCGGCCCGCACTGGACGCTGAACGGCGACCGCGGCGTCACCTACGCCACCCGCCCGCCCGACGGCACCGTCCTCACCGAGGGCGCCTGGTGGCCGGAGGACTACGCCGGCCCGCCGCTGGTCAGCTTCGCCGCCGAGGAGGGCCGCGAGCTCGGCCTGAAGCTCGGCGACACGCTGACGCTCAACGTGCTCGGCCGCGACATCACCGCCACCATCGCGAGCTTCCGCGAGGTGCGCTTCGAGAGCATGGGGATCAACTTCCTGATCGTGCTCGACCCGGCGGCGCTGGCGGGCGCGCCCAGCACCCACATCGCCACGGTCTACGCCACCCCGGAGGCCGAGGCGGGCCTCCTGCGCGCCGAGGCCGAGGCCTACCCCAACATCACCGCCGTCGGCGTCCGCGCCGCCATCGACCGCGCCGCCTCGGCGCTCGACGAGGTCGCCGCGGCGACCCGCTGGGCGGCGGCGGCCACGCTCCTGACCGGGCTCGCCGTGCTGATCGGCGCCGCCGCGGCCGGCGAGCGGGCGCGGGTCTTCGAGGCGGCGGTGCTGAAGACCCTCGGCGCCAGCCGGCTGCAGATCCTCGCGAGCTTCGCGCTCCGCTCCGCGCTGATCGGCGCGGCCGCGGGGCTGGTGGCGGTCGCCGCCGGCGCGGTCGCCGGCTGGTGGGTCACCACCTTCGTCATGGACGCGGCTTACCGCTTCGAGCCGGTCACGGCGCTCGCGGTCGTCGCCGGCGGCGCGCTCCTCAGCCTCCTCGCCGGCCTCGCCTTCGCCCTGCCGCCGCTCGCCGCCCGCCCCGCGCCCGTCCTGCGCGCGCGGGAGTGACCCGCTCGCGTTCCGGCGTCCATTGCGGTAAGGTGTATCGGCTTGGGGCGACACGACATTTCAGGGAGGGGCTGATGAATGCACCGCGAATGATCGCTGGGACAGCGGTCGTGCTTCTGGTTGCTGCGCATGCGTCGCTCGCCGACGAGGCCTGGACCGCCAGCGGGCTGGAGGCGCCGGAGAGCGTGCTCTACGACGCCAGCCGGGACATCTTCTACGTCTCGAACATCTCCGGAGAGCTGGACGCCAAGGATGGCAACGGCTTCATTTCGATACTTGGGCCAGACGGTAGCCTCAAGCAGGCGCAGTGGATTACCGGCCTGAATGGTCCCAAAGGTCTGGCGATGCACGGCGACGCGCTGTTCGTCACCGACATCGACCGGCTGGTCGCCGTCGACGTTGCGGGCGGCAAGGTCCTCGGAACCTATCCGGCCGAAGGCGCGCAGTTCCTCAACGATGCGGTGGCCGACGCCGACGGACGAGTCTTCGTGTCGGACACGCTGACCAACCGGATCTATCTCCTCGACGCAGGTACCCTGTCGGTCTGGCTCGAGGACGAGCAGCTGGCGCATCCGAACGGGCTGGCGCTGCAGGACGGCCAGCTCATCGTCGCCGCCTGGGGTCCCGGTCTGAAGCCCGATTTCAGCACCGAAGGCCCCGGGTACCTCCTGGCGGTCGACCTAACAACCAAGGCGATCAGCCCCCTGGGCTCCGGCACCGGGGTCGGCAACCTCGACGGCCTCGAGGCCGAAGGCGACGGGGCCTGGCTCGCCACCGACTGGATGGCTGGAGGGCTCGTCCGCATCCAGCCGGACGGCACGTCGAAGCAACTCCTCGACCTCAACCAGGGCAGCGCCGATCTCGAGTACCTGCCGGAGCAGAAGCTCGCGATCATCCCGATGATGATGGACGGGACCGTGGTCGCCCACCGCCTCGATTGAGCGCCGGCCGGCGCCCGCGCGACGATCAGCGGTGACAAACCACCGCGTTCTCGTCATATTGATCGCGTATGGGAGCCGCCCGACGCTTGAAAACCGGCCCGGCGTGCCCGATATTGACACGGAACCCTGGGCTCCGGCTACGGGGAGTGGGTTAACGGAGGGAATCAATGGCCGAATACGGAACTGTTCGTCAGGCTGGTGCCGGCGTACGCACTGCGCAGATCGACGAGGGCTTGCGCGCTCACATGAACAGCGTCTACGGCACGATGGCCATAGGCATGCTCATCACCGCGCTCGCATCGTGGGCCGTTGCGGGGCTCGCGGTCTCGACCGAGCCGACGGCCTATCAGATCGGCCAGGACCAGTTCCTCACCCCGTTCGGCGCGGCGATCTATGCCTCGCCGCTGAAGTGGGTGGTGATGCTGGCGCCGCTCGCGTTCGTCTTCGGGCTCAGCGCGGGGATCAACCGGCTGTCCACCGGCGCGGCGCAGCTGGCCTTCTACGCCTTCGCGGCGGTGATGGGCGTCTCGCTCAGCTCGATCTTCATCGTCTTCACCAGCGCCTCCATCGCGCAGGTGTTCCTGATCACCGCCATCGCCTTCGCCGGCCTCAGCCTCTGGGGCTACACCACCAAGAAGGACATCTCCGCCTGGGGATCGTTCCTGATCATGGGCGTGATCGGCCTGATCCTGGCCATGCTGGTCAACATCTGGCTGCAGTCGCCGGGCCTCGAGTTCGCCGTCTCGGCGATCGGCGTGCTGATCTTCGCCGGCCTCACCGCCTACGACACGCAGCGCATCAAGAGCACCTACCTGCAGATGCGCGCAGCCGAGGGCGAGGCCTACATCGGCAAGGCGGCCATCATGGGCGCGCTGTCGCTCTACCTGAACTTCATCAACATGTTCGTGATGCTGCTGCAGCTCTTCGGGAACCGCAACTGACGCCCCGAAGCAGAGCCTGAGACCCAAGGGGCCGGCGGAAACGCCGGCCCCTTTCGATTCCTACCCGGCCTGCGTGCTCTTCCAGAATTCCGCGGTGTTGTTCGTCCTGGGAAAGTCCGTGGCTGGAACCGGCACCCCGAGATACCGGCAGAGCGGACCCCACCCCTCCCGCACATCGAACACCAGCAGGCGCTCGGCGGGAATGGTCGCCTTCACGGCCGCGACGTGGCGCAGGAACGCCTCCATGACCTCCTCGCGCGTCGAAGGCACCCGGAACCCGGTCTTCGTCACGACGGCCGCGACCATGTCGAGGAACGGCCGCCGCTCGGGCTCGGCCTCGCTGGCGGACTCGATCAGCGGGTAGATCGTGTTCGAGAAGCTGGTGCACCATGCCTCCGGATCACGGACCGTCAGGATCACCTTCGCCTCCGGGTAGGCTTCCGCCAGCTCCCGCCAGAAGGCCGCCGTCGGCCAGTCGGCAGCCGAATTGAAGCCGGCGTAGTTCACGGCCCAGTCCGCTCGTCCCTGCGCCGCCGCCATCCAGAGGGCGACCTCGTCCGCAGAGGTCTCGTCGACCTCCTCCATGTGGTGGCAGGGTCCGAAGCCCAGCTGATCGAGCGCCAGCTTCATCGAATAGGTTCCGGTGCGCCCGACGCCGGCACAGATCACCCGAAGGGTCACGCGATGCCCCCTTTCCCCCGCGACGGCGTCCCCGGCGGCGCCTCAATTGCGCCAATGCCGGCTCAGCCGGTCAAGACAGCATCGAACTGGCTCGGCCTTTCGTCAAGCGCGCCGCCGGCGAGGTCGGTTCAGCCGAACCACTTCGGATAGTCCGACACCATCAGGTGCAGCGGGTCCTCGTCCTCCTCGATCTCGGCGAAGCGCCCGATCGGGTCGGCGAAGATGTTGTCGGTGAGGTCGTTGTTCACCGTCGAGACCTCGCCCACCAGCACGTCGCCGCCCTCGCCCCAGAAGGCGTGCCAGTTGCCGGGCAGGAGCGTCACGCTCTCGCCCGGATTGAGCCGCAGGATGGCGCCCGGATCCTGCCGGCGGAGCAGGCCGTCCGTCGCCACCTCGACCTCGGTCTTGCGGTCGACGTTGCCCTCGGCGTCGGAGTTGTAGAGCTCGAGCGCCAGCACCGCGCCGCCGCGGTTGATGATGTCCTCGGCCTTCACCACGTGCCGGTGCAGCGGCGACACCTGGTCCCGGCGGGTGATCATGATCTTCTCGGCGTAGCACATGCCGCTGCCGCGGCGGAGGTCCTCCTCCGAGCCGTTGCGCACGGTGAAGAGGAAGAGCCCGAGCTCGCTGTACTTGCCCTGGCCGTAGTCGGTGATGTCCCAGCCGAGCCGCGCGCCGAGGATGCCGCCGATCTGCGAGACCCGGTCGCGCATCTGGCCCGGCGACCAGTAGGCGAAGGGCGGGAGGATGAACCCGAACGAGCGGATGAAGTCGTCCCCCGCGCGGATGATGTCGTTGACCTGCGAACGTTTCATGGCCTCTCCCTGGCGCCTGGTTTTGCCGCGAGGGGTAGCACATCCGCCCCCCGCCACGCCACCGGCAACCATGCCGATCAGCGCCGCCGCAGCACCGCTCAACCCGTGGGCGGAAACGATTCGGCTCGGGCGGGATATTGCTTGACTGGCCTCGAAGTTCTGAAAGGATCGATGGTGGACAAACGGGAAAATCTGTTTTGAACAATACCTTGCGCACGGCCAAGGTGTACGGCGCGTCGTGGGCTCGGCCGGCGGCCATGGCGGCGGGCACGGCGCGTGCCTAGGGCGGTCGTCGCCTATGTCCGCTGGGTCGAGGCCGTCGGGCGCTTCTTCGGGCGCATCTGCATGTACCTCGTCTTCGTGATGGTGGGCATCCTGCTCTACTCCGCCTTCATGCGCACCGGCTTCAACCGGCCCCCGCTCTGGACCGTCGAGATGGCGCAGTTCCTGCTCACCGCCTACTACATCCTCGGCGGGGCCTGGACGCTGCAGCTCGGCAGCCACGTGCGGATGGACCTGCTCTACGAACGGTGGCGGCCGAAGAAGCGCGCCTTCGCCGACACCATCACCTCGGTCTGCCTGATCACCTATCTGGTCGTGATGCTGATGGGCGGCTTCTCCTCGACGCAGTACGCGCTCGAGTACGGCCAGCGGGCCGCGACCGCCTGGCGCCCGCCGCTGGCGCCGATCAAGATCGTGATGTGCGCGGGCCTGCTCCTGATGCTGCTCCAGGCCGTGGCCTTCTTCTTCCGCGACCTCGCGACGGTCCGCGGCCGGCCCATCCCATGACCCCCGAGATGATCGCGCTGACCATGTTCGCCAGCATGCTGGTGCTGCTCCTGACCGGGCAGCGCGTCTTCGGGGCGATCGGGTTCGTCGGCGCGGTGGCGGCGCTCCTGCTCTGGGGCACCGGCGGGCAGGAGATCCCGTTCAACCAGGCCTTCACCCTGATGAACTGGTACCCGCTGCTGACCATCCCGCTCTTCATCTACATGGGCTACATCTTCTCCGAGAGCGGCATCGCCGACGACCTCTACAAGACCTTCCATGTCTGGTTCGGCCCGGTCCAGGGCGGGCTCGCCATCGGCACCATCGGGCTCATGGTGGTGATCTCGGCGATGAACGGCCTCTCGGTCGCCGGCATGGCGATCGGCGCCACCGTCGCGTTGCCCGAGCTTCTGCGCCGCGGCTACGACAAGGTCATGGTGACCGGCGTGATCCAGGGCGGCTCGACCCTCGGCATCCTCATCCCGCCGTCGGTGGTGCTGGTGCTCTACGCGATGATCGCCCGCCAGCCGGTCGGCCAGCTCTGGCTCGCCGGGGTCTTTCCCGGGCTGATGATGGCGGGGATGTTCGTCCTCTACATCTACGTGCGCTGCCGGCTGCAGCCGCACCTCGGCCCCGCGCTTCCGCCCGAGGAGCGCAACGTGCCTCTTGCCGAGAAGCTCCGGCTCCTGCGCTACGGCGTCACGCCCTTCGTGATCTTCCTGTCGATGACCGGCCTCTTCCTGTCGGGCACCACCAACCTGACCGAGTCGAGCGCGGTGGGCGCGCTGGTGTCCACCCTCGCAGCCGCGTGGCGCGGCCGGCTGAACTGGCGGATGCTCGAGGCGGTGACGCGGCAGACGCTCGCCGTCAGCGCCATGTTCATGTGGATCATCCTGGCCGCGCTCTGCTTCGGCGCGGTCTTCGACGGCCTCGGCGCCGGCCGCGCGCTGGCCAGGCTCTTCGTCGAGGGCTGGAACCTCGGGCCCTGGGAAGTCCTCATCATGATGCAGATCTCGTATCTGATCATGGGGATGTTCCTCGACGACACCGCGATGCTCGTCATCGTCGCGCCGCTCTACGTGCCGCTCATCATCGAACTCGGCTTCGATCCGGTCTGGTACGGCGTGCTCTACACCATCACCTGCCAGATCGCCTACATCACGCCGCCGTTCGGCTACAACCTCTTCCTGATGCGGGCGCTGGCGCCGCCCGAGATCACCCTGCCGGACATTTACCGTTCGATCATCCCCTTCGTGCTGATCATGCTCGTGGCGCTCGCGATCATCACCGCGTTTCCCCAGATCGCGCTCTGGCTGCCGCAGCACTTTCAACTGAGATAACAACAGGGAGCCTGACAATGACCAACCGACGCACATTCCTGAGAACGGCCGGCCTAGCCGGTGCCGGGGCCATGGGCGCCTCGACGCTCGCCGCGCCCTACGTCAAGGCGCAGTCGCCGATCAAGTGGCGGCTGCAGACCTATGCCGGCGCTTCCCTCGGCGAGCACGTGATCAAGCCGTCGATCGACGCCTTCAACAAGGCGGCGAACGGCGAGATGGAGATCGAGCTCTACTTCTCCGACCAGCTCGTGCCGCAGGGCGAGCTTTTCCGCGCCGTGCAGCAGGGCACGCTCGACGCCGCCCAGTCCGACGACGATTCCATGGGCTCGCCCGCCGACGTCGCGATCTTCGGCGCCTACTTTCCCTTCGCCACCCGCTACTCGCTCGACGTCCCGGCGCTCTTTCACAACTACGGGCTGAACGAGATCTGGACCGAGGCCTACGCCGACACCGGCGTCACCTGGCTCGGCGCCGGCGCCTGGGATCCGTGCAACTTCGCCACCGTCGAGCCGATCCGCAGCCTCGCCGACCTGCAGGGCAAGCGCGTCTTCACCTTCCCCACCGGCGGCCGCTTCATGACCCGCTTCGGCGTGGTGCCCGTCACCCTGCCGTGGGAAGACATCGAGGTCGCCATGCAGACCGGCGAGCTCGACGGCATCGCCTGGTGCGGCGCCACCGAGCTGCACACCGTCGGCTGGGCCAACGTCACCAAGTACTACCTCACCGACAACATCAACGGCGCCTGGGTCGGCAGCTACTTCGCCAACAGCGAGAAGTGGAACGAGCTGCCCGAGCACCTCAAGGTGCTGTTCCAGCTGGCCATGGACAGCTCGAACTACTACCGCCAGCACTGGTACTGGTGGGGCGAGGCGCACTACCGCACCACCGGCGGCAAGCTCGAGCTCACCTCCGTCCCCGCCGAGGAGTGGGCTCAGGTCCAGGCCGAGGCGCTGAAGTTCTGGGACGAGGTCGCCGCCGAGAGCGAGCGCAAGGCGAAGGTCGTCCAGATCCTCAAGGACTACAGCGCCACCATGGAAAAGGCCGGCCCGCCCTACCGCTACGGCTGACCGGCAGGGCGCGGGCCTGGCCCCGCGCCCTCACCCGCTCCACCCGCAAGTCCTGACGGAGCCATATGGATTCCATACGGATTCCATACGCGTTTTTCACTGCCAGAACGGCTTGGCCTCCGCCAGACGGTCCCAGTGCTCGAAGAGCTTCGGCCGGTCGTCTCCCACCCGAACCGCCAGCGTCCCGAGCGTCCAGCCCACCGCCCGCTGCGCCGCCGGATCGGCCCCCGCCGGGGCGTCCGGCCCGGTCAGTTTCTCGCTCGCCATCACCGCGTCGTTCATGCTGCCGAAGCTGTCCTGCAGCTCCTTCAGCGCGCGCAGGTACGACCGCATCCGCCCGCCCTCATAGAGCGAAGCGAACATGTCCACGGAATAACGCAGCTTTTTCAACTCCTTGCGCAACTCGTGCAGGCCGGCGGCATCGAGCTCCCGCACCTTGCGTCCAAGCTTCATCGCCTTCTTGTGCCGGCGGGCGAGGATGCCCGGCGCCACCTCGCCGATCGGGGCCGCGAGCCGCGCGCTCTGGGAAAAGTCCGACCCCACCAGCCAGCCGCGCCCTTCGATGAACGCCCCGAGATCGAACAGAAAAGCCGTCGCCTCCGGCGCCACCAGCGCCGCCCGCACCTCCGCCCGCACCCGATCCCGGCGCGATTCCAGCGCCGCATCCAGCGCCCCGCGCGCCGGCAGATCGAGCCCCAGCCGCGCCGCCCCCGCCACGACCTCGCTCATCAGCACGTCGGCGTCCCGCAGGTCCCCCACCACCCGCCCGAGCTCCCGCGCCGTCGCCGCCAGCGGCGCCAGCGCCGCCTTTCCGAGCGTCGGCGCGAAGACCGAGAACGCCGTCCTCAGGCGGCGCAGCCCGACCCGGAGCTGGTGCGGCCCCTCGATCGCCGCGCTTTCCCCCGCCACCACCATGTTCGCCGCGATCTGGCCGAGGCAATCGCGCAAGACGTCCCGCGCCGCCGTCTCCACCGTCGCGTCGGGGCCGAAGCGCGGCGCGCCGGCGCTCCGCGGGCCGGGCGGCGCGTCCGCCACGCCCGTCTTTGCCAGCCGGTAGCCGCGCGCCGCCTTGTTCGCCGGGGCGAAGCGGACCGGACCGGTGGGGAAAAGCAGCCGCGCCACCGCATAGACCGCGCCGACCTCGCCGGACACGAGCTCGAACTCCGCCTCGCGGATCGCCGCGTGCGCCTCGCCGGCGCGCACCTCGCCCCGGTCCAGCGCCAGCTCGACCTCGCCGCCACCAGGCGCGGCGATCCGCTCCACCACCCGGCGAACACGCGTCTCGAAGACCGGCGCAAGTTCCCTGTCCCCCGCCGCGTCGCGCACCGCCGCGATCGCGCCTTCGGGATCCGGCCCCGCCAGCACCAGCCGCCCGCCCGGCGCCGCCACCTCGGTCTCGAGATGCGAGAAGAGGCCGTTCGATGCCGTTCCGTCGCCACGGCGCTTGATGGTCTGCAGCCAGCGCCGGCCCACCCGGCGCAGCCGGAGCGCCACGCCCGCCGCCGCGAGCGCGTGATCGGCGGTGTCGTAGTAGACCGACACCAGCGTCTGCGTCCGCGGCGGCGCGAGCCGAAGCCCGGGAAGCGCGGGATGCCTCTGGAGACGCGCGAGTTCGCCCTCCTCCAGCCATAGCTTCAGTTCGGTCTCGGTCATGGCGCGTTGCAGCAAAGCCTTTGGTTCTGGGGCGATTTCATGCTACTGTCACAACAGGACAGTTTACAGCGGATCCAATGGCTTCAAGCACGACGCCTCTCCCGAACTCCCCGAGCTGCGTCGCTCCCGCCATCCGCTTTCTCCGCCGTCATCATCACACAGCGAGCGCCGGCTGCGGAACTTTACCCGATCAGAAATGGTTAATAACTGCCGTCTATTGTCGCAAGGTGGATGTACCGAATTGAGGTGAACATGGTCGAGAGCGCCGGTTGCGTCCCTCGGGTTCGCTGGCAGGGGTCCGGCCCCGCCGGCAGGGGAAGGCGGCGATGAACGCCGCCACGCTGGGCATCGCCTCCGACTTCGTGAAGGTCGGGATCGAAAAGGCGGGCATTCCGCTCAGCACGACGCTCGAAGCCTACCTCTCGCTCACCTTCGCCCGCTTCATCGGCACCCGCATCACCGTCGACCTCCTCACCATCCGCGTGACTCAGGCCATGGACGCCGGCGCCCCGCGCGACGTCATCCGCGCCCTCGCCGACGAGTGCCTGATCGCCTGCGCCTTCTTCGAGCGGCGGCTGCGGCGCAACGGCACCGTCCGCCACTATGTCGGGCTCGGGCAGGCGAGCTACGATGCCGCCGACCTCACCGAGCAGGCCTACGGCTTCGTGCACATGCGCGACGTCATGGCCAGCGCCGCCACCGGCGACGCCCAGGAGGACGGCCCGCTGCTGATCGACCGCGCCCGCTCCGGCAGCCAGACGGCCCGCGCCGAGCTCGCGCAGCAGAACGTGGTCGTCGGTCCGTGGGGCGGCGCCACGAAACCCGGCCTGCTCTGGCGCTAGCCAATCCTCATGGATGGTCCGGCCCGGAGTCGCGGGTCTCGTTCTTCTTGCGGGTGGCCCGGGACCGGTCGAGCTTGTTGAAGTCGGTCATGATGCTGACCAACAGGCTACCGGTCCACCCGAAGGTGAAGAGACCCGACATCGCGATGATCGGACCGATCAATCTCCAGCGCTCGGGAAGCGCAACGCTTCCCTCGCCCAGCGTGGTATAGCTCTCCAGGACGAAGTAGTAGCTGTCGCGCATTGTCGGGATCATGCCCGAGGCGCTGATCGGGACGGCCCAGAGCAGCGTCTCGGCGAAATGCGTGATCGACAGCGCCGCGATCGTCCCCGCCAGCAACAGGTTCACCCGCCAGTGCGGCGTCTGCGCGGTGACGTGAACCCAGCGCTCGCTGAAGCGGCGGTTGATGAAGCGGATGCTCGCGCCATGCACGAAGATGATCAGGATCAGCCCGAGCGTGCCCACCAAGACCTCGAGAAACGGCGTCCGGCGCCGCCTTCGCGACGGCCTGGATGTTCTCCACGCGCTTCCCCGTCTTGCCCCGTTCCAAGCGCATGTGGCGACCGGGCGCGACGCTTGTCAACGCCGCGACGCGTGACCGGCGGGGAACGGCGTCCTGAAAAAGCAACAGGCCGCGCGCAGCGCGGCCCGTTCCTTCGGAACCCGTCAGGGTTCAGGCGTTGATCACGTCCTTGAGCTGCTTGGCGATGGTCACCTTGGCGACCCGGTCGGCAGGCTTCGTCATCTGCTCGCCGGTCGAGGGGTTGCGCACGATGCGCTCGGGGCGGGCGCGGCAGGCGAACTTGCCGAGGCCCGGCAGGGTGACGGCGCCGCCATGGGCGACTTCCTTGGTCACGACCTCGGTCAGGGCCTCCAGGGCGCGGTTGGCGCTCGCCTTGTCCAGGGCGGCGCCCTCGGCGATTGCCGCCACCAGCTGCGTCTTCGTCATCGGCTTTTGTGTCATTGAGCGTTTCCTGTCGTGCGGATCGGTGCCGCGGGCGGGGTCCGCCCGGCACCGGCGCACTAAACCCGCTCGAAGGCGGAAACTCAATTGCCGTTCGTGGTCGATTCCCAAGTTTTATTGGGGTTCGGTGCAATCAAAGCGAGAGTGTTGCAGAAAAGTTTCGCGCCATAGCCGCGGGTGATCAAAGGAACGCCGTCTCGTCGAAGCTGCGCAGCTTGCGCGAGTGCAGCTTCTCCAGCGGCATGTCGCGCAGGGCCTCCATGGCGCGGATGCCGATCCGGAGGTGCTGCGCCACCTGCCGCTTGTAGAAATCCGTGGCCATCCCCGGCAGCTTCAGCTCGCCATGCAGCGGCTTGTCGCTCACGCAGAGCAGCGTCCCGTAGGGCACGCGGAAGCGGAATCCGTTCGCCGCGATGGTGGCGCTTTCCATGTCGAGCGCGATCGCGCGCGCCTGCGAAAGCCGCGCCACCGGCCCGCGCTGGTCGACCAGCTCCCAGTTGCGGTTGTCGATCGTGGCCACCGTACCGGTGCGCATGATCTTCTTCAGCTCGTAGCCGGCGAGCCCGGTCACCTCGGCCACCGCGTTCTCCAGCGCCTGCTGCACCTCGGCCAGCGGCGGGATCGGCACCCAGACCGGCAGGTCGTCGTCCAGCACATGGTCCTCGCGCATGTAGGCGTGCGCCAGCACGTAGTCCCCGAGCGACTGCGAGTTGCGCAGGCCCGCGCAGTGCCCGACCATCAGCCAGACATGCGGGCGCAGCACGGCGATGTGGTCGGTGATCGTCTTGGCGTTCGAGGGCCCGATGCCGATGTTGACCATCGAGATCCCGGAGTTCCGCGGCCGGATCAGGTGGAAGGCCGGCATCTGCGGCAGCCGCCCCGCCGGCAGGCCGAACCTGCCCTCCCGGGTGGTCATGACATTGCCGGGCCCGACGAAGGCCTCGTAGCCCGAGACCGGGTCTTCCAGGGCACGCCCGGCGTACTCCACGAACTCGTCCATGTAGAACTGGTAGTTGGTGAAAAGCACGTGGTTCTGGAAATGCGACGGCGAGGTGGCGGTGTAGTGCGCCAGCCGGGCCAGCGAATAGTCGATCCGCTGCGCCGTGAACGGCGCCAGCGGCCGCGCGCCGTTGGGGCCGGGCCGGGCGTTGCCGTTGACGATGTGATCGTCGGTGGTGTTGAGATCCGGCACGTCGAACAGGTCGCGCAGCGGCCGGTGCAGCGTGTCCTCGATCGACCCCTCGACATGCGCGTCCTCGCCCATGGCGAAGTGCAAGCGGGATCGGCGTGTCCGACGTCCCGATCCTGACCGGCATGCCGTGGTTCTGGATCAACAGCCCGATCTGCTCGGTGAGGTAGCCGGCGAAGAGGTCCGGCCGGGTGATCGTCGTCTCGTAGGTCCCCGGCTCGGTCACGTGCCCGAACGACAGCCGCGAGTCCACCTTGGAAAACGTCGACGTGGTGAGGCTCACCTGCGGATAGAAGGCGCGGCATCGCCCCTCGGGATCCTCGCCCGCCATCACGGCGGCGAAACGTCCGCGCAGGAACTCGGTCGCTTCGGTGTAGCGCGCCTGCAGGTCGGCCACGGCGGACTCGGCGTCGCTGAAGATCTCGTCCGGCGCCTGGGGCGGCGACACGAGCGGCAGTTCCGCGAGCGGGTTGCGATGCTGCATGTCGCTCACGCCGGCACGAAGAGGTCGGTCCTGGCGAACCGCGTCACGTCGATCAGCCCCTTGTCGGAAATGCGCAAGCTCGGGATGACCACCAGGGCCAGCAGCGAGTGCTGCATGAAGGCGTTGTTCAGCCGGCAGCCGCAGGCCTGCATCGCCGCGACCATCTCGTCGGCCGCCGCCGCCACCTCCTCGGCCGGCGCGTCGGACATCAGGCCAGCGATGGGCAACCGCACCAGCGCCAGCTCGCGCCCCTCGCGCCAGACCGTGACGCCGCCGCCGACCTCGCCCAGCCGGTTGGCCGCCAGCGCCATGTCCGCCTTCGAGGTGCCCACGACGATCATGTGGTGGCTGTCGTGCGCCACCGTCGAGGCGACGGCACAGGGCACGTCGTAGCCGAAGCCCGAGACCAGGGCGTTCACCACCGCGCCCGTCCCCCGGTGCCGCTCGACCAGCGCGATCTGGCAGACGTCGCCCGCCGCATCCATCGCCACGAGCCCGCCGTCGACGCCGAGATCCGCCTCCAGCGCCCGGGTCGGCGCCTGGTTCTCCACCACGCCGATCACCCGCGCCCGCACCCGGTTCGCCCCCGCGGGCGCCGCGATGTCGAAGTCCGCCGCCGCGAGCCGGCGCCCCATCTTCACCGTCCGCCGCGCCATGTCCGGCCAGGCGAAGTCCGGCAGCGGCGCCAGGCACCGCCCGCCCTCCGCCACGATCTCGCCGCGCGCGATCACCGTCTCGATGGGCAGCGTCCGCAGGTCCGAGGTCAGGATGCAGTCCGCCCGCCGCCCCGGCGCGATCGACCCGAGCTCGCGCTCCATCCCGAAATGCGTCGCGGTGTTGATCGTCGCCATCTGCAGCGCCACCAGCGGATCGAGCCCGCAGTCGATGGCGTGCCGCACCACCCGGTCCATGTGGCCCTCGTTCACCAGCGTGCCCGAATGGCAGTCGTCGGTGCAGAGGATGAAGTTGCGCGGGTCGAGGCCCTTCTCGGTGACCGCGGTGATCTGCGCCTTCACGTCGTACCAGGCCGACCCGAGCCGCAGCATCGCCCGCATCCCCTGCCGCACCCGCGCGATCGCGTCCGCCTCGGACGTGCCCTCGTGGTCGTCGGCCGGGCCGCCGGCAGCATAGGCCGGGAAGTCGGTGAGATCCGGGCTGGCGTAGTGCCCGCCCACGGTCTTGCCCGCCCTCTGCGTCGCCGCGATCTCCGCCAGCATCTTGGCGTCACCCGCGATCACGCCGGGATAGTTCATCATCTCGCCCAGGCCCACGATCCCGGGCCAGCCCATCGCCTCGGCCACGTCGGCGGGTCCGATCTCCGCGCCCGGCGTCTCGAGCCCCGGCGCCGAGGGGGCGCAGGACGGCATCTCCACGAAGACGTTGATCGGCTGCACCATCGCCTCGTCGTGCATCAACCGCACGCCCGGCAGGCCGAGCACGTTCGCCACCTCGTGGGGATCGGTGAACATCGTCGTCGTGCCGTGCGGCATCACCGCCCGCGCGAACTGGCTGACCACGAGCATGCCGCTCTCCACGTGCAGATGCCCGTCGCACAGCCCCGGGATCAGGTACCGCCCGCCCGCGTCGATCACCCGGGTCTCCGCCCCGATCATCGCGCTCGCGTCCGGCCCGCAGCAGGCGAAGCGCCCGGCCTTGATCGCGATGTCGGCGCCTTCGATCACCTCGCGCGAATGCACGTTCACCCAGGCGCAGTTGCGGATGACGAGGTCCGCCGGCGCACGCCGCGCGGCCACCGCGATCAGGTCGGCGGCGACGTCGGCCCAGGCGGGAAAGGAGTTCGTTTCGGTCATGCCCCAGCTATCCGCCGGCATCCCGACCGCTTCAAGCGATATTTCTGCGACATCCCGGCCCCGATCGGCGCCCCCGAGAGCCCGCCGGCAGGCTCATCCGCCGACCACGACGATCACCGACGCGCCGGCCTCGCCCAGCGGCCGATAGTCGTGGTCGACCCCGGAGTCGAAATAGACCGCGTCTCCCTCGCCCAGGTCCACCGCCGTGTCGCCCACCATGATCCCGAGCCGGCCGGCGATCACATAGGCGAACTCGGCGCCCGGGTGCCGGTGCGGCTCCGACGGCGCAGCCCCGGGAGGGAACGCGGCGAGATAGGCGTCCATGCGCCGGTCGGTCACCGGAAAGTCGAGGCTTTCGAAGAAATACGACGGATCCCCCTTGCCCGGCCGGTCCGGCAGCCGCAGCCGTTCCGCCCGCCGCACCACGGCGACGATCGGACGCTCGTCCGCCGTGAAGAAGTGCTCGAGGCCGACGCCGAACACCATCGCGATCCGCATCAGGGTCGGCAGCGTCGGCACCAGCCTGCCACGCTCGATCTTCGACAGGAGCCCGGGCGAAAGGCCGGAGTGCTCGCCGAGTTGCACGAGCCCCAGCTTCTTCGCCTTGCGGAGCGCACGGATCCTGGGGCCGATCCGGTACTGCTCGATCCCCGCCGCCAGCGTGTCCGACGCCATCCCGACCTCGATTGTTCCTGTTGAAGCTGTTCCTGCACCAACATTTTACTCTGGATAAAAGCGCCTGTCACCTCACGCAAATGTGCCTTTGCATCAAACAAACTTTCTCTACATGCAAAAACTCGAAGCCGGAGAGTGCGAGAATGCCGGCTGAGTGTGGAAGCAACCGAGGAGTCCTGCGATGCGAAATCGTTTCACCGGCTTGATCACCGGAACCATGACCGCCGCTGCGCTGACGTTTGGCGGAGCCGCCATGGCCGCCGACGCCGACATCGTCGATACGGCCGTCTCGGCCGGCCAGTTCACCACGCTTGCCGCGGCGCTCGACGCGGCCGGTCTGGTCGAGACCCTGAAGGGCGCCGGCCCGTTCACCGTGTTCGCGCCGACCGACGAGGCCTTCGCGAAGCTGCCCGCGGGCACCGTGGAGTTGCTGCTCGAGCCTGCGAACAAGGATCAGCTGGTCGCGATCCTCACCTACCATGTCGTGCCCGGCAACCTGCCCGCGGCCGAGGTGGTCAAGTATTCCGAGGCCGAGACCGTGAACGGCGCCCGTCTCGACATCGACGCCGGCGGTGGCGGCGTGAAGGTGAACGACGCCAACGTGACCGCGACCGACATCATGGCGACCAACGGCGTGATCCACGTGATCGACGCGGTGGTCATGCCGCCGGCCGAGTGACCGACAACCGGTGAGGCGACCGCGCCGCGAGCGTGCGGCGGGGACGCATCACCACTCCAGGGACGCAGACCCCCAGTGCGTCCCTAAGGACGGGTAGCGATCAGATTTCGCTGCCCGTCCCTCATCATGACACCCGGCTCAGAGCGCCGCTTCGCCCACCTCGCCCGTCCTCACCCGGAGCGCATTTTCGACGTCGAGCGTGAAGACCTTGCCGTCGCCGATCCTGCCGGTGCGGGCGGAGGTCGCCAGCGCCTCGAGGACCCGGTCGACGACATCGTCCGCCACCACCAGTTCCAGCCGTACCTTCGGCACGTAGTTGATCACGTATTCGGCGCCGCGATAGATCTCGGTGTGTCCGGCCTGCCGGCCGTATCCCTTGATCTCCGACACCATCAACCCCTGCACGCCCACGGCGGTGAGCGCTTCGCGCACCTCCTCGAGCTTGAACGGCTTGATCACGGCGATGATGAGCTTCATCCGCGTCATCCTTCTTATGAGCAGAATGCTTTTCCCACGCGACCTTTCGCCGCCCGGGATCCGGGAGCGCGGCCGAAGGTTGGCCGCGCTCCGCTGGCGGGCACGCGTGCCCGCCGCTTCGCGTCAGAAGACGTAGGCGCGTTCGCCGTGCTCGGCCAGGTCGAGGCCCTCGCGCTCGGTTTCGGGAGCGACGCGCAGGCCCACGATCATGTCCACCAGCTTGTAGAGGATGAACGACACCACGCCGCACCAGATGATCGTGACCCCGACCGCCTTGATCTGCGTCACCACCTGCCCGCCCATGGACACACCCTCGGCATAGCCGACGCCGCCGAACGACGTCGAGGCGAGAAAGCCGGTGCCGATCGCGCCGACGATGCCGCCGACGCCGTGGATGCCGAAGACATCCAGGCTGTCGTCATAGCCATAGTGCTCCTTCACCACCTGCACGAAGAAGTAGCAGACGGCCGAGGCGGCGATGCCGAGGACGATCGCCCCCACCGGCCCGACGAAGCCGGCAGCCGGCGTCACCGCGACGAGGCCCGAGACCATGCCCGAGGCAGCGCCCAGCATCGAGGCCTTGCCGCGGAAGATCGCCTCCAGCCCCGACCAAGCCAGCACAGCGCCGGCGGTCGCCACGAAGGTGTTGATCATCGCGAGCGCGGCGCCGCTGCCGGCCGACAGCGCCGAACCGGCGTTGAACCCGAACCAGCCCACCCAGAGGATCGATGCGCCCACCATGGTCAGCGTCATCGAGTGCGGCGGCATGATCTCCTTGCGGTAGCCGATGCGCGGCCCGATCACCATCGCGCCGACCAGTGCCGCGATGCCGGCGTTGATGTGCACCACGGTGCCGCCCGCGAAGTCGAACGCGCCCCACAGGAAATAGAGCCCGTTGGCGTCCCAGGCCATGTGCGCGATCGGGAAATAGACGATCGTCACCCACAGGATCACGAAGATGACCACCGCCGAGAACTTCATCCGCTCGGCGAAGCCGCCGACGATCAGCGCCGGGGTGATGCAGGCGAAGGTCATCTGGAAGGCGATGAAGACGAACTCCGGGATCGTGCCCGTCTCCGAAGCCGGGGTCACACCCGCGAGGAAGCTCTTGGACAGACCGCCCCAGAACGCGCTCTCGGAGCCGCCGAAGGACATCGAGTAGCCGTAGAGGACGTAGATCACCATCACCAGCGACGCGATGATCGTGCACTGCATCAGCACCGACAGCATGTTCTTCGCGCGCACCAGGCCGCCGTAGAAGAGCGCAAGCCCCGGCACGATCATGAAGAGCACGAGGAGCGACGAGGTCAGCATCCACGCGGTGTCGCCGCTGTTGATGTTGGAGACGACCTCCGCGACGGCCTCGGCAGGCGCAGCCTCTGTGACCTCCTGGGCGAAGGCCGGTCCGGCCGCAAGGGCCAACGCAAGCCAGGGCAGCGTGTTGAACAGTCTCATGGATTGGTTTCCTTGCATTGAGATTTGGGGTCCGGTCACAGGGCTTCGTCGCCCATCTCGCCCGTGCGAACCCGAAGGGCCTGCTCGACCGGGAGGACGAAGATCTTGCCGTCGCCGATCTTGCCGGTCTTGGCGGAGACGGCGATGGTCTCGACGATCTGTGGGGCCGCCGCGTCGCTGACCACCAGCTCGAGCTTGATCTTCGGAACGAAGTTCACGACGTACTCGGCCCCGCGATAGATTTCGGTGTGGCCCGCCTGCCGCCCGTAGCCTTTCACCTCCGACACCATCAGGCCCTGCACGCCGTGGGCGGTCAGTGCCTCACGGACCTCCTCCAGCTTGAAAGGCTTGATCACGGCGATGATCAATTTCATGAGATTCCTCGTTGCTTCCCGTGACGCAAGCCGCGCCGAGAACAGTCATGCAGGTTTCGTGCCAGTCGCCATGGCCACACGTATGCCTTTGACATCATGTAAAAAAACGCGATAGGCGCGACCCGATTGCCCAAGCTACTGCCGCATTATTGTGCAGTTGCAGCAAGATCGCTCCCCACTGCCACTCTGCTAGGCAGAACACGTTCGCGCCAGCGGCGCCTGCCGCGCGCGCATTGAAATCTGGCGGTCGGACGCGAATCCGCGTAGGGTCGGAAAAAATCAGAGCAGACGTAACGAGGGCATGGCCCAGACAGGCAAGCGACGCAGGAAGGCCCGCCCGGGCCTGATCAGGCGCACGATCCGCGGCGCGGTCGGCGGCGTGCTGCGCGTTGTCTGGTGGATCGGCCTGCGCACCGCAATTCTCGCCGCGATCGTGCTCGCCGTCGCCACCGCCTGGTACGTCAGCCAGATTCCCGAGATCGACGAGCTCCTCGACCCCCGCGAGGGCGGCTCGGTGACCCTGGTCGACACCTCGGGCGAAACCTTCGCCTGGCGCGGGCAGCAGCTCGGCCTCACCACCGCCGAGCGGGTGTCGCCGCACCTGATCAACGCCATCATCGCCACCGAGGACCGCCGGTTCTACTGGCACTTCGGCGTCGACCCGCAGGGCACGCTCCGCGCGCTGGTCGTCAACCTCCGCGCCGGGCAGACCGTGCAGGGCGGCTCGTCGATCACCCAGCAGGTGGCCAAGCTCGTCTGGTTCGACAACACCCGCACCCTCGAGCGCAAGATCAAGGAGATCCCCGCGGCGCTGGCGCTGGAGTGGAAGTTCTCCAAGGACGAAATCCTCTCCATCTATCTCAACCGCGCCTACCTCGGCAGCGGCGCCACCGGCTTCGAGGCGGCCTCCGAGCGCTACTTCGGCAAGTCGGCGGCCGAGGTGAACCCGGCCGAGGCGGCGATGCTGGCCGGCCTCCTGCGCGCACCCTCCCGCTTCGCGCCCACCGGCGATCTCGCCCGGGCGCAGGAACGGGCCGAGATCATCGTGAGCCTGATGGAGGATCAGGGCTACCTGACGGCAGCGCAGGCCGACGAGGCGCGCCGCCGCCCGGCGGTCCTCTCGGCGGCGGCCGCCGCCCGCGCCGGCGGGTCCTTCGCCGACTGGGTCATGTCATCGGGCCCGGACTTCCTCACCCGCAAGACCACCGAGGACGTCGAGGTCCTGACCACCTTCGACCCCCGCGTCCAGCGCGCCGCCGAGGCGGCGCATGGAGGCCGTCTTCGAGACCAAGCTCAAGCCCGGCTCCAACGTCCAGGCCGCGGTGGTGGTGATGTCGCCCGACGGCGCGGTGCGCGCGATGATCGGCGGGCGCGACCTCGGCGCCGGCGAGGGCCAGTTCAACCGCGCCACCCAGGCCCGCCGCCAGACCGGCTCGCTCTTCAAGCCCTTCGTCTTCGCCGCCGCCCTCCAGTCCGGCGCCAGCCCCTACGACCCGGTGCTCGACGCGCCGCTGACGCTCTACATCCCCGGATCGGGCGAATGGACGCCGGACAACTACACGCGCAAGTATCTCGGCCAGATCAACCTGACCGAGGCGCTGGCGCAGTCGGTGAACACCGCCACGGTGCGCGTGTCCGAGGCCACCGGCCGCGAGCGGGTGCGCGCCGTCGCCCAGGACCTCGGCCTCACCGGCCCGATGGCCGACGGCCCCGCGCTGGCGCTCGGCGTCTCC
This sequence comes from uncultured Alphaproteobacteria bacterium, assembly GCA_963844375.1. Classification (GTDB taxonomy): domain Bacteria; phylum Pseudomonadota; class Alphaproteobacteria; order Rhodobacterales; family Rhodobacteraceae; genus Amaricoccus. Next base: position 4,086 of record CAWJOI010000007.1, on the reverse strand, counting down.
GAGGCGACCCTGCTCGAGATGACCGGCGCCTACGCCGGCTTCCTCGCCCAGGGGGTCAGGACCACGCCCTACGGCCTGACCGAACTCCGCCGCAAGTCCGACGGCATGCCGCTGATGCAGGGCGGCCCGGGCGCGCGGGTGCGCGTCCTCGACGAAAAGGCGGCGGGCGAGCTCGTCTGGATGATGAGCCAGGTCATCGACCACGGCACCGGCGCCCGCGCCCGCCTGCCCGACGGCCGCCCCGCCGCCGGCAAGACCGGCACCACCCAGGCCGCCCGCGACGTCTGGTTCGTGGGCTTCACCGCCGACTACGTCACCGGCGTCTGGATGGGCTACGACGACAACACGCCGCTCACCGGCACCACCGGCGGCGGCCTGCCCGCCGAGATCTGGCGCGAGACCATGACCCGCGTCGAGGAAGGCCTGCCCATCCGCCCGCTGCCCGAGCGGCTGCCCGCCCCGCCCGTCGCCGCGCCGCGGCTCCCCGCCCCGGTCGAGGGCGTGCAGACCGCCGTCCGCACCGTGGTGCAGAACGTCCTGCAGGGCCTCTTCGGCCGCAACTGAGCCCCGTCAGCCCCGCTCGACGCTCACCGTCTGCTTCTTCAGCTCGTTCTCGCCATAGACGATCAGGAACGCGATGTCGGCGGCGTCGCGGCCCACCCCGATGCGCACCATGGTGTCGGGCTGCGCCATCCCCGTCGCGTCGATCAGCCGCCACTCGCCCCCCACGAAGACCTCGGCGACCGCGTGGAAGTCCGGCGGCGTCACGTCCGGGGCATAGACGCTCACCATGCGCGCCGGCATCCCGCTCGCCCGCGCCAGCGTGATCATCACGTGCGCATAGTCGCGGCAGATCCCCTGCCGCTGCACGAAGCTCTCCACCACCGTGGTCTGCGCGTCGCTCGACCCGCGCACGTACTCGAAGTTCTGCTCGATCCAGTCGCGCATCGCGGCCACCCGCACGCCGCCCTCCAGCGTGCCGAACTCCCGCTCCACGAACGGCTGGAACAGGTCCGCCTGGCAGTAGCGCGACGGCATCAGGAACTTCACCGTCTCCGCCGGCAGCGCCGGCAGCGGCACCGCGGCCAGGCTGCGGATATCGGCGAGCGTGCGCTCGATCTCGACCCGCGCCTCGTAGTGGCAGTGCAGCCGGTCCTCCACCCGGAACAGGCTCCGCTCGCCCACGCCCTCGTCCGCGGCGACGCGCACGAAGTCCTTGGCATGACGGATGTCGAGCTTCTGCTCGGTCACGGATTGGTCGGGCAGGTTGGCCGCCTCGATCTGCAGCATCACGGGGCAATCGCCGCCAACCGCATAGTCGAGGGAGCATCGAATGGTGACGCGCATCGGGTCTCTCTTGCTTCTGGGAGAAATGAAACGGGCGGGCAATCGCCCGCTCTCGACCGCCAAACGCCCCACACGCTCGGTCGGTTCCTGCTTGAGGGCCCTCATATGGAAAAGCCTGAGCGAAGGGTAGCCCGTGATGCCGGCTATATGGCGGCGGCAGCCTTGTGCTGACCTCGCCTTGCCAGGTCCGCAATGCGCCACTCGCGACGCCCCCCCCGGCCCCTTGCTGTGCGAGGCGCCCTGCGCCTCGCACAGCAGGAAACGTCCCGTCGAGCGAAGCAAAGACAGAACGCCACCGGCACCGTCCACGAGGTGCGCGACGAAATGTCGCGCAGCACCGTTTCACCTTATTTTCACTTATTTGGAAATATATTTCGAAATATACTTCACACGACATCTCCCCGCGCGCACAGGCCACCCGCGCACCCTTCGCGACTTGATCGCACCATGAGCGTCGCTCGACGGAGCGCGGCGTCGGGCCGGTGGCACCTCGACCGCCCAAGGCCGCCAATCGGAAGAGCCTTGTAGGGTGACCCCCGCTCTTGAGCTACCGAACGGCAGTTTGCGCCACAAGCCGCCGTTCGGGCCTTCGCGGGGAGGGAGCCATGTGATTTTCACAGCGATCTTCTGTCTGTGCTATTGTTTCACAATGGACTCCGTGACGTTCGGCCCGTTCGCCTTCAACCGCGGCAAGGGAACGCTGACGCGGGAAGGAAAGCATGTTGCGCTCGGAGGCCGCAGCTCGGCGCTTCTGATGGCGTTGCTCGACGCCCAGGGCTCGGTCGTTTCCAAGGGTGACCTGATGGAACGCGTCTGGCCCGGAACGAGCGTCGAGGAGGGCAATCTTACGGTGCAGGTGGCTGCGCTGCGCAAGGCGCTCGGGCAGCGCGCCGACAACAGCGATTGGATCACGACCGTTGCGCGGATCGGCTACCGGCTCTGGACCGAGGATGCGGAAGCGCCGCGGGAAGCGACCTCGCCGCTCCCGTCTGTCGCCGTGCTGCCGTTCCACAACCTCAGCGGCGAGGCTGACCAGGACTATTTTGCCGACGGCATCGTCGACGACCTCATCACCGCGCTCAGCCGGTTCAAGACCTTCGCCGTGATCTCGCGCAACTCGTCGTTCGTCTACAAGGGACGGGCGGTGGACGTTCGGGAGATCGGCCGCAAGCTCAACGTCCGTTACGTGCTGGAAGGCAGCATACGGCGGTCCGGCAACCGGTTGCGGGTCACGGCCCAACTGGTCGACGCGGCGACCGCGGCGCACCTTTGGGCGCAGAACTACGACGGCACCCTCGAAGATGTCTTCGACATGCAGGATCGCATCACCGAGAGCGTCGTCTCGATCGTCGAGCCGATGGTCAAGCGCGCCGAGATCGAACACGCCCGTTTGAAGCCGCCGACCAGTCTCGATGCCTACGATCTCTACCTCGAGGCCATGGCCCTGGTCCTGAAACGGAACCCGGCGCCACATTGCACGCCATCGAACTGATCGAGCGTTCGCTGGCACTCGACCCCGACTTCCCGCCCGCGATCGCCATTGCGACGATCGCGTACACCTCGCTCTACGACCGGCAAATGCCGGGCGCGACCGAGGAAACGCGGCGCAAGGGTCTCGAGTATGCCCGCGTTGCGCTGGCCGTCGCCGGCAGCGACGCCAATATCCGGGTAACCGGCGGAATATCGGTCATCATGCTCGGGGGCGAGTATGAATCCGGGCTGGCCGCGATCCGCCAGGCAACCGCCGAGAATTCCAACAGCGTCCACGTTCTTGGCTATGCCGGGGTGGGGGCGCTGTGGGCCGGCGAGGTCGAGGAGGCCGAGGGGTATTCCTTCGGGCAGTGCGGCTCAATCCCAACGACTATGTCAGCCACTGGACGCTGACGCGATTGGCCCATATCCGCATCCTTCAGGGCCGCTTCGAGGAGGCGCTCGACTGGGCCAGCAGGGCCTATGCCGTGTCACCCAGCAACGCGGTAACCCATACCATGCTGGTCGCCGCAAATGCGTTCCTCGGTCGGCGCGAGGAAGCTGCCCGCTGGGCCGAAGCGCTGCGTAAGCTGACGCCCGAGACCAACTTCGCGAACATCCGCCGCGGTCATCAGATGATGCGGGACCAGCGGCAGATCGAGGTGGTGATCGAAGGGTTGCGGCTGGCGGGGATGCCTGAGGAAGAGGCTCGCTAGGCCGGCCGCATAGCTTCGAGGCAGCCGCCCACGCCCTTTGTATCGCCTAGGTTCATTTTGGAACATTTCAGCCCCAAGACCACGACCCGCAGGGGCCACAGGCCCAGTCTCCTCGTCAGCGGCCACGGGGGCCACACAAGAGGAGAAGCGGATGTCCGTTCAACTGGTTGGAATCGACACACTCGGAACGGCGAGCGTAGGACACCAGCCGCTCGCAGCGCGAACGGTTGCCACGACGATGTCTCTTGTCGTGCGTGTCGCACACAAGATCGCTGATGAGATCGTTTACATGATCCGCGAGGACTTTCGGCACGGCCAGATATCGCGCAACCCGAAGGACTGGGAGCGCTGACGCGCCACACAAATCCCCTGTCCGGACCATTTCCAAGCCTCACATATTCGAGCTTGCAGTTTTCGTGCGGTAGGATCGAGCAGCCGGGCAGGGTCTCGCATTGGCTTCGCTACGACTTGCCGATCAATTTGCTGCAGCCGGTTTCGAGCGACTGCTGCAGGATGCAGAGTGTCTCATCGGACGATCGTTCGCGGAGATTGG
>CAWJOI010000006.1:12500-198341 GCA_963844375.1 uncultured Alphaproteobacteria bacterium | reverse complement strand
GCGAGGTGGCGGAGGTAGCGGCGTTCGAGGGCGCGGAAGGTGAGGACGAGGGCGAAGGTGATCGCCATGTAGATGATGGCGGCGGTCAGGAAGCCCTCGTAGGCGAGGTAGAACTTGGCGTTGAGGGTGCGCCCGGCCCCGAGGATGTCCTGGAGCGTGATGACGCTCGCCACCGCCGAGCCGTGCAGCATGAAGACCGCCTCGTTGCCGAACTGCGGCAGCGCGCGGCGGAGGGCGGAGGGGATCAGCACCAGCGCGTCGACCTGGCGGGGGGAGAGGCCGAGGGCGCGCGCGGCCTCGAGCTCGCCCTCGGGGGTGGTCTCGACGGCGCCGCGGACGATCTCGGTCATGTAGGCGCCGGAGTTGAGCGCGAAGGCGATCACCGCGCACCACCAGGGCTCGCGCAGGAAGGTCCAGGCCCAGCTGTCGCGCACCCACTCGAACTGCGACGAGGCCGTAGTAGATCAGGAAGGCCTGCACCAGGAGCGGCGTGCCGCGGAAGAGATAGACGTAGCCGTTGATCAGCGGCGAGGCCCAGCGCACCCGCCGCGCCCGCGCCAGCCCGGCCGGGACGGCGATGCAGAAGCCGGCCGCGAGCGCGATGGCGGTGAGCTGCAGGGTCATCCAGATGCCCTCGGCGAAGAGCGTCCAGTTGGCGAGGACGAGGTCAACGCGCACGGAGCGATCCCCCGGGCGTGGTGCCGCTCGAGCCGCTCGAAGGCCTGCGACGAGACCCAGGTGATGGCGAGATAGACCAGCAGCACGGCGATGAAGAAGAGGAACGGCTGGTGCGCGCTCTTGCCGGCGTCGTTGGCGAGGCCGACCACGTCCTGCAGGCCGATCACCGAGACCACCGCGGTGGACTTCACCAGCACCTGCCAGACGTTGGCGTAGCCGGGCAGCGCGAAGCGCATGCAGCTGCGGCACGGCACCGTCCAGAGCACGGCGAAGCGGCGCAGGCCGAGCGCGCGGCCGGCGTCGAGCTGGCCGGCGGGATGGTCAGGTAGGCGCCGCGGAAGGTTTCGGTGAGGTACGCGCCGTAGATGAAGCCGAGCGCGAGCACGCCGGCGAGGAAGGGCGAGAGGTCGGTCGTGCCGAAGCCCGAGCCAGCCGGCCACGACGTTGACCAGCCGCTGGCCGCCGAAATAGACCAGGAGCAGCATCACGAGGTCCGGCACGCCGCGCACGACGGTGGTGTAGGCGAGGACCGCGCGCCTGGCCGAGTCCGGCCGCCGCCGATGCCGCCCGCGGCGCCGAGCGCGCCGAGCAGGGTGGCGAGCGCCAGCGACAGCACGGCGAGCGCGATGGTCACCAGCGCGCCCTGGGCCAGGATCGGCGTGTAGCGGATGAGGTTTTCCATGGCAGCGCGGCGCCGGGCTCCAGCGCCGCCGCTTGGCGTCAGCTGCCGTAGATGTCGGAGCCGAAGTACTTGCTCGGAGATCTTCTGGTAGCTGCCGTCGGCGCGGATCGCGTCGATCGCCGCGGTGAACCGGTCGCGGACGTTCGGTGTCCTCCTTGCGGACGCCGACGGAGACGCCGCTGCCGTGGATCGCCGGGTCGTAATGGTTCTCGGCGCCGAAGAAGGCGAAACCCTCGCCGGCGTCGGTTTCGAGGAACCCGTCCTCCAGCGAGACGCTGTCGGCCATCAGCGCGTCGACCCGCCCGGCCGCGAGATCGAGGTCGGCCTCGTCCTGGCTGGCGTAGAGGCGGAGCTCGGTGTCGGGGTAGTGCGCCTCCATGAAGGACTGGTGGATGGTGCCGCGCTGCACGCCCACGACCTTGCCGGCCATGCCCTCGGGGCGTGTCGGTCAAGCCGGCGTCGGCCTTGGCGACGAAGCGGTTCGGCACCTGGTAGTACTTGGCGCTGAAGTCGATGACCTGCTTGCGCTCCTCGGTCGACGACATCGAGGCGACGATGGCGTCGCATTTCTTCTCGAGCAGCGCGGGGATGATGCCGTCCCAGTCGACCTTCACCAGCTCGCAGGTCTCGCCCATCTGCGCGCAGAGCGCCTGGCCGATGTCGATGTCGAAGCCCACCATCGCGCCGTCGGGGGCGACCTCGGAGAACGGCGGGTAGGCGCCCTCGACGCAGAGGTTGAGGGCGAGCGCCGGGGCGGCCGCCAGGAGGCCGGCCGCGGCGAGGCCGGCGCAGACTGTGCGCTTCATGGTAGGCTCCCTGTTGGTTTTCTGGACATGAGCATGCCGTTGCCGGCGGTGCCGTCAAGGGCAGTACGGTACGGCGAGTCAGCTCGCCGTAGATGTCGAAGTCGAAGTAGCGCGTCCTCGATCTCGTCGTAGGTGCCGTCGGCGCGGATCGCGGCGATGGCGGCCGAGAGCCGGTCGCGCAGGTCGGTGTCCTCCTTGCGCACGCCGATCGCGGCGCCGTGCCCTGGATCGCCGGGTCGAAATGGTCGCCGCCGAAGAAGGCGAACCCGTCGCCGGCCGGCGTCCTGAGGAAGCCCGCGTCGAGCTGCAGCGCCTCGCCGAGCACCGCGTCGAGGCGGCCGAGCGTGAGGTCGAGCAGCACGTGCTCCTGGTTGCCGTAGAGCTTGAGCAGCGCGGCGGGGTAGTGCGCGGACATGAAGGTCTGGTTGACCGTGCCGCGCTGCACGCCCACGACCTTGCCGGCGAGGGCATCCGGCGCGTCGCTGAGCCCGGCGTCCGCCGGCCCGACGAAGCGCACCGGCGCGCGGTAGTAGCGGTCGGTGAAGTCGATGGAGATGGCGCCGCTCGGGGGTGTCGGACATCGAGGCGATGATGGCGTCGCAGCGCCCGTCGATCAGCGCCGGGATCATGCCGCGTCCAGTCGGTGCGCACCATCTCGCAGGTCTCGCCGATCCGCTCGCAGAGCGCGTTGGCGATGTCGATGTCGAAGCCGACGACCGTGCCGTCGGCGCGGGTCTCGGAGAACGGCGGATACGCGCCCTCGACGCAGATGCCCAGGGCAACGGCAGGCGCTGCGGTCATCAGGGCGATGACGGCCGCGAAGGTAATCGGGATGCGACGCATCGGGTCCCCCAACCCTGGGTTTTCGCCACTCTAGGCCGGTGCCGCCGCAATTCAAGGGGCGGTTTCGCGGGTCGTCACGATTGGCGCAGGTGGCCGGGCAGGCTGCCGGCGCGGGCGGCGTTCTCCAGCCAGTCGGCGACGAAGCCCGCCACCGAGCGGAAGCACATCAGGTCGAAAACCTCCGGCTCGGGCATCCAGAACGCCGCCGCCACCTGGCCGAGCCGGGTGCGGCGGAAGTCGCCCGGGCCGAACGCTGCGGGCGCGAGGTCGACCGGGGCGCCCTTGGCCAGGACCTCGCGCGCGCCGGGGCCCTCGAGGCGGAACAGCGACGCGGGCGTCGGAGACGTCGACGGCGAGGTGATGCGGTGCCTTCGAGCGCGCGCCGAGCGGCCGATGCGGCCGCGGGCCCTGCCCGCGGCGCGACGAAGCAGCATCAGTTCGTCGGGCGACATCCACGCCGCGGCGTTCGTGCCGGCCAGCGCCACCCGCCGCACCGCCGGCATGGCGCAGCCGGTGACCGCGGCGACGGCGGCGGCGACGGCCGGCGTCGGCGAGATCGCCGCGCAGGGTGACCATGCCGCCTCGCGCTCGACGGCGGACGGCCGGTCGGCGGCGCGAAGGCTCAGACATTCTGCCGGCTCCCTTCCGGGTCGAGGAAGACCGGGTCGACGACCGTGGCGCGCACGGTGCGCCCGCCGCCGACCGGGAAGCTCGAGCATCTCGCCCTTGCGCCCCGCCCCGCCCGCGACGAGCGCCATGGCGATCGAGCGGCCGAGCGTCGGCGAGAAGTAGCTCGAGGTGACGTGGCCGATGGTCGGCGTCGGTCCGTCCGCCGAACCGGCCCGTCGACGGCGTGGGCGCCGTCGGGCAGCACCACGGCGGGGTCCTCGGTCAGCGAGGCCGACGAGCTGCTTGCGGTCGGGGCGGGTGAGGTCGGGGCGCTCCTGCGCCCGCTTGCCGATGAAGTCGGCCTTCTTCTTCGAGACCGCCCAGCCGAGCCCGAGGTCCTGCGGCGTCACCGTGCCGTCGGTCTCGTCGCCGATCATGATGAAGCCCTTCTCGGCGCGCATGACGTGCAGCGCCTCGGTGCCGTAGGGCTGGACGCCGAAGCGCCGCGCCGGCCGCCGAGCAGCGCGTCCCAGAGCTCCTGCCCCCGGGCGGCCGGCACCGCCACCTCGTAGGAGAGCTCGCCCGAGAAGGAGATCCGGTAGACCCGGGCGGGAATGCCGCGCGAGCGTGCCCTCGGCGAAGGCCATGAAGGGCAGCGCCTCGCGGCCGAGGTCCATGCCGCCGCGGCGCTCCAGCACCGTGCGCGAGCCGCGGCCCGACCACGGCGACCTGGGCGAACTGCTCGGTCAGGTTGGCGGTGAAGACCCGCAGGCCGCTCCACTCGGTCTGCAGCCACTCCTCCATCCAGCCGTGCACCCGGTCCGAGCCGCCGGAGGTGGTGTGGCAGAGGAAGCTGTCCTCGGCCGAGGCGCACCACGACGCCGTCGTCGAAGAGAAAGCCGTTCTCGTTGCACATGAGCCCGTAGCGGCAGCGGCCGACGGCGAGGGAGGACATGACGTTGGTGTAGAGGAGGTCGAGGAAGGCGCCGGCGTCGGGGCCCTTCACCAGGATCTTGCCGAGGGTGGAGGCGTCGAGCAGGCCGACGCCGCCGCGGACGCCCGAGGATCTCGCGGGTGACCGCCTGCGCCACGCTCTCGCCGGCGCGCGGGTAGCAGTAGGGCCGCCGCCAGTCGCCGACCGGCTCCCACGTCGCGCCGTTGGCCGCATGCCAGGCGTCCATGGGCGTCCGGCGGGTCGGCTTGAAGAGCGGCCCGCGCGCCTCGCCGGCCAGCGCGCCGATGGTGACCGGGGCGTAGGGGGGGCGGAAGGTGGTGGTGCCCACCTGCGGGATCGGGCGGCCGAGGGCGTCGGCGAGCACCGCCAGGCCGTTGATGTTGGAGAGCTTTCCCTGGTCGGTCGCCATGCCGAGGGTGGTGTAGCGCTTGGCGTGCTCGACGCTGGCGTAGCCTTCCTGGGCGGCCAGGCGCACGTCGGAGACCTTCACGTCGTTCTGGAAGTCGAGGAACGCCTTGGCCCGCAGCGCCGGCCCGGCGGCGCGCGGCATGATCCAGACCGGCTCGATCGGCCCTTCGGCGGACGCGGCGGTTCGGGGCGCGGCGAGATCGCCGGGCGCGAAGCCCGGTCTCCTCCGCCGCGCGGCGGCCGGCGTCGTGGGCGTCGCGGAGGGCGGCGGCGGGGTCGAGGGCGCCGGAGGCCGCGCCGGCGGTCAGGACGAAGCCGGCGCCGTCGCGGTCGCGCGGGGGCCGGTCCGGGTCGGGCGCGAAGTGCGCCTGCGCCTCGTTCCAGGCGAGCTTGCCGCCGCAGTGCGACCAGAGGTGAACCACCGGCGACCAGCCGCCGGACATGGCGACGGCGTCGCAGGCGATCCGCTCGCCGTCGGTGCCGTCGCCGGCCTGCGCGCAGACCTTGACGCCGGTGACGCGCCGGCCGCCGGTTACCCCGGCGATGGCGCGGCCTTCGGCGACGCGGATGCCGAGGGCGCGGGCCTCGTCGGGCAGCGGACCCGTGACGCGGGCGCGGGCGTCGAGGATCGCGGGCACCTCCACGCCGGCGCGGTTGAGCGCGATGGCGGTGCGGTAGGCGTCGTCGTTGTTGGTGACGACGACGGTGCGTCCCGGCGGCACGCCCCAGAGGCCAGGTAGTCCCGCACCGCCCCGGCCAGCATCACCCCCGGCACGTCGTTGCCGGCGAAGGGCAGCGGGCGCTCCAGCGCGCCGGTCGCGGTGACGATGCGCCGCGCGCGGATGCGCCAGAGCCGCTTGCGCGGCCCCGCGCCGGAAAGCCGCTCTTCGGCAAGCACATAGCCGTGGTCGTAGACGCCCGCGCCGAGGGTCCGCGCGCGGCGGCTGACGTTCGGCATGGCGTCGAGCGCGGCCAGGGTGCCGGCGATCCAGTCCGGGGCCGCCTGCCCGTCGATCGTGGCGCCATCGACGAGCGCCCGGCCGCCCCAGTGCTGCGCCTGCTCGATCAGGAGCACGCGCGCGCCCGCCGCGCCGGCCGCGCGGGCGGCGGCGAGGCCGGCGGCGCCGCCGCCGATGACGAGGATGTCGACCATGGCGTAGGTGAAGTCGTAGGTGTCGGGGTCGGGCTCCATCGGGGGCGGTGCCGAGGCCGGCGGAGCGGCGGATGAGGGGCTCGAAGAGATGCTTCCAGGCGGCGCGGGGGTGGATGAAGGTCTTGTAGTAGAAGCCGGCCGGCAGGAGCGGCGAGAGCGGGCCGGCGAGGGCGCCGACGTCGAACGAGAGGCTCGGCCAGTGGTTCTGGCTGCGGGCGGCGAGGCGCGGCGTCAGCTCGGTGGTGGTGGCCCGCGCGTTGGGCTCGAAGGCGCCGCCCCGGCCGAGGCCCATGAGGGCGTTCGGTTCCTCGACGCCGCTCGCCACGATGCCGCGGGGGCGGTGGTACTTGAAGGAGCGGCCGACGAGGACCTGGTCGTTGGCGAGGAGCGCGGAGGCGAGGGTGTCGCCGGCGAAGCCGCGCAAGCGCCTGCCGTTGAAGGTGAATTCGACCGGGCGGGTGCGGTCGATCAGCGCGGCCGCCGCTCGGGGAGGCGGCCGCTCATGGCCAGCCCTTCCAGTCGGGGCGGCGGGCGCGGATCGCGGTCGAGGATTCGGCGGGCGGGGCCGGGTCGCGGGCGGAGTAGCCGCCGAAGATCTCGAGGGTGGCGGTGTCGCGGGCGACGTGGAACCACTTGCCGCAGCCGAAGGCGTGGCGCCAGCGCTCGAAGTGGACGCCGCGGGGGTTGGTGCGCTCGAAGAGGTAGTCGGCGAAGGCGGCGTCGGTGGCGCCGGGGCCCATGCGCTTGAGGTGGGCCTGGCCGCCGGGGGCGAACTCGGTTTCCTCGGCGGTGACGCCGCAGGCGGGACAGGTCAGGAGAAGCATCGGCGGGCTCGGGCGTATGGAGGGCGTATGGAATCCGTATGGAAAGCATATGGCACCTCGACGCGCGCGGGCATCAGTGCGCCACCGCCGCGGCGACGCTTTCGTCGATCATCCGGCCCTCGGCGAAGCGGTCGAGGCCGAAGGGGGCGGCGAGGGGCGCCGGGGGTGCCACGGGCGAGCATCTCGGCGGTGGCCCAGCCGGAGCCGGGGATGGCCTTGAAGCCGCCGGTGCCCCAGCCGCAGTTGAGGAAGATGCCGGGGACCGGCGACGGGCCGATGATGGGCGAGCGGTCGCCGGTCATGTCGACGATGCCGCCCCACTGGCGGAGCATCTTCAGGCGCGACAGCACGGGGATGGTCTCGATGAGGGCGCGCAGCGTCTCCTCGATGTGGTGGAAGCTGCCGCGCTGGGTGTAGTTGTTGAAGCCGTCCGCACCGCCGCCGATCACCATCTCGCCCTTGTCGGACTGCGAGACGTAGCCGTGCACGGTGTTGGCCATGATGACGCAGTCGAGGAGCGGCTTGATCGGCTCGGAGACCAGCGCCTGCAGCGCCACGCGATTTCGATGGGGAGGCGGAAGCCGGCGAGGTCGGCCAGCACGCCGGAGGAGCCGGCGACGACGAAGCAGACCTTGCGGCGGCGATGGCGCCGCGGGTGGTGCGCACGCCGGTGACGCCGTCGGCGTCGCGGTCGATGCCGGTGACCTCGCAGTTCTGCAGGATGTGCGACGCCCCTGTCGCTGGCGGCGCGGGCGTAGCCCCAGGCGACGGCGTCGTGGCGGGCGGTGCCGCCGCGCGGCTGCCAGAGGCCGCCGAGGACCGGGTAGCGCGGGCCGTCGAGGTTGAGGATGGGCACCAGGCGGCGGATGCGCTCGCGGTCGACCAGTTCGCTCTCGATGCCGGCGAGGCGGTTGGCGTGCGCGGTGCGCTTCCAGGCGCGGTGCTCGTGCTCGGTCTGCGCCAGCATCAGCACGCCGCGGGGGCTGAACATGATGTTGAAGTTGAGCTCCTGGCTCAGGGTCTCGTAGAGGCCGCGCGCCTTCTCGTAGATCGCCATGGAGGCGGGCTGCAGGTAGTTCGAGCGGATGATGGTGGTGTTGCGCCCGGTGTTGCCGCCGCCGAGCCAGCCCTTCTCGATCACGGCGACGTCGCGGATGCCGTGGTTCTTCGCGAGGTAGTAGGCGGTGGCGAGGCCGTGGCCGCCGGCGCCGACGATGACGATCTCGTAGCGCTGCTTCGGCTCGGGATCGGCCCAGGCGCGCCCCCAGCCGGTGTGCTGGCGGAGCGCCTCGCGCGCGAGCGTGACGACGGAGTAGCGCATGGGCCCGAGATTTCCCCCTGGTCGGACGGACTCCGACCTAACGGGTTCGCCGGCGATCGCCAAGACCGCATCCGGCGCTTGCCCACCCGTTCCCGACATCGGCGGCGACGGCCCAACCGATCAGGAGGCAAACTGCAGGATCTCGAGCGCGAGACGTGATACCATGCGCCTATTCCAGACCGCGAACCCTTGTCGAAGGCCACAACGGACGTTCCGTGGCGGAATTCAGGAAGGACAGGCAATGGCACCTCTCGCAAGCACCCCCGACGACCGGCTGGAGCAGCGCTTCGGTGGCTCGATCATCCGGCCCGGCGACCGCGCCTACGACGAGGCGCGCACCGATCTTCAACGCGATGATCGACCGCCGCCCGGCGATGATCGCCCAGTGCGAGAGCACCCGGGACGTGGTCGAGGCGATCCGCTTCGCCCGCGAGCGCGGGCTCGAGATCGCCGTGCGCGGCGGCGGCCATGGCGTCGCCGGCAAGGCGCTGTGCGACGGCGGCCTGGTGATCGACCTGCGCCACATGAACGGCGTCGCCGTCGATCCCGAGGCGCGCACCGCCGTCGTCGGCGGCGGCGCCACCATGTCGCATCTCGACCGCGCCACCGAGCCCTTCGGGTTGGCCACCACCGGCGGGCGGGTGTCGACCACCGGCGTCGGCGGCTTTACCCTCGGCGGCGGCGGCGGCTGGCTCGACCGCAAGTTCGGCCTGGCATGCGACAACCTGGTCGCCGCGGAGATAGTCACCGCCGACGGCGAGGTCGTCACCGCCTCGGCGAGCGAGCACCCCGACCTCTTCTGGGCGCTGCACGGCGGCGGCGGCAACTTCGGCGTCGCGACCTCGCTGACGCTCCGGCTGCACCCCATCGGAAACGTGACGGCGATGCTGCTGCTCTGGGAGCCGGAAGACGGGCCGCGCGTGCTGCGCGCCTACCGCGACTTCATCGCCGGGGCCGACGACGACATCGGCGGCGGCGCGCTCTACCTGACCGGCCCGGAGCTCGACTTCGTGCCGGCGGACATGCAGGGCAGGCTCGTCTTCGCGCTCCTCGTCGTCCATGCCGGGCCGGAGGAAGCCGGGCGCAAGGCGGCGGCGGCGATGCTGGCGCTGGGGCACAAGGCGGAGATGATCGCCGAGATGCCCTATGCCGAGCTGCAGTGCATGCTCGACGACCCGCCGGGCTTCCGCAACTACTGGTCGGCGGAGTACCTCAACGAGGTCCCCGACGCGGCGGTCGACGTCTTCTGCGCCAAGGCCCATAGCCTGATCGTGCCGTCGCCGTCGCAGCACGTGCTGTTCCCCGGCGGCGGGGCGGTGGCGCGGGAGACCGCGGACTGGCCGGTGCCGTGGCGGCACGCGCCCTGGTGCGTGCATCCCTTCGGGCTCTGGACCGACCCGGCCGACGACACGCGCGGCATCGCCTGGGTGCGCGAGCTCTTGGCGGCGATGCAGCCCTGGGCGAGCGGCGTCACCTACCTCAACTTCATCGGCGACGAGGGCGAGGACCGCATCGTCGCGGGGCTCGGCCGCGACAACTATCGGCGGCTCGCCGAGGTGAAACGGAAATACGATCCCGAGAACGTGTTCCACCTCAACCACAACATCCGGCCCGACTGAGGCGTCGGCGCGCCGGGGCGGCGTTGTGCCGTCCCGGGCGAAGCGATAGGGTCCGGCCTCTTCTCGGACGGGGCATGGATGCTTGACGACTGGCAGTTCTGGGCGATCGCGGTGGCCGTGGCCGTCGGCAGCGTCGGCGTGGTGTTCGCCCCGCTCCTGCGCGGCGGCGGCGCCGGCCAGCGGCGGGCCAGCTATGACATGCAGGTGCATCGCGACCAGCTTCGCGAGGTCGACGCCGACCTCGCCCGCGGCGTGCTGAGCGAAGCGGAGGCCGAGGCGACCCGCATCGAGGTCTCGCGGCGCCTGCTGGCCGCGGCCGCGGAGGAGACGGTCGAGGCGGCGTCCGGGGCCGCGCCGGACCGCGTGACGCGGCTGGCGGCGCCGGCGTTGATCGTGGCGGCGTTGCTCGGCGCGGGCGGGCTCTACGGGCTCCTCGGCGCGCCGGGGTTGCCCGACCAGCCGCTGGCCGAACGGCTGGCGCGCGAGGCCGAGGCGCGGGCGAACCGGCCGAGCCAGGCCGAGGCCGAGGCGATCGCGGCGCGCGCCGCCCCGCCGTCGCCGCCGCCGACGGCGAGCGCCGAGGACCTGGGCCTGGTGGCGCGGCTGGAGACGGCGCTGGCCACCCGGCCGGACGACCTCGAGGGCCACCGGCTGCTGGCGCGCAGCCTCGCGGCGCTCGACCGCTGGCCGGAGGCGCGGGCCGCGCAGGAGCGGGTGATGGCGATCCTCGGCGACGCGGCGGGCGCCAGCGACCTCGTCGACCTCGCCGAGATGCGGATCGTCGCCGCCGGCGGCTATGTCTCGCCGGAGGCCGAGGCGGCGCTGGCGGCGGCGCTGGCGCTCGAGCCGAGCAATCCGGCGGGCCGCTACTATTCCGCCCTCACCCTGCTGCAGGGGGGCGGCCCGACGTCGCCTACCGCATCTGGTCGGGCCTCGTGGCCGAGGGGCCGCCTGACGCGCCGTGGATCGCGCCGGCGCGGGCCGGCATGGCCGAGGCGGCGCAGATGGCCGGCCTGCCGCCGCCGGCCGAGGAGGCCCCTGCCCCCGGCCCCACCGCCGCCGACATCAGCGCCGCCGAGGCGATGCCGCCCGCCGACCGGCAGGCGATGATCGCCGGCATGGTCGACGGGCTGGCGGCGCGGCTGGCGGAGGAAGGCGGTCCGCCCGAGGACTGGGCGCGGCTGATCCGCTCGCTGGGCGTGCTCGGCCGCCGGGACGAGGCCACCGCGATCCTGGTCGAGGCGCGGGAGGCGCACGCCGGGGACGCCGCGGCGCTGGCCGAGATCGACGCGGCGGCGCGCGACGCGGGGCTGGGGCCGTGATGGCGGTCTTCGCGGAGGTGGGTGACTTCGCCGCGGCGCTGCCGCCGGGGCGGGCGCTGATGGGGCTCGACCTCGGGACGAAGACGATCGGGGTGGCGGTGTCGGACACGTCGCGGCGGATCGCCTCGCCGCTGGAGACGATCCGGCGCACCAGGTTCGCCGTCGATGCCGCGGCGATCCTGGCGCTGGTGGGGCCGCGGCGGATCGGCGGGCTGGTGCTGGGGCTGCCGCGCAACATGGACGGCAGCGAGGGCCCGCGCGCCCAGTCGACGCGGGCGTTCGCGCGCAACCTCGCCGCGCTGACCGCGTTGCCGATCACCTTCTGGGACGAGCGGCTTTCCACCGTGGCGGCGGAGCGCGCGCTGCTGGAGGCCGACGCTTCGCGGCGGCGGCGGGCGGCGGTGATCGACCACGTGGCGGCGGGCTACATCCTGCAGGGGCTGCTCGACCGGCTGGGGCATCTCGAGGCGAACGCGCGATGAGCGACGAGCCGTGGCGGCGCGAGACGGTGGAGAGCCCCTGCATCAAGCTCTGCGTGGTGCATCCGCAGGCGGGGCTCTGCCTCGGCTGCTACCGCTCGATCGAGGAGATCGCGGCCTGGGGGTCGATGACCCCGGAGGCGCGGCGCGCGGTGATGGCGGAGCTGCCGGGGCGGGCGCATCTGGTGAAGCCGGTGCGGCGGGGCGGCCGGGGGGCGCGGCGCGGCGAGGAGTGAGCGGGCCTCAGCCGATGAGCGCCTTGCGGAGCATGTTGAGCGCCATCAGCATGATGAAGGCGGCGAAGGCGAGCTTGAGCGGGCGCGGGTTCATCGCGTGGGCGAGGCGGACCCCCCAGGTGGTGGTGATCATGGTGACGCCGATCACCACCAGGAAGGCGGGCATGTTGACGAGGCCGACGGTGAAGGGCGGCAGGCCGGGGGCGCCCCAGCCCTGCAGCAGGAAGCCGATCACCGAGGGAATGGCGATCATCAGCCCGAAGCCCGAGGCGGTGCCGACCGCGCGGTGGATCGGCACGTTGTAGAGCCGCATCAGCGGCACGCCGAAGCTGCCGCCGCCGATGCCCATGAGCACCGAGAAGAAGCCGAGGACGGGGCTGGTGATGGCGCGGCCGATGCCGGTGGGCATGTGGTCGCCGAAGCGCCAGTTGTCGCGGCCGAAGGCGAGGTAGAGGCCGACGAGGGTGCCGAGCACGCCGAAGATCAGCATCAGGGCGGTGGTCTTCATGCTGCCGGCCACCAGCATGCCGACCACGGCGCCGATGGCGATGCCCGGGCCCCAGCCGCGCAGGATGTCCATGTCGACGGCGCCCTTCTTGGCGTGGGCGCGCACCGAGCGCTGCGAGGTGAAGACGATGGTGGCGAGCGAGGTGGCGAGGCAGACCTGCATGATCCGCGGCCCGTCGTAGCCGAGCGCCTGGAAGGTGTAGAGGAAGGCCGGCACCAGCACGATGCCGCCGCCGACGCCGAGGAGGCCGGCGATCACGCCGGCCAGCGCGCCGATCAGGACGAGGAGCGCCACCAGCGGCAGAAGCTGGGCGAGGTCGGGCAAGGGCATGCGGGGCCGCTCCGGGTGCGGGGACCCCCTGCCCTAGCGTGCCAGCGGGCCGGACACAAAGGCTTTTCGCGTTCGCGCCGGGATGCCGCTTGCGGGCCGGGGGAGGTCGCGGCAGGCTCGGGCTGCCGGCGGGGTCCGGCGCGGGGAGGAGTTTGTCCATGACCTGGGAGCCGCCGGAGTTCTGCTCGCCCTCTTCGTCGTCGTCGGGCTCGGGGTGCCGGGCGCTTCGCCGGCGCAGGAGGCGATGGCGGAGCGGATCGCAGCGCTGACGCCGGAGATCGAGGCGTATGTCGCCAAGGGGATGGCCGACTTCGGGGTTCCCGGCGTGGCGGTGGGCCTCGTCACCGGCGACAGGCTGGTCTACGCCAAGGGCTTCGGCGTCGGCCGCGCGGGCGGGGCGGCGGTGGACAGCGGGTCGGTGTTCCAGATCGGCTCGACCACCAAGGCGTTCCTTTCGGCGACGCTCGCCATCGCCGTGGACCGCGGCAAGCTCGCCTGGGACGACCGGGTGATCGACCGGTATCCGGACTTCCGGCTCGCCGACCCCTGGGTGACGCGCGAGTTCCGGGTGTACGACATGATGGCGCAGCGCTCGGGGCTGCCGCCGGCGGTCAACGACGCTGTGGCGATGCTCGGCTTCGACCAGCCGGCGCTGATCCGCTCGTTGCGCTGGGTGGAGCCGGTGGCGAGCTTCCGCTCGACGTTCAGCTACACCAACGTCACCCACATGCTGGCGGGACGGGTCGCGGCGGCGGCGATGGACGCGCCGGACTGGCCCACGCTGGTGCGGCAGGAAATCCTCGAGCCGCTCGGGATGACCTCGACCTCGCTGACCGCCGAGGCGATCGAGGGCGCGGCGGACGGCACGATCGGCCACCTCTGGGCCGCCGACGGGGTGGTCGAGGTGCCGTTCACGCCGCTCTTCCCCTATGCGTTCGACGGGGCGGGGGCGATCAACTCCAGCGTCGACGACCTGTCGCGCTGGGTGCGGATGCAGCTGGCCGGGGGCACGTTCGAGGGCAAGCGGATCGTGTCGGCGGAGAACCTGGCGGTGACCAAGCTCCCGCGCGTGGCGGTCAGCGACACCGCGACCTACGCCATGGGGTGGGTGAACCGGTCGACGCCGAACGGCACGGTGGTCTGGCACAACGGCGGCACCACCGCCTACGGCGCGTTCATCGGCCTCCTGCCCGACCGCGACGCGGCGGTGATCGTGCTGAGCAACGCCACCAACGTCGGGCTGCCGGACGCGATCGGCCAGTGGACGCTCGACCGGCTGCTCGGCAATCCCGAGGTCGACTTCGTGGCGAGCACGCTCAAGAGCGCGCGCGCGGCGGACGCGGCGGAGAGCGCGACCTTCGCCACGCCGGCCGACGCCGCGCCACCGCCGCCGCTGGCGCCGCTCGCCGGGGCGTTCTCCAGCGATACCTTCGGACGGGTGGCGGCGACGGTGGACGGCGACGGGGTGATGCTGGCGCGGCGGAGACCGGCGCGCGCTGCGCTCGCGCCGTGGGACGGCGACGTCTTCACCGTCGCCATCGTGCCCGAGGGACGCTTCGCCGCGGTTGCCGCCAACCTCGGCGGGCTGCCGCTGGGGTTCGCGCAGTTCCTGGCGGACGAGACCGGCGCCCTCGACCGCCTGCGCCTGACCATGTCGGACGGGGAGGCCTACGACCTCGCGCGCGACTGACGCGGCCCGGTCAGGCGGTCACGGCCTCGGGGACGACGAGCGCCATGGCGCGGGCGACAAGCTCGGGGCCCGCGCCGGGGCGGTGCGCCTCCTCGGACAGGAGGCGCCGCCAGGCCCGCGCCCCGGGGCGGCCCTGGAAGGCGCCGAGCATGTGGCGGGTGATGGCGTTGAGCGGCGTCGCCGCGGCGGCGCTCGGCCTCGATGTAGGGCAGCATCGCCGTGACCGCCGTCTTCGCGCCGTCACGTCGGGGGTGGCGGCGCCGAAGATCACGCGGTCGGCCGCGCCGAGGATGGCCGGCGCGTGGTAGGCGGCGCGGCCGATCATCACGCCGTCGAGGCCCTGCGCGAGGAAGCCGGCGGCCTCCTCCAGCCCGGCGATGCCGCCGTTGATGGCGATGGCAAGGTCGGGGAAGCGCGCCTTCATGCCGCACCACCAGCGGGTGGTCGAGCGGCGGGATCTCGCGGTTCTCCTTCGGGCTCAGGCCCTCGAGCCAGGCCTTGCGGGCGTGGATGGCGAAGCTCCGCACCCCGGCCGCCGCCACCGTCGCGAGGAAGTCCGGGAGCACGACCGCCGGATCCTGCTCGTCCACGCCGATGCGGCACTTCACCGTCACCGGCACCGGGCCGGCCGCTTCGATCATCGCGGCGGCGCAGTCGGCGACGAGCGCGGGGGTCCGCATCAGCGCCGCCCCGAAGCAGCCCGACTGCACCCGGTCGGACGGACAGCCGACGTTGAGGTTGATCTCGTCGAACCCCATCTCCCGCCCGATCGCCGCCGCCGCCGCCAGTTCCGCCGGAACCGACCCGCCGAGCTGCAGCGCCAGCGGCCGCTCCTCGGGGTGGAAGGCGAGCAACCGCTCCCGGTCGCCGCGCAGGACGGCGCCGGTGGTGACCATCTCGGTATAGAGCAGCGTCCGCCGCGTGAAGCGCCGGTGGAAGAAGCGGCAGTGCCGGTCCGTCCAGTCCATCATCGGCGCGACGGACAGCCGACGGCTGAAGTATGAGACGCTAACCATTACAATATCTTATAGACCATTTCTGTCTGCGCATGCGAGATGCGACCGACCACGGAAGCAAGAGAAGCGATCCGAAACTCGTCGCGCGCTGCGGCGGGATTGTGGCGGACGGGTATACATGGCGATGATTCCGGGAAAGGCAAAAAGTAGCCGGTGCAGATTCGGCGGGGCGGCCGGAGACGGTGTTCAGGTTTCCATAAGGGCGCGGATCCAACGGACGAACGTGTCGACATGAGGCCGATACGGGCGCCGTTCGGGGACGACGACGCAGTAAGCCTCGTCGGGCGTCACGCTGCGGCTCCCGAGCCGAACCAGCCGGCCGTCCATCAGCGGGCGTTGGAGCAGAGTGCTCCAGCCGAGCACGACGCCTTGACCGTCGATCGCGGCATACACCGCGTCGCTGTAGTGGCTGAAGCGCAGCGCACCGGCGTCGGGAACCGGGCTCAGCCCGGCGACGGCGAACCAGCGCCGCCAGGTCAGCCAGCTGGCGTCTGGCGCCTCGCTGTCGATCCGGGGAAGGTCGGCGGGCCAGGCCTCCAGACGGCCAGGGGCCAGCCGTGCCAGCATGCTCGGGCTGCAGACCGGGAAGATCTCGTCCGACATGGACGCCGCAACCTCGCCGTCGCGGTAGGGTGGTCTGCCGTAGCGCAACGCCACGTCGACCGTACCGTCGCGAAGGTCGACCGGCAGATCCTGGGAGAGGACGCGCAGCTTGATCTCGGGGTGATCCGCCAGCAGCGACGACAGCCGCGGCAGCAGCCAGAAGTGCGAGAACGCCAGGGTCGCGCTGACCGTCAGGGAGACCGACGCCCCGGGCTGCCGGATCACATCGACCGTTTCGGCGATGCGCTCCAGGGACTGGCCCACCGCCAAGGCCAGCACGCTCCCGGCGGCGGTCAGTTCGACCCGACGGTGCGCACGCATGAAGAGACGCGCGCCGAGATCATCCTCCAGCGCCCGCACCTGCCGGCTGACCGCCGCCTGCGTGACCCCGATCTCCTTCGCGGCGGCGGTGAAACCGCCCAGCCGCGCCGCCGCCTCGAAGGTGACCAGCGCGCCGAGGGCGGGGAGTCGGCGACGGATGTGGGGCATGTGGGCGCGAGTCTATCCATAATCTGAAGTCATGCAAGCGCAGCGTCTTTGTGAGATTGAGCGGTCCCGCCCGTCGGCCGAATATCGGCTGGCCGCGCAGTCGCAGCGCGGCGACGAGTCGCCGGCCGGGAGGCGTATGCATGCTCGATGTCTCTCATGATCCGATATCGGCGCTGCTTCGCGCGCGCCTGCCCGGGCACATGCTGCCCGCCGGGCTCTACAGCCGGGACGACGCATTCGAGGCGGACATGGAGGTGATCTTCCACCGCCACTGGATCGCGGTCGGAGTCGAGGCGGACGTGCCGGAGCCCGGCGACGTCTGCGCCGTCGATGTCGGGCGGTCCTCGATCGCGATCCTGCGGCGACGATGACGGCGTCGTGCGTGCGCTACCACAACGTCTGCAGCCATCGCGGCGCCCGGCTGCTCGACCCGGGGCGCGGAACCGTGGGCCGGCTGGTCTGTCCCTACCACCAGTGGACCTACGAGCTGACCGGCGAGTTGATCGACGCGCCGCACATGGGCGTCGATTTCAACGCCGGCCTGCACCACCTGCGGCCGGTGCACCTGCGCTCGGTCGGCGGCCTGCTCTACGCCTGCCTGTCCGACGCTCCGCCGGCGGACATCGACGCGCTGGCCGAAGTGATGGAGCCGCGGCTTGCCCCCTACGACCTGCGCAGCGCCAAGGTCGCCTTCGAGGCAGAGATCGTGGAGGACGGCAACTGGAAGCTGACGATGGAGAACAACCGGGAGTGCTACCATTGTGGCGCCAACCACCCGGAACTCTGCGTCTCGTTCGTGTCGCTCGACTTCGGCTTCGATCCCGCGTCGCTGTCGCCGGAGGACCTTGCCGTCGCCAAGGCGCATGACGCGCTCTACGCAGCGCAAAGCCATGCCTGGGAGGCGCAGGGATTTCCGTCCGCGCAGGTCGACCACACGCTGGGCAAGGCGACCAACTTCCGCACCCAGCGGCTGATCATCGCAGGAATGGGCGAGTCCCAGACGACCGACGCCCGCGCCGCCTCGCGGCGGCTGCTCGGCAGCATGACCCGCAAGGATCTCGGCGACCTGCATCTCTGGGGCGTCAACTCCTGGAACCACGTCATGGGCGACCATGCCGTGGTTTCGGCCGTCTTTCCGCTCTCGGCCGGCAAGTCCGTGGTTCGCACCAAGTGGCTGGTCCACAAGGACGCGGTCGAAGGCGAGGACTACGACCTGGAGCACCTGACGTCGGTCTGGCGGGCCACGAACGAGCAGGACGCCCAGCTCGTGGCCCGCGCCCAGGCCGGCGTGCAATCGGCGGGCTTTCGTCCCGGCCCCTATTCGCGCTTCACCGAAGCCGCCCTCGACGATTTCGCCACCTGGTATGTCGAGCGCATGACCGCGCACGGATATTGACCTTGGCGATCGCCCTGCCTCTGGCGGGCACACCGGCGGGCTGCGCGGGTGACGGCTGGACGCGGCTTGTCTGCCGCGCCGCATGGGACGAGACCGCGGACGTGCGGACATTCCTGCTCGCGTCCGAGGCGGGCGGCCGCATCGACTTCGATCCGGGGCAGTTCATGACCTTTCGGATGCAGATCGACGGCGAGGCCGTCGAGCGCTGCTACTCCCTCTCCTCGTCGGCGGCGGTCGCGGGCACGGTCGCCATCACCGTCAAGCGCAAGCCCGGCGGGCGGATGTCGGGGCGCCTTCACGCCGCTCTGCGCCCCGGCGGCCGGATCGACGCCTTCGCCCCCTCCGGCCGTTTCGGCCTTGGCGAGGCGGGAAGCGCGAAGGTTCTGCTGGTCTCGGCGGGCAGCGGCGTCACGCCGATGGCGTCGATCCTGCGCACCGCCGCGGACCTGGGACACGATCTCGACGTGGTTTTTGTCCATGCCGCGCGCACGCCCGCCGACGTGATCTTCGCCGACGAGTTCGCCGGCCTGAAGCGCCGTCTGCCCCGGCTCCGGGTGCTGCTCGCGGCCAGCCGACCCGACGACGCCTGGCCCGGCCTGCGCGGGCGGCTGGACGACGGCCTCCTCCGCGCCGTGCCCGACCTCGCCGCGCGCCGCGTGCTCTGCTGCGGGCCGGAAGGCTTCATGGCGACGGTCCGGAGCCTCGCATCCGCGGCAGGCGTGCCCGACGACGCCTATCTCGAGGAGAGCTTCGACTTCGACGCGACCGACGAGGCGCCGCCGGTGGCCGCGCCGTCCGCGCCGGCGCGCCGGATCACCTTCGCCCGCTCGGGACGCAGCTTCGACTGCGCGCCTGGCCAGAGCATCCTGCAGGCGGCGAAGGCCGCCGGCGTGCCGATGCCGTCCTCCTGCGCCAGGGGCATGTGCGGAACCTGCAAGTGCCGCAAGCTCTCGGGCAGCGTGACCATGAATCACCAGGGCGGCATCCGGCAGCGCGAGATCGACGCCGGCCTGATCCTGCCATGCTCCAGCCGGCCCGAAACCGACGTGACGCTCGACCGATGAGGACGTGGCCATGACCCGCGCCGATCCGCTGCTGCAACCGTTCCGGCTCAAGTCGCTGACCCTGCGCAACAGGCTGATCTCGACCGCGCACGAGCCGGCCTATACCGAGGACGGCCTGCCCAAGGACCGCTACCGGCTCTATCACGTGGAGAAGGCCAAGGGCGGCATCGGCATGACGATGATCGGCGGCTCGTCCATCGTGGCGCCGGACAGCGTCGAGGCCTTCGGCAACATCCAGCTCTACCGCGACGAGGCGGTCGACTGGCTGCGGCGTCTCGCCGACGACGTGCACGACCACGGCGCGGCGGTGATGATCCAGATCACCCACCTCGGGCGGCGCACCACCTGGGCCAAGGGCGACTGGCTGCCGATCCTTGCGCCCACCTCCATGCGCGAGGCCGCCCACCGCGCCTACCCGAAGGCGATGGAGGACTGGGACATCGCGCGCGTCGTCGCCGCCTATGCCGACGCAGCCGAGCGCGTCCAGGCGGCGGGCCTCGATGGCATCGAGCTGGAATGCTACGGCCACCTGATCGACCAGTTCTGGTCGCCCGCCACCAACCGGCGCGACGACGAGTACGGCGGCAACCTCGAGAACCGGATGCGGTTCGGCGACGCGGTGATCGACGCGATCCGCGACCGGGTCGGCCCCGACTTCATCCTTGGCGCGCGCATGGTCTGCGACGAGCAGCTCGCCGGGGGCATCGACCGCGAAGAGGGCCTCGGGATCGCGGCGCGGCTGGCCGCCTCGGGCAAGATCGACTTCATCAACGTGATCCGCGGCCATATCGACACCGAAGAAGGCCTCAGCCACGTCATCCCCGGCATGGGCGCGCGCTCGGCTCCGCATCTCGACTTCGCCGGCGAGGTCCGCGCGCACGCCGAGCTCGCCACGCTGCACGCGAGCCGGATCCAGGACGTGGCCACCGCGCGGCACGCGGTCGAGAGCGGCAAGCTCGACCTCGTGGGCATGACCCGCGCCCACATGGCCGACCCGCACATCGTCGCGCGGATCGCGGCCGGCGAGGAGCACCGCATCCGCCCCTGCGTCGGCATGGGCTACTGCATCGACTCGATCTACAACGGCGAGGCGGTCTGCATCCACAACGCCGCCACCGGCCGCGAGCGGACGATGCCGCACGTAATCGCGCGTTCGGCCGGGCCGAAACGCCGCGTCGTGGTGGTCGGCGCCGGCCCCGGCGGGCTGGAGGCGGCGCGGGTCGCCGGCGAACGCGGCCACAGCGTGATCGTCTTCGAGGCGGGCGCCGAACCCGGCGGGCAGGTGCGCCTCACCGCGAACCTCGCACGCAGGCGCGAGATCCTCGGCATCATCGACTGGCGCGTCGCCGAGTGCGAACGCCTCGGCGTCGAGATCCGCTGCAACGCCTTCGCCGAGGCGGACGACGTGCTGGCCGAGGCGCCCGACATCGTCGTCATCGCCACCGGCGGCCTGCCGAACACCTCCTTCCTCGGCGAGGGCGAGGAGCTGGCGACCACCTCCTGGGACATCCTGAGCGGCGCGGTGAAGCCCGGGCACGCAGGTGATCCTCTACGACGACAACGGCGCTCATCCCGGCCTGACGGTGGCGAGTTCATCGCCAACGCCGGATCAGCGCTCGAGATCGTGACGCCCGAGCGCGCTACTGGCGCCCGACGTCGGCGGCACATCCTATCCGCCGTACTTCAAGGCCTTCTCCGAGCACGGCGTCGCAATCACGCTGAACCTGCGGCTCACGGGCCTGCGCCGGGCGGGAAACCGGCTGACGGCGGTCTTCCACGACGAATACGCCAAGCGCACGATCGAGAAGCCGGCCGACCAGGTGGTGGTCGAGACCGGAACCTTGCCGTTCGACGCACTCTACTTCGACCTGAAGGACCGCTCGGTGAACCGGGGCGAGGTCGATCACGCGGCGCTGCTGTCCGGCGGACCGCAGACGATCGCGCGCAACCCGGACGGCGGCTTCCGCCTCTGGCGCATCGGCGACGCGGTCGCCAGCCGCAACATCCACGCCGCCGTCTACGACGCGCTGCGCCTGATGAAGGACACCTGAGACCAAACCACCGCCCGGGCCGGGCAAACACGCGCGAAACCGACGCGCCCACAGGGAGACCGCACATGGCCTTGCCGCCACCGCTGACCCACCTGCCGATCGCGCTTCACGACAGGGGATTCTACGAGGGGTTCAACCGCATCGTCACGGTGGGCGCCAAGGCCTTCGTCGTGCTGATCATCCTCTGGGCCGCCGTGTTCCCCGAGAGGGCGGGTGCCCTGTTGAGCGCCGTGAATACGACGGTGCTCGCTAACTTCGGCGCATGGTACGTCTACGTGACCGCGTTCTTTGTCCTGGTCTGCCTCGGCCTCGCGATCTGGCCCGCCACCGCGAAGATCCGGCTCGGCCGTCCGGACGAGCGGCCCGAGTTCTCCAACTTCTCCTGGTTCTCGATGATGTTCGGCGCCGGCATCGGCATCGGCATGCTGACCTACTCGACCGCCGAGCCGATCTATCACTTCTCGACCAACCCTGACGTCATCCGCGGGTTCGTGGCCGGCGAGTCGGCCGAGACGGTGCGCTCGGCCTACAAATGGTCGTTCCTGCACTGGGGCCTGACGCCCTGGGGCACCTACGCGATCATCGGCCTTGCCCTGGCGTTCTTCAGCTACTCCCGCGGCCTGCCGCTGACCATCCGCTCCGGCCTCACGCCGATCTTCGGCGCGGCGCTCAGCGGCCCCATCGGACACCTGGTGGACATCATCGCGGTGATCGCGACGGTCCTGGGCGTCGCCGTGACCATCGGCTTCGGCGTCAGCCAGTTCTCCTCCGGCCTCCATGCGCTGACCGGCGCCGAATGGATGATGTTCGAGGGCGCGCCCACCAACACGATCATGATCGTCTGCCTCGTGGTCGTGATGGCCGCCTCGACCCTGTCGGCGGCCTCGGGCGTCGGTCGCGGCATCAAGTGGCTGTCGAACATCAACATGGCCCTGACCTTCTTCCTGCTCGCCTTCTTCCTCGTGTTCGGCGCGACGCTCTTCGCGTTCAAGGCGCTCGCCTTCGGGCTCTTCGACTATCTCGTCGCGCTACCCGGAATGATGTTCACCGTCTGGCAGGACGACGGGACCGAGGCGGGCGCGGCGCTCGCCGGCTGGCAGTCGGGCTGGACCGTGTTCTACTGGGCCTGGTGGATCGCCTTCGCGCCGTTTGTCGGCCTGTTTCTCGCGCGGGTCTCGCGCGGGCGCACCATCCGCGAGTTCGTGCTCGGGGCGATGATGGTGCCCTCGCTCATGTGCTTCCTGTGGTTCGTGATCGTCGGCGGGACCGCGATCGACCTCGAGCTGAACGGCGGGGCGAACCGGGCGATCATGGATGCGGGCCTGTCCTCGCAGCTGTTCGCCATGCTGTCGGTGATGCTCTCGCCGGTGGTCTTCCAGTTCATGACGGTGATCGTCGTCATCCTGCTCCTGACCTACCTCGTGACATCCGCGGACAGCGCGATCCTGATCATCAACACGATCAACTCCGGGGGCGACGCGGGACAGAAAGGCGTGACCCACATCATCATCTGGGGCGCCGCGCTGACGGTGGTCATCGCAACGTTGCTCGCCGCGGGCGGCCTCGCAGCGATCCAGACCGCCATGATCATCGGGGCGCTGCCGTTCTCGGCGATCATGGCGCTGATGGCGATCGCCCTGATCAAGGCGCTCGTCCGCGACGGCATCCGCGCCCGCCAGGCCGCCCTCGCCGCGTGAAACCCAACGAGCGCGCGCCCGTCGGGGCGCGCGCCGCTTTAGGATTGCGGCGTCGCCCGCACGTTGCGGACCGTCATGTCCTGGACCATCCAGCGACGAAGAAGGCTGGACTCGGCGCGCTGCCACGTTCGTAGTCGTCGCCAAGTGCATCCCGGCACGCCGCCTCCAGCGCCTCCTCGAAGATCAGCCGCGCCGCAAACCTGACCGGTTTCGCCCACCCCTCTCGATGCGCGGATGTCTCCTGACGGCACATGGAAGCGCGGCGTCGTTGGCATTGGCGGCTTGATCCTCCGCGCGGCAGCGTGCTTACTGACGGCAAGGCACCGGTGCGTGCTTTTCACAAGATCCATCTGGAGGAATACGAGATGTTGAAACGAACCCTTGGCCTCGGGGCCGTTGCGCTTGCGATGATGGCTTCCGCAGCAAGCGCGCAGACCAAACTCAACTGGGCGCATGTCTACGAGGTGACCGAGCCCTTCCACACGGAGTTGGTCTGGGCGGCCGAGGAGATCGGCAAGCGGACCGACGGGCGCTACGAGATCAGCGTCTTTCCAGCCTCGCAGCTCGGCAAGGAGGCCGACATCAACCAGGGGTTGAAGCTCGGAACCGTCGACATGATCATCTCCGGGTCGAGCTTCGCCGCCCGCGACTATCCGCCGATCGGCGTCACCTACTATCCCTACATCTTCCGCGACCCCGACCACCTGATCGCCTACACCAAGAGCGACGTCTTCCAGCGCCTCGCCGACGGCTACGAGGAGGCCTCGGGCAACCACATCACCGCGGTCACCTACTACGGCACCCGCCACACCACGGCGAACAAGGAAATCACCAAGTGCTCTGACCTCGACGGCGTGAAGATGCGCGTGCCGGACGTGCCGGCCTACCTCGCCATGCCGCAGTCGTGCGGCGCCAACACCGCGCCGATCGCCTTCGCCGAGGTCTATCTCGCGCTGCAGAACGGCACCGTCGAGGCGCAGGAGAACCCGCTGACGACCATCGAGGCGAAGAAGTTCTACGAGGTGCAGACCAACATCGCGCTGACCGGGCACATCGTCGACCACCTCAACACCGTCGTCTCGCAGTCGCGCTGGGCGTCGCTGTCGGACGAGGACAAGGCGATCTTCACCGAGGTGATGCAGGAGGCCGCGGTGCGCGCCACCGCGATCATCCAGGAGCGCGAGGCGGCGCTGGTGCAGACCTTCAAGGACAAGGGCATCAACGTCACCGAGGTCGACAAGGCGAGCTTCGAGGAGGCCGTGCTGGCGAACAAGCCGGTGGACAGCCTCGGCTGGAACCAGGCCGACTGGGAAGAGATCCGGGCCATCGAGAGCGTCTCGAACTGACAGACGCCGGGGGCGCCCGCAGCCAGCGGCGCCCCTTCATCTCGAGACGGAGGACAGGGCATGGCCGACGAGCATCCGGTCGAGCACCACACGCCGATCACCGCGGAAGAGATCGCCCACGTCTTCGAGGAAGAAGAGGCGCCCGTCGACCTCTC
This sequence comes from uncultured Alphaproteobacteria bacterium, assembly GCA_963844375.1. Lineage (GTDB taxonomy): Bacteria > Pseudomonadota > Alphaproteobacteria > Rhodobacterales > Rhodobacteraceae > Amaricoccus. The sequence continues at coordinate 174,061 of CAWJOI010000006.1, read as the reverse complement.
GGTCTACTCGATCGAGGACTGGGTGACGCTCGCGGTCTTCTGGGGCATGGCGCTCTGCGTGTTCCTGCAGTTCTTCACCCGCTATGTCCTCAACAACAGCTACGCCTGGACCGAGGAGATCGCGATCAACTGCCTCGTCGTGGTGGTCTTCCTCGGCTCGGTCTGGTGCGTGCGCCAGTCCCGCCATATCCAGGTCGACGTGCTCTATCATTATCTGCCCCACGGCTTGGGGCGGCTGCTCTCGACGCTGGTCGACCTCATCCGCATCGTCTTTTTCGCCTACGCGTCGCTGCTCCTCTGGCGCTATGTCGGCATCGTCGCGCACGAGCGGATGGTGACGATCGACCTGCCGCGGTCGCTCGTCTTCTACAGCGTGTTCGCGGCGTTCGTGCTGATGCTGCTGCGCTCGATCCAGGTTGCAGTCGGCAACTGGCGACGCGGCTATTCGGTGCTCGAGCGCCCCGGCGCGTTCGACGGCTTTGGGGAGTAGAGCCATGGGCCTTCTGATCGGAGCCTTCCTCGTCCTAATGCTGATCGGCGTGCCGGTCGCGGTGTCGATGTTCTCGGCGTCCGTGCTCTACCTGCTCGTCTACGGCATCGCGCCCGACATCATCGTCGCCCAGCGGATGATCGCGGGCGTCGAGAGCTTCCCGCTGCTGGCGGTGCCCTTCTTCATCCTCGCCGGCAACCTGATGAACATCGCCGGCGTCACCGGCCGCATCTACGCCTTCGCCGTCAGCCTCGTCGGCTGGATGAAGGGCGGCCTCGCGCAGGTGAACATCATCGGCTCGGTGATCTTCTCCGGCATGTCCGGCACCGCGCTCGCCGACGCCGCCGGCATCGGCACCATCGAGATCAAGGCGATGAAGGACCACGGCTACCCGATCGAGGCGGCGGTCGGGGTCACGGCCGCCTCGGCGACGCTCGGGCCGATCTTCCCGCCATCGTTGCCTTTCGTCATCTACGGCATGATGTCCAACGTCTCGATCGGCGCGCTGTTCATGGCCGGCATCATCCCCGGCGTGGTGATGACGTTGCTGATGATGGGAACAGTCGCGGTGCTTCGCGGCCCGGAGGGGCTGGGGCTCGGACGCACCCTTCGATCTCGCAAAGCTGGCGAGGCCGGGCTCGAGATCGCGATCGTGCTCGGCTTCCCGCTCATCGTCTACCTGCTCATCCTTGCCGGACTGTCGATCAACGTCGCGGTGCTGGTCGCCCTGGCGGCGCTGGTCGCCCTCGACTGGTACTTCGACTTCTCGGCCGTGATGGCGCTGATGACGCCGGTGATCCTGATCGGCGGCATGACGATGGGCTGGTTCACGCCCACCGAGGCCGCCGTCGCCGCCGTGATCTGGTCGCTCTTTCTCGGGCTCGTCCGCTACCGTTCGATGAGCTTCGCGGCGCTCGCCAAGGCGGGCTTCGACACCGTCGAGACCACGGCCTCGGTGCTCTTCATCGTCACCGCCGCCTCGGTCTTCGCCTGGCTCCTGACAGTAAGCCAAGCGGCGCAGCTCATGTCGGACGCGATCCTCGGGTTTACCGACAACAAGTGGGTCTTCCTCCTCCTCGTCAACGTGCTGGTGCTGGTCATCGGCTGCTTCCTCGACACCATCGCCGCCATCACGATCATCGTGCCGATCCTGCTGCCGATCGCGTTGCGGCTCGGGGTGGACCCGGTGCACTTCGGCCTGATCATCACCCTCAACCTGATGATCGGGCTGCTGCATCCGCCGCTCGGGATGGTGCTCTTCGTGCTGTCGCGCATCGCGAAGCTCTCGGTCGAGCGAACCACCATGGCGATCCTGCCCTGGCTGATCCCGCTCTTCATCGCGCTCATCGTCATCACCTTCATCCCGGCGGTGACGCTCTGGCTCCCCACCCAGCTCGGATTGATCCGGCCATGACCACAGCTCTCGCCGCCACACTTTACGGCCCCGAAGACCTTCGCATGGTGGACCGGCCGCTCGACCCGCTCGCCCCCGGCGCAGTGCGGGTGCGCTTCGCCGCGGGGGGGATCTGCGGCTCGGACATGCACTATTTCCGCCACGCACGGACCGGAGACTTCGTGGTGACCTCGCCGCTGGTGCTCGGCCATGAGATCGCCGGCGTCGTCGAGGCGGTCGGCGAGGGCGTGACGGGTCTTGCGCCGGGCGCACGCGTTGCGGTCAACCCGTTCCGGCCTTGCGGCCGCTGCCCGCGCTGCGCCGAGGGGCGAGCGAACCTCTGCGAGAACGTCTTCTTCATGGGCTCGGCCTCGAAGACGCCGCACATGCAGGGCGGCTTCGCGGCGCTCTTCGACACCACCCCCGGCCAGTGCGTGCCGGTGCCGGACCACGTCTCCCTTGAAGCCGCCGCCCTGGCCGAGCCGCTGGCCGTCTGCCTGCACGCCGTCGCGCGCGGCGAGGTCGACGGGCGCAGCGTGGCGGTGATCGGGGCCGGGCCGATCGGGCTTCTGACGCTTCTCGCCGCGCGGCTGAAGGGGGCTGCGTCCGTAGCCGTCGTCGACGTCGCGGCGGCGCCGCTGAAGTTCGCCACCGACCTCGGGGCCGACGTGGTGGTCGATCTTTCCGCGGACTCCGAGGGCCTGGGCAAGCTGCCGCCCCCGGACGTCGTCTTCGAGGTCTCGGGAACCGCGGCCGGGCTCGGCTCGGCGATCATGGCCGCGCGGCGGGGCGGCGTGGTGGTGCAGGTGGGCAACCTCCCCGGCGGACCGCTTGCGGTGCCGCTGAACCCGGTGATGGCCAAGGAGCTCGACCTGCGCGGCTCGTTCCGCTTCGACAAGGAATTCGCCGAGGCGGTCGGCCTGATCGCGGAGGGCCGGGTCGACGTTCTGGCGCTCGTCACCGCCCGCCGCCCGCTCGCCGATGCGCCGGCGGCCTTCCGCCTCGCGCTCGACCGCAGCCAGAGCGTCAAGGTGATGCTCACCGCCGCCGCATGACCGCCGACTGGATCGCCGTCGACTGGGGCAGCTCCAACCTGCGTGCCTGGGCGATGGACGCGGGCGGCAGGGTCGTGGCCGAGGGGTCGGCGGCTACCGGGGCCATCGCGCTGGACCCGGACGGATTCGAGCCGGTGCTGCTGGGGCTCGTCGGCGGCTGGCTGGCCGAGGAGACCCGCACCGACGTGCTGATCTGCGGCATGGCCGGCGCCCGCGGCGGCTGGGCGGAGGCGCCCTACGCAACCGTGCCATGCCCTCCCGGCCCCGCCTCGTTCGCCCGCGCCGCCACGCGCGATCCCCGCCTCGCCGTGCGCATCCTGCCCGGCCTCCGGCAGGACAGCCCCTGCCGACGTGATGCGCGGCGAGGAGACGCAGATCGCCGGCCTCCTCGCCGCCGAGCCGGGCTTCGAGGGCGTGGCCTGCCTGCCGGGAACGCACACCAAGTGGGTGCATCTTTCCGCCGCCGAGGTGGTGAGCTTCGCCAGCTACATGACCGGCGAGATTTTCGCCCTCCTCGCGACCGCCTCGGTGCTGCGCAAGACGGTGGCGCAGGATGGCTGGTCCGAGCCCGACTTCCTGCAGGCTGTCGAGGACGGCATGGCGCGACCGGAGCGCGTCGCCTCGCGGCTCTTCGGCCTGCGCGCCGAGGCGCTGCTGCATGGCCTTGCGCCGGAAAGGGCGCGCGCGCGTCTTTCCGGCCTCCTGATCGGCGCGGAACTGGCGGGCGCCCGCCCCTACTGGCTCGGGCGCGAAGTGGTGCTGATCGGGGCCGACCGGCTGGCCGAGGCGTACCGGGCCGCGCTGGCGCTCGGCGGCCTCGCGGCGCGCATCGTCGATGCGACCGCCATGACCCGCGCCGGCCTCGCCGCGGCGCGCGCGCAGCTTCAGGCCGAAAGGACCCGGGCATGAGCCGCAACCTGATCGCCATCCTGCGCGGGCTGGAGCCGGGAGAGGCCGTCGCCATCGGCACGACTCTGGTAGAGGCCGGCATCACCTGGATCGAGGTGCCGCTGAACTCGCCGCAGCCACTGAAAAGCATCGCGGCGCTGCAGGCAGGCGCTCGGTGACGTGGCCCGGATCGGCGCGGGAACGGTGCTGCAGCCGGAGGAGGTGCGCGCGGTGGCCGCCACCGGCGCGACGTTCATCGTTTCTCCGAACTGCGACCCCCGGGTTATCGCCCGCACCAAGGACCTCGGCCTCGGCTCGTACCCCGGCGTCTTCACCGCGAGCGAGTGCTTCGCGGCACTGGCGGCCGGCGCCGACGCACTGAAGATTTTTCCCGCCGGTGTGATGGGCCGGGCCGGCCTGTCCGCCATCCGCGCCGTCCTGCCTCCGGCAACGCTGGTCTATGCGGTGGGCGGCGTCGGGCCCGCGGACTTTGCCGATTGGTGCGCAGCCGGAGCCGATGGATTCGGCCTCGGCAGCGCGCTCTTCAAGCCCGGATGGACGGCAGCCCGCGTCGGCGAGGCGGCGCGGGACAGCGCTGCGGCCTGGGATGCCGCCCGCGGTGTGCGCGCCGCCTGATCTCAGCCGCGCTCGGCGCGCGCCAACTGCACGGCGAGGATGCCGGCCATGATGATGGCGACGCCCACGAGATCGCGGGCGGTGACCCGCTCGCCGAGGACGGCGGCGGCGATGGCGACGCCGAGAAACGGGTTGAGGAAGTGGAAGGTCGCGGCTCGGGTGGCGCCGATGCGGCGCACGAGGACGAACCAGATCATCGTCGCCGCCACCCCCGACACCAGGGCCGAGTAGACGAAGGCCGCGAGGAACCGCGGCGGGACGGCGACCTGCCAGGTCTCCAGGGCGAGGCTTACGGGGAAGAGCGTGATCGACCCCACCAGCATCTGCAGCCCGACGACGATCCAGAGGTTCCCGCTGGCGGCGGCATTGCTGAGCGTCAGCGTGGCGACCGCGAGCGCCAGCACGCCGATGACGCAGGCGGCCACCCCGCCCCAGTCCAGGCCGTGGCCCAGCCGGCCGGTCATGATGACGAGAACGCCTGCAAACCCGGCGAGAAGGCCCGCGAGCGCGATGGGCGCCAGGCGCTGGCCGAGGAAGACCCGGCCGAGCGCGGCGACGCAGAGCGGCATCGCGCTGGCGATGATCGCGGCGAGGCTCGCCTCGATGGTGCGCATGGCGAGATGGAAGAGCCCGAGATAAAGCGCGTTCTGGCAGACGCCGAAGACGACGACCGCGCGCCATTCGCCGGCGCTCAGCCGGATGCGCTGGCCGGCGGCGAAACCGATGCCGAGCGCGATCAGACCCGAGCAGAGAAAACGCGCCGAGAGCACGAGGAACGGCGGCCAGTACTCGACCACGATCCGCGACGAGGTGAAGGCCGAGCTCCAGATCGTGGCGAACGCGAGACCCAGGCCGAGCGCGCGGAAATCGAGGCTACGCGACACGACCCTTCCTCTCCTTCAGCCCGCGCCTCCTAGCACCGCGCTTGAGGGCCGTCGAGGGCGGCCACCGCCCTTGCTGGACGGTCGCTCCTGCGCACCCTGTCGTTCCGCGGCCTCTGAGGTCCTCCGCGGATCAGTCGGGCCGGTGAGCATCCCAATCCTCCCTGCCGAAACGCTCGACCATGATTTCGGTGAGCACCTTGATCTTGTTCGGCATTGGCTCGGCCGGCGGAGGCCGCACGATGTAGAGCCCGGCCGGCGGGATCTCGTAGTCGTCGAGGAGCGTCGCCAGCTCGCCTCGGTCGATCGCCGGCCCGGCGAGGAAGGTCGGCATCATCGCGATGCCGAGTCCGGCCACGACGCCGGCGAGCTCGGCCAGCCCGCTGTCGGCGGTGAAGCGGCCGCGGGGCCGGTGGGTGAAGACCTTGCCTGAACGGCGGAATTGCCAGACCGCGTCGCCGTGCGGGACGGCCTCGTGCTGCGCGAGATCCGCAGGCGACCGGGGCGTCCCGGCCCGCTCCAGATAGGCCGGGCTCGCCACAAGTACGGCGTGGACGGTGGAGATGCGTCGCGCGATCAGGCTCGAGTTGCGCAGGTTGCCGAGCCGGATCGCTGCGTCGTATCCCTCGCCGACGACGTCGACCAGCCGGTCGCTGAACGAGGTGTTGATCTCGAGCCTGGGGTTGCGGAGCGCAAGCTCCGCGAGCACCGGCGCCAGGTGCGAGTTGCCGAACGAGAACGGCGCCGCAATCCGGAGGCGGCCGGTCGCGTCGCCCTGCCGGCTGACGGCGTCGCGTCCTGCCTGCAGCTCGGCGACCATCCGCTCGGCGTAGGGGCGGAAGTCGCTGCCCGCCTCGGTCAGCGACATGCCGCGGGTGCTCCGCGACAGGAGCGGCGCGCCGAGCTCCACCTCCAGCCGCGCCAGCCGGCGGCTGATCATCGACTTCGACATGCCGAGACGAGCCCCGGCGCGGGTGAGGCTGCCGCTGTCGGCCACCTCGGCGAAGGCGCGGATGTCGTCGAGATCGGGCATCGTCGGTCCGGGGGCGTTCCTGATCCTGCAAAACTGTGTGGGGAATGATGCGTCTAACGTCGCGGTTTTTGCAACCTCATATTCGACGGGCAACAAGACACACCCTGCAGGACCTGCAGGACGCAACCCAAAGGAACCCAGCCATGAACACCATTCTCGTCATCGACAGCTCGGTCAGCGGCGAGGCTTCGGTCTCGAAGGCGCTCGTTCGCGAGGCTGTCGACGCCCTGACCGGCGCGGGCCCGGCCCGCGTCGTCACCCGCGATCTCGGCGCGGATCCGGTACCGCACCTGACCGAGGCCACCGTCGCCGGCGTCCGTGGCGTGCCCGCAACCGCGGCGGAGCATCAGGCCCGGGCGCTTTCGGACGCGTTGATCGCCGAGCTTCGGGCGGCCGACACCATCGTGATCGGGGCGCCTATGTATAATTTCAGCATTCCGACGGGCTGCGGGCGTGGTTCGACCATGTGCTGCGGGCCGGCGAGACGTTCAGCTACGGCGAGGCCGGGCCCAAGGGGCTGCTGTCCGGCAAGCGGGTGATCGTGGTGGAGAGCCGCGGCGGGCTGTACAGCGAGGGGCCGGCGGCGGCGATCGACTTCCAGGAGCCCTACCTGCGCCATCTGCTTGGATTCATTGGGCTAAGCGACGTGACCTTCGTGCGGGCGGAGAAGATCGGCTACGGCCCCGAGGCCCGGGCGCAGGCCATCGCGTCGGCGACCGCCACCCTGCGCGCGCTGGCCGCCGTGGAGGTCGCCGAGGCGGCCTGACCGGGGGCGACCCCCTTGCGGCATCGGGCTGCGCAAGGGGGTCTCGGTTCGACCCAGAAATCGTATGGAAAGCGTATGGGTCCCGGCATCCAATTGTCAGGATCGAGAGTCAGCGCTGTCGCCAATTTCGGTGAGGCGGGTCGAGATCAATCGGCCTTCACGTTCGCCAAGTAGCCTTCAATTTCGGCGAGGCCCGACTGATCGCTGCGGAATGCCGTCGGCGACATGTCGGGCAGGCGGTGGGCGATGCCCTTGTGGCAGTCGATGCAGGTGCGCTCGCCGGTGAAGAGGAAGCGCTCGTGCGCCTCGACGGCGCGCTGGCTCTGGCGGGTGATGTCCATGGACTCCGCCGAATGGCAGTTGCGGCATTCGAGCGAGTTGTTGGCCCCGAGCCGCGCCCATTCGCGCTCGGCGAGCTCGTGCCGGTGGGCGAGGAACTTCTCGCGGGTGTTGATGGTGCCGAAGATCTTGCCCCAGACCTCCTTGGAGGCCTGCATCTTGCGGGCGATCTTCGAGGTCCAGCGGTGCGGCACGTGGCAGTCGGGGCAGGTGGCGCGCACGCCGGAGCGGTTGGTGTAGTGGATGGTCGGCTTCAGCTCCTGGAAGACGTTGTCGTGCATCTCGTGGCAGCCGGTGCAGAAGGTCTCGGTGTTGGTCAGTTCCAGCGCGGTGTTGAAGCCGCCCCAGAAGACGATGCCCATGAGGAAGCCGCCGAGGGTCAGGAAGCCGAGGCTGTAGTGGACGCTGGGGCGGCGGATGATCGCCCAGATCCGCTTGACCAAGCTCCACATCAGGGCGTCCCCGCGCCCTGCTGCTGGATGACCGTGTCGACGTCCTCGAAGTCGTTGCCGACGATCGGCTGGATGTCGAGTTGCGGTACGTGGCACTGAGTGCAGAAGAACCGGCGCGGGGTGACGGCGGCCAGCACCTGCCCCTCGCGGTTCATGAAGTGGGTGACCGACACCATCGGCGCCTGGCTGACCTCGACCGCCGTGCGGCTGTGGCAGGTCAGGCATTTGTTGACGTTGAGGTCGATCTGGTAGTTGTCGATCTGGTGCGGGATCAGCGGCGGCTGCTCGGGCCAGTTGCGCACCTGGCGGACGTCGCTGTTGACCACCGCCGGCATCGGCGGCGGGGCGGCGTTTTCATCGAGCGGCGTGCCCTGCCGCATGGTGGCGATGGTGCCCTGGGCGAGCGCCGCGCCGGCGGCGATCAGGAGGGCGATGGCGATGAGCGGGAGGGGTCGCATGAAGGGGCGCATCATGGGCCTCACGCGGCTTCGATGCGCACGGCGCATTTCTTGAAGTCCGTCTGCTTGGAGATCGGGCAGGTGGCGTCGAGCGTCACCTTGTTGATCAGCCGGCGCGCGTCGAACCATGGCACGAAGACGAGCCCCGGCGGCGGCGCGTTGCGGCCGCGGGTCTCGACGCGGGTGAGCATCTCGCCGCGGCGCGACACGATCTTGACCGCCGAGCCGCGGCGCAGGTTGAGCGTCGCGGCGTCGTCGGGATGCATGTAGCAGACCGCGTCGGGAACGGCGCGGAAGAGCTCGGGCACCCGCTGGGTCATCGAGCCGGAGTGCCAGTGCTCGAGGACGCGGCCGGTGGAGAGCCAGAACGGATATTCCTCGTCCGGGCTCTCGGCGGGCGGCTCATAGGGCAGCGCGAAGATCACCGCGCGGCCGTCCTTCTGGCCGTAGAAGTTGAAGGCCTTCTCCCCCTTGGCGTAGGGGTCGTAGTCGCGGTTGAAGCGCCAGCGCGTCTCCTGGCCCTCGACCACCGGCCAGCGCAACCCGCGCACCTCGTGGTAGCGGTCGAAGGGCGCGAGGTCGTGGCCGTGGCCGCGGCCGAAGGAGGCGTACTCCTCGAAGAGGCCCTTCTGGATGTAGAAGCCGAAGGCGTCGGACTCGGCGTTGGAATATTCGAGGTCGACCTCCGCCCGCTGGTAGGCGTCGACCTGGCCATTGGCGAAGAGCACGTCGAAGAGCGTCTTGCCCGCGACCTCGGGGGCGATCAGCTCGGGCGGCCAGACCTCCTCGACGGTGAAGCGCTTGGAGAACTCGACGAGCTGCCAGAGGTCGGAGTGCGCCTCGCCCGGCGCATCGACGAGTTGGCGCCAGAACTGGGTGCGCCGCTCGGCGTTGCCGAAGGCGCCCTCCTTCTCGACCCACATCGCCGCGGGCAGGATCAGGTCGGCCGCCTCGCAGGTCGCCGTCGGATAGACGTCCGAGACGACGATGAAGTTTTCCGGGTTGCGGTAGCCGGGCAGCCCTTCCTCCATCAGGTTCGGGGCGGCCTGAATGTTGTTGTTCACCTGCACCCAGTAGACGTTGATCTTGCCGTCCTTCAGGTCGCGGTTCTGCTGGACGGCATGGGAGCCGATCCAGTCGGGGATCGTGCCGGGCGGCAGCTTCCAGAGCTCCTCGGCGTGCGCGCGGTGCTCGGGGTTGGTCACCTGCAGGTCGGCGGGCAGCCGGTGGGCGAAGGTGCCGACCTCGCGCGCGGTGCCGCAGGCCGAGGGCTGGCCGGTCAGCGAGAACGGCGAGTTGCCGGGCTCGGCGATCTTTCCGGTCAGGAGATGCAAATTGTAGACGAGGTTGTTCGCCCAGGTGCCGCGGGTGTGCTGGTTGAACCCCATGGTCCAGAGCGACATCACCTTGACGTTGGGGTCGGCGTAGAGCTCGGCCAGCGCCTGCAGCCGCGAAGCCTCGACGCCGGTCATCTCGGCGGTCTTTTCCAGCGTGTAGGGCGCGACGAAGGCCGCGTATTCCTCGAAGGTCATCGGCTGGGCGTCGTTGGCGTCCTTGGCGTGCGCCGCCGCCACCTCCAGCGGGTGCTCCGGGCGCAGACCGTAGCCGATGTCGTCGTTGCCGCGCTTGAAGTTGACGAAGTCGGCGACGAAGGCCTCGTCGACGTTGCCCGACTCGATGATGTGGTTGGCGATGTAGTTGAGGATGTAGAGGTCGGACTGCGGCGTGAAGACGATCGGGATGTCGGCGAGATCGAAGCTGCGGTTGCGGAAGGTCGACATCACCGCGACCTTGACGTGCGGGTAGCTGAACCGGCGGTCGGTAATGCGGGTCCAGAGGATCGGATGCATCTCCGCCATGTTCGCGCCCCAGAGCACGAAGGCGTCGGCGGCCTCGAAATCGTCGTAGCAGCCCATCGGCTCGTCGATGCCGAAGGTGCGCATGAACCCGGTGACCGCGCTCGCCATGCAGTGCCGGGCGTTCGGGTCGAGATTGTTCGACCGGAAGCCCGCCTTCATCAGCTTCGCGGCGGCATAGCCCTCCCAGACCGTCCATTGGCCGGAGCCGAACATGCCGATCGCCTTCGGGCCCTTGGCGGCGAGCGTCTCCTTCCACTTCACCGCCATCAGGTCGAAGGCCTCGTCCCAGGTGACAGGCTCGAAGTCGCCGTCCTTGTGGTACGCGCCGTCGCGCTTGCGCAGGAGCGGCGTGGTCAGCCGGTCGCCGCCGTACATGATCTTCGACAGGAAGTAGCCCTTGACGCAGTTCAGCCCGCGGTTGACCTCGGACTCGGCGTCGCCATGGGTGGCCACGACCCGGCCGCTCTTGGTCGCGACCATCACCGAGCAGCCGGTGCCGCAGAAGCGGCAGGGCGCCTTGGACCAGCGCAGGCCGGTCAGCGCCGCGTCGGTCGTCAGGTTCTGCGCCAGCGCCGGGACCGGCAGGCCGGCCGCCGCCGCCGCGGCCGCCACCGCCTGCGCCTTGATGACGTCGCGCCGCGTGATCCCGGTCATGGCAGGCTCCTTCGGGGCTTCAGGCCTCGGTCTGGTGATAGACGAGCGCGACGCTGACCACGCCGCCCATGTTCTGCATGGCGTTCATCGCGGCGACGATCTCGTCCTCGTTCAGGGTCTCGAGGGTGACGACGATCTTGCCCGAAGGATCGCTCATCGCGACCTCGGCGACACTCAGGGCGCCGATGCGTCGGACGACGGCAGCGAGGCGGTCCGGGTGGGCGCGGACGACGAGGCTCGAGATGTGTCCGGTCGGATCCTCGTCCATTCCGAGGAAGCTGCGGCGGGTGATCTTGCTGCTGGCGTCAGCTGGCATGGCGCTGCGCTCAACCGGTCGGGGGGCCGTTGACGATCTGCCACATCCAGACGAGGAAGCCGTAGCCCCCCACGATCGCAACGCTCAACACGGGCGCCAACACCACCGCCAGGAGGACGAACGTCAGCCGCTCCTCGGCTTTCGTGACAGGGTCACCGTCGCCATGCATCCTGCGGCCCTCGGGAGCGCCCGGCAAAAGCCCAACGTCCCTCTCCAGTCTGACCGCAAAAGTATGGCGAAGCAAGCTTGCGAAGCCAGGTTCAGCCTGCTGCACACGGGTATCGTCGTGCCCTCATACCGGAGGCAAACTTGCAACGGTACACGCTCCTAGTGCGCCATCAGCACCGGGACCGAGACTTCCTTCATCATGCTGGTGGTGGTGCCGCCGAAGATCCGCTGGCGGAGCCGGGAATGGCCGAAGCCGCCCATGACGATCAGGTCGATGCCGAGATCCCCGGCGGTCCGTTGCAGCATCGCACCGGTTTCCTTGCCCTCGCGGGGAAGCCGGTGGACCGTGGCCTCGATGCCGTGGCGGCCGAGGTAGGTGGCGAGATCCGCCCCCGGCTCCGGCCCGTGGCCCTCGAAGGACGGGACCGGGTCGATCAGGACGGCGTGCACCTCGCCTGCGGCCTGCATCAGCCCGATGGCGTCGCGCACGGCCTTGGAGGCCTCGACGCTGGCGTCCCAGGCGATCATCACCTTCTTCGCCTCGGGAAACGCGGTCGGCCCCGCCGGCATGAGCAGGACCGGCCGGCCCGACTCGAAGAGGGCGCCGTTCAGCACCCAGGTCTGCATCACCTCGAAGCCCGGCCGCTGCGGCGAGATGAGCGTGAGGTCGGCATAGCGGGCGAAGCGGGCGGCCAGCGTCGCCACCGTGCCGCGGTCGATGTACTGCGCCTCGACCGAAAGCGAGGGACCGGACGCCCCGATCCTCGCCTCGATCGCCTCGGCCCGCGCCTGCGCCTCGCCCTGGCCCTCGCGGATTCTCGCTGGCCCAGACGTCGTTGGAGACGACTCCGTAGGGGGAGGCCGGCGGCGGCGGGGCGATCCCGAGCACCAGGAGGGCAAGGTGCGCCCCGAGCCGGTCGCAGATCACCGCGGCACGGTCGATCTCGCTGTCGTCGTCGGTGGCCGCCACCGCAAGAAACACGGTCTTGAAGGACATTGTGGCCTACTCCTTTCCCGGGCTGGACCTGAAGAGCGCCGCTCGATAGATCCATACCACATCCGGCCCGCCATGCTATTGTCGCATGGTCGCAGGGTCGCAGGGCTGCGGACCAGGGAGATCGCCATGGCGTTCGAGGAGTTCAGGGTGCAGCTCGCGATGCTGCTGGACGAGATCGCGAAGAACCCGACCGACCCGCACGAGATGCAGGAGACCCTGCGCGAGAAGCTGACCGAGATGCAGGCGATGGGGCTCCCCCTGCCCGAGGATTCTGGTCGGGCTCGAGGAGTACCTCGAAAAGGACCTCGACCGCGCCGCCCGCCGGGGCCGGCCGGCGCCGGAGGCGGACGGGGAGGCCTGATCCGGCGTTCCGGCAGGATCACCCCCGGCAGACTCCCGGTATCAAGGGGCCACCGCCGCCGCGCGGGTGAACGTGATGGTGACCGCGGTGCCGGTATCCGGCCCGGACGCCACGTCGAGCTTCGCATTGGCGTTCTGCTTCAGCGACTTGGCGATCAGCGCTCCCAGTCGCCCGCGCTTCGGCCAGGTCTCGCCCTCGGGGATGCCCACCCCGTCGTCGGAAACCATGACCTTGCACCCGTTTCCGTCGACCACGCTGTGGAGCGTGATCGTCCCGCCGTCCCGGCCGCGGAACGCGTGCTTGAGCGCGTTCGTCAGCAGCTCGTTGACCACGAGGCCGGTCGGCATCGCCACGTTGATCGACACCGGGTAGCTGTCGACACGCAGATCGAGCCGGATGCCCTCGACCGCGTGCGTGGCCATCACCGCCGTCGCGATCTGGCCGAGGTACACCCCGAGGTCGATCTCCTCCTCGTCCCCGGACAGGGTGAGCGCGTCGTAGAGCAGCGCCAGGGACGCCACCCGCCCGGCCAGCCGCTCGAAGCCCTCCTGGTTCACCGTCTCGGCATTCCGCGTCTCCAGGCGGATCAGGGCGGTGATCATCTGGAGGTTGTTCTTCACCCGGTGCTGCAATTCGCGCAGCTGCGTGTCCTTCTCCCGGACGAGAGCTTCGAGCGACTCGGGGGCCGCTTCGCTCGGCACGGCGTTGACGAGCGCCACCAGCCGGTACGTCGGGGTTCCGGCATCATCCTCGATCACGTTCGAATGCAGATCGACGATCACCGGGGCTTCGGAGCCCGGCATCCTGTAGCGTCCGACACGGTCGCTGCGCTCGAGAATGGCGGCGACCAGCGAAGGTCCGTCCGGCTCATCGACCGCCTCGCCGGTCAGAACGTCCCAGTATTTCCGCTCGAGCGCGGAAATCCCCAGTCCGGACACCCGTTCGAACTCGGGGTTGGCGTAGACGATGACCTCCGGATCCAGAAGCTCCGACACCGCGATCGCGATGGGCACATGGTCGAGAAACGTCTTGAATTGTTCGGTTTCCAGTGCCCCGGCGAGATCGGAGCCTTCGATCAGGCGTTCGACCTTCTCGGTTTCGGTTGACGTGGATGTCACAGGCTCGATCCTCCAATGGCGCACGACCTAGCAGAGATGCGATCCGACCACCACAGCGGCCGGCCGCCCGCCGTTCGAGCGCGATCTGGCGCTCCGCCAAGCGCTTCTGCTAGATTGCGCGGGACATCCGAGCCGGGCCATCGGCACAGGTCGGGCCCCCGGGGGCGGTTCTGCCGATCCTCGCCACTCGCCACCGGTTCGAGGGACACGCGATGAACGACGCCACCGCCGCCACGCACGCGAAGCCCGCCGCCTTCGTCTGGGAAGACCCCTTCCTCCTCGAGGAGCAGCTTTCCGCGGACGAGCGGATGATCCGCGACAGCGCCCGCGCCTATGCCCGGGACCGCCTCGCGCCCCGCATCCTCGAGGCCAACCGCCGGGAGCACTTCGACCGCGCGATCATGACCGAGATGGGCGCCCTCGGCCTCCTCGGCCCCACCATCCCGGAGGAACACGGCGGCGCGGGCATCGGCTACGTCTCCTACGGCCTCATCGCCCGCGAGATCGAGCGGGTCGACTCCGGCTACCGCTCGGCCATGTCGGTGCAGTCCTCGCTGGTCATGCACCCGATCTTCGCCTACGGCACCGACGCCCAGCGGGCGCGGTACCTGCCCAGGCTCGCCAGCGGCGAATGGATCGGCTGCTTCGGCCTCACCGAGCCCGACCACGGCTCCGACCCCGGCGCCATGGTCACCCGCGCGAAGAAGGTGGACGGCGGCTACGCCCTCTCCGGCGCCAAGACCTGGATCACCAACGCCCCCATCGCCGACGTCCTGGTCGTCTGGGCCAAGTCCGACGCCCACGGCGGCAGGATCAAGGGCTTCCTGCTGGAAGCCGGCATGCCCGGCCTCGCCGCCCCGAAGATCGAGGGCAAGTTCTCCCTGCGCGCCTCGATCACCGGCATGATCCAGATGGACGCGGTCTTCGTGCCCGAGGAGAACCTGCTGCCCGGCGCCGAAGGCCTCGCCGGCCCCTTCGGCTGCCTCAACCGCGCCCGCTACGGCATCGCCTGGGGCGTCATGGGCGCGGCCGAGTTCTGCTGGCACGCCGCGCGCAGCTACACCCTCGACCGCCGCCAGTTCGGCCGCCCGCTCGCGCAGACCCAGCTCGTGCAGAAGAAGCTCGCCGACATGCAGACCGAGATCGCCCTCGGCCTGCAGGGCGCGCTGCGCCTCGGGCGCCTCTTCGACGAGCGCCGGGCGCCACCCGAGCTCATCAGCCTGATGAAGCGCAACAACTGCGGCAAGGCGCTGGACATCGCGCGCATCGCCCGCGACATGCACGGCGGCAACGGCGTCTCCGACGAGTACGGTGTCATCCGCCACGTGATGAACCTCGAGGCGGTCAACACCTACGAGGGCACCCACGACGTGCACGCGCTGATCCTGGGCCGCGCCCAGACCGGGCTGCAGGCGTTCTTCTGAGCCACGTTGCGACGGAAACATGAATATCGTTATGAAACTCCTTGATTAATTGCAAAGCATCGCCTAGCTCCGAAAGATGATCTCGTCCAAGACCAAGTACGCGATCAAGGCCCTGATCGAGCTTGCGGAAGAACGCAGGCGCGGCGGCTCCTCGCTGCGCATCGAGGAAATCGCCCAGCGCGCCGACGCCCCCAAGCGGTTCCTCGAGCACATCCTCATCGACATCCGCCGCGCCGGCATCATCTCCAGCCGTCGCGGCCGCGACGGGGGCTATACCCTGATCAAGGCGCCCGAGAGCGTTTCGATCGGCGAGGTGCTGCGCATGATCGACGGACCGATCGCGCCGCTGCCCTGCCTCTCGCGCAAGGCCTACCATCCCTGCGCGGACTGCCGCGACGAGGCGCGCTGCCGCATTCGCAAGGTCTTCGGCGACCTCTTCTCGGCCTATCTGCTGATGATCGAATCGATGACGCTCGCCGACCTGATGAACGACGATTCGCTCCTCGATATCGAGTTGGAGTCGGCTCTGACCTGAGGCAATCGGCTGGCCTCCAGTTCGCGCGGAAGCTCCATTAACTCCCTGATATTGCACGCATTACCTTGCCTCACATTTTTTCTTGATAATGACGACCACCTCTGTCGTGATAATCGAATAACAGATGGAGGTCGCAATGACAGACACTCACGCCGACACGCACCGCCCCGCCCGAAGTCCGGCGGCCGGATCGTCCGAGGTCGGCACCGTCAGCTTCGATATCTTCGGCACGCTGCATCTCCTCGATGCCGGCCATCCGCCCGCCGCGCCGCGGCCGTTGCCGGCCGTCCTGCGCCGCGCCGCCGCCTGGCTGTCCGGCGGCGCCACCGCCGCGGTGGTCGCGGCCTCCCTCGCCGCCCCGGCGCAGGCGCAGACGACGCTGCTCAACGTCTCCTACGACCCGACGCGCGAGCTCTACCGCGAATTCAACGAGGCCTTCAACGCGCACTGGCAGGCCGAGGGCCACGCCGCCCTCACCATCGAGGCGTCGCACGGCGGCTCGGGCAGCCAGGCCCGCGCGGTGATCGACGGCCTGCCGGCGCAGGTCGTGACCCTCGCGCTCGCCAGCGACATCGACGCCATCGCGTCCAAGTCCGGCAAGATCCCCGCCGACTGGCAGACGAAGCTGCCGCACAACTCCGCGCCCTACACCTCGACCATCGTCTTCCTGGTGCGCGAGGGGAACCCGAAGGGCATCGCCGACTGGGGCGACCTCGTGAACGAAGGCGTCGAGGTCATCACCCCCAACCCGAAGACCTCGGGCGGCGCGCGCTGGAACTACCTCGCGGCCTGGGCCTGGGCCGACAAGGAGTTCGGCGGCAACCAGGACGCAGATCCGCGACTACATCCACGACCTCTTCGCGCACGTCCCGGTCCTCGACACCGGCGCGCGCGGCTCCACCACCACCTTCGCCCAGCGCGGCATCGGCGACGTGCTGCTCGCCTGGGAGAACGAGGCCTACCTGGCACTCAAGGAACTCGGCGAGGACCAGTTCGACATCGTCGCGCCGTCGATCTCGATCCTGGCCGAGCCGACGGTGGCGCTGGTCGAGGGCAACATCACCTCCCCCGAGCAGGGCGAGGCCGCCAAGGCCTACCTCGACTACCTCTACAGCCCCGAAGGCCAGGCCATCGCGCTGAAGAACTTCTTCCGCGCCTGGGACGTCAGCGCCGCCGACCCCGCCGACGCCAGCCGCTTCCCCGAACTCGAGCTCGTCACCATCGCCGACTTCGGCGGCTGGGCCAAGGTTCAGCCGGAGCACTTCGGCGAGGGCGGCGTCTTCGACCAGATCTACACGGCGAAGTGACGCCATGACCACGCGGGCAGCGCGCTTCCGCCAACCGTCGCCCCTGCCGGGCTTCGGACTGGCCTTCGGGATCACCCTCACCATGCTGTCGCTGGTGGTCATCGTCCCGATCGGCGCGCTGCTCCTCGCGGGCGCCGGCATCGGCATCTCCGACCTCGGGCGCACCCTCGCCAGCCCCCGGGTCGGAGCGGCGCTCTTCCTCTCCTTCCGCATCGCCTTCCTCGCAGCGCTCTTCAACCTCGCCTTCGGCCTCGCCCTCGCCTGGGTGCTGGTGCGCTACGAGTTCCCCGGCCGGCGGCTGATCGACGCGGCGGTGGACCTGCCCTTCGCACTGCCCACCGCCGTCGCCGGCATCGCGCTCACCACGCTCTACGCGCCCAACGGCGCGTTCGGGCAGATCCTCGCGCCGCTCGGCATCAAGGTCGCCTACACGCCGCTCGGCATCTGGGTGGCGCTGGTCTTCGTCGGCCTGCCCTTCGTGGTGCGCACGGTGCAGCCGGTGATCGGCGAGATCGAGCGCGAGGTCGAGGAGGCCTCCGCCACCCTCGGCGCCTATCGCCTGCGCACCTTCTTCCGGGTGATCCTGCCGATGCTGGCGCCCGCACTCCTCACCGGCTTCGCGCTGGCGCTGGCGCGCGGGGTCGGCGAGTACGGCTCGGTGATCTTCATCGCCGGCAACCTGCCCGGCGTCAGCGAGATCGCCCCGCTCCTCATCGTGATCCGCCTCGAGGAGTTCGACTACGACGGCGCCATCGCCATCGCGCTGGCCATGCTGGCCATCTCATTCGCCATGCTTCTGATCATCAACCTGGTCCAGGTCTGGAGCCGCAGGAGGTTCGGAGATGCTTGAGCTGCACAAGGAAACCATCGTCGGTCACACTGTCAGGCCCGGCGCAGGCGGACGCACGCGCCACGGCGCTGCCCGCCGCGCTCCGCGGCCTCCTCACCCGGCTGGCGCGCCGAACCCCGGCGCTCGAGGCTCCCGAGGCCCCGGTCGATCCCGTGGCCCGGAGGGCTTCCGTCCGGCGCGCCAGACTGCGCGCCGAGGCGCATGCGGCCTTCCGCAGCGTTCAGGGCCCGACGCCGGCGGCGCTCGACGCCGCTCTCGCCGTGCTCGAATCCGAGATCGCCCGCCTCACCGACGCCGCCGAGGCCTACGGCGAGGCGCTGAAGTCGGTGCGGACCTACGACGACGATGCCGGCCAGCGGGCGATGGCGGCGGCGGCGCTCTACGCCTTCCCGGTGCCGCTGCGCGCCGCCAACCCCGGTTCCGCAGGTCCGGCAGGCCCGCCATGGCTGACGCCGCCCTTCACGGGGCCCCGGGCCGCGCCGCCGCGGCGCGGTTCCGTTCGGCCTCGACCGAGGTGCGCTGGTTCCGCCGCCTGCTTGATCGGCGCCGTGGTGGCGCTCGTCGCCGTCATCCTCTTCGCGCCGCTCATCGTCGTCTTCGCCGAAGCGCTGGCCAAGGGCGTCGCCGCCGCCGCCTCGTCGCTGACCGAACCCGACGCCCGCTCCGCCATCGAGCTCACGCTCCTCGTCGCCGCCATCGCCGTGCCGCTCAACGCGGTCTTCGGCATCGCCGCCGCCTGGGCGATCGCCAAGTTCGACTTCCGCGGCAAGGCGTTCCTCATCACCTTCATCGACCTGCCGTTCTCGGTCTCGCCGGTGGTGGCCGGCCTCTGCCTCGTGCTGGTCTTCGGCGCCAACAGCGCCATCGGCGGCTGGTTCGTGGCGCAGGGCATGCCGATCATCTTCGCGGTGCCCGGCATCGTGCTCGCGACCATGTTCATCACCTTCCCGTTCGTGGCGCGCGAGCTCATCCCGGTGATGCAGGAGCAGGGCCGCGCCGAGGAGGAGGCCGCCCTCACGCTCGGCGCGTCCGGCTGGCGCACCTTCCTCACCGTGACGCTCCCCAACATCCGCTGGGCGCTGCTCTACGCGGTCCTGCTCTGCAACGCCCGCGCCATGGGCGAGTTCGGCGCGGTCGCGGTGGTCTCGGGCAAGATCCGCGGCCAGACCAACACCATGCCGCTGATGATCGAGATGCTCTACAACGAGTACCTGTCGGTCGCCGCCTTCTCCATGGCCGCGCTGCTCGCCCTCCTCGCCCTGCTCACCCTCGCCCTGAAGACGGCGCTGGAGTGGCGCTATGCCGACCAGCTCGCCGCCACGCATCGCCACTGAGGAGACCAAGCCCATGCACATCGAGATCGAGGAACTGGCCAAGGAATTCGGCGTCACCACGGCGCTCCTCCCCGTCAGCCTCGCCATCCCGTCCGGGGCGCTGATCGCCCTCCTCGGGCCGTCGGGCTCCGGCAAGACCACGCTCCTGCGCATCCTGGGCGGCCTCGAGGTCCCGACCTCGGGCCGCGTCCTCTTCGACGGCGAGGACGCCACCGGCCTCAGCGTGCAGGAGCGCCGGGCGGGGTTCGTCTTCCAGCACTACGCCCTCTTCCGTCACATGACGGTGTTCGAGAACATCGCCTACGGCCTGCGCGCCCGCCCGCGCCGCATGCGCCCGCCCGAGGCCGAGATCCGGCGCCGGGTGAACCGTCTCCTCGCGCTCATCCGCCTGCCCGACGTCGGCGCCCGCTACCCCGCGCAGCTCTCCGGCGGCCAGCGCCAGCGCGTGGCGCTCGCCCGTGCGCTCGCCATCGAGCCGCGCATGCTTCTCCTCGACGAGCCCTTCGGCGCGCTGGACGCCCGCGTCCGCAAGGAGCTCCGCGCCGGGCTGCGCGAGATCCACGACCAGACCGGCCTCACCACCGTCTTCGTCACCCACGACCAGGACGAGGCGATGGAGCTCGCGGACCTCGTGGTGGTGATGAGCATGGGCCGCATCGAGCAGATCGGCACCCCGCACGACATCCGCAGCCGCCCGGCAACCCGCTTCGTCGCGGAGTTCGTCGCCGCCTGAGTTGACACACCAATCCTGACTTTCAGGGGCCATACGGATTCCATATGGATTCCATATCCCCTGGATCCATCACCCCTTCTTGACGGTGTCGGCCTCACCGTCCTTGCCCGCGGCCGCGCCCTGCGCCGCGACGAGGAACTCCGCGCTGACCTCGTCGAGCCGGTGCACGTGCTGCACCGGCTGCGGCATGCGGAAGTCGATCCCCTCGGCGCGGAACCGGCTGACGATCTCGAAGTTCATGTCCGACCGCGCCGACAGCGAGAAGTTCACGTCGCGCAGCCAGCTACGGATCTCGAAGTCCATGGTATTCAAGCTGAATCCCATGAACAGCACCACCGGCGCGGGGTCCTCGAGCACCAGAGGGATGCGACTCGGCAATGGCGAGCAGGATTTCCTCCACCCGGCGCGGGTCGGCGTCGTAGCTGACCCCGATGGGGATCTGCACCCGCCCCGAGGTGCCGCTGTGGGTGCGGTTCAGCACCGTCCCCGCCACCAGGTCCGAGTTCGGCAGGATCACGCTCGCCCGGTCGAAGGTCTGGATCTCGGTCGACCGCACGTTGATCCCGCGCACATAGCCCGAGTATCCCCCGACCTCGATCCAGTCCCCCTCCTTCACCGGCCGCTCGACCAGGAGGATGATCCCCGAGACGAAGTTCGACACCAGGTTCTGCAACCCGAACCCGATGCCCACCGAAAGCGCGCCCGCGACGATCGCCACGTTCGAGAGATCGAGCCCGGCGGCGCCCACGGCGGCAAGCGCCGCGATGACGAACCCGAGGTACCCCACCCCCGCGACCACGGCCGTGCGCCCGCCGGTGTCGAGCTTGGTGCGCGGCAGCACCGAGGCGCGCAGGATGGTCTGGATCAGCCGCGTCAGCGCCGCGCCGATGGCGAAGACCGCGATCAGCGTCAGGATCACGCCGAACGAGACGCGCATGCCGCCGAAGGTCACGCCCTCGTTCAGCGTCGTCCAGGTCTCGGCCAGATCGCTCGTCCGCGCGCCCCAGATCAGCGCCAGCAGCGGCAGCGACACCAGCGTCACCAGGGTCCCCATGACCACCGGGATCAGGCCGTCGTCACCGTCGGTCGCGTTCGGCTTGGCGAGGAAGGTGATCGCCGTCTTGTTCAGGAGATCGTAGATGACGATCCCGCCCCCGAGCAGCCCGAGCGTCAGGATGCTGGGAAAGACGAGGTAGACGCGCCGCCGGAACGTAGCCCACCAGCGCCAGCAGCGGTCCGACGATCGCGACGATGCGCACCACGCGGGCGAGGATGAACAGGAACCGCAGCCCGAGCAGCGTCGTCGGCGACTGTCCCTGCTCCGGTGGCACGGTCAGCCGGATCCGCGCCTTGTCGATGATGCGGGCCGCGCGCCAGAGGCCGGCGGCGCCGAGCATGACGAGCGGGAAGAAAATCACCGACTGCGTCGCGGGGGAGAACTCCGCACGCGGAATCAACACGTTGGCGATACGGACGAGCGCGAGGACGACGCCCAGCAGCAGCACCAGCACCGCCCCCCGGCGTGCCTCGGCGTTGTCGAGCGGCAGCAGCCGGTGCGCCTCCAGCCGCGGGGCAAAGAGGCTGACGGCCAGCCATCCGGCCGCGATCAGGACGGCGATGAAGCCGGGAATCTGGAAGAACCGTCCATCGCCGGTACGGGCGATCAGGCCGTCGGGATCGAGCGCGCCGAAGAGGAGGCCCGTCGCCACCGCCGGCACGACCAGCCGCGACAGGTTGCGCAGCGCCACCACCCAGGCCACGGCCTGCCGGCTCGCCGTGGCCAGCAGGCGTTCGTCGATCCAGCGGATCAGCCAGCGCCGCACAAGCAGGGCGACGATGATGCCCCCCAGCACCCAAAGCGCACTGAGCGGCGCCCGGCTCAGCGCGTTGCGCTGGTTGACCGGATCGCGGAACTGAGCCCTCAACGCGTCGCGATACTCCCCGACGGTCGTGCCGATCTCCTTCGCCGCCGTCTGCCACGCCGACGGGCGCAGCGGGTTCGGCCCGCGGCTTACCAGCTCAGCCGAGAAGCGCGCCCGCACGATGCGGTCGATCTCGGCGATCTGACCGTCAGCGCGCTGGAACGCCTCCTTCGCCTCGAGGATCGGCGCCTGGGCGTTGGCGACCTGTTGGGTCGAGATCCCGGCGCCGCTCGGCGATCTCCGGTGGCTCCGTCACGCTTTCGGCCGGCGGTTCCCCGAGCGCATTGAGCCGGTTGCTCACCTCGACGAACGCCGGCGTCAGCGCCCTCTCGGCTTCCAGCGCATCGTTGCGCTGCGCCGCCAGTTCGTATCGCAACACCTCGAGCTCGGCGGTCGTGGTGTCGGGATCGGCGATGACCCCGTCGATCCGCTGCGCCGCCGCATCCGAGACGGCCGCCCGGCGGGTATCGTCCTCGGTCTGCGCTGTTGCCGCTCCCGCGAGAAACAGAAGCACGATGAGCGCGAGCGCACGCAGCATCGCCGCCATCATCGCGCGGGCGCGCGCTTCAGCCGGCCCAGGCATCGGGAAGGTCGCCGCGGCGGCTTTCCAGCCACGACGGCACCGGCAGGCCCTTCGCGCGGAGGAACGCCGGGTTGAAGAGCTTCGACTGATAGCGGTTTCCCCCGTCGCAGAGCACGGTCACGATCACGTGCCCGGGACCGAGGTCCCGCCCCATGCGCACGGCGCCCGCGACGTTGATGCCCGACGATGCCCCGAGGCAGAGCCCCTCCTCGCGCAGGAGATCGAAGACCGTTTCCACCGCCTCCCGGTCGGAGATGCGGTACGGCATGTCCACGCTCAGGCCCTCGAGGTTGGCGGTGATGCGGCCCTGGCCGATTCCCTCCGTGATCGAGTCCCCCTCGGCCTTGAGGCTCCCGTGCGCATAGTAGTGCCACAGCGCCGCGCCGTAGGGATCGGCCAGCCCGATGCGAACGCCCGGCTTGCGCGCGCGCAGCCCCTCGGCCACGCCCGCCAGCGTGCCGCCCGAGCCCACGGCGCAGATGAAGCCGTCGATGCGGCCGCCTGTCTGCTCCCAAATCTCCGGGGCCGTGCTTTCCACGTGCGCGCGGCGGTTGGCCGTGTTGTCGAACTGGTTGGCCCAGACCGCGCCCTTGGGGTCGGTCTCGGCCAGCTTCTCGGCCAGCCGCCCGGAGTAACGCACGTAGTTGTCCGGATTGCGGTAGGGAACCGCGGGCACCTCGACCAGCTCGGCGCCGGCGAGCCGGATCATGTCCTTCTTTTCCTGGCTCTGGGTGTCGGGGATGACGATGACGGTGCGAAAGCCCATGGCGGCGCCGATCAGCGCCAGGCCGATGCCGGTGTTGCCGGCGGTGCCCTCCACGATGGTGCCGCCGGGGCGCAGCGCGCCGCTCGCCACGGCGTCGCGGATGATCCAGAGCGCGGCGCGGTCCTTGACCGACTGGCCGGGGTTCATGAACTCGGCCTTGCCCCAGATCTCGCAGCCGGTCGCCTCGGAGGCGCGCCGGAGCCGGATCAGCGGCGTGCTGCCCACGGCCGCCGGCAGGTCCGCCGCTACGATCATCGCCTCCTCCACGCCGCCGCGCGTTCCGGAGTAGCGGCTTCGGCCAATCGCTTCAATCCGCTTCGGCGGTCTGATTGCGGCCTCATGTCCAGGCGGCGGCGAGCCGCGCGGCGTTGCGCTCGAGCCAGAGGAGCGAGATCATCAGCGGGGCCGTGTTGACTTCGCCGGTCGCCATGGCGGCGAGCGCCGTGTCGAGCGGCACGACCAGAGTGCGGATGTCCTCGTGCTCCTCGGCCAGGCCATGCAGTCCGCCGCCCGCGCCGAGATCCGCCTCGGCCACGAAGGCGGTGATGTGCTCGGCCACGATCCCCGGCGAGGGATAGAATGCGGCGATGCGCTCGATGCGGCCCAGCTCCAGGTTGGCCTCCTCGCGCGCCTCGCGGCGGGCGGTGGCCTCCGGCGGCTCGGACTTGTCGCAGCGCCCGGCCACGGTCTCGAGGCTCCAGGGCCGCGGGTCTCGGCGGGCGTGCGGCCCGGCACGAAACTGCTCGATCAGGAGGACGGTACCGGCCCGCGGGTCGAACGGCAGGACGGTGATCGCGTCGCCGCTGGTGAACACGGCGCGGTCGATCTCCTCCGACATCGTCCCGTCGAAGCGGCGGTGCCGGAGTCGGTGCTCCTCCATCCCGAAGAAGCGGGCGTAGGAGAACTGGCGGGTGATCGGCGCCACGTCGGCGGCGCCGAAATCGAGATCCGAGCACGCGCCGGCACCCTGGCCTCCGCGCCGCGCGTGCGGGCGAGCGCGCGGATGCCGATGCCGTGAAGGAGCGCTCGCACCTCGCTCGCATCGCGCCGGATAAAGTGGCCCATCACTTCGGCCAGCGCCTCGGCAAAGCGCGCGCGGCGCTCCTCCGGGCAAGGCTCGCCGGGCCAAGGCCCCGCCGGGCGCGGCGGCCTCGTCGAAGACGTAGGCTTCGGCGGCCACCGCGCCGCCTTCCGTCTCGGCCCGCACCGGGACCGCGCGCGCGCCGATGACGGCATGGGCGAAATCGAAGCGATCCCGCGCCGCGGGGGGCAGGCTGACGAGGACGCCCGCAACCCGCCCGCCGGAGTCCGGGACCAGCGCGACGCGGAGCGCATCCGCGTCGGCACGCAGTGCGTAACCCTCGAGCCAAGCAGGCCGCGCAGGCAGCGGCGGCGCGCCGGGGCCGAGGATGACGGCGCGGAGCGCGGCCGCGTCGAACGGCGGGGGCAGGAAGAGCTCGGGCAAGTCGCGGGTCTCCATTGACTTCTCATGGGCGGAGGGTGATCCGTCCGGACCCTTGCTTGGTAGCATCGGCACTCAGGCGTTGACAGGTGCCGAAACGCTCCGGGGCACGCCTGCACACTCCGGTGAATGGGTGCCTGAGGCTCGCTCCCTGCCCGCATCAGACGAATTGCATTCCCGTCCCCAGCCGGATATGGGGCGCGCGCGAGATCGGTTTTTCGGATCCGCAAGGGGACGCCTGGAGGGAAAGTCATGCGGGTCTATTACGATCGCGACTGCGACATCAACCTGATCAAGGACAAGAAGGTGGCCGTGGTCGGCTACGGCAGCCAGGGCCACGCCCATGCGCTGAACCTGCGTGACTCCGGCGCCAAGAACCTGGCCGTGGCCCTCCGTGACGGCTCCCCCTCAGCGAAGAAGGCCGAAGCCGAGGGCCTGAAGGTCATGTCGATCAGCGACGCCGCCGCGTGGGCCGACGTCCTCATGATGACCATGCCCGACGAGCTGCAGGCGGACACGTATCGTCGCTTCATTCACGACAACCTGCGGGAGGGGGCTGCGATTGCGTTTGCGCATGGGCTCAATGTGCATTTCGGGCTGATCCAGCCGAAGCCGGGGGTCGATGTGATCATGATGGCGCCGAAGGGGCCGGGCCATACGGTCCGGGGCGAGTTCGTCAAGGGCGGCGGTGTTCCCTGTCTCGTGGCGGTCAACAACGACGCCTCGGGGAACGCGCTGGAGATCGCCAAGAGCTATTGCGCGGGGATCGGCGGCGGGCGGTCGGGGATCATCGAGACCGACTTCCGGCAGGAGTGCGAGACCGATCTCTTCGGCGAGCAGGCGGTGCTTTGCGGCGGGCTGGTGGAGCTCATCCGGATGGGATTCGAGACGCTGGTGGAGGCGGGCTACGAGCCGGAGATGGCTTATTTCGAATGTCTTCATGAGGTTAAGCTCATCGTGGATCTGATCTACGAGGGCGGTATCGCCAACATGAACTACTCGATCTCGAACACCGCGGAGTACGGGGAGTACGTCTCGGGGCCGCGCATCCTGCCGCGGGAGGAGACCAAGCGGCGGATGAAGGAGGTGCTGGAGGACATCCAGTCGGGGCGGTTCGTCTCGGGGTTCATGGCGGAGAATGCCGTCGGGCAGCCCTATTTCAAGGCCACCCGGCGGATGAACGACGCGCACCAGATCGAGCAGGTGGGCGAGAAATTGCGGGCGATGATGCCGTGGATCTCGGCGGGCAAGATGGTGGACAAGAGCCGCAACTGACCTCGGGGCAACGGGAAAGGCGCGACCAAACCGCGTATGGAATCCGTATGGAATCCGTATGGCTCCTGAGGCTGCCGGGGCCTGGAGGTTAACGGTATGGTGACCTTCGAGGACCTGCGCGCGATGGTGCTCGCCTTGCCCGACACCGAGGAGACGACCTCCTGGGACTCGCGCTCGTTCAAGGTGAACGGCAAGGTGATCCTCTACTGGAACGCGCAGCACGACTGCCCGGTGTTCAAGGTGGACTTCGAGGAGCGCGACTTCCTGATCGAGGCGGACCCGGAGACCTTCTTCACCACCGACCACCACCGTCCCTGGCCGATGGTGCTGGCGCGGCCCGCGGGGCTGGACCCGGGCTGGGCGCGGGCCAACATCGAGCGGGTGTGGCGGGCGCAGGCGAAGAAGCGCACGCTGAAGGCCTTTGAGGCCCGAGGGGGAGCCTGACGCTTGGATGACCTCGACCTCGACACCCGCGCTCGGCTGCCCGACGCGCTGCGCGTGCTGGTGGAGCAGTATCCGAGGGAAGGCTGGGAGAGGCATCCGAACTTCACCGAGCTGACCCGGTTCTGGCTCGACATGCACCTCGGCTTCCGGCGGATGCAGGGCGTGCTGGTGGCAGAGACCGAGGGGTTCCTCGACAGGAGCCGCGAGCCGCAGGGCTATGCGCGCGGGCTGGTGCGGGTGGCCGGGCAGTATCTCAACGGGCTGCATGGGCACCACAACATCGAGGACCATCATTACTTCCCGATGCTGAAGGCGCTGGATGCGCGCATCGGCTGGGGCTTCGACCTGCTCGACGCCGACCACCAGGCGATGGACGGGGCGATCAACGGGCTGGCCGAGGCGACCAACGCGGTCCTGGCGGCGGTGCGCGACGCCACGCCGGCGGAGGCGGCGGCGGAGGTGCTGCGGCTGCGGCTGGCCGGGTTCGGGCGGATGATCGACCGGCACCTGATCGACGAGGAGGAACTGGTGGTGCCGGTGATCCTCGACAACCCGCAGGGAGATTTCTGACCTGTCGCGTCCCTTGTGACGGGCGTCACAGAATCACCGCCGTTCCCCGGCGTAGGGTGTGCTTGCGGCAGGACGCCGCGGACCAACCGGATGGAGGGGACGATGACCAACCTCAAGCTCGCGCTCGCATGCGGCATGCTCCTTGCGGCGATCTCGGTGACCAACCGCGAGATGGCGGTCACGCCGGCGCAGCCGTTCTGGGAACTGCAGGGCGCCGCACCGGGCGCGCGGGAGACCGCGGCCATGGCGGCTTGGCGGAGCGACGCTGGCGAGGGGCAAGAGCCTTCCATCCAGGTCGCCGCGCGCTAGCGTTGCCGGGCGGCCGGCGCCTGAAGTCCGATCGTTGCCGGGCGGCCGGCGCGATGCTAGTATGTACGACGGGTAAATCCGTCGGACGCTCCGGGGAATGCGAGGCCGCGTGCCGGCGTACGCCCTAACCGTTGCCGCACTGGCCGCCGTGCTGGCGGCCCCCGCATGGCCTGCCCCGGCCTCCAGCCGACGGCGAAGCCCTACCTGGGCGAGCTCGACTTCAGCGCCCACCATGGGCTTACCAACCTTGCGATGTCCGGCAGGGCCCGCGGCTCCTTCAACCTCCGGGATTGCGGCCTCGAAGGCGAGGGCCTCGCCGGCTACCGCGGCGACGGTCTCGTCAGGGTCCGCCCCGACCTCCTGGTACACTGGGACGGCGACGCTACCGAGCTCATCATCGGCGCCGAGTTCGCCGAGCCGATCCTTCTCCTCATCCGCGACCCCGAGGGACGCTGGCTCTTCGACGACGGCCTCGGCCACGATCCCGTGGTCACCATCACCGCACCGCGGGCCGGGGACTACGCCGTCTACATGGGCAGCCACGGGACGGCCGCCTTCACCAAGCCGGGCACGCTGATCATCAGCGAGACGCGTCCGTGACCGACAAGGGCGCGCGGCCGCCCGGCCCGCCGCGCCCTGCGGTGCTTGCAGCGTGCGGCCTCGTGACGCTGCTCGTGCTGGCCGCGCCCGCCGTGGCTGCGGACTGCCGCCTCGCCCTCGCGCTGGCGCTCGACGTCTCCTCCTCGGTCGACGCGCGCGAGTACAGCCTCCAGCGCGAAGGGCTGGCGCGGGCCTTCGTGGACCAGGAGGTGGCCCGGCTGTTCCTCCAGAACAAGCCGGTAGCGGTCTATGTCTTCGAGTGGGCCAGCCCCTCGATGCAGGAGCCGTTGCTGCCCGGCTGGCGGCTGGTCGAGAGCGAAGCGGACCTAGCCCATATCGCGGCGACGCTGCGGAAGCACCCCCGCACCGGCGCTCGCGACCTGCAGCGGACGACCGCCGTCGGGGCGGCGCTCGTCCATGCCAGCTCCGCCCTGGCGGCGGTCCCGCAGTGCCGGGCGCACACCGTCGACGTCTCCGGCGACGGCCGCAACAACGTCGGCTTCGAGCCGCGCTACGTCTACGCCAACTACCCATTCGACGGCGTGACGGTGAACGCCCTCGTCATCACGGGCGCGGCAGGCCCCAACAACCCCAGCGAAGACGGCGGCCTGACCGCCTGGTTCCGCTCCAATGTCCTGCACGGCCGCGCCGCCTTCTCGATCGTCGCCGACGGCTACGACGATTTCCA
Source organism: uncultured Alphaproteobacteria bacterium (assembly GCA_963844375.1). GTDB lineage: Bacteria > Pseudomonadota > Alphaproteobacteria > Rhodobacterales > Rhodobacteraceae > Amaricoccus. Next base: position 145,395 of record CAWJOI010000006.1, on the reverse strand, counting down.
GCGCGCCATGAAGGAGAAGCTCCTCCGCGAGCTTCAGACGCCCGACGTGAGCGGGTTGCCGGAGGTTGGCCAGGCGGGATGACTGGCTTGCCTTGTCCATCTCGGACGCTCGGCGGCGGCTCCCCGGCAGTCGGCCGGACGCATCTTTCGACCATCGACAATCCCGCAGGCAGGGGCTAGAGACCCCGCTGAACCGAACGGACCTGGAGCGGTCATGCATGCCGTCGTTCTGACAATCCACCTGCTGCTGGCGCTGGCGCTGATCCTGGTGGTGCTGCTGCAGCGCTCGGAGGGCGGCGGCCTCGGCATGGGCGGCGGCGGCGGGGTGATGACCAGCCGAAGCGCCGCGACGGCGCTGTCCAAGGTGACCTGGGTGATCGGCACCTCCTTCGTGGTGACGAGCCTCGTGCTGACCATCCTCGGCGGCGCGCGACAGCCGCTCGGGCTCGGTCATCGACGGCGCCGGCGGGGCCTTCGCTCCGGTGACGGCGCCGGCGACACCCGGACTCGAGGGCGACCTGCTGCCGCAACTTCCCGCCCAACCCGCGCCCGCGGTGGACGGACCGGCCGCGCCACCGCCGGTTCAGTAGGCCTTCACGTGAGGGCGGGCAACCTCTGGTTGCTCGCTTGCGACAAACCACAGGATGTTGCGCGGATGCACCTTGCCCGCGCCGCGATTTTCCCGTATAGATTGAGTCCCGTAGGCCTCGGCTTTCAACAAAACATAACTGACCAGGCGCGGGAGCAGTAACCGATGGCGCGGTTCATCTTCATCACCGGCGGCGTGGTCTCGTCGCTCGGCAAGGGCCTTGCGTCGGCGGCGCTCGGGGCGCTGCTGCAGGCCCGCGGCTATTCGGTGCGGCTGCGCAAGCTCGACCCCTACCTCAACGTCGATCCGGGCACCATGTCGCCGTTCGAGCACGGCGAGGTCTTCGTCACCGACGACGGCGCGGAGACCGACCTCGACCTCGGGCATTACGAGCGCTTCACCGGCGTGCCGGCGCGGCGCACCGATTCCGTCTCCTCGGGGCGGATCTATTCCAACGTGCTGGAGAAGGAGCGGCGCGGCGACTACCTCGGCAAGACCATCCAGGTGATCCCGCACGTCACCAACGAGATCAAGGACTTCCTGAAGATCGGCGAGGACGAGGTCGACTTCATGCTCTGCGAGATCGGCGGCACGGTGGGCGACATCGAGGGGCTGCCGTTCTTCGAGGCGATCCGCCAGTTCGGCCAGGACAAGCCGCGCGGCCAGTGCATCTACGTGCACCTGACGCTCCTGCCCTACATGGCGGCCTCGGGCGAGCTCAAGACCAAGCCGACGCAGCATTCGGTCAAGGAGCTGCGCGCCATCGGCATCGCGCCCGACGTGCTGGTCTGCCGCTCGGAGATGCCGATTCCCCAGAAGGAGCGCGACAAGCTGGCGCTCTTCTGCAACGTGCGGCCGGAGGCGGTGATCGCGGCGCAGGATCTCGCCTCGATCTACGAGGCGCCGCTCGCCTATCACGCCGAGGGGCTGGACCAGGCGGTGCTCGACGCCTTCATGATCTCGCCGGCGCCGAAGCCGAACCTCGCCAAGTGGGAGGACGTGGTCGACCGCATCCACAACCCCGAGGGCGAGGTGAAGATCGCGATCGTCGGCAAGTACACCCAGCTCGAGGACGCCTACAAGTCGATCGCCGAGGCGCTGACCCATGGCGGCATCGCCAACCGGGTCAAGGTGAAGGCCGAGTGGATCGACAGCGAGCTGTTCGAGCGCGACGAGGATATTCCGCCGCTGCTCGAGGGGTACCACGCCATCCTCGTCCCCGGCGGCTTCGGCGAGCGCGGCACCGAGGGGATGATCCACGCCGCCCAGTTCGCCCGCAGCCGCAGGGTGCCCTATCTCGGGATCTGCCTCGGCATGCAGATGGCGGTGATCGAGGCGTCGCGCGACCTCCTCGGGCCTGCAGGACGCCGGGTCGGAGGAGTTCGACCACGAGGCCGGCGCGAGGCGATTCACCCCGGTCATCTACCACCTCAAGGAATGGCTGGAGGGCAACCGCACGATCAAGCGCGAGGTCAGCGACGACAAGGGCGGCACCATGCGCCTGGGCGCCTACAACGCGATCCTCGCCGACCGCAGCCAGGCGGCGGACATCTACGGCTCGACGACGATCTCCGAGCGCCACCGCCACCGCTACGAGGTCGACATCGCCTATCGCGAAAAGCTCGAAAGCTGCGGGCTGTTCTTCTCCGGCCTCTCGCCCGACGGCCGCCTGCCGGAGATCGTCGAGATCCCCGGCCACCCGTGGTTCATCGGCGTGCAGTTCCACCCGGAGCTGAAGTCGAAGCCCTTCGAGCCGCACCCGCTGTTCGCGGATTTCGTGCGGGCGGCGACGGAGCAGTCGCGGCTGGTGTGAGAGTGCTGGCATGAGGATGCTTTGCCAAGCATTTGTAATTGTCATAGCGACCTCACCGGATTTCTTGGCGGCATGAGCTTTGCGTGATCGGGGATGGTGCGGCGCGGCGGGGACGCTATAGTCCGGCCATGCTTCAGGACCTGATCCGCCGGCTGGCCGGGCCCCCGCCCGCGACCCGCTCACCCCCGAGGACGCCCGCCTGGCCATGGCGGCGCTGATGGTGCGCGTCTCGCGCACCGACGGGCAGCTATACCGAGGTCGAGCAGCACCGGGTCGACGCCATGCTGGTGGCGCGCTACCGGCTCGCGCCGGCGGCGGCGGCGCGGGTGCGCGGGGAGGCGGAGATCGCCGAGGCCGGGGCGCAGGACACGGTGCAGTTCACCCGGCTGATCAAGGACGCGGTCCCCTACGACGAGCGGGTGGGCGTCGTCGAGGCGCTGTGGCGCATCGCCGCCGCCGACGGGATCAACACCGACGAGCGCGGGCTGATGCGGCTGGTGGCGAACCTGCTCGGGGTCTCGGACGTGGACAGCGCCCTGGCGCGGCAGCGGGTGCTCGGGGAAAGCCGGTAGCCGTCATCGGCGGCGGTCGGTCCAGGCCCGGGCGCGGCGCGCGAGGGGCGAGATGAGGGCGCGCGCGGCGCGGCCGGAGCGGCCCTCGGGGGACACGAGGCGCGCCAGCTTCGGGCCGACGACCCGGTACGTGCGGATGAAGGCGCGGCCTGCGGGATGGGTGGCGAGCACCTCGTCGCGGAACAGGCGCAGCGCCGCGACGTCCGGGTGCGACCAGCTGCCGTAGGCGGCCGTGGCCACGAAGCATCCGCCGCCGGAGGCGGATTCGGATCGCCTGCTCCTCCTCCTCGTCCGGTTCCTGCGGCTCCTCTTCGGCTGGGTCCTCGGGCGGGGTGTTTTCCGCGGGCTGCGGGTCCCCGACCGGCTCGCCGTCCTGGTAGGGCTGGAAGACCGTTTGCCCGTCGACCTCCTCCTGGACCAGGACCTCCCCGGCGGTTTCGGCGAAGTTCTGGGTCACGTAGACGGCGTCGTAGTCGATGCCATTCTGGGTGCGGGTTCCGGTGGCCAGGCCGATGCCGACGTAGGAGACGTTCGGGTCGAGGATGTTGTCCCTGTGGCCCTCGCTCTGCATGAGCCCGTCGTGCAGCCTGTCCACCTCGCCGGCGTCCAGGCGCCCGGCGATGTTGACGTATCCGACGTTCTCCGTGACCCGTGCGGGGGCGGTCAGCGGGAAGCCCGCGTCCTCGACCCGGTCGCCGGGGTCGGAGCCGCCCTCGCCGTCGTGCCCCATGTCCCCGGTGTCGGCCATCCAGTCGGAATGGGACTGCGCCGAGGCGTTGAGATGCGCCTCGATCTTCAGCGCGGGAAGCCCGGCGGCGGCGCGCGAGGCGTTGATCGACTCCACGAAGCTCTGCTCGAGCTCGGTGGCGACTTGAAGGCTCATGGGCAGATCCTGCGTGGCGCGCTCGGCTGCAACACAATATGTGCCCCGAAGCCGCGGCAAAGTCCAGTCATCGCTCATGGAGCAATGCCACCCGGCGGCGCGGCGCCGCTGCGGCCGCGCCGGGCTCAGAAATCGAGGCTGACGCTGCGGGTGATGCCGAGGCGGACCTGGTACTGGTCCTCCGATCCGGTGGCCGTGACCGGCGAGTCCGCGGCGTCGTTGACGAGCACGTTCCAGCTCGCCGCGCCCTCGACGCCCCAGCGTTCGTTGAAGAGGTAGCGCGCGCCGAATTCGACCCCGGCGCCGAGCAGGCCGCCGGAGGCGTCGTACGGGTCCAGCCCCGAGGCGGTGGATTCCTCGGGGGTGACGCCGAAGTAGGTCTGCGCGAAGGCGTCGGTGCCGAACGAGAGGCGGGGGCCGAGGGTCAGGGTCAGGCCGTCGAGCGGATAGGCGATGCCGTCGGCGCCGATCTCGCCGACCCAGGCGTTGTGGCCGACGAAGCCGTAGCGCACGTCGGTGAAGGCGCGCCAGTTGCGCTGCTCGTAGCCGACGCCGAGACCGAGCTCGAACGACCAGTCGACGTCGTCCAGGCCCTCGATCTCGTCATGATCGTCTGAGTTGCGCTCGCCGAGGTAGCGCGCCGATCCGCGCAGGCCCCAGCCGGTGCGGAAGCCGACCGCGCGGCCCGAGCCGTACTCGAAGCCGCTCGGAAAGCGGATGTAGTCGAGCCGCGCGGCGAAATCCGGCCCGACCTCGTAATCGTCGGACCCGAGATAGGCCGGGCTCACCTGCACGCCGGCGCGAACCGTCAGCACCAGATCCGGATCGGTGGCGTCGATGACCCCGGCGGCGGTGGTCAGCGCCGGACGTGCCGCCCTCACGGGAGCGGCGGGCGGCGCCGGAGCGGGTGACACGGCCGTCTGCGCCGAGGCCGTGCCCGGCGCCGCAATGCATGCCGCCAGAAGCGCCGCGGCGCCGAGTGCATGCCAAGATTGCCGAGACATCGTCATCCATTCACTCCGGATAGAATCGGCCTGACGCGCTCACCCAGCGAACTCCAGCTACTTTAACAAAGTCTAACCGTAAACCCTTGGAAGGCAACCCGCGACTCCGTGATTTCCGCGCGGCGGTGCGGATTGGACACCAGCGCTCGCGGCCCCTCACCCCGTCCGCGCGGCGAGCGCCTCGGCCAGGAGCGCGCGGACCGGCTCGAGGTCGACGTCGCGGGCGACGAAGGCGTCGCCGATGTCGCGGGCGAGCACGAAGGCGATGCGCCCGTCGCGCACCTTCTTGTCCTGGCCCATCAGCGACACCAGCGCCCCGGCGTCGGGGAGGTCGCCCGGGATGTCGGCCAGCCGCCGCTTCATCCCCATGGCCGCGAGGTGCGCGCCGACCCGGCTCGGCGCCTCCTGCGGGCAGAGGCCGAGGCGGGCCGAGAGGTCGAAGGCCAGCTGGCAGCCGATCGCCACCGCCTCGCCGTGCAGCAGGCGCTCGGAGAAGCCGGTCGCCGCCTCGAGCGCGTGGGCGAAGGTATGCCCGAGGTTGAGCAGCGCGCGCTCGCCCTGCTCGGTCTCGTCGCGCGCGACGATCCCGGCCTTCATCTCGCAGGAGCGACGGACGGCATGCAGCCGCGCAGCCGGCGTCCCCGTCGCGGAGCGCCGGCCCGTTCGCCTCCAGCCAGCGGAAGAAGCCGGCGTCGCCGAGCAGGCCGTACTTCACCACCTCGCCGTAGCCGGCCAGGAAGTCGCGCGGCGGCAGGGTGTCGAGCAGGCCGGTGTCCGCCAGCACCAGCCGCGGCTGGTGGAAGGCGCCGATGAGGTTCTTGCCCTGCGCCGAGTTGATCCCGGTCTTGCCGCCGACCGAGCTGTCGACCTGGGCGAGGAGCGTCGTCGGAAGCTGCACGAAGCCGACGCCCCGGCGCAGGATCGCGGCGGCGAAGCCGGCGAGATCGCCGATCACCCCGCCGCCGAAGGCCACCACCAGGTCGTCGCGGCCGACCTTCTCGGCGATCAGCCACTCCACCGCGCGCTCGAGGCTGGCCCAGCCCTTCGTCGCCTCCCCCGGCGGCAGCTCCAGCACCGCCGCCTCGATCCCGGCTTCGGCCAGCCCCGCCCGGAGCGCCGGCAGGTGCAGCGCGGCCACCCGCGCCTCGGTCAGGACCGCCACCCGCGGGCGGCGCAGCAAGGGCGCGATCTCCGCTCCCGCCCGCGCCAGAAGGCCCGCGCCGATGCGGATGTCATAGGCGCGATCGCCGAGCGGCACGGTGACGGTCTCGATCATTCGGAGGGCTCCAGCGTCGGCCCGCGCCCGGAGCCGCGCCCGGTCATAGGCGCGCTATGGCCGCGACGATCTCGCGCGCCATCGCCTCGTGGCTGGCGCCGCGGCGGCTGTCCACCACCACGTCGGCCTCGGCGTAGATGGGCGACCGGCGGCGCTCCAGGTCCTCCAGCGCCCCGCGCGGGTCCGCCGTCTGCAGGAGCGGCCGGCCGGGGCGGTCGCGCACCCGGTCCCACAGGAGGCCGAGATCGGCGCGGATCCAGACCGAGGTGGCGCGCGCCTTGATCTCGCTGCGGGTGCGCGGCTCGATGAAGGCGCCGCCGCCGGTGGCCAGGATGCCGGGCCGCTCGGCCAGGAGGCGCGCGATCACCCGCCGCTCGCCGTCGCGGAACGCGGGCTCGCCGAGCGTCGCGAAGATCTCCGGGATCGTCATGCCGGCGGCGGTGGCGATCTCGGCGTCGGAGTCGGTGAAGGGCACGCCCAGAAGCGCCGCCAGGCGCTTGCCGACGCTGGTCTTGCCGGCGCCCATCAGCCCGACCAGCACGACGGTGCGGGCGAGCCGCGGCGCGGGCGTCGCGGCGGCCTGGGCCCGGTCCGGCGAGGGTTGCGGCGTCTCGATCATCCCAATTGCCGTGTGGCCGCGCCCGGGCTAAGCTCCGCAAGAGGCGATTGCGGCGGTTGGCCCCCGTGATTGAACAGTTCATGATGCGGCGTCAAGCCGGCACGGGCAGAGCAGGTGAGTATGCGACTGGTCTTGAGAATAGTTCTCTATCTCGTCATCGTTGCCGTCGTCGGCCTCCTGGCGCTGGCGATCTTCTCGGACCTGCCTGCGCCGCTCCGCGAGGTCGAGATGCCGGTCGAGGCCAAGTGACCCGAGGGGCGGCGCGCCTCGCTGGCCTCCTTGCGGCCGCGATGACCGTCGCCGCCCTCTTGCCCGGCCATGCCGCCGAGCCGCGCAGCGCGATCCCCTGGCTCTCGCAGAGCATCGAGATCGAGGACACGCCGCCGCCGCCCAGCCGGTCGAAGTCGGGCCGCGTCCAGCCCGGGGCTGACGCCATCACCGTGACGCCGCTCGGCGACATCCGCCGCGATGCCGTGGGCCTGCTGCCGCCCGAGCGCACCGGATTTGCCCGCGCGCTCTGGGGCACGGGCAGCGCGGCGGAGGTGCGCGACCTCATCCTCGCCCATCCCGACCAGGGCGTGCCCGAGACGCGGGCGCTCTTCCACCGCCTGCTTCTCGCCGAGGCCGACCCGCCGCCGGGCGCCGGCTCGGGGGATTCGGTCCTGGTCGCGCGGATCGACCGGCTTCTCGGCATCGGGGCGCTCGAGGAGGCGGGAGCGCTGATCGATCGGGCCGGGCCGGAAACGCCCGAGCTTTTCCGCCGCTGGTTCGACGTGGGCCTGCTGCTGGAGCAGTCCACCGAGCCTTGCGCCGCGCTGCGGCAGAACCCGTCGCTCTCGCCGACGCTGCCGGCGCGGGTCTTCTGCCTCGCCCGCGGCGGCGACTGGAACGCCGCCGAGATCACGCTGACCCTCGGCCAGGGGGTGGGCTCGATCCCCGAGGCCGAGCAGGCCCTGCTCGCGCGCTTCCTCGACCCCGAGCTCTTCGAGGAGGAGCCCGAGCCGCCGATGCCCGACCCGCTGACCGCGCTCGACTTCCTGATGCGCGAGGCGGTCGGGCTTTCGCGGCCCCCCGGCCCGCTGCCGCTCGCGTTCCTGCACCCCGACCTCGATCCGCACGCACCGATGCGCAGCCGCATCGAAGCGGCGGAGCGGCTGGTGCTCTCCGGCGCCGTCGCCTATCCGGAGGTCTTCGCCGCCTACCGCTCCGGCGTGCCGGCGGCGTCGGGCGGGATCTGGGACCGCGCGCTGGCGGTCCAGGCGCTCGATGCCGGCCTCGAGGCGGAGCGATCCGCAGGCGCTCGGCGGCCTGCTGCTGGCGGCCGACGCAGCCCTTTCGGCGCGCGGCCTGCGGGTCGCGTTCGCCCGCGACTACGCCGGACGGCTCGCGCGGCTCGACCCGGCGGCGCTTTCCGACGAGGCCCGGACCGCCCTCGCCGAGCTCCTGCTCCTCGCCGGCGCGCCCGACGCCGCCCGCCGCGCCGCCGGACCCGCGCCGGACGCCCGTTTCGCGGCACTCCTCGCCATCGCCGGCGCCGGCCAGCCGCCCGCCGTCGTCGAGGGCGAGCTTCTGAACGCGGCGCTGGCCGGGCTCGCCGCCGAGACCCCCGCCGACGACCGCGAGGAACGGCTCGCCGCACTCGTGGCCGGCGGGCGGCAGGGCCAGGCGATCCTCGCGGCGCTCGACCTGCTGCAGCCCGGCTCCGGGGTCGATCCGCCAGGCGTTCCGCGCCGCGCTCCTGACGCTGGCCCTCGCCGGACAGGAGGCGAGTGCGCGGACCATCGCGCTGCAGACCCTGCTGCCCGGCGGCGCCTGATGCCCGGCGGCGCCACCCGCTGGCTGGAGCGCTATCTCGAGGCGATCCAGGCCGAGCGCGACGCCTCGCGCAACACCATCCTTTCCTATGCCCGCGACCTCACCGACTTCGCGGCGTTTCTGGCGGCGCGCGACCAGGACTATGCCTCCGCCTCGCGCGCCGAGATCGAGGCCTACCTGGTCGACCAGGCCGACCGCGGCATGGCGCTGGCCACCCGCGCCCGCCGGCTGTCGGCGATCCGCCAGCTCTACCGCTTCGCCTTCCTCGAGGGCTGGCGCGAGGACGACCCCGGCGCGCTGATCAAGGGCCCGAAGCGGCAGCGCGCCCTGCCGGGCAACCTCAGCGAGACGCGAGGTCGACCGCCTGCTCGACGCCGCCGGGTCGCTCGGCCGCACCGAGGCGGAGCGGCTGCGCGATACCTGCCTGCTGCAGGTCCTCTACGCCACCGGCCTGCGCGTCAGCGAGCTGGTCTCGCTGCCGGTGCAGGCGGCGCGCGGCGACCCGCGGATGATCCTCGTGCGCGGCAAGGGCGGCCGCGAGCGCATGGTCCCGCTCTCGCCGCCCGCCCGCGCCGCGCTGGCCGCCTGGCTCGCGCACCTCGACGCCGGCCGCGAGGGGCCGGTGCGCCCGCGCTCGGCCTTTCTCTTTCCGGCGCGGGGCCGCCGCGGCCACATGACGCGGGAGCGGTTCTTCCTCCTCGTCAAGGATCTCGCGCGCCTCGCCGGGCTCGACGCCGCCAAGGTGTCGCCGCATACCCTGCGCCACGCCTTCGCCACCCACCTCCTCGCCCACGGCGCCGACCTGCGGGTGATCCAGACGCTTCTCGGCCACGCCAGCATCGCCACGACCGAGATCTACACCCACGTGCTCGAGGCGCGGCTGCGCGAACTGGTGCTGGAGAAGCACCCGCTTTCCGAGGCGGGCGCCGCGGCGCTTGAAGCGGACACGCCCTGACCGCATAAACGCTGCCACCCGCCACCCGCATGAGGAACACCATGAACGCCTTGACCGAGGCCCCCGAGATTCTGGCGCTCTGGGGGACGGGGATCGGAATCGTGCTGCTCCTGTGCGTCTCCGCGCTCTTCTCGGGATCGGAGACCGCGCTCACCACCGCCAGCCGCGGCAAGCTGAACGCCATGGCCGACCGCGGCGAGCCCGGCGCCGCCGTGGCGCTGCGCGTGACCGAGGACAAGGAGCGGCTGATCGGCGCGCTGCTGCTCGGCAACAACATCGCCAACATCCTCGCCGCTTCGCTCGCCACCAGCCTCTTCACCATGCTCTTCGACGCCGGCGCGGTGGCGATCGCGACGCTGGTGATGACGACGCTGGTGCTGATCTTCGGCGAGGTGCTGCCCAAGACCTACGCCATCACCAACGCCGAGGTCTTCTCGGTCCGGGTCTCGCGGCTGATCAGCGTCATCGTGCTGGCCTTCTCGCCGGTGGTGAGCGCGGTGCGCGCCTTCGTGCGGCTGGTCCTGCGCCTGTTCGGCGTCGACGTGGACCCCAAGACGCACTTCCTCGCCGCGCAGCAGGAGATCGCCGGCACCATCTCGCTGCACCACTCCGAGGGAACGGTGGAGAAGGCCGACCGCGACCGGCTGCTCGGCGCGCTCGACCTCGGCCAGCGCTCGGTCGAGGAGGTGATGATGCACCGCCGCGACATCGAGATGATCGACGCCGACGCCGACCCCGCCGAGATCCTCGAGCAGGCGATCAACTCCCCGCACACCCGCATCCCGATCTTCCGGGGCGAGCCGGAGAACATCGTCGGCGTCATTCACGCCAAGGATCTCTCCCGCGCCGTGCACCGCTTCGTCCGCGAGAACCAGGGCGGCGAGGGCGCGCTGGCGGGCTTCGACATCACCGACGTGGCGATGGAGCCCTACTTCGTGCCCGAGTCCACGCCGCTCGACGAGCAGATGCGCGAGTTCCTCCGCCGGCGGGCGCATTTCGCGCTGGTCGTCGACGAGTACGGCGCGCTTCAGGGCCTGATCACGCTGGAGGACATCATCGAGGAGATCGTCGGCGACATCGCCGACGAGCATGACGTCGAGACCCCGGCCGGGATCGAGCCGCAGCCCGACGGCTCGGTCGAGGTCGAGGGCGCGGTGACGATCCGCGACCTCAACCGCGCCTGCGACTGGAACCTGCCCGACGAGGAGGCCAACACCATCGCCGGCCTCGTCATCCACGAGGCGCAGGCCATTCCCAACGAGGGCCAGGTCTTCAGCTTCCACGGCTTCCGCTTCGAGGTGGTCCGGCGGGAGAACAACCGCCTGACCCGGCTCCGGATGCGCAAGCTGGACGCCGGCTGATGGCCAGGCTGGGTCCGATCCGAGCGCGTCAGGCCTGGGGCGCCTGAGGAATCCCGACGCCGACGTCGCTCTCGTCCAGACCGGGCGGAACCTGGGCGGAACTCTTCAGCCTGTCCAGGACCTTCTCGGCGGTGAAGGCGCCGCTCAGCATGAGCTTCTGCGCCCAGAGCGCGGCGACGCCGGCAATGTGCGGCGTGGCCATGCTCGTGCCGCTCTTGGCGCCGAGACCTCCACCCGGGATCGACGAGATGACGTTCACGCCCGGTCCCGCGATCTTCGCGTCCGCGTTGGAGAATCCGGCCACGCGGAACGGATGGGTGGCATCGCCGGTCTCCTCCAGGGCGGCCACCGACACGAAGTCTTCGGTCGCCCCCGGGTAGGCGGCCGTCAGGACGAACGGGACGCTGCCGAACCGGTCGCTCTCGTTGCCCGAGGCGGCCACGACGAGGGCGCTCCGGCCGAACGCGGCGCCCGAACGCAGCAGGTTTCCGAACTTGTCGAAGAACCGCACGTTGTCGACCAGCACCCGCATCGCCGTCGAGGTCGCCTGCTTGGCATGCATCCCCTGGCTTTCCAGGCGGTCGCGGAACCCGACCAAATCCATCCCCAGGGACATGGAGATGATCTGGGCCTTGTTCTCGATCGCCCAGTTCATCGCGGTGAAGAGGGTCGCCGTCGAGCCTCCGCCCGGCCCCAGCACCTTGCCGATGACGGCCCGCGTGATCCCGGGAGCGACGCCGATCCGCATCCCGTTGACCGGTCGCCCGAAGATCGTGCCGGCGCAGTGGGTGCCGTGGCCGTTGGTATCCGAGACGTCCTGGGGATCCCCGGCCGTGAAGTTCTGACCGATGATCTCGACGCCCGCGAACGCGGGATGGTCCTTGTCGATCCCGGTGTCGAGCACCGCGACCGTCACTCCGGTCCCGGTGAACGGCGACGTCGTCGCGCCGACAGCCGCGATCCCCCAGGCGACCTGGTCCGCGGCCGGAGCCGCGACCTGGTCGGAGGCGGAGACCGGCTCGATCAGCATCAACGGCATCGGCTCGGTGGCCCCGAGGACCGTCTCGTCCCGCTGCAGGCCGCGCACTTCGCTCGGCGGAAGGTCTGCCACTATCGCTTCGACGTCGGAAGCCGCTCCTCCGGGGACATTTGTCCCTTCCAGAGCGCCCCGTGCGCCCACTCCCTTACGTCGCAGGATCATCATTTCCATGGAGCGGCTCCCCCGTTTGATCGGTCTGCAGGGAGGCGGCGAAGAGAAGAATGCTTCACCTTCCTCCCCACCGCAGCATACACCCTTCGCCGCGCACAATCACCCGTCTAGATCAGGCGGCTGTCGTAGGCCCAGTGCAGCAGCGCCTGACGCTGGCGGCGGCGGCAGAAGATGTCGCCCCTTTCGCAGTTCCGCTCGACCTGGCGGACGTGGCGGCGCATGGCGTTCCAGCGCTTGATCTGGCGCGCGTCGTCCTCCATGCGACGGCCCATATGGTAGCGGCAGTACCACTGGAACCAGCCGCGGGGATCATCGGGATGGATCCAGCCCTTTTCCCGCCAGACGGAAAGCGGCTGGCTGGCGTCGACCTGGAAGTAGTTGAGGCTCGAGTTCGCGCCGGCCGGAGGCGAGCTTGGCGCCGTCGAACCACGCGGCCGGGAACTCGCCGGTGCAATCGGTCATGTACTTGCCGCCGAAGACCCCGAGATGGAGCATCTCGGGCGGCGTCAGTTCCGGGCGGAAATCGCTGTCGAAGTTTTGTCCCTCGGGCTCCACCAGGTCGTAGCGGTAATCCGACTGCATCTTGTCGCTGACGAGGACGGTCTTGCGGTGCATGGTCACCCCTACCGAAGGAGTCGGCGGACGCGGCGACGCCAGCCTTTCAGCCACGCGGGGCCACCGGCAGTCTCGGGCGTGGTTCATCCCGGCACGTCCGCGGCCCGGCAGACCTCGATCGCGCAGTCGACCCCGGGCCGGGTCGAGCGCCGCGAGCGGGGACCAGGCGCGGTGCTGGGTCTTTCGAGCGGCCAGCGCGGGGTCCCGCTTGCGCCCATGCGGTCTCAACGGCTTCGGAACAGGCCGCCGAGGATGCCCCGGACCAGTTGCTGGCCCTGGCGGGTGCCGAGTTGCTTGACGACGGTGCGGGCGATCTCCGAGCCCATGGAGGGCTGCGCGCGACCGCGCGAGGGCGCCGGCTGGTAGCGGCGGGCGGCCTTGAGCTCCCGCTCCTGCGCCTGGACCTGCTTGAGCATCTCCTCGGCCATCGCCGCCTCCTGCGCCGCCTTCTCGGTGCGACCGGCAAGGAGTTCGTGCGCCGACTCCCGGTCGACGACCGCTTCGTAGCGCCCGGCGAGGGGCGAGGCGGCGATCGTCTCCGCCCGCTCGGTGGCGGTCACGGGACCGAGGCGCGACTCCGGCGGGCGGATCAGCGTCCGGCTGACCATGGCCGGCACGCCCTTTTCCTCCAGGAGCGACACCACCGCCTCGCCGGTGCCGACCTCGCGGATCGCCGTCTCGGTGTCGAAGTCCGGGTTCGGCCGGAAGGTCTCCGCCGCCTGCTTCAGCGCCTTGGCGTCGCGCGGCGTGAAGGCGCGCAGCGCATGCTGGACGCGGTTGCCGAGCTGGGCCAGCACGTCCTGGGGAACGTCGTCGGGGTTCTGCGTGCAGAAGTAGACGCCGACCCCCTTGGAGCGGATGAGCCGCACCACCTGCACCACCTTGTCGACCAGGGCCTTGGGCGAGTCGTTGAAGAGGAGGTGCGCCTCGTCGAAGAAGAAGACGAGCAGCGGCTTGTCCGGATCGCCCACCTCGGGCAGCTGCTCGAAGAGCTCGGAGAGGAGCCAGAGCAGGAACATCGCGTAGAGCCGGGGCGACTGCATCAGCCGGTCGGACATGAGCACGTTGACCCGGCCCATGCCTTCGGGGGTGGTGGCGATCAGATCCTTGAGCTCCAGCGCCGGTTCTCCGAGGAAGTCCTTCGCCCCCTGGTTCTCCAGCACCAGGAGCGCGCGCTGGATGCCGCCGATCGACGCCGGCGCGACGTTGCCGTAGGTGCGGCCTATGGTCTGCGCGTTCTCCCCCAGCCAGACCAGCATCGCCTGCAGGTCCTTGAGGTCGAGGAGTGCCAGCCCCTGCTCGTCGGCGACGCGGAAGGCGATGTTGAGCACCCCCTCCTGGGCGTCGGAGAGCGCCATCATTCGCGACAGCAGCAGCGGCCCCATGTCGGTGACGGTGGTCCGCACCGGATGGCCCTGCTGCCCGAAGAGATCCCAGAAGACCACCGGATAGCCGCGGTAGGCGAAATCGGCCATGCCGATCTGCGCCGCGCGCTTCATCAGCGATTCGTGCGGCTTGCCCGCCGGGTCGCCGGGGCGGGAGAGGCCCGAGATATCGCCCTTCACGTCCTGGACCACGACGGGTACTCCCGCCGCCGAAAGGCCCTCGACCAGGACCTGAAGGGTCACCGTCTTGCCGGTGCCGGTGGCGCCGGTGATCAGGCCGTGGCGGTTGCCGTAGCGCAGGAGCAGCTCGCGCGGCTCGGCATAGTCCTTGCCGCCGCCGCCAACCAGGATCCTGTCGTCGGCCATTCCCCACTCCCGGAAAGTCGTTGAATTCCGGATCGGATATTAAGCATCGCCTCCCAGACTGCAATCCGTGTCCCGGCTGGCCAACGGTTCAGCCTGGCGGCGTGCCCTGGCGCTGGGCCGCGATGAGCTGCTCGACGGCGCGCACGATGCTGGCCACGCTGCTGATGTCGAACTCCGAGCGCATCGGGTCGTTGGCGTTGAACGGCACCCGGATGTCGAAGGCGTCCTCGATGGCGAAGACCGCCTCGATGAGGGCGAGCGAGTCGATGGCGAGGTCATCGAGGCTCGCGTCCATCCGCACGTCCGCGGGCGCCAGCACGGCTTCTTCGGCCAGGATCGCCACAACCGTGTCCCTGACGGTTTTCTCGTCAGCGTCGGACATTCATCCTCCGTCGGCCAGCACGTATCGGCGCAAGATCTATTCGCTCGTGTCCCGCTTGGAAACGGATTTCTGGCCACCCTCGAGGCGCGCCAGCAGCCGCGGCAGCCGCCGCGCCGCCTTGTACATCTCGACGTACTGGTCCATCCGAACGGCCGGATAGCCGGCCATGATCCGGTTGTCCGCCACGTGGCTCGACACCCCGGAGTTCCCGGTGATCACCACGTTCGAGCCGATCCTGATGTGATCCGCCACCGCCGCGCGACCGCCGAGCACCACCCGGTCGCCGATCACGGTCGACCCGGCGATGCCGGCCTGACCGCAGACGAGGCATGTGTGTCCGATCCGCACGTTGTGACCGATCTGGACCTGGTTGTCGATCTTGGTGCCGTCGCCGACCGTCGTATCGGCGATGGTGCCGCGGTCGATGCAGGCGTTGGCGCCCACCTCGACGTCGTCGCCGAGCACCACCGAACCCAGCGAGTTGATCCTCACGTAGGCGTCCTGGTCCTCCGCGGTGATGGCGCCCGTCGCGCGCGCCTGCTCCACGAGGCCCGGGCTGGGCGTCACGAACGAGAACCCGTCTGCGCCGATGACCGCGCCCGGCTGGGCGATGAACCGTTCGCCGATGCGTACCCGCGCCCCGATCCGCACCCCGCTCAGGATCAGGGCGTCGCTTCCGATCCGCGCGTCCTCGGCGATCGAGACATGGCTGAATATCTGCGCCGCACTTCCCGATCCGCACGCGCGCCCCGATGAAGACGAATGGCCCGATCGCGGCGCCCTCGCCGATTTCGGCAGAGGGGTCGATGACCGCGCTCGAATGGATCCCCGGCGCGACCTCCGGCGGGCGCTCGAACAAGCGGGTGATCCCCGCGAGCACGTAGCGCGGGCGGGGTGCGATGATCGCGGCCTCGAGCCCCAGCGCCTTCCAGTCGGCGCCGGGCCAGAGGATCGCCGCCCGCGCCCGCCCTCGGGCAATGTCACCGGCGAAGGCCGGTTGCATCGCGAGCGCGATCTCGTCGGGAGCGGCGCTGGCCGGCTCCGCCGCGCCCGACACGAACAGTTCGCCGTCGCCGAAGACTTCGGCGTCGAGCGCGCGGGCAAGCTCTGCAATGGTGATCACGGTCATCCTCCGCCGGCCCGTTTCGTCCCGGCGGGCCCTGCGGCGAAGCTATAGCGGAAGCGTCAGCCCTGTGCAGTGGGCATCGTGACGCCGGCCGCCTTCAGCGCCTCGAAGATCTTCGCGTCACGGCCATAGACGTCCGGCCGGAACCGCGCCGTGCCCGCTTCGTCGAACGTCACCGTGCGATAGACGATGTGCACGGGAACCGTCCGCTCCAGCGTCACCCCCCGCTCCTTGCCGGCCGCGCGAAGGCCGGCGTAGTACGCTGCGGGGTCCTCGACCTGGCCGGTCAGAAGGATATGCGCCAGCTCCACCGGCTTCTGCACGCGGATGCAGCCGTTCGAATAGGCGCGCACGTCGCGCGCGAAGTATTCGGGGTGCGGCGTGTCGTGCATGTAGACCGAGTGCTCGTTCGGAAACAGGAACTTGACCTCGCCGAGCGCATTGTCGTCGCTCGGGCGCTGCTTGATCCGGAAGGGGAAGTTGGCCGGCGTGTACTGGCCGAAGTCCACGAGCTTGGGATTGATCTCGGTGCCGGCGCGGGTGAGCAGGCGGATGTTCTGCCGCTTCAGGACCATCGGGTCCTTCTGCAGCTTGGGGAGGTAGTCACGGATCGCGATCGAGTCCGGGATGTGCCACGTCGGGTTCACCACGGCGGTGCGAATGACGCCCGAGAACTCCGGAGTTCTCGGTCACCTGCGCCTTGCCCACCACCACCCGGGAGTTCCAGCCCGGCTGGCCGTCCTCGAAGAGCGTCACGGTGAAGTCGGGGATGTTGACGAGCAGGTAGCGTGCGCCGAGGTCGTCGTTCATCCAGCGCAGCCGTTCGAGGTTCACCATCACCTGCGCCAGCCGCGTCTCGATCGGGGCGTTGACCGCCGCCAGCGTCATCGCGCCCACCACGCCGTCGTCGTTGAGGCCGTAGTCGCGCTGGAACTGCTCGACCGACGCCGCCAGGCTGTCGTCGAAGTCGCTTCCCACCGCCTCCTGCGCCGGCACCACGTAGCCAAGTCGCGCGAGCCGCGCCCGCAATTCCGCCACGCGCGGGTCGCTGTCGCCCGGATGCAGCGTCGGGCCCTCGGCGACCGCCGGCCCCCAGGTGTCGGTCCGGCCGATGATCTCGAGGCGAGCCTTTTCCGACACCAGCCTGGCATAGTCCGCATTCTGCGGCTCGAAGCCCTTCAGCGCCGCCGAGACCGGCTGGGTCTCCAGCGCCGCAAGCAGGGACGCAGGGGTGGGCTTGGCCGGCCGGCGGTCGATGTCGGCGACGACCGCCGACGGGGTCAGCACGCCCGCGGACAAATCCGTTGCGAAGAGGAGATAGGAATGGCTCGCGGCCACCTCGTGCTTCGCCACGCTGGCCGGATCGGTCGCGACGGGCGCCGCCGTCAGCGCCTCGGGCGACCCGTAACGCGCGCGCGGCAACGCCTGCGCCTCGCTCGCGTCGAGCGCAGCGGCCAGTTGCAAGGAGCGGTCGATCCCCGCCTCGGTCCAGAACGGCGCATAGTTACGCGACGCGTAGAACTGGCCGATCGCCGATGCCTCCGCCGCCGGCAAATCCGCCAGTTCGGGCGTCATCGCATCCCGTAGCGCCATCGCCTCGGGAGACAGCGTCGCCGGCGCGGCCACGGAAAGCGGCGCAGCCTCGGGGACCGTCTGCGCCCATGACGGGGCCGAAGCGACCGCCACGCCGGAGGCTAGAAGCGCCAGGACCACTCGGGCCATCGATTTCGATTGCATGTGCCTGCCTCGTTCAACTGCGCTCGTTTTCCTGCAGGGTACCTAATGTAGCATCCGGCGACAAGGTCTTTGGCTGTAACCGAAAATTTACCTATTCAAGACACATGCCGGCGAAAAACCGCGGTCGGCGAAAAACCGCCGACGATCGGGACGGCCCGGGAACAGCGTGCTTGGAAAAATGCCTTGGCTGTGTCATCAGAATCACAGGGCGCGGGAAAACATGTCGCTCAAACAGGCAAGTCGAGGCAGTGAACAATGAACAACGACGACTTTCGGCCTTCGCGCCGGGCGGTGCTTGGCGTTTTCGCGGGCCTCTGCGCGGTTGCTGCGGCCCCTGTCTATGCCAAAGCGCCGGGGTTTCTTCGCGGCTCGGGCGACATCCGCCGGATACGCATGTACAGCCAGCGCACCGGCGAGTCCCTGGACACGATCTACTTCATTGACGGTCGCTACGTACCGGAGGCGATCGACGAGATCAGCTACTTCATGCGCGACTGGCGGCAGAACAAGACGATGAAGTACGACGCGCACAATGTCGACAACCTGGCCGCCACGCTGGGGATGCTGCAGACCGACGAGCCCTACCTGATGATCTCCGGCTATCGTACGCAGCAGACCAACCGCATGCTGAGGGGCGCGGCCAGCCACTCCTACCACATGCGCGCCATGGCCGCGGACGTGCGCCTCAAGGGCCGCAGCGTCAAGCAGATCTCCGGCGCCGCCTTTGCCTGCAATGGCGGCGGGGTGGGCATCTACAGCCGGTCCAATTTCGTCCATATGGACTGTGGGCCGGTCCGCTCCTGGCACGGCTGAAGCGCCTTCGAGACTTCCTGAATCGCGCGGAAGGGCTACTGCGCGACCGATCCTTGGTGAGAGTCGCACGCATGCGACTCCTTCGGGTCAGGGACGGATCGTCCCGCTCCCTTCCACCAGATATTTGAAGCTCGTCAACTGCTCCGCCCCGACCGGTCCACGGGCGTGAAGCTTCCCCGTAGCGATCCCGATCTCCGCCCCCATCCCGAACTCGCCCCCGTCGGCGAACTGCGTCGAGGCGTTGCGCATCAGGATGGCGCTGTCCAGCCGCTCGAAGAACCGCGCCGCGGCCGCGTCGTCCTCGGTCAGGATGCAGTCGGTGTGCTGCGAGCCGTAGCGGCGGATATGCGCGATCGCGCCGTCCACGCCGTCGACCACGCCGCGCCGCGATGATCATGTCGAGGAACTCGCGCCCCCAGTCGTCCTTGCCGGCCGGCACGACTCCGGGCAGTCCGAGCAGTTCGTCGTCTCCGCGAACCTCCACCCCCGCCTCCACCAGGTCGGTGATGAACGGCGCGCCTTCCGCCTCGAAGAACGCCCGGTCGATCAGCAGGCATTCGGCCGCGCCGCACACCCCCGTGCGCCGGGTCTTGGCGTTCAGGATCACGCGACGGGCCTTCACCATGTCCGCCGCCCGGTCGACGTAGATGTGCACGATCCCTTCCAGATGCGCGAAGACCGGAACCCGCGCCTCCGCCTGCACCCGCGCGACCAGCCCCTTGCCGCCGCGCGGCACCAGCACGTCGATGTAGCGCGTCATGGTCAGCATCTCGCCCACGGCCGCGCGGTCCGTGGTCGGCACGAGCTGGATCGCCGCTTCGGGAAGCCCGGCCGCCGCGAGCCCCGCCACCAGCCCGCCGTGGATCAGCTGCGCCGAGCGCAGGCTTTCCGAACCGCCGCGAAGGATCGCGGCGTTTCCCGCCTTGAGGCACAGCGCGCCGGCGTCCGCCGTCACGTTCGGCCGGCTCTCGAAGATCACGCCCACCACGCCCAGGGGCGTGCGCACCCTGCGGATGTGCAGACCGGACGGCCGGTCCCATTCCGCAATGACCTGACCCAACCGGGTCGGGCTGGTCGGCGATCGCGCGCAGCCCCTCGACCATGCCGGCCACGCGCGGCTCGGTCAGCGCGAGCCGGTCCAGCATCGCGGCGCCGAGGCCCTCCGCCCCTGCCATGTCGGCGGCGTTGGCCGCGAGCAGCGCCTCGCGCCGCGACCAGATCGCATCGGCCGCCGCCCGGAGCGCCGCGTCCTTCTGCCCCGCCGGCGCGAAGGCGAGTTCGCTTGCGGCGGCGCGCGCCTTCTCGCCCATGTCCTGCATCAGCGCCTTGACGTCGAGCCTCACGTCCATCGCACCCTCCATCACAGCGCCAGGTCGTCCCGATGCACCAGCGCCGCCCGCCCCGGATGGCCCAGGAGCTCCGGGATCCGGTCCGACCGGTGCCCCATGATCACCCGCGCCTCGAAGGCATCGTAGCCCGCCAGCGCCCGCGCGACCACCGCGCCGTCGGGCCCCAGGACCTCGATCGGATCGCCGCGCAGGAACCCGCCCTCGACCGCCGTGACGCCCGCCGGCAGCAGTGACTTTCCCCGCCCCAGCGCCGTCACGGCGCCGGCATCGACGGTCACCCGGCCGCGCGGCTTCATCCCCGAGATCCACCGCTTGCGCGCCACGTGCGGGTCGCCGTCCGGCTCGAACCAGGTGCAGGGAGCGCCCGCCTCCAGCGCCGACAGCGGCCGGGCCACCGCCCCTTCGCTGATCGCCATGGCGCAGCCCGACCGCATCGCGGTGCGGGCGGCGATGATCTTGGTCTTCATCCCGCCGCGCGACAGCGCCGAGCCGGCGCCGCCGGCCATCGCTTCGATCTCCGGCGTGATCGCCGTGACGAGGTCCAGCCGCCGCGCCGAAGGATTTGCGCGCGGGTTGGCGGTGTAGAGGCCGTCCACGTCCGAGAGCAGCACCAGCACATCGGCGCCGGCCATGCTCGCCACCTGCGCCGCCAGCCGGTCGTTGTCGCCGTAGCGGATCTCGTCGGTCGCCACCGTGTCGTTCTCGTTGACGATCGGCACCGCGCCGAGGTCGATGAGCATCCCCAGCGTGCGCCGCGAGTTCAGGTAGCGCCGCCGGTCCTCGCTGTCCTCCAGCGTGACCAGCACCTGCGCCGCGGTCAGGCCGTGCGGCGCCAGCACCGTCTCGTAGGCCTGCGCCAGCCGGATCTGCCCCACCGCCGCCGCCGCCTGGCTCTGCTCCAGCGACAGCGCGCCCTCGGGAAGCCGCAGCGCCCGGCGGCCGAGGGCGATCGATCCGGAAGAGACAAGGATCACGTCCTTGCCGCGGCCGCGCAGATCCGCCACGTCGGCGGCCAGTCCCTCCAGCCAGTCGAACCGCAGACGGCCGGTCTCCACCGAGACCAGGAGCGCCGAGCCGATCTTGGCGACGATGCGGCGGGCGGCATCGATCCGCGCCGCCGAGCTTACGGCCGCCATGTCTCGGCCACGGCCGCCGCGGCCGGCTGACGCTCCGCGATGATCGCCGCCCGCAGCGCCCGCAGAACCTCCTGCACGCCCTGCCCGGTTGCGCCCGACAGCGGCAGCACGGGCAGCCCCGAGACAGCCTCCAGCGCGGCGGCCGCTGACGCGACTTCTTCCGCGTCCAGCGCGTCGATCTTGTTCAGCGCAAGGATTCGAGGCTTCTCCGCCAGCCCTGCACCGTACGCCTCGAGTTCGCGCAGGATCACCGTGTAGTCCTCGGCCACCGTCTCGGATGTGCCATCCACGAGATGCAGAAGCACCGCGCAGCGCTCCACATGGCCGAGGAAGGCATCGCCGAGCCCCTTGCCCTCGTGCGCCCCCTCGATCAGGCCGGGGATGTCCGCCAGCACGAATTCCGCCCCGTCGATCGCGACGACGCCGAGGCCCGGGTGCAGCGTGGTGAAGGGATAGTCGGCCACCTTGGGCCGCGCGTTCGATGTCGCGGCGAGGAACGTCGACTTCCCCGCGTTGGGCAAACCAACAAGCCCCGCGTCGGCGATCAGCTTCAGCCGCAGCCAGAGCGTGCGCTCGACGCCCTCCTGCCCCGGATTGGCGTTGTGCGGCGCCTGGTTGGTCGACGACTTGAACTGGAGGTTGCCCCAGCCGCCGTTGCCGCCGCGCGCCAGGGTCACGCGCTGGCCGACGCGGGTAAGATCGGCCACCAGCGTCTCGCCGTCGTCCTCGAGGATTTCGGTCCCCACCGGCACCTTCAGCACGATGTCGGGCGCGCTCTTGCCGGTGCGCTGCTTGCCCGACCCCGGCTGGCCGTTCTTGGCGAAGAAATGCTGCTGGTAGCGATAGTCGATCAGTGTGTTCAGCCCGTCGACGGCCTCGGCGACCACGTCGCCGCCCTTGCCGCCGTCGCCGCCGTCCGGGCCGCCGAACTCGACGAACTTCTCGCGGCGGAAGCTGATGCAGCCGCGCCCGCCGCTGCCCGAGCGGATCTCGACGCGGGCGTGGTCGAGGAACTTCATCGCGCGTCCTCCGGACCGAGCGGCCGGCGATAGCGGAAGCTCGGAACCATGGCGCCGCGCGCCAGCGAGAAGACTTCGCCCTCGCCCTCGTAGACGAAACCCGCGCGCGTCAGCACCCGCGCGGAGGCGGGATTGTCCTGGAAGACAAAGGCGGAGAGCTCCCGCCACCCGGTCCGGGCGGCATAGCCTACGACACCCTCCACCGCCTCGCTGGCATAGCCGGTGTTCCAGAACGCCGGCGCCACCCAGTAGCCGATCTCGGCCGAGGCTTCGTCCGCCGGCTTGAGCCCGATCAGGCCGACCAGCCCGTTCTCGTCGTCGGCCCCGGTGTCCAGCGCCCAGGAAAGCTCGCCCGAGCCGGGCGCCAGCACCCGCTCGATGAAGCCCTCGGCAGCGCCGGGCGGATAGGGGTGCGGGATCGACGCCGTCGTCCAGGCGACGCGCCTGTCGCTGCAGTAGAGAGCGACGAGCCCGGCGTCGCGCGGTCGCAGCCGGCGCAGCCGCAGACGCGGCGTCACGATCTCGGGCTGGGGATGCGGCGTCGTTCCCGACATGGCCGGAAGAACCTCATGCAAAACGAAAGGAGGCCGGCGGTGCCGCCGGCCTCCTCGGTCATCGCCGATGGGCTGCGGCTACTCCGCGGCGTCGGCCGGCGGCAGCACCGAAATGAACGTGCGGCCCTTGTAGCCCTTGCGGAAGGTCACCTGGCCGGTCTCGGTGGCGAAGATCGTGTGGTCGCGCCCGAGGTCCACCCCGGTGCCCGGCCAGAACTTGGTGCCGCGCTGACGAACCAGGATGTTGCCCGGCGCCACGGCCTCGCCGCCGAACTTCTTCACGCCGAGCCGCCGGCCCGCGCTGTCGCGACCGTTGCGGGATGAGCCGCCTGCCTTCTTGTGTGCCATCTCTATGCTTCCTTCAGACCGCGGCCGCGGGCTCGAGCGCCGCCTCGGCGGCGACCGGCACGTCGGCCTTCGCCTTGGCGGCCTTGGTTCCGCCGGCGATGATATCGATGATCCGCACCCGGGTCAGGTGCTGGCGATGGCCGCGCTTGCGCTGCGAGGAGTGCTTGCGCCGGCGCTTGACGAAGGAGATGACCTTCGGCCCCAGCATCTGCTCCAGCACCTCGGCCTTCACGCTCGCCCCCGAGACGAAGGGCGTGCCGACCGTGACCGTGTCGCCGCCCAGCATCAGGATCTCGTCGAACTGCACGGTGGCGCCGGCTTCCGCCGTCAGCTTTTCCACCGTCAGCACGTCGTTGGCGGCGACCTTGTATTGCTTGCCGCCGGTCTTCAGTACCGCGAACATCCGCGTTCTTCCTTTTCCATCCCGCGTCCTGCGGCCCCGGACCTGCCGGCGTTTTGCGGGAGTTTCCCCGCGCCTGTGGACTGCGCGCGTTCATAGCATAGCGCCCGCGCGACCCTGGATCGGCGGGAGCCGTGTATATCGCGAAGTCGCGCCGGGGTGTCAAGTTCGCTGCGGGAGAAACCGCTTTTTCGCGCGGGCCGGCAAAGCGCCGGCAAGCGGCGGAAAAAGCTGGGATTCCTCGATGCACAACCCATGCACAAGATATGCACAGCGCATGCACGCGTTCTGCACGATTCGAGGTACTTGAGGCTCGGTAAGCCGGGCGTCAGGCGGCCTCGACCCACTTCTTCGCCAGCATGGCGGCGCGGGCGTACTGCGGCGGCTGGTAGAAGTCGTGGCCGAGGGCGGCGGCGGCGCGCCAGACCCAGCGGGGGTCGGCGAGGAAGGCGCGAGCGAGTGCGACCATGTCGGCGCGGCCGGTCCTGACGATCTCGTCGGCGTGGAGCGGGTCGTCGATCAGGCCGACGGCGCGGGTGGTGACGCCGGTCCCCAGGCGCACCGCTTCGGCGAGATGGACCTGGTAGCCGGGGCCGGTGGGGATCTTCTGGTGCGGCGAGTTGCCGCCGGAGGAGGCGCAGATGTAGGCGGCGCCGGCGTCCTTGTAGGCGCGGGCGATCGCCACGCCCTCCTCGACCGGCAGGCCGCCCTCGACCCAGTCGGTGACGGAGAGCCGGGCGCCGAGCATCATCCCCGGCACGGCGTCCTGCACCGCCGCCATGATCCGGAGCGGCAGCCGCAGCCGGTTCTCCAGCGACCCGCCCCAGGCGTCCGTGCGCCGGTTGGAGAGCGGCGAGAGGAACTGGTGCAGCAGGTAGCCGTGCGCGCTGTGGAGCTCGATGAAGTCGAAACCTACCCGCCGGGCGCGGCGGGCGGCGTCGGCGAAGTGTTCGATCAGCGCCTCGATCCCGGCTTCGTCGAGCGCGAGCGGCGTGTGCCACCCGTCGGCATAGGGGACGGCGGAGGCTGAGACCGTCGTCCAGGGATCCTGCCCGGGCGCGAGCGGGCCGCCGCCCTCCCAGGGCCGCTGGCAGGACGCCTTGCGGCCGGCGTGCGCCAGTTGCACGCCGAACTTCGCGCCCGGCGCGGCTACGCAGCGCGCCGCGTCGAGGGTTCGCCTGGCGGCGGCCTCGGCATGGTCGGAATAGAGGCCGAGGCAGCCGTGGGTGATCCGGCCCCGCCGCTCGACGTCGGTCATCTCGACCGTGACCATCCCCGCGCCGGACATCGCCAGCATCATCCAGTGCTGCAGGTGCCAGTCGGAGGCCGCGCCATCGTCGGCGGAATACTGGCACATCGGGGCGACGGCGATGCGGTTGGGGAAGTCCAGGTCGCCGATACGGATCGGCGCGAAGAGGTGGGCGGACATGGCGGCTCCGGTTTGCTGCGCCTGCGATATGTAAGGGTCCGCGGGGCGGCGGCCAGCGAAATCCTCAGCCCGCCTGCGCCTCGATCAGCGCGTCGTGCACCAGGGCCGCCGACCGCGACAGCCGCTGGCCGCGCATGCGGATCAGGTTGTAGGGCTTGACCTCGATCTCGAAGTCGATGGGCAGCACCGTCACCCGCCGCCCGAGGCCGCCGTCTCCCGCCACCAGCTGCGCCACCTCGACCGATTCCGGGGCGATGGCGTTCGAGCGGCTGACCAGCGCCAGCGTCACCAGGAGCGAGGCGGTGCTGAGCCGGCAGTTCGGCAGCGGCGCGCCGCGCGCGATCATCGCCTCCTCGACGGTGCTGCGGAGCAGCGAGCCGGGCGGCTGCATCACCCAGTCGAAGGGCTCGAGATCGGCGGCGGAGACCGATCGCGCCCTGGCCAGGGGGTGCCCCTCGCGCACGATCAGCGCCACCTGCTCGCGCGAGAGGCTGCGCTGCTCGAACGGCCGGGCGTCGGTGCCGGCGGGCACGCGCGCGATGACGAAGTCGTGCCGCCCGCGCATCAGGTCGGGCACCAGCACGTCGCTGGTCGCCACGTCGAGCTGCGCCTGCAGGCCGGGATACTGGCGCTGCAGGCGCTGCAGCACCGGCACGACCAGCTCGACGGCGGGCGCGGTCACGGCACCGAGCCGGACCGCGCCCATGCGTCCCTCGGCCACGTCGCCGATCTCGCGGCCCGCCTCGGCGATCTCGGCCAGCACGCTGCGCGCCCGGCGGGCGAGCGCCTCGCCGGCGGCGGTCATGGCGATGCCCTTCGACAGCCGCTCGCAGAGCCGGTGCCCGGCGATGGCCTCCGCTTCCGAGAGGAGCCGGGAGGCGGCCGGCTGGGTCAGGTTCAGCATCCGCCCCGCCGCCGTCAGCTGGCCCGCTTCGGCCAGCGCCGCGATCAGCCGCAGGTGGGTGAGCTTCAGCCCGCGCCCGATCAGCCGTTCCGCGCCGCGAACGGCGTCCTGCTCGGATGGTGAGGGTCGCTGCATATCAGAACCAGCATGTCATTCGCATGGAATAGCATTTGCAGGGTATGGCATCCCCGGCCTATGGTGCAAGCCGGTCGTGGCGGAGCCAGGCGGGATCAGCCCGCGCCTGCGCGGCCGGAGGAAATGTCGGGGGGCGGGCTGGCCGAATGCGGTCGGCCGGGCTCCCGCAACAGGGAGACGGCAATGAAACTTCTCAACAGCATTCTCGCGAGCGCTGCGCTCGTGGGCGCGCTCGCAGCGCCTGCCTTGGCGCAGGACAAGGGGACGGTCGGCATCGCCATGCCGACGCAGTCCTCCGCGCGCTGGATCTCGGACGGCTCGAGCATGGTCGAGCAGTTCAAGGCTGCCGGCTACGAGACCGACCTGCAGTACGCCGAGGACGACATCCCGAACCAGCTGGCGCAGATCGAGAACATGATCGTCCAGGGCGTCGATGCGCTGGTGATCGCGGCCATCGACGGGACCACGCTGTCGAACGCGCTGGAGAGCGCCAAGGCGGCGGGCATCCCGGTCATCGCCTACGACCGTCTGATCCGCGACAGCGGCAACGTCGACTACTACGCCACCTTCGACAACTTCCAGGTGGGCGTGCTGCAGGCGAACGCTCTGCTCGCGTGCCTGGGCGACCTGCGCCGAGACCAAGAACATCGAGCTCTTCGGCGGCTCGCCCGACGACAACAACGCGTTCTTCTTCTACGACGGCGCCATGAGCGTGCTGCAGCCGCTGATCGACGAGGGCAAGCTCAAGGTCGTCTCCGGCCAGACCGGCATGGACGTGGTCGGCACGCTGCGCTGGGACGGCGCGGTGGCGCAGGCGCGCATGGATAACCTCCTGTCCGCGCACTACACCGACGCCCGCGTCGACGGGGTGCTCTCGCCCTATGACGGGCTTTCCATCGGCATCCTCTCCTCGCTCAAGGGCGTGGGCTACGGCTCGGCCGACCTGCCGATGGCCTGCGTCACCGGCCAGGACGCCGAGGTGCCCTCGGTGAAGTCGATCCTCGCCGGCGAGCAGAACTCCACGGTGTTCAAGGACACCCGCGAGCTCGCCCGCGTGACCGTCGGCATGGTGCAGGCGCTGCTCGAAGGCGGAACGCCCGAGATCAACGACACCGAGACCTATGACAACGGCGTCAAGGTGGTGCCGTCCTACCTGCTGGTTCCCGTGTCGGTCGACGCGTCGAACTGGGAGGAGATCCTGATCGGCAGCGGCTACTACACCAAGGACCAGATCACCAACTGATCCAGGTTCCGGGCGGGTCCTCCGGGCCCGCCCGCGATCCCGAGGGGACGCGGATGCAGCCGATCCTGGAGATGCGTGGCATCACCAAGACCTTTCCGGGCGTCCGGGCGCTCGACAACGTCAACCTGACCGTGATGCCCGGCGAGATCCACGCCATCGTCGGCGAGAACGGCGCCGGCAAGTCCACGCTGATGAAGGTGCTCTCGGGCGTCTATGCCGCCGGCAGCTACGAGGGCGAGATCCTGTTCGAGGGCGAGGTGCGCCACTTCCGCGACCTCGCCGACAGCGAGCGGCTCGGCATCGTCATCATCCACCAGGAGCTGGCGCTGGTGCCGCTCCTGTCCATCGCCGAGAACATCTTCCTCGGCAACGAGATCGCCCGCCGCGGCGTCATCGACTGGGAAGAGACCTTCGCCCACACCGAGGAGTTGCTGCGGAAGGTCGGGCTGCGCGAGCGGCCGACCACGCTCGTCACCGACATCGGCGTCGGCAAGCAGCAGCTGGTCGAGATCGCCAAGGCGCTGTCGAAGAAGGTGAAGCTCCTCATCCTCGACGAGCCGACGGCCAGCCTGCAGGAGACCGACAGCCAGAAGCTCCTCGACCTCCTGATCGAGTTCAAGCCTCCAGGGGATCACCTCGATCCTGATCAGCCACAAGCTGAACGAGATCGGCCGGGTCGCCGACCGGGTCACCGTACTGCGCGACGGCGCCACCGTCTCGACGCTCGACGCGCACGCGAGGCCGAGATCAGCGAGGACCAGCATCATCCGCGACATGGTCGGCCGGCCGATGTCCGACCGCTATCCGCCGCGCGAGCCGAAGATCGGCGCGCTGATCTTCGAGGTCGAGGGGTGGAACGTCTTCGACCAGGTGCATCCCGACCGCCACCAGATCCGCGACGTGAGCCTCGGGGTGCGCGCGGGCGAGATCGTCGGCATCGCCGGGCCTGATGGGCTCGGGGCGGACCGAACTCGCCATGAGCATCTTCGGGCGGTCCTACGGCCACAACATCTCCGGCATGGCGCGACTGCATGGCAAGCCGATCGACGTCTCCACCGTGGGCCGCGCGGTCGAGTCGGGCCTCGCCTACGTCACCGAGGACCGCAAGAGCCTCGGGCTGATCCTCGACGACCACGTCGCCCACAACATCACGCTGGCGAACCTCCCCGGCGTCTCCAAGTGGGGCATCATCGACGGCCACGAGGAACGGCAGGTGGCGCTCGACTACCGCAAGCGGATGAACATCCGCACGCCGAGCGTGTACCAGAAGGTGCTGAACCTCTCCGGCGGCAACCAGCAGAAGGTGGTGCTGTCGAAGTGGCTGTTCTCCGGGCCGGAGGTCTTGATCCTCGACGAGCCGACCCGCGGCATCGACGTGGGCGCCAAGTACGAGATCTACACGCTGATCAACGCGCTGGCCGACCAGGGCAAGGGGGTGATCATGATCTCCTCCGAGATGCCCGAGCTCCTCGGCATGTGCGACCGCATCTACGTGATGAAGGAGGGCGCGCTCGTCGGCCAGCTGCCGGCGGCCGAGGCGAGCCAGGAGCGCATCATGCGCATGATCGTGAACGGATAAGGCATGGCCAGCATCACCGAAGCCCCCGCCCACCAGTCGATCGGCGAGCACCTGCGGCACAATTTCCGCGAGTACGGGATGCTGCTGGCACTCGTGGTGATCATGGCGTTCTTCCAGATCACCACCGACGGCGTGCTCTTGAAGCCGCTGAACCTGACCAACCTCTTCCTGCAGAACAGCTACATCGTCATCATGGCGCTGGGGATGCTGCTGGTGATCGTCTCGGGCCACATCGACCTGTCGGTTGGGCTCGGTCTCGGGCTTCATCGGCGCGCTGGCGGCGGTGATGATGGTGCAGTACCACCTCCCCACCGTCCCCACGATCATCCTCTGCCTGCTGGTGGGCGCCGCGATCGGCGCGGCGCAGGGGTACTGGATCGCCTACTGGAAGATCCCGTCCTTCATCGTGACGCTGGCCGGGATGCTGGTCTTCCGCGGGCTTTCGCTGACCATGCTCAAGGGCCAGTCGGTCGGCCCGTTCCCGAAGTCCTTCCAGGCGCTCTCATCGGGCTTCGTGCCCGACTTCTTCGGCACCGAGGGGTTCAACACCACGGCGCTGGTCTTCGGCTGCATCGCCGCCGCCGCCCTCATCTGGGGGGCCGCGCGCACCCGTGCCAAGCAGGCGCGCTATTCGGCGGTGGAGGAGCCTTTCGCCTTCTTCATCCTGAAGAACGGCATCATCGCCTTCGCGATGGTCTTCATCTCCTGGCTGCTCGCCTCGGGCCGCGGCCTGCCGAACGTGCTGATCACCATGGCGGTGCTGATCTCGATCTACACCTTCGTCACCAACAAGACGACGATCGGCCGCCGCATCTACGCGCTCGGCGGCAACGAGAAGGCGGCCAAGCTCTCGGGCATCAAGACCGACCGGCTGGTCTTCCTCGTCTTCACCAACATGGGGATGCTCGCGGCGCTGGCGGGCCTCATCTTCGCCGCCCGGCTCAACACCGCGACGCCCAAGGCCGGCGTCGCCTTCGAGCTCGACGTGATCGCCGCCTGCTTCATCGGCGGCGCCTCGGCCTCCGGCGGCGTCGGGCGGATCGTCGGCGCGGTGATCGGCGCCTTCGTCATGGGGGTGATGAACAACGGCATGTCGATCATGGGCGTCGGCATCGACCTGCAGCAGGTGATCAAGGGCCTGGTGCTGCTCGCCGCGGTGATCTTCGACGTCTACAACAAGAACAAGGCCTAGCAGGCGGCTCACGAGAAACCGGGTCCCGGCAAGGTATCGGGTCGCCTCCCGCTTGCGCTCGCGACAAAGTCGGGCGCTTAGTAGCCGGCGACGCGGCCGGATCTGCCGCGCCAGATGCAAGGAACCTTCCGTGCCCGCGCTCCCGGCAGTTCGTACTCCCTTGTTGCGTGTCCCGAAGGCCATCGGGCTTGCATGACAAATCTCCCGGAACGCACGCAACGCTCCCTTGGTCTCGTCATCGATCTCGACACCTGCGTCGGCTGCCATGCCTGCGTCGTGGCGTGCAAGGAGTGGAACACCACCAGCGGCAGTTTCGCACCCCTCTCCGACAAGGACCCCTACGGCCCCGCCCCGGAGGGCGCTTTCCTCAACCATGTCCACAGCTTCGAGGCCGTCCCCGAGGTCGGGCAGGCCCGCGTGGTCCACTTTCCCAAGTCCTGCCTGCACTGCGCTGACGCCCCCTGCGTCACCGTCTGCCCCACCGGCGCCAGCTTCAAGCGCGCCGAGGACGGCATCGTGCTGGTCAACGAGGAAGACTGCATCGGCTGCGGTCTCTGCGCCTGGGCCTGCCCCTACGGCGCACGCGAGATGGACCCGGCCCAGGGGGTGATGAAGAAGTGCACCCTCTGCGTCGACCGGATCGACAATCCGCACATTCCGGAGATCGACCGCATCCCGGCCTGCGTGCGGACGTGCCCGACCGGCGCCCGCCATTTCGGCGACCTCGCCGACCCGGCAAGCCCCGTCTCCCGCCTTGTCGCCGAGCGCGGCGGCTTTGACCTCATGCCCGAGCAGGGCACCCGCCCGACCAACAAGTACCTGCCGCCGCGCGACCGCGACGTCGACGTCCTCGCCCCCCTCCTCGACCCATTGCCGGCGGCGGAAGGCGGCTTCCTCGGCTGGCTGGACCGGACGCTCGCCCGCATCTGATGCATCCAGCCCCGTCGATCATCGCCTTCACGACCCTCTCGGGACTCGGGTTCGGCCTGATGGCATGGCTCGGTGCCGGCACGGAGCCCATGGGAGCCCTGCGCGGCGTCGCACTCTCAGCCCTCGCCGTGGCGCTGGCCGCCTCGGGCCTCCTCGCCAGCCTGCTTCACCTCGGCCAGCCGCGCCGCTTTCTCAAGGCCTTTTCACAGTGGCGCACATCCTGGCTCAGCCGCGAGGCGGTGGCCGCCGTCGCCACCTTCGCCGTCTTCGGCCTCTTCGCCGCGCTCTGGGGACTGTTCGGTATCCGGACCCGCTGGCTCGGCCTCCCCGCCGCCGCCCTCGCGCTCGCCACCGTGTTCTGCACGGCGATGATCTATGCCCAGCTCCGCAGCGTGCCGCGCTGGCGCACGCCGCTGACGCCGCTGCTTCTTCTCCTTTTCGCCCTCGCGGGCGGCGCGCTCTTCGCCGGCGAGGGGCGCGTGGCCCCCTGGCTCCTCGCCGCCCTCGGCGTCGTTCAGCTCGCCGCCTGGGCCCAGGGCAACCGCCGCCTCGCCGGCACCTCGCTCGCCACCGCCACCGGCCTCGGCGCCCTCGGCCGCCTCCGGCTCCTCGCGCCGCCGCACACCGGCGCGAACTACCTCCTGCGCGAGATGGTCCACGTCGTCGGCCGCAACCACGCGGTCAAGCTCCGCCTCGCCGGCCTTTTCCTCGCTGTCCTGCTGCCGTTCGGCCTCGTGCTTGCGCCCACTTCGCTGACGCTCGCGCTGGCGGCAGCCTCGCACGCGGTCGGCGCGCTCGTCCTGCGCTGGCTCTTCTTCGCGGAGGCCGAACACGTGGTTGGACTCTACTACGGAAGGCGGTAAGACACCGACCATTACCGGAGGGTCGTCCCCGCACCGCATGCCCAAGACCGCCAAATCCAAGCACAGCCGCGCAGCCACGTCACCGCCCCCGCAGCCGCCGCGGCGTGCAGGTCGGCGCGCTCTGCTGGCGGCGCTCCGGCAAGGGCTTGCGCATCCTGCTCATCACCAGCCGCGATACCAGCCGCTGGGTGATCCCCAAGGGCTGGCCCATGCGCAACCGCACCGAGCCTGAGGCGGCCGCCCGCGAGGCGTACGAGGAGGCGGGGCTGCGCGGCACGATCTCCGACCGCTCCCTCGGCGTCTACACCTACCTCAAGGCCCTGGGCGCGGGCCGCTTCGTGACCTGCGTCGTCCGGGTCTATCCGCTCGAGGTGCGCGAGATGCTGCAGGTCTTTCCCGAGACCGGCCAGCGGCGCACGAAGTGGTTCGAGCCCGAGAAGGCGGCGCGGCGCGTGGATGAGCACGAGCTGGCCGCCCTGATCCGGGAGTTCGTCCCCGAGCCGTTCGTGACCGATCCCGCCGCCAGCGAGGCGTGATACGATCCCGGTTGATCTGCTCGCGCGCCCGGGCGGTCATCCCTTTGGAACGGCGAGAAAAATCCGGGCTGGAAGGCGGCTGGAATCCGGCTGGAATCCGGCTTGCCATTTCTTTACGGGCTGTTAGACGCCTCAGCGCTCCGGGTCGTCGAAGAACGGCGTCACCTCGGCGACGATCACCGCGTTCTCGGCGCCGGCGCGCTCCATGAGCGCCCGCTCCTCGGGCGGGATCGCGTCGCCATCCGCCTCGCGCTCGGCAAGGGTGCCGTAGCCGGTGACATCCAGCGGCGCGAGATCGGCCACCTTGAGCACGGCGACGGTCTCGCGCACCGCTTCCTCCTCGTCCACGCCGGCGGCGTAGCAGAGCAGCGCCGCGCCGGTCGCCCCTTTCGGCAGGCCGTCGCCGGCCTTGCGGCCGACCTGGACGAGGAGGGTGTAGACCTCGGCCAAGGTCAGTCCCGGAGGAGCTCGTTGATTCCGGTCTTCGAGCGGGTCCGCTCGTCCACCCGCTTCACGATGACCGCGCAGTAGAGGCCGGGGCCGGGTTCGTTGTTCGGGAAGGGCTTGCCCGGCAGGCTGCCGGCCACCACCACCGAATAGGGCGGGACCTCGCCATAGAAGATCTCGCCGCTGGCGCGGTCGACGATCTTGGTCGACTGGCCGATGAAGACCCCCATGCCGAGCACCGAGCCCTCGCGCACGATCACGCCCTCGACCACCTCGCTGCGGGCGCCGATGAAGCAGTTGTCCTCGATGATCGTCGGGCCTGCCTGCAGCGGCTCCAGCACGCCGCCGATGCCGACCCCGCCCGAGAGATGCACGTGCTTGCCGATCTGGGCGCAGGACCCCACGGTCGCCCAGGTATCCACCATCGTTCCCTCGCCCACGTAGGCCCCGAGGTTGACGAAGGACGGCATCAGGATCACCCCGGGCGCGATGTAGGCCGAGCGGCGCACCACCGACGTCGGCACGGCGCGGAACCCGGCCGCCCGCCAGTCGTGGTCGGTCCAGCCCTTGAACTTCGAGTCGACCTTGTCCCACCAGCCGCCGCCCTGCGGGCCCCCGTCCTGCGGCCCCATCTCCTGCAGGCGGAAGCCGAGGAGCACGGCCTTCTTCACCCACTGGTTCACCTTCCAGACGCCGTCGGGCTGCCGCTCGGCGGCGCGCAGCACGCCTTTGTCGAGCGCCTCCAGCGCCGTCTCGATCGCCGCGCGTTCCGCGCCGCCGGTCTGCGGCGAGATGGTCTCGCGCTGCTCCCACGCGGCCTCCACGGCGTGTTCGAGCCTTTCGTGGTCGAAGCTGGTCATGGGATCGGCCTTTCCGGTTGGCTCTGGCGAGGGCAGGCCGCAAGCTATAAGTCGGCACGACCCCGCTGGCAATCTGGACGCCTCATGACCATACCGAGCGAGCCGCAACGCCGTTTCCCCGATGCCCGCGAGGACCTCGAGAAGTCGGACCGGGTCCCGGGCACGCCGCAGACGCTGCACCCGAGCTATCGCCTCGCGTTCAGCGACGCCGACTTCCTCACCCGCGACGAATTGCGCCCGGTGCGGCTGCAGCTCGAGCTGCTCAAGACCGAGATGGCGCTGGCCGAGCGGGGCATCGCCTCGACGGTGGTGATGTTCGGCAGCGCGCGGATCCCCGATCCCGCTACCGTCCCTGCGCCGAGCCCCGCCCTTGCGAGGCTCGGGCCCTACTACGAGCAGGCGCGCGAGTTCGCCCGGCTGTGTGCGCTGCGCGCGCTCGCGACCGGCAACCGCGAGGGCGTGGTCTGCACCGGCGGCGGCCCGGGGATCATGGAGGCGGGGAGCCGCGGCGCCGCCGAGGCGGGCGGCATCTCGATCAGCCTCAACATCGTGCTGCCGCACGAGCAGAGCCCGAACCGGTACGGCACGCCGGATCTGAGCTTCAACTTCCACTACTTCGCGATCCGGAAGATGCACTTCCTGATGCGCGCCCAGGCGATCGCCGTCTTCCCCGGGGGCTTCGGCACCCTCGACGAGCTGTTCGAGGTCCTGACGCTGGTGCAGTCCGGCCGGATGCGGCGGCTGCCGATCCTGCTGTTCGGCGAGCCGTTCTGGCGGGGCGTGATCAACTGGGAGGCGCTGGTGGAGGCCGGGACCATTGCGCCTCACGACCCGGAGCTTTTCACCTACGTGGAGTCCGCGGCACAGGCGGTGGCGCTGATCGAGTCGATGCCGGCACCTTAGGCGTCGCCGCCCACCACCTCGCGGCTCAAGTGCCGGCTTCCCCTGTCTGCCGGCGTTCCTCGACCCGCTCCGCCACGGCGGCGAGCGCCTCCGGCGAGATGAGCCCCAGCCGCACTGCATCCTCGGCGATCGCCACGCTGTCGGCCGCCAGGATGAGATGCGCCCCCGCCTCCTGCATCGTCCGGGACATCGCCCCGACCTCCGCTGCCCGCTCGGGTCCGCGGGCCGTCACGTCGCGTATGTAGACCGCCAGAACCCGAGATCCGTATCGCTCCACGATCCGGCGATAGACCTCGGGATCGCGCTGGCCGCTGTCGCCGATCAGCACGAACGGCATCTCGGCGTAGAGGTTCATCATCGCCTCGATCAGGTGCTGCTTGTGGTCGACCGCCCGCCGCGGCACGGGTGTCTTCCAGCTGATCCCCCACTCGCGGAGGAAGAGGATGGGGCCCACGGGAATCTCGCGCTGCTGGAAGAACTCCTCGAGGATTTCGTAGATGCCCCAGGGCGCGCGCGAGACGTAGAGCATCGGGTTGCCCTCCTGCCCCGACACGCCGGCGTGCAATGCCCGGTAGAGCCCGACGACGCCGGGGAAGACGGTGCGGCTTTCGGCGTCCTCGATGAAGAGCCGCCAGAGCATGGCAGCCTTGTTGGCGACACCGGTGTGCATCACCGTGTCGTCGATGTCGGAGACGACGACGATGCGCGCCGCGGGCGGCGGGATATAGACCTCGGCGAAGGAGTCCACGGCCTCGGGTGACAGCATCGCAAGGTCGAGGCGGTGCCAGACCCGGTCGGTTGGCACCGACTCGCCCGGAGCCATCTCGACCCGGAAGTAACCGTCGTGGTCGGTCTCCACGATCCGCTCGGCCCCATAGAAGCGCGCGCGGATCCGCGCGCCGCGCACGGGGCGCCGGCGGATTCGCCGCAGGATCGCACGGATCTCCGCCTCGTCCTCCGACTGGTCGGTGCGCTGCCAGAAGGCGCGACCGATCACGAAGATCCGGCTGGTCGAGCCGTAGCCGCGATAGGGTTGCAGCACGACGCCGCGCCGTCCGCGCGACCGGCGCACCGGCCGCGCCAGGAGGCGCAGGATGCCGTGGAGGGTGGAGCGGCCGGACAAGCCGCGTCAGGCCGCGTCGGCCGCGGTCAGCGCGCCGTGGATCGCGGCGACCACCGCCGCCCCCTCGCCGATGGCGGCGCCCACGCGCTTGACCGATCCCGCCCGCACGTCGCCGATGGCGAAGACGCCGGCCAGGCTGGCCTCGAGCGGCGCCTTGCCCGCCGGCGCGCCGGGAACGCCCGCGCCGGTCAGCACGAAGCCCGCGCGGTCGAGGTTCAGCCGGCAGGGTCTCACCCAGCTCGTCTCGGGGTCGGCGCCGATGAAGAGGAAGAGGTTGCGGATCGGCCGGGTCTCCGCAGCGCCGGTCCGGCGGCAGACCCAGGTCACGCTCTCCAGATGCAGATCCGGATCGCCGCCGAGTGCCGTGACCTCGGTCTCGGTCAGGATGGCGATGTTCGGGATCGATGCAATGCGATCGACCAGGTAGCGCGACATGTTCTTGTTGATATCCGCCCCCCGGATGAGCACGTTCACCTGCCGCGCATGGCCCGAGAGAAAGACGGCCGCCTGGCCCGCAGAGTTGCCGCCGCCGAGCAACGCCACCTCGGCCCCGGCGCAGAGCCGGGCCTCGATCGGCGAGGCCCAGTACCAGACCCCGCGCCCTTCGAAGCGGGCGATGTCCGGCAGGTCCGGCCGCCGGTAGCGCGCCCCGCTGGCGATCACCACCGTCCGTGCGGTCACCTGCCCGCCATCGGTCAGTTCCAGCCGGTAGGGTCCGTCGGCCCCGAGGCAGACGAGTTCGGTCACCGCCGCAGGGAAGATGATCTCGGCGCCGAACTTCTCGGCCTGGACGAAGGCGCGCCCGGTGAGGGCGGCGCCGGTGATGCCGGTGGGGAAGCCGAGGTAGTTCTCGATGCGCGCGCTCGCCCCGGCCTGGCCGCCGTAGCCCTGGGCGTCCAGCACCGCCACCGACAGCCCTTCGGAGGCGGCATAGACCGCCGCCGAGAGGCCGGCGGGCCCTGCCCCGACCACCGCCACGTCGAAGAGCTCGCGGCCGGGCGCGCGGCCCGTGAGCCCCAGCGCGCGACCGATCTCGGCAATCGACGGGTTGAGCAGGCTTTCGCCGGTCGGCGTGACCACCACCGGCAGCACCATCGCACCCGCCGTGCAGTGGCTGAGCAGCCCGGCCGCGGCGGGATCGCTCGCGGGATCGGCGATCTTGTGCGGCAGGCCGGCGCGGCGCAGGAAGCCCGCGAGGCGGAGGACGTCGGCGTTGTCCGGGTCCCCCACGATCAGCGGCCCGCCGTGCCCGGCCTGGATCAGTTGCACCCGCCGCAGGATCAGCGCCCGGGTGATCCGCTCGCCCAGGCCCGCCTCGGCCACCAGGAGGGCGCGCAGGCCGGCGGGGGGGATGAGGATGGTCTCGGTGGCGCCTTCCGCGTGCCCGTCCACCAGCGCCGGCCGTCCCGACAGTGTTCCGACCTCGGCGAGGAACTGGCCGGGCCCCTGCTCGACCACCGGTTGCCGGTTGCCGAAGCCGTCGCGCTGGCTGACCGCCACCAGCCCGCTCAGCACGACGAACATGCCGGGCGCGGGTTCCCCGGCCAGGAACAGCATGTCGCCGTCGGCGTAGCGGCGCTCCTCACCGAACCGCCGGAGCCGATCGATCTCGTCCCGGGTCAGGACCGGGAAGGTTTCCTCGTAGCGCGGATAGAGCGCCACGCGGTCGGGAGCTTCGGATCGGGGCTCGGTCGGCTCGGGCATGGGGCGGCGCCTCGCGGATGGGGGTGCGTTGGTCCAGAGATAGGGGGTATGGCCGCGGCCGGCAACGACCGGGAGCGCCGCCCGCGCCGTTGCCAGGGGCGGTTGCCTCGCATAGCTTCGCGCGCAAAGCAACGGGAGGACACTATGGCCGACAGCCCCTTCGGGTTCGACACCCTGCAGATCCACGCCGGCGCCAAGCCGGACCCGGCGACCGGCGCGCGCCAGACGCCCATCTACCAGAACACCGCCTATGTCTTCCGCGACGTGGAGCATGCGGCGCGGCTCTTCAATCTCCAGGAGCTCGGCTACATCTACTCGCGCCTGACCAATCCCACGGTGATGACGCTGGCCGAGCGGCTGGTGGCGCTCGAGGGCGGCGTCGGGGGCGTGTGCACCTCGTCGGGGCACGCGGCGCAGATCATGGCGCTGTTTCCGCTGATGCTGCCCGGCGACAACATCATCGCCTCGAACCGGCTCTATGGCGGCACGGTCACCCAGTTCACCCACACCATCCGGCGCTTCGGGTGGTCGGCGGAGTTCGCCGACACCGAGGACCTCGTGGCGCTCGAGGATCTCGCCGACGACCGCACGCGGGCGATCTTCTGCGAGAGCGTGGCCAACCCGGGCGGGTATGTCACCGACATCCCGGCGCTGGCCGAGGTGGCGAAGCGGATCGGGGTGCCGCTGATCGTCGACAACACCTCGGCCACCCCCTACCTCTGCCGCCCGATCGAGATGGGGGCGGATCTCGTGGTGCATTCGACGACGAAGTACCTGACCGGCAACGGCACCGTGGTGGGCGGGGCGCTGATCGACGCCGGCAAGTTCGACTGGACCGCTTCGGGCAAGTTCCCGAGCCTGACCGAGCCGGAGCCCGCGTATCATGGGCTGAAGTTCCATGAAACCTTCGGGGCGATGGCTTACACTTTCCATAGCATTGCCATAGGGTTGCGTGATCTTGGGATGACGATGGCGCCGCAGAACGCGTTCCTGACGCTGCTCGGAACGGAAACCCTGTCGCTCCGGATGCGCAAGCACGTCGACAACGCGGTCGCGGTGGCCACCTGGCT
Source organism: uncultured Alphaproteobacteria bacterium (assembly GCA_963844375.1). Classification (GTDB taxonomy): domain Bacteria; phylum Pseudomonadota; class Alphaproteobacteria; order Rhodobacterales; family Rhodobacteraceae; genus Amaricoccus. The sequence goes on along the minus strand of CAWJOI010000006.1, from coordinate 107,150 downwards.
GGAGAAGGATCCGCGGGTGGAGTACGTGACCTACGCGGGGCTGCCGTCGTCGCCGTGGAACGAGCGGGCGCGGCGCCTTTACCCCAACGGCGCCGGGGCGCTGTTCACCTTCGCTCTCAAGGCCGGGTACGAAGCCTGCGTGAAGCTTGTGAATTCCGTCGAGCTGTTCAGCCATGTCGCCAACCTCGGCGATGCGCGGTCGCTGATCATCCACTCCGCCTCGACGACGCACCGGCAGCTGACGCCGGAGCAGCAGGCGGCGGCGGGGGCGATCCCGAACGTGGTGCGGCTGTCGATCGGGATCGAGGACCCGAAGGACCTGATCGCCGATCTCGACCAGGCGCTGGGCAAGGCGGTGGGGTGACGAAGGGGGCCTGAACGAACGGCCGCGATTCCAAGGGTTAACGGCGATTTCCTGCGTATGGAATGCGTATGGAATCCATATGGCTTTCATATGGCTCCTAAAAGACTCAGGATTGAATTGTTAACGCCGGCCGGGGTTTGCCTGTGGTCGTTGTAGGCGGTTACGACGTCGGTTTGGGCGGGGGGCTATGATCGGCATGGGAACGGTCCTTCTGGTCGCGGTGCTGTGGTGCCTGGCGATCGCCATCCTCGCGGCGACGTTCCTGCCCATGTGGAAGACCAGCCTGTGGTGGGTCCGGATCCTGGATTTCCCCCGCCTGCAGATCGCCATCCTGAGCGGGCTCGTGCTCGTGGCGGCGCTCTTTCTGTCCGGTCCGAGCCGCCTTCTCATCCCGGCGCTGATGCTCGCCGCCTGCGGCTACCAGTTGTGGCGCATCCGCCCCTACACCGCCTTCCATCCGGTCGAGATGAACCTGGCGCCGCACGCCCCGGACGAGATCAGGGTGCTGTCGGCGAATGTCCTGATGGAGAATGCGCGCCATGACCTGCTGCTGAAGGTCGTCGAGGCGTTCGATCCCGACATCCTGCTTCTCATGGAGACCGACCGGACCTGGATGGACGCGGTCGAGCCGGTGCTCGCGCGGTACTCGACCGTGCTGCGCGAGCCGCGGCCGGACCACTACGGGATGCTGTTCGCCACGCGCCTCGCCGTGGACGAGGCGCGGATCATCCGGCTGACCACCGGCGATACACCGTCGGTCTTCGCGCAGCTGAAAGGCCCCGACGGCACGGTGTTCCGCTTCGCGGGCCTGCACCCGCGCCCGCCGGTTCCCGGCCAGGACACGGAGGAACGCGACGCCGAGATCTACTATGCCGCACGCTTTGCCGCGAAGAGCGGCGTGCCGCTGATCGCCACCGGCGACTTCAACGATGTCGCCTGGTCGGACACCTCGCAGAGCTTCAAGCACGTGGGACAGTACCTCGATCCCCAGGATCGGCCGCGGCCTGTTCGCGAGTTTCGATGCGAAGAAGCCGTACCTGCGCTTCCCCATCGACCACTTCTACGCCACCGAGGGTGTCGCCGTGGTGTCGATCGAGCGCCTCGCCTACGTCGGGTCGGATCACTTTCCCATGGCCGTGACGTTCCGGCTGGACGGCTGCTCTCGCCGCCGGGCTCAACGTCGCGCCGCGTCCCGTCAGCGACAAGGAGCGGGAGGTCATCGAGGCTTCGGTCGCGCGCACCCGGAAGATCCTGCGGCATACGGAACCCTGAGCGGTTCGGGCTTCACATGCTCTTGCGCTCGTAGAACAGGATCAGCCCGCCGGTCTCGAGCGGCCGGCTCTCCCGCAGCGTGAAGTGGGTGCGGCCGCCTGCGGGCTTGAAGAGCGGCGTGCCTTCGCCCCACACCACCGGCGCGAGGCAGAGGCGGTATTCGTCCACCAGGCCCTCGGCCATCAGCGTCGCCAGCAGGTCGGCGCTGCCGAAGACGAACACGTCCCGGCCGTCCTCCTGCTTGAGCGCCCGCACCGTTTCGGCCGCCTCGCCCCTGAGCAGCCGGGTGTTCGTCCAGTCGGCCGCCGTCAGCGAGCGGGAGGCCACGGCCTTCTCGATGCCGTTCATCATGTCGGCGACCGGACCCACCTCTTTCGTCCAGTAGTCGCGCATGCCTTCGTACGTGCGCCGTCCGAACAGGAGCGTGCCGATTTCCTCACCCTGAGCGAGGGAGAACGCCTCCAGCTCCTCGCCCCAGACCGTGCCGTGCATGTCGAGCTGCCAGGGGTCCGGGCCTTCGAAGTAGCCATCCAGCGTCATCACGTTCCAGGCGATCAGTTTTCGCATGTCCGATCCTTCAGGCGTCTGTCCGGTGCATGACGTTTTCAGCCAGGGGCCGACGGCCACGACATGCCTATGCTCCGAGATGCTTCCCGAAGAAGGCGGCGATCTCTCCGAAGGCTTCCTTCGTTTCCGGAACGCGGTCGTCGAGCTGATAGTGCGCGTGCGACTGGCCTTCGAAGACCACGAGCTGCGCCTCCACGCCGGCCCGGCGCAGCTTGCGGTGGACGCGCACCGTGTTGCTCAGGAGGAGATCCCGCGTCCCCGTGGTCAGGATCGCGGGCGGAAACCCGTGCAGGTCGCCGTTGACGGGCGACAGCAGCGGATCGGCCAGGTCATGGCCGTTCGCGTAGATCAGCGTGGCGGCGTGGCAGAAGCCATCGCGGGAAACCAGGATGTTGTCGACCAGCTCGTTGGTCTGGAAGCTGTCGCCGCGCTTGGTGACGTCGGACATCGGACTGCCGGGCGCGATGGCGCCGGGCATGGGCAATCCCTGCTCGCGCGCCCGCAGGACCATCGACAGGGCGAGCGCACCGCCGGCCGACGTTCCGAAGAAGGCGACGTTCTTCGGGGCCGTGGTCTTCAGCACGGCCTTGTAGACCGTGACCGCGTCGTCGATCGCGGCCGGGAAATAGGCCTCGGGCGGCATGCGGTAGTCGACCGAGATCACCCGGTAGCGGCCGAAGCCCGCCATCATGATCCCCTCGGGGGTGCCGGATTCCCCGGGGAACATCACGTAGCAGCCGCCGTGGGTGTGGATCAGCACCTTGTCCCGGTTTTCCGGCGGGATGGTGTCCGGCGTGATCACGTGCACCCGCACGCCGTCGATGGTCTCGGGCGCGACGGTGACCTGCATCCGCTCCCGCAGGCCCGGGATGCCCTTCACCACATCCGCCGCAACCGCGTCGGCGAACGCCCGCGCCTCCGCGCCGGTCTTCCAGAGCGTTTGCCAGAACGGGAGCGGCGGCGCCTCGATGATGCCCTGCATCTCGGGGCTGATGTCGGCGGTGGGCACCGGCAGGTCCCTGGCCGGTACGCCGAGCGGCGCGGCGGCTTTGTCCGCATGACCGAGCGACGTGGACGCGCCGGTGCTGGCCGTGGCGCTGGAAGGGGACGTTTCGCGCGTCACGGGCGGGGCCCGCCTCTCGAACGCTCCGGGTACGGCGTCCCATCGGTGTGCGCATAGCCCGCGCGCCCGACGACAGCCAGCAGGTCGATGCCGGGATAGTGGACCATGCCCTCCAGCGCGATTGCGGGTGCCGACCTCGAGGATCACGGCGTCATCCTGCGAGCGGTTCTGCAGGCAATGGCCATCGCCGTCGCCTGCCTTGAAACCGGCGCAGTCACCGGGATGCAAGACCGTCTCGCCGCCATCGGTGACCAGCACGACCTCACCTTCGAGCACGTAGACGAACTCGTCCTCATGGGTGTGCCAATGCCGCTGGCTCGACCAGGCGCCGGGTGGCAGGCGGCAAAGGTTGACGCCGAACTGGTCGAGACCGGCGACATCGCCCAGTTTCGTTCGGCTCCGTCTTCGGCACGGCTCGTCGTAGGGCGGCGGATAGAGCGTGCCTTCGACGACCTTCGCCTCGGCGACGTTGATTTTCGGCATGGGATGCCTCTCCACTAACCGCTGGCCGGAGCCGCACGCTCATCGCGCGAATACTGCAACCGGCCAGGCTCTTGCAGCGACCCAACGGGCCTTCATCCTACGGCAGGTCTCATTCTTGCGCGAGCGGGCATTCGACCGACGGGTTCGGCGCATGCTGCTTCATTCGGCGCCGACGAAGCGCGCCAGCTTGCCCAGGGTCTGCAGCCCCAGCTCCACCGCGCCGAAGCCCCTGGCCTCGTGGAACTCGGCCGCCGTGCTGAAAGCCATGCCGAGCGTCACCCGCGTCGCTCCGTCCGCTTCCTCGAACGACACCCAGGCATCGGCATGCTTCGGCCCGTTCTCGCCCCAGAGCAGCGTGTAGCCGATCCGGTCCTCGGGGCGGACCTCGCCGTAGCGGTGGTGGTTGGGGAAGACCGTGCCGTCCGGCGCGATCATGTCGAAGACCCATTCGCCGCCGGCCCGCAGGTCGATCCGTTTCGTCCGGCAGGAGAAGCCCTCCGGTCCCCACCACCGGGGCAGGGTCTCCGGGTTCATCCAGGCGCCCCAGACCACCTGGCGCGGCGCCTTGATCACCCGCTGCAGCACCATGGTCCGCTCGGCCACGCCGGCGAGGTTGTCCAGCCCGGCGCCGAAGCCCTGCCGGTAGCCCGCCGCCATGTCCTCGGCCAGCGAGGAGAGCTGCACCGTCACGACCAGCCGGCTGCCCTCGCCCGCCTCCGCGAAGTCCGCTGTCACCAGCGCCGCCGATCGCGTCACGCCGCCGGACGCGATCACTTCGTAGCTCACGCTGCGGCGGGGGGGCTGCAACGCCAGCCAGCCGCTCTCGCACCGGATGTCGGGCTGCCCCGCCACCTTGCAGAGCGAGACCTCGCGCCCGCCCACCCGGGTATCGGCCTCGAGGAACTCCACCGTGACCGCGGGCGAAGGCGCGGCCCAGACCGCCCGGGCGGCCGGCGCGGTCCACGCCTCCCACAGGGTTGCGACGGGCGCGGACACCTCCCGCTCGAAGGTCAGCGTCGCGAAACGGCCGCTCGCGGCGTGAGGCTCCTGGCTCAGGGCTGGCGGTGCGTTCTGATCCAGCTCGTGTTTCATGTCTCGCGATCCTTCATCAACGTCATCACGAAGTCGTCCAGCCGGTCGAGGCGGGATTCCCAGAGGGCGCGCTGTTCGTCGAGCCATGTCCGCACCGGGGCCATCGCCTCGGGCACGATGGCGCAGGAGCGCACCCGCCCGTCCTTGGCCGTGGCGATCAGTCCCGCCTCCTCCAGCACCGAAAGGTGCCGCATCACCGTCGGCAGGCGGAGCCCCGTGGGATTGGCCAGCGCCGTCACCGGCGCGGGTCCCTCCGCCAGGCGCGTCAGGATCGCCCGGCGGGTCGGGTCCGCCAGGGCATGGAAGAGCCGGGAGAGGTCGGGGTCATGCTTAGCCATGTCACTAACTATCCTCTCCCGTCCGGGGCGGCAAGGGAAAAGTTCGCCAGATGGCTAAGTGTTCTGCGCGGGGATCAGTTCAGGCGTCGGGTTCCGCCGGCGCCCGCGCCGCCTTGACCGTCGCGCGCCGCGCCTTGGCCTCCAGCCGCCGCCGCACCGACCCGGCCGTGGGCCGCGTCGGCCGCCGCACCCGCGGCCGCTCCAGCGCCGCGAGGATGAGCGACCTGAGCTTGGCGCGCGCCTCCTCCCGGTTCATCGCCTGGCTGCGATGCTTCTCGGCCGTCACGATCAGCGCGCCTTCCGCCGTCCAGCGCCACCCGGCCAGCTTGCGCAGCCGCGCCTTCACGTCCTCGGCCAGGTTCGGCGACCGCGCCGCCTCGAACCGCAGCGCCACCGCGGTCGAGACCTTGTTGACGTTCTGCCCGCCCGGACCCGAGGCGCGATGGAACGTCTCGGTGAGCTCCCAGTCCTCCAGGGCGATGTCGTCGTTGATCCGCAGCATGGGCATGGGCTCGCGCAAAAAGGAGAGGGGCCGCAGCGACTGCGACCCCTCGGTTCATGAGCTTGGAGGCTGGCCGGCAGGCCAAAGCCGTCGTGTCGGTCCCTCACCCGGGGGGCTGCCCCTCAGGCGGTCCCTCCCCGCGTAAACCCGGCCTCACGCTCCAAAGTCTCACTCGACATTGGATCACCTCCTTTCGCTGGTTTCGGTTGCCCCGATCCTGCCAGCCCGGCGGCAAAACGCAAGCGCATTTTCAGCCACGCTGCGCGTACCACCCCAGCGCGGCGCGAAATGGCGCCAGCGCGAGCAGGGCGATGGCGAACTTGACCAGAAAATCCGCAAGCGCGAGGCTGACCCACAGCGGCGCCGCCGGACCGTGCCCGAAGAGCGGCACCACCTCGTTCGCCCAGCCGACATCCACCGCCGGGGCGATGAACGCCAGCGTCGCCGAGAAGGCGATGGTGAAGAAGATCGCCGTGTCGACGACGCTGCCGACCACGCTCGACACGAAGGGCGCCTTCCACCAGCTCCCGGCGCGCAGGCGGTTGAAGAGGGCCACGTCGAGCAACTGCCCGGCCAGGAATGCCGTCCCGGACCCGATCGCCACCCGCAGGCTGACCAGCGGGCCGAACGGCCCCTCGATCTGCGAGCCGACGAAACTGCAGGCGAGGCCGACGACGAACCCGGCGGCGACCACGCGCCGGGCCGCGCCCGGTCCGTAGAGACGGTTCATCAGGTCGGTCACCAGGAAGGCGAAGGGATAGGTGAAGGCGCCCCAGGTCAGCCAGTCCCCGACCAGGAACTGCACGAGGACGTTGGAGGTGACCACGATCGCCGCCATGGCGGCGACGCCGACGAGGATCGGGCGGGACATGGGCCTGGGACTTCCGTTTTGGCAAGGTGGCGGAGACTTGGCCGCGCGCGGCCCCCGCCCTTAGCCGAGGCCGACCTGCCCCGCAAGCCTCACGACAGCAGCCGGTCCTGATAGGACCCCTGCGGCCGCACGCGCCACATCGCCTCCGGCTGCCGCTCGGCCAGCGCCTCGGGCAGCTCGATCTCGTCGAAGCCGACGCGCCGGGCAAAGCGGAGCTGGTCGGCCACCAGCGGCCCCGCCGCGCGGAGCCGGCCGGCGTAGCCCATGTCGCGGAGTTGCCGCGCGATGGAAAAGCCGCGTCCGTCCGCCATGGCGGGGAAAGCCACCCGGATCAGCGCCAGCCGCTCGAGCCACGGCGCGAGGTCGGCCGGGTCGCGGTCGTTCGGGAACTCGACCGCCAGTCCCTCCTCCGGCAGGTCCTGTCCGCTCCAGAAGATGTCGAAGGGAAGGACCTCGCCGGTCCAGTCATCCTTGCCGAAGCCCCGCTCGGTCACCAGAACCGTCATCGTTCCCGTCCTCAGCTCGCCACGCGCAGGATGCGACCATCCGCGCCGAAATGAATGCCGCACTCGACCTTCTCGCTGCCGCGCCAGCGCCCGGCCCGCTCATCCTCGCCCGGCGCCACGCGCGTCGTGCAGGGCGCGCAGCCGATCGAGGGATAGCCCTTCGCCACCAGCGGATGCCGCGGCAGGTCGTGCGCGTCCATGTAGGCGCGGATGTCCGCCGGCCCCCAATGCGCCAGCGGGTTGACCCGGAGCCGGCTGTCGTCCGCCTCGAAGACGTCCAGCGCCGCCCGCGTCGACGCCTGGAAGCGCTTGCGCCCCGAGATCGTCACCGGCCACTGCCGCAGCGCCCGGTCGAGCGGCGCCACCTTGCGGATCACGCAGCAGGCGTCCGGGTCGCGCTGGTGCAGCGTGTCGTCCGGATCGAGGCGCGCGAGGTCCGTGGGGTCCGGACGCAGGTGCTGCACGTTGGTGAGCCCGAGATACCGCGAGAGGTCCCGCTGATAGTCCAGCGTCTCCTCGAACAGCATCAGGGAATCGATCATCAGCACCGGAAGGTCGCGGTCGAGGTCGGCCACCATGTTGAGAAGAACCGCCGCCTCCGCCCCGAAGGACGAGACCAGCGCCACCTCGCCGGGGAACTCCGCGAGCACCCCCGCCAGCACGTCCTCGGCGCGGGCCTCGGCGTAGGTCAGCCGCAGCGCATCCACCCTGTCGAGCGGGGTTGCCCTCAGCGCATTGGTCTCAAGCCGCATCGGACCTCTCCTCGTCGGGATAGAGCGCCGCCTTGAACGGCGCGGCGCCGAGACGGCGATATGTCTCGATGAAGCTCTCGCCGGGCTCCAGCCGCTGGTCGAGATAGGCCTCGATCAGCCGCTCCACCGCCGGCACCACCTCGTCGTAGGCAAAGCCGTGCCCCGCCTTCTCGCCGATCGCCGCCGTCTCGGTGCCGTCGCCGCCGAGGGTGATCTGGTAGTTCTCCACCCCTGCCCGATCGAGCCCGAGAATGCCGATGTGGCCCACATGGTGATGGCCGCACGCGTTGATGCAGCCCGAGATCTTGAGCTTCAGCGGCCCGATGTCGCGCTGCCGGTCGAGATCGGCGAAGGCCTCGGCGATCTCCTGCGCCACCGGGATCGAGCGCGCCGTCGCCAGCGCGCAGTAGTCCATGCCCGGGCAGGCGATGATGTCGGAGATGAGCCCGACGTTCGCCGTGGCGAGCCCCGCCGCCTTGAGGCGCGCGAAGACCTCCGGCAGGTGCCGGCGCGGCACGTGCGGCAGGATCACGTTCTGCTCGTGGCTGACGCGCAGCTCGTCGTGGCCGAACGTCTCGGCGAGGTCCGCCATGACGCGCATCTGCTCCGCCGTGGCGTCGCCGGGGGTGCCGCCGATCGGCTTGAGCGAGACGGTCACGATGCCGTAGTGCGGCAGACGGTGCGCCGCGACGTTGGTGTCGATCCACGCCCGCAGCCCCGCCGACAAGACCGGCGCCAGCGGCTGCGCCGCCTCGAACGCCGGCGGCGCGAAGGCGGCCTCGATCTCGGCGACGAGCGCGGGGTTCACCGGGCGCATGCGCGCCTTCTTCTCCAGGAAGGCCGCCTCGACCCGCTCGCGGATGACGTCGAGCGTCTCCTCGTGCACGAGGATCTTGAGCCGCGCCTTGTACTTGTTGTCGCGCCGTCCGGAGAGGTTGTAGACGTGCAGGATCGCCTCGAGGTAGGGCAGGAGATCCGCCTTGGGCAGGAACTCCCGCACCACCTTGCCGATCATCGGGGTCCGACCAAGTCCGCCGCCAATCGCTGATCTCGTAGCCGGGCGCGCCGTCCGCGTCGCGGACCATTCTGATCCCGATGTCATGCGATTTCGTGACGGCCCGGTCGTTGGGCGATCCGGTGATGCCGATCTTGAACTTGCGCGGCAGGTAGAGGAACTCCGGATGGTCGGTCGACCACTGCCGCAGGAGTTCCGCCGTGGGCCGCGGATCCTCGATCTCGTCCGCCGCGGCACCCGCGAAATGATCCGCCGTCACGTTGCGGATGCAGTTGCCCGAGGTCTGGATGGCATGCATCTCCACGTCGGCCAGGGCATCCAGGATGTCCGGCACGTCGCGGAGCTTCGGCCAGTTGAACTGGATGTTCTGCCGCGTGGTGAAGTGCCCGTAGCCCTTGTCCCAGCGCTCGGCGATATAGGCGAGCTGGCGCATCTTGCGCGAGTTCGAGCGTGCCGTACGGGATGGCGACGCGCAGCATGTAGGCGTGAAGCTGCAGGTAGAGCCCGTTCCGGAGGCGGAGCGGCAGGAACTCGGCCTCGGTCAGCGACCCCGCGATGCGCCGCTCGACCTGATCGCGGAATTCCGCCACCCGCTCGCGCACGAAGGCGCGGTCGAAATCATTGTAGTCATACATCGGAACGCTCCGCCTGCCGGCCATGTTCAGGGTAGTTCGAGGGCCCGCGCGTCCTGAACACCTCGCGGAAATGCGCCGGCGCCGCGCACCCGCGATCGTCGATCGACGAATCGACCAGGTAGACGCCGACCACCTGGTTCGGGAACGCCTGCGCCCGCTCCAGCAGATCCGCGGCGGCCTCGGGGTTCACGGCCAGCGCAGACTGGCTGATCGCGCGCGACCACTCCCCGGTCGAGGTGAAATAGACCACGTCGCCTTCCAGCAGGTCATTGCCGGTGGCGATCTGGGGCTGAAACTTGCGCGCCATCAGAGCGCCTCCTTCAACTCGGCAAGCGCGCTCGCCGTTGCACGCGGGGCGATGCCGTACAGGATCATCACGGGGCCGCTGGGGGCGGCGGTCGCCAGCGCCTGCGGCAGATCGATCAGCGTTGTCGCGATCACCCGCTGGTCGGGACGGCTGACGTTTTCCACCGCGGTCACCGGGGTGGCGGCCGGCGCACCGTGCATCAGCAACCGGCCGCGCAGGAAGGCCGAGGCCTTCACGCCCATGTAGATCGCCGCCATGGCGCCCGGCCGGGCGAGCTCACGCCAGTCGTGCTCGGCGAACCCGTTCACGTCGTGCCCGGTCAGGAAGCGGAAGGAGCCGTTGCGCCCGCGCTTTGTCAGCGACTGCCCGATCGCTGCGGCGCCGGCACTGGCGGAGGTGATCCCCGGGACGATGCCGTAGCGGACGCCCGCCGCCTCCAGCGCCTCGATCTCGTCGTCGAGACGCCCGAAGACCGCCGGATCGCCGCCCTTCAGCCGTACCACCGTGTTGCCCGCCAGCGCGTGGCTGACGATCAGGGCGCAGATGTCGTCCTGCTTCCAGGACGGCCCGAAGGCGGTCTTGCCGACCTCGATGATTTCAGCCTCGCGCCGCGCCAGCTCGAGGATCGCCTGCGGCACCAGCCGGTCGTGGATCACCACGTCGGCTTCGTGCAGCAACCGCCGCGCCTTGAGCGTCAGAAGCTCCGGGTCGCCCGGGCCGCTGCCCACGAGATGCACCACGCCGGACTGCGGCGCCTGGCCTTCGGCGAGCATGGCGTCGAGTTCCGCGCGCGCGGCGTCCTCTCCGGCCTGCAGCGCCAGCGGGCCCCGCTCGAAGTAGAAGCGGGTCCAGAACGCGCGCCGCGCCCGCGAATCCAGCGCCTCGACCCGCTCCCGGAAGGCCTGGCCGATCAGCGCGAGCCGTCCGAGCGTGGCCGGCAGCATCGCCTCGACCTCGGCCTTGATCTTGCGTGCGAGCACGGGGGCCGCACCCTCGGTGCCGATGGCTACGGTCACCGGATCGCGGTCCACGATGGCGGGCGTGATGAAGTCGCTGCCGTCGAGGTCATCGACGATGTTGACCAGCGCTCCGGCGGCACGACCGAGGTCTGCCGCCCGGCCGTCCTCTTCGGCATCGCCCGTCGCGCCGTAGACGAGCGCGGCGCCCTGCGCGTCTCCCGGCGCAAGCGGACGCTCGACAAGCTCGATGCGGCCCTCGGCCGCCCATGTCCGCACCGGGGCCGACGGATTTGCGCCATAGACGACGATCGTGGCTTCGGTCTTCATCAGGAGCCGCAGCTTGGCCATCGCCACGGGGCCGGCGCCGGCCACGACGATGCGGCGGCCGCGAAGATCGATGAAGACAGGGTAGTGGCGCACGGGCGGAATCCACAACTGAGGCTTGCGCCACAAGATAGGACATTTTCCCTGAATCTCTCAATGTCCCGCTTCAAATAAGACTGTCCTCCTGCTAAACTGCCCGTACCGCGAACGAAACGCATTGATTGCCGAGGGTACGGGAATGGCTGCCGCGCTGGACGAACTTGACCGGAACATCCTTGTGCTCCTGCAACAGGATTCCGCACTGCCGCTGGATGAAATCGCCCGGAGAGTCGGTGCGTCGAAGACCCCGGTCTGGAACCGGATCCGCAAGATGAAGGCGTCGGGACTGATCAAGGCCGAGGTCGCGCTGCTCGATGCCGAGAAGCTCGGGCTGGAGAGCTGCTTCTTCGTCCTCATCCGCACGTCGCAGCATGACGCGGCCTGGCTCGACCGCTTTCTCCGCGCCGTGCAGGCCCGGCCCGAAGTCATGGAGGCGCACCGCCTGGCCGGCGACATCGACTATATCCTCAAGGTGCGGGTCGCGAATGCGCGGGCGTATGACGCCTTCTACCGTGCGCTGATCAAGGAGGTTTCGATCTTCAACGTGACGTCGGCCCTTTCCATGGAGGAGATCAAGAACACCACCGCGCTGCCGGTTCTGCCGGACGCTGCGGCAGGCTGACGCCGGCCTCGTCCCGTGCTAAGGCAACCGCAACGGAGACAGGAGCGCCTTTGCATGCGGATCGTCGAGATCACCCCGACCTACAGCGTGTCGTCGCAGATCGCTGCGGCCGACGTCGCCGAGATTGCCGCGCTCGGCTATCGCTCGATCATGTGCAACCGGCCCGATGGCGAGGATCCGGGACAGACGCCGGTCGCCGAGATCCGCGCCGAGGCCGAGCGGCTGGGCCTCGGGTTCGGGTTCGTCCCGGTCATCTCGGGCCAGGTCGTCAACGAGGCGGTCGCCGAGTTCGGCGAAACGCTCGCCGGACTGCCCGCCCCGGTGCTTGCCTACTGCCGTTCCGGTTCGCGGTGCCAGACCATCTGGAAGCTGTCGCAAGACCCCGATGGTCAGACGTCGTTGTCGCGCTAGGTTGCCCCGTTAGCGGAACTCAGGAGCCGCGATGCGCGACGAGGAGGCGATGGGTTTCGAGGCGACGGTGCGTCGTGCCTTCGCGCGGTTGACGCGCGAGGACCTGCCGAAGGCAGCCGCGGCGCGCGGCTGGCCGGTGCGGACGCCGGACCAGTTCGAGCGCCTTCTGCTCGATCACCTCGGCAAGGCGCCGTCGGGGCAGCCTTGCGTCGTGGACCTGGTCCTCGCGGTCGAGGTCGGCGAGCAACTCCTGTCGGGCAACCTCTGTTGCGCCAAGATGAACCGGCGGGTGCTCTGCGAATCCGCCAAGGGCGACCCGCGGCGCGCCGAGGCACTCAAGGCGCTCCTCCAGCTCCTGGCCGCAAAGCCCGCGGGCTAGGGGTCGGCCGGAGACCCCAGCGTCACCGTCTCTACTTCGGCACCTGGGCGGAGCTGATCGGCCCAGTCACCGGAAGCACGCCCCGCAGCGTCCGTCCGCGCCTGCCGCAGCGCCTCGATCGACACCTCGCCATGCACCCAGCCGGCCGCATCAGGCTTTCCGACGGCGATGACGCCGTCCTCGGGAAAGCCAACGTCCGGCGGCGCGTAGATGCCGGCGGCGCCATGGTTCTTTGCCGCGAGTGCCAGCCAGTCCGCGGGGCCGACCGTGGTGGCGTGCGCGACAATGCACTGGTTCTCCAGCGCCCGGGCCTGCGCGGCGATCCGCACCCGCCAGTAGCCTTGGAGGCTTTCCGTGCAACTCGGCACCAGCAGCACCTCCGCCCCCGCCTCGGCCATGGCGCGCGCGACCGTGGGAAACCCGGCGTCTCCGCCGATCAGGATCCCGATCTTGCCGAGCCCGGTGTCGAAGACCCGTGCCGGTCCGCCCTCGGCGATCCCCCACGCGTCGCGCTCGCTGCGCGTCATCGTCAGCTTGTCCTGCACCCCATGGCTGCCGTCCGGCGCAAAAAGCCGCGCGCGGTTCACCGGCTTGCGGTCATCGGGCCGCTTGAGGGGACCGGTGGCGGCGCAGATGTGAACCTTGAACTCGCGGGCGAGGCTGCCGTGCAGCTCGTCCACGTCCTTGATCCGTGCGTTCACCGCCTCGATCGAGCGCTCGGGATCGCGGGCGATGTCCTCACCGGCGAGGCTCGCCAGTTCCATTGCGCCGTACGCGGGAAAAACCAGGAGCTCGGCCCCCTGCTCGGTGGCGGTCCGGATCCAGACGCGGAGCTTTCCGACGTAGTCGTTCCAGCGATTGTGCCAGTCGAGCGGATATGCGGCGGCGGCGATCTTCATCTGTCTCCCTCCCGATCGCCCGCATTCCGCCAGCACCGCCGCCCCGACGCAACAGGATTCCGGTTCGGTGGGCCGGCCGGTGTCCAGCGCCGCGACGCCGTTCACGCGCGGCCCGCCGAACCGAACGCGCCGCTTGCCATGCCTGCCTGCATGATGTAAACAAACGTTTGATCTAGATCGGGAGCCGACTTAAGTGACTTCGGGCAACCAGGGCGGCGCGAAAACGACGCGCGAGGCGATCATCGAGGCCGCGATGCGGGGATTCGCCGAGAAGGGTTTCGAGGCGACGGGCGTCCGCGAGATCGCCGCGCTGGCCGGAACCAACATCGCCTCCATCTCCTATCATTTCGGCGGCAAGGAGGGCCTGCGAGACGCCTGCGCCGCCCACATCGTCAAGCTGATGGGAAACGTGCTGGCCGCGGCCCGTTCCGAGGACGCGCTGCCCGCCACCCCCGAGGCGGCAGGGCTGATCCTGACGGGCCTGGTTCGCAGCATGGTCAGCTTCCTTCTGCTCGAGCCCGAAGCGCGGCTCGTCGCCGGCTTCGTGCTGCGCGAGATGGCCCAGCCCTCGAGCGCGCTCGACACCATCTACGAGGGGCTGTTCGAAGGCGTGCATGCCCGCGTCTGCGCCATCTGGGGCATCGCCACCGGCCAGCCGGGTGATTCCGAGGCCGTGCGCCTCGCCGTCTTCGCCACGATCGGGCAGATCGTCTATTTCCACATCGGCCGGCCGGTCGTGCAGCGCCGGATGGACTGGCCCACCATCGGCCCCGCCGAGGCCGGCGCAGTCGCCGACACCATCGCCCGCAACCTCATGGCCCGCCTCGACGCCGATCGGAAGGACGCGCGATGACCGGCTTCCTGTGCACCCTGCCGCTGATCGCACGCCTCCTCGCCTGCGCCGCGCCCGAACTCCTGGCGGTGGGCTATGTCGAGGGCGAGTACGTCAACCTCGCGCCGGTGACCGCGGCCACCCTCACGCGGGTCGGGCCGCGCCAGGGCGAGCGCGTGACCACCGGCCAGATTGTCGCCGAGCAGGAGCGCGCCGACGCGGAGATCGCGCTTGCCGAGGCGGAGGCGGCCCGCGACCAGGCCGAGGCCGAGCTCGCCAACCTGCGCGAAGGCAGCCGCCCCGAGGAGATCGCCGTCACCGAGGCCTCGCTGGAAAACGCCCGGGTCCGCCTGCGCGAGGCCGAGCGCCAGGCCTCCCGCCAGACGTCGCTGGCCGAACGCGGCGTCGTGCCGCAGGCCGTCCTCGATACCGCGCTCGCCGACCGCGACACGTCTCGGACCGAAGTGGTGCAGCTCGAGGCGGAACTGACCGTGCAGCGCCTGCCCGCCCGGGCCCAGGTGGTCGCCGCCGCCGAGAGCCGCCTCCGCGGCGCCGAAGCCGCGGTGCGCGACGCCCGATGGCGCCTGGAGCAGCGCGACCTCGTCGCACCGGCCGAGGGCACGATCACCGATGTCTTTCGCCGCGCCGGAGAGATCGCCGGCCCGACCGCGCCGGTCCTCTCGCTGCTGCCGGATGGCGCCTACAAGCTCGTGGCCTTCGTGGGCGAGACCGCCATCGCCGGCATCGCTCCGGGCGACCGTTCTGGTCGTGCATTGCAACGGATGCCCACCCGACCAGACGGCTACCGTCTCCTATGTCTCCGACGAGCCGGAGTTCACGCCCCCGGTGATCTACTCGGTCGAGAACCGCCAGAAGCTCGTCTATCGCATCGAGGCCAAGCCCTCCGGGGACAGTCGCAGCCTCCGCCCGGGACAGATCGTCGATGTCGCCCTCCCCCGCTGAAGGCTCGCGCGAGACCGTCATCGACGTGCGCCACCTGACCAAGCGCTTTGGCGACCGGGCGGTGGTGGACGACGTGTCGCTCCAGGTCCGGCGCGGCGAGGTGGTGGGCTTTCTCGGGCCGAACGGCTCCGGCAAGACGACCACGATCCGGCTGATCTGCGGCCTGCTGCGGCTCGATGCCGGCGAGGGCAGGGTGCTCGGCTTCGACCTCCGGACGGAAAGCCGCGCCATCAAGGCCGAGGTCGGCTACATGACCCAGCGCTTCTCGCTCTACGAGGACCTGTCGATCGAGGAGAACCTGAACCTCGTCGCCGGGCTCTACCGCCTGCCGGACCCGCGCGGGACGGTCGCCGACACGCTGGCCTCGCTCGGGCTCACGTCCCGCCGCCGCCAGCTGTCCGGGTCGCTCTCCGGGGGCTGGAAGCAGCGCCTGGCGCTGGCCGCCTGCATCATGCACCAGCCGAAGCTCCTGCTGCTCGACGAGCCCACGGCGGGCGTCGATCCCAAGGCGCGCCGCGAGTTCTGGGACGAGATCCACCGCCTCACCGGGGAGGGCATGACCGTGCTCGTCTCGACCCACTACATGGACGAGGCGGAGCGCTGCCACCGCATCAACTACATCGCCTACGGCCGGCTGATCGCCGAGGGAACGGTCGAGGACGTGGTGGCGCGCGCCGGCCTGACCACCCGGCACGTGACCGGCCCGGGACTGGAGGCGGTCGCCCGCAGGCTGCGGGCGTCGCCCGGGGTCGACCAGGTCGCCGCCTTCGGCACCTCGCTCCACGTCGTCGGCCGCGATGCGGCCGCGCTCGATGCGGCGCTGGCCGGGATCGAGCGGGACGGCGTGCGCGCCACCCCGGCCGAGACGAGCCTCGAGGACGTGTTCATCCAGTTCATGGGCGCGAGCGAGGACAACATGGCATGACCTCCGTCTTCTCGCTGCGCCGCCTTCGCGCGCTCCTGGGCAAGGAGTTCATCCAGATGCGGCGCGACCGCGTCACCTTCGCCATGATGCTGGGCGTGCCGGTGATCCTGCTCGTCCTCTTCGGCTATGCGATCAACAACGATCCGAAGTCGCTGCCCGCCGCCGTCGTGACCGCCAGCCACGACCAGTACAGCCGGGCGATGATCACGGCGCTGGAACTGACCGGCTACTACCGCTTCACGCATGTGACCGCCGATGCGGCGGAGGCCGAGGCGCTGATCCAGGCCGGGGACGTCGCTTTCGTGGTGACGATCCCGTCCGACTTCGGGGTGCGGGTTGTCCGTCGCGACCACCCGCAGATCCTCGTGGAGGCCGACGCGACCGACCCCGCCTCGGCCAGCGGCGCCATCGCGACGCTCGGCACCGTGGCCGCCCAGGCGCTCCTGCGCGCCACCGGGGCCGAGGCCGAGGCCGAGGCGGCGGCGGCGGGCCAGCTCGAGGTGGTCGTGCACCGGCGGTACAATCCCGAGGGCATCTCGCAGTACAACATCGTTCCCGGCCTTCTTGGCGTCATCCTGCAGATGACCATGGTGATGATGACCTCGATGGCGCTGACCCGCGAGACCGAGCGGGGGACGATGGAGACGCTGCTCGCCATGCCGTCGACGGCGGCGGAGGTGATGTTGTCGAAGATCCTGCCGTATTTTGCCGTGGGCGCCGGGCAGGTGGCGGTGGTGTTGCTGGCGGCGCGCGGGCTTTTCGCACGTGCCCTTCGTCGGGCAGCTGCCGGTGCTGCTCACGGCGGTCTTCGTCTTCGTGCTGGCGCTGGTGCTGCTCGGCTACGCCATCTCGACGCTGGCGCGGACGCAGATGCAGGCGATGCAGCTCGCCTTCTTCTTCTTCCTTCCGTCGATCCTGCTCTCGGGATTCATGTTTCCCTACAGAGGGATGCCGGAATGGGCTCAGGTTCTGGGGCAGTTCTTCCCGCTCACCCATTTCATCCGCGCCATCCGCGCCGTCATGCTCAAGGGCGCCGATCTCGGCACGATCGCGCGCGAGCTGACGATCCTCGGACTCTTCGTCGCGGTCTTTGCGGGGGTGGCGCTGCTGCGCTTCCGGCGGACGCTCGACTGAGCGATGCGACGCATCGTTTGCGGGGGCTGGATCGACCCAGAAATCGTATGGAAAACGTATGGCTTCCCCGTTGCGCGACCCCTGCAAGCCGCCTGGCATGAGCAGGCGGCGGCGCCGCCGCAATGCGCCAACTCCGCGACACCCTCCCGGCCACGGCGTCGCCCCTGGGCCGTTGGGTGACCTCCGCTCTTGGGCTACATAGAACGGCAACCGCCATGATGAACCGCCCGGACGAGAACAGTACGGCCCTGTCGCACGTCCGCTGGCTCGGGGGCGGTAGCGGCGCGGGAAAGTCGACCATCGCTGCGCGCCTTGCCCGCAGGCATGGGGCCATCGTGTACGGAAGCGACGAAACCATGGGCGACCACGCCGAGCGCTGCCCGCCGGATCACTGCCCGCGTCTGGAGGCGTTCAAGCGGATGAGCATGGACGACCGGTGGGTCCGCCGCGCGCCCCAGGTCATGCTGGAGACCTTTCACTGGTACCACGGCGAGGCGTTCGATCTCATCATCGATGACCTGTGCGCCCTGCCGCGCGACAGACCGGTCATTGCGGAGGGCTTCCGGCTCTTCCGCGTCTGGTGGCACCCCTGCTCCGCAACCGGGACCGGGCGCTCTGGCTCCTGCCGACGCCCGCGTTCCGCTCGGCGGCCTTCGAGGCGCGCGGCACGACGTGGGACATCCCGCGACGCACGAGCGACCCGGAACGCGCCCTGCGCAACCTCCTCGACCGCGACGCCATGTTTACCGCGCGCCTGCGGCAGGACGCGACCGCGCTGGAACTGGATACCCTTACCGTTGACGGTTCGCTCTGCGAGGACGAGCTCCTCGATCTTGTCGACGATCGGCTGTTCGGGCGGTAGCGGAAGTCCGTGAGGAAGCCGTTCGGCCTTCTCTAGCGGGATGGGCTTGCCGGAGTGGAGTTCGATGCCGTACCGGCTTGACTCGTGTGGCGCTGGCAGGAGCGCTTCGCCCAGGAAGGCATCGCCGGGCTCTGGCGTGACAAGACCCGGCCCTCGCGCATCCCGCCGCTTGGCCCGGAGGTGGCCGAGCGGGTGGTGGCGCTGACCCTCGACGACCCGCCCGGCGAGACGACGCATTGGACCGCCGACATGATGGGCACGGCGGCCGGCATCAGCGCCAGCGCGGTGCGGCGCATCTGGAAGGCGCACGGGCTGCAGCCGCACCGCTGGCGACGGTTCAAGCTCTCGGGCGATCCCGACTTCGTCGCCAAGCTGCGCGACGTCGTGGGGCTGTACGTCGACCCGCCGGCGCATGCCATCGTGCTGTCGATGGACGAGAAGAGCCAGATCCAGGCGCTCGACCGCACCCAGCCTGGCCTGCCGATGAAGAAGGGCCGGCTCGGCACCATGACCCACGACTACAAGCGCCACGGCACCACCACGCTGTTCGCCGCGCTCAACGTGCTCGACGGCACCGTCATCGGACGCAACATGGCCCGCCACCGCCACCAGGAGTTCATCCGCTTCCTCAACACGATCAACGCCGAAATCCCGGCGGACGAGGCCGTGCACGTCATCCTCGACAACTACGCCGCCCACAAGCACCCCAAGGTCCGCAAATGGCTCGACCGGCACCCGCGCTTCACCTTCCACTTCACGCCGACCTCCGCCTCGTGGCTCAACGCGGTGGAGGGCTTCTTCGCCAAGCTGGCCAAGCGACGCCTCCAGCGCGGTGTCTTCTATTCGCTCGTCGACCTGCAAGCCGCCATCAACCGCTTCCTTGCCGAGCACAACGCCAATCCCAGGCCTTTCGCCTGGACCGCCGACCCGGACCGCATCATCGCCGCCGTGAAGCGAGGGCACCAAGTGTTAGATTCCATCCACTAGAGAGGTGGCTCCGTTTGTCTGAACACCTCACGGGGTGTTTCTAAGTGGCTTCGCCGCCCCTTTCAGGCTGCCGCCGGGATTGGCGTCGCCAGGTTGATGTAGGCCTGATCGGGAGTTTTCCCGCCAAGCGATGAATGTGGCCTCTTGCCGTTGTAGAAGCCGAGATACTGGCCGATCGAGGCGCGGGCTTCCGCGACGCCGGCGTAGGCGCGCAGATAGACCTCCTCGTATTTGACCGTCCGCCAGAGCCGCTCGACGAAGACGTTGTCGCGCCAGGCGCCCTTGCCGTCCATGCTGATCGCGATCTCGGAGGCCTTCAGCACCTTGGTGAAGTCGGTCGAGGTGAACTGACTGCCCTGGTCCGTATTGAAGATCCCCGGCTTTTCGTGCCGGGCGAGCGCTTCCTCCAGGGCCTCGACGCAGAAATCGGCGGACAACGTGATCGAGAGCCGCCAGGCCAGCGCCTTGCGGCTGAACAGGTCGACGATGGCGACGAGGTAGACGAACCCGCGCGCCATCGGCACGTAGGTGATGTCGGCCGCCCAGACCTGGTTGGGCCGTGTCACCGCCAGATTGCGCAGCAGGTAGGGGTAGATCTTGTGCCCAGGCGCCGGCTTCGAGGTGTTCGGCCGGCGGTAGATCGCCTCCAGGCCCATCTTTTTCATCAGCGTCGCAACATGACGGCGACCAACCTCGCGGCCCTCCGCCTTCAGCATGTCTCGCAGCATACGGCTGCCTGCGAACGGATGCTCGAGATGCATCTCGTCGATGCGCCGCATCAGCGCGAGATCGGCGTCCGAGGTCGGCCGCGCCAGATAGTAGACGCTGCCCCGGCTGATCCCGAGCGCCTTGGCCTGACCGGTGAGCGGCAGTTCATGGGACCTGTCGATCATCGTCTTGCGCTCGCCAGCAGTCCGGCCTTGCCGAGCGCGCCCGCTAAAAAATCGTTGGCCAACGTCAGCTCGCCGATCTTCGCATGCAGAACCTTGAGGTCGACCGCCGGAGCAGCGTCGGCCCTGGCGCCCTCGCCGAAGACCGCCGTCGCGCCCTCCAGGAGCTGGCTGCGCCACTGCGTGATCTGGTTCGGATGCACGTCGAACTGCTGGGCCAGCTCGGCCAGCGTCTTCTCACCCTTGATGGCCGCTATCGCCACCTTCGCCTTGAAGGCCGGGCTGTGGTTCCGGCGTGGTCGTCTCAACATGGTCGCTCCTCGGTTCTCAGCAATCTTCTTGCCGATCTCGAGCGGCTTCACCACTCAGCGCCCCGCCGAACCCTGAGCTCGTCGAGACCGTCGAAGACAAGCAGGTACGGCAGTGTCTCCGAAGACCGCCAGTCGAGCGGGTTCTCCTCGAAGCCTGCGCCCCCTGCCTGGTCGGTTGCATGCCATGCGTTCACGTAGGAAGCCGCCGATCCGCTCGCTCAGGTCCGCGCCGAGGCGGATGTGCTGGAGTGGCACGTAGATCACTCGATGGTCGGCTGCCTCGATCACTTCGACAGCGAAGGCTCGCGAGAATGAGGATTTGCCGCTGCCCGGACCGCCGGCTACCACTCGGATCGCGTCGGCGCGGATCGTCGGTTCGTAGCCAGGCACGCAGCGTCTCGTGCAGATCGGCGATATGGGCGATCCGCGGCCGCACTCCGGCGGTCGTCGCGCTCTCGATCGTCCTCCGGGGCACGGGGAACGTCCTCATGCCAGAAGCAGCGCAGGCGGTGATAGACCGCGGAGAGCGGATGGTCTCGTCCGCGTCAGGCGAGAAGATCGGCTCGCGTTGGAAAAGGCCGCGATCCAATCCTCGTGTCGCGCCCAAGCCAGATCGCGGCGCGCACCGTCTGCGAAAGGCCCAGTTACCGCTTCAGCGTTCGGCCTGGGCCTCGGCGCGGGACTTGCCGGAGACTTGCAGCGCGAGCGCGGCGGCCATGAAGCCGTCGAGGTCGCCGTCGAGGACGCCCGCGGTGTCCGAGGTCTCGTAGCCGGTGCGCAGGTCCTTCACCATCTGGTAGGGCTGAAGCACGTAGCTGCGGATCTGGTTGCCCCAGCCGGCGTCGCCCTTGGCCTCGTGCGCGGCGGTGATCGCCTCGTTGCGCTTGCGCAGCTCCAGCTCGTAGAGCCGGGACTTCAGCGCCGCCATGGCGTTGGCGCGGTTCTGGTGCTGGGACTTCTCCGACGAGGTCACCACGATGTTGGTGGGGATATGGGTGATGCGCACCGCGGAGTCGGTGGTGTTGACGTGCTGCCCGCCGGCGCCGGAGGAGCGATAGGTGTCGATGCGGATGTCGTTCGGCTGGATGTCGATCTCGATGTTGTCGTCGACCACCGGGTAGACCCAGACCGAGGAGAACGAGGTGTGCCGCCGCGCGGCGCTGTCGAAGGGCGAGATGCGCACCAGCCGGTGCACGCCCGATTCCGTCTTGAGCCAGCCGTAGGCGTTCGGGCCCTTGATCTGGTAGGTGACCGAGCGGATGCCGGCCTCCTCGCCGGGGCTCTCGGCGATGAGCTCGACCTTCATGCCGTGCGCGTCGGCCCAGCGGACGTACATGCGGGCGAGCATCGCCGCCCAGTCGCAGCTCTCGGTGCCGCCGGCGCCGGCGTTGACCTCGAGGAAGGTGTCGTTGCCGTCGGCCTCGCCGTCGAGCAGCGCCTCGATCTCGCGCTGCGCCGCCTGGTCGCGCAGGGACCGGATCGCCGCCTCGGCGTCCGCCACCACGTCCGCGTCGCCCTCGGCCTCGCCGAGCTCGATCAGCTCGCTCTGGTCGGCGAGTTCCCGCGCCAGCGCGTGGTAGCCGTCCAGCGCGTCGGCGAGCGTCTGGCGGTCGCGCATCAGCTTCTGCGCGCGCGCCGGATCGTTCCAGAGCGCGGGGTCCTCGGACATGGCGTTGAGTTCTTCCAGCCGGTGCGCGGCCGTTTCCCAGCCGAGGCGCTGGCGCAGCAGCGCCAGCGACTTCTCGATCTCGGCCACAAGGTGCTCGGTCTCGGCGCGCATGCGCCGCTTTCTAGCGCCCGGACCGGAGGGGGTAAAGGGGCGCAACCCGAGGCGCGCGCCGGCCCTTGGCCGTGACGGGGTCAGGACGGGCGGGTCAGCACGTAGCCGAGGCCGCCGAGCATGAAGAGTGCGACGGCGGCGGTGGCGAGCGGGCCGGGGTGGGTGGTGATCTGGAAGAGCACGAAGCCGAGCGCGCTGCCGGCGGCGGCCGCCGCCTTGGCGCGCGGCGGAATGGCGCCGCGCTCGCGCCAGAGGCGCAGCGGCGGCCCGAAGCGGGGATGATCGAGCAGCCACGCCTCGAGCCGGAGCGACGAACGCGCGAAGCAGGCGGCGGCGAGGATCAGGAACGGTGTCGTCGGCAGCACCGGCAGGGCGACCCCCACGAGTCCGATGGCGACGAAGAGGAGGCCGACCACGAGGAAGACGGCGCGCGAGAGGCGCGAGCGCTCCGCAGTGCCGCCGGTCTCCGTCATCAGGCTCCGTTCCCTGGGCCGCGCTGCGAGGCTACGCCGCGGCGCGGGCGGTCGCCAAGGGCTTTCCTGACTAGATCACTAGGGTTTTCGCCGTGGTCAGTAGAGACCGCCGCTCGACAGCGTGCCCAGGGTCGGGTTCGAGGGCAGAGACCTGGACTGGCCGCGCACCATGACCCGTTCGATCGCCGGCGAGTTGCGGACGTTCTCGTAGAGCGGTACGTCGGCGCCCATCTTCCAGCCGGCGTCCACCGTCTGGCCGAAGCTGCCCACCATGAGATCCTGGCCGTCGCGGATGTACTCCGCCTGCACGTTGGCGCCCTCGGCGAAGTCCGGCAGCCGCTGGCCGGTGTGCCGGTCGATCTTGATGAAATGGCCGCCGGGCGGGACGTCCCAGGTGACCGGGCCCTGCCCCGCCATCGCCGCCTCGATGAACTCGACGAAGACCGGCGCGCAAAGCGTTCCGCCGAAAGCGCTTTCCCCGAGGGGCCGCGGCGTGTCGTAGCCCATGTAGCAGCCGGCGACGATGCGCGGGGAGTAGCCGATGAACCAGACGTCCTTGGCCTCGTTGGTGGTGCCGGTCTTGCCGGCGAGGTTGAGGCCGAGCTTGCCCACCGAGCGAGGCGCTGGTGCCGCGGGCCACCGCCCCCTGCAGCATGGAGGTCACCTGGTAGGCGGTGATGCCGTCCATCACCCGCTCGGCGTTGGAATGCACCAGCGGCTGCGACGCGGTGGCGATGTCGTCGGCGGCGCAGCCTTCGCAGGCGCGCTGGTCGTGGCGGTAGATGGTCTTGCCGTAGCGGTCCTGCACCCGGTCGACCAGGGTCGGCTCGACCTTGAGGCCGCCGTTGGCCAGCTCGGCGTAGGCGGTGACCATCTTGTAGAGCGTGGTCTCGCCGGCGCCGAGCGAGTAGCTGAGCAGATGCGGCATGTCGTCGTAGATGCCGAAGCGCTCGCCGTACTTCGCCACGGTATCCATGCCCACGTCCTGGGCGATGCGGACGGTCATCAGGTTGCGCGAGTGCTCGATGCCGGTGCGCATGGGCGTCGGGCCGTAGTAGGTGTTGCCCGCGTTCTCCGGCCTCCAGATTCCGGCGCCGGTTGCCACCTCGATCGGGGCGTCGAGCACGATGGTGGCCGGGCTGTAGCCGCTGTCGAGGGCGGCGGCGTAGACGAAGGGCTTGAACGAGGAGCCTGGCTGGCGCAGCGCCTGGGTGGCGCGGTTGAAGACGCTCGACTGATAGGAGAAGCCGCCCTGCATGGCGAGGACGCGGCCGGTCTCGGTGTCCATGGCCATGAAGCCGCCCTGGATCGCCGGGATCTGGCGGTAGGACCAGTGGTCGAAAGCGCCGTCATTTTCGACCGCCTCGACGAGGACCACATCGCCCACGTCCCACATGTCGTCCGGCCCCTGCGCCTCGCGCAGGCGGCCGCTGTCGGTGCTGCGGATGCGCGCCCAGCTGGCGTCGGCGAAGCTGAGGAACTGGCCGTCGGCGTCCTCGGGCACGCCCTCGACGCCGATGCGGACGGCGTCGTCGCCGATGGAGAGGACCACCGCCGCGCGCCAGCCGTCGATGTCGCGGGGCACCTGGGTGGCGGAGAGGGCGCCGCGCCAGCTGGCTTCGCTGGCGGGATCGAAGCTCGCCGGGTCGATCCTGGCCACCGGGCCGCGATAGACGCGGATCCCGCGGTCGTACTTCTCGAGCCCGTCACGGAGCGCGCGCGCCGCCACCGACTGCAGGTCGGGATCGACCGTGGCGCGGATCGAGAGGCCGCCGGTGAAGAGTTCGTCGTCGCCGAACTTCTGCGAGAGCTGGCGGCGGATCTCGTCGGTGAAGTAGTCGCGCGGCGGCATTTCCGTTGCGCGCCGAGGCGAAGGCGCCGCTCTGCACGGTGAGCAGATCCTCGGACTTTGCCAGTTCGGCCTCGTCGCGGGTGATGTAGCCGTTCTCGGCCATCTGATCGAGCACGTAGTTGCGCCGGGCGATGGCGCGCGGCTTCTCCCGCACCGGGTGCAGCACGCTCGGCGCCTGCGGCAGCGCCGCGAGATAGGCCGTCTCCGCAAGCGTGAGTTCCTCGAGCGACTTGGCGAAGTAGATCTGGGCGGCGGCGGTGATCCCGTAGGAGTTCTGGCCGAGGAAGATCTCGTTCAGGTAGAGTTCCAGGATCTTTTCCTTGGGGAGCGTGTTCTCGAGCCGGGTGGCGAGAATGATCTCCTTGATCTTGCGCTCCCCGGAGCGGTCCCCGGTCAGGAGGAAGTTCTTCATCACCTGCTGGGTGATCGTCGACGCGCCGCGCAGCCGCCCGCCGGTGGCCGCCGCGTCATAGAGGGCGACGACGATGCCGCGCGGGTCGAAGCCGTGGTGTTCGTAGAAGTTCTTGTCCTCGGCGGAGATGAACGCTTCCTTGATCCGGTCGGGCATCTCGTCGATGGGCGTGAAGATGCGCCGCTCGCGGGCGAACTCGTCCATGAGCACGCCCTGGCCGGAGTAGATGCGGCTGAGCGTCGCCGGCTCGTAGCGCTCGAGCTGGGCGGTGTCGGGGAGATCCTTGCCGTAGATGGTGAAAACCGCGGCGAGGGCGGCCAGCGCCAGGACCGCGCCCAAGGCGAGCCAGCTGAAGAGAAAGCCGAAGAAGCGGAAGATCAGTCGCAGCACGATTCGGGTCCCGTTGTCGCCGGTGCGAACCTATCGGACGCCTCGGGAAAGGTCAAAATGCCCCTCACTCCAGCGTGAACCGGATCGCGCGATCCGCGCATAGGGACGGCGTTCCCGGAAGCAGGCCCTCGCCTGCAGCGCGCGGAGAAACCATTTGTAATCTCGGTATCTGCTGAATAAGGTGGCATCTTGGATCGGTTGCAGAGGCACCCGCATCCTACTCGTATTCGTCGCAAGCTTGCGGCATTGCAAGACTGCTGCAGTCGTCTTGGATGATCCCGGCACACCTGCGACAGGCGTTCGCGCCATTCTGGAATCCACCCGGGCCGGCGGCCCGGATCGAACTGGGCCCGGGGGCGTACTCTTCGCTCCCCGCGCCGGAGAAGAACCGCGGTGAAGCGCGCAGGACCTGAACCGATGCCGGAGGCCGGCCCCCCAAAGGGTCCACAGGTCTCGGCCGGGCGGCGTGCTTCGGATACACCCCCTATGACGTTGAGCGTGCGTGGCCGCAGGGCCGCGCGCGTCGGACGCGTTCACGAAAGACACCATGACAAAGAAAATGCTGATCGACGCCACCCACGCGGAAGAGACCCGCGTGGTTGTGGTGGACGGAACCCGTGTCGATGAGTTCGACTTCGAGTCGCTGAACAAGCGGCAGCTCGCCGGCAACATCTACCTCGCCAAGGTCACCCGGGTCGAGCCGTCGCTGCAGGCGGCGTTCGTCGACTACGGCGGCAACCGCCACGGGTTCCTGGCGTTCTCGGAAATCCACCCCGACTACTACCAGATCCCCAAGGCCGACCGCGAGGCGCTGATCGCCGAGGAGGCCGCCCTCGCCCGCGAGGCCGAGGACGAGGCGACCCGCGAGAAGCCGAAGCCGCGCAGCCGCAGCCGCAGCCGGCGGCGCGAGCAGCCGGCCGCCGACGGAGCGCCGGCCGCCGGGGACGCGGTGCTGACCGAGGCCGTCGAGGTGCATGTGGCCGAGACGGAGGGGCTCGACGACGTGCCGCCGCCGTCGGCCGCCGCCGGCGACATCGACATCTTCGTGCCGGACGAGCCCGAGGCGCAGGACGACGAGCCCGAGGCCTACGAGGCGGTGGGCGGAGACGACGCCGCCGAGGAGCGCGCCGCGCCCCGCCGGCAGCGGGCGCGTCGCTACAAGATCCAGGAAGTGGTGAAGGTCCGCCAAATCCTCCTCGTCCAGGTGGTGAAGGAGGAGCGCGGCAACAAGGGCGCGGCGCTGACCACCTACCTGTCGTTCGCGGGCCGCTACTGCGTGCTGATGCCCAATACCGCGCGCGGCGGCGGGATCAGCCGCAAGATCACCAACGCGGTCGACCGCAAGAAGCTGAAGGAGATCTCCTCCTCGATCACCGTGCCGGACGGCGCGGGGCTCATCATCCGCACCGCGGGCGCGAGCCGGACGAAAACCGAGATCAAGCGCGACTACGAGTACCTGCTGCGGCAGTGGGAGCAGATCCGCGATCTCACGCTGAAGTCGATCGCCCCTGCCCCGATCTACGAGGAAGGCAGCCTGATCAAGCGGGTGATCCGCGACCTCTACAGCCGCGAAATGGACGAGATCCTGGTCGACGGCGAGCGGGGATATCGCGAGGCCAAGGACTACATGAAGATGCTCATGCCTTCGCACGCGAAGAACGTGAAGCACTACGCCGACCCGCTGCCGCTGTTCTCCCGCTTCCAGGTGGAGAGCTATCTTTCGGCGATGTTCAACCCGACGGTCCAGCTCAAGTCGGGCGGCTACATCGTGATCGACGTCACCGAGGCGCTGGTCGCCATCGACGTGAACTCGGGGCGGGCGACGCGCGAAGCCTCGATCGAGGAGACCGCACTCAAGACCAACATGGAGGCGGCCGAGGAGGCGGCGCGGCAGATGCGGCTGCGCGACCTCGCCGGGCTCATCGTCATCGACTTCATCGACATGGAGGACCGCCGCAACAACGCCTCCGTGGAGAAGAAGCTCAAGGACAAGCTGAAGACCGACCGGGCGCGCATCCAGGTCGGGCGGATCTCGGCCTTCGGGCTCCTGGAGATGTCGCGCCAGCGGCTGCGGCCGGGGATGATCGAGGCCACGACCAAGGCGTGCCCGCACTGCCACGGCACCGGGCGGGTTCGGTCGGACGAACTCGATGGCGCTGGCGCTGCTGCGCGAGATCGAGGAGGAGGGCGTGCGGCAGCGCTCGAAGGAGGTGCTGATCGTCGCACCGGTCGAGATCGCCAACTACCTCCTCAACCAGAAGCGCGAGCATATCGCGATGATCGAGATGCGCTTCGGCCTTTCGGTGCGGGTCGAGGGCGACCCGAGCCTGATCAGCCCGGACTACAAGGTCGAGCGGTTCAAGACCGCATCGCGGATCATTCCTTCGCCGGAGAACCTGAACCTGCCCACGGTCGCCTATCCCGAGGAGGAGATCGAGGAGGAAGAGGACGTCGCCGAGGAGGAGGAGGAGGACGCCGTGACCGAAGCCGCGACGGGTGAGAAGCCCGCCGGCGGCAAGCGCAAGCGGCGGCGGCGGCGGCGTGGCGGCAAGGGGCAGCACGACGCCCTTGCGCCTGTGGAGGCCGACGAGGATGCCGTGGACGCGGAAGCCGAACCTGCGCAGGCCCGGGCAGCGGAGGGCGAGCCTGCGTCGGAGTCCGTGGCGGAGGCGGAGCCCGTGGCCGCCGAGGAGCCTGAGGCACGTCCCAAGTCGCGGCGGCGTTCGCGCGGCGGACGGGCCAGTGCCCCGGCGGCGGAAGTCGCGCCGGAGGCGGTGGCGGCAAGCGAGCCCTCGCCGTTCGGCGAACTGATCGATCTCGGCGAGGAGCCGGTCTCGGAAATCGTCGAGGTTCCCGAGACGGATACACCGCCGCGGCGGACGCGTGAGCGCGTGCGCAAGCCGGTGGCCGCTGTGGTAGCGGAGGTTGTCTCGGCGGCAATCGAGGCGACGCCGTTTACCTCCCGCGCGCCGGAACCCGCCCCCGAGGCCGCCGAGGGCGAGCAGGCCGCGGACGTGGCGGAGAAGGTCGACGATGAGCCCAAGCGGCGCGGCTGGTGGTCGCGGGCGATCAGCGGGTCTTGAGTGAGGACGGGCCGGCGTTCTGCGCGCCGGCCCACGCCTCGAGCCGGCGCAGGCCTTCGGCAATATCGGCGGTCGCCCCCGCGTAGGAGAAGCGCAGCGTACCACTTCCGCGCGCCGGGTCGAAATCGAGCCCCGGGGTGACAGCGACACCGGCCTCGCGCAGGATGCGGTCGCAGAGCGCGCGGCTGTCGTCGGTCATCTCCGAGACGTCGGCATAGATGTAGAAGGCTCCGTCCGGCGGCGCGATGCGGGTGAAGCCCGCCCGCGGCAGACCCGCGAGCATCAGCGCGCGATTGGCGCGGTAGACCGCCAGGTTGGCGTCGAGTTCGGGCGCTGCATCGAGGGCGGCCAGCGCCGCCACCTGGCTCGCGTGCGGCGCGCAGATGAAGAGGTTCTGCACCAGCCGCTCGATGCGGCGGACGTGCTCTTCCGGCACAACCATCCAGCCGATCCGCCAGCCGGTCATCGAGAAGTATTTCGAGAAGGAGTTGATGACGTAGACGTCGTCGGCGATCTCCAGCGCCGAGACGGCGCGGGCGCCGTACTGGATGCCATGGTAGATCTCGTCCGAGACGAAGCCGAGGCCGAGCTCGGCTGCGCGCTCGATCAGTGCGGCGAGCTCGGAGTGCGCCAGCATGGTGCCGGTGGGATTGGCCGGGCTCGCCACCAGCACCCCGGCCAGGTCGGGCGTCAGGTCGCGCGGGATCGGCTGGAAGCGGTCCTCGGGGCCGGTGGCGATGCCGACCGGCACGAGGTCGAGGGCGCGCAGGATGTTGCGGTAGCTCGGGTAGCCGGGATCGCCGATCGCCACCCGCTCGCCGCGCTCGAAGAGACTGGTGAAGGCGAGGATGAACGCGGCCGAAGACCCCGCCGTCACCACGACCCGGCGCGGGTCGAGGTCCAGGCCGTACCAGTCCCGGTAGAGCCGGGCGATGCGCTGCCGAAGCTCCGGCAGGCCGAGTGCGACGGTGTAGCCGAGCGGCCCCGCGTCCATCGCCTGCACCAGCGCGGCGCGCGCGGCCCGCGGCGCAGGGGTGCCGGGCTGGCCAACCTCCATGTGGATCACCGCGTTGCCGCGCGCCTCCTCGGCCCGCGCCGCCTCCATCACGTCCATCACAATGAACGGATCGACCCCGCCCCGGCTTGAAGTCCGCACGCTCGATCTCCTAGGATTCTCCGGAGGCCATCAGCCACGAAAGGCCGGCGCATGCAACGGCGGAGCCCTGCCCCGCGGATCCTGGCGGGCCTTTTCGCCGTCGCCCTCGTGGCGGCCTCGGCCACGTCCGCGGCGGCGCTGAGCCTGATCCGCGACGCCGAGATCGAGCACACGCTGAAGCGCATCGCGAACCCGCTCTTTCGGGCTGCCGGGGTCAATCCCGGGTCGGTGCAGATCTACATCGTCAACGACCGCGACCCGAACGCCTTCGTGGCGGGCGGGCAGAACATCTTCATCCATACCGGGCTGATGACCGAGCTCGACTCGATCGACGAGCTGCGCGCGGTGATCGCGCATGAGCTCGGCCACATCACCGGCGGGCACCTGGCGCGGCGCGAAGACGGGCTGCGCGGGCGGCGCAACGTCGCGGCCATCGGGATGCTCGGCGCGCTGGCGGCGGCGGCGGGCGGCGTCCCGGAGGCCAGCGTCGCCATCGCCACCGGAACGGCCCAGGTCGCGCACCGGAGTGCGCTGGCCTACAGCCGCGGCGAGGAGGCGAGCGCCGACCAGGCGGGCCTGCGCTATCTATCCGCCGCGGGCAGCGACCCGCAGGCGATGCTGGACGTGCTCGACCATTTCCGCGGACAGGACGCGATGCTCGGGGCCTATGTCGATCCTTACGCGCAGAGCCATCCGCTCTGGAGCGAGCGCATCGCGCTGATCGAGGACCGCGTGGCGAAGCTGCCGCCGGGCGGCGAGCCCGCGGAAGAGGATGTCTACTGGCACGCGCGGATGCGCGCCAAGCTCGACGCCTTCCTGGGAAGCCCGGCGCAGACGCTGCGCGCGTATCCCGACCGCGACGGCTCGGAGGCGGCGCAGCTCGCGCGCGCCATCGCCTGGCATCGCCGCCCGGACCCGGCGCGGGCGGACGCCGCCATGGCGGCGCTGCTGCGCGCCCGCCCCGACGATCCCTACTATCTCGATCTCGAGGGGCAGTTCCTGCTCGAGAGCGGTCAGGCCGCGGCGGCGGCGGAGACCTACCGTCGCGCCGTGTCGCTGGCGCCGAAAGAGCCGCTGATCCTGGGTGGGCTCGGCCGCGCGCTCCTCAACATGGACGACGACGGCGCCACGGCGGAGGCACGCGATGTGCTGGCGCGCGCGTTCGAGGCGGACGAGGCCAATGCGTCGGTGCTGCGCGACCTGGCGCTGGCCGAGGCGCGGCTCGGCAACGAGGGCGCGGCGGCGCTGGCGACGGCGGAGCGTTTCACGCTCGAGGGCGCGTTCAGCGATGCGGAGCGCAACGCCGTGCGCGCCGCGGCGCTCCTGCCCGAGGGTTCGCCGGGCTGGCGGCGGGCCGAGGATATCATTACCATGACGCGACGCGCGCTGAAGCGAAGGACGCCATGACCTTTCTCCCCACCTGCCTCGCCGCTGCCCTCCTGGCGGCGGCCGCCGCCCTGCCCGCCGCCGCGCAGGAGACGCCGATGCCCGCGCCGCAATCGTCCTCGCCGTTCAGCGAGGGCGAGCGGGCGGCGCTCCATGCCGAGATCCGCGCGTATCTCCTGGCGAACCCCGAGGTGTTGACGGAGATGATCCAGCTCCTCGAGCAGAAGCAGCAGGCGGCGACGGCGGAGAACGACCGCGACCTGGTGGCGATGCACGCCAAGGACATCTTCGACGACGGTTTTTCCTGGGTGGGCGGCAACCCCGACGGGCAGTTCACCGTGGTGGAGTTCCTCGACTACCAGTGCGGCTACTGCCGCCGCGCACAGCCGGACGTGACCGAGCTGGTCGGATCGGACGGCGATATCCGCCTGATCGTCAAGGAGATGCCGATCCTGGGGCCGGGATCCGATCTCGCGGCGCGGGCGGCGGTGGCCACGCTGATCACCGAGGGTCCGGAGTCCTACGGCGCGCTGCACGACCGGCTGCTGGGCCTGCAGGGCGCCATCACCGACGTGAGCCTCGATCAGGCGCTGACCGACACCGGCCTCGACCCGGCGGCCATCCGCCTGGCGATGACGGACCCCGAGGTCGAACGGCGGCTGGCCGCGACGCGCGCCCTGGCCGAAAAGCTCGCCATCTCCGGCACGCCGACCTTTGTCTTCGACAACCGGATGGTGCGCGGCTACCTGCCGCTGGCGCAGATGCGTACTCTCGTGAGCGAGGTGCGGGGTCTCGACTGACCGCCGCCGCCACCGCCATTTCCGCCCTTCCCAGCCCGTGTGACCGAGAATATACAGAGGCCTGACCCGGAACGGGGGCAAGCGGCGAGGCCCGCTTCAATAAGAACAGGGCGGCACATGAGCAAGAGACCCCAAGAGTTGGATATCGAGTTCGTCAAGGCCCTGGCCGAGCTCTTGCGCGTCAACGACCTGACCGAGATCGAGGTCAACCGCGACTACGGAGACGAGGACGCCCTGACCGTGCGCGTGGCGCGGCAGGTCGCCGCAGTGGTCACGCAGGCCGCCCCCGCTCCCGCCCCGGTTGCCGCGGCCGCTGCCCCGGCCAGCGCCGCTCCCGCCGCCCCGTCCGCCGCCGCCGATCCGGCCGAGGACCCGGGGGTCGTGCCGTCGCCGATGGTCGGCACCGCCTATCTGTCCCCCGAGCCCGATACGCCGGCCTTCGTGAAGGTGGGCGACCCGGTGACCGAAGGGCAGACCGTTCTGATCATCGAGGCGATGAAGACGATGAACCAGATCGCCGCCCCGCGCGCCGGCCGCATCAAGCGCCTCCTCGTCGCCGACGGCCAGCCGGTGGAGTTCGGCGCGCCGCTCTTCATCCTGGAATGAGCGCGCAGCCGGTGGGGAGCTGACGCGCATGTTCAAGAAGGTCCTGATCGCCAACCGCGGCGAGATCGCGCTGCGCATCCACCGCGCCTGCAAGGAAATGGGCATCCAGACGGTGGCGATCCACTCCACCGCGGATTCCAACGCCATGCACGTGCGCATGGCCGACGAGAGCGTCTGCATCGGCCCGCCGCCGGCGGCGCTGAGCTATCTCTCCATGCCGAACATCATCGCCGCCTGCGAGATCACCGGCGCGGAGGCGGTGCATCCGGGCTACGGGTTCCTGAGCGAGAACGCGAAGTTCGTGCAGATCTGCGAGGACCACGGGATCAAGTTCATCGGCCCGACCTCCGAGCATATCCGGCTCATGGGCGACAAGATCACCGCCAAGGAGACGATGAAGAACCTCGGGGTGCCCTGCGTGCCGGGGTCGGACGGGGCGGTGCCGACGCTGGAGGACGCGCGCAAGGTGGCCAAGGAGATCGGCTATCCGGTGATCGTCAAGGCGACGGCCGGCGGTGGCGGGCGGGGGATGAAGCTGGCCAAGACCGCGGCGGAGATCGACACGGCCTTCCAGACCGCGCGCTCGGAGGCGAAGGCGGCGTTCGGCAACGACGAGGTCTATCTCGAGAAGTACCTGGGCGCGCCGCGGCACATCGAGGTGCAGGTCTTCGGCGACGGCAAGGGCAAGGCGGTGCACCTGGGCGAGCGCGACTGCAGCCTGCAGCGGCGGCACCAGAAGGTGATGGAGGAGGCGCCCTCCCCCGCCATCGACGCCAAGACCCGGGCGCGGATCGGGCGGACCTGCGCCGACGCGGTGGCCAAGATCGCCTATGCCGGCGCCGGGACGATCGAGTTCCTCTACGAGAACGGCGAGTTCTACTTCATCGAGATGAACACCCGCCTGCAGGTCGAGCATCCGGTGACCGAGGCGATCTACGACGTCGACCTGGTGCAGGAGCAGATCCGCGTGGCCGCCGACCTGCCGATGTCCTTCTCGCAGGCGGATCTCGAGCCGGCGGGGCATGCCATCGAGTGCCGGATCAATGCCGAGAAGCTGCCGCAGTTCCAGCCGAGCCCGGGGCGGATCACCACCTACTATGCGCCCGGGGGCCTGGGGGTGCGCATGGACAGCGCCATCTTCGGCGGCTACACCATCCCGCCCTACTACGACAGCCTGATCGGCAAGCTGATCGTGCACGCGCGCACCCGCGAGCTGGCGCTGGCGCGGCTGCGGCGGGCGCTGTCGGAGCTGGTGGTCGACGGGATCGACACCACGACGCCGCTCTTCGACGCGCTGCTCGATGAGCCCGACATCCAGAAGGGCGACTACAACATCCACTGGCTGGAGAAGTGGCTGGCGCGGGAGCCGTGACGGAGTTGCGGGACGAGTTGCCCGATGTAACGCCGACGCTCCTCCTGCAGGCCTATGCCTCGGGCGTCTTCCCGATGGCGGACTCGGCGGATGCCGAGGAGCTGTTCTGGGTCGATCCCCGCCGCCGCGGCGTCCTGCCGCTCGACGGCCTGCACGTCCCGCGCCGCCTGGCGCGGAGCTTCCTGAAAGGCAGTTTCGAGATCCGGGTGGACGGCGACTTCGCCGGTGTGGTCGCGGCCTGCGCCGAGCGGGCGGAGACCTGGATCAACCCCCAGATCGAGCGCCTCTACCGCGACCTGCACCGCATGGGCTATGCGCATTCGGTGGAGATCTGGCACGCGGGCGCGCTCTCGGGCGGGCTCTACGGGGTCAGCCTGGGCGGGGCGTTCTTCGGCGAGAGCATGTTCAGCCGCCAGCGCGACACCTCGAAGTTCGCGCTGATCGCACTGGTGGCGCGGTTGCGCGCCGGCGGCTTCCGCCTGCTCGACACCCAGTTCGTCACGCCCCACCTGGCGAGCCTCGGCGCCATCGAACTCAGCCGCGCCGCCTATCACCGCGAGCTGGAGGCGGCGCTGAACCGGCCGGCGGACTTCCTGGCGCTGGGGGCCGACTGCAGCCGTCAGTTGATGCTGCAGCTCAGCACCCAGACGTCGTAGCGCGGGTGGTCGAGCGCCGACAGCGCCGGCGAGGAGGCGAACATCCAGCCGGCGAAGCGCGGGGCAGACTCGCGGATGTCGCGGATTTTCAGGAACGCGAAGGCATCCGCCTTGGGGTCGCCGCGCGGCACGCGGCAGTCCTCGGCGGTGATGTCGAGATGCCCGAAGCGCAGGGTCTCGCCCACCGACATGTCGATGTCCGAGGCCGTTCCGTTCAGGGTGTCGAGCCCGCGCAGATGCAGGACGGGCGCCTCCATGGTGGACTGGGCGTCGCCAACCTGAGCGGATTGCGCGGCAACCGCCTGACCGGCGGCCAGCGCCAGCGCGATGCCGAGAAGGAGGCGGATCACTGGCCCGTCCCGAAGCGCATGAGGAGGTTGAGCAGGCTGACCGAGCCTTGCGTGTTCACGATCTCGTCTCCGCCTGCCAGCATGTCGTCCGAGGCTCCCGGGGTGATCTCGAGGTAGTTTCCGCCGAGCAGGCTCTCGGACGCGATCTTCGCGTCGGAGTCCGCCGGGATCTGCAGGGCGCCGTCCACGGTGAAGGTCACCTTGGCCCGATAGCTCGCGGGGTCGAGGTCGAGCCCGGTGACGGTGCCCACGTTGATGCCGGCGAGCCGCACGTCGGTGCCGACGGTGATCCCGTCCGCGCTGCGGAAGCTCGCATTGAGCGGGTAGCTGCTGCCGCCGACCTGCAGGCCGCGGCTCTGCCCGGCATAGACCACGAATCCGGCCGCGGTCGCGAGCACGACCGCGCCTATCACCGCTTCCGGCGACGCTGTTGGCCACGCTCCGTCTCCTATTCCGGCGCCCAGGCCTCGTAGTCGGGGCGCGCCTGCGGGCCGCCGGCGAGCATGCTCCCGGGCGGCCGGTAGGCCAGCGCGCTGCCGGTCATGTTGGGCTCGTGCGGCTTCTCCCAGGGCTTGCGCGGCAAGGGTGATTTGGTGGGCGGCTCCTGCCAGGTATGGTGCAGCCAGCCGTGCCACTCGGGGCCGACGCGGCTGGCTTCGGCTTCGCCGTTGTAGATCACCCAGCGGCGGGTGCCGTCGGCGTTCTGGTAGAAGACGTTGCCCTCGGCGTCCTCGCCCACCCGCTTGCCGTGGCGCCAGGTGAAGAGCTGGGTGCCGAAGGTCTGGCCGTTCCACCAGGTGAAGCACTTGAGAAAGAAGGTCTTGAGGCCCATGGGCATCCTCGCGGGTTCGCGTCGCGTCCGTTATGGCGCAAGCGCCGGCGGGGGTCCAGCGGGGTGTAGGTTCGGGCCGTGGCGGCGTTCGCGCGGCGTATGGAATCCATATGGAATCCGTATGGCTTTCTTGCGGATTTACTCAGTTCGTCGGGGCGTCGCCCGCGTGCTCGGCCAGGTCTTCGGGGTGGGCGAGCCTGGTGGGGCGGTGGCGGACGGCGCGGTTCCAGGCCCAGGTGAGCGCCCAGAGCGCGATGCCGATGCCGAGGAGCCAGGCGGCGATGCGGTACTGCGGCATCTGCGCCGCGCTGCGCGCCCAGGGGCCGGCGAGGTAGGCGCAGCTGGCCGCGCCGACCCACGGCAGGAAGCCGAAGGTGCGGAAGTGGGCGTGGCCCACGCCCGGGCCGCGGCGGAGGACGATGAGCGCGATGTTCACGATGGTGAAGACGCAGAGGAGGAGGAGCGCGGTGGTGCCGCCGAGCAGGGCGATCGCCTGGGTCTGGCCGTCGCGGACGACGAAGTAGATGAGGCCGAAGGCGATTGCGGTGGTGAAGAGAATGGAGACCCAGGGGGTGCGGCGGATCGGGTGGACGGTGCCGAGGACATGCGGCAGCACGCCCTGGTTGGCGAGGCCATAGAGAAGGCGGCTCGCCATGAGCATGTTGATGAGCGCGGAGTTGGCCACCGCGAACATGCCGATGAAGGGGAAGATCGTGTCGAAGGGAAGCCCGGGGGCGCCTGCGCGGACGACCTGGGTGAGTGCCGAGCCCTTCGAGGTGTCGACGAGGTCGCCGACCGGGACGAGGGCGACGGCGCAGATGGACACGAGGACGTAGATGAGGCCGGTGATGCCCAGACCTGTCAGCATCATGCGGGGAAAGTCGCGGACCGGGTT
Organism: uncultured Alphaproteobacteria bacterium; assembly: GCA_963844375.1. Classification (GTDB taxonomy): domain Bacteria; phylum Pseudomonadota; class Alphaproteobacteria; order Rhodobacterales; family Rhodobacteraceae; genus Amaricoccus. The sequence goes on along the minus strand of CAWJOI010000006.1, from coordinate 70,683 downwards.
CTTGCACTCCTCGGCCATGTTGACCGAGTCCTCGAAGCCCACCATGGCGAAGAAGGCGAGCGAGGTGGCGGCGGTCAGCGCCATGAAGGCGGATTTCTCCTCCGAGGAGCGAAAGACCATCACCTCGGAAAAGTCGGCGCGCCCCTGGGACATGGCCCAGAAGCCGATGAAGATGATCATCAAGAGCCCGGAGAGCTCGACGATGGTGAGGACGACGTTCGCCTTCACGCTCTCGCCCACGCCGCGGAGGTTGATCGCGGCGACGAGCGCCATGAAGCCGAGGGCAATGACGAGGCGTCCGGAGCTGCCGGCGTCGAAGCCGAGGCCGAAGCCGTCGGACAGGAAGCCCGCGAAGGCGTTCGACGCGGTCGAGGCGGAGGTGATGCCGGAGCACATCACGGTGAAGGCGACGATGAAGGTGAGGAAGTGGATGCCGAAGGCGCGGTGGGTATAGAGCGCGGCGCCGGCGGCCTGCGGGTAGCGGGTGACCAGTTCGAGGTAGGAGAAGGCGGTCACCGTGGCGACCAGAAAGGCGACGAGGAAGGCCGCCCAGGCCGCGCCGCCGACCTCGCTCGCGACCTGGCCGGTGAGGGCGTAAACGCCGGTGCCGAGGATGTCGCCGACGATGAAGAGGAGGAGGAGCTTCGGGCCCATGACCCGAATGAGCGTCGGGCCCCCGTGCTCGCCCGCTTGTCCGGCGGGACTGGTCGTTGCGTCGCTCATCTCGCCGCCCTCCCGTCGCTGTCGCGGAACGAGCATACAGCATCCGCTGCGTTCCGCCAGCCGACGCGGAATGGAAGAGACGCTACCCGCGCGCGATAGGGGAAACGAAAAGGGTGCCGCTGGGGCACCCTTGCTTGTCATGCGACCAAATCCCTCAGGAGGCCGAGGCGGAGCCTTCCTTGCGGTCGGCGTAGATGAGGAGGGGTTCGCCCTTGCGGACGATGCATTCCTCGTTGACGACGACCTCCTCGACGCCCTGCATGGAGGGGAGCTCGAACATGGTGTCGAGCAGCACCTCCTCGAGGATCGAGCGCAGGCCGCGGGCGCCGGTCTTGCGGTTGATGGCGCGCTTGGCCACCGCCTTGAGCGCGTCGTCGGTGAAGCTGAGGGCGACGTCCTCCATCTCGAAGAGCCGCTGGTACTGCTTGATCAGCGCGTTCTTCGGCTCGGTGAGGATGGTGATCAGCGCCTCCTCGTCGAGGTCGGTCAGGGTGGCGAGCACCGGCAGGCGGCCGACGAACTCGGGGATGAGGCCGAACTTCAGCGAGATCCTCGGGCTCGAGCTCCTGGAAGAGCTCGCCGACGCGGCGCTCGTCCTGGCCCTTGACGTCGGCGCCGAAGCCCATGGCCGAGCCCCTGCCCCGCTGGGCGATGATCTTGTCGAGCCCGGCGAAGGCGCCGCCGCAGATGAAGAGGATGTTGGTGGTGTCGACCTGCAGGAACTCCTGCTGCGGATGCTTGCGCCCGCCCTGCGGCGGCACGGAGGCGACCGTGCCCTCCATGATCTTCAGGAGCGCCTGCTGCACGCCCTCGCCCGACACGTCGCGGGTGATCGAGGGGTTGTCGGACTTGCGGCTGATCTTGTCGACCTCGTCGATGTAGACGATGCCGCGCTGCGCCCGCTCGACGTTGTACTCGGCCGACTGCAGGAGCTTGAGGATGATGTTCTCGACGTCCTCGCCGACGTAGCCGGCCTCGGTCAGCGTGGTGGCGTCGGCCATGGTGAACGGCACGTCGAGGATGCGGGCCAGCGTCTGGGCGAGCAGGGTCTTGCCGCAGCCGGTCGGGCCGATCAGCATGATGTTCGACTTCTGCAGCTCGACGTCGGTGTTCTTCGCGGCGTGGTTCAGCCGCTTGTAGTGGTTGTGCACCGCCACCGAGAGTACGCGTTTCGCGACCTGCTGGCCGATGACGTAGTCGTCGAGCACCTTGCAGATCTCGTGCGGCGTGGGCACGCCGTCCGACGACTTGACCAGGTTGGACTTGGTCTCCTCGCGGATGATGTCCATGCAGAGCTCGACGCATTCGTCGCAGATGAACACGGTGGGGCCGGCGATGAGCTTGCGGACCTCGTGCTGGCTCTTGCCGCAGAACGAGCAATACAGCGTGTTCTTGGCGTCTCCGCCGCCTGTCTTGCTCATGCTACGCCTCCGGCTTTCGCCAATCTTTCCTGCGCCATCAACCTAGTCCGCCAGTGTTCCGGCAGGCATGTCCCCATAGGAACATGCTTGAGACGTGCAATTACAAGTGCAAAGGCGCCCCATGCCTTACGGCGCGGGGAGCCCCCTCACGCGGGCGTCACCTCGACGTCGCGCTGGGTCACGATCTCGTCGATCAGCCCCCAGTCCTTGGCGTCCTGCGCCGTCATGAAGCGGTCGCGCTCCAGCGCCGTCTCGATCGCCTCCACCGACTGGCCGGTGTGCTTGTGGTAGATCTGGTTCAGCCGGTCCTTGAGCGCCTGGGTCTCGCGGGCGTGGATCATGATGTCGGTCGCCTGGCCCTGGAAGCCGCCCGAGGGCTGGTGCACCATGATCCGGCTGTTCGGCAGCGAGTAGCGCATCCGGTGGTGCCGGCGGTCAGCAGCAGCGAGCCCATGCGACGCCGCCTGGCCGATGCAGAGCGTCGAGACCGGCGGGCGGATGTACTGCATGGTGTCGTAGATCGACAGCCCCGAGGTCACCACCCCGCCCGGGCTGTTGATGTACATGGAGATTTCCTTCTTCGGATTCTCCGCCTCGAGGAACAGGAGCTGCGCCACGATCAGCGTCGACATGCCGTCCTCGACCGGGCCGGCGATGAAGATGATCCGCTCCTTGAGGAGCCGCGAGAAGATGTCGTAGGCGCGTTCGCCCCGCGCGGTCTGCTCGACCACCATCGGCACGAGGTTCATGTAGGTCGTCTACCGGGTCTTTCATGGGGATCCTGCCTTTGCCCTGCCCTGGACGTTCTCGGTTGCGCGTCCTGGTTGCAGGAGAGGAATAATCATCCGGCCGGGCCTCCGCAAGGGGCCGACCGGCGCGGCGAGGCCTTGAGGCCCGCGGCGCGTAAACCTTCTGTTTGCAGTTCAGCGCGACAGTGGGTCAGGCCACCGGAGGCGCCGGAGGGCCGGCAACCTCCGATCCGAAGGCAAGGGCCGTGCTCGACATCAACCCGCTGGCGCACCGCTACTACCTCGCCGACCTCGAGCGCGCGGCGCGCTCGCGGCCGCGCGGCGGGCGAAAGCGGGTCGCCGCCGCCGGCGCGCGCCATCGGGGCCGCGCGGCGGTTGCTGGTGATCGCGCTGCGCAGCGGCGAGGCGCGGCGCGCCTAGCCTGCGGCCTCGGGCGTGGGATGGGCGAGCGCGTCGCCCTCCTCGTCCAGCGCCTCGATCGCCTTCAGCAGCTCGTCCTTGCTGACCGGCTTCTCGGTCACCTGCGCGATCTCGAGGATGTAGTCGACCACCTTTTCCTCGAAGAGCGGCGCGCGGATCTGCTGCAGCGCCTGCGGGTTCTTCTGCACGAACTCGAGGAACTGCCGCTCCTGGCCGGGGTACTGCCGCGCCTGGGCGAAGAGCGCGCGCTGCAGCTCCTGGTCGGCGACGGTGATCTCGTGCTTGTTGCCGAGCTCGGCCAGCAGCAGGCCGAGCCGCACCCGCCGCTCGGCGAGCTTGCGGTGCTCCTCGGTCGGCTCGATGACGTCGTGGTCGTGCCCGTGGTGGTCGTGGTGCTCCTCGTGCCAGAGCTGGTGGGCGATCTGCTTGGCCTCGACGTCGACGAGCGTCGGCGGCAGCTCGAAGCTCACCCGCTCGTCCAGCGCATCCATCAGCCCGCGCTTGAGCAGCTGCCGGCTGGCCTGGGCGTATTCGTCGCCGAGCCGGGTGCGGATCTGCGCCTTGAGCGCGTCGAGCGACTCCACCCCGAAGCGCGTGGCGAGCGCGTCGTCGATCGCCGCGGCCTTGGGCTCCTTCACCGCCTTCACCGTCACCGCGAAGCTGGCCTCCTTGCCGGCCAGGTGCTTGGCGCCGTAGCCCTCGGGGAAGGTGACCTTCACGTCGAGGGCGTCGCCGGCCTTCGCGCCGACGAGCTGGTCCTCGAAGCCGGGAATGAAGCTGCCGGACCCGAGCACCAGCGGGAAGTCCTCGGCCGCGCCGCCGTCGAAGGGCTCGCCGTCGACGGTGCCCTTGAAGTCGATCACCACCTGGTCCTCGGCCTTGGCCTTGGCGCCCTTCTTGCGGTCGTCGTAGTCCTTGGCGGACCCCGCGAGGTTGGCCAGCGCCTCCTCGACGGCCGTGTCGTCGATCTCGGCCACCAGCTTCTCGAGCGTGATCTCGGCGAGCGGGACCTCGGGCACCTGCGGCAGCGCCTCGTAGGTCATCGAGACCTCGACGTCCTGGCCTTCCTGCCATTCCTCGTTGGTCATCTTGACCTCGGGCTGCAGCGCCGGGCGGTCGCCCGAGGCCTCGAAGTGGTCGCGCATGGCCTGGTCGATCGATTCCTGCATCGCCTCGCCGAGCACCGACTTGCCGAACATCTTCTTCATCAGCGCGGCCGGCGCCTTGCCCTTGCGGAAGCCCTTCATCTGGAAGTCCTTGCGGGCCTCTTCCAGCTTCTCGGTGACCTTGCTCTCGAGCTCGCCAGCGGCCAGCCGGATTGCGTAGGTCCGCTTCAGGCCTTCGTTCAGGGTCTGGGTGACCTGCATCGTCCTTGTTCCTCGCCTTTCATCTCTGGTGCGGGCGAAGGGACTCGAACCCCCACGCCTTGCGGCGCCAGAACCTAAATCTGGTGCGTCTGCCAGTTCCGCCACGCCCGCGGCATCGGCCCCGCTGCGGGCCAGGGCCGGATCGAGGCGCTTCCTAACAGACGCGCCCGACCCGCGCGAGCGAAAAATGGCCCGAATTCGCGCCACCGCGGCGGCCGCCGCCGGGTTTGCGGCCGGTCGCCTTTCTGCACATTTTTTGCACAGAATGCGCATTTGGCGGGCACCCGGGCAGGATTCTCCGACCGCGTCGCGCGCTGTCCGCCCGGTCGCATTGAATACTCGCACCCAACCTGTTTTGTCGGGCGCGAACTGGCGAAAAGATCGCCGACAGAAGGGCGGGAGCCGGGATATGAAGAAGATTGAAGCCATCATCAAGCCGTTCAAGCTCGATGAGGTGAAGGAGGCCCTGCAGGAAGTCGGGATCCAGGGCCTCAGCGTCATCGAGGCCAAGGGCTTCGGCCGGCAGAAGGGCCACACCGAGCTCTACCGCGGCGCGGAGTACGTCGTGGACTTCCTGCCCAAGGTCAAGATCGAGGTGGTCCTCGCCGACGAGCAGGTGGACGCGGCCATCGAGGCGATCATCAACGCCGCCAAGACCGGCAAGATCGGCGACGGCAAGATCTTCGTGATGCCCGTCGAGCAGGCGATCCGCATCCGCACCGGCGAAGAGGGCAACGACGCGCTCTGATCCGGCACACGCCGATCCACGATTCCAATTAATCAAGGAAACGAGATGAGTGACAAGAAATCCGTCCTGAAGATGCTCAAGGACGACGACATTGCCTATGTCGACCTGCGCTTCTGCGACCCGAAGGGCAAGCTGCAGCACGTGACCATCGACGCCGACCTCGTCGACGAGGACTTCCTCGACGAGGGCATGATGTTCGACGGCTCCTCGATCGCCGGCTGGAAGGGCATCGAGAAGTCCGACATGAAGCTGATGACGGACCCGACCTCGGCCTACGTCGACCCGTTCTTCGCCGAGAAGACGCTCTGCCTGCACTGCACCGTGCTCGAGCCCGACACCAACGAGCCCTATGACCGCGATCCGCGCGGCACCGCGCAGAAGGCCGAGGCGTTCCTCAAGCAGACCGGCATCGGCGACGCCTTCTACTGCGGTCCCGAGGCGGAGTTCTTCATCTTCGACGACGTGCGCTTCTCGAACACGCCGAACAAGGTCAGCTTCCAGCTCGACGCGCTCGACGCCGCCTGGAACACCGACACCGCCTACGAGATGGGCAACATGGGCCACCGGCCCGGCACCAAGGGCGGCTACTTCCCGGTTCCGCCCGTGGACCACATGCAGGACATCCGCGGCGAGATGCTCTCGACGATGAAGCGGATGGGCATGAAGGTCGACAAGCACCACCACGAGGTGGCGTCGGCACAGCACGAGCTCGGCATCATCTTCGGCCAGCTCACCGCCCAGGCCGACAACATCCTGAAGTACAAGTACGTCGTGCAGCAGGTCGCCGCCGCCTATGGCAAGACCGCGACGTTCATGCCGAAGCCCTACTACGGCGACAACGGCTCGGGCATGCACGTCAACATGTCGATCTTCAAGGGCGGCAAGCCGGTGTTCGCCGGCGACAAGTACGCCGACCTCTCCTCCGAGGCGCTGTGGTTCATCGGCGGCGTCCTGAAGCACGCCAAGTCGATCAACGCCTTCACCAACCCCACGACCAACAGCTACAAGCGGCTGATCCCGGGCTTCGAGGCGCCGGTGCTGCTGGCCTATTCCGCCCGCAACCGCTCGGCCTCGGTGCGTATCCCGTGGTCGGAGAACCCGAAGGCCAAGCGCGTCGAGGCCCGCTTCCCCGACCCCTGCGCCAACCCCTACTATGCGTTCTCGGCGCTGCTGATGGCCGGCATCGACGGCATCCGCAACAAGATCGACCCGGGCGCCGCGGCGGACAAGGACCTCTACGACCTGCCGCCGGAGGAGCTCGCCGAGATCCCGACCGTCTGCGGCTCGCTCCGCGAGGCGCTGACCACGCTGGAAGCCGACCACGACTTCCTGCTGCACGGCGACGTCTTCACCAAGGGGCAGATCGAGGGCTTCATCGCGCTGAAGTGGCCCGAGGTCTACCTGATGGAGCACACGCCCCATCCGGTCGAGTACCAGATGTACTACTCGCTCTGACGCGCGGATCCGGGGGGCGTTTGCGCGCTCCCCGGTAAGCCCCTTTGCCTCTCGCTCGCCTGTCATTCAGACTAAACGTTACAAACCAATGCCTTGGGTCATTATCTTCCGGCGCAAGCCCACCTGAGATCTCCGCGCTGCAAATAACGCAGCGCTGCGCCGCAAACATAGCAGTTGCGTACAGCAGCGGCGCGATGCAGTGTCCGCCGGCGCGGTGCCTGCACACATTATGGGCAGATATCGCAAGCTGGCGAAGCGGTTGCGGCGATTGCGCCGCGCTTCTTCGACTGAGAACACTGGCAATATCGGAGGAATACCCATGCCCGCCTTTTGGCGACCGATCGCACTTTGTCTTGCGGCCGGCCTCTCGCTTCCCGCCCTCCATCCGGCGGCGGCCTTCGATACAAGCGCCCGCGGACGCGGTGCGCCCGCGGCCGAAACCGACGCCCCACCCGCTGCCGCGCACGTGCTGACGCCGAGGCGCCCCGAGGCCGGCAGCACCGTTCCGACGGTTTCCAACGACTGCGCCGCATACAGCCAGCCGGCGGCGGGCCAGAAGGCGCGCCGCACGGCACCGGGCACATCACCTGGCTGCACGCAAACCGCGGCCAAGGGGGAGCCCAAGCCGGAACCGGTGGCCGAGGCGCCTGTCGTGGCTCCGGCAGCGGAAGTCGCCGCCGATGAAAGCGGTGACCGTCAAGTAGCCGGACTTGGTCATGCGCGCAAAGGGTGTCGGCCCCGAAGGGCCGGCGCATTTCGAACCCGCGCTCGGCCGAGTTCCGGGCCCGGTCAGCGCGAAGACCCTCGCTCCGCAGACCTTGCCAGCGCCCCAGGATGCTGCGCCCCGAGACTATAGCGCTGCTCCGGGGGTCAGCGCCTCGGGGCGGACCATGTAGGTGGGGATCGAGAAGACGACCGCCCGCGTCTGCGGCAGGCGGAGGAGCACCATCGTTGCGATCCTCGCCCGGTGTCGGAGTCTCGTTGAAAGGAAGATGGTCGACCCCGGAAGGACCGGAGGCGCCCCCCGTTAACCCATCCTTAAGCCTACTATTGCGCACTGGGCGGCGGGTCGTCACGATTTAACGGCGGGAAGTGGGGAATGCCCTCAAGCGCTTGTTCTGTTGGGTTGCACTACTCCGGAGCTTGCCCTCATCTTCCCGCACCACCGTCCCACGGTCCGCCATGCGTGGTAGGGTACGCGGCCGAGCGCCGCCCGCATAATCGAGGAGGCATTCGTTGATGCGCGACTTGCCACGCTGGCCGCCGATAGTTGACTATTGGCCACCAATCTCGACCAGATCGGCTGAAGCGCTGACCTGCGGTTTCGAGGTAGGTGCCGAGCCCGCTCTCGGCTGAGATCCCGACGCCGGTTATCACGAACATCTTCACGCCGGCTCGCCGGTGCCGGCGAAGGCGCCGGGCCGCACCGCGTCGAGCCGCGCGCACTGCTCGGGGGTGAGCGCCTCGGGGCGGACCATATAGGTGTGGATCGAGAAGACCACCGCGCGCGTGGCGGGCAGGCGGAGCAGCACCTGTCGCTCGACGCGGACGAAGCGGGCGGCGCCCGACTCCGGGGTGTGGCGGTGGAATTCGTGGCGCGGGTTGAAGAGGTCGTCGTCGGAATAGAGGATGAGGTTCGCGCGCATCAGCGGCGCCTCGGGGCGGAGGAAGTCGAAGAGCCGCTGCACCCGGCGGGCGACGGTCTCGTCGTAGCGATCGACGGGCAGGTGGATGCGCGCGAGGCCGCGGCCGAACTTCTCGGCCAGCGTCCAGTTCGAGGGAAAGCAGAGGATGGCGCCGGTCAGGACATGCTCGTCGGCCCCGTCGGGCTTCTCCAGGAGCACGAGATCCTCCTGCACCAGCCGGCCCGCCACCAGGAGCGGCGGGCCTTCGAGCGGCACGGTCACGCCGTCCGGCCGCGTGACGGCCGCCCCGTCCCGGACATAGCCGGGGGCGGCGGCGAGGTGGGCCAGCACCAGCGCCAGCAGTTCCTCGGCGGCCGGGCGGCAGGTCTCGGCCATGGCGTGCACCGCCTCCGGGCGCCCGGCGATCAGCCGGTCCCGGTAGGCCATCTGCGGGCCGAACGCCTCGTCGCGCTGCAGCCAGTCGGCAGGGTCGATGGGCTGGGTGCCCGGCAGGCGCAGCGTGTGCTCGGCCATCCAGGGCGCGAAGGGGAGCCGGTCCTGCAGGATCGCAGCCATGGGGTCGCGCAAGCCTCTTTGCCGCGGCTCCCGGACAAGATATAGAAAGGGGGGAGCAGTCCTTCGCTATCCATGGCGAAAGGAGAAGACAAAGAAAAGAGGCGACCCATGGTCCACGCCGCGGATTTCTTCGGCGACGACGACCCGGCTTCCCGCGCCTACGACGCCAGCGCCATCGAGGTGCTGGAAGGACTCGAGCCGGTGCGCAAGCGGCCGGGCATGTACGTGGGCGGCACCGACGAGCGGGCGCTGCACCACCTGGTGGCGGAGGTGCTCGACAACGCCATGGACGAGGCGGTGGCGGGGCACGCCAACCGCATCGAGATGGAGCTGCACGCGGATTTCTCGCTGACGGTGCGCGACAACGGCCGCGGCATGCCGGTGGACCCGCACCCGCGCTTTCCCGGGAAGTCGGCGCTGGAGGTGATCCTCTGCACCCTGCACGCCGGCGGCAAGTTCTCCGGCGACGCCTATGCCACCAGCGGCGGGCTGCACGGCGTGGGCGTCTCGGTGGTGAACGCGCTTTCCGACCGGGTGGTGGTGGAGGTGGCCCGCAGCCGGCAGCTCTGGCGGCAGGAATTCTCGCGCGGGCATCCCGCTGGGGCCGCTGCAGTCGCTGGGGCCGGCGCCCAACCGGCGCGGCACCACGGTGACCTTCCACCCCGATGCCGAGATCTTCGGCGCCGCGGCGCGGCTGAAGCCGGCGCGGCTGCACCGGATGGCGCGGTCGAAGGCGTATCTCTATTCCGGCGTCGAGATCCGCTGGCGCTGTGCGCCCGCCTGCCTCGCGCCCGGGGACGAGACGCCCGAGCAGGCCACCTTCCACTTTCCCGGCGGGCTGTCGGACTATCTGGCCGAGCAGCTCGAGGGGGCGCAGTGCTATGCCGACCGCGCCTTCGCCGGCAAGGTCGACTTCGCCGAGCGCTTCGGGGCGGGCACCATCGGGTCGGTGGAATGGGCGGTCAACTGGACGCCGCAGCGCGACGCCTTCGTCTCGTCCTATTGCAACACCATCCATACCCCGGAGGGCGGCACGCACGAGGCGGGTTTCTGGGCGGCGATCCTGAAGGGCATCCGCGGCTACGGCGAGCTCGCCTCGAACCGCAAGGCGACGCAGATCACCCGCGAGGACGTGATGGACGGCGGGCAGGCGATGATCTCGGTCTTCATCCGCGAGCCGGAGTTCGTCGGGCAGACCAAGGACCGGCTGGCGACGCAGGAGGCGGCGCGGCTGGTGGAGACGGCGGTGCGCGACCGCTTCGACCACTGGCTGGCGGCGGACACCCGCACCGCCGGGGCGATCGTCGACTTCCTGGTGCTGAAGGCCGAGGAACGGGCGCGCCGGCGGGCGGAGAAGGAGACGAGCCGCAAGACGGCGGTGAAGAAGCTGCGCCTGCCGGGCAAGCTCGCCGACTGCTCGGGGGCGACCCGCGACGGCTCGGAGCTCTTCCTGGTCGAGGGGGACAGCGCCGGGGGTTCGGCCAAGCAGGCGCGCGACCGCAAGACCCAGGCGGTGCTGCCGCTCCGCGGCAAGATCCTGAACGTGCTGGGCGCCGCGTCGGCGAAGATGATGCAGAACCAGGAGCTGAGCGACCTCTGCCAGGCCATGGGGGTGCAGGCCGGGTCGCGCTTCCGGCTGGACGACCTGCGCTACGACAAGATCATCATCATGACCGACGCCGACGTCGACGGCGCGCACATCGCGGCGCTGCTGATGACGTTCTTCTTCACCCAGATGAAGCCGCTGATCGAGTTGGGGCATCTCTATCTCGCGGCCCCCCCGCTCTACCGGCTGACCCAGGGCGCGAAGTCGCTCTACGTGCAGACCGACGCCGAGAAGGACGCGGCGATGGCCAAGGGGATCGGCGGGCGCGGCAAGGTCGAGGTGTCGCGCTTCAAGGGCCTGGGCGAGATGATGCCGGCGCAGCTCAAGGAGACCACCATGAGTGCTGCGAGCCGCACGCTGATCAGGGTGACGGTGACCGAGGACGAGGGCGAGACCGCCGGGCTGGTGGAGCGGCTGATGGGCAAGCGGCCGGAGCTGCGGTTCCAGTACATCCAGGAGAACGCCCGCTTCGTGGACGAGGGCGGGCTCGACGTCTGATACGATCTCCCCTCGGGCGGCGGCCATCCCTTTGGAACGGCGAGAAAAATCCGGGCTGGAAGGCGGCTGGAATCCGGCTGGAATCCGGCTTGCCACTTTTTGACGGGCTGTTAACGCGTTCAGCCGCCGGCTTCGTCCGCCCGCATGACGGTCAGGCAGCGGTGGGCGACCTGCCGGAACAGCGGCTCGGCCAGGACCGTGCCGGTGAAGTCGTGGGCGAGGCTGGATGCGCGGATGGCGGCGACCATGCGGTCGGTGACCCGGTCCGGATCGAGCGCGCCCTGCATGAGCATCCGGGTCGGCGAAGGCGAGCGGCGCCACCTGCCAGAAGAGCGCGACCGCGTCGTCACGGGCGCGGCCGGGATGGGTGAAGTGCAGCGCGATCTCCTCGGCGTCGCGCGCCATCTTCTGAGCCAGCGACGTCGCGGCGGTGGAGCCGGTCGACCGCTGGCGCGCCGCCAGGAGGTGGCCGGCGAAATCCGCGAAGGTGGCGATGGTCGCGGGCAAGCTTTCCACTCCGCTGGCAGCAGAGGATCCCGCCGGGTCGGCCGCGAGTCAATGCGCCCGACGACGCGCTTTCGTTGCGTCCCTGCCGATTGCCGCCGGCAGCGCCCGCGTGCTAGGGGCGGGCGATGGACCGCCTCCCCTCGCCCGACGACATCCTCGCCTTCCTGCGCGACAACCCCACGCTGACGGCCAGGCGCGACATCGCCCGCGCCTTCGGGCTCAAGGGGGCGGCCAAGGTCGAGCTCAAGCGGCTGCTCGCCCAGATGGCCGAGGCGGGCCAGCTCGAACGGAAGCGCCGCCGGGTCCGGCCCGAGGGCGCGCTTCCGCCCGTCCTCGTCCTGCGCGCCACCGGCACGGATGCCGAGGGCGATCTCTGGGCGGAGCCGGCGGAATGGGAGGGCGAAGGCGCGCCGCCGCGCATCCTGATCCTCGCGCGCCGCGACGACCCGGCGCTGGGCGCCGGCGACCGGCTTCTCGGGCGGATGACGCCGATGGACGGACCCGAGGCGCCGCTCGCCGCCCGGGTGATCCGCCGCATCGGCATGGGCCCGCGGCGGGTCATCGGCATCTACCACGAGGGCGAGGGCGGCGGCCGCATCGCCGCCATCGACAAGCGCACCGACCGCGACTGGCTGGTGGCGCACGGCGACCGCGCCGGGGCGCGCGAGGGCGAGCTGGTCGAGGCCGAGCAGATCGGCGATGCGCGCGGCCATGGCCTGCCGAAGGCGCGGGTGATCGCGCGGCTGGGCGACCCCTCGGCGCCGCGCTCGATCTCGCTCATCGCCATCCACGAGCACGGCATCCCCGACGCCTTTCCGGAGGCGGCGCTGGCCGAGGCCGAGGCGGCGGGACCCGTCCCGCTCGGGGCGCGCGAGGACCTGCGCGCGCTCGCCTTCGTCACCATCGACCCGTCGGACGCGCGCGACCACGACGACGCCGTCTTCGCCCAGCCCGACGACGACCCGGGCAATCCGGGCGGGCACGTCGTCTGGGTCGCCATCGCCGACGTGGCGGCCTATGTCCGCCCGGGCAGCGCGCTCGACGGCGAGGCGCGCCGGCGCGGCAACTCCACCTACTTCCCCGACCGGGTCGTGCCGATGCTGCCCGACCGGCTGTCCGGCGATCTCTGCTCGCTCGTCGACGGCGTCGACCGCCCGGCCATCGCCGTGCGTCTCGTGCTCGACGCGGGCGGCCAGCCGCGTGCCCACCGCTTCTCCCGCGCGCTGATCCGCTCGCAGGCGACGCTGACCTACGCCCAGGCGCAGGCGGCCGCCGACGGCCAGCCCGACGCCGTGACGGCCCCGCTGCTGGAGAGCGTCATCCGCCCGCTGTGGGCGGCCTGGTCGGCCGCCCACAGGGCGCGTGACCTGCGCCAGCCGCTGAACCTCGACCTGCCGGAGCGCCGGATCATCCTCTCCGAGGAGGGCAAGGTGCTCTCGGTCGCCTTCCGCGAGCGGCTGGACGCGCACCGGCTGATCGAGGACTTCATGATCCTCGCCAACGTCGCCGCCGCCGAGACGCTGGAGGCAAAGCGCATCCGCCTGCTCTACCGCGTGCACGAGGAGCCGAGCCCGGAGAAGCTCGAGGCGCTGCGCGAGATCGTCGAACTCGGTGGGGCTCACGCTGGCCAAGGGGCAGGTGCTGAAGACCGCGCACCTCAACCGCCTGCTCGACGGCGTCGCCGGCACCGAGCACGCCGAGATGGTCAACATGAGCGTGCTGCGCGCCATGACCCAGGCCTACTATGCGCCGGAGAACTTCGGGCATTTCGGCCTCAACCTGCCGCGCTACGGCCATTTCACCTCGCCGATCCGCCGCTACGCCGACCTCGTGGTGCATCGCGCGCTGATCCGCGCCCATCGCTGGGGCGACGACGGGCTCGGTCCGGCCGAGGAGGAGGGGCTGGTCGACACCGGCGAGCACATCTCGATGACCGAGCGGCGGTCGATGATGGCCGAGCGCGACACCAGCGACCGCTACCTCGCCGCCTACCTCGCCGACCGCATCGGCGCCGAGTTCGAAGGCATGATCGCCGGCATCGCGCGCTTCGGCGTCTTCGTGAAGCTCGACGAGACCGGGGCGGACGGGCTGGTGCCGATCTCCTCGCTCGGCAACGAATATTTCCGCCACGACGCCGACACGCAGACCCTGACCGGCGAGCGCTCGCGCCGGGTGATCGGCCTCGGGCAGCGGGTGACGGTGCGGCTGGCGGAGGCGGCGCCGATCACCGGGGGGCTGCTGTTCGAGATCCTCGAGATCGAAGGCCGCCGGATGCCGACGCCGCCGCGCCGGGCCGGGCCGGGAACGCCGCGCCGCAAGCTCGCCAAGTCCCGCCTCCGCCGCGCCGAGCGCCGCGACCGCTGAGGTCAGCCGATCTGCGCCGAGAGGCCGGCGGCCAGCGCGTCGAAGGCCGCGCGGCAGCGCGGGCTCGAGCGCAGGTCCTCGTGCATCACCACCCACACCGGAAGGCTGAGGGCGAACGCCTCGGGCAGGAGGCGAACCAGCCCGGCGTTGCCGTCGAGCCCGACCTGGCAGGCGCCGATCCCGAAGCCCGCCCGGATCGCCGCCAGCTGCGCGACGTCGCTGTCGGTGGCGAGCGCCATGCGCTCCCGGGGCAGCTCGGGAAAGCGCTGGAGCATCGCCCGGATCGCCGGCGTCGCGCGGTCGTAGCCGATCAGCTCGAAGTCCGCGACCTCGGCCAGCGTCGCCGGCGTTCCGCGCCGCGCCAGATAGCCGGGCGTCGCGTGCAGGCCGATCTCCACGCTTCCGATCCGCCGCGCGACCAGCGCCTCCTGCACCGGATCGACCATCCTGACCGCGATGTCCGCGTCACGCCGGAGCAGATCCTCGACCGCGTTCGACACCACGAGCTCGACGGCCAGCGCGGGATGCCGCGCCCTGAGGTCGGCCAGCACCGGCGGCAGCCGTTCGATCGCAACGACCTCGCTGGCGCTGATCCGCACGGTTCCGGCGACCGTGGCGCGCTCCGCCGAGGCCGCGCGGCGCAGCGCCGCGCCAGCCGCCGCCATCGCCCGGGCGTGCGGGCGGATCGCCTCCGCCGCCTCGGTCGGCGAGAGCCCGCGCTGGGTCCGCACGAAGAGACGCCGCCCGAGCGCCGCCTCGAGCTGGTCGAGATGCCGCGCCACGGTCGGCTGCGTCAGCCCCAGCGACCGCGCCGCCCCCGAGAGCGAACCCTCGTCGAGAACGGCGAGAAGCGTGCGGTAGAGGCCCCAGTCCGGTTCGATGCTCATCTATTTCTCTATAGCGCCAGCACGGTTTTCCGCAATTCCGGTTAGCTCCGCCATGTCCTAAATTTCGGGTGGCACTGAAATCGAAGGAGAAGCCGCCATGACCACCCAGAGAACCGCCCTCGTCCTCGGCGCCACCGGCGGGATCGGCGGCGAGATCGCCCGCACGCTGCACGCCCGCGGCTGGACCGTCCGCGCGTTCGCCCGCAACCCCGCGCCGGGCGCCGACGACCGCTTCGACTGGCGGCGCGGCGACGCCATGTCGCCCGCGGACGTCATCGCCGCCGCCGAGGGCGCGACGCTGATCGCGCATGCGGTGAACCCGCCGGGGTATCGGAACTGGGGACAGCTGGTGCTGCCGATGCTCGACAGCACGATTGCCGCCGCCCGCGCCTCGGGCGCCACCATCCTCCTGCCCGGCACGATCTACAACTACGGCCCCGACGCCTTTCCGCTCCTGACCGAGGACTCGCCGCAGCACCCCGTCACGCGCAAGGGCGCGATCCGCGTCGCGATGGAGGAGCGGCTGCGCGCGGCCGCCGAGACCGGCACGCGGGCGCTGGTGGTTCGGGCCGGCGACTACTTCGGTCCGCGCGCCGGCAACAACTGGTTCTCGCAGGGCCTGGTGAAGCCGGGTCGCACGCCCCGCGCGATCACCGCGCCCGGCGCGCCTGGCGTGGGCCACCAGTGGGGCTACCTGCCGGACGTGGCCGAGACGATGGCGCGGCTGGCCGAGGCCGAGCGGCCGGAAGCCTTCGCCACCTACCACATGGCCGGCCACTGGGATCCCGACGGCACGGCGATGATCGAAGCCATCCGCGCGGCGCTGGGTGCGCCGGACCTGCCGGTGCGGCGCTTTCCCTGGCTGCTCGTGCGCCTCGCGCAGCCCGTGGTGCCGCTCTTTCGCGAGCTCGCCGAGATGCGGTACCTCTGGCAGACCCCGCTGCGCATGGACAACCGCAAGCTCGTCGCCGCGATCGGCCCGGAGCCGCGGACGCCCCTGGAGGCAGCGGTGCGGGCGACGCTGGCGGGCCTCGGCTGCCTGCCGGACGGCCCGGTGGAGGCCCCTGCCCTCGCCCCCCGCACGCAGTCGTGACCGACCGGGGCGCAGGGACTTGCTACCCTCGGGCCGCTACCAAAAAAGCCCAGGGGAGATGCCCGCATGACCCGAACGATCGGCCTATCCGCCCTCGCCCTCGTCGCCTCCGTCGCAGCCGCCGGCGCGCAGGACGGGACGATGAGTTTCTTCGTGACCAGCCAGAACCCCGGCACGGGTGCGAACCTCGGCGGCCTCGAGGGCGCCGACGCCTGGTGCGCCTCCCTCGCCGAAGCCGCCGGGGCCGGCGGCAAGACCTGGCGCGCCTACCTCTCCACCTCGGCCGAGAACGCCCGCGACCGCATCGGCCCGGGGCCGTGGGTCAACGCCGGCGGGGTCGAGATCGCCGCGAGCGTCGAGGCGCTGCACGCCGACAACGCCGCCGGCCTTACCAAGGAGACCGCCCTCAGCGAGACGGGCGAGGTGATCGCCGGCCGGGGCGACAGCCCGAACCGGCACGACATCCTGACCGGCTCGCTGCCGGACGGCACCGCCTCGCCCGACACCTGCGGCGACTGGACCCTGGGCGGCGCGGAGGGCGCGGCCATGGTCGGCCACCACGACCGCATGGGCCTCGACGACTCGGCGCCGGCGAAGTCGTGGAACTCCTCGCACCCCTCGCGCGGCGGCTGCAGCCTCGAGGCGCTGCGCGGCACCGGCGGCGACGGCCTGTTCTACTGCTTCGCCGCCGACTGACGCAGGCTCATCGGCAGGTCACGTGCCTGGCGCGAGATCCGCTGACACGTGACCTCCCGTGAGCGCGTGCGGACAGGCGTTGAAGCAAGGCGCAACCACAAGATGAGCCACGTATCAGGCGACCGCGCGCAACCCCTTCCGTTTCCACACGGTAGACGCTACTATCCGGCGCAAAAAACAACCGATCGAGCCGGAGGCAGGACTTGCACAGACTTACCGTCGTGACGCTCATCTTCGCGCTCGTCGCCAGCGGCTGCGCCGGGGCGAACCAACCGCTCGACACAAGTGACCCGCCCATGGCACGCGCCGCCACGCCGCAGGCCGAGAGCTTCACCGCCTGGCGCGACGGCTTCCGCAGCTATGCCCTGAGCGCAGGGCATCCAGCCGGCGGTCTTCGACGCCGCGTTCCGGGGCGTCGACGTCAACCCGGTGGTGGTGCGGCTCGACAGCCGGCAGGCCGAGTTCACCAAGCCGATCTGGGAATACCTGGACGGCGCCGCATCGTCGACGCGGGTCGAGGCCGGCCGGGCCAAGCGCTCCCAGCTCGACCCGACGCTCGCCGCAATCGAGCGCCGCTACGGCGTCGACCGCCAGGTGGTCCTCGCGATCTGGGGCATGGAGTTCGAACTATGGCGGCGACCGCGGCTCGATCCCGGTGATCGAAAGCCTCGCGACCCTTGCCTACGAGGGCCGCCGCCGCGCCTTCGCCGAAGAGCAGCTGATCGCGGCGCTGCGAATCCTCCAGTCCGGCGACGTCGACACCTCGCAGATGGTCGGCTCCTGGGCCGGGGCGATGGGCCACACCCAGTTCATTCCCACCAGCTATCTCTCGACCGCCGTCGACTTCACCGGCGACGGACGGCGCGACGTCTGGTCGAACGACCCGACCGACGCCCTCGCTTCGGCCGCCAACTACCTCGCCAAGGCGGGCTGGCAGCAAGGGCGGCCGTGGGGGCTCGAGGTGCGCCTGCCGGAGGGCTTCAACTACGGCAGCGCCGACCAGTCGAACCGCCGGCCGGTCACCGACTGGCGCGCCCGCGGGGTGACGCTGCTCGACGGTGTCGCCGCTGCCCGACCACGGCACCGCGGCGATCATCGCGCCCGCCGGCGCGCGCGGTCCGGCCTTCGCGATCTACCAGAATTTCTACGTCATCAAGACCTACAACAACGCCACCTCCTATGCGATGGGCGTCGGGCATCTCGGCGACCGGATCATGGGCGGCGGCACGATCCAGGGCGCCTGGCCGCGCGGCGAGCGCGAGCTGTCCCGGACCGAGAAGATCGAGCTGCAGGAGCGGCTGATCGCCCGGGGCTACGACACCGGCTCCACCGACGGCGTGATCGGCCCGAACACCATCCAGGCCATCCGCGCCTATCAGGCCCGGGCGGGCCTGACGCCGGACGGCTTCGCCACCGCTTCGCTCCTCTCGGGGCTGCGCTGATGGCGGAAGTGGGTCGCAGCAAGAAGCTCGCCGTCCTGATCGACGCCGACAACACCTCGCCCAAGGTCGCGGACGGGTTGTTCGAGGAGGTGGCCAAGATCGGCGAGGCGAGCCTGCGGCGCATCTACGGCGACTTCTCCAAGGGCCAGCTCGCGGGCTGGGAGCGGGTCCTCGCCCGCCACGCCATCCTGGCGCAGCAGCAGTTCGCCTATACCACCGGCAAGAACTCGACCGACATCACCCTGGTGATCGACGCCATGGACCTGCTGCACTCCGGCCGGTTCGACGGCTTCTGTCTCGTCTCGTCGGACAGCGACTTCACCCGCCTCGCCGCCCGCATCCGCGAGCAGGGGATCGACGTCTACGGCATCGGCCAGGTCAAGACGCCGGAGAGCTTCCGCCAGGCCTGCACCCGCTTCATCTTCACCGAGAACTTCGCCGGCGAGGTCGGCAGCCCGGCGGCGGCCAAGACCTCGCTGCGCCCGATGGGCGAGGCGGTCGATCTGGTGATGAAGGCGATGGAACAACTCGAGGAGGACGCCGAGGGGTGGTTCCAGCTCGGCACCGTCGGCCAGCGGCTGCAGAACCTCTCCTCGGAGTTCGACACGCGCACCTTCGGCCACGGCAAGCTCAGCGACCTCATTGAGGCCACGGGCCGGTTCGAGATCAACCGCAACGGCCAGCATGTGCGGCTGCGGCCGAAGCCGGTCCGGGGGAAGAAGGGCTGAGCGGCCTCGCCTGCCCCACTCGGCCGAGCGCATCTCGTGCAGCCTGGATGCCGTCCGGGCGAACTCGAAGGCGCCCTCCCCTTCGGGGTAGAGAGCGTCGGGCTCGGCCGCTGCCGAGCATATGAGGCGGACCTTCGCCTCGTAGAGCGCGTCGATCAGGGTGACGAAGCGCTTGGCCTCGTTGTTGCGCGCGCGGCCGAGGATGGGGATGTCATCGAGGATCAGCACGTCGATCGCCTCGGCGATCGCGAGATAGTCGGCCGGACCGAGCGGCGCGCCGCAGAGGTCGGCGAACGTGGCCCGCGCCACGCCGTTGCGGAAGGCGGGGAGCGTCACCGCCCTGCCCTGCACCGTCAGCGTGCGGGGCGCGCCCGGACCGAGGGCGAGCCCGTCCCAGGCGGCGTCCAGCGCCGCGGTGGCCTCCGGGCCGAGGGGGCTGTGATAGACTGGCGCACCGGCCAGGCGGTCGAGGCGGTGGTCGGTCGCGCTGGCGAGCTCGTGCACCTCGAGCCGCTCCTTGATCTGCGCGATGAAGGGCAGGAAGAGCTGGCGGTTCAGTCCGTCCTTGTAGAGCTCGTCGGGGGCGCGGTTCGAGGTGGTCACGACCACGACGCCGCGCTCGAACAGCCGCTCGAAGAGGCGGCCGACCAGCATGGCGTCGGTGATGTCGCTGATCTGCATCTCGTCGAAGCAGAGAAGCGTCGCCCCGTCGGCGATGGCGTCGGCGACCGGGCGGACCGGATCGCTGACGCCTTGCGCCCGCGCCTGGGCGATGCCCGCGGTGCACCTCCTGCATGAAGGCGTGGAAGTGCACCCGGCGCTTCTTCGCCACCGGGGCGGTGACGGAGAAGAGGTCCATGAGCATCGACTTGCCACGGCCGACCCCGCCATAGAGGTAGAGGCCCGGCACCGGCTTGTCCTCCAGCCGGTCGCGGCCCCAGCCGAAGCGGCCGAGGCCGACGCGCTTCGGCTTGGCGGGGTCGTAGTCGGCCAGCCGCATGGCGAGGAGCTGCAGCTTCTCCACCGCCAGCCGCTGCGCCGGGTCGGCGTCGAGCGCACCCTCCGCGACCTGGCGCCTGTAGAGCGCCATCGGCCCCGCTTCGCTCACGCGCTGCGCCTCAATCCGCGAAGTGAAGGTTTACCCGGCGGTTCTCCCGGCCCTTCTTCTCGATCTTGCCGATCCTGAGCCGCCCGATCTCGCCGGTCGAGCGCACGTGCGTGCCACCGCAGGGCTGCAGGTCCAGCGTGTCGCCACCCCGGCCGATGCGGATCAGCCGCACCCGGCCCTGCCCCATGGGCGGCTTGACCTTCATCGTCTTCACCATCTCGGGCTGGGCCGCGAGCTCGGCCTCGGTGATCCATTCCGCGGCGATGGCAAGGTCGGCGGCCACGTGGTCGTTGAGGAACGCCTCGATCGCCGCGACGTCATCCGGCGGCTCGGGCATGTCGAAGTCGAGCCGGCCCTTGTCCTCGCCGATCTGCCCGCCGGTGACGCCGAAGGGGAGCGCCACCGACAGGAGGTGGAGCGCGCTGTGCATCCGCATCAGCCGATGGCGCCGCTCCCAGTCGAGACGGAGGCCGACCGCCTCGCCGGGCGACGGCAGCGCCGCGCCGGGAGCGGTCTGGTGCAGGACGCGGGCGCGGTCGCCGTCGGGGTGGACCGTGCCGGTGACGGAGGTCCCGCCGATACGGCCGGTGTCGCCGGGCTGGCCGCCGGAGCTGGCGTAGAAGAGGGTGCGGTCGAGCTCGATCCCCTCGGGACCGGCGCCGATCACGGTCGCGGTGGCTTCCGTGAGGTAGGCGTCGTCACGGAAGAGAAGGTCCGTCATGGGCAGGCTCCCGGCTGAGCCCTTTGCCTAGCACTCCGGAGCGGCCCGTCAACCACCCGGACCGATCACGCGACGTGATGGGAGGCATCACAAGAATCCGCCTTTGACCTCGGCGCGGCGGCGAACCATCTTGCCCGCGCGCCAGCGGAGAACTGCGATGACGGAAGCCAGGCCCTCGCTCTTCAGCCCCGTCCTCGTGGCGAGCTGCGTGATCCTCCTTGTGGGCTTCGGCATCCGCGCGACCTTCGGGCTCTTCCAGATCCCGATCTCCGAGCAGTTCGGCTGGCCCCGGGCCGATTTCTCGATGGCGATCGCGATCCAGAACCTTGCCTGGGGCATCGGCCAGCCGATCTTCTCGGCGTTTGCCGAGCGGTTCGGCGACCGGCGGGCGATCGTGCTCGGCGCGCTTGTCTACGCGCTCGGGCTCGTGCTCTCGGCCTATGCGGTGACGCCGGGCGGGCACCAGATGCTGAACGTGCTGATCGGCTTCGGCATCGCCGGAACCGGCTTCGGGGTGATCCTCGCCATCGTGGGGCGCGCCGCCTCGCCGGAGAACCGCTCGCTCACGCTCGGCATCGCCACCGCCGCCGGATCGGGCGGGCAGGTGGTCGGCCCGCCCCTGGCGGAGGCGCTGCTCGGGGTGATGCCATGGAGCTCGGTCTTCATCGTCTTTGCCGCGCTGATCCTGGCGACGCTCCTCCTCCTGCCGTTCATCGCCGGACCGGAGCGGCCGGCGCCGGCGCACGGGGATGCGGGAATGGGACGCATCGTCGGCCAGGCGGTGCGCGACCCGTCGTTCATCCTGATCTTCGTCGGCTTCTTCTCCTGCGGCTACCAGCTCGGCTTCATCACCGCGCACTTCCCGGCCTTCGTCGCCGAGGTCTGCTCGCCCATCCCGGCGACCGGGGTCCTCGCCAGCCTCGGGATCACCACCACCTCCGCGCTGGGAGCCCTGGCGCTGGCGGTGATCGGGCTCGCCAACATCTGCGGCACGCTCGCCGCCGGCGCCCTGGGGGCGCATTTCCGGAAGAAGTACCTGCTGGCGCAGATCTATGTCGCGCGGACCGTGGTCTCCGCCGCCTTCATCCTCGCGCCGATGACGCCGGCGAGCGTGCTGGTCTTCTCGGTGCTGATGGGCGCGCTCTGGCTGGCCACGGTGCCGCTGACCTCGGGCCTCGTGGCGCAGATCTGGGGTGTGCGCTACATGGGCACGCTCTACGGCCTCGTCTTTTTCAGCCACCAGCTCGGCGGCTTCATCGGCATCTGGCTCGGCGGGCGGCTCTACGATCTCTACGGCAACTACACCCTGGTCTGGTGGATCGGCGTAGGCGTGGGGGCTTTCTCGGCGCTGGTGCACCTGCCGATCCGCGAGCGTCCGGCGGCGCTGGCGGCGTGATCGATCTGCTCGCGCGCCTCGGGCGGCGGTCATCCCTTTGGAACGGCGAGAAAAATCCGGGCTGGAAGGCGGCTGGAATCCGGCTGGAATCCGGCTTGCCACTTCTTTACGGGCTGTTAACGCGAGGCGATCACACGGAGGCATTTCGGCGCCGGGAGGCTGGCTCAGGTGTCTGCCGGCAGGTCGTCGAAAGAGGCGTAGTTGAGCGCGTAGAGTCTCGCGTAGAGGCCGCCGGCTGCGATGAGTTCGGCGTGGTTGCCGGTTTCGACCACCTGGCCGTTCTGCAGGACGATGATGCGGTCGGCCCCGCGGATGGTGGCCAGCCGGTGCGCGATGACGAGGCCGGTGCGGCCTTCGAGGAGGCGCAGCAGCGCCTTCTGGATCAGCATCTCGGTGTAGCTGTCCACGCTGGCCGTCGCCTCGTCGAGGACGAGGATGCCCGCATCGGCGACCAGCGCGCGGGCGAAGCTGACGAGTTGGCGCTGGCCGAGCGACAGGCCGCCGCCGCGCTGGCCGAGTTCGGTCTCGTAGCCTTGCGGAAGCCGCATGATGAAGTCGTGCGCGCCGACGGCCCTGGCCGCCGCCACCACCTCGTCAAGGGTGGCGTCTTCCTTTTGGTAGCGGATGTTCTCGAAGACCGTGCCGGTAAAGAGGTAGGGCTCCTGCAGCACCATGGCGATCCGCCGGCCGAGCGACTCCTGCGTGACGTCGCGCACGTCGTGGCCGCCGACCAGCACCGCGCCCTGCTGCACGTCGTAGAAGCGGTGCGCCAGCGCCATGCAGCTCGACTTGCCCGAGCCGGTCGGCCCGACCAGCGCCACCGTCTCGCCGGGGTTCACCTTGAAGCTCACATCCTTCAGCACCGGATGCCTCGGGTCGTAGCCGAAGGTGACGTGGCGGAACTCGACCGAGCCGTCCATGTCGGGCCCGAGCGCCACCGCATCGGGGCGGTCCTCGACGCCGACCGCGACGTCGAGCACCTCGGTGATGCGGTGGCCGGAGGCCATGGCCCGCTGCATCACCGAATACTGCATGGTCAGCGAGCGGATCGGGTCGAAGAAGCGCTGGATGTAGAAGAGGAAGGCGACCATCACGCCGACATCGAGCGCGTTGCCGAGCACCCGCGTGCCGCCCACGACGACCACCACCGCCATGGCGATGCCGGTCAGGGTGTCGACGATGGGCACCATGATCTGGGCGTAGCGGGCGGCGGTCAGGTGCGCCTGGAGGTTGGCATGGGCCTTGTCGTCGTAGAGCATGAAGTTGACCCGGCTCCGGTCCATGCTCTGCACCGCGCGCACGCCGTTGATCCCCTCGGCCAGGGCGCCGTTGGTGATCGAGTTGGTCTCGTGCGCGGCCATGAAGGCGTCGCGCGCGCGCGGCAGCCAGATGAGGCGCACGAGGAAGAGGACCGGCATCACCGACAGGGTGAGGAGCGCCAGCTGCCAGTCGAGCGCCAGCATCACGCCGACGATGCCGAAGAGGAGCGCGATGTCGCCGACCGAGAGCACCGAGGTCTCGAGGAACTCCTGCATGGAGTTCACGTCGCCCTGCAGCCGCGACATCAGCCGCCCGATCTCGGTCTTGTCCATGAAGGAGAGCGAGACGCGCTGCAGGTGGGCGAACATCGCCCGGCGCATGTCGAAGAGCACGTTCTCGGCCACCTTGCCGACCACGGTCTCCTGCACGTAGCTGGCGGCGTAGTTGACGAGGATCACCGCCAGGAAGGCCAGGAAGGACCAGGTGAGGACGCTGGGGTCGGCCCCCGGCGCCATGCCGCGGTCGATGGCGTGGCGGATGATGAGCGGGACGAGGAGGCCGGTGGCGGTGAAGATGAGGACCGCGGCCACCGCGACGAGCATCTTCCCGCGGTAGGGCCGCACGAAGGCCCAGATGCGGCGGAGGATGTGGCCGTCGAAGGCGCGGCCGAAGATCTCCTCCTCGATGCGGGTGGAGCCGACCACCGCGCGCGGCGGCCGGCCAGGCCGCTCGGCGGTGGGGTCGCGCCCGCCGGTCTCGACCTGCTCGCGCATCATGCCGACACCTGCGTGTCGCCGGGGAGGAGCTGCAGGTCGTGCAGCGCGCGGTAGCGGCCGCCGAGCGCGAGGAGCTCCTCGTGGGTGCCGCTCTCGACCACGCGGCCGTCGTCGAGGAAGAGGATGCGGTCGGCGTGCATCAGCGAGCCGAGGCGGTGGGCGATGATGATGGTCACCCGGTCGGCGCTGTAGGCGCGCAGGCCGCGGCGGATGCGCTGCTCGGTGCCGGCGTCGATGGCGGCGGTGGAATTGTCGAAGACCATGACCGCGGGCCTGAGCATCAGCGCGCGGGCGATGGAAAGCCGCTGGCGCTGGCCGCCGGAGAGCGAGACGCCGCGCTCGCCCACCACGGTGCGGTAGCCGGTGGGCAGGCCGAGGACGTAGTCGTGCAGCTGCGCGGACGCGCTGGAGCGCTCGATGCGCTTCTCGCTGGCCCAGGGGTCGGCGTAGGCGATGTTGTTCTCGAGCGTGGTGGTGAAGAGGAAGCCGTCCTGCGCCACCACCGCCACCTGCTGGCGCAGCGACTGGAGCGTGACGTCGCGGATGTCCTGGCCGTCGATGGTGATGCGGCCCGCGGTGACGTCGTAGAAGCGCGGGATGAGGTGGGCGATGGTCGACTTGCCGCTGCCGGGCGGGCCGACGATGCCGATGGTCTCGCCGCGGCGGGCCTCGAAGCTGACGTCGCGCAGCGCCGGCCGGCCGGCCTCGGCGTAGGCGAAGCCGACGTTCTCGAAGCGCAGCGTGCCGTCGGTGACGGCGAGGGGCCGCGCGTCCGGCCGGTCGGCGATTTCCACGTCGAGGTCGAGGAAGCCGAAGATGCGGCTGCCGCAGGTCGAGGCGCGGGAGAAGGAGTTGACCAGCAGGCCGAGCTGGCGGACCGGCATCTGCAGGATGGTCATGAAGGTCAGGAAAGTCGTCAGCGTTCCGACGGTGATCTCGCCCGACGGCGACCTTGTGGCCGCCGACCAGGAGGACGAGGCCCATGGCGGCGAAGAAGGAGAGCGACATGGCGCTGGTGTTGCGCACGCGCAGGTCCGACGCGCTGGTGGCTGAGGGCCAGCGCGTTGCGGGAGGCGGCGTCGAACTTGGCCATCTCGTGCGCCTGGCCGGCGAAGGCGCGCACGACGCGGATGCCGGCGAGGTTCTCCTCCATGACCCGGGTGAGGACGGAGAGGCGCTCCTGCAGGGCGAGCCAGGTGGCGCGCAGGGTGAGGTGCATGAAGGAGGAGCGCCAGGCGACGAAGGGCACGAAGCAGAGCGACAGGAGGCC
The DNA here is from genome assembly GCA_963844375.1 of uncultured Alphaproteobacteria bacterium. Taxonomy (GTDB): domain Bacteria; phylum Pseudomonadota; class Alphaproteobacteria; order Rhodobacterales; family Rhodobacteraceae; genus Amaricoccus. Next base: position 45,247 of record CAWJOI010000006.1, on the reverse strand, counting down.
GAGGACCGGGTCGGTGGAGATGAGGAGCCAGGCGCCGACGCCGATCAGGACGGTCAGGAGCACGAGGCGGACGATGCCGGTGGAGAAGAACATGCGCACGCCCTCGAGGTCGAGCATGCCGATGGTGATGAGGTCGCCCGAGTGCACCCGGTCGTGGAAGCCGAAGGAGAGGCGCTGGACCTTCTCGTAGAAGGCGAGGCGCAGCTCGTAACCCACGTGATGGCCTACGGATTCGCCGTAGTAGTTCTGCACCATGGTGAAGAGGCCGCGGCCGACGCTGACCGCGAAGAGGAGGAGCGCGGTGGTCCAGAGGGCGTCGGCGCCGGCGCCGGCGAGGGCCTGCTGGCTCTGGTCGACGGCGCGGCCGAGGAGGCGCGGGATGACGAGCTGCAGGCCGGCGGCGACGACGGTGGCGGCGATGGCCGCGCCGGCCTGGAAGGGGTGGCGGAGGCACATGCGGGTGATGCGCATGAGCGCGTTCAGCCCCCGTCCCCAGCCGGCGGCCGTCACGTGGGCGAAGGGGTCGCCCTGCCCGGCTTTCGCCTTGCTGGCCTCGGCCATCATCGGGAATCTCGGTGGGCCGCCGTTCGGAGGGCGACTCATTCGGGGGTTGTGATGGTCCCGGTTACGATGGCTGGGGGGGAGATGCCAGACTTTTGTCGGGCCGGAATGGCAAGGTTTTCGGGGATCGGCGGCGTATGGAAAGCGTATGGAAAACGTATGGCTCCCATATGGCACCTGAAAGAGTCAGGATTGAAGTTTCGTTGACGCCGCCGGTCCCTTGGTCATGCCTCGACCTGCCTCGGCGAACATCGCTCTTTTCAAGACGGTCAGCGGCGCGCATCGTGATCCGTTGCCGAGGCGGGCGAACCCGCGCTCCCGGCGATCCCGAGGGATGGATCATGAAGCAGACAGCCGCACTCAGCGCGCGCTTTCGCGACGTGGTCACCAGCGAGGCGGAAGTGCGCGCCGTGACCGGCGACCCGCACCAGCGCTCGATCGCCAAGGTGCTCCCGGTGATCGACGAGCACAGCCGCCGCTTCATCGCGGCGGCGCCCTTCGTCTTCATCGCCTCGACCAACGATGACGGCACCGCCGATATCTCGCCGAAGGGCGACCCGGCCGGCTTCGTGAAGGTGCTCGACGAGCGCACGCTCGCCATTCCCGACCGCCTCGGCAACCGGCGCTTCGACACCTTCCGCAACATCCTGCGCAACCCGGCCGTCGGCCTGATCTTCCTGGTCCCCGGCATCACCTACACGCTGCGCATCAGCGGCACGGCGATCATCGTCCGCGACGCCGACCTGCGTGCGGAGCTTGCCGTCAACGGCAAGCTGCCCGACCACGTTCTGATCGTCGATGTCCGTCGCGTGCTATCGCATTGCCCGAAATGCATGATCCGCTCCGGCCTCTGGAAGCCGGAGGCGTGGCCCGATACCGCCGGCGTGCCGAGCTTCGCCGAAACCCTCGACGCGCAGGCCCGGCTCGGCGAAAGCGTAGCCCAGGTCGAAGCGATGATCGAAGCGAGCAACCGCGACAAGCTCTACTGACGCTTTTACTTCCGTGGTGGGCGGCAGCTATACGCCATTATCGACCGTCGCCCCGGCTACCAGCCGGCAGCGGGAATGCAACCGATTTGCTTAAAAAGGGGCGGCGCGAGGCAAGGGCGAGGCGGTCATCAGCGAAGCCCCGCTTTTCTCAGTCCCGCGATATAGACCGCCCGGTGTTCCGGGCGAACCATCGGATAGTGCTCCTCGACCCAGTCAACGGACAGGTCGGGCTGAAGGCGTCTGGCTTCGGCAAGTGCCGCTGCGGCAGTGTGGATGTCGCCGGTAACTCCGGCGCTCGCGGCAAGGGACCGCCAGGCCGAGGTGTAGCGCGGGCGCAACTGCACGGCGCGCCGGTTCAGGGCGACGCTCTCGGCAGGTCGCCCGGCCACGAAATGGCAGAGCCCGGAGGCAGACAGGTACAGCGACTGCTGGGGGTCTCGGGGGCTGAGCCGCATCCCCGTGGCCAGGTGCCGAAGTCCCTCATCGCCGGCGCCGCCGAATCCGTAGGCCGCGCCGAGCACCATGTGCGCGACAGCGAAGTTGGGATTGAAGCCAGAGTGCCTCTTCGAGTTCGCCGACGGCCGGCCTGAAACTCCGCGAAAGCATGTGGACGAAGCCCAGGGCCAGGTGTCCCCAGGGGTCTTCGCCGTCGCGCTCGACGGCGCGGCGTGCCAATTCCAGCGCGGGGCCGAACACGTCGGCATAGGGCACCCAGCCCATATGCGCGCCGCGAATGTAGGTCATGGCCACCAGGCTGTGCGCCCGGGCGTAGTCCGGCTCGATCGCCAGCGCGCGGCGAAGATCGGCCAGGGCGATCACGCTGTCCTCCTCGGCCCAGGTCCAGATCCCCGGCATCGCCCGCATGACATGGCCCCACGCGTCGAGGCTCTCCGGAGGCCTGACCTGCAGGCGCTGGTTCTCGGCCGCGTAGAGCTGTGGCTCCAGCGAGGCGACCACGTTGCCGGTGATTTCGTCCTGGACGGCGAAAACGTCGGCGGCCGGACGGTCGTAGCGCTCCGCCCAGACCGTCGCCCCGGTGCTCGCGTCCACCAGGTGGCTCGTCACCCGCAGGCGATCGCCGGCCCGGCGCACGCTGCCTTCGAGCACGTAGCGGACGCCGAGCTCGCGGGCGACCTCGCGCACCTCCGGCGCCTTTCCCTTGTAGGGGTAGGTCGAATTGCGCGCGACCACGAACAGCCAGCGCAAGCGGGAGAGGCCGGTGATGATGTCCTCGGCGATCCCGTCGGCGAAGTATTCCTGCTCGCGGTCGTCGCTGAGATTGACGAAGGGCAGCACGGCGATCGAGGGCCGGCCCCCGGGCTCATCGGCATGCCAAGTCCGTGCGGCTGGTCCGCCTGGCGTTCGACCGCGCCGACGAAACGATAGCCTACCCTCGGGATCGTCGCGATCCAGTCCGCGCCTGCGGGCGACGTGCCGAGATGCTTGCGCAGCGACGCGATCTGAACCGTGAGGTTCGTCTCCTCGACCGCGGCGCCCTGCCAGGCCGCATCGAGGAGGTCGGACTTGGTCAGGACCTCGCCCGGGCGGTCCAGGAATGCCGACAAGAGCAGGAGGCCGCGGTAGCTCAGCGGTAGCGGAACCCCCTGGCGACAGAGCGTGCCGGCCTCCGGATCGAGGACGAACGGACCGAAGCTCAGGCGCGCCGACATCGGCGAAGTTTACATCGTTTCGCAGCTATTTGGGAGTTTTCGCCCGGCCCTCAGCGGACACGCCCGCCGCGCGTGCCGCATTCTGCGGTTCGACAGGAACCCGGAGAAACGCCATGTCCGTCGTAACCCTCGACTGGCCACGCATCGAAACCGAGACGCCGGCCGGAAGCCCCCCGGTGGATGGGCGAGAAGCCGTGTTCCGTTCCGCCCTGGAGGTCTACGTCGCCGACTACGAGAGGCATCTCGCCATGATGGTCGCGGAGCGGGATCGCCGGGAGCGGATGCCGCGGATCATGGCACGGCCCCGTCCTCGGTGACTAAGCTGCGGATGGAGGCGACGGGGCCGAAGATCTCCTTGCGCTGATCTCGCCCTCGGCGGGGAGGCGGTCAAAGGTTCGGAAGGTGCTTCTTCAGGTAGGCGATGATCTTGTCGATCTCTTCCTGGACGATCGACTCGACGGGACTGAACGGGCTGCCGTCGAAGTATCTCGGGGGCGTGCCGGGTCCGTCCGGGCTTCCGTGGCCGGTGTCGATGGACTTGCGCCACCGTTCGGCGTGGTCCTTCCACTCCTGCTGGTCCACGAGGTGCGGGCCGGTGACCCACACGTTCCAGGTCAGGATGCTGCCGGGCGAAAGCAGGTTCCCGCTGGCGAGATTGAACGCGTCCATGACCAGCTGATTGAAATCATCGACGACCTCGTTGCCGAGCTTCCGGATCGGGCCGATCCGCACCTCCACGTTCGAGACGGAGAAAGCCTCGCTTTCGTGCCGGGCGAAGGCGGGGTTCTTGAAGCGCGGGGATTCGCCCGTCCGGACCGGCAGGGCCTGCTTGATCGGGTTTTCCGCGTTGTAGAGATTGACCTTGATCGCGTTGGCCTTGTTCGACGGGAAGGGCAGCCCGTTGTCCGCGAAGAGGCCCCACAGCATCTTGACGAAGAAGTTCTCGTGCGCGCTGGGGCTGAACCAGATGTTTCCCTCGACGGAAATGTCCGCCGCAAGCGTCTTGCTCGGCTCGTCGACCCAGCCCCGGTTGCCGGTGACCGTGACCTCGATGTTCAGCGTCCCGAACGAAGGGGAGAACGCCCCTTGCTGCGGGCATATGACCGAATAGACGCGGCCGCGATCGGTGTAGCCGATGCGGGAGATGTCCGGCGCGAACATCTGGAAACACCGGGAGGTCTCGTCGCCCGGGACGGTCAGCCAGCTGAACTGGGGCCATATGGCGGCCTGCTGGCGCGTCAGCTTGTCGATGTTCTCCATGTTCCCGAGCATCGGCAACGAGGACAGGTCCGGCTTGGGATAGGCGAACGCCGGGTTGGACTCCATGAACCCGCCGATCCATCCCTTCGGGATGCTGGCGTGCTTGGCTTTGGCCATCGGAAATTGTCCCCCTGCCCCGGCATTCACCCGGTGGAACGCCGGTCATGGCAAGGTGCCCATTATGCGCGGGGCGATCAAGCCGCTTTCCGTCACCAGCTGGCGGCGATGTACTTGGTCTCGCAGAACTCGAGGATGCCGTGGTGGGCGCCCTCGCGGCCGAGGCCGGTCTGCTTGACGCCGCCGAAGGGGGCGGCGGGGTCGGAGACGAGGCCGCGGTTGAGGCCGACCATGCCGGCCTCGATCCGCTCGGAGACGCGCAGGCCGCGGGCGAGGTCGCCGGTGTAGACGTAGGCGATGAGGCCGAACTCGGTGTCGTTGGCCAGGGCTATGGCCTCGTCCTCGGTGGCGAAGCTGCGGATGGCGGCGACCGGGCCGAAGATCTCCTCGCGGCTGATCTCGGCTCCGGCGGGGACGCGGTCGATGACGGTGGGCGGGTAGTAGAAGCCGTCGCGCTCGAGCGGCTCGCCGCCGGTGACCACGCGCGCGCCGCGGGCGACGGCGTCGCTCGACGAGGCCGGAGATGGTGGCGATGGCCTTGGCGTTGATCATCGGGCCGCACTTGGTCGCTGGGTCGTAGCCGGGGCCGACGGTGAGGGCGGACATGCGCGCGGCGAGGCCGCTCGGTGAAGGCGGCGAGGATGCCCTCCTGCACGATGAAGCGGTTGGCGGCGGTGCAGGCCTCGCCGCCGTTGCGCATCTTGGCGATCATCGCGCCGTCGAGCGCCGCATCGAGGTCGGCGTCGTCGAAGACCACGAAGGGGGCGTTGCCGCCGAGCTCCATGGAGCAGTTGAGCACCTGGTCGGCGGCCTCCTTGAGCAGCGTGCGGCCGACCTCGGTCGAGCCGGTGAAGGAGAGCTTGCGCACCCGCGGGTCGTGCAGCATGGCGCTGACGGTGGCGCCGGAGCGGGAGGTGGTGAGCACGTTGACCACGCCGTCGGGCACGCCGGCCTCGGCGAAGAGCCCCGCCAGCACGTAGGCGGTGAAGCGGCGTCTCGGTGGCGGGCTTCAGCACGACGGTGCAGCCGGCGGCGAGGGCCGGGGCGATCTTGCGGGTCGGCCATGGCGGCGGGGAAGTTCCAGGGCGTGACGAGCACGGCGACGCCGATGGGCTGGTGCTCGACGAGGATGCGGTTGGCGCCGGAGGGGGCGACGGTGAGCTCGCCGTTGAGCCGGACCGCTTCCTCGGAGAACCAGCGGAAGAACTCGGCGGAGTAGGTGACCTCGCCGAGGGCGTCGGGGAGCGCCTTGCCGTTCTCGAGGGAGATCAGCTCGGCCAGCATCTGGCGGCGCTCGAGCATCAGCTCGAAGCAGCGGCGGAGGATCTCGGAGCGCCGGCGGGGGGCGGTGGCGGCCCAGGCGGGGCCGGCGGCGTGGGCGGCGGCGACGGCGTCCAGCGCGTCCTCGACGCCGGCGTCGGCGACGCTGGCGAAGGCCGCGCCGGTCGAGGGGTCGACCACGTCGATGCGGCTGCCGGTGGAGCCCGCCCGCCAGGCGCCGCCGATGAAGAGGTCGCCCGGCAGCCGGGCGGGATCGAAGCTGAGCGCTGGGGCGGCTCGGGTGAGGACGGGCATGTCGGATCGTCTCCGGGTTCGGCGCGGGCCAGTGAGCATACCTGCGCGCCAGCGTGGCGGCGTCAAGGGCCGGGGTGGTCCGCCTCGGCCCGCCAGCGCGCGGCGTAGGCGGCGAGCCGCGGGGCGCGGAGCGCGCCGGGCGGCGGGGTCTCCTCGCCCGAGGGCCCCGCCGAGGGCGAGAGCGCGAGGAGGGCGGCGCCGGTGCTGGTCCCGGTGGTGGTCTGCGACACCGGCAAGAGGCCGGCGGGGACGAGGACCGCGAGCATCTCGGCGAACCGGGCGTTGGCGGCCAGCGGTCCCTCGACGATGGCGGGGCCTTCCGCGCCGATGAGATCGAGGCAGACGCCGGTCATCAGCGCGAGGTACCAGGAGGCGGCGACGGCGCGCTGGCCGTCGGATACCTCCGCCTCGGGCACCGACCAGCGGGCCGCCCGGCCGGCGAAGGGGCCGGAGCCTTGCTCCACCGACGGGAAGAGCATGATCCCGCGCGCGAGCACGGCCTCGACGTCGGCGGGGGTGACGGCGGGGTCGCGGCCGTCCATCAGGCGCGACCACTCGCGCCCGCCCATGAAGCGGGCCGAGGGCACCGGGTCGCCGAAGGCGTTGACGTTGATCAGCGTGTCGCGGGCGGCGTCGAGCGCCATCGCGCGGCCGCCGATGGCCATGGAGATGACCCAGGTGCCGGTGGAGACCACCGAGAAGGGCGGCCGGCGGGTGACGAGATGCGCGAGCAGCGAGGCGTTGGAGTCGTGGATGCCGCAGTGGACGGGCGTGGCCGGGTCGAGGCCGGTCGCCGCCGCGACGGCGGGGGTGACGGGGCCGAGGATGTCGGCGGCGCGGCGGAGGGGCGGGAAGAGCGGGCGCCAGCCCATGCGGTCGACCAGCGCGGAGAAGTCGCCGGCGCGGGGGTTCCAGAGGTCGGTGTGGCAGCCGAGCGAGGTGCGTTCGGAGGCGAGCACGCCCGAGAGGCGGAGCGTCCAGTACTGCGGGTACATGAGGATGGCGGCGGCGCGGGCGGCGGCGTCGGGGAAGCTGCGGAACTGCCAGAAGAGCTGCGGGCCGACGTTGAGGCCGGCGGGGAGGCGCGGCGAGCCGGTCTCGGTGAAGGGCGGGCGCAGGGCGTCGTAGTCGGCCGCGAGCAAGTCCGGGCCGGTGTGCTCGTAGTCGAGGACGGGCATTGCGAGGGCGCCGGCCGCGTCGACGAGCGCCGCGGTCGCGCCGTGGGCGGTGACGACGACGGCGCCCACGCCGTGGCGGGCCTGCAGCGTGCGGGCGGAGTCGAGGACGAAGCGCCAGAGCGCCTCGGTGTCGGCGTGCGGATAGGGCGGGCCGGGCAGCGGCCGGTTGGGCGTGCTGAGGACGTCGATCTCGGCCAGGGTGGCGGCGTCGACGAGCACGGCCTTGGCGTTGGTCTTGCCGATGTCGAGGACGAGGACGGTGGCGGGCGGGAGCGCTGGCTTCTGCATCGTCCGATCCTCCCCAGGCGGTGACGGCGCCGCGCGACAATGGCCAGCGGGGCGGCGTGGATCAAGGCCAATCCGATCCCGCCCCTTCTTGCCCGCCGGTGGGCGGCACGGGCCGCTTTGACAGCTCCCCGCGGGTGGGCCATACGTTTCGGACGTGGCTCTGGGGAGGATCACCATGCTCGACGTGAAGGCCGGCGACCGGCTGACCAGCCTCTGGGACGCCGGCAAGGCGGCGGGGATGAGCGAGCCGGAGCTGCTGCTCTATCGCTCGAACCTGCTCGGGGCGGACAAGCGGATCACCAACTACGGCGGCGGCAACACCTCGGCCAAGGTGATGGAGAGGGACCCTCTCACCGGCGAGACGGTCGAGGTGCTCTGGGTCAAGGGATCGGGCGGGGACGTGGGCACGATGAAGCTCGACGGCTTCGCGACGCTCTACATGTCGAAGGTGGAGGCGCTGAAGGGGCTCTATCGCGGGCCGGAGCACGAGGACGAGATGGTGGGCTACCTGCCCCACTGCACCTTCAACCTCAACGCCCGCGCCGCCTCCATCGACACGCCGCTGCACGCCTATGTGCCGCGCGCGCATGTGGACCACATGCATGCGGACGCGATCATCGCCATCGCCGCGTCGCAGGATTCGAAGGCGCTGACCGCCGAGATCTTCGGCGACGCGATCGGCTGGCTGCCGTGGCGGCGGCCGGGCTACGAGCTGGGCCTCTGGCTGGAAAAGTTCTGCCGGGAGAACCCGGACGCGCGCGGCGTCGTGCTGGAGAGCCACGGGCTCTTCACCTGGGGCGACGACGCCCGGGGCTGCTACGAGACCACGCTCGAGATCATCAACCGCGCCATCGCCTGGCTGGAGGCGCGGACCGCGGGCAAGCCGGCCTTCGGCGGGCCGCGCCACGCGGCGCTCGCGCCCGAGGAGCGGCGGCGGGTGGCGGCGCGGCTGATGCCGGCCATCCGCGGCATGGTGTCGAAGGAGGTCCGCATGGTCGGGCACTTCGACGACAGCGAGGCGGTGCTGGAGTTCGTGGGCGCGCACGACATGCCGCCGCTGGCGGCGCTCGGGACGAGCTGCCCCGACCACTTCCTGCGCACCAAGATCAGGCCGCTGGTGGTGGACTTCGACCCCGCAGCGCCCGACCTGGCCGCGACGCTCGCCGGCCTTCCCGCGGCGGTCGAGGCGTACCGCAACGACTATGCAGGCTACTACGAGCGCTGCCGGCGGCCCGACAGCCCGCCGCTGCGCGACCCGAACGCGGTCGTCTATCTCGTCCCCGGGGTGGGCATGATCACCTTCGCCAAGGACAAGGCGACGGCGCGGAATCTCGGGCGAGTTCTACGTCAACGCGATCAACGTCATGCGCGGGGCCTCGGCGATCTCGGAGTATCGCGGGCTGCCGGAGCAGGAGGCCTTCGACATCGAGTACTGGCTGCTCGAGGAGGCCAAGCTGCAGCGGATGCCGAAGCCGAAGAGCCTGGCCGGGCGCATCGCCATCGTCACCGGCGGCGCCGGCGGCATCGGCGCGGCCACCGCCGAGCGGCTGCTGCGCGAGGGCGCCTGCGTGGTGCTCGCCGACATCGACGCGGCGGCGCTGGCGGAGACGAAGGCCAACCTCGCCGCCCGGCACTCGGCCGACGTGGTGCGCACGGTCGAGATGAACGTGACCTCCGAGGAGGCGGTGGCCGAGGCCTACGCCGCCATGGCGGTGGAGTACGGCGGGGTCGACATCGTCGTCTCGAACGCCGGCATCGCCTCGTCGGCGCCGGTCGAGGACACCACGCTCGAGCTCTGGAACCGCAACATGTCGATCCTGTCGACGGGGTATTTCCTCGTCTCGCGCGAGGCGTTCCGCGTGCTGAAGGCGCAAGGGATCGGCGGGGCCATCGTGTTCATCGCCTCGAAGAACGGGCTCGCCGCCTCGCCGGGCGCCGCGGCCTACTGCACCGCCAAGGCGTCGGAGATCCACCTCGCGCGCTGCCTGGCGCTGGAGGGCGCCGCAGGCGGCATCCGGGTCAACGTGGTCAACCCCGACGCGGTGCTGCGCGGCTCGAAGATCTGGGCGGGCGAGTGGCTGGAGCAGCGCGCCGGCACCTACAAGACCGACAAGGAGGGGCTGGAGGAGATGTACCGCCAGCGCTCGCTGCTGAAGCGCTCGGTGCTGCCCGAGGACATCGCCGAGGCGACGTACTTCCTCGTCTCCGAGGCCTCGGCCAAGTCCACGGGGAACATCATCAACGTCGACGCCGGCAACGTGCAGGCCTTCACCCGATAGGAGCAATGCCCATGGCACGGATCGACACCGACGTCATCGCCGCCTCGAACGCCGCCCGCGCGGACGGCCTGCGCCGCGACTATGCCGCCCTCGGCGAACAGCTCGACCGGCGGGGGCTCGACATCGACCGGGTCAAGGCCAAGGTCGCGGCGTTCGGGGTGGCGGTGCCCTCGTGGGGCGTCGGCACCGGCGGCACCCGCTTCGCGCGCTTCCCGGGCGGCGGCGAGCCGCGCGGCATCTTCGACAAGCTCGACGACTGCGGGGTGATCCACCAGCTCACCTGCGCGACGCCGACGGTTTCGCTGCACATTCCCTGGGACAAGGCGGACCCGGCGGCGCTGCGCGAGAAGGCGGCGGCGGTGGGCCTGGGGTTCGACGCGATGAACTCCAACACCTTCTCGGACGCGCCCGGCCAGGCGCTTTCCTACAAGTTCGGCTCGCTCTCCCACACCGACGCCGCGGTGCGGGCGCAGGCGGTGGAGCACAACCTCGAGTGCATCGAGATCGGCCGCGCCATCGGGTCGAAGGCGCTGACGGTGTGGATCGGGGACGGGTCGAACTTTCCCGGCCAGATCGCATTTCACCCGGGCCTTCGAGCGGTACCTCGATGCGATGCGCACGGTCTACGGGGCGCTGCCGGAGGACTGGCGCATCTTTTCCGAGCACAAGATGTACGAGCCGGCGTTCTATTCGACGGTGGTGCAGGACTGGGGGACGAACTACCTGATCGCGCAGGAGCTGGGGCCGAAGGCGTTCTGCCTCGTGGACCTCGGGCACCATGCGCCGAACGTCAACATCGAGATGATCGTGGCGCGGCTGATCCAGTTCGGCAAGCTCGGCGGCTTTCACTTCAACGACTCGAAGTACGGCGACGACGACCTCGACGCCGGGTCGATCGATCCGTACCGGCTGTTCCTGGTGTTCAACGAGCTGGTCGACGCCGAGGACCGCGGCGCGCCGGGGTTTCATCCGGCGCACATGCTCGACCAGTCGCACAACGTGACCGACCCGATCGAGAGCCTGATGGTGAGCGCCATGGAGGTGCAGCGGGCCTATGCGCAGGCGCTGCTGGTGGACCGCGCGGTGCTCGAGGGCTGCCAGGAGGCCAACGACGCGCTGATGGCGACGCTGACGCTCAAGGCCGCGTTCCGCACCGATGTCGAGCCGATCCTCGCGCTCGCGCGGCTCGAGGCCGGCGGCGCCATCGACCCGGTGACGGCGTTCCGCGCCAGCCGCTACCGCGCCGCGGTGGCGGAGCGGCGGCCGGCGGTGGCGAGCATGGGCGGCGGCATCGTCTGAGGCCGGCCCTTTCAACTCGCGGCGCGACCGCCTGAATCCACCCCGGGACCCGGAGGTGGTGATGCACGCGCAGGACGAGGCAACGACGGTCCGCGACCCCGTCTGCGGCATGACGGTGGATCCGGCCACCGCGCGCCACAAGACGATGCACGACGGCGCGCCGGTCCATTTCTGCTCGGCCGGCTGCAAGGCGAAGTTCGAGGCCGATCCCTGGCGGTACACGGGGGCGCGGCCGGCTCCGCCTCCGTCGCCTGCGGCGGCGGGCACGATCTACACCTGCCCGATGCATCCCGAGATCGAGCAGGTCGGCCCCGGCACCTGCCCGATCTGCGGCATGGCGCTGGAGCCGAAGGGCGTGCCGGATGTCCATGAGGGGCCGAACCCGGAGCTTGTCGACTTCCGCCGCCGCTTTGTCGTCGGCGCGGCGCTGACCGTGCCGCTCCTCGTCATCGCCATGGGGCCGATGCTCGGGCTGCCGGTGGAGGCCTGGATGGGCGCGCGCGCCGCCCGCTGGGCCGAGCTGGTGCTGGCGACGCCGGTGGTCTTCTGGTGCGGGTGGCCGTTCCTGCAGCGCGGCTGGCGGTCCTTCGTCACCGCGCAGGCTCAACATGTTCAGCCTGATCGCCATGGGCGTCGCGGCGGCGTACCTCTTCAGCGTGGTGGCGGTGCTGGCGCCGGGGATCTTCCCGCACGGCTTCCGCGATCACTCCGGCCAGGTCGGGGTCTACTTCGAGGCCGCCGCGGTGATCGTGGTGCTGGTGCTGCTGGGGCAGATCCTCGAGCTCGCCGCCCGGGAGCAGACCGGCTCGGCGATCCGGGCGCTGATGGGGCTGGCGCCGAAGACGGCGCGGCGCATCGCCCCGGACGGCAGCGAGGCGGAGGTGGCGCTCGACGACGTGCGCGTGGGCGACCGGCTGCGGGTGCGGCCGGGCGAGAAGGTGCCGGTGGACGGCGAAGTCGTCGAAGGACGCTCGTCGGTGGACGAGAGCATGCTGACCGGCGAGCCGCTGGCGGTGGAGAAGGTGGCGGGCGATGCGGTCACCGGGGCCACGATCAACGGCACCGGCTCCCTGGTGATCGAGGCGCGGCGGGTGGGCGCCGACACGACGCTGGCGCAGATCGTCGCCATGGTGGCCAGCGCCCAGCGCTCGCGGGCGCCGATCCAGAAGCTGGCCGATTCCGTCGCTGCCTGGTTCGTGCCGGCGGTGATCGGGGTGGCGGCGGTCGCGTTTGTCGCCTGGTGGACTCTGGGGGCCGCCGCCGGCGCTCGCCTATGCGCTGGTGTCGGCGATCGCGGTCCTCATCATCGCCTGTCCCTGCGCGCTCGGGCTCGCGACGCCGGTGTCGGTGATGACCGCCACCGGGCGGGGCGCGCAGGCGGGCGTGCTGATCCGCGACGCCGCGGCGCTGGAGGCGCTGGCCGGGGTGGACACGCTGGTGGTGGACAAGACCGGCACGCTGACCATGGGGCGGCCGCGGCTCGTCGCGGTGCTGCCCGAGGCGGGGCACGACGAGGCGGGGCTTCTCCGCCTCGCGGCCAGCCTGGAGCGCGCGTCGGAGCACCCGCTGGCCGAGGCGATCGTGCGCGGGGCGGAGGAGCGCGGGATCGCGCTGGCGAAGGCGGACGATTTCGAGGCGGTCACCGGGCAGGGCGTGACGGGCCGCGTCGACGGGCGGGCGGTGGCGCTCGGCAATGCCGCGATGCTGGCGGGCCTCGGGATTGCCCCCGGCAGCCGCGGCGGACGACCGCCGCGCCGAGGGCGAGACGGTGATGTTCGTGGCCGTGGACGGCGCGCTGGCGGGCATGCTGGCGGTGGCCGACCCGGTGAAGGCGACGACGCCGGCGGCGCTGGCGGCGCTGCGCGGGCTCGGCCTGCGCATCGTCATGGCGACCGGGGACAGCGCGCTGACGGCGCAGGCGGTGGCGGGGCGGCTCGGCATCGACGAGGTCCGCGCCGAGGTGACGCCCGAGGGCAAGGCCAGGCTGGTGCAGGAACTGCGCGCTGGCGGGGCGAAGGTCGCCATGGCCGGCGACGGGGTGAACGACGCGCCCGCGCTGGCCGAGGCCGACGTCGGCATCGCCATGGGGACCGGCGCCGACGTGGCGATCGAGAGCGCGGGGATCACGCTGGTCAAGGGCGATCTCACCGGCATCGTGCGCGCCCGGCGGCTCGCGCTCGCCACCATGCGCAACATCCGCCAGAACCTGTTCTTCGCGCTGGTCTACAACGCCGCGGGGGTGCCGGTGGCGGCGGGCATCCTCTACCCGTTCCTCGGCCACCTCATCTCGCCGATGTTCGCGGCGGCGGCGATGAGCCTGTCCTCGGTCTCGGTCGTCGGCAACGCGCTGCGGCTGCGGCGGGTCAGGCTGGACGGGTGACGGGAGGGCCTGCCGCCGCTAGAGGCCCCAGCGCAGCGCGAGCGGATCGACGTCGCGGGCGAGTTCGAGGAGCTGCGCCCGGGTCTCGGGGTGGAGCGGGCGGGTCGGGTGGCGGACGGCTTCGGAGCGGATCACGCCGCCCTCCTTCATCACCACCTTGCAGGAGCGCCAGCCGCACTGGCGGTTCTCGAAGTTGATGATCGGGAGCAGCCGCTGGTAGATCGCCTTGGCCTCGTCGCGGTTGCCGGCGAGGTAGGCGGTGACGGCGGGGCCGATGAGGTCGGGCAGCGTGGCCGAGGTCATGGTGCCGGTCGCGCCGGCGTCGAGGTCGGCCATCAGCGTGATCGCCTCCTCGCCGTCGAAGGGGCCCTCGATGGCATCCCCGCCCGCCGCGATGAGGGCGCGGAGCTTGGCGGCGGCCTGGGGCGTCTCGATCTTGAAGAGCCGCACCTGCTCGATCTCGCGCGCCATGCGCGCCAGGAACGGCACGGACAGGGTGACGCCGGAGATGGGAGCGTCCTGCACCATGATCGGGATGCCGCCGGTCTCGCCGACCTTGCGCGAAATGCTCGAAGGTCGCCTCCTCGTCGGCGCGGAGGAGCGCGCCGTGGTAGGGGGGCATCATCATCACCATGGCGGCGCCGAGGTCGGCCGCCTCGCGGGCGCGGGCGGCGGCGACGGCGGTGGCGAAGTGGGAGATGGTGACGATGATCGGCACCCGGCCCGCCGCGTGCTCGAGGCAGAGGCGGGTCAGGACCTTGCGTTCCTCGTCGGAGAGCAGGAACTGCTCGGAGAAGTTGGCGAGGATGCAGATGCCGTCGACCTTCTGGTCGATCATGCAGTCGATGACCCGCTTCATGCCGTCCAGGTCGAGGGCGCCGTCGTCGGTGAAGGGGGTGGGCGCAACCGGCCAGATGCCGGTGAACGGTCGTGTCATGCTGCATGGTCATCCCTTGACGCCGGAGGAGATCATCACCGCTTCCGTGACGCGGCGCTGGAAGACGAGGTAGGCGGCCACGACCGGCAACGCGGCGAGGAGTGCCGCCGCCATGAGCCGGGCATAGGCGACGCCGAAGACATCCTTGCACCTGGGTGATGCCGACCGGGATGGTCATCATGTCCTCGGAGGTGACGACGAGGAACGGCCACCAGAAATTGTTCCAGGCGCCGATGAAGGTGATGATGGCGAGCGCGGTGGTGATGCCCCAGTTGAGCGGCAGGTAGACGCGGAAGAGCAGGGTGTACTCCCCTCCCCCGTCGAGGACGACCGCCTCGCGCATCTCCTTCGGCACGGCGTCGAAGAACTGCTTGTAGACGATGATGACGACCGGGACGATGAGCTGCGGCGCGATGATCCCGGCCCAGGTGTTGATCCAGCCGAGATCGTTCATCAGCACGAACTGCGCCACGTAGAGCGCGGGGATCGGGATCATGAAGCTGACGAGGACGATGCCGTAGAGAAAGCCGCGGCCGGGGAAGCGCAGCTGCGAGATGGCGTAGGCGCACATCATCCCGCAGACGATGACGACGACGGTGATGATGACCGCGGTGACGATCGAGTTCAGGTACCAGGTGAGGAGCCGGGTGTTGAAGAGCGCGTTGACGAAGGCGCCGAGCTGGAACTGGTCCGGGAAGAGGCCGGCCCCGGCGACGACGCTCTCGTCGGTCCGGAGCGAGGTCACGATCGCCCAGTAGAGCGGGAAGAACCAGATCGCCGCCGCGATCAGCGTGACGACGGTCAGGACCGTGTTCTCGACGCGCCGGGTGCTCACTTCGCGCCCCTGACCCGCAGGACCTGGTACTGCAGCACCGAGATGACGGCGATGATGACCACGAGGACGATGGCGACCGCCGAGGCATAGCCGCCGTGGTTGAGCTGGAAGGCCTCGCGGTAGACGAAGAGCAGGAGGACGTAGGAGGAGTTGAACGGGCCGCCCTGGCTGAGCAGGTAGATCTGGTCGAAGATCTTGAGCTGCAGGATGAGCTGGAGCGTCAGGACGAGGGCGGTGACCGGCCAGAGGAGCGGCCAGGTCACGCGCCAGAACTGCTGGCGGGGCGTGGCGCCGTCGAGGGCTGCGGCCTCGTAGAGCTCGGCGGAGATGTTGCGCAGGCCGGCGATGAAGAGAAGGACGTTGAAGCCGTTGGTCCACCAGACCGTCACCGCGGCGACGACCGGCATCACCCAGTAGGGGTTGCGGAAGACCGCCACCGGCTTGCCGGTGAAGAAGGCGATGACGGGCTGCAGGATGCCGTACTGGAAGTCGAGCATCCAGTTCCAGATCTCGGTGACGACCGAGACCGGCAGCACGTAGGGCAGGAAGAAGATCACGAGGACGAAGGCCTGGAGCCGGCCCTTGAGGCGGTTGACCATCAGCGCGATCCCGAGCGCGATGATCGTGGTCGGGATCACCGTCAGCAGCACGAAGTAGCCGTTGTTGACGATGGCGGTGTAGAAGAGCTTGTCGGAAAGGAGCTTCACGTAGTTCGCGAGGCCGACCCACTCGCCCCCGCCGAGGAGCGGCGCGTCGGTGAAGCTCATCTGCACCACCACGTAGAACGGGTAGAGGAAGAAGAGCGTGAAGACCACCAGGAAGGGCGCCACGAGGCTGAGGGCCACGAGGTTGTTGCGGCGCCGGTTGGTGATGATGGCCATGCGGGCCCCGCGGGTCGTGGCTGCGGCGGGAACCGCCGCAGCCCGGTTCGGTCAGTTCAGCAGCGGCTGGAGCTGTTCCTTGATCTGCACCACCGCATCCTCCGGCGTCAGGAAGCCGTGGACGGCCGGCACGATGATGTTGAGCGCGGCGTCGTAGACCGGCGAGGCCACGCCGGCGATGGTCGAGCGCGGGTCGTAGGCGGCGTTGTCGGCGAGCGGCGCGTAGGAGGCGTTGGGCTCCATCGCCTTGTACTCGGGGCTGGTCGCCACCGGCAGGTAGGCCGGGATGTGGCCGGCATCCGCCCAGCGGAGCGCGTTCTTCTCCATCCAGCCGATGACCTCCATCACCGCCTTGCGCTTCGCGGGGTCCACCTCCTTGCCGGCCTGCAGCGGGATGGCGAAGGCGTGGCTGTCGGCCCAGGTGGCGTCGGCGCCCATCAGCGGCGGGATGACCGTCGCGCTCCAGTCGCCGAGCGAGCCCTTGGCGTGCAGGTCGGTGAAGGTCGGGACCTCCCAGACGCCGTTGAAGTGGAAGGCGGCCTCGCCGGAGCCGAAGAGCGCCACCGAGGCGGGGTATTCGGTCTGCTCGGGGGTGAAGTCGGCGTTGCGCCAGTCGACCAGCGTCTGGATCGCCTTGATCGCCTTGTCGGCGTTGTCGCCGGGCAGCACCTCGTTGCCGACGATGAGCTGGCCGCCCTGCTGGGCGAGCAGCGTGGAGAAGATGCGCCAGGTGGTGCCGTCGTTGGCGGTGGCGAGCGACAGCGGCTCCGCGATGCCCTTGTCCTGCAGCGCCTTCAGCGCGGCGTCGAAGTCCGCGAGGCTGTTGATGCCGGTCAGCTTGCCGTCGGCGTCGAGGTAGGGCGTGCCTTCGAGAAGGTCCTTGTTGTAGTAGAGGACGAGGGCGTGGATGTCGAAGGGCACGGCGTAGAGCGTGCCGTCAGCGCTCGCGGCCTCGATCGAGCGCGGGAAGAAGTCCTCCTTCGTCAGGCCGGCGTTGGCCAGATCCTCGTCGGTAATCGGGGAGAGGACGCCCTTCGTCGAGCGCGATCGGCACGCGCGACAGGTGATAGGTCATGATGTCCGGGCCTTCGCCGACGCCGGCCGAGGTGCGGACCTTGGTGTAGAACGGCACGCCCCACTCCAGCGTGGTGCGCCTCGATCTGGACGTCGGGGTGCTCCTTGTTGAAGTCGTCGATCAGCGTCTTCATCCGCACGCCGTCGCCGCCGCCGAGGAAGTCCCACCAGACGACGGTCTGCTGGGCGGCGGCGTAGCCTGCCGAGCCCAGGAGCGCCGCCGTGGTGACGGCCGCCTTAAGGATAGTGTTCACAAGCATTCTCCTCCGAGTTGGTTTGCTGGATTCTTTTCCGATGGTTGCATGGTCACCGCACCCGCTCGCCGGCTTCGTCGAAGACCAGCGCGCGCGCAGGCGGGATGCGTGACCGCGATCTTGCGGTCCTCGAAGTTCTCCGCGGCCGCCGCGGCGCTCCAGCACGATGGGCTGGCCGGCGGCGGTGCGGGCGTGGAGGTAGGAGACGCCGCCGAGGTCCTCCTCCATGTCGACCGCGAGCGGCAGGCCCGCCTCGGCGCTGGTGGCGATCTCCAGGTGCTCGGGGCGCATCCCCAGCGTCACCCGGGTGCCGTTCGCCGGCCGCTCGCGCAACCCGGCGACGATGGGCTGGCCGTCCGCGCCCTCGGGCTGGATCGCGACGCCGGTCTCGGTCTGCCCGACGATGCGGCCGGGGAGGAAGTTCATGCTGGGCGAGCCGATGAAGCCCGCGACGAAGCGGTTGTCGGGGTCGTCGTAGAGGTCGAGCGGGCGCCCGGCCTGGCGGACGACGCCGCCCTGCAGGACGAAGATCTTGTCGGCCAGCGTCATCGCCTCGACCTGGTCGTGGGTCACGTAGATCATCGTCGCGCCGATCTGCTTGTGCAGCCGCGCCAGCTCCAGCCGCATCTGCACGCGGAGCTCGGCGTCGAGGTTGGAGAGCGGCTCGTCGAAGAGGAAGACCTTGGGCTGGCGGACGATGGCCCGCCCGATCGCCACGCGCTGGCGCTGGCCGCCGGAGAGCTGCGAGGGCTTTTTCTGCAGGTGGTCCTCGAGCTGAAGGATCCGCGCCGCCTCGCCGACCTTGGCGTCGATCTCCGCCCTGCCCCGCCGCGCCAGGCGGAGGCTGAAGGCCATGTTCTCGTAGACGCTCAGGTGCGGATAGAGCGCGTAGGACTGGAACACCATCGCCACGCCGCGGCGCGCCGGCTCTTCCTCGGTGACGTCGAGGTCCTCGATCTCGACCTTGCCGGCGGTGGTTTCCTCGAGGCCGGCGATCATCCGGAGCAGCGTGGACTTGCCGCAGCCGGACGGCCCGACGAAGACGGCGAAATCGCCGCGGTCGATCTCCATGGAGACGCCGTGGATCACCTTGGCGGTCCCGAAGGACTTCTCGACCTTGCTGAGCTTAACTCCCGGCATCGGGCGTCATTCCTCCCCTTCGCGCGGCTCGTCCCGGCCGCCTTCACCTACGCTTTGCGCAGACGTACCACATGATAGGACAACGGCGGTAACGATCCATTCAGCCGCCCGCCCTCGACGCCGAGGCCCTTGCCGTCGCGCGGCACGACCCGGTCCGGCGCGTCGGCGGTGTTGGCCTCGCGCAGGTCCCTGCCCTCGCCGCCGATGGTCAGGTGCTTGTCGAGCGTCAGCCCCTCGAAGCCGAGGAGGGCCATGTCGAGGTCCATCGCCTCGTCAGATGGCGGTTGAGGATGAAGACCGTGACCATCCCGTCGGTGTTGTCGACCGCCGCCACGTCGAGGTAGGAGACGTCGTGCTCGCACCTCGCAGTCGTAGGTCGGCGCGTCCACTGCCACGTTCAGCGCGGTCCCGCGGCCGTAGAGCGAGGCGAACTGGTAGGGGTAGTAGATCGAGGTCCTCCAGGCCCGGCCGCCGGTCTCGGTGCGGATGGGGGCGATGACGTTCACGAGCTGGGCGATGCAGGCGATCTTCACCCGGTCGCTGCGGCGGATGAACTCGTTGAGGAGGCCGCCGATGAAGAGCGCGTCCTCGAGGTTGTAGTCCTCCTCGAGGAGCGGCGGGGCCTCCGGCCAGTCCCACTTCGCGCCAGGCCTTCGAATTCCGCCTCGCGGTTGTGGTACCAGACGTTCCACTCGTCGAAGCAGATGTAGACGTCGTTCTTCGCCCGCTTCTTCGCCTTGACCTAGTCGATGACGCCGGCGATGGCCTGGATGTAGCGGCCGGTCTCCTCGATCTTGCCGAAGTAGTTGAGCGTGTCACGGCTGGAGTTGCCGAAATACTTGTGCAGCGAGATGTACTCGACGTTCTCGTAGCACTCCTCCAGCACCTCCCGCTCCCATTCGGGATAGGTGGGCATGGCGTCGTTGGAGCTGCCGCAGACGACGAGCTCGACGTTCTTGCCCAGCGGCTTCATCGCCTTGGCGGTCTCGTTGGCGAGGCGGCCGTATTCCTGCGCGACCTTGTGGCCGATCTGCCAGGGGCCGTCCATCTCGTTGCCGAGGCACCACATGCGCACGTCATAGGGGTCCGCGACGCCGTGGCTGCGGCGGAGGTCGCTCCAGGCGGTGCCGCCGGGGTGGTTGCAGTATTCGGCGAAGGCGCGGGCGGCGTTGAGGTCGCGCGAGCCGAGGTTGACCGCCAGCATCATCTCGATGTCGGCCTTCTTCGCCCACTTGGCGAACTCGTTGATGCCGACCTGGTTCGTCTCCTTCGAGCGCCAGGCGAGGTCGAGCCGGACCGGGCGCTGGTCCTTCGGGCCGATGCCGTCCTCCCAGTTGTAGGCGGAGACGAAGTTGCCGCCGGGGTAGCGGATGGCCGGGATCTTCAGCGCCCGGACGAGGTCGAGCACGTCCTTGCGGAAGCCGTCCTCGTCGGCGGTCGGGTGGCCCGGCTCGTAGATGCCGGTGTAGATCGCCCGGCCCATGTGCTCGATGAAGGCGGAATAGAGCCTGTCGTCGATTTTGCGATCTCGAAGTCGCGGTGCAGAGTCGCCCTGACCTTCATCGTTCGGTTCCCCCCTTTGCCCCCGGGGTGGACCACCGGCAGGACTCGATCAAGATTTGCCACAGACTGCACGACAGGATCGCCGAGCGTGTCAACCGTCAGTCGAAGAATGCCTCTGTCGTTTCGCGGCGTCCGACCAGGAAGGCGTCGGCGATGATCCGGAGCGGGCTCGCGTCCACCTCGCTCTGGCGCGCGCGCAGCAGCTCGGCGAAGCGGCGGTAGATCAGCGGATACTCGCGCTCCGGCGCGCGGGTGACCTCGCGGCCGTCGACGGCCATCGCCGCGCCGCCGAGCGAGAGGACCAGCCGGCCCTCGTCGGTCTCCACGGTGATGTCCCAGGTCTGCGGCCCTTCCTGCCGCCAGTCGAGCTCGACGGTGACCGGGAAGCCTTGCGCCGCCGTCATGGCGAAATCGGCGGCGATCGGGGTCTCGCAGTTCTCCGGCACGACGAGGCGGGCCTTGTCCACCACGAACGGGCCGGGGAGGATCTCGGTCAGCACGGAGAGGGCGTTGATGCCGGGGTCGAAGACGCCGAAGCCGCCCGCCTGCCAAATCCAGGCCTGGTTGGGATGCCAGCGCCGCACGTCCTCCTTCCAGACGATGGAGACGGCGCGGGTGCGGCGGCGCGGCGAGCCAGGCCTTTGCCTCGGCCACGGCGGGCGCGAAGCGCGAGTGCCAGGTGGCGAAGAGGACGGCGCCCTTCTCGCGGGCGGCGGCGACCATGAGGTCGACCTCGCCGAGCGTCGCCGCCGGAGGCTTCTCCAGCAGTACGTCGCGCCCGGCCGCCAGCGCCTTCAGCGCCATGGCGGTGCGGGCCTCGGGCGGCACGCAGAGCGCGACGGCCGCCGGCGGGCCTTCGGCGAGGAAGCGGTCGAGATCGGCAAAGTTGGGCACGCCCTCGATCGTCGCGTGGCGCGAGACGCCGGCGACGAGCGCGAAGTCGGGATCGGCGGCGATGGCCGGGATGTGCTGGTCGCGGGCGATCTTGCCGACGCCCACCAGCGCCACCGGGAACGGTGCCGCCATCAGTGCGAATCCCGGCCCACGGCGCGGCCGCGGCAGCCCTTGAGGAAGTCGAGGTCGGCGCCGGTGTCGGCCCCGCCGACGTGGTCGTGGTAGAGCTGCACGTAGCCGCCGCCGGGCCGCTCCACCGACGGTTTCCACGCCGCCAGCCGCCGCTCGAGTTCCGCCTCGGGGATGTCGAGGTGCAGGCGCCGGCCCGGGACGTCGAGCTCGATCATGTCGCCGCTCTGCACCACCGCGAGCGGTCCGCCGCGCGCCGCCTCGGGCGAGGTGTGCAGGACGACGGTGCCGTAGGCGGTGCCCGACATGCGGGCGTCGGAGATCCGCACCATGTCGGTGATGCCCTTGCGCAGCACTTTCGGCGGCAGCCCCATGTTCCCCACCTCGGCCATGCCGGGATAACCCCGCGGCCCGCAGTTTTTCAGCACCATGACGCAGGTCTCGTCGATGTCGAGGGATTCGTCGCCGATCCGCGCCTTGTAGTCGTCGATGTCCTCGAAGACGACCGCCCGCCCGCGGTGCTTCATCAGGTGCGGCGACGCCGCCGAGGGCTTCAGCACCGCCCCGTCGGGCGCGAGGTTGCCGCGCAGCACGGCGATGCCGCCCGAACTCGGTCAGCGCCTTGTCCACCGGGCGGATCACCTCCTCGTTCCAGTTGCGCACCTCGCGCACCTCGTCCCAGATCGGACCGCCCGAGACGGTAAGGGCGTCCTTGTGCAGCTTGCCCGCCTCGCCCAGCGCCCGGATCACCACCGGCAGGCCGCCGGCATAGAAGAACTCCTCCATCAGGAAGCGGCCCGAGGGCATCAGGTCGACGATGGTGGGAATGTCGCGCCCCAGCCGGTCCCAGTCGTCGAGGGTGAGGTCGAGGCCCACGCGCCCGGCGATGGCGAGGAGGTGGATGACCGCGTTCGTCGAGCCGCCGATGGCGCCGTTGACCCGGATGGCGTTCTCGAAGGCCTCGCGGGTCAGCACGTCGGACGGCTTGAGGTCGTCCTTGACCATCTGCACGATCCGCCGGCCGGTGACATGCGCCATCACGCGTCGCCGACTGTCCACCGCCGGGATCGCCGCGTTGCCCGAGAGCGCCATACCCAGCGCCTCGGTCATGCTCGCCATGGTGGAGGCGGTGCCCATGGTGTTGCAGGAGCCGGGCGAGCGGCTCATCGCCGCCTCGGCGTCGAGGAAGTCGGCGTTCGACATCGTCCCGGCCTTCACCGCCTCGGACATCTGCCAGAGCGCGGTGCCCGAGCCGACCCGCTCGCCGCGGAACCAGCCGTTCAGCATCGGGCCGCCGGAGACGAGGATCGCCGGGGTGTCGACGCTGGCCGCACCCATCAGGAGCGCGGGCGTGGTCTTGTCGCAGCCCGCCAGGAGCACGACCCCGTCGATGGGGTTGGCGCGGATCGCCTCCTCGACGTCCATGGCGCAGAGGTTGCGGTAGAGCATCGCCGTGGGCCTGAGCGCGCTCTCGCCCGGCGAGAAGACCGGGAACTCGAGCGGCAGCCCGCCCGCCTCGTAGATTCCGTGGCGCACCCGGTCGGCGAGGTCGCGCAGGTGGGCGTTGCAGGGGGTGAGCTGCGACCAGGTGTTGCAGATGCCGATCACCGGGCGCCCGTCGAAGAGGTCCGCCGGCAGCCCCTGATTCTTCATCCAGGAGCGGTGGTAGATGTTGTCCTTGGACGTACCCTCGAACCATTCGCGCGACCGCAGCCGCCGCGGCCACGGCGCCGCCACGAACCCGGTCACGCGCCGCACCCTTCGCTTCTCCGCTCGCGCTGCGCGCAGACTTTTGCACCGATGGTCGTCATCCACTCCCCCTGGCTGGCCGAGTCGATGCCGGCCGCTTGGTTTCTCTTGTCACCCGACCCTATGCGCCGTCCGCCATATCGTACAAATACATTCGACACGCGGTGACATACCGGCTTCGGCATGTCGCACGGGCCTGTCTTCGCGCAGTGCCGAAATCGCCTTAGCTCCGCTTCTTCAGGCTCCGCTTGATGTCGGGCGCCTGTCGGGCGCAATCTCGGTCCTGCGGACCATGCCGGAGATCGCCCTTGCGCCACGTCGCCCCTGCTCTTGCATTTGGCTTTGCTTTGGCGGTGCCGGCTGTCGCACCGGCAGAGGAGCAGACGATCGGGCTGCACGCCGCCAACTACTACCAGGGTGGCGGGGAATGCGGTGGCACTAACACCGTGGACATCCGGATCGAGCCGAATCCCACGGGCTCGATCCAGATCGGCGTCTTCGAGTTCGAGCGCCGGCTCGTTCGGCGACATGTGGCGCTCCTCCGGCTGAATGGCGGCATTCGTGGCGACCACGCTGCTCGATGAAGAACTCGGGCGCTATCGCATCTCCTTCGACCTCGAGGGGCGCGTCGACGGGCCGAGCGCCGGGGCGCTGACCACGAGCGGCCTGCTTGCGCTGCTTGGCAACCAGGGCCCGCTGCTTGCCGACGCGACGATGACGGGGACCGTCAACCCCGACGGCACGGTCGGTCCCGTCGGAGGTATCCCGCTGAAGGTATCCGGCGTCGCGGAGGCGGGCTTCACCCGCTTCGGCATCCCGCTCGGCCAGCGTCCGGACCTCGACCCCTGCACCGGCGAGGTGGTCGATGTCGTCGAGCTCGGGAAGAGCCTGGGTGTCGAGGTCCAGGAGATCGGCGACGTTCGCGAGGCCTTCGCCTTCCTTGCGGGCCACGAGCTTGCGGAGGCCGAGGTTCGGGGCGACGCCATCGCCCTTGCCCCGGACACCGAGGAGCGGCTGCGCGAGTTGATCGATACGTGGCAGGCGCGCTTCGACCGTTCCGTTGCGGTTGCGTCCGGCGCATCACCGCTCGACCTCGGCCCCGAGCTTGGCGGCTTTCTGCAACAGGCCGAGTTGATCGAGGCCGGCGCGCACGCGGACCTGGCGGACGGTCATGTGGTCTCCGCGTTCAATCGCACATGGCTCGCCACGGTGAATGCCGAGTTCGTGGCGCGCGGGGTGCGCGCCGCAGCGGCGCTCCGGACAGGCGGTTTGCCCGCCCTGCACGCCGTCGTCGCCGAGGAGCGAGAGCTCCAGCAGCAGCACATCGACGCGCGCATCGGCGAACTCGCCGATGTCGAGGCGTGGACCGTCGTCGACGCCAGCGCCATCGCGTGGGCCGGCGGCCATCTCTCCGGTGCGCTCACCTACCAGGACCAGGCCGGCCTGCAGCTCGACCAGTCGATGGCCGAAGCGCTGCGCGCCGAGGATCTGGAAACGATCATCCGGCTCGCCTTCGAGGCGCTCGGCTGGCTGAGCCTCTCGGGGCCGTTGGCCGACGCCGCGGTCTACGACCTCGACTGGGTGCGCGATGCCGGACCGGAACTCGGGCCCGATGCCTGGCCGATCGCCGAGGCCATCGAACTCTACCGCTCGACCGCGCTCTCCAACATTGCCTACGTCGAACTCGCTCTACACCGCCAACCTCGCCGAGGAGCGCCAGGCGAGCCTGGAGACGGTGCGCGACGACCTGCGGCGAACCGACCCCGCCTACCTCGCCGCTACAGGCGGGCTCGACCAGTCCTTTGTTATGCGGGAGCTTTTCGCGGATGCGTGGTCCGGGCGGCTCGCCGAGCGCGCTGATCAACGTCGTCTCCAGCTCTTCGCTGCTGGTGGCGCAGCACTATTCGCTCGGCGCCGAGACCGACGCCCTGGGCCGCGTCACCGGATTTCACAGGGAGGAGGCGCTCACCCGGATGAAGGGCCTCGCCGAACGGGAAGCCGTCCGTGCCGTGGCGATCGCCAACGCGGCCTCGAACGGCGCGGCGGGGCCGATGCTCCTGATCGGCCTGGAGGGCGCCCGCCGCAGTGGCGAGGTCGCCATACTTCCGTCCGATCACCTGATGTCGCTCGGCCTCTACTGGAGTACGACCCTGCACGCACGCCTGATCACAAGGCTGGCCAAGGCCTCAGGCTGACGACGCGATGTCGGCTGGACGCTGGCCCGCTTTCTCCGGTTGATCTGCTCGCTCGCCTCGGGCGGCGACTCATCCCTTTGGAACGGCAAGAAAAATCCGGGCTGGAAGGCGGCTGGAATCCGGCTGGAATCCGGCTTGCCACTTCTTTACGGGCTGTTAACGCGAGGCGATCACACGGAGGCACCGGGGAGCTCTCCTGCGGGGACAGAAGTCTTTGTCGTAAAACACCGAGAAATGCGGGCTAGCGCCCTGTCGGGATAGCCAGAAGCTCGTCGATCACGTCGAGCGTTTCCGGGGGCAGCGCCGACTCCGGCAGGTCGAAGCTGGCCGTGGCCGTGCCTTCCATGACCACGATGTGATAGACGATGCGGTCCGCGGCACCGCGCACAGGCGTCGGGTCGAGCGAAGCGAGGGTTTTCGCGTCGAGCCGGGCGCAGGCCTCGACCCGCAGCGGCTCGGGCAGGTTGTCCACCGCGACCTCGGCCGACTTCGCGAGGCCGAAGCCGCCGATGCCGCCCGAGGTGGAGATCGTGATCATCATCGCCAGACACTCCGCCGCGCCGCCCATCCTCAGGCCGAAATCCCCACCAGCTTCCACGCCCGCCGCACCACCATCGCCTCGCGCGAGCCGACGCCATAGATCGCCAATGCCGCCTGCACCGTGCCGATGGCCCAGTCGGTGAAGCTCGCGAAGGGATTGTTGAGCTGCTGCATGGTCCGATACCAGATCTGCCCCGGCGCCTCCCAGGCGTTGCCACCCATCAGCACGCAGCAGAGATAGAAGGCGTGGTTGGGAATTCCCGAGTTGATGTGCACCCCGCCGTTGTCCTCGGTGGTGTTGACGTAGAGATCCATGTGGTAGGGCTGCGGGTCCTGACCGAGCAGCGCGTCGGAATAGGCCGTGCCCGGCATCTTCATCGAGCGCAGCGCCACCCCCTGGATCTGCGGCCCGAGGATGCCCTTGCCGATCAGCCAGTCGCTCTCGCAGGCGCTCGTCTTCTCGACGCACTGCCGCACCATCGTTCCGAAGACGTCGGCAAAACTCTCGTTCAGCGCCCCCGACTGGCCCTCGTACTCGAGGCCGCCGGAGAACTGCACCACCCCGTGGCTCATCTCGTGGCCGATCACCGAGGTCTCGATGAAGGTGGAGAAAAGCTGCCCGTCACCGTCGCCATAGGCCATCTGCGTGCCGTTCCAGAAGGCGTTGTTGTAGTTCCGGCGGTGGTGGACGGTCGAGACCAGCGGCATGCCCTGGCCGTCGATCAAGTCGCGCCCGAAGATGTCGAAGTAGAAGTCGTAGACCGCCCCTGCCCCGTCGTAGGCCGCGTCCACGTCCGCGTCGCCCGTGGGGTCCTGCCCTTCCGAACGCCGGAGGGTCCCGGGCAGCGACGCCTTCTCCTCGCCGTCATGGATTTCTCGCGCGCGATGCCGCTCGGGTCCGGTTCCCACGAAGGCCGGGGCCTCGAAGGCGTGATCGTCGCCGCGGGTACGCAGCATCGGCGTGGCGGTGAAGGCGGACCGGTCGCTGCGCACCTTCGCGGCCTGGGAGAGGAGCGCGCGGGCCATCTCGGTCTGGCGGGGGTCGCCGCGCATCTCCAGCACCCGGAGCATGTGCGGCGGCACGATGCAGTGGAACGGATTTCGGCAGCAATGGGCAGGCATTCCCGGCTCCTCGTCCTGCGGGCTTGGTTCTCGAAAATCGCTTCGACCGATGCCGCCCCATCATACACCCGAGCGGGCGCGATTCACCGCCAAATCGACGGCCGCCCCGGCGGCGGGCCGTGGCCGGCGCGCCGGTTGTGCACAGGGGCTTTGGTTGACAATGCCGGCGAGCCGGCACATCTAGGCCGCCGACATGCGCCGCCTCCGTGGCGCCGCTGGAGCAAGCCCATGGCCGTTGTCGTTGTCGAATCGCCTGCCAAGGCGAAAACCATCAACCAGTATCTCGGCCCCGGCTACACCGTCCTCGCCTCCTACGGCCACGTGCGGGACCTGCCGGCCAAGGACGGCTCGGTCGACCCCGACCACGACTTCGAGATGAAGTGGGAGGTGGCGCCCGACAGCCAGAAGCACATCCGCGCCATCGCCGAGGCGCTGAAGACCGACGGCAAGCTCATCCTCGCCACCGACCCCGACCGCGAGGGCGAGGCGATCTCCTGGCACCTGCTCGAGGCGCTCACCGGCCGCAAGGCGGTGAAGAAGGACACCGCGGTCGAGCGGGTGGTCTTCAATGCCATCACCAAGAACGCGGTGACCAAGGCGATGGAGGCCCCGCGCCAGATCGACATGGAGCTGGTCGACGCCTACCTCGCCCGCCGCGCGCTCGACTATCTCGTGGGCTTCAAGCTCTCGCCGGTGCTCTGGCGCAAGCTGCCGGGCGCGCGCTCGGCGGGGCGGGTCCAGTCGGTGGCGCTGCGCCTCATCGTCGAGCGCGAGATGGAGATCGAGGCCTTTCGCGCCCGCGAGTACTGGACGGTCAAGGCGATCCTCGCCACCCCGCGCGGCGATACGTTCGAGGCCCGCCTCGTCAGCCTGAACGGCGCCAAGCTCGACAAGTTCGATCTGGCCACCGCCGACGCCGCCGGGGCCGCGGTCGCGGCCATCGAAGCGCGCGACCTCGCCGTCGCCGCCGTCGAGGCCAAGCCCGCCACCCGCAATCCCTCGGCCCCGTTCATGACGTCCACGCTGCAGCAGGAGGCCAGCCGCAAGTTCGGCTTCGGCGCCCGCCAGACCATGTCCACGGCGCAGCGGCTCTACGAGGCCGGCTACATCACCTACATGCGCACCGACGGCATCGACATGGCGCCCGAGGCGGTGATGGCCGCCCGCGACGTGATCAAGGCGCGCTATGGCGCTGCCTACGTGCCGCCGAGCCCGCGCATGTACAAGAACAAGGCGAAGAACGCCCAGGAAGCGCACGAGTGCATCCGGCCGACCGACATGGACCAGTCGCCGGACAAGCTCGGCCGGCTGGAGCCCGATCAGCGCCGGCTCTACGACCTGATCTGGAAGCGCTCGATCGCCAGCCAGATGGAAGCCGCCCGATTCGAGCGCACCACCGTCGACATTGCCAGCGCCGACGGACAGGTGGGCCTGCGCGCCACCGGCCAGGTCGTCACCTTCGACGGCTTCCTCAAGGTCTACTTCGAGGGCCGCGACGATGTGGAGATCGACGGCGACGGCGATGACGACGCCCGCCTGCCGCCGATCGTGAACGGCGAGCCGGCGGAAAAGCGCGGGGTCACCCCGGAGCAGCACTTTACCCAGCCGCCGCCGCGCTACACCGAGGCGACGCTGGTCAAGCGCATGGAGGAGCTCGGCATCGGCCGGCCCTCGACCTACGCCTCGATCGTCTCGACGATCCAGGAGCGCGAATACGTCCGCAAGGAGCAGAACCGCCTCCACCCCGAGGACAAGGGCCGGCTGGTCACGGCCTTCCTCGCCAACTACTTCGGCCGCTACATCGACTACGACTTCACCGCCGACCTCGAGGAGGACCTCGACCGCGTCACCACCGGCGACGAGGACTGGAAGGCGCTGCTCGGCCGGTTCTGGAAGGACTTCTCCGCCGCACTCGGCGAGACCGAAGGGCTTCGGATCACCGAGGTCATGGAAAAGATCAACGAGGTGCTGGAGCCGCACCTCTTCCCGAAGACCCCGGAGGATCTCGAACCGCGCCGCTGCAAGGTCTGCGGCAGCGGGCTCCTCAGCCTGAAGACGTCACGCAACGGTTCGGCTTTCATCGGCTGCTCGAACTATCCCGAGTGCCGCTACACCCGCCCCCTCGCCGGCGGCGACGAGGGCGACGCGGGCCTCGACGGCAAGATCCTCGGTGCGGGCACCCTGGACGGAGCGCTCCTCGACAGCGACACGGCCGAACGCCCGGTGACGCTGCACAAGGGGCCCTATGGCTACTACGTTCAGCTCGGCGAGGCGGTGGACAGCGAGAAGCCGCCCCGCGCCTCGATCCCCAAGGGGATGGACCCCGCGACACTGGCGCTCGAGCGCGCGCTGGAGCTGCTGTCGCTCCCGCGCTTCATCGGCCCGCACCCGGAGGACGGCGTGGCGATCGAGGCGGGGATCGGCCGCTTCGGGCCGTTCGTGAAGCACGGCAAGACCTACGCCAACCTCTCCGACCCCGAGGAGGTCTTCACCATCGGCATGAACCGGGCGGTGGAGCTGATCGCGCAGAAGGCGCAGCGCGGCGGCCGGGGCGCGGCGGTCAAGCCGCTCCGCGAGCTCGGGTCGCATCCCGAGGGCGGCACGGTCGCGGTCTACGCGGGCCGCTACGGACCCTACGTCAAGTGGGAGAAGGTCAACGCGACGCTGCCGAAGGAACTCGCGCCGGAGACGGTCAGCCTCGAGGAGGCCCTGGCGTTGATTGCGGCGAAGCCCGCCGGCAAGGGCAAGAAGCGGCCCTCCGGACGCAAGCCGGCGAAGGCCGTGGCCAAGGGCGGCAAGGCAAAGGCGGCGAAGGCTCCCGGGCGCGCCGCGACGAGCTGATCTTATCTCCTTTTGTCACGCTCGGGAGGCGGTCATCCCTTTGGAACGGCAGAAAATCCGAGCTGGAATCGGCTGGAATCCGGCTGATCCGGCTTGCACTTCTGGCTTTTACGAGCTGATCATGCGAAGGCCCATTTCATCAGCTGACTTCTCGCGACCAGCACAGCATCGCTACGTCGGCGGGAGATCTCGGACAGGAGCGGCCTGGGGAGGGTGCCTTGTAGGGGAAAGGCGCACCGCCTACAGTCCGGCGCCTTCGTGAACCGTGATCGGCATGGTCTTCAATACCCTTTCCGGGCGCTTTCTGGGCTTGACGATCCTCTTCGTGATGATCGCCGAGGTGCTGATCTTCGTCCCGTCGGTATCGCGGTTCCGCGTGGATTATCTGCAGAACCGCCTGGAAATGGGCCAGCTCGCGGCGCTACCCCTGCTGACCGCGCCCGACATGCCGGTTGCGCCGGACCTGCAGGCCGAGCTCCTCGCCACGGCGGACGTGCTGAACGTGGTGCTGAGGCGGGACGACGTGCGCGAGCTGGCGCTGCCCGGGCCGGTGCCGGCTCCGGTCGCGCAGACATTCGACCTGCGAAGCGATGACCAGATGACGCTGATGCGCGATGCGCTCCGGGTCTTCGTTTCCGACCAGGACCGGATCATCCGGGTCATCGGCCGCACCAACCAGGGGCCGCAGAGCGAGGTCGAGGTGACGCTGCACGAATGGCCGCTTCGGCAGGCGATGGTCGAACACGGCCGGCGGATTCTTCTCATTTCGCTCGTGGTATCGCTGGCGACTGCGGCGCTGCTGTTTCTGGCGGTGCAGCGGCTGATCGTGCGGCCGATCGGGCGGGTGGTGGAGCACATGACCGCCTATCGCGACGACCCGATGGACGCGAGCCGGACGATCGCCCCGCAGAGCGGCGCGCGCGAGCTTCGCGAGGCGGAGACGGCGCTGCACGACCTCGAGGTGCAGCTGACGGCGGCGCTTCGGCAGAAGGAACGGCTGGCGGGACTGGGAGCGGCGGTGGCCAAGATCAGCCACGACCTGCGCAACATCCTGACCACGGCCCAGCTCCTGGCGGACCGCATCGAGGCGAGTTCGGATCCGGCGGTGCGGCGCACGGCGCCCAAGCTCGTGGGGTCGCTGGCGCGCGCGATCAGCCTGTGCGAGCGCACGCTCACCTTCGGCAAGGCGGAGGAACTGCCGCCCGAGCCGGTGGTGGTGGCGCTCGCGCCGCTGGTGGCGGAGGTGCTGGAGAACGAGCGCGCAGCCGCAGCCGATTGCGTGAGCTTCGCGGCGGAGGTTCCCAAGGGCCTGACGGTGCGGGCCGATGCCGATCAGCTGTTCCGGGTGCTCTCCAACCTCGTCCGCAACGCGACCCAGGCAATCGAGGCCGGCGCCCAACCGGGGACGGTCACCGTGACGGCGTCGGAGATCACCGGCCACAGCGAGATCCGGGTACGAGATACCGGGCCCGGCTTGCCGCAGAGGGCGCGGGACAATCTGTTCCAGCCCTTTCGGGGCAGTGTCCGGCAGGGTGGCTCGGGCCTCGGCCTCGTCATCGCCGCCGACCTCGTCCGCGGCCACGGCGGGACGTTGGTGCTGGAGGAGACTGGCTCGCGTGGGTCGACCTTCCGAATTTCCCTGCCCGCCCCGGGGGTGGATCGGCGCGCGGGCTGAGCGGTCGCCAGCGGTGCGGCGCGCCAAGGGAAATAAGGCCGCCGCCCGGGATGTTGCATTCTTGCAACCAGCGGTCGCGTACCCTAACTCCGATGCAAGGCCCTTTGCGATGTGCCGCGGCTGCGGGCATCCCGACAAGGGCGCTGGACGAGGGAGATGAGCATGAATTTCGAGAAGTTTTCCGAGCGTGCGCGCGGATTTCGTCCAAGCGGCGCAGACCATCGCGCTCCGGGAGAACCACCAGCGGTTCCTGCCGGAGCACTTGCTCAAGGCGCTGCTCGACGACGACCAGGGGCTGGCGGCCAACCTGATTGCGCGCGCCGGCGGCAACGCGGCCGAAGCGAAGGCGGCGGTCGAGCGGGCGCTGGCCAAGCTGCCCCGCGTCGAGGGCGGCGACATGGTCGTCGATACCCAGACAGCGAAGGTGCTTGCCGAAGCGGAAAAGCTGGCAACGCAGGCCGGCGACAGCTTCGTGACGGTAGAGCGGCTCCTGACCGCCCTGGCGGTGACGAAGTCGGGCGCGAACGATGCGCTGAGGGCGGCGGGCGTGACGGCGCAGGGGCTGAACGCGGCGATCAACGACATCCGCAAGGGGCGGACGGCCGACACGGCGAGCGCCGAGCAGGGGTATGACGCGCTGAAGAAGTACGCGCGCGACCTGACCGAGGCGGCGCGCGAGGGAAAGATCGACCCGATCATCGGCCGTGACGAGGAGATCCGGCGGACGATGCAGGTGCTGTCGCGGCGCACGAAGAACAATCCCGTGCTGATCGGCGAGCCGGGCGTCGGCAAGACGGCGATCGCCGAAGGGCTGGCGCTCAGGATCGTCAACGGAGACGTCCCTGAGAGCCTGCAGGACAAGAAGCTGCTGGCGCTCGACATGGGATCGCTGATCGCGGGCGCGAAGTACCGCGGCGAGTTCGAGGAGCGGCTGAAGGCGGTGCTGACCGAGGTCACGTCGGCGGCAGGCGAGATCATCCTCTTCATCGACGAGATGCACACGCTGGTGGGCGCGGGCAAGGCGGAGGGGGCGATGGACGCCTCCAACATGCTGAAGCCGGCGCTGGCGCGCGGCGAGCTGCACTGCGTGGGCGCCACGACCCTCGACGAGTACCGCAAGCACATCGAGAAGGACGCGGCCCTGGCGCGGCGCTTCCAGCCGGTCTTCGTCTCCGAGCCGACGGTCGAGGACACCATCTCGATCCTGCGCGGGATCAAGGAGAAGTACGAGGTTCACCACGGGGTGCGCATCACCGACTCGGCGCTGGTGGCGGCGGCGACGCTGTCGCACCGCTACATCGCCGACCGGTTCCTGCCGGACA
>CAWJOI010000006.1:0-7500 GCA_963844375.1 uncultured Alphaproteobacteria bacterium | reverse complement strand
CTGACCGATAGCGAACCAGTACCGTGAGGGAAAGGTGAAAAGCACCCCGACAAGGGGAGTGAAACAGTCCCTGAAACCGGACGCCTACAAACAGTCGGAGCGGGCCGAGGATCTTCGGATCATTGGACCCCGTGACGGCGTACCTTTTGTATAATGGGTCAACGACTTGGTCTGTCTAGCAAGCTTAAGCCGGTAGGCGTAGGCGCAGCGAAAGCGAGTCTGAATAGGGCGCATGAGTTAGTTGGATCAGACCCGAAACCGAGTGATCTAGGCATGTCCAGGATGAAGGTGCGGTAACACGCACTGGAGGTCCGAACCCACACCTGTTGAAAAAGGTCGGGATGAGGTGTGCCTAGGGGTGAAAGGCCAATCAAACTCGGAGATAGCTGGTTCTCCGCGAAATCTATTTAGGTAGAGCGTCAGATGAATACCTTCGGGGGTAGAGCACTGCATGGGCTATGGGGACTCACCGTCTTACTGATCCTAAGCAAACTCCGAATACCGAAGCGTACTGTCTGGCAGACAGACGTCGGGTGCTAACGTCCGGCGTCGAGAGGGAAACAACCCTGACCTGCAGCTAAGGCCCCCAATTCGTGGCTAAGTGGGAAAGCATGTGAGACGGCCAAAACAACCAGGATGTTGGCTTAGAAGCAGCCATCATTTAAAGAAAGCGTAACAGCTCACTGGTCTAGACAAGCTGTCTTGCGGCGAAGATGTACCGGGGCTCAAGCCACGAGCCGAAGCTCAGGGTGTGCGGCGCAAGCCGTACGCGGTAGCGGAGCGTTCCGTGAAGCAGCACTGTATTTGTTATGCCGTCGAGCGAACGGCGCGGGAGACCGCGCTCAAGCAGCGAAGCGGTAGCGCAGATACACGTGCTCGACTGTGAAGCCGGCCTGTGAGGGATCCGGTGGAGTGATCGGAAGCGAGAATGTTGACATGAGTAGCGATAAAGCGGGTGAGAGACCCGCTCGCCGAAAGTCCAAGGGTTCCTGCTTAAAGCTAATCTGAGCAGGGTGAGCCGACCCCTAAGGCGAGGCCGAAAGGCGTAGTCGATGGGAACCGGGTTAATATTCCCGGGCCAGGAGGAAGTGACGGATCGCAGCTGTTGTTCGACCTTATCGGATTGGTCGGGCCTCGAAGCGGTTCCTGGAAATAGCCCTCCATCAGATCGTACCCTAAACCGACACAGGTGGACTGGTAGAGCATACCAAGGCGCTTGAGAGAACTGCATTGAAGGAACTCGGCAAAATGCCTCCGTAACTTCGGGAGAAGGAGGCCCCGTCGGCGCGCAAGCGTTGGCGGGGGGCACAGACCAGGGGGTGGCGACTGTTTACTAAAAACACAGGTCTCTGCGAAGCCGTAAGGCGACGTATAGGGACTGACGCCTGCCCGGTGCCGGAAGGTTAAAAGGAGGGGTGCAAGCTCCGAATTGAAGCCCCGGTAAACGGCGGCCGTAACTATAACGGTCCTAAGGTAGCGAAATTCCTTGTCGGGTAAGTTCCGACCTGCACGAATGGCGTAACGACTTCCCCGCTGTCTCCAACGCAGACTCAGCGAAATTGAACTCCCCGTGAAGATGCGGGGTTCCCGCGGTCAGACGGAAAGACCCCGTGCACCTTTACTACAGCTTCACACTGGCATTAGGCCGGTCATGTGCAGGATAGGTGGCAGGCTTTGAAACAGGGACGCCAGTCTCTGCGGAGCTTCCCTTGAGATACCACCCTTGTCTTGCCTGATGTCTAACCGCGGACCGTCATCCGGTTCCGGGACCCTGTGTGGCGGGTAGTTTGACTGGGGCGGTCGCCTCCCAAAGAGTAACGGAGGCGCGCGATGGTGGGCTCAGACCGGTCGGAAATCGGTCGTCGAGTGCAATGGCATAAGCCCGCCTGACTGCGAGACTGACAAGTCGAGCAGAGACGAAAGTCGGCCATAGTGATCCGGTGGTCCCGCGTGGAAGGGCCATCGCTCAACGAATAAAAGGTACGCCGGGGATAACAGGCTGATACTGCCCAAGAGTCCATATCGACGGCAGTGTTTGGCACCTCGATGTCGGCTCATCACATCCTGGGGCTGGAGAAGGTCCCAAGGGTACGGCTGTTCGCCGTTTAAAGTGGTACGTGAGCTGGGTTTAGAACGTCGTGAGACAGTTCGGTCCCTATCTGCCGTGGGTGTCGGAGACTTGAGAGGAGTTGCCCCTAGTACGAGAGGACCGGGGTGAACGCACCACTGGTGGACCTGTTGTCGTGCCAACGGCAGTGCAGGGTAGCTATGTGCGGACAGGATAACCGCTGAAGGCATCTAAGCGGGAAGCCCCCCTCGAAACCAGGTCTCCCTTGAGGGCCGTGGAAGACCACCACGTCGATAGGCCGGAGATGTAAGCGCGGCAACGCGTTCAGTTGACCGGTACTAATCGCCCGATAGGCTTGATCCGATCCGGAAGCAGGCGGACCAGCAGGTCCCCCCTGCCCCAGATGCGAGGTCATCGACCCGAAGTCAGTGGAAAGACACGTCTCGTGTGCGCGGACAGGCCAGGCCCGAAAGGGCCGAAGCCGCCCGTGCGTTTTGCAGGTTTGGTGGCATGAGCGCGAGCGAAACACCCGATCCCATCCCGAACTCGGCCGTTAAGCGCCGCTGCGCCGATGGTACTGCGTCCCAAGACGTGGGAGAGTAGGTCACCGCCAAACCTGAAAAACGCACGGCCACAACCCGCGCACCCCGCTCTCTTCACACCACCGGCCCCGCCCCAAAGGCCCAAAGGCCCCAAGCAAGCGAAGGCCACAAAGACTTGGCGCGGGGTGGAGCAGCCCGGTAGCTCGTCAGGCTCATAACCTGAAGGTCGTAGGTTCAAATCCTACCCCCGCAACCAAATCCCTCTCTGAAGTGTATCTCTCGCCATCTTAGGCGAGAGGCACGTTTTGCGTGACACGCTCCCGAAGCGGAAATGCATCCTGATCAATCTTCTGCCGCGCGAGATGGCCGGTGATCCATCTCGGTCCGGGAAGATGGACCACAGCCCATCTTGGCACCGCACGAAATTGTTGTAAGATTGCGGTAACGCAAAACCGCGCGTTACAACACGCTGGGCCGGGGGATGCCGCTTTCCGATGTCGCCTGCCGGGGCGCGAAACCCGGCGTT
Source organism: uncultured Alphaproteobacteria bacterium (assembly GCA_963844375.1). Lineage (GTDB taxonomy): Bacteria > Pseudomonadota > Alphaproteobacteria > Rhodobacterales > Rhodobacteraceae > Amaricoccus. Next base: position 4,364 of record CAWJOI010000006.1, on the reverse strand, counting down.
AAGCCGTACCGCAAGACCGATGGCGGTGGCCTGTCGCTGCTGATCCAGCCGAGTGGCTCCAAGCTGCTGATCCGCAGGACCGCTCAACCCCCGCCTTGATGGCGGATCTGCTGGACCAGGTGACCCAGCTGCTCCGAAAGGAAGTCCAGCTTTTCCGGGCAGAGATGAGCGACAAGGCCACCCAGGCGATGATTGCGGCAGGCAGCGTTCTCGCGCGCGGCCGTGGTCGCAATCACGGCGCTGAACGTCTTGGCCGCGGCTCTTGTTGCCGGCCTCGCGAACGCCGGCATCCCCGGCGCCTGGTCGGCGGTGATTGTCGGGGTTGGCCTGGCGATCATCGCTTTCCTGATGGCGAAAAAGGGCATCGACAACCTCAAGGCCGGCAGCCTGGCGCCGGAGCGGACAACCCGCGCCGCGGTTCGGGACGTCTCGATGGTGAAGGAGAAAATCTGATGGCTGAGTTCAACACAAATCCGGGCGATCGCAGCGTCACCGAGCTCGAGCGCGAAGTCGATCGCGAGCGCGAGCGCGTTTCGGCCACCATCGACGAGCTGCAGTCGCGGGCCTCGGTGGGAAGCCTGGTCGACCAGGTCGTGAAGGCGGTGGGCGAGAACGGCGGTGAGGTCAGCCGCAACCTGGGACGGTCGCTGCGGGACAACCCGCTCGCGGCCCTGCTGACCGGCGTCGGGCTGGCCTGGCTCATGGCGGGCTCCGGCAGGCCGCGCGACGAGGGGCGGGATTGGGAAGACCCGGAGCACGCGTACCTCCGCCACGGGCGCGATCGGCTCGCAGAGCCGTCGGTGCCAAGCGCGTCGACGTACGGAGCAGCGCTGACGGGTCGTGGCCGCAGTCAGAGTACCCAGATCGCGATGATGCCTCGGGCGAGGGGGCCTCCGCGAGCGCGTGGCCGACGTTGCCGGCCGGGTTGGCGAGGGGGTTTCCGAAGCGGTCGAGGGCGTCCGCGAGCGCGCCTCCGAATTGTCGCATGCGGCGGGCGCCGGCCTCCATCGGGCCGGCGATACGATGCGCGATGCCGGCAGCGCTGTCCGTCATCGCGCCGGAGCCGCGCGTCGGAGCGCCGCCGGGACGGGCCGTGACATGCGCCATGGCCTCGACACGCTGATCGAGGACCAGCCGCTCGTCGCGGCGCAATCGCGATGGCGCTGGGCGCTGCCGTCGGAGGCGCTCTTCCGCGCTCGCGGATCGAGGATCAGATGTTCGGTGAGCAGAGCGACCGAGCGATGGAAGCGGCGCGCACCCTCGCCAAGGACCAGGGAGCCAAGGTGCAGGCGACCGCCAGCGCCGTGGTGGACGAGGCGCTGAACATCGCCGACGAGGCCTCGGCCGAACTTGGGGCGAAGCTGCCCTCAGGGGAAGCGATGATCGATGCAGCGGAGAGCAAGGTCCGCGAGGCGGCGAGCCGGCTACGCGAGGCAAGCGAGGTGGAAGCAACGCCGGAGCGAGCTGATCGCCCGGCAGGCTAGAACAGTCGAAGAGGCCGCGCCGCAGTGCTGAAGGGGCACCCCATAGCCACACGTGCGGGCGCGTCCCGACGTCTTTCACCGAGCTCCACTGCGGAACGTATCGGCGCGGCGCGGGTTTGAAAAATGCCACATGCCATCTGGAGGAAACCATGGCCGAGAAAACACTCGACACACTGTTCTACGACACGCTCAGGGACATCTACTACGCCGAGCGCAACATCCTGAAAGCGCTGCCCAAGATGCAGCGAGGCGCGCAGGCGCCGGAGCTCAAGCAGGCCTTCGAGAAGCACAAGGCCGAAACCGAAGGCCACGTGGAGCGCCTGCAGCAGGTCTTCGAGATCATCGGCAAGCGCGCCCAAGGCAAGACCTGCCCGGCGATCGACGGGATTATCGAAGAAGGCGAGGAGGTGATGTCGGAGTACAAGGGCACCCCCGCCCTCGACGCCGGCCTGATCGCCGCGGCTCAGGCGGTGGAGCACTACGAGATCACCCGCTACGGCACCCTCAAGCGCTGGGCAGAAGTCCTGGGGATGGCCGATGCGGCCAAGCTCCTGGATGCCACCCTGCAGGAAGAGGCCAAGACCGATGAGGCCCTGACGGGCCTGGCGGACGCCGCCGCGAACCAGCAGGCGGTCGCCGCAGAATAGTTGCGCCGGTTGGGACGACGCTTGTCTAAGGCGGCTGCTTTCGCAGCCGCCTTTTGACTGCGATAGGCGTACCATCCTGCGGGCGGTCATTCGTTCGGTACGTTCTCCCGCAGTTCCTGTAGCCAAGGTGCGGCGCTAGCGTCGGAGGGCGCGCGCCAGTCGCCGCGAGGGGACAGGGCTCCCCCGGCGGAGACCTTGGGGCCGTTGGGAAGGGCGGAGCGCTTGAACTGGCTTTGGGCAAAGAAGCGCTCAAGGAACACTTCGAGCCATTTGCGGATCGTCCGCAGATCGTAGGCGCGCCGCGAGCTCTGTGGGAATTCTATCGGCCAGAGACCTTTCTCGATTTCAGACCATGCGTGAAGGGCCAGGAAGGCCACTTTGGAAGGCGCATGGCCATAGCGAATGATGTGGTAGAGGAAAAAGTCGTGCAACTCGTAGGGGCCGATCTTCGCCTCGGTGCTCTGGAGCGGCTTGCCGTCTTCCGCCGGAATGAGCTCCGGGGAGATTTCCGTGGCGAGAATGGCCTCCAGCACCTCGTCCGTAGCCCGGTCGAACTGGTCGGTGCGCTCCGCCCAGCGAATGAGGTACTGGATCAGAGTCTTCGGCACTCCGGCGTTGACCGCGTAGTGGCTCATCTGGTCCCCGACGCCGTAGGTACACCAACCGAGCGCCAGCTCTGATAGGTCACCGGTGCCGATGACGAAGCCCCGGCGTTGATTGGCAAGCCGGAAGAGATAGTCCGTTCTCAGGCCCGCCTGCACGTTCTCGAAGGCGATGTCGTAGACAGGCTCGCCCCCGGCGAACGGATGCCGCATGTCCCGCAGCATCTGCAGCGCCGCCGGCCGGATGTCGATCTCCTCGGCAGTAATCCCCAGCGCACGCATCAGCTTCCAGGCATTGTCCTTCGTTTCATCTCCGGTGGCGAAGCCCGGCATGGTAAAGCCGAGGATCGTCGTGCGCGGCAGCCCGAGCCGGTCGCAGACCTTGGCGGCGACGATCAGGGCGTGGGTGGAGTTCAGGCCCCCCGAAACGCCGATCACCATATGTGTACCCCGTGTGGCCTCGAAGCGCCGGCGCAGGCCTTCCACCTGAATGTTGAAGGCCTCGAAGCAGTCCTGGTCGAGATGGGTCTTGCGGTTAGGCACATATGGAAAGCGGCGGATCGGGCGGATCAGGCCGATGTCTTCGTAGCTCGGCCGGTGTTCGAAGAGGACGGTGCGGAAGGGAGGCGAAGACCGCCGGACCTCCTCGGCCATGTCGTTGAACGTCTGCATCCGCATGCGCTCGGCGAGGATCCGCCCCGTGTCGACGTCGGCGACGCAAAGCGGCGGGTCCAGCGGGAACCGCTCGGACTCCGCCAGAAGGTCGCCGAGCTCGTAGATCACCCCCTGGCCGTCCCAGGCGAGGTCAGTGGTGCTCTCGCCCGGGCCCGCGGCCGAATAGGCGTAGGCGGCGACGGCGCGCGCCGATTGCGAGCGGCAGAGCATGTGGCGCTCGTCGGACTTGCCGATGGTAATGTTCGAGGCGGAGAGGTTGGCGAGGATCGTCGCACCCGCCAATGCGCCTGCCGACGAGGGCGGAACGGCCGCCCAGAAGTCCTCGCAGATCTCCATGTGGAAGACGAAGCCGCCGAGGTCGCTCGCCTCGAAGATAAGATCCGGCCCGAATGGGGCCTCTCGGCCGGCCACCCGGATTGTCTTCCCCACGAGGTTGCGGCCGTGGGCGAACCAGCGCTTCTCGTAGTACTCCCGGTAGTTGGGCAGGAAGCTCTTCGGAACGACGCCGAGGAGCCTGCCGCGTCCGATTGCCAGCGCGCAATTGTAGAGACGGCCCGAATACCGAAGCGGCGCGCCGATGAGGAGGACCGGCGTGAGATCGACGCTCGCGCCGATGATGTCGTCGACGGCGGCTTCCACCGCGTTGAGGAGCGCGGTCTGCAGGTGAAGGTCGTCGATCGCGTAGGATGAGACGCAAAGCTCGGGAAAGACCGCGAGGTCCACCTTCGCGGCGTCCGCCCGCCGGCTTCCGCGAGGATGGCGTCGCGGTTGTAGCTCACATCCGCGGGGCGCACGCGCGGCGTGCTGGTGGCAACCCGGACGAAGCCATGGCGGTGCATGGCCATGGGCGTTACAGAACATATCATGAACATGCGCGCGGCCAGCGAGGCGTCATGGACAGGCGGAGCCCGCCACAGAAGCGGACCGACGACCATGCATTTCCGGTGCGCGTCAAG
>CAWJOI010000005.1:0-43866 GCA_963844375.1 uncultured Alphaproteobacteria bacterium | reverse complement strand
GCTGGGCCAGCGCCGCGAGGAAGGCGAAGCAGGGCGGCCCCGGCGGCGCGCATCGCTCAGGCCTCCCCGGCCGGGGCGGCGGCGCCGGCCAGCTCGTAGTCGTGCGTCACGGTGGCGGTCTTCTGCAGCATGGCGATGGCGGAGCAGTATTTCTCCACCGAGAGCGCGATGGCCCGCTCGACCCTGCGCCGGGTCGATGCCGCGGCCGCTGACCGACGAAATGCATGTGGATGCGGGTGAAGACCTTGGGCTCCGTCGCCGGCGCGGTCCGCTTCGATCTCGACCGAGCAGCCGTCGATGGCGACGCGGCTCTTCTCGAGGATGTTGACCACGTCCCAGGCCGAGCAGCCGCCGGCGCCGATCAGCACCAGCTCCATGGCGCTCGGCCCCGGCTTCGCGCGCCTCGCCGTGCGCGGTGCCGAGGACAACCTTGTGCCCGCTCGCCGTCTCGCCCTCGAACGTGCGGTCGCCGACCCACCTGACCTCGGCCTTCATCGCCCAATACCCCCGTGTCGCTGCCTGCCTGGGGCCGGACCATAGAGCGCCCGCCGCGCCCGCGCCAGCGTGCGGCCCGTGCGCCAGGGCGTGCAAGGCCATTGCAACGCGATGCGTTTTCGTGCGTTAGCCGCCCGGCAGGCGCACCGCCACGGCGCGTCGGGACACGAGGATCACCACATGCGGAAGCTCTCCTGATCGCGGCCGGGATCGCCCGTTCTGGCCCTCGCGGGCTGCAACACCATGAAGGGTGCGGGCAAGGACGTCAGCGCCGCAGGCGATACCGTGACCAACGAGGCCACCGAGGCGCAGAACCAGATGAGGCGTCAGGCCGCCGTCAGGCTGCCTCGGCCAGGAGCATGTCCGCTTCCTGCGCCGATGATGCGGGCGCTGACGATGGCGCCGGCCGGGGCGCCCGGCAGCCGGGTCCGGGCGAAGCCTTCGGTGCGGCCCGAGGTCCGGCCGTTCCATCAGCAGCCGCACCTCGCGCCCCTGCATCGCCGCAAGATGCGCCGCAACCCGCTGCGGCGCCCGCCGCGCGCAGCCGCGCCGCCCGCTCGCGGATCGCCGCGCCCGCGACCTGCGGCATCCGCGCGGCGGGCGTGCCCGGCCGCGGGCGCTGAACGGGAAGACGTGCAGCCAGGTCAGGCCGCATTCCTCGACCAGCCGCAGCGAGTTCTCGAACATCGCCTCGGTCTCGGTCGGGAAGCCGGCGATGAGGTCGGCGCCGAACACCATGTCGGGCCGCGCGGCCCGCACCGCCTGCGCAGAAGGCGATCGCGTCGTCGCGCAGGTGCCGCCGCTTCATCCGCTTCAGGATCAGGTCGTCGCCGGCCTGCAGCGACAGGTGCAGGTGCGGCATCAGCCGCGGCTCGCCGGCGATCGCCTCGATCAGCCGCGGGTCGGCCTCGACCGAGTCGATCGAGGAGAGCCGCAGCCGCGGCAGGTCCGGCACCGCGCGCAGCATCGCCGCCACGAGGTCGCCGAGCCGCGGCGCCCCGTCGAGATCCGCGCCCCAGCTGGTCAGGTCCACGCCGGTCAGCACCACCTCGTTGAAGCCGCGGTCGACCAGCCGGCGCGATCTGCTCGACCACCGTCGCCGCCGGCACGCTGCGCGAGTTGCCGCGGCCGTAGGGAATGATGCAGAAGGTGCAGCGGTGGTCGCAGCCGGTCTGCACCTGCACGTAGGCGCGCGCCCGGGTGCCGAGCCCGTCGATCAGCGGCGCGGCCGGCCGCCGCTCCGCCATGATGTCGCCGACCGCGACGCGCGCCTCCGGCGCGCCGGCGAGCCGCGCCCAGGCCTCGGGCCGCAGCTTCTCGGCGTTGCCGAGCACGACGTCGACCTCGGGCATCGCCGCGAAGGTCGCCGGGCTCGGTCTGCGCGGCGCAGCCGGTGACGACGATCCGCGCCTCCGGGTTGTCGCGCCGCAGCCGGCGGATCTGCTGGCGCGCCTGGCGCACCGCCTCGGCGGTGACGGCGCAGGTGTTGACCACGACCGCGTCGCCGACGCCGGCCGCCGCGGCGAGCCCCTTCATCGCCTCGGTCTCGTAGGCGTTGAGCCGGCAGCCGAAGGTGGCGAAGACCGGGCGCGCTCACGACGCAGCGCCCCGAGGAACTCCGGCGAGAGCCGGCCCTCGAAGACCAGCGCGGTCGGGCCGGTCATCCAGACGCCGTCGTCGCGCCAGTCGATCACGAGCTCGCCGCCGTCGAGCCGCACCGTCACCCGCCGCCCGGTCAGCCCGCGCCGCGCCGTCGACCACCGCGGCGGCGCAGGCGCCCGAGCCGCAGGCGAGCGTGATCATCGCCGCCGCGCTCCCAGACCCGCATCCGGATCGTCTCGCGGTCGATCACCTGCACGAACTCGACGTTGGTGCGCTCGGGGAACAGCGGGTCGTGCTCGATGCGCGGCGCCGATCGCGGCGAGGTCGACCGCCTCGGCGTCCGGCACGACGAAGACGCAATGCGGGTTGCCCATGCCGACCGCGCCCGGGCCGCCGTCGAGCGGCAGCGCGTCGAGGTCCATCGCGCGCGCGAGCGGCACCTCGTCCCAGGTCGAGCTGCGGCGGCCCCATGTTGACCCGGATGAGCCCGCCGCCCGCGTCCTCGGCGCGCAGCATGCCGCGCCCGGTCCGCAGGTCGAGCGCGGTCGGCGCCGGTCTCGGCCATCAGCAGCCGCGCGACGCAGCGGGTGGCGTTGCCGCAGGCGTCGGCCGCGCGTGCCGTCGGCGTTCCAGAAATCGACCTCGGCCGCCACGCCCGTCGCCGGCCCGGATCACCGCGAGCTGGTCGAAGCCGACGCCGCGGTTGCGGTCGCCGAGCGCGCGCGCCAGCGCCGGCGTCACCGGCGCGCCGCCGCCGCGGGCGTCGATCACGACGAAGTCGTTGCCGAGCCCGTGCATCTTCAGGAACCTGAAATCGCGGGCTTGACGATCGGGGTGAGATTCGCCATCCATGCGCCGCTATATAGGCGAAGGCTGCGGGCGCGGCCATACGGGTGCTGCCGGGCCGATTGCGGCTTGACCGGCGGGCGCCGCGCTTAGTTGTCCCGCAGCTTTGGGCCCGTAGCTCAGTCGGTAGAGCAACTGACTTTTAATCAGTGGGTCACAGGTTCGAATCCTCTCGGGCTCACCAAAGCGCGGATTGCTGGAGTCGGGCCCGTAGCTCAGTGGTAGAGCAGTTGACTCTTAATCAATTGGTCGAAGGTTCGAATCCTTCCGGGCTCACCAGCAACTTGGCGCCTGCCGCCGCTGTCTGCCACGACTCCTTCCCTGACGCGCCCCCCGGGCGGCGGGAAACCGGCCCGGGTTTCACTTTGGCCGCCGGGACGCCAATGTTGACGCGGAGCTGCCCGGGGCGGAGCTTCCGCACGGGGAGGGGCAGGTATCCGGATGATCTGGCGGCTGATCCTGGCCATCGTGCTGCTCGTCGTCGTCGTCGGCGGCATCGTCGGCTTCAACCTGTTCCGCGACAAGATGATCGCCGGCTTCTTCGCCGGCATGCAGCCGCCGCCGGTCACCGTCTCGATGATCGAGGCCGAGCCCACCACCTGGACGCCGGGCATCGAGGCGATCGGCACCGCCCGCGCCGCGCAGGGCGTCGAGCTCGGGGTCGAGGCCGGCGGCATCGTGCGAGGAGATCCTTTCGAGGCCAACGACCGGGTCGAGGCCGGCCAGCGCCTGGTGCAGATCGACGACCGCATCGAGCGGGCCGATCTCGCCGCCGCCCAGGCCCAGCTCGAGCTCGCCGAGACCCAGCTGCGCGCGCCGACGAGCCTGCGCGAGCGCGGCGTGGCCGCGATCAACGACCTGGACGTCGCGCAGGCCGACGCCAGCCAACGCCCGGCCAGGTGGTCAAGCTGACCGCGGTGCTGAGCAGAAGGCGCTCGAGGCGCCGTTCGGCGGCATCATCGGCATCCCGCAGGTCGAGGTCGGCGACGTATGTCATCCCGGGCACGGTCTATGCCACGCTGCAGGACCTCGACACGCATGCGGGTCGACTTCTCGGTCCCCGAGCAGCAGATCCGGCTGATCGCGATCGGCCTGCCGGTCACGGTCATCCCCGAGGTCGGCGGCACCGAGCTTCGAGCGGCACATCACCGCCATCGAGCCGCGGATCGACCCGAACTGCCGCCTCGTCACGGTGCGCGCCGAGGTCGACAACCCCGAGGGCGGCTCAACCCGGCCGTTCCTGCGGGTGCGGGTGGAGCTGCCCGAGGAGCAGGCGTCATCGCCCTGCCGCAGACGGTGCTGAGCTCGAACCTCTACGGCGACTCGGTCTTCATCGTGCGCAGCGAGGGCGAGGGCGACGCAGCAGCGATGCAGACCGTCGAGCAGGTCTTCGTCAAGGCCGGCCGGCGCTCCGCGGGCCTGGTCGAGATCCTCGAGCGAGCGGTCGTGACGGCCGGGCGACCAGGTGGTCTCGGCCGGGCAGAACCGGCTCGCGCGGCGGGCGCCGCGGGTCGCGATCGACAACAGCCGTCAAGCCCGGCGACTGCCCGACCGTCCCAGCGCCGCCGCCCGGCGGATAGGGCGACGCGGCGCGCCGATGCACTTCAGCGAGCTCTTCATCCGCCGGCCCGTGCTCTCGACGGTGCTCGGCGCCTTCATCCTGCTGCTCGGCTTCCAGGGCATCGTCAACCTGCCGGTCCGCCAGTACCCGGAGGTCGAGGAGACGGTGGTCACCATCACCACCATCTATCCCGGCGCGCCGCCCGACCTGATCCAGGGCTTCATCACCGCGCCGATCGCCGCCGCGGTCGCGACGACCGAGAACATCGACTACGTCACCTCGCAGACGCCGCCCTCGGCCAGCGTGGTCAGCGTCAACATGCAGCTCGGCGCCGACCCCGACGTGGCGCTGACCGAGGTGCTGTCCAAGGTGCAGCAGGTGCGCGGCCAGCTGCCCGAGGAGGCCGAGGACCCGATCATCGTCAAGGGCACCGGCTTCGACTTCGCGCTGATGTATCTCGCGGCGCTGAACCCGAACATGACCCAGGAGCAGCTGACCGAGTACCTCGAGCGGGTGATCCGGCCGCGCATGTCGACGATCGAGGGCGTCGCCGAGATCGAGATCATCGGCGCGGCCAACTACGCGATGCGGGTCTGGATCGACCCGCTGCAGCTCGCCGCGCGCGGCGTGACCGCCGCCGAGGTGCTGGCGGCGATCCGCGCCTCGAACTTCCTCTCGGCGCCGGGCAAGACCGAGAACGAGTTCGTCGCCTACAACATCACCATGCAGTCGACGCTGCAGACGCCGGAGGCCTTCGGCGCGCTGCCGCTCAAGCCGAGGGCGACGCGGTGGTGCGCCTGCGCGACGTGGCGCGGGTCGAGCTCGCCGCCGAGGAGCAGGACGAGATCGTCACCTTCAACGGCCTGCCGCGGCACCTTCATCGGCATCTTCCCGACGCCCGGCGGCCAACCCGCTCGACACCGCCGACGCGGTGATCGCCGAGCTGCCGGCGATCAACGCCACCCTGCCCGAGGGCATGCAGATCGAGCTCGTCTACGACTCGACCGAGACGATCAGCGCCTCGATCGAGGAGGTGTTCAAGACCATCGGCGAGGCGGTCGCGATCGTCGTCTCGTCATCCTGCTCTTCCTCGGCTCGTTCCGCTCGGTGCTGATGCCGATCGTGACGATCCCGCTGTCGCTGATCGGCGTCTGCGCCATCCTGCTGGCGCTCGGCTACTCGATCAACCTGCTGTCGCTGCTCGCGATGGTGCTCGCCATCGGCCTCGTCGTCGACGACGCGATCGTGGTGGTGGAGAACATCCACCGCCACATCGAGGAGGGCCTGACGCCGATGGATGCCGCGATCATCGGCATGAAGGAGATCACCGGCCCGGTCGTCGCCATGACGCTGACGCTCGCCGCCGTGCTCGCGCCGCTCGGCTTCACCGGCGGGCTGACCGGCGCGCTCTTCCGCGAGTTCGCCTTCACCCTCGCCGGCGCGGTGATCATCTCCGGCATCGTCGCGCTGACCATCACGCCGATGATGGCGGCGCGCCTCCTGAAGTCCGGCGACGGCCAGCCGCTTCCAGCGCTTCGTCGACCGCACCTTCGACCGGGTCGCCAACTGGTACGAGCGGCGGGTGTCGAGCTCGCTCGACTACCGGCCGGTGACGATCCTGATGGTGCTGGCGCTGGTCGGCGCCACCGGCTTCATGTTCACCAGGACCACGACCGAGCTCGCGCCCGAGGAGGACCAGGGCGCGCTCTTCGCGATCCTGAACGGCCCGCGCTACGCCACCAAGGAATACACCCAGCTCTACACCGACCAGATCTCCGAGCTCACCGAGGACATCCCCGAGGTCAACACCGAGTTCTCCATCGTCGGCTTCGGCGGCCAGCGCAACTCGCGGCTTCTACATCTGGGTGCTCGAGGAATGGGCCGAGCGCGACCGCTCCCAGGCCGAGATCCAGCAGGACATCCAGGGCCGGCTCGGCCAGGTCGCCGGCGTCGAGGGCTTCGTCTTCGCGCCGCCGACGCTGCCCGGCGCCGGCGGCGGCCTGCCGATCTCGGTCGTCATCCAGTCGATCCACGAGCCGGAGCGGGTCTTCGAGGTGGCCGACGAGGTGAAGCAGCAAGGCCGCAGGCCTCCGGCCGCTTCATCGTGGTGCAGAACTCGCTCGCCTTCGACGCGCCGCAGGTGACGGTGACCATCGACCGCGACCGCGCGGCCAGCCTCAACGTGCCGATCAGCGAGATCGGCACCACGCTCGGCCTCCTGGTCGGCGGCGGCTCGATCGGCCAGTTCGACCGCGATTCGAACAGCTACGACATCATCACCCAGGTGCCGCGCGAGTGCCGCGCCAATCCCGAGACGCTCGGCAACTTCTTCGTGCGCGCCGCCACCGGCGAGATGGTGCCGCTGAGCTCGGTGGTCGACATCTCGACCAACGCCTCGCCGGCGGCGATCGAGCAGTTCAACCAGCTCAACTCCGCGACGATCTCGGCGCTGCCGCTGCCGGGCGTCTCCACCGGCGACGGGCTCGCCGAGATCCAGCGACATCCTGCAGCGAGACCCTGCCCGAGGGCTTCTTCATCGACTATTCCGGCCAGTCGCGGCTCGAGGTGGCAGCAGGGCAACACCATCATGATCGCCTTCGCGCTGGCGCTCCTGGTGATCTACCTGGTGCTCGCCGCCCAGTTCGAGAGCTTCCGCGATCCCGTTCATCATCCTGATGTCGGTGCCGCTCTCGATCTTCGGCGCGATCCTGCCGCTCAACATCGGCCTCGGCACGCTCAACATCTACACCCAGGTCGGGCTGATCACGCTGATCGGCCTGATCACCAAGCACGGCATCCTGATCGTCGAGTTCGCCAACCAGCAGCGCGAGCAGCACGGCCTCACCAGGCGCGACGCGATCGTCGCCGCCGCCAAGATCCGGCTCCGGCCGATCCTGATGACGACCGCCGCCATGGCGCTCGCCGTGGTGCCGCTGATCATCGCCGAGGGCGCCGGCGCGGCGGCGCGCTACTCGATGGGCCTGGTGATCTTCTCCGGCCTGATCGTCGGCACCTTCTTCACGCTCTTCGTGGTGCCGATGTTCTACACCCTGATCTCCCGCCCCGACCGCGCCGAGGCGACCGCCTGGCCCGAGCTCACCTGACGGCTGGGGGTCCGACCCCGAGGTCGGCGAGCGTCCGCCTGAGCGAGCCGCCCACGGGCGGCTTGGCCAGAAAGCGCGCCCGCGCCGGTATCTCGTCCGCCCCTGGCCGTGCATGTCCGGACAGGATGATCAGCGCGAGGGCGGCCAGCGTTCGCGGACCGCCCGGGCCAGCGCCAGTCCGTCCATCGACCCCGGCATCTGGATGTCGGTGATGACCGCGACGATCTCGGGATGCGTCTCGAGAAGCGCGATCGCCTGGTCCGCGCCGGCCGCCTCGATCACCTCGTAGCCCATGTCGCCCAGGAGGTCGGCGAGGTCGATACGGACCAGCGCCTCGTCCTCGACGATCAGCAGCGTTCTGGCGGGTTCGGAGAGCGGGCGGGACGGGACATCGGCAACCTCTCGCACGCCAACGCGAGCCGTCGAAAGCTCCCCAGGTCCCGGGCAATCTCGAGCGGGCATCGCTCGGATGCGACAGGATCGTCCGGCGGAGCAAACGGAAAGGGCGCCGCTCGCGCGGGCGCCCTTCGTTCAGTCCAGGCGCGCCTCCGCTACTCGGCGGCGGCAGCAGCGGCGGCTTCTTCGCCGTGATCCGCGGCGTCGCGACCGGCTCGATCTTCAGCACGATTTCGCCGTTCTGCACGATCACCTGCACGATGCCGCCCTTGGCGAGCTTGCCGAACAGCAGCTCCTCCGCCAGCGGCTTCTTGATGTGCTCCTGGATCACCCGGCCCAAGGGCCGCGCGCCCATCTTGTCGTCGTAGCCCTTGTCGGCCAGCCACTCGGCCGCCTCCGGCGACAGCTCGATCTGCACGTTGCGGTCCATCAGCTGCGCCTCGAGCTGCAGCACGAACTTCTCGACCACCTGCAGGATCACCTCCTTCGGCAGCGCCGAGAAGCTGATCACCGCGTCGAGACGGTTGCGGAACTCCGGGCGTGAACATCTTCTCCACCGCCGCCGTGTCCTCGCCCTCGCGCCGCGACCGCCCGAAGCCGAGCGCGTTCTGCGCCTGCTCCATCGCCCCCGCGTTCGAGGTCATGATCAGGACGACGTTGCGGAAATCCACCGTCCGGCCGTTGTGGTCGGTGAGCTTGCCGTTGTCCATCACCTGCAGCAGGATGTTGTAGACGTCCGGATGCGCCTTCTCCATCTCGTCGAGCAGCAGCACGCAGTGCGGATGCTGGTCCACGCCGTCGGTCAGCAGCCCGCCCTGGTCGAACCCGACATAGCCCGGAGGCGCGCCGATCAGCCGGCTGACCGTGTGCTTCTCCATGTATTCCGACATGTCGAAGCGCAGCAATTCCACGCCCAGCGTCTCCGCCAGCCGCTTGGCCACCTCGGTCTTGCCGACGCCGGTGGGGCCGGTGAAGAGGTAGTTGCCGATCGGCTTCTCCGGCTCGCGCAGGCCGGCGCGGCTCAGCTTGATCGCCGACGACAGCGCCTCGATCGCCTTGTCCTGGCCGAAGACCAGCCGCTTCAGCGACTTCTCCAGGTCCTTCAGCACCTCGGCGTCGTCCTTGGAGACGTTCTTCGGCGGGATGCGCGCGATCTTCGCCACCACCGCCTCGATCTCCTTCGAGGTGATGGTCTTGCGCCGCCGGCTCTCCGGCAGGAGGTGCTGCGCCGCCCCCGCCTCGTCGATCACGTCGATCGCCTTGTCCGGCAGCTTGCGGTCATGGATGTAGCGCGCCTAAGGTCCACCGCCGAGCGGATGGCGTCCGCCGTGTAGCGCACGTCGTGATGGTCCTCGAAGTACGGCTTCAGCCCCTTGAGGATCTTGAACGCGTCCTCGACCGTCGGCTCGTTCACGTCGATCTTCTGGAACCGCCGCGCCAGCGCCCGGTCCTTCTCGAAGTGCTGCCGGTACTCCTTGTAGGTCGTCGACCCCATGCAGCGCAGCGTGCCCGACTGCAGCGCCGGCTTCAGCAGGTTAGACGCATCCATCGCGCCGCCGCTGGTCGCACCCGCGCCGATCACCGTATGGATCTCGTCGATGAAGAGGATGGCGTTCGGGATGGTTCTCCAGCTCCTTCATCACCGCCTTGAGCCGCTCCTCGAAGTCGCCGCGATACCGCGTGCCCGCCAGCAAGGCCCCCATGTCCAGCGAGAAGATCGTCGTCTCCGCCAGAACGTGCGGCGTCTCGCCGTCGACGATCTTGCGCGCCAGCCCCTCGGCGATGGCGGTCTTGCCGACGCCGGGGTCGCCCACCAGCAGCGGGTTGTTCTTCCGTCCGCCGGCAAAGGACCTGGATGCACCGCTCGACCTCGAGATCACGGCCGATCAGTGGATCCACGTCCCCCCGGCGTGCCTTCTCGTTCAAGTCGACGCAGTACTTCTGCAATGCGGTCTCCTCGGTTTCCTTGGCCCCTTGCGATTGTGCCTTCGCCTCGGGCGCTGCCTCTGCACCCTTCACCGGCCGCGCCTCGCCATAGGACGGATCCTTGGCGACACCGTGGCTGATGTAGTTGACCGCGTCGTAGCGGGTCATGTCCTGTTCCTGCAGGAAATACGCGGCGTGGCTCTCGCGTTCCGCGAAGATCGCCACCAGAACGTTCGCGCCCGTGACCTCGGAGCGGCCCGAGCTCTGCACATGGATCGCCGCGCGCTGGATCACCCGCTGGAAGCCGGTGGTGGGCGCCGCCTCGGACCCCTCGATGTCCGAGATCAGCGCGTCCAGCTCCTCGTCGAGGAAGGCCACGATGGTCTTGCGCAGCTTGTCGATGTCGACGCCGCAGGCCTTCATCACCCGCGCCGCGTCCGGTTCGTCGACCAGCGCCAGAAGGAGGTGCTCCAGCGTCGCCAGCTCGTGCTTGCGCTGATTGGCCTGCCCGAGAGCGTTGTGGATTGCGGCTTCCAGAGTACTCGAGAAAGAGGGCATTATCCGCGTCCTTCCGGTCTGTACCCGCCGGCCGTGGTGGGCCGGCGTGGCCAAGGAACTCAAGTGTTACCCGTCACCTGTTAAACTTCGGTTTTATCCATCACGCTTCAAGGGCGATTGTGGCACCCCTTCGGGCAAAGCGCAAAAAAATTGCAGTGATGTCGTTACCGTCACCCGCCCTCTTTGCGGGGCATGCTCAGAAAGCATCCTTGCGGCGGCGGATCTCGGCGAAAACTTGAGCATCCGGCAATTTCTCCAGACCCAGCCGGGACTTGAAATCCGCGTCCCTGGCGCGGAGGAACGGGTTCGTCGCCCGCTCCAGGTCCAGCCGCGCCGGCACCGTCGGAACCCCCTTCTCCCGCATCGCGGCGATTTCCGCCGCCCGCGTCTTCAGCGCCGGGTTCTCTCCGTCCACCGACAACGCGAAGCGCGCGTTGCTCGCCGTGTACTCGTGCCCGGAATAGACCAGCGTCGCATCCGGCAACGCCGCCATCCGGCTCAGTGTCGACCACATCTGCTCCGCCGTCCCCTCGAACAGTCGCCCGCACCCCATGACCATCAGGCTGTCCGCGGAGAAGAGCGCGTGCGCCTCGGCGAAATAGTAGGCGATGTGCCCCACCGTATGCCCCGGCGCGTCCAGGACCTCCGCCACGCTCTCGCCCAGCGCCACCGTGTCTCCCGGAGCCACGCCGCGATCGAGCTTCGGAAGCCGCCCGCGATCCGCCTCGGCGCCCACCACCTCGGCCCGACCGCGCAGGGCGTCCACCGCCTGGATGTGATCCGCGTGATGATGCGTAATCAGGATAAGATCGAGAACCCAGCCCCGCTCCGCCAGCGCCGCCTGGACCGGCCCCGCCTCGGGCGCGTCCACAAGCCCGACCTTGCCACTGGCTTCGTCGCGCAACAGATAGGCGTAGTTGTCGCTGAGGCAAGGGACGGTGACGATCTCGAGCGGCATTGAGTCCTCCGTGGGAACGGGCTTTCCCGTCAGCATAGCGTCCCGCCCCGCGCATTCCACCAGGAAGCCCCGGGCTTTCGCCCCGCCATTGGCACGCGCGCCCGCGATCGACTAGGATCGCTCCATGTATCTCGACGTCGTCGACCTGCGCGCCTTCTACTATCGCACCCGGCTCGGCCGGTCGGCGCAGCGCCTGCTTCAGGAGGCGATCCGCGGCCTCTGGCCGGACACCCACGGCCTTTCCATCGTCGGCTACGGCTTCGCCGTTCCCATGCTCCGCCCCTTCCTCAAGGACTCCGCCCGCGTCCTCGCGCTCATGCCGGGCCCCCAGGGCGTCATGCCCTGGCCCACCGGCGAGCCCAACCGCTGCGTGATGGTCGAGGAAACCCGCTGGCCGATCGAGGCCGCCAGCGTCGACCGGCTGATCGTGAGCCATGGCCTCGAGACCTGCGAGCGCCCGGATGCCCTCCTCGCCGAGATCTGGCGCGTGCTGGCCCCCGGCGGCCGGGTCATCTTCATCGTCCCGAACCGCTCCGGCCTCTGGGCGCGCCGCGACGTCACGCCCTTCGGCTTCGGCCGCCCCTACAGCTTCGGCCAGCTCGAGGCGCTGCTCCGCACCCACCGCTTCGCCCCCGAGCGCCACGCCGCCGCGCTCTACGCGCCGCCCTCGCACCGCAAGTTCCTGCTGCAGACCGCCTACTTCTGGGAACGCCTCGGCCGCCGCTTCGAGCCGCACGTGATCGCCGGAGCGCTGCTCGTCGAGGCGTCCGTCCAGGTCTACGCGCGCCCGCCGTCCTCCGGCTCCAAGGTCGCGGTGCCAGGCCCGCTCGACGTGCTCGAGGGCCTCACCCGGCCCAGCCCCGAGCCGGTCCGCGGCCACGGCCGAGGGGCGCTCGCCGCGGGCCGGCGAAGGTGAGCGACGCCCCCCGCCACCCGGCGTTCGCGGGCTTCTTCGCGCCGCACCAACGTATTGCCACGCTCCCGACCCTCTGCTATCAGCGACCCGATTTCGCCGGGGACGCAGGGCTAACCTGCGGCGGAATCACTCGCTTCCGCCCGCGGGGGGCCGGGGTCAGAAAAACGGAAGGAAGTCGGTGGCCAGCTCAGCTACATTGACCTCCGGGGTGGCTGGTCGCTATGCGACCGCACTCGTAGAAATCGCAAAAGACGGCAAGCTGCTGGACGAGGTCGAGCGCGACATCGGCGAGATCGAGGCGGTACACGCCAACAGTGCGGACTTCCGCGAACTCTTGGCCTCGCCCGTGCACAGCCGCGAGGAGCAGGGCAGGGCGATCGCGGCGATCGCCGCCGCCATGGGCCTCGGAACGACGGTCACCAACACGCTGGGCCTGATGGCGCAGAACCGCCGCCTCTTCGTCGTCCCCGGCCTCGTCGCCCAGGTCAAGGCGCTGATCGCCGCCGAGCGCGGCGAGGTCACCGCCGAGGTCACCTCGGCCAAGCCGCTCACCAAGGGGCAGACCGAGGCGCTGGCCGAGACGCTGAAGGCGAGCGTCGGCAAGGACGTCAAGCTCGATGTGACCGTGGACGAGGGCCTGATCGGCGGCCTGGTGATCAAGGTCGGCTCGCGGATGATCGACAGCTCGATCCGATCCAAGCTCGCCCATCTGCAGAGTATCATGAAAGAGGTCGGATAATGGCGATCCAAGCCGCTGAAATCTCCGCGATCCTGAAAGAGCAGATCAAGAACTTCGGCCAGGAGGCCGAGGTCGCGGAGGTGGGCCGGGTCCTCTCGGTCGGCGACGGCATCGCCCGCGTGCACGGCCTCGACAACGTCCAGGCCGGCGAGATGGTCGAGTTCCCCGGCGGCATCCGCGGCATGACGCTGAACCTCGAGGTCGACAACGTCGGCGTGGTGATCTTCGGCTCCGACCGCGACATCGGCGAAGGCGACGTGGTCAAGCGGACCAAGTCGATCGTCGACGTCCCCGTCGGCAAGGCGCTGCTCGGCCGCGTGGTCGACGCCCTCGGCGACCCCATCGACGGCAAGGGCGCGATCAAGACCACCGAACGCCGCGTCGCCGACGTGAAGGCCCCGGGCATCATCCCGCGCAAGTCGGTGCACGAGCCCATGGCCACCGGCCTCAAGGCCATCGACGCGCTCATCCCCATCGGCCGCGGCCAGCGCGAGCTCATCATCGGCGACCGCCAGACCGGCAAGACCGCCGTGGCGCTCGACGCCATCCTCAACCAGAAGGTCTACAACGACGCCGCCGGCAACGACGAGAGCAAGAAGCTCTACTGCGTCTACGTCGCCATCGGCCAGAAGCGCTCCACCGTCGCCCAGCTCGTCAAGAAGCTCGAGGAGACCGGCGCCATCGAGTACACCACCATCGTCGCCGCCACCGCCTCCGAGCCGGCGCCGATGCAGTACCTCGCCCCCTATTCCGCCTGCGCCATGGCCGAGTACTTCCGCGACAACGGCATGCACGCGCTGATCATCTACGACGACCTCTCCAAGCAGGCCGTCTCCTACCGCCAGATGTCGCTGCTGCTCCGCCGCCCGCCCGGCCGCGAGGCCTACCCGGGCGACGTCTTCTACCTCCACTCCCGCCTGCTCGAACGCTCCGCCAAGCTCAACGAGGACCACGGCTCCGGCTCGCTGACCGCGCTCCCCATCGTCGAGACCCAGGCCGGCGACGTCTCGGCCTACATCCCGACCAACGTCATCTCGATCACCGACGGCCAGATCTTCCTCGAGTCCGAGCTCTTCTACCAGGGCATCCGCCCGGCGGTGAACGTCGGCCTCTCGGTCTCCCGCGTGGGTTCCTCCGCGCAGACCAAGGCGATGAAGTCGGTCGCCGGCTCGATCAAGCTCGAGCTCGCCCAGTACCGCGAGATGGCCGCCTTCGCCCAGTTCGGCTCCGACCTCGACGCCGCCACCCAGCGCCTGCTCAACCGCGGCGCCCGCCTGACCGAGCTCCTCAAGCAGCCGCAGTATTCCCCGCTGACCAACGCCGAGCAGGTGGTGCTGATCTACGCCGGCACCCACGGCTACCTCGACAAGATGCCGGTCAGCGACGTGAGCCGCTTCGAGAAGGGCCTTCTCGCCCACCTGCGCTCCTCCGACGCCGGGCTTCTCACCAAGATCCGCGACCAGGACCAGAAGATCGCCGGCGAGATCGAGAAGGAGCTCAAGGCCGGCATCGAGGGCTTCGCGAAATCCTTCGCGTGATCCGGCCGGAATAGAGGAACGAGCCATGCCGAGCCTCAAGGATCTGCAAGATCCGCATCGCCAGCGTGAAGTCCACGCGCAAGATCACCAAGGCGATGCAGATGGTCGCCGCGGCCAAGCTGCGCCGCGCCCAGGAGGCCGCCGAGGCCGCCCGGCCCTATGCCAGCCGCATGGAGGCCGTCCTCGGCAACCTCGCGGCAGGCGTGGCGAAAAGCCCTTCGGCGCCGAAGCTGCTCGGCGGCACCGGCAAGAGCGAGACGCACCTCCTCGTCGTCGCCACCTCCGAGCGCGGCCTCTGCGGCGGCTTCAACTCCTCGATCGTCCGGCTCGCCCGCGCGCATGTGCAGAAGCGGCTGGCCGAAGGCAGCACGGTCAAGATCCTCACCGTCGGCAAGAAGGGCCGCGAGCAGCTCCGCCGCGACCTCGGCAAGCACCTCGTCGGCCACGTGGATCTCGGCAACGTCAAGCGGCTCGGATACACCGACGCCCACGGCATCGCCCATGACGTGATGACGCGGTTCAACGCCGGCGAGTTCGACGTCTGCACCATCTTCTTCAACCGCTTCCAGTCGGTGATGAGCCAGGTCCCGACCGAGCTCCAGTTGATCCCGGCGGTCTTCGAAGAGACCGACAGCGCGGCCGTCGCCCAGTACGAGTACGAGCCCGACGAGGAAGCGATCCTCGCCGAGCTGCTGCCGCGCGGCGTCGCCACCCACGTCTTCACCGCGCTGCTGGAAAACGCCGCGTCCGAGCAGGGCGCCCGCATGAGCGCCATGGACAACGCCACCCGCAACGCCGGCGAGATGATCGACAAGCTCACCATCCAGTACAACCGCTCGCGCCAGCAGGCGATCACCAGCGAACTCATCGAGATCATCTCGGGCGCGGAAGCGCTCTAAGGGACGGAGACCAACGCCATGGCCACCCAAGCAGCAGTCGGCAAGATCACCCAGGTCATCGGCGCGGTCGTCGACGTGCAGTTCGAAGACCACCTGCCCGAGATCCTCAACGCGCTCGAGACCGAGAACAACGGCGTCCGCCTCGTCCTCGAGGTCGCCCAGCACCTCGGCGAGTCCACCGTCCGCACCATCGCCATGGACTCCACCGAGGGCCTCGTCCGCGGCGAGAAGGTCACCGACACCGGCAAGGCCATCCAGGTTCCGGTCGGCGACTGCACGCTCGGCCGCATCCTCAACGTCGTCGGCGACCCGGTGGACGAGAAGGGCCCGGTCGAGGCGAGCGAGTACCGCCCGATCCACGCCAACGCCCCGGCCTTCTCCGAGCAGTCCACCGAATCCGAGGTGCTCGTCACCGGCATCAAGGTCATCGACCTCCTCGCCCCCTACGCCAAGGGCGGCAAGATCGGCCTCTTCGGCGGCGCCGGCGTCGGCAAGACGGTGCTGATCCAGGAGCTGATCAACAACATCGCCAAGGTGCACTCCGGCTACTCGGTCTTCGCCGGCGTCGGCGAGCGCACCCGCGAGGGCAACGACCTCTACCACGAGTTCATCGAGTCCGGCGTCATCAACATCGACGACCTCACCAAGTCCAAGGTGGCGCTGGTCTACGGCCAGATGAACGAGCCGCCGGGCGCGCGCATGCGCGTCGCGCTCTCGGGCCTCACCCTCGCCGAGCAGTTCCGCGACCAGTCGGGCACCGACGTGCTCTTCTTCATCGACAACATCTTCCGCTTCACCCAGGCCGGCTCCGAGGTCTCCGCGCTCCTCGGCCGCATCCCCTCCGCCGTGGGCTACCAGCCCACGCTCGCCACCGACATGGGCGCGCTGCAGGAGCGGATCACCTCGACCCGCCGCGGCTCGATCACCTCGGTGCAGGCGATCTACGTCCCCGCCGACGACCTCACCGACCCGGCGCCCGCCACCTCCTTCGCCCACCTCGACGCGACGACCGTGCTCTCCCGCGCCATCTCCGAGCTCGGCATCTACCCCGCCGTCGACCCGCTCGACTCCACCTCGCGCCTGCTCGACCCCATGGTGATCGGCGACGAGCACTACCAGGTCGCCCGCGACGTCCAGGGCATCCTGCAGCGCTACAAGTCGCTGCAGGACATCATCGCCATCCTCGGCATGGACGAGCTCTCCGAGGACGACAAGCTCACCGTCGCCCGCGCCCGCAAGATCCAGCGCTTCCTGTCGCAGCCGTTCGACGTCGCGCCAGGTCTTCACCGGCTCCCCCGGCGTGCAGGTCCCGCTCGCCGAGACCATCGACAGCTTCCGCCGCGTCGTCGCCGGCGAGTTCGACCACCTGCCGGAGTCGGCCTTCTACATGGTCGGCGGCATCGACGAGGTGATGAAGAAGGCCGAGCGCATGGCCGCCGAAGCGGCCTGAGGAAGCATCCCATGGCCGACACCCTGCAATTCGACCTGGTCAGCCCCGAGCGCAAGCTCGCCTCGGTCGAGGCCACCAGCGTCCAGATCCCCGGCATCGGCGGTGACTTCACCGCCATGCCCAACCATGCCCCCTTCCTCACCACCCTCCGCCCCGGCGTCGTCCGCGTGGTCACCGCCGCCGAGACCGCGGAGTACGTCGTCACCGGCGGCTTCGCCGAGGTCTCGCCCACCTCCACGACCATCCTCGCCGAGCAGGCCGTCCTCCGCCCGGAGGCCGACGCGGGCCTCCTCGCCGATCTCCTCGGCGCCGCCGAGCGCGACCTCGCCGAGGCCCCGGAGGAGCGCCGCATGGCCGCCGGCCAGCGCCTGCGCGACGTCATGGCCCTGAAGGCCCAGCTCGCCATCTGAAGCGGCGCCCCGGCCGGTCCGCCCGGCGACGCGATCAGCACCCCAGCCGCGCGCAGACCCGCTCCAGGAACAGCGCGTTCGCATCGGTCTCCCCCGACGCCCCCAGCCCTTCCTGCACCACCGTCCCGTCCGGCTTGCGGCAACTGAACATGTACCCCGGCTCCAGTCCCTGCAGCACGCAGGGCGACACCTCCCACCCCGGCGGAAGGTCCCGCACGTCCACCGACCGCCACTTCGGGTGCCCGCTCTCCCGCAGCTGGTCGAACCGGGTCACCATCAGATGGCCCAGGTCCGCCAGCATCCGGCAGCTCCCCGCCTGATACGCGTTCTGCCCCGGCTGGAAATCGAAGGTCACGAGCACCGCCTTCACCGCCACCACCTGCACCGGCTCGGCCACGAACGGATAGGTCCCCGCCGGCACCTCCACGGGCTCATAGACGGCGGCGACGACCGGGTCGTCGATCGGCAGCAGGTGAAACGCCGCCGGATCGATGGCATCCGAGCGGAACAGCTCCGCCGGCGCCCCCACCACGAAGAACATCGCATCGATCTCCCCCGCGAGCAGCGCCTCCAGCGCCGCCTCGGGCCCGAGCGCTCGCCGCTCCGCCGGCGCCACCTGCGCCAGGTCGAGGATCAGGTCCGCCGTGATCCGCGTCCCGCTCCCCTCTGCCCCGGTCGCCACCCGCTGGCCCGCGAGATCGGCCAGGCCGCCGATGCCGCGCCGCGCCAGCACATGCACCTCCTCGTCGTAGAGCGGAAACGCGATGCGGATCCCATCCGCCTGCCGCCGCAGCCCCGCGTCGTCGCCGGCGAAGGTCTTGAAGTACTCCAGCACGTCGCTCTGCACCAACCCGAGCTGCGTCGCCCGCCGGTCGCGCACCGCCTCCATGTTCTCCACCGACCCCGCGCTCTCGCGCACGTCCAGGCTCACCCCGCACTCCGCCCCCAGCGCCGCCAGGTCACGCCCGATCCGCACATAGGTACCCTCCGGGCTCCCGGTGACGATGGTCCCCGTCACCTCCTGCGCCGCCGCCGGCAACCCGAGCAGGACGAGCGCCACCAGCGCGGCGCGATCATGCCGCTCTCCCCGGCATCAGCATCCACCCAGCCCCCGCACCAGCGCCGCCGCCGTCAGGCGGTTGATCGCCCCCACCGCCGTCGTCAGGGCATCGGTCACGCAGGCGCCGGCCTCCAGCTCCGCAATCAGCGCCGCCCGTTGCCCGTCGCTCGCCTCCGCCAGCCCCGGCGCGGTCCCGACCGCCGCCGTGATCGCCGCGAGCGACCGTCCACCGCCGGCCGCCTGCGGCGCCGCCCGCGCCACGCCCTCCGCCACCGCCACCGCAGCCGCCAGTTCCTGTTGCCGGGCAGTGCCCGCCGCAATTTCCTGCTCAAGGCTCGCCAGCCGCGCGACCATCTCGTTGCTGCTCGTCTCGGCCTCGCCGATCGCCGCCTGCAGCTCCGCCAGCCGGCGCTCGGCCGCTTCCACCTCCGCCGTCGTCGCCGTCAACCGCGCCTGGTCCGCCTCCAACGCCGCAAGCCGCGCTTCCGCCGTCTCCGCCGCCGCCTCCGCCTCGGCCTGCCGCGCCGCAGCGGCCTCGGCCCGGCCGGTGGCATCGCTCGCCGCCGCCTCCTCGGTCGCCACTTGCGCGCGGAGCGCCTGCAATCGCGCCTCGGCCTCCGTCGCCGCTTCCGTCAGCGCCGCAACCTGCCCGTTCAGCTCATCGACCTGCGCCGCCGTCACGGCGCCGCTCTCCATCGTCGCGGCCTGACCCTCCAGCGCCTCCACCCGCGCCTCCGCCGCCGCGATGGTGGCCGTCAGCTCCGTTTCCCGCGCGTCGAGCGCCTCCACCGTCGCTTCGGCCTCCCGACGCTCGGCCTCCGCCGCCTCGAGCCCCGCCTCCACCGCCTCGAGCTTCTCCCGCGCCTCGTCGGCGGCCGCCGCCGCCACGCGCGCCGCCTCGGCTTGCGCCCGCAACCCCGCGGTCTCCGCCGCAATCCGGCCAAGTTCGGCCTCCGCCGCAGCGACCTGCTCGGATGCCGCGTCCGCGGCCACCTCCAGCGCCTCCCGCTTGGCCTCCAGCTCGGCGACCTCGGCCTGCAGGATCGCAACGTACTCCGGGTTCGACCCGGAAGCCTCCGGCTCAGTCTGCGCGGCGGCTGCCGTGAAGAAGATGGTGGCGACGACCGCGGCGTTGACCCGCGCCAGCAGGGACGCCGCACATCGGCCCGGCATCTCGGATCACCCCCCGACCCAGAGGTCGAGACGTCCCGGCTCGGGATCGGCCAAGAGCTGGCCATAGTCGCGCACCCCGACGTCGCCGTCCGTGCCGACGACCGGCGATACCAGCCGCCCCAGCGCCTCGGCCGCCGCGAGGTCCTCGGCGCGGTAATAGCCCACCCGCGACGTGGCGATCTCGAACGGCAACGCTTCCACCTGAACCGCCGTGATGCCCGCCTCCGAGAGCGCGGCCAGGATCGCCGCCTGCCGGCCGGGCGGGAACTCCGGCCCGATCCGCAGCCGGACGCTCGTCACCGCCGCCAGCGCCGGATCGCCCTGCACCGCAGCGACCTGCTCGAACTCCGTCTCTGCAGGCTGAACAGCGGTCGCCGGCGCCTGGGCCGCGGTCGGCGCCGCTGGCGCCAGCGCGCACCGGCGCGTCGCTGTTCGTGACCCGGAAGAGCACGGCCGCCGCCACTATTCCCAAGGCGAGCAGCACGCCCAGCGCCACCCATACCCGCAGCCCCGTCGCTGGCGCGCGCGCCGCAACTCCCGCCCCGCCAACCGCCGGTTTCTGCGCGTCCGCATGCGGTGTTTCCGGATCGCGCGGCGCGCTCCGCCAGGGCCCGGATACGGCGCCGGCGCGGATCCCGTCCTTGCGGCTCCAGTTCTCGGCCGTCTTGCCGGGCGGCCTGTCGCGCGTCCCGTCCACTCGCTGCACCCTGTCACTGCGCGCCCCGCCGCACGTCGGCCAGACGCTCACCTGAGGGGTGAATGATAGGTCAAAGGCGGCGCAAGTCGAAAGCGCTATTTGCGCCGTGCCTTAAGCCCGCACTCCTCAGCCGGAGACAGCGGCGCGATACCAGTCGACGATCTGCCTGCGCTCCGAGGGCTCGATCTCCGAAACGTTGCCCGGCGGCATGGCGTGGGACCGCCCCGCCTGCAGGTAGATCTCGCGCGCCTGCGCCGCGATCTGCGCGTCGGTCTCCAGGATCACCCCCTTCGGCGCGCGATGCACGCCGGGCCATCCCGGCTCGGCGGTATGGCACATCGAGCACCGCCCGCGCACCGTGTCCGCCACCGTCTCGAAGCCCGCCGCCGAGGCGAAGCGCTCCTGCATCGGCGACAGCCCGGCCAGCTCCTCGCGCTCGCTCCCCGGCGCGCTCGACAGCCACATGATGATGATGAAGAGGATCGCCGTCACCGCCCAGGTCCAGTTCAGCTTCTGCCCGGTCGCGTGCATGGTGTTGAAGTAGTGCCGGATGGTGACGCCCATCAGGAACACCAGGCTGGCGATCAGCCAGTTCCACTCCGTCGCGAACGCCAGCGGGTAGTGGTTGCTCAGCATCAGGAACAGCACCGGCAGCGTCAGGTAGTTGTTGTGCGTCGAGCGCAGCTTGGCGATCGCCCCGTACTTCGGATCCGGCGTCCGCCCCGCCTTCAGGTCCGCCACCACGATGGTCTGGTTCGGGATGATCACCAGGAACACGTTCGCCGACATGATCGTCGCGGTGAACGCCCCGAGATGCAGCAGCGCCGCCCGCCCGCTGAAGACATGCGTGTAGCCCCAGGCCATCGCCACCAGGATGATGAAAAGCAGCACCATCAGCAGCGTGGGGTTCCCGGCCAGCCGCGACTTGCAGAGAAAGTCGTAGCAAATCCAGCCCACCGACAGCGACAGGAGCGAGATCACGATCGCCGCCCACGCCGGGATATCCAGCACCGTCCGGTCCACCAGGAACAGATCCGCCCCGGCATAATAGACGATCGCCAGCATCGCGAACCCGCTCAGCCAGGTGGCATAGCTCTCCCACTTGAACCAGACCAGGTGCTCGGGCATCTGCTCCGGCGCCACCAGGTACTTCTGGATGTGGTAGAACCCGCCGCCGTGCACCTGCCACTCCTCGCCGTACGCCCCCGGCGGCAGGTGCGGCACCTTCTTCAGCCCGAGATCGAGCGCCACGAAATAGAACGAGGACCCGATCCACGCGATCCCGACGATCACGTGCAGCCAGCGCACTGCGAAGGCCAGCCAGTCCCAGATGATGGCGAATTCGTACATGCCCTGCTCCCCCTTGGCGGATCAGCGCAGCGTGGCAGAAAACGGCTTCCCCGCAAATGCCAGAGATCACCCAGCAGTTTCGCGTTTCGCCTGAAAATGCTACGGTCCCCCGGCATGTCCTATGTCGCCAACCTCAAGACCTTCGTCCGCGTCTACGAGCTCGGCTCCATGTCCGCCGCCGGCCGCGACCAGCGCATCTCCGCCGCCGTCGCCTCCGCCCGAATCGCCGAGCTCGAGCGCCACCTCCGCGTGCGCCTGTTCAACCGCACCACCCGCAGCCTGCAGCCCACCGAGCAGGGCTCGATCTTCTACCAGGGCGCGCTGAAAATCCTCGAGACCATCGCCGAGGCCGAGACCGCCGTCGCCGACGTCTCGCAGAGCCCGCGCGGCTCGCTGCACGTCGCCGCCCCCCTCGGCCTCGGCAAGCGCCTCATCGCCCCGCTCATCCCCGCCTTCAAGGACCTCTACCCCGAGATCGACGTCCGCCTGCGCCTCTCCGACCGCCGGCTCGACCTCACCGCCGAGGGCCTCGACCTCGCCTTCGTCCTCGGCGTCCTCGAGGATTCCAACCTGCGCGTCCGCCCCATCGCCGACTGCCGCCGCATCCTCTGCGCCGCCCCCGCCTACCTCGCCGGCCGCCCCGTTCCCGCACACCGGCCAGGATCTCGCTCGACCAGCGCCACGCCTGCCTGATGCACCGCTACCCCGGCGCCCGCGAGTTCGTCTGGACGCTCGTCACCCCCGACGGCCCCCGCCGCTTCGAGGTCACCGGCCCGCTCGAATCCGACGACGGCGACGTCCTCACCGCCTGGGCGCTCTCCGGCCGCGGCATCATCCTCAAGCCCGTGTTCGAGATCGCCGCCCACCTCGCCCTGGGCGAGCTCGTCCCCGTCGCCGAGGCCAACCCGCCCCTCGACATCCCGCTGGCCTGCCTCTACCCGCACAAGCGCCTGCAGGATCCCAAGAGCCGCCTCTTCATCGACTTCACCGTCGCCGCCTGCAAGCGCGAGCTCGCCCGCATCCTCGCCCGCCTCCCCACCCCCGCCTGAGCCCCCAACCCGCGCACCACGCCGCAGGTTCACGATCCCCGGACCGATAAGGCGAGGCTCCAGTGGAGCCTCGCCCGGTCCGTCGCCCGGAGCCCATGGCGAAGGGCGAGGGGGGCCGCGCTTGCCCGCCGCCTCCAATCGTGCCGCGCCTGCCCGGCTGGCGCGAAACGCGCCTGCCCCGGGCGGGCAGGCGCGGCACGATTTGTCGACGGACAAATCGCGCGGGACACCCGCACCCTCCCGCGTCACCCCG
This sequence comes from uncultured Alphaproteobacteria bacterium, assembly GCA_963844375.1. GTDB lineage: Bacteria > Pseudomonadota > Alphaproteobacteria > Rhodobacterales > Rhodobacteraceae > Amaricoccus. Next base: position 20,886 of record CAWJOI010000005.1, on the reverse strand, counting down.
AGAACGTAAACACCGCCGTCAGCACCGCCAGCAGCGCCGACACCCCCGCCACCGGCCCCAGCTTCGGCAGCCGCGCCGCCGCCGCCAGGTTCCCCCGCCGCACCTCGCCGTAGGTCATGTGGATCACCCCCACCGCCGCCGTCAGCGACAGGATGAACACCGCCTTCAGCCAGAAGAGCCCCGGCAGGCTCCCCGGCCCGTTCCACCGGCTCCACACCAGCACCAGCCCCGTCGCCCACATCAGCGCCAGCCCGGTCGCCGACACGTTGGCCAGCATCGGCCCCAGCCCGCGCAGCGCCCCCGCCGCCGCCGGCTCGGCCCCGAGCGCCCGCCGCATCACCAGCGCGCTCCCGAAGCCGCCGGTCGCCCCGAGCATCAGCCCGACGAAATGCAGAAAGATCAGCACCTGGTTCATCCCCGTCTCCTTCGATCCACCCCGCGCCAGGGCGAAACATTCGCCGGCCACGCGCCCCGGTTGATCGAGATCAAGGATCCTCCCCGGCTTTCGGTCAAGTGTGATCACGTTGCCAACACCGGGCGGCCGCCGTTGCAGCCGCCCCTATCCGGAGGAACTGAGATGAACTTCCCGCTTCTGGACCACGGTGGCCGCCGCCGCGCTCTCGGCGGCCGTCCTGGGCGGACCGGCCCTGTCGCAGACCTCGCTGCGCGAGTCCGTCGCCAACCAGCTCGCCGAGCACGACATCACCGTCGACAACCTCGACTCCATGTCCAACGCCCAGCTCGCCGAGATCGAGCTGATGCTGAGCAGCACCGAGGGCGGCGACGCCTACAAGGCCGCCATGGTCGAGGCGCTCGTGGCCGAGCGGGGGACCTGCGAGGGCAACCCGCAGCTCCGCGCCGAGGTGGCCGACCAGCTCAAGGAGCACCGCATAGAGGTGCAGAACTACGACAGCATCACCGGCACCGAGCTCGTGGTGGTCAAGACCGTCCTCGACGGCTCCGGCTCGGACAGCGAGAAGCGGGCGCAGATCGAGCGCGTCTTCGCCGCCAAGGCGCCGATCGCCGACAGCCCCTACCTGCGCGAGGACGCCGCGCAGTGCATCAAGGCGGTGGGCGCCGACGTCGACCTCGACGCGCTGACCCCCGACGAGATGCTGCAGATCCAGGCCATCTACAGCGGCTCCGAGAGCGACGACGACAAGCGCCGGATGATCGAGCAACTCGCCGACTAACCCTCGGCCGGGGGGCGGGCCGTCCCCGAACGGCCCGTACGCGCGCCGCGGTCTCCATCGCCCGCGGCGCGCCGCTCCCGCGCGCCAGCGCCCGCCACGGCCCGCGCCCGCACCTCGTCATCCGCCGCGAGAACGCCCGCGATGGCTACATCCTCCGCTTCACCGGGCGGGAGGCGACGAGCTCGCTGCTGGACGAGATTCTGGACGATATCGAGCGGATGCATTCGCGGGGGTGACGATTTCACTGCACGGACTCCCAGAGGTTCCAGCCAGCAACTATTGCGGCCCGGTTTGGTTTGCTCCACCATCGGCTCGGTTCGCGGGAACCCTCAAAAAGGGGAAGGAAATTTCTTCCAAATGCCCAAAGGCATCACATCACTTACTGGGTTCATTAACAAGATAGAGTTGCTTCGAGCTGAAGCGGATGGCGAGCTATTTTACAGAGGTCATACTAGTATAAACTACAAGTTACTCCCGTCAGTTTTTAGATCCGATGGATTTGAGGAAAACGAACGAACCCTCGTCTACAGTATGATCTCAGAAAGCCCCAAGGAGTTTGACGGGGATAAATATTTTTTTGACAAGCTAGTTCGCGCTCAGCACTATGGTATTCCGACGAGGCTTCTTGATGTCACAACTAATCCGCTCATGGCGCTATACTTTGCTTGCGAGGACAGTATCCATAGAGCAAGGGTATATGCATTTGAGGTGTCCAAAGTATAGCACTAAATTCTTTCTAAGCGATGCCGTAAGCTGCAAGGCAAATTTGGCTCAATTGTCGCGCGAGCAGCGAAATGCTTTAGCGGTGAGCATGCGGGATTCCCGCAGCACAGTATATGGGATCGGCGAGAAACGTCCGTTGAACACCTTGAGGGACGAGGACGGTGACAAGTACGGAACTTTTATACGTAAATTTAATGGAGACGCAGTAGTTATACGACTTGTTCACTCAATTAAAGAGGAGAAGGCGTACTTTGAAAACTCGATCGATCCAATAGATTTGCTTCGTATAGATGCGGTTCTTCCAAAGAAGAGCAATGCTAAAATCGCCGCACAGTCTGGGGCATTTCTGATATTTGGCCTCATTAAAGAGATCAAGAATGAAAGCAGCTCTGCAATTAAGATGCACAAGATAGATATAAATCAAAATGCTAAAGATGCAATAATAAAGTCTCTTGCTGCAGTAGGTATTCATCAAAATTCAGTCTACCCTGAGTTGGATAAGATTGGTTCCAGAATACGGGGCCGATATCAAGATCCTCCCATTGTATTGCCGGAAATTGAGCTCTAGTGATCATTGGCTTCTTCCGCGCCTGCATGCTTCAGTGAATATTGCAGATGGCCCCGACTTTGCTGCGATGAAATGTAGCCGCTTCGATCCGTCGAAAGCGAGATCATCGCGAACCCCGTTCATCGAGCTCTGGAGGCGCAGCGCGATTTGGGAGCCGCAATAGCAATTACAACGATATCATATCTTTACCTATAGTTTCGCGCGCGAAATCCACCAATTTCGCACCCCTCCCCTCAACTCCCCCGATACGTCGAGTAGCTATACTCCGCCAGCAGCAGCGGCACGTGATAGTGCGCCCCTGCATCCCCCCCCCGATACGTCGAGTAGCTATACCCCGCCAGCAGCAGCGGCACCTGATGTGCCTCCCGCATCCGCCACCCCGAACCGGATCGGGATCACGTCGAGAAACCGCGGGCTCTCCCGCCGCGTTCGGCGGTCCCGTCCCGGCAATCCCCGGCAAGACCAGCCCCCATATGGATTCCATACGCTTTCCATATCGGCCGAATCCCCGCTCCGGCGCACCCCTCCACCCTTAACGCCCCCGATACGTCGAGCCGCTATACCCCGCCCGAACCACCGGCCCGCGCGTCTGCTCCCCCGCCGCCGCCACCCCGGACCGGATCGGGACCCCGCCGGCAAACCGCGGCCTCCCGCCGCGCTCCGGTCCCCTTCCGTTCCGTCCCGGCACGCCCGAGCCATACGAAGAGCCATACGGATTCCATACGGATTCCATACCGGAAAAACCCCCGTTCCGGCGCGCCCCTCCGCCCTCAACTCCCCCGGTACGTCGAGTAGCTGTACCCCGCCAGCAGCAGCGGCACGTGGTAGTGCGCCTCCGCGTCCGCCACCCCGAACCGGATCGGTATCACGTTGAGAAACCTCGGGTTTTCCCCCGCCGCCCCCACCGAATCGAGGTAGTCCCCGGCATGAAACACCAGCTCCCACACCCCCACCTCCATCTCCCCCTTCGGAATCACCGCCCCATCCGTCCGCCCGTCCGCATTCGTCACCACCTCCCGCACCAGCCGCCGCCCCTCCCCCTCGATCCGGTAAAGCTCCACCCGCATCCCCGCCGCCGGACACCCCCTTCCTGCGTCCAGCACATGCGTCGTCACATACCCCTCGGCCATGCCATCCTCCCTGCCAAAACCCGCCCACTATCCGCCCCCGCGCCCCGCCGATCCACCCCCCGCCACCGGAAGCACCTTCCCGACAATTTTGAAAGCCCCAGCCCCCGCCATGCCCTAGACTGCCGCAAAACCGACCGAGGAAAACCCCGATGCGCTACCCCCGCAACCTGCAAGGCTACGGCGACACCCCGCCCGCCGCCGACTGGCCCGGCGGCGCCCGCATCGCCGTCAGCCTCGTCCTCAACTACGAAGAGGGCGGCGAGAACTCGATCCTCCACGGCGACGCCGCCTCCGAGGGCTTCCTCTCCGAAATCCCCGGCGCCCAGCCCTGGCCCGGCCAGCGCCACTGGAACATGGAGTCCGTCTACGAATACGGCGCCCGCGCCGGCTTCTGGCGCCTCCACCGCCTCCTCCGCGACCTCCCCGTCACCATCTACGGCGTCGCCTCCGCCCTCGCCCGCTCCCCCGCCCAGGTCGCCGCCATGCAGGACGCCGGCTGGGAGATCGCCTCCCACGGCCTGCGCTGGATCGACTACCGCAACCACACCCCCGAAGCCGAACGCGCCGACCTCGAGGAAGCCATCCGCCTCCACACCGAGGTCGTGGGCGAAGCCCCGAAAGGCTGGTACACCGGCCGCACCTCGGTCCAGACCGTCGACCTCGTCTCCGAAACCGGCCTCTTCGACTGGATCGCCGACACCTACGACGACGACCTCCCCTACTGGCGCGAGCACGCCGGCCGCCAGCAGCTCATCATCCCCTACACCCTCGAGACCAACGACATGCGCTTCTCGGCGGGCACCTTCCACACCTCCGAGGACTTCTTCACCTACCTCCGCGACACCTTCGACACCCTCTACGCCGAAGGCGAAGCCGGCTCGCCCAAGATGATGTCCGTCGGCCTCCACTGCCGCCTCGTCGGCCGCCCCGGCCGCATCAAGGCCCTCGCCGACTTCCTCGCCCACATCCGGTCCAAGCCCAACGTCTGGATCGCCACCCGCGGCGACATCGCCGAGCACTGGCGCACCCGCCACCCCGCCCCCGCGATCACCGAGCGCCCGACCACGCTCCCGAAAGACGCCTTCGTCGCACGCTTCGGCAGCATCTACGAACACTCCCCCTGGATCGCCGAACGCGCCTACGCCCTCGAACTCGGCCCCGCCCACGACACCGCGGTCGGCCTCGCCAACGCCCTCGCCCGCACCTTCCGCTCCGCCAGCCCCGACGAGCGCCTCGCCGTCCTGAAAGCCCACCCCGACCTCGCCGGCAAGCTGGCGGCCGCCAAACGCCTGACCGCCGAATCCACCGCCGAGCAAGCCGGCGCCGGCCTCGACTCCCTCACCGACGCCGAACGCACCCGCTTCACCGAGCTCAACGACGCCTACCAGGCCAAGTTCGGCTTCCCCTTCATCATCGCCGTGCGCGGCCTCGACAAGGCGCGCATCCTGCAGGCCTTCGAGACCCGCGTCGCCAACGACCGCGACCAGGAGCTCGCCACCGCCTGCGCCCAGGTCGAGCGCATCGCTCTCCTCCGTCTCAAGGACATGCTGCCATGAAAGACGCCCCCGCCAAGCCGCTTCCCCGCTACTGGGCCCCCTGGGGCGGCCTCCCCGGCCAGCACGAGCTCCTCTCCGGCCGCGCCGTCTTCACCGAGGCCTACGCCTTCATCCCGCGCGGGGTGATGACCGACATCGTCACCAGCGCGCTCCCGTTCTGGGAAAAGACCCGCGCCTGGATCCTCGCCCGCCCCATGTCCGGCTTCTCCGAGACCTTCTCGCAGTACATCATGGAGGTCTCCCCCGGCGGCGGCAGCGACCACCCCGAGCCCGACCCGCAGGCCGAGGGCGTGCTCTTCCTGCTGCAGGGCGGCCTCGCCCTGACCATCGAAGGCGCCACCCACGACCTCGAGCCCGGCGGCTTCGCCTACATCCCCCCCGGCGCCACCTGGTCGGCCCGCAACCGCGCCGACGAGCCCTCCCGCTTCCAGTGGATCCGCAAGCGCTACGAGCCCGTCGAGGGCCTCGGCCTCCCCGACCCGGTGATCGGCAACGAACGCGACGTGAAGAACACGCCGATGCCCGACACCGACGGCCGCTGGACCACCACCCGCTTCTTCGACCACGACGACATGCGCATGGACATGCACGTGACCATCGTGAACCTGATGCCCGGCGCCGAGATCCCCTTCACCGAGACCCACGTGATGGAGCACGGCCTCTACGTCCTCGAGGGCAAGGGCATCTACAAGCTCAACCGCGACTGGGTCGAGGTCGAGGCCGGCGACTTCATGTGGCTGCGCGCCTTCTGCCCGCAGGGCTGCTACGCCGGCGGCCCCGGCCGCTTCCGCTACCTGCTCTACAAGGACGTCAACCGCCACCCACGGCTGGGGCGAGGCTTCTGACCGCGCGGCGCGTCACGCCACGCCCGCATAGATCTCCCGACACCGCGCCAGCGCGGCCTCGGGCGCGAGTTCCTCGCTTTCGCCGGTCCGCCGCGAGGTCAGCTCCACCTTCCCCGCGGCCAGTCCCCGCGGCCCGACGGTGATCCGCCAGGGCAGGCCGATCAGGTCCATGGTGGCGAACTTCGCGCCCGCCCGCTCGTCGCGGTCGTCGTAGAGCGGGTCCAGTCCCGCCGCCTTCAACCCGGCATAGAGCGCCTCGCAGGCCGCGTCCGCCGCAGCGTCCCCCTGCTTGAGGTTGACGATCCCGACATGAAACGGCGTCACGCCCTCGGGCCAGACGATGCCCTTCTCGTCGTGGCTCGCCTCGATGATCGCGCCCACCAGCCGCGAAACGCCGATCCCGTGGCTCCCCATCTGCACCGGCACCCGCTCGCCCGCCTCGTTCACCACCACCGCCTTCATCGGCGCCGAATACTTGGTGCCGAAAAAGAAGATCTGCCCCACCTCGATCCCGCGTCCCTCCACGCGCCGATCCTCCGGCACCTCGGTGAACGCCGCCGGATCGTGCCGCTCGTCGGTGCGGGCATACGGCGACGTCCAGGTCTCCACGATCTCGCTCACCTGCCCGCGGTCGGCATAATCGACCTCGCGGTCGCCCAGCGTCAGGTCCGTCACCGCGCGGTCGTAGTAGACCGCACTCTCCCCCGTCGGCGCCAGCACCAGGAACTCGTGGCTGTAGTCGCCGCCGATCGGCCCGGTGTCCGCCTTCATCGGGATCGCCTTCAGCCCCATCCGCTCGTAGGTGCGGAGGTAGCTCACCATGTGCCGGTTGTAGGCGTGGATCGCGTCCTCGACGGTCAGGTCGAAGTTGTAGCCGTCCTTCATCAGGAACTCGCGCCCGCGCATCACCCCGAACCGCGGCCGCACCTCGTCGCGGAACTTCCACTGGATGTGGTAGAGCGTCAGCGGCAGCTCCTTGTAGGAGGTCACCGCCGAGCGGAAGATGTCGGTGATCAGCTCCTCGTTGGTCGGCCCGTAGAGCATGTCCCGCTGGTGGCGGTCCTTGATCCGCAGCATCTCCGCCCCGTAGTCGTCGTACCGCCCGCTCTCCCGCCACAGGTCCGCCGACTGCAGCGTCGGCATCAAGAGCGGGATATGCCCCGCCCGCTGCTGCTCCTCGTGCACGATCTGCTCGATCCGCCTGAGCACCTTGTACCCGAGCGGCAGCCAGGAATAGATCCCCGCGCTCGCCTGCTTGATCATCCCCGCCCGCAGCATCAGCCGGTGGCTGGCGATCTGCGCCTCGGACGGCGTCTCGCGCAGGATCGGCAGGAAGTACTTTGTCAGGCGCATCGCTTGCTGCTCTCCGGCGGAAAAGGTCCAGCCGATTTAGGCGAACCGCCGAACCGGGTCACGCGGTTTTTGCCCCCCTCGGGCCGCAGCCGGCCTATGCTGGCGCTAAGCCAAGGAGGTGCGCCCATGTCCGATGCATCGAAACCGACCTGCCGGATCTTCCGCCCGGGCGAGGATACTTATGCCGGCAAGCAGGGGTTCCGCTACACCGCCGGCATCTCGGCCGAAAGCTCCGGGTCGCGGGGCATCTGCATGCACCTCCTGACCATCCAGCCCGGCGACCGGGCGAAGGCGCATATGCATGCGGGCCACGAGACGGCGATCTATGCGCTGAAGGGCGAGTTCGGAGATGTGGTACGGCGACCGCCTCGAGCACCACGCCATAGTGCGCGAGGGCGAGATGGTCTATATCCCGGCCGGAGTCCCGCACCTGCCGGCGAACCGCTCGAGCGCGCCATGCACAGTCGTGATCGCCCGCACCGATCCGAACGAGCAGGAAAGCGTCGTCCTCCTCCCCGAGCTCGAAGCGCTGGTCGTGGAATAGGCCGTGGGCGGGACAGCGGCCGGATAGTCAGCTCGCCTGCAACCGCGTGAGGCGGCGTTCCCGGTAGAACGTGAAGAGCCCGGTCGCCACCACGATGGCGCTGCCCGTCAGCATCCAGGCGTCCGGCCACTCGCCGAACATGACGATGCCGAGCAGGATCGACCAGAGCAGCAGCGAGTAGCGGAACGGCTGCACGAAGCCGATCTCGCCGCTGCGCATGGCGAAAAAGCCGGTGACATAGCCGATCAGGAGCATCACGGCCGCGATCGTCAGCACCGCGAGGTGCCGCGGCCCGATCGGCTCCCAGTCCGTCGCCGCGGCCGCGAGCCCCGACGTGCCGGTCAGGACCAGCGAGGTCAGGAAGATCACCGCCATGGCCGGCGTCCCGGGCGACATGCGCCGGGTGCTGAGGTCGCGCGTCACGATGAAGACGATGGCCGCGAGCGCCAGCAACGAATACGCGTTGAACCCCTCCGAGCCCGGCCGCACGATGATGAGCACGCCGGAAAAGCCGATGGCGATGGCGAGATAGCGCCGCCAGCCCACCGGCTCGCCGAAGAAGACCGCGGCCGCCAGCGTCACCGCCAGCGGCAGGCTCTGCAGGATGGCGGTGGCGTTGGCGATCGGCATGTTGAAGAGCGCAAAGAGGAAGCAGACGGTGCCGCCGACCTCGCCGACGCTGCGCAGCCCGATCAGCCGCCGGTCGCGCCGCCCCGGCCGATAGCGCAGCGCCCCGGCGCGCCAGGCCAGCGCGCCCACGAGGAGCGTGGCGATCAGCCCGCGCAGGAACACCGCCTGAAGCAGCGGCACCTCGCCCGCGAGGCTCTTCATGAAGGCGTCGTTGACCGCGAAACCCAGGCAGGCCAGGACCATGAGCGCCGCGGCCCGGACGTTGTCCGAGAGTCCGGGTCGCGGCAGGCGCTCAACGGCCATCGTGTCCTCGCAAAAGAAAGGCCCGGCCGCCCTCCGAGCAGCCGGGCCGTGCCGGGCGCCATCGGCGCCCCGGGCTCAGCGTACCAGCGCGATCGACGCAGCCGAACTCCGACCGTCGCGGCCGGTCTCCAGCTCATAGGTGATCTTCTGGCCGTCGGCGATCGCGTTCAGACCCGCACGCTCCAGCGCGGAGACATGCAGGAAAATGTCCTTGCCGCCCCCGTCAGGCTGCACAAAGCCATAGCCCTTGGTGGCGTTGTACCATTTGACCGTTCCGGTCGCCATTCGTCGTCACTCCTCCAGCGCCCGCCCGCAGCATGCGGCGGCTCGGGTAGCGTCGAGCCGGCACGGAGGTTCCGACCAGCCAGAACCTTCCAGGCGTTAACCCTACCGAGGGCGGAATTACGTCGATTCCGCCGCAAAAAACAAGCACTCAGCGGTCGGGGATCTCCGCGTTCGGATCATGCAGGCCGAGGACGTCGATCATCCCGTATTGCCCGGGCTGCTGCGTCTGTCCCCACATCGCCGCCCGGATCGCGCCGCGGGCAAAGAGCATCCGGTCGGTCGCCACGTGCCGCAGCACGACCCGCTCGCCCGGCCCCGCGAAGATGATCTCGTGCTCGCCCACCACGTCGCCGCCGCGCAGGCTGGCGAAGCCGATCGCCCCCTCCGCCCGCGCCCCGGTGACCCCGTCGCGGCCCCGCTCGGCGGCATCGGCGAGGTTCACCCGCCGCCCGGCAGCCGCCGCCTCGCCCAGCATCAAGCGCCGTGCCCGAGGGCGCGTCGACCTTGGCCCGATGGTGCATCTCGACGATCTCGATGTCATACTCCGGCCCCAGCACCGCCGCCACCCGCCGCGCCATCACCGTCAGGAGGTTCACGCCGACGCTCATGTTGCCCGCCCGCACGATCACCGCATGCCGCGCCGCCGCCGCCAGCCGCTCCAGCTGTTCGCGCTCCAGCCCCGTCGTGCCGATCACGTGCACCAGGCGCGCCTGCGCCGCCAGCTCGGCATGCAGCATCGTCGCCTCCGGCGTGGTGAAGTCGAGCACCGCCTGGCTGCGGGCAAAGACCGGCAGCGGGTCCTCCTCGACGATGACCCCCAGCGCCGGCCCGCCCATGGCCTCGCCCACGTCGCGCCCGATCCAGGGGCTGCCCGGACGCTCGGTGGCGCCGCTCAGCCGCGCGCCCGGCGTCTCGCCCACCGCCCGCACCAGCATCCGCCCCATGCGGCCGGAGGCGCCGACCACCGCGATTCCGACCTCGTCCGCCATCGCTTTCCCCCATGCCCTTGACTTCGAGCGGCCCCGATAGGATGTGACCCGAATGGCAAAGACAAGACCCCACACCGGCGGCACGCCCGGCCAGCGCCAGCTCCGCGTCGGCGAGGTGATCCGTCGCGCGCTCTCCGAAATCCTCGCCCGTGGCGACGTGCACGACCCGGACCTCGCGCATGTCTCGATCACCGTGGCCGAGGTTCGCATGTCGCCGGACCTGCGCCACGCCACCGCCTTCGTGCTGCCGCTCGGCGGCGTCAACACGCCCGTGGTGGTGCGCGCGCTCGGCCGCAACCGGATCGAGCTCCGCCGCCTCGTGACCGACCGGATCGACCTGAAATACTCGCCCGAACTCACCTTCGAGCCCGACACCCGCTTCGACCAGATGGACCGCACCCGCGAGCTCCTCAGCTCGCCCCCGGTCCGCCGCGACCTCGAAGACTGACGCCGCATGTCCCGCCGTTCCCGCGGCCGGCCGGTGCACGGCTGGCTGATCGTCGACAAGCCCGCCGGCCCCACCTCCTCCGCCGTCGTCGCCGTGGCAAAACGGGTGCTCGACGCCGCCAAGGCCGGTCATGCCGGGACGCTCGACCCGGCGGCGACCGGGCTTCTCGCCATAGCCCTGGGCGAAGCGACCAAGACCGTCCCCTTCGTCACCGACGCCAGCAAGGCCTATCGCTTCACCGTCCGCTGGGGCGCCGCCACCGCCACCGACGACGCCGAGGGCGCCGTCCTCGCCACCTCCGACGCCCGCCCCACGCCGGAGGCGATCCGCGCCGCGCTCCCCGCCTTCACCGGCGAGATCCTGCAGATCCCGCCGCAGATCTCCGCCGTCAAGGTCGACGGCGAGCGCGCCTACACCCGCTCCCGCGCCGGCGAAACGCTGGACCTCGCCGCCCGCCCGCTTCACGTCGAACGGCTGGATCTCGTCGCCACGCCCGACCGCGACACCGCCGTCCTCGAGATGACCTGCGGCAAGGGCGGCTACGTCCGCAGCATCGCCCGCGACCTCGGCGAGGCGCTCGGCTGCCTCGGCCACGTGACCGCGCTCCGCCGGCTCTGGTCCGGCCCCTTCACGCTCGACGCCGCCGTGGACTGGCCGACGCTCGAAGCCGGCGGCCCCGCGCTCGCCGCCCGGCTGCTGCCGCTCGAAGCAGCCCTCGCCGGCGTGCCCGAACTCGCCTGCCCGCCGCATGCCGCCGCAAGGCTCCTGAACGGCAACCCGGTGCCGCTGCCCGCGCATCCCGCTCTCTTCGAGGGCGACACCGCCTGGGCCAGCGCCGGCGGCGTGCCGCTCGCCATCGGCATCTGGCGCGACGGCGCGCTCCACCCCTCGCGCGTCCTCGTTCTCTGATGATGTCCCGGTTCACCACGCGCATCGAGCCGCGCATGCTGATCGTGCTCATCCTCGTGGCGCTCTGCGTCTGGGCCTTCCTCGGCCTCGCCGACGAAGTGGCGGAGGGCGAGACGCACGCCTTCGACACCCGCCTCCTCCTCGCGCTCCGCAATCCCGCCGATCCATCCGACCCGCTCGGGCCCGGCTGGATGGAGGAGCTCGGCCGCGACATCACCGCGCTCGGCGGCATCGGCGTCCTGACCGGGCTGACCGTCGCCGTCGCCGGCTTCCTCTGGCTGCAGGGCAAGCGCGGCTCCATGTGGCTGGTGCTGATCGCGGTCTCCGGCGGCCAGGCCTTCAGCATGCTGGCCAAGCACGGCTTCGACCGCCCGCGCCCCGACCTCGTGCCGCACGGGATGCAGGTCTACACCACGAGCTTCCCTTCCGGCCACTCGATGATGGCCGCCGTCACCTACCTGACGCTCGCCACCCTCGTCGCCCGCGTCCAGCCCACCCGCGCGCTGAAGATCTACGTCCTGACCCTCGCCGTCCTCGTCACCGTCGCCGTCGGCGTCAGCCGCGTCTATCTCGGGGTCCACTGGCCCACCGACGTCCTCGCCGGCTGGGCCGCCGGCGCCGCCTGGGCGCTCGGCTGCTGGCTCGTCGCCCGCTGGCTGGCCGACCGCGGCGCCGTCGAGCCGGAGACGCCCGAGCCCGACGCCCCGCCCGGCCGTTGACCCGTCTTCGCACCGGCGCTATCGCCGGGGAACGCCAGAGGAGATCGCGCATGGGCGAAGGCCAACCCGCCAGGCTCCACCTCGAAGACTTCTTCGTCGGCCAGCGCCTGACCAGCGGCTCCCGCGAGATCACCGCCGCCGAAATCAAGGCCTTCGCCGCCCAGTTCGACCCGCAACCCTTCCACCTCGACGAGACGGAGGCCGAGGGCACGTTCTTCGCCGGCCTCGCCGCCAGCGGATGGCACACCGCCGCGATCACCATGCGCCTCCTCGTGGAGGGCGGCATTCCCATGGCCGGCGGCCTCATCGGCGCCGGCGGCTGAGATCAGCTGGCCCCGCCCGACCCGCCCCGGCGATGTCCTGCGCGTGGAAAGCACCGTCGAGAACATCGCCCCCTCCCGCTCCCGCCCCGACCGCGGCCTCGTCACCATCCGGTCCGAGACGATCAACCAGAACGACGACCCCGTGCAGGTCCTGGTTGCGAAGCTGATCGCGTTCCGACGAGGCTGACGGCGATTTTCCGGGCTTCCCATTGCCGCCCAAACCCGCTATAGGAGCCGCGCTGACGGAACCTTGCTTCCCTCCGCCCGCCTTTTCCCGACCCCGCTGGACGACATCCCGGCCGCGGCCGCCGAGAAGACCGGTCACCTGCAACCTTTCGAAAGGACCCACGATGTCGATCACGCCCGACGTGAAAGAACAGCTGATCAAGGACTACGCCACCAAGGCCGGCGACACCGGCTCGCCCGAGGTGCAGGTCGCGATCCTGACCAGCCGCATCAATACCCTGACCGAGCATTTCAAGGCCCACCGCAAGGACAACCACTCGCGCCGCGGCCTGCTCAAGATGGTTTCCCAGCGCCGCAAGCTGCTCGACTACGTCAAGGAGAAGGACGAGAGCCGCTACCAGTCGCTGATCGGCCGCCTCGGCATCCGCCGCTGACCACCCGGGCGCGCCACTGGCGCGCCCTTTCGCATCTGGCGCCGGGGCGGCGCGCCGGGACATTCCCGAAGTTCGTCCAAACACGCCGGGCCCCTCCGACCCCGAGGGATCGCCCCCATCCGAACGCAACGGGGTCCGCGGGGGAATATGCCCCCGCGTTGCACGGCGCCGGGCCAGGGGGCCCGCCCGCCGATACGAAGGAAGAGACATGTTCAACATCGTCAGGAAGTCGATCGAGTGGGGCCATGACACGCTCACGCTCGAAACGGGCAAGATCGCCCGCCAGGCCGACGCCGCCGTCGTCGCCACCTATGGCGAGACCAGCGTTCTGGCCACCGTCGTCTACGAAAAGAAGCCCAAGCCCGGCCTGGATTTCTTCCCGCTGACCGTCCACTACCAGGAGAAGACCTACTCCGCCGGCAAGATCCCGGGGGGCTTCTTCAAGCGCGAGGCGCGGCCCTCCGAGAAGGAGGTCCTCACCTCCCGCCTCATCGACCGCCCGATCCGCCCGCTCTTCGTCGAGGGCTTCCGCAACGAGACCCAGGTCATCGTCACCGTCCTCTCCTACGACATGGAGAACGACCCCGACATCCTCGGCATGATCGCCGCCTCCGCCGCCCTGACGCTATCGGGCGCGCCCTTCATGGGTCCGATCGGCGCGGCGCGCGTCGGCTTCGTCGATGGCGAGTACGTGCTGAACCCGGCCGTGGACGACATGGAGAAGCTGCGCAACAACCCCGAGCAGCGCCTCGACCTCATCGTCGCCGGCACCAAGGACGCGGTCATGATGGTCGAGTCCGAGGCCTACGAGCTCTCCGAGGAAGAGATGCTCGGCGCGGTCAAGTTCGGCCACGAGCAGATGCAGCCGGTGATCGACATGATCATCGACATGGCCGAGGACGCCGCCAAGGAGCCCTTCGCCTTCGACGCGCCCGACTACAGCGACCTCTACGCCAAGGTGAAGGCCGGCGGCGAGTCCGCCATGCGCGCCGCCTTCGGCATCCGCGACAAGCTCGAGCGCCAGGCCGCGGTCTCCGCCGCCAAGCAGACCGTCAAGGCGGGGCTGAGCGAGGAAGAACTCGCCGACCCGAGCCTCGGCGCCTGCTTCGAGAAGCTCGAATCCGACGTCGTGCGCTGGGACATCCTCGACCACGGCCGCCGCATCGACGGCCGCGACCTCGTCACCGTCCGCCCGATCGTCTCCGAGGTCGGCATCCTGCCCCGCACCCACGGCTCGGCGCTCTTCACCCGCGGCGAGACCCAGGCGCTGGTGGTCTCCACCCTCGGCACCGGCGACGACGAGCAGCTCATCGACGCGCTGCACGGCAGCTACCGCACCAACTTCCTCCTGCACTACAACTTCCCGCCCTACTCGGTCGGCGAGGCCGGCCGCATGGGCTCGCCCGGGCCGCCGCGAGATCGGCCACGGCAAGCTCGCCTGGCGCGCGCTCCAGGCCGTGCTCCCCGCCGCGACCGACTTCCCCTACACCATCCGCGTCGTCTCGGAGATCACCGAGTTCGAACGGCTCCTCCTCCATGGCCACCGTCTGCGGCTCGTCGCTGTCGATGATGGACGCGGGCGTGCCGCTCAAGGCCCCGGTGGCCGGCGTCGCCATGGGCCTCATCCTCGAGGGCGAGAAGTTCGCGGTCCTGACCGACATCCTCGGCGACGAGGACCACCTCGGCGACATGGACTTCAAGGTCGCCGGCACCGCCAACGGCATCACCTCGCTGCAGATGGACATCAAGGTCGCCGGCATCACCCCCTCGATCATGGAGCACGCGCTGGCGCAGGCCAGGACCGGCCGCCTGCACATCCTGAACGAGATGAGCCAGGCGCTGACCGCGGGCCGGAGCGAATTCTCCGCCCACGCCCCGCGCATCGAGACGATGAACATCGCCATCGACAAGATCCGCGAAGTCATCGGCTCGGGCGGCAAGGTCATCCGCTCCATCGTCGAGGAGTTGGGCGCCAAGGTCGACATCAACGACGACGGCACCATCAAGATCGCCTCGGCCAACGCGAGCGCGATCGAGAAGGCGCGCGAGCTCATCGCCGCCATCGTCGACGAGCCGGAGATCGGCAAGATCTACACCGGCAAGGTGGTGAAGATCATGGACTTCGGCGCCTTCGTGAACTTCTTCGGCAAGCGCGACGGCCTCGTCCACGTCAGCCAGCTCTCCTCCGAGCGCGTCGGCCACCCCAAGGACCTCCTGCAGGAGGGCCAGTCGGTGAAGGTCAAGCTCATGGGCTTCGACGAGCGCGGCAAGGTCCGCCTCTCGATGAAGGTCGTCGACCAGGAGACCGGCAAGGAGAAGGTCGCGAGAACGAAGCCGCCGAATAGAGCCGAGCCACCCCCTCATTCCATGCCTAGAGGCCCCGCCCCAGCGCGGGGCCTTTTTTTGTTGGCAGGAGGAGTTCTCGGGAATACTAAACCCTCCAGGCCTGCTTCCGGGCATAAGACCTTGCTGTGCCCAGAGGCCACACCGAACCACATCAAGCTTGCTAGATATGCCTTGGGCTACTACAAGTCCGCTTGATGTGGACGAAAATCCCCTCGGAGCACAACATGGCCCAGCATGACCTCACCGAGGCGGTGCACTACCATTACGGCGCATTCCCACCGAGAGGCCTCGACTACGAGCGCCTGCTCGACCCCCTTGCTGAGGCGACCGCCGCCCTTGCGCGCTACGACCAGATGCTCGCCTCCATGCACAACGGCGAGATTTTGCTCGCGCCCCTGCGCAATCAGGAGGCCGTGGTGTCTTCGCGCATGGAGGGAACCATCTCTCCTGGAAGGGATTCCTGCGCATCGATGATCGTTCCGTGACATGGCCTGGTGCCACAGCCACCGAAGGCGTGGAAACCAACGTGACATCAACCTCCGCAATCGGGTTGCCGATCGCCTGAGCCATCGCCTCAAGGCGAAAGGGATCACCGACTTCGGTGCCGGCCGGGCGCGCGCCGGGCCGGCCTGGGCCAGCATCAGGTAGATACCACCGAAACGGTCGAACCGTCGCAGCCAGCCAATGAGCTCAGCAAGTTCTTCGGGTTCCTTGATCGGTCCCCACCGAGGTAATACCTCGCTAGGTCCTGCTGTTCCGTGCTTGAGCTGGCGGCCTGTTGCGCAAACAGTCTCTCGACCTCGCGCTGCTTGGCTCCCAGCTCTCGCGAGACTCCCCCGAGCTCTTCGCGAAGGGACTCGTCCGTTCCAGCGTAGGCATACGGTTCGTGAAGGAGATGGAAGCTGCATCCTGCCCAGACGCTGTAAAAGAGCGCGGAGCCAAGCGCGTTGGCGCCGGCATACCGATGGCGTTTGATCGAGATGCGCAAGCCGCATCAGGAACTCTGGATCGAACCAATGGCCTGCCGACACGACCCTAAATCCCCGCCTCGCAAACGCCAGGTGATTGCCAAGCTGTACGTCGCGCCAGTAGCTGATGACAGTGATCGGGGTCATCCAGGCCGGAAAGTCCAGCAGTTGCTCCGCCAAATTCTCGAAGTCCATCTCCACCGTAAGCCGCTGAGTGGAGTAACGGAAAAAACAAGGTGCCCTCGCGGACGCCGTCGTACGTAACTTGCTTGCTCGCGTAGACCAATGGAGCAGCCGATGCTATCGGTAGTAGCCCGCGCGCTCGATAGGCTCCCATGCGGTAAGGCGGATACACGAGCGCCGCGGGCAGATGCGACTGCACCTCCCAATCGTGTGCGACATCGCCGTAGACGCCGTGAGGGATGATCGCCCGGATTGCCGTCTGTTGCGAAACACCAGCGTACCGCTTGAGCGTGCTCGCGCAGCCGTATACGTCGTTCTGCCAGAAGATCTCGTCCGTTACCAGCCGGCGCTCAGCGCACAGGGCAGGCAAGTCGTTCTGATCGCGCTCAAACCGCGCAGCCACCAGGTCGTCGTACGCGATAGCCCCAGGCGCTCGATGGCCGTTCACAGTCGTTGAACCATGGTTTTCAACCGAGGCAGGATCGGGTCATTCGGCAATGCCGCGAGGCACAGGCCGATCGGGCCGCCCAAGGTTCAGTGTGCATGGACGTCTGGTCGCTCCGAATGTCTTGGCGAGGGACTTCGACTAGCGGCAATCGTGATGCATTCCTACGGGTCCGCTGGGCCTCCGCCGGACGGCGTCTCGACGCGATTAGCCGCTGCTGTCGCGACGAGCATGGCGCCCTAATCCTGATGATCCGACATCAATCTTGGGTTGGAACGCTCGACGTGGAACACAGCATCGTCATACCCGCTTGGAACCACCCGGACCGCCTGGCATCGTGCCTAGGTTCGATCCTTGACGCGCGCAACGGCTCCCGGGAGTACGAAGTGCTCGTGATGGACAACAGCGACGTGGAATTCTTCGCGGTGCGAACGCCCATGCCGTTTCCGCTCTTGGCGACCCGCGCTTCCGGTACATAGGAATGAGCAGTGTTGGCCTGATGGCGGCCCGCCATGAAGGAGTCGATGCAGCGAGTGGCGAGCTCGTCGAGCTTCATTGACGAGGACGAGCTCCTGCTCCCGAATTGGTTCGAGGGCGTGCATGCATGCATGAAGGATCCTGAAGTCGCACTCGCGACCGGACCCTTCATCCCGAGGTACAAGGGCCGAGCCACCCAGCTGGTTCGAATCTGTCCGGGAGACGGACAGAAACGGTCGGCACCAACTGTGGCTCACCCTGTTCGACGGTGGCGACACCAAACGAGACATCGACCCGATTTGGGCGCTCGGCGGAAATCTTACGATCCGCAAGTCAGTATTTGAGGAGGTTCGTGGCTCGCATTTGGACTCCATGCCTCCTGGATTGCAGGAGCTGGAAGGCGATGGCGAGACCGGGCTCACGGTGAAAGTACGCGCCGCCGGATACCGAGCAAGGTACTCACCAGCGTGTGCCGTAATGCACGCCATTCCGGCGGAAAGGCTGACGCTGGAGTCTCTACAGCGAAGAGCACGTTATGTCGGACGTGGAGCATCGTTCGCGGATGCGCGCCGAGAGTCTGGGATGGGCCCAAGACACGGCGTACCGCAGGTGCCCGCGCGACCGTCTTCGGTGGTCCCGGCCTCGACGTGGCGCCCGGCGTGCGATGGAGGCACTTGAGGCTGTCGGTACGCGCGCGCCGGGACCGCGATCATCGGTCGGCAATCCACGGAGAATCGCCCCACATGTGCGTCGAGAACTAGCGCTCGCACAACGGTTGGGCTACCTATGGCATCGGTCGCGACTTGACGCCAAATCATGTCTGCGAGAATGGGTTTGCCGGCCGGACTTCCTCGGGGAGAACGCGCTCGTGCCACCCGGCTGCGTGGCCGCGACTGAAGAGGACACTGGTTTGCACTTGGGGGTGGGGTAGCTTCGGGCGACGCGGTGCGCATTTGATAGGGGTGTGCCAGCCAGCATCGATGGAGGGCCTATGACCCGACTCTACATGGCCGGATGTGGCGGCATGTTGGGGGAGGCGTTCTACCAGGAGTTCAGCGTCGAGACCGAGCTTCGATGCACGGACATCGACCTGAACGAGGAATGGCTCGAGAGATTGGACTTCCGTGACTACGGTGCGTACAGGTCGGACGTTCTTGAGTTCTCTCCTGACTACCTCCTCCACTTGGGCGCCTTGACGGACCTCGAGTACTGCGAGGCGCACCCCGACGAAACCTATGCCGCCAACACGATGGCGGTGGAGAATGCTGTCTACATCGCCAACGAGCTCGACATACCAATCGTGTATATCGGGACAGCTGGGATCTTCGATGGTCGCAGCGAGATATATATGACGACTGGGACACGCCTAATCCCCTCGGCATCTATGCAAGGGCTAAGTGGGCAGGCGAGCAGTTCGTCATGAACAACGCGACTCGATACCTGATTTGTCGCGCCGGCTGGATGATGGGAGGTGGCCCGAACAAGGACAAGAAGTTCGTGCAGAAGCTGATGCAACAGCTGCGTAATGGAAGCACTCAACTGGATATTGTCGACGACAAGCTCGGTACGCCGACGTACACGCGCGACTTCGCGCACAACGTGCGCGCCTGCTCCTGGAGCGCCGGTGGTGGGGCCTCTATAACATGGCCTGTCAGGGCACAAGCACGAGAGTCGGCTGGAAGTAGCCAAGGCCCTCGTGGAGGAAGTGGGTCGCGCGGATCTGGTGACGGTTAACCCTGTCAGTTCGGCCCACTTCGCCGACATGCTTCACCGCCCCCCCGGCCTCGGAGTGAGCGGCTCCTGAACCGCAGGCTCGCGCTCCGTGGACTCGACGTCATGCGACCGTGGCGTGCGGCCCTACGGGATTACATCCGAACCGACTACACGACCTATCTGTGAACCTATCTGGCTGGTGCCTGCTCGCCGTTGGCGTTCGGAGTCCTTCACGTCCCCCGACAAATGAACGAACTCTACGGTCACGACCGAGCCAGCTGCGACCTTGTCCTCGCTCGTCTGCGCTCAGCGCCACGCCTCGTGCCGGATCATGGCCGCGAGTTTGGCGGACCGATTTGGTCGCGCCTTTCGTCACCCGGCCGCGGTCCCCATTGCGTTCCACGTCTCGGTTGATAGCTCGGCCGCGGTTTCGGGGAAGGGCACGAGATCTATCAGTTGAAGGTCGGCGTCGGCGAGTGAGATAGCGAGCTCGTCTGCGGAGAAGTAGCGCATTCGGTGCTCTTCGTCCGCCGCGACATCGGGGATGCCAGGTGAACGCCGTACTAGGTGGTACGAAACGGTACACAAGTGGCGGCTCGGCTCAAGCTCCGCTGTCGCACGACGCTCGATCTCACCATCGCCCGTGGAAACGGTTTTCACACGTTCCGACGGTCCGGTCGCCTCGACGGCTGGCCCGTACCAGACATCAAACACGAAGATGCCGCCGGGCCGCAGATGGGCGCGGACCGTGGCGAGCGCCCCGGCGACATCGTCATCGGAGGTCTGGTACCCGAGCACCGCAAACATACAGATCACGGCGTCGAAGGTGCGGCCGAGTCGGACAGAGCGTAGATCGCCGAGACGCAGTTCCAACGCGCCGAGCCCGGAGGCATCGGCCCGCTGTCGCGCGGTCGCGAGCATTTCCTCCGACAGGTCCACGCCGACCACCTCGTAGCCGCGGGCGGCGAGTCGGACAGCATGGGCGCCGGTGCCACACCCAACATCGAGGGCGCTACGGACGGGGCCCCGCGCGGACAGGAACTGGGCCTGCAACAGATCGCACTCGGCGTCGTAGTCCTTATCCCCATACAGCAAGTCGTAAGCGGCCGCGTAATCGGTGCCGAATATCCCGCTCATCGGACGGCCGCCGCCGTGGCGTCAACGACGAAATCCACCTGTTCGTTGGTCAAGCCGACTCCGGACGGCAGATATAGGCCATGCGCGGCGAGGTCGCCGTCGGCAACGGGGTGTGACTCGTCAGCGAACAGCCCGAGGTCGAGTAGGGCCGGCTGGCGATGCATGCCCAGGAAGAACGGCCGGGTCTCGATTCCGGCGGAGCGCAGGCCGTCCCCTAGCGTTGTGGCGTCTTGTCTCGTTTCCGGGTCGAGTACCAGGCCGTTCATCCAGTACACACTCCTGGCCCAGCTTCGTTCGGGTTGGAGCCGAATGCCCGGGATCAAAGCAAGTCCTGCTGCATACCGCTGGCCGATCGCACGCTTGCGCTCGACCGTCTCCTCGATCTGTTCGACTTGGGCGAGGCCCATCGCGGCTTGGACGTTGGTTAGTCGGAAGTTGTGTCCGAGCTCCCGGTGGAGGAACCTGCGACCCGGCTCGAA
>CAWJOI010000004.1:0-21322 GCA_963844375.1 uncultured Alphaproteobacteria bacterium | reverse complement strand
CTTCTCCCGCCATCCAAATGCAGTTGCGAGATTCCTTGGCAGGAGACCGGGACGCGCTCGACGACCAGTCCACCATGATGACGGTGTCGAAGCTGCGGCTCACCGGAGGCCGACGCGCGCGAGGATGAAGTCGGCGATGCCGGGGACGTCGTCGAGGTCGAAGACCGGGACGGCGGCGGCGGGGAGCGGGGCGTCGGAGGCGATGGCTTCGACGGTCTCGTCGGCTTCGGCGATGAGGTCCTGGGCGGTGGCGGCGCGGCGGGCCTCGATCTTGGGGTGGCGGTCGCGCTTGTAGCCCTCGACGAGGACGAGATCGACGGGGTCGAGGCGGGCGAGGAGCGCGTCGAGGGGCGGCTCGGGGGCGTCGCGGAGCTCGGTCATCAGCGCCCAGCGGTGGCGCGAGGCGACGAGGACCTGGGCGGCGCCGGCGGTGCGGTGGCGGTGGCTGTCCTTGCCGGGCTGGTCGACGTCGAAGCCGTGATGGGCGTGCTTGACCGTCGAGACGGTCAGGCCGCGGGCGGTGAGGTCGGCGACGAGGCGCTCGACGAGCACGGTCTTGCCGGAGTTCTTCCAGCCGGTGACGCCATAGAGCCGCATCAGGCCATCGCCTCGGCCCGGGCGAGATCGTCGGGGGTGTTGACGTTGAAGAAGGCCTGCGCGTCGGGGAAGAGCGCGTTGGCGCAGCCGTGCGGCCCGGTCCAGGCGACGACCTTGCGCACCCCGCCCGCGAGGGCGGCGCGCAGGTCGTCGCGGAGCGCCACCGGCCAGAGGCCGAAGGTCGGGTGGCGGTCGGGGCCGGCTTCGCCGGGGGTGACCGCCATCGCCAGGGGCGCGCCGGCGGCGCGGAGGCGGGCGACGAGGTCGAGGGGGAAGAAGGGCGTGTCGGCGGCGGCGGTGACGATGGCGTCCGCCCCCTGCCCCGCCGCCCAGTCCATGCCGGCGAGGACGCCGGCGAGCGGGCCCGGGTGGCCGGCGACGCTGTCGGGGAGGACCGGCAGGCCGAAGGCGGCGAAGCGGGCGGGGTCGCCGTTGGCGTTGAGCGCGAGGACGTCGACCTGGGGGCGCAGGCGCTCGATCACGCGCGCGAGGAGCGGGCGGCCGGCGAGCGGGAGCAGGCCCTTGTCGCCGCCGCCCATGCGGCTGGCGCGGCCACCGGCGAGGATGACGCCGGCGATCGTCATGCGGCGTCGTCCGCGGCCTTGCGGCGATGGCGCGGGGCCTCGTCGGGGATGGCGGCGGGGTCGGCGTCGCGGATGAGGCGCTCGGCTCCGGAGAGGCAGAGGAAGCGGCGGCCGCGCATCCGGCCGATGAGCGTCAGGCCGACCTGCCGGGCGATCTCGACGCCCCAGGCGGTGAAGCCGGAGCGGCTGGCGAGCGCCGGGATGCCCATGAGCGCGGTCTTGATCACCATCTCGGAGGTGAGCCGCCCGGTGGTGTAGAGGAGCTTGTCGCCGGGCGCGACGCGCTCCAGCGCCATCCAGCCGGCGATCTTGTCCACCGCGTTGTGGCGGCCGACGTCCTCCATGTAGACGAGCGGCCGCGCGCCCTGGCAGAGCACGGTGCCGTGGATGGCGCCGGCTTCGAGGTAGAGGCTGGGGGTGGTGTTGATGGCGTGGGCGAGCGCGTAGAGGTCGGAGGTGCGCACGGGTGCGGGGGCGAGGGTCAGGCCTTCGAGGCCCTCCATGACGTCGCCGAAGACGGTGCCGACGGCGCAGCCGGAGGTGCGGGTCTTCTTCCGGAGCTTGGCCTCGTAGTCGGTGGCGCGGGCGGTGCGCACGACCACGGTCTCGAGCTCGTCGTCGTGGTCGATGGCGAGGATCTCGTCGTCGGCGCGGAGCATGCCCTGGTTGAGGAGGTAGCCTACGGCGAGGTACCCGGGGTAGTCGCCGATCGTCATCGCGGTGACGATCTCCTGGGCGTTGAGGAAGATGGTCAGCGGGCGCTCCTCGACGACGCGGGTCTCGACCGCGCGGCCGTCGTGGTCGAGCCCCGTGACCGCCCGCGTCAGGCGGGGCGCGGCCGGGTCGGGGGCGATGAGATAGGGGCCGGGCATCGCCGCATTCCTGTTGAACCGCTCCGCCGCCGCACGATAGAGCAGGCGCATTCGATAGGACAGTGCCGATGCCCGACCCCTCGATCCGCCGCGCCTTCTGGCAGGGGATGCGCGACGCGCTGCCGTTCCTGCTGGTGATCATCCCGTTCGGCCTGCTCTTCGGGGTGCTGGCCAGCGAGGCGGGATGGCGGCTGACCGAGACGCTGGCGATGAGCGCGGTGGTGATCGCCGGGGCGTCGCAGTTCACCGCGCTGCAGCTTCTCGGCGAGCATGCGCCGCTGATCATTTGCATCGTGGCGCCGCTGGCGATCAACCTCAGGATGGCGATGTATTCCGCCTCGCTGGCGCCGCACATCGGCGGGGCGCCGCGCTGGCAGCGGGCGCTGGCGGCGTATGCGCTGACCGACCAGACCTATGGCATCGTGATGAACCGCTATGCGCTGCGGCCGGGCATGAGCCGGGGGCAGAAGATGGCGCACTACTTCGGCACCGCGATACCGGTCTGCGTGCCGTGGTATCTCGCGACCTGGGCCGGCGCGGTGGCGGGGACGGCGATCCCGAAAGGGCTGGCGCTCGACTTCGCGGTGCCGATCACCTTCATCGCCCTCTTCGCGCCGGCGCTCCGCAGCGTGCCGCACATCGCCGCGGCGGTGGTCGCGGCGGCGGTGGCGCTGGCGCTGTCGTTCCTGCCCTACAACCTCTGGCTGCTGGTCGCGGCCGGTGCGGGGATGCTGACCGGGTCGGTGCTCGAGGCGTGGCAGGAGCGGCGGCGGTGAGCGAGGTGGCGCGGATCTGGGTGGTGATCGTGGCGGTCGGGATCGGGACCTACCTGATCCGCTATTCGTTCCTCGGGATCGTCGGCGACCGGGCGCTGCCGGCGTGGGCGCTCCGGGCGCTGCGCTACGTGCCGGTGGCGGTGATGCCGGCGCTGGTGGCGCCGCTGGTGGTCTGGCCGCCGGCGACGGGGGGCGAGACCGACCCGGCGCGGCTCGCCGCGGCGGTGGCGGCGCTGGTGGTGGGGGCGGCGCTGCGGAGCGTGCTGGGGGCGGTTTTCGCGGGGATGGCGGTGCTCTACCTGGCGCTGTGGCTGGTCGGCTGAGAGCGGGACGTCGCGATCGGAAGCCGTATGGAATCCATATGGAAACCGTATGGGTGTTCTGAGAGCCTGTCCGAAAAGCGGCTGCGATCGACTTCAGGGGATCAAACTGCCGATACCGGGTTGCGGAGCATGGTCCAAAGGCCGGGCGCACCCTGGAACGGCCGTGCCGCCTTTCCGAGTTCGAAGCCGTGGCGACGGTAGAACTGGTGGGTCTCGGGAAACGGTGTCTCGAGGTAGCAGAGGCAACCGGCTGCGTCGGCCTGGGCGAGAACGGGCGAGAGGAGCTGCGATCCCACACCGGAGCGCTGCGCCGCCGGGTCGACGCCGACGAAAGCGAGATACCAGTGGGGCTCCTCGGGGTGCAGCGATTCCGTCGCGGCGAATCCGGCGTAGAGACCGCCCGCGCCGCGCGGAAACCGCTCGCGGACAACGGCGTGGTTCCGGTTTGCGCGACGCCGGAAGGCCGGCGACGGCGTCGCGCCTGACGGGGGCAGCCAGACCGCGACGCCGAGCAGCCGCTCCCCTGCGAGCGCCGCGTAGGCGTGGCCGGCTTCGAAGGTCTCGTAGATCACTGCACGGAAGAACGCGGGAAACGCGACCCGTCGGGCCACCGGATCGTCCAGGTAGAACGTGATGATCGGGTCGGCGTGGAACCCGCGGGCCAAGAGCCGCGCCGCCGCTCCGATGCGGTCGAACGACAGGTCGGTGACGACGATGCCCATGGCCGGGAGAATACGCGCGGCTGCAAAGGCCCGAAAGGCCGTCGTTGCGAGGCGGGCCCCTCCAGGCGCGCGCCAAGGCGCCCGCCGGCGGCAGGACCGCCGCGTTGGTTCGAAGTCCCGCGACGGTCTCGCTGGCGGCAGGGGCGCGTCCGTCAGTTCGCCACTTGCGTCTTCATCGCCTCGCGCATCGCCGCGGCGCCGGCGTCGATCTCGGCCTTGAAGGCGTCGATGTCGACCATGTTGCCGTTCATGAGCGTGCTGCCCTGGCGCGTCAGCGCGGCGAACATGATCGCCTCCTTGATCTCCTCGTCGGTCGCGCCGAAGGTCTTGGCGTCCGCCGTGTCGGCATAGATGCAGTACTCGCAGGGGATTCTGGGAAGACACCGCCAGTCCGATCAGCGCCCGGAACTTCGGCGGGATCGTGGAGCCGTTGTCGATCAGCCAGACACGGGTCTGCGCCCATGTCGAGGCGGCGAAGGCGTCGGGGTAGACGTCGATCTGGACCGAGTCCGGTCCGAGTACCGCGGCCATGTCGGCCTTGGCGGCGTCGAGGGCATCGTCGGCATGGGCCGCCAGGGTGGCGCCGGCCATCAGGCCAACCGCGAGCAGCATGCGCGGGAACGAGGGCATGGTCATCCTCCAGACAAAGACCGGAGCCTCGATCGGTGCGGCCTCCGGCAACTGCGATCAGGTGGGACAGCAGTGAGCACCCCTCGCCTGTCGCGAGTCCCGACCAAGGTCCGATCAATTTCCGATTCGTGAGTGATCGCCCGGCTGCCTGTGACGATGCCGCGGACCCGTGTTCGTGCTAGAGTGTGGCGGCGGAGCGCTGCTCCGCCAGGGAGGCGGCGCATGACCGGCCCGCCGTCGCAGATGCTGACGATCAACGGGGTTGACGTCGACCTCGCCGCCGAGGTTCTGCGCGACGGGCACGGTGTCGCCGTCCCCATGCGGCGGCAGGCGTTCGCGGTGCTGCGCCACCTGCTCGGCAATCCCGGCCGCCTCGTCGCCAAGGACGAGCTGATGGCGGCGGTCTGGCCGGGGATCGCGGTCACCGACGACAGCCTGGTGCAGTGCATCCACGAAATCCGCCGGGCCTTGCGGGACGAGTCCGCATATGGTGCTTCGCACCGTGCCGCGGCGCGGCTACCGGCTCGTGCTGCCGGCCGCCCCGGCGGACTCGGCCGCGCCTGTCCCGTGCCGCCGCTGGCGGATCGCCGTGGCCGCCGTTGCGGTGGCGCTGCTTCTGGGGCTCGTCGCCGCCGCGTGGAACCGCACGCCCCCGGTTCCGGCCGGGCTGTCGGTTGCCGTGCTGCCGTTCGACGACTTCGACGGGGACACGCGCCAGGTCCGGTTCGCCGCCGCCTTCACCGAGGACCTGATCACGGAGCTGGCCCGAAACGACGGCCTGATGGTGATCGCCCGCAATTCGGTCGAGGCCTACGCCGAGAAGGCGACCGACGTTCGCGAGATTGCGCGCGACCTCGGGGTCACCCATGTGGTCGAGGGGAGCCTCGAGCTGCCCCCGGGCCGCATCCGCGTGACGGCACAGCTCATCGACGCGGACACCGGCGAGCATGTCTGGTCGCAACGCTTCGACCGCCCCGCAGCCGACCTCTTCGAGGTGCGCGACGCGGTGCTCGTCCGGCTCGTCGGCACCCTGACGGGCTACGACGGGCCGCTGTGGCGCGACTGGGTCGAAAAGGCGAAGAGCCGCCGGCCGCAGGACCTGGGGGCGTTCGAGTACATGCTGATGGCCAAGGAGCCGTACAGGCGGCACGACCAGGCGGGTATCGGCGAGGCGCGCGACCTGTTGCTGAAGGCGGTGGCGCTCGATCCCGGGCTCGCCCGCGCCTGGGATTTCCTGGCGAACTGCTACATGCAGGAGGCGATCAACGGCTGGGGCGACCGGGCGGCGGCCTGGGAGCGCTACCGGGACGCCACGATGCAGGCGGCGGCGCTCGACCCGGCGGACGGCCAGATCCAGGTCTCGCTCGGCAACATGTACTTCCAGCGCGGCGAAACCGCGCTGGGAGCCGCGGCCTGGGAGCGGGCGCTGGAGCTGGCGCCGAACGACGCGCTGGTCAACCGCGCGGTCGGGGCGCAGCTGCCGATCGCGCTCGGTGTCGAGCGCGCCGAGGAGGGCGTCGCGCTGGTGAAGCGGGCGCTCGAAGAGCTCGACCCCTTGCACCCGCCCTACCAGTGGTCGAGCCTCGGCTATCCGCTCTACTTCGCCGGCCGCTATGCGGAGGCGGTCGAGGCGCTGCGGAAGGTGCCGGAGCCCTGGATCGAGCCGCGGCTGGTGCTGGCGCTGGCGCTCGCCCAGGCGGGCGAGAGCGAGGCGGCGCGGGCGGAGGCCGCGGAAGTGCTGCGCCTCGATCCGGCGTTCTCGGCGGAAGCGTGGATCGCCAACGACTTCTACCAGCCTGGAAGCAGTTCAGCGCTTCGCTTCGTCGAGGGCGCGGCGAAAGCGGGGCTTCCGATCTGCGCCGTATCGCCGGACGGCGTCGCGGCGGCGGATCGGCTGCCGGAGTGCGCCGACGGGCGGACGGGCCGTCCCGAGGGCGCGTTCCCGATAAACGGAGCTGGCCGGGTCAGTCAGGCGCCGAAAGCGGTCGTTGTGCGTGCCGGCCAGAATGTTACCTACGCCCATCCTCGGTGCGATAGGCTCAGAGATTTCGTCTTCGAAGGGAGGTGGGCCCGGTGACACAGGGTGCTGATCCGGTGCTTTCGGTTGTCGTTCGTCGGTTCGAGCATGAAGTGCGGGATGACGTCGAAAATCTCGTCGAGAGGATTCGGCAGGCAGTGTCCCTGCAAACCGGTTTCATCAGGTTGCAGGACAGCTTTTCGTCCAAGGGCAGCGGGTACGAGCTTGTTACCGTTTTCTCCTTCGATACACGCGGTAACCTCGAGAAATGGGGGAATTCCCCAGTTCGTCGTGACCTTGTAGAGGAGCTCGATCAACTCACGTCGGACGACCTGACCCACACAAGGTTCGATGGACTCGCCCTGCTTGCCTCTCCGAAGGCGCGAGTCGGAAAAGGTGAGACGGTTGCGATCCTGATATTCTGGATTCTCGTCATTGGCAGCATCCTGGGCGTGCTCGCGGACCTTTCCTTGCCGGATTCAATCGGTCCCTTTTGGCGAGATGCCCTGATCATCACCATCAACGTGCTTCTGATCAGCTATGTCTTTCTGCCTTGGTCTAGCACAATGTTGACACGGCTGAAGGCCCGTTTCTCGAAATCCAGCAAGAGCAAATGAAGGCCTATTGGCGGAGCGGGGGTCATCGGCCGAGGGGCGCGGCGGCGGGCCGCCGCGCCGGGCGCGCGGCTGGCTACCAGCCCTTGATCACGTCGATGACGAGGACATCGACCTTGTCCTTGCAGTCGGCGGCCAGCTTCTCGTGCATGGCGTCGGCCGTCAGGTTCTGCTCCGAGGCCATCTGGCTGGCTTCGCTCTCGAGGGCGGCGATGGTTTCCATCTGCTGGGCGTTGTCCATGATGGAGTAGTCGCCGCAGGTCACCTCCATCTGGGCGAAGGCGGGCGCGCCGACGGACGCGGCGAGGGCCGCGGCGATGACGATGTTTCGCATGTCTTGTTCCCCAAATTATCGCCCGGAATCAACGGGCCGGCGGACTTTGCCACGATTCGCCGCCGGTGAGTTAACTTTCTGCGCCTGCTCGATCGGTCGGCGAAATCCGGGCTTTCGGCGGGTGTCGATGCGTATGGAAAGCGTATGGAATCCGTATGGCTCCGCGCCTGTCAGGGGACCGGCAGCGTCCTGCCCTCGGCGTCGGCGACGAAGGTGAGGTCGAGGAGCTGCTGGATCTTGGTGGCGTGGCGGAAGTCGGGCTCGCCGTTCTGGCCGGAGAGCAGCGCGATGACGAAGCGCTCCTCGTTGCGGGGGGTGGGCTGGCAGGGATAGGGGGTCCAGGTCTGGGTGTCGATGTCGGGGCCGAGGCAGGTCTCGAGGGTGGAGTTGAGGTGGTTGGCCCAGATCTTCAGCGCGCCCTTGTCGCCGTGGATCATCAGGTCGAGGTCGTTGAGCTTGCCGGATGCGAAGCGGCTCATGTGGATGACGCCGAGGGCGCCGTTGGAGAACTCCACGGTCATGGCGACGCTGTCGTTGACGTCGAGGGTGTAGACGTCGATGGCGCCGCCGTCGGCCTTGTCGAAGGTCTTCATCCGGGCGGAGAGGCCGACGATGTCGAGGCCGGTGCCGAAGGTGGCGAAGTCGAGGATGTGGACGCCGATGTCGCCCATGACGCCCTTGGAGCCGTGCTTGGAGGAGAGGCGCCAGAGCCAGCGTTCCTCGGTGCGCCAGTCGCCCCAGTGGCGGCCGGTGAGCCAGGTCTGCAGGTAGCTGGCCTGGACGTGGCGGACCTCGCCGATCTCGCCGGTCTCGATCATGCGGCGGGCGGTCTGCAGGGCGCTGGCGTTGCGGTAGGTGAGGTTGACCATGTTGACGAGGCCGGCGGCCTCGGCGGCCTCGGTCATCTGCAGGGCGTCGGCGTGGTTGAGCGCGAGGGGCTTCTCGCAGAAGACGGGCTTGCCGGCGGCGATGAGCTGCATGGTGGTGGGGTGGTGCGCCGGGTCGGGGGTGGAGTTGACGGCGGCGTCGAACTCGCCCCAGGCGATGGCGTCGGCGAGGCTGCCGAAGGCGTTGGGGATGGCGTGGGCGGCGGCGAAGTCGCGGGCGCGCTCGGCGTTCATGTCGACGGCGGCGACGATCTCGCAGCCGGGGATGAGGGCGAACTTCTCGGCGTGGGTGCGGGCGATGGCGCCGGTGCCGAGGATGAGCAGGCGCTGGGCGCCGGGGACGGCCGGGGCGGCTTCGGTCACCGGAAGCCCTCCTCGCCGCGCTTGTGCAGGGTGCCGCCCTTCTGGGTGATCTTTTCCGGGGCCTTGTCGACGGGGACGTTGGGCCCTCGGCGACGTCGCGCCCAGGCGGGGGCGGGGTTGTAGGCCCAGTGGACGGCGTTGCGCAGGACGGCCTGGACGGTGGCGTCGTGGTAGGTGGGGTAGGTCTCGTGGCCGGGGCGGAAGTAGAAGATGCGGCCGGCGCCGCGCTGGTAGGTCATGCCGGAGCGGAAGACCTCGCCGCCCTCGAACCAGGAGATGAGGATGGTCTCCATGGGCTCGGGGACGAGGAAGGGCTCGCCGTACATCTCCTCGTTGGGGAGCTCGATGCGGTCGCCGAGGCCGCGCAGGATGGGGTGGGAGCGGTTGACGGCCCAGAGGCGCTCGCGCTCGCCGGCCTCGCGCCAGCGCAGGGAGCAGGGGGTGCCCATGAGGCGCTTGAAGATCTTCGAGAAGTGGCCGGAGTGGAGCACGATGAGGCCCATGCCCTCGTGGACCCGCTGGGCGACGCGGTCGACGGTGGCGTCCTCGACCTGGCCGTGCACCTTGTGGCCCCACCAGAGGAGGACGTCGGTGTCCTTGAGGCGGGAGGCCGGGAGGCCGTCCTCGGGCTGCCCGAGGAAGGCGGTGGAGGCGTCGATGCCGTCGTCGGTGTTGAGCGCGGCGGCGATGGCGGCGTGGATGCCGTCGGGGTAGATGCCTCGGACGGTGTCGTTCTCGCGCTCGTGGACGAACTCGTTCCAGACGACGGCTCGGATCATGGCGGGTCCCCTCCTCGGGCGCTTCGTTGAGCGCCGGTTGGGGGAGATTGGCGGGGTTGGGGCGGGGGTGCAAGGGGGGCGTGTGGGTGTGCCTGGGGCGCGGGGCGGGCGCGCGCGCCAACGTGGCCATGTCCCTGGTATGTAGAGAGAATTACCGCGGCGCTAACCGTATCTTAACGGTTTCTCGCAAGCCTTTAATGGGATTGGCCGGTGATCACAAAAGGCAACGATGGCTAAGGCAGCCGCGACCCACGGCCGGAATCTCGCAGCAAGGGCTGGCCAAATAGCCGGTCCTGCAGCATATATATCCTCTGGGGGAAAGAGAATGACGGATAGGGTCGTTCAAGCATTCACTGAGGAGCAGGTGGCGCGTCTGACGGGGATCACCGTAGGACAATTGCGTTACTGGGATCGTACCGGGTTCTTCTCAGCCTGAGTATGGCTACGAAAACCGCAGTGACGTCTACAGCCGCATCTACTCCTACCTCGATCTCGTTTCTCTCAAGGTCATCGCGCGATTGCGCGAACGCGTACCCTTGCAGAGGCTTCGTATCGTCAAGGAGAAGCTGACCGAGATCAACCCGAGCCTCTGGCGCGGCATCACGCTTTTGGTGCACGGCGGGGAGGTCGTCTTCGTTCACCCCAGAGTCCGGTGAACCCGAGGAGATCATCAGCGGACAGAAGGTCATGCGGATCGCGTTGAGCGAAGTGACCCGACGATCTTGACGAGAAGTTGCGAGCACTCCGCCAGCGCCAGAAGGCCAAGGTGGGGACGATTGAGCGCGATCGTCGTATTATGCACAACGCCACCGTAATCGGCGGCACACGCATTCCGATTGGGGCAATACGTTCATTTCACGAAGCCGGTTATTCCCGATCGAACAGATCATTTCAGAGTACCCGTCCTTGACCGCGCGCGATGTAGAAACCGCGTTGTCGGACGACGAAGCAGCTTGACCTCAAGCGATCTGGTTCTTCCATTATTTCTCGACGAGGGAGCCCCAAGGTCGGTGGGGACATTCTTCATTGATAGGGGCCATGACGTCACATTCCTGCAGGACGCGATCGCCACTGGATCACCGGACATTCTCGTTGCTGACGTTGCTCTCCGCATCAATTCGATCCTTGTCGCCGTAGACAAAGACATGCGGCAAATCGCCAAGCGCAACGGGATCGGGTCGGAGCGATTCAAGCGCCTGCATCTGCTGCAGTTTCGTTGCAGCGAGTTCCAATCAATTCACCGAGTGGGCGAAGCGTACTCTCTGATTCAGCTTGAGTGGTCCATCGCACAAGCGAAGGCCGCCCGTCGTTTCTGGGTCGAGATTGGGAACGAGTACATCCGAACGCATCGATAGACGCTAGGAGCGTACCTTCTCCAGCGTTGCCCCATCTCGTTGTATCTATCAAGTATTCGAAAATAAAGTGAAACGCCGCGTGCGCAACATTTCGTTGCGCACCTCGCAGGGGGTTTCACGGCCTTTGTTGGGGGCGGTCGCCGCGGGTCAGGGGAGCGGGGTGGAGCGGGCCTTGAGGAGGTCGCGGATTTCGATGAGGACTTCCTCCTGGGTGGGGCCGGCGGGGGCGTCGGGGGACTTCTCGGTGGTGTCGACCAGCGCGCGCATGCGGTTCATCGCCTTGACGAGGAGGAAGACCACCCAGGCGATGATGAGGAAGTTGATCACGGCGGTGAGGAAGGAGCCGTAGCGGAAGACGGCGACCCCGGCGGCCTCGGCGGCGGCGACGGTGGGGAAGCTGTCGGTGGAGAAGGCGAAAAAGAGGTTGGAGAAGTCGGTGCCGCCGGTGATGAGCCCGATGATCGGGTTGATCAGGTCGTTGACCAGGCTGTTGACGATGGCGGTGAAGGCGGCGCCGATGATGATGCCGACGGCCAGATCCATGACGTTGCCGCGGGCGATGAACTCGCGAAATTCCCTGATCATGCCTTTGTCCTCCCGGTCCTGCGTCTCCCGTTGCTAGCGCGGCTGGCGGGAGCGGGCAACCACCCCGCGTCAGGTGCGCAGGGTGCCGCCGGTGGCGCGCTCGACGCCGTCCACGACGCGGCGGGAGACCGCCTCGATCTCGGCCTCGGTGAGGGTGGCGGCGGTGGGCTGCAGGCGGACGGCGATGGCGAGGGACTTCTTGCCCTCGCCCATCTGCGCCTCGGCGCGCGGGCCCTCGAAGACGTCGAAGACGGTGACGGCCTCGATCAGCGCCTTGTCGGCGGCGCGGGCGGCCTTGAGCACGGTTTCGGCCTCGGTGCGGGCGTCGAGGACGAAGGCGAAGTCGCGCTCGACGGGCTGGAGGTCGGAGAGCCTGAGCGGCGGGCGGGTGATGGCGCGGGCCTTGGGGAAGGGCAGCGCCGCGAGGGCGAGGGTGAAGGCCACGGCGGGGCCGCGCACGTCGAGGGCGGCGAGGATGCGGGGGTGGAGCTCGCCGAAGGCGGCGAGGACGGTCTTGGGGCCGAGGGAGAGGACGGCGGAGCGGCCGGGGTGGAACCAGGCCGGGGCGGTGCGCTGGAGCATGAGCGCGGCGGGGGCGCCGATGGCGGCGAGCGCGGCCTCGGCGTCGGCGCGGGCGTCCCAGAGGTCGACGGGGCGGCGGGTTGCGTGCGGGTTGCGCGGGGCGGTGTGGCCCGTGCGGAGGCCGGTGGCGAGCAGGGTCTCCTCGCCGGGCTCGGCGCCGGGGAAGACCTGGCCGATCTCGAAGAGGGCGAGGTCGGCGTGGCCGCGCGCCTGGTTGCGGGCGGCGGCGCGCAGGAGGCCGGGGAGGAGGTCCGGGCGGAGGTGGCTCATCTCGGAGGAGATGGGGTTCTCCAGGCGGGCCGCCTCGCTGCCGCCGAAGAGGGCGGCGGCGGCGGCGTCGATGAAGCTGTAGGTGACGGCCTCGTTGAAGCCGAGGGCGGCGAGGCGGCGGCGGGCCTGGCCTTCGCGGCGCTGCATGGGGGTGAGGATGGGGCGGGCCACGCCGGCGGGGCGGGGGAGCGGGCGGCCCTGGAGCCTGGTGAGCGAGGCGACGCGGGCGATTTCCTCCACGAGGTCGGCGTCGCCCTGGACGTCGGGGCGCCAGGTGGGGGGCGTGACGTCGGCGCCGCGGACGGCGAAGCCGAGGGCGGTGAGGATGCGGATCTGCTCGGGCTCGGGGATGTCCATGCCGACGAGGCGGGTGACGCGGGCGGGGTCGAAGCGGTAGCTGCGGGCGGTGGCGGGGACGGCGCCGGCGATGACGACCTCGGACGGGTCGCCGCCGCAGAGGTCGAGGATCATGCGGGTGGCGAGCTCGATGCCCGAGGGGGTGAAGGCGGGGTCGACGCCGCGCTCGAAGCGGTAGCGGGCGTCGGAGTTGACGCGGAGGCGGCGGCCGGTGCGGGCGGTGCGGGTGGGGTCGAAGTACGCCGCCTCGACGAAGACGCTGGTGGTGGTGTCGGTGACGCCGGTGCGCATGCCGCCCATGACGCCGCCGATGCTTTCGGGGCCGGTGGCGTCGCAGACCAGCGTCTCGGAGCCGTCGAAGGCGTAGTCGCGGCCGTCGAGCGCGCGCAGGGTCTCGCCGCGGCGGGCGAGGCGGACGGTGACCGGGGCGTGCAGCTTGTCGGCGTCGAAGACGTGCAGCGGGCGGTTGCGGTCGTAGGTGATGAAGTTGGTGATGTCGACGAGGGCGGAGATCGGGCGCAGGCCGATGGCGCGCAGGCGGTCCTGCAGCCATTGCGGCGAGGGGCCGTTCTTCACGCCGCGGATGAGGCGGCCGACGAAGAGCGGGCAGGCCTCGCCGGCGACGTCGGGGGCGAGGTAGACGGCGACGGGACAGGGGTAGCCGCCGGGGACCGGCTCGACGGCGGGGGTGATCAGCGTGCCGAGGCCGCGGGCGGCGAGGTCGCGGGCGATGCCGGCGACGCCGAGGGCGTCGGGGCGGTTGGGGGTGATGGCGACGTCGATGACCGGGTCGAAGGGAACGACGTCGATGTAGCGGGCGCCGACGGGGGCGTCGGGCGGGAGCTCGACGATGCCCTCGTGGGCGTCGGAGAGCTGCATCTCGCGCTCGGAGAGCATCATGCCGTGGCTCTCGACGCCGCGGATCTTGCCGACCTTGATGGTGGTGTCGATGCCGGGGATGTAGTCGCCGGGCTTCGAGATCACCACCTTGATGCCGGCGCGGGCGTTGGGGGCGCCGCAGACGATCTGCTTCTCGCCGTCGGCGGTGAGGACGCGGCAGACGCGGAGCTTGTCGGCGTCGGGGTGGGGCCACGCTTCCAGCACCTCGCCGACGGTGAAGGCGGAGAGGGCCTCGCCGGGGTTGGTCACGCCCTCGACCTCGAGGCCGAGGTCGGTCAGCGCGAAGGTGATCTCCTCGAGCGTGGCGGAGGTGTCGAGGTGCTCCTTGAGCCAGGCGAGGGTGAATTTCATGGCGGTCCTGCGGCGCTGCGGTCGCGGGCGGATTTAGGCCATGGCAAGGCGGAGGGGAAGGCCTGAAAGCCTTTCCGACGGCGGCCGACGGATTGACCGCGATCGGCCTGGCGGGTGTAGTGACGGGCGCGCCGCGGACGTCCGGATTGTGGCTCGTCCGGCGCAGGGAGGGCGACGTATGGCGAGATGCACCTGTTCCGCGCTGGTGCTGGCATGGGTCTGGCTTGGCGCGGCCGGTGGCGCAGCCGGCCAGTCCGTCCCGACCGACGGCTCGGTGCTGCCGTTCCCGCCCGCGCCGATGGCCGGCGTCGCGGCGCCGCGGCTGCAGGAATTCGACGATGATCTGGCCCGAGCAGCCGCAGCGGCTGCCGGAGGACGCGCCGAACATCCTGATCGTGCTGCTCGACGACGTCGGCTTCGGGGTGGCCGAGACCTTCGGCGGCGAGGTGCATACCCCGACGCTGGACCGGCTGGCGGCGGAGGGCATCGCCTATACCGGGTTCCACACCACCTCGATCTGCTCGCCGACCCGGGCGTCGCTGCTCACCGGGCGGAACCATACCCGCGTCGGGTCGGGGACGATCGCCGAGCGGGCGGTGGCCTGGGACGGCTATACCGGGGTCATCCCGAAGAACGCGGCGACGATCGCCGAGGTGCTGAAGAAGTACGGCTACCATACCGCGGCCTTCGGCAAGTGGCACAACACGCCGGTGACCGAGACGACGGCGATCGGGCCGAAGGACCGCTGGCCGAACGGCTACGGCTTCGAGTATTTCTACGGCTTCCTCGGCGGCGAGACCTCGCAGTACGAGCCGCGGCTGACCGAGAACTACGACGCGGTCGAGCCGCCGCACGACGACCCGAGCTATCACCTGACCTCGGATCTGGTGGACAAGTCGCTGGCGTGGCTCGACAACTGGCGCGCCTTCGACCCGGACAAGCCGTTCTTCATGTACTGGGCGCCGGGCGGCGTGCACGGGCCGCACCACGTGTTCAAGGAGTGGTCGGAGAAGTACAAGGGCAAGTTCGCCAGCGGCTGGGATGCCTATCGCGAGCGGACCTACCAGCGGCAGCTGGAGATGGGGGTGATCCCGCCGGGGACCGAGCTGACGCCGCGGGACGCGACGATGGCGGCGTGGAACTCGATCCCGGAGAGCCAGCGGCCGTTCCAGGAGCGGCTGATGGAGGTCTTCGCCGGCTTCGTCGAGCATACCGACACCGAGGTCGGGCGGCTGATCGACGGCATCGACGCGCGGGGGCTCGGGGAGAACACGCTGATCTTCTACATCTTCGGCGACAACGGCTCGTCGGCGGAGGGGCAGCAGGGGTCGATCAGCGAGCTGCTGGCACAGAACAACATCCCGAACACGGTCGAGCAGCAGATGGCCGCCCTCGACACGATCGGCGGGCTCGACGCGCTCGGCACCGCCGCCACCGACAACATGTACCACGCCGGCTGGGCCTGGGCGGGCGGGACGCCGTTCAAGGGGACCAAGCTGATGGCGTCCTACTTCGGCGGCACGCGGAACCCGATGGTCGTGGCCTGGCCCGGGCATATCGAGCCCGACGGCGTCATGCGGTCGCAGTTCAGCCATGTCGTCGACATCGCGCCGACGATCTACGAGGTGCTGGGGATCACCCCGCCCGAGGTGGTGAACGGCTTCGAGCAGCTGCCGATCGACGGCACCAGCCTCGCCTATACCTTCGGCGACGCCGACCGCCGCGAACCGCAAGCAGGAGCAGTTCTTCGACAACAACGGCAGCCGCGGCCTTTATGCGGATGGCTGGTTCGCCGGCACGTCCGGGCCGTTCATCCCCTGGGACACGCCGGGGTCGGCGAAGCGGCTCGACGGCTGGGACTCGGCCGAGGACGTCTGGGAGCTCTACGACCTCGGCAAGGATTTCTCCCAGGCGAACGACCTCGCCGCCGCCGATCCCGAGAAGCTCGCGGCGATGGAGGCGCGCTTTCTCGAGGTGGCCGAGGAGAACAAGGACTTCCCGATCGGCGCCGGCAACTGGCTGCGGGTGCACCCGGAGGACCGGATCGCCTCGCCCTACACGAGCTGGACCTTCGGCCCGAACGTGCGGCGGATGCCGGAGTTCACCGCGCCCGGCGTCGGGCGGCAGTCGACGACGGTGACGATCGACGCCGAGTTCGGCGACGACGCCAACGGGGTCCTCTATGCGGTCGGCGGCGCCGGCGGCGGGCTCTCGGTCTACATGCAGGACGGCGCGCTGGTGTACGAATACAACATGATGATCATCGAGAACTATCAGGTCCGGACCGAGAAGATCCCCGCCGGCCCGCACCGGATCGTCATCGACACGAAGATCGCCAGGCCCGGCGGGCCGGCCGAGGTCGTCATCACGATCGACGGCGCCGAGGCGGCGCGGACGACGGTCGATCGCACGGTGCCGGCCGCCTTCACCGCGACGGAGTTGTTCGATGTCGGGCTCGACCTCGGCTCACCGGTGTCGCGTGCCTACGCCGAAACGCGGCCGTTCGCCTTCGACGGGTCGATCACGCAGGTCGAGGTCACGCAGTGAGGCGCATCGGCTGAAGGTGTGGCGGGCTTCGACCGAGGCCGAGTGGAACCACTGCCTCGTACGTCCGAACTCAGCGGTACCGGCCGTGGCGCTGGAGGACCTCGATCTTGTAGCCATCGGGATCCTGGATGAAGAGGAAGCGGGCGAGGAGCGCGCCGTCGCGGTGGAATTCCTTGATCGGGTTGGGGCGAGGCCGGCGGCGGTGAGGCGGGCGTGCTCGGCGTCGAGGTCGTCGACCGCGAAGGCGACGTGGCCGTAGCCGTCGCCGAGGGCGTAGGGGTCGCTTCGGCCCTTGTTGATGGTGAGCTCGACCTCGAAGTCGGCCTCGGGGTTGCTGAGGTAGACCAGGGTGAAGTCGTCGAAGTCGAAGCGGTCGGCGACGGCTAGGCCGAAGGCGGCCGTGTAGAAGGCGGTGGACCGCGTCTCGTCGAGGACGCGGATCATCATGTGGATCGCCTTGGCCATCAGACGGCGGAGTCCTTGTCGGCGCGCGGGTTGAGCACGAAGGCCTCGGGCGCGGTGTCGTGGTAGGTGGTGCCGAAGCCCTTGAGGATCTCGCGCGAGGCGGCGTCCGGGTCGCCGAAGCAGCGGCAGACGATCTTCTCGCAGGCGCCGACGATGGTGCCGAGCGGGGCCTTGCCCTTTTCGTTGTCGAGATGCGCCCGGAAGGCGGCGTCGGTGGCGTAGACCTCGGTCCACTCGCTGACCGCCTCGGCGGGGTACTCGGCGTGGTAGGTGATGACGCCCGGATGATCGAGCATCACCTTGCACAGCGCCTGCTGGTTGGCGCGGAAGTCGTCGACCTTGCCGGGCGCGATCTCCCAGCGGATCTTGAGCATGAAAGCCATGTTGCGGTCCCCTCCCCTTGGTTTCTTTTCGTTGGCGGTGCCGGACGTTGCCGCAACCGGCCGGCATTGGCAACCGCGGCGTGGTTCGGGCCGGCGCCCCGTCTTGACGCCGGCCCGCCCTCTGCCTACCTGATTTGCATGCGCACTCTGTCCGGCATCGCGAGTCCGCTGCTGATCCGCCTGGTTTCCCGGGCGCAATAAGGGCCTGTGCATCGTTCCGGGCCAGGCGTCCCGGGACATCCTTCCCATAGAAAAGACAGAAGCGGCGGCGGGCCTTGGCGTCCGGTCGTTGCATAAAGAGGAGACCGCCATGGCACACGCCACCCCCCGTCCGATTCAGGACCCGCCCATCGTCCTCGATGCGGCCTACAGCGAAGAGCTCGAGCGGCTGGCGGCGGTCGCCATGCGCGGCGCGGCGGCCGGGCTCGGCGACCGGCTGATGCAGGAGGTGGCGCGGGCGGAGGTGCGGCCCTCGGGCGAGATGCCGGCCGACGTGGTGAACATCGGCTCGGAGGTCAGCTTTCGCGACGAGGCCACCGGCCGCGTGCAGCGGGTGACCATCGTGCTGCCGCCCGAGGCGGACATCGACCGGCAGCGGGTGTCGGTGCTCACGCCCATCGGGGCGGCGCTGATCGGGCTGGCCCGCGGCGCCTCGATCGGCTGGGAGACCCGCGAGGGCGAGGAGCGGCGGCTGACGGTGCTGGAGGTGGCGCGGCGCTAGGCGGCGCGCTTTGCGCTTGCCGCAGCGCACCATCGGCGGCTATGCCGTTCGCAGGTGCGGCGCGGCGGGCGCCGGTGCGGAGGCGAAATGGATCGCTCGGACTCGGCCATGAAGCCGCTGAACCTCGCCTTGCAGGGCGGCGGCTCGCATGGGGCGCTGACCTGGGGGGTGCTCGACCGGCTGCTCGAGGACGAGCGGATCGACATCGTCGAGACGAGCGGCACCAGCGCCGGCGCGATGAACGCGGTGGTGCTGGCGGACGGCTATGCCCGAGGCGGCCGCGAGGGCGCGCGCACGGCGCTGGCCGCGTTCTGGAAGGCGGTCAGCGACGCGGCGCGCTTCTCGCCGGCGCAGCGCACCTGGTGGGACCGGATGAGCGGGCGCTACAGCCTCGACCGCTCGCCGGGGTTCCTGATGCATGGAGGGGATCGGACGGCTTTTCTCGCCGTACGAGCTCAACCCGTTCGACGTGAACCCGCTGCGCGACCTGCTGGTGGCGCAGGTGGACTTCGCGCGGGTGAACGCGGCGGGCGGGATCGTGACCCATATCAACGCCACGAACGTGCGCAGCGGGCTGCCGCGGGTCTTCAACACCGGCGAGATCACCGCCGACACGGTGCTGGCCTCGGCCTGCCTGCCGCAGATGTACAAGGCGGTGGAGATCGACGGCGAGGCCTACTGGGACGGCGGCTTCTCGGCCAACCCGGCGCTCTTTCCGCTGATCACCAGCAGTTCGAGCCCCGACGTGCTGATCGTTCAGATCAATCCCTTCTACCGCCGCGCCCTGCCCCAGACGGCGCGCGACATCATCAACCGGGCGAACGAGATCAGCTTCAACACCAGCCTGGTCAAGGAGCTGCGCACGCTGGCGCTGCTGCGGCGGGCGACCGGCCAGTTCGGCGCCGATCTGGAGGCGGCGGGGACCGACCGGCTCTACCTGCACATGGTGCACGTGGACGAGGAGGTGCAGGACCTTTCGGCCTCGAGCAAGCTCAACGCCGAGTGGGGGTATCTCCGGCTGCTGTTCGACCGCGGCCGGCGCTGGGCCGACCTCTGGCTGCGCGAGCATTTCGACAGCATCGGGCGGGCGTCGACCTTCGACGTCGAGCAACTGTTCGAGGGACCGGGGAAGCGGCCGGCGGAGCTGCCGCCGGCGCTGGAGGCGTAAGGCTTGGCTCCTCGCCAACTATTCAAGGCCGGCGACGCGCAGTCCACTTAGATACCGGGCGCGATCCTCCGCATGCACGATGGGGTGGTGCTTCTCGACCCAGTCCGCGTTCAGGCTCGGATGCAGGTGTCGCGCCCGCCGAAGGGCTTCAGAAGCGGCATCGACCTCGCCGGCAAGGCCGGCGGCCGCGGCGAGCGTCCGCCAGGCCGTACCGAAGTTCGGGCGCAATTGAACGGCGCGGCGCTCGAGATCGATGGCCTCGGCGTAGCGCCCCGCCATCAGGTGGCAAAGGCCGGCGGAGGACAGATTCCCCGCCTGAGTGTAATCGCGCGGCCCGAGCCGGGTGGCGATCGCAAGATGGTGGAGGCCAGGGTCCGCCATTCCGCCGTAGCCATAGGTCGAGCCGAGGATCACATGCACCATGGCGAAGCTTGGGTTGCGGTCGATCGCTTCGCTGAGCTCGTCGACCGCCGGCTGGAAACGCCGCGAGACCATATGGACGTAGCCCGCCGCCAAGTGGCCCCAGGGGTCGTCAGGGTCGCCGTCAATGCCACGCTCGGCCATGGCAAGCGCCGCCGGCAGACCGTCGGCCGCTTCGACCCAGCCGAGCTGCACCTGTGCGGCATGGGTCCAGGCGAGGAGACTGCTGGCCCGTGCATAGGCCGGATCGATGGCGAGCGCCCGACCGAGGAGAAGCTGGGCGGTCTCGATGTCGGCGGCTGAGCCCCAGGTCCAGACACTGGGCATCGCGCGCATCACGAAGCCCCACGCGTCGAGGCTCTCGGGGGCATGGCTGCGCAGCCGGGTGTTCTCTGCAGCGTAGATTTGCGGTTCGAGCGCAGCGATCACGCTTTCGGTGATCCGGTCCTGCAGGTCGAAGAAGTCGGTTACGTCACCATCGTAGTGCTCCGCCCATACCTGCAGGCCACGGACCGCGTCATTGAGCTGGGCCGTAGTGCGCAGCCGCTGGCCCGAGCGCCGGACGCTGCCTTCCAGCACATAGCGGACGCCGAGATCCCGTCCGATCTGTTTCACATCGACGCTGCGACCCTTGTAGGTGAACGACGAGTTGCGGGCCGAGACGAAGAGCGCGCGGAGGCGCGACAGGCGGGTGATGATGTCCTCGGCGAGGCCGTATGCGAAATGCTCCTGCTCGGGGTCTTCGCTCAGGTTGGTGAAGGGCAGGACAGCCATCGAGGGCCCGGGTCCTCCCATCAGCCGCCATTGCGCCCTCGTCGCGCCGCGCGACTGCGGCTGTGAAGCGGTATCCGACCCGGGGAATTGTCGCGATCCAGTCGCTGCCGTCCGGGGACGGACCGAGGAGCTTGCGCAACGCGGCGACCTGGACCGAGAGGTTGCCCTCCTCGACCGCCATGCCGCGCCATCCGGCGTCGAGCAACTCGGACTTGGACAGAACGTCGCCAGGCCTGCGAAGCATCTCCGTAAGCAGAAGGGCGCCGCGGTAGCTCACGGGAACCGGCACACCCTGTCGCCAAAGCGTTCCGGTGTCGGGTTCGAGTACGAAGGGACCAAAGGAAAAATGGGGCCCGGACATGCCACAAACTACTCCGATTTTGCGGTGCTTTGGGATTTTTCGGCAAAGCCAAAG
Source organism: uncultured Alphaproteobacteria bacterium (assembly GCA_963844375.1). Lineage (GTDB taxonomy): Bacteria > Pseudomonadota > Alphaproteobacteria > Rhodobacterales > Rhodobacteraceae > Amaricoccus. Next base: position 531 of record CAWJOI010000004.1, on the reverse strand, counting down.
GACAGGGCGCCGCGTCTCGTCCACGCTTGACCCGTCCGCATTGACGCGGCGCAAACCGGGATGGAGAAAGCCATGAACGCCCTGGAGTTGACGTCTGTTCTTGAGTCCGACCTGAGCCGGACCAAGGCGACCGCATATGAGACGACCTTCAAGAACTTGCGCCGCCGGTCTTCACCAGCGTCTCGGCGGAGCGCCGGCATCGCAAGGAGCGCCTGGCGGGCGGCTTCCGCATTTTCCCAGCAGCTTCCGGCTTCAGCGAGGGCGTCGCCGGACACATCACGGCGCGCGACCCCGGATTCACCGACACGTTTCTTGGTCAACCCCTTCGGCATGGACTTCGGCCAGATTTGCGTGTCCGATCACCCCCGGCGTCGATGCGCGCGGCGAGGTGGTCGAGGGTGACCGGCCGGTGAACGTCGCGGCCTTCGCTATCCATGCCGCGCACCACGAGGCGCGGCCGGAGGTCGTCGCGGCTGCGCATGCCCATTCGATCTATGGCAAGGCCTGGTCGGGCGGTCGGACGGACGCTCG
>CAWJOI010000003.1:0-18612 GCA_963844375.1 uncultured Alphaproteobacteria bacterium | reverse complement strand
CGGTACCGGCCGTGCCGCTGCAGGACCTCGATCTTGTAGCCGTCGGGGTCCTGGATGAAGAAGAAGCGGGCCAGGAGGCGCGCCGTCGCGGTGGAATTCCTTGATCGGGCTGGGCGCGAGGCCGGCGGCGGTGAGGCGGGCGTGCTCGGCGTCGAGGTCGTCGACGGCGAAGGCGAGGTGGCCGTAGCCGTCGCCGAGCGCGTAGGGCTCGGTGCGGCCCTTGTTGACGGTGAGCTCGACCTCGAAGTCGGCCTCGGGGTTGCGGAGGTAGACCAGGGTGAAGTCGTCGAAGTCGAAGCGGTCGGCGACGGCGAGGCCGAAGGCGGCGGCGTAGAAGGCGGTCGAGCGCGCCTCGTCGAGGACGCGGATCATCATGTGGATCGCCTTGGCCATCAGAGGGCGGCCATCGGACGGGCGAGTCCTTGTCGGCGCGGGGGTTGAGGACGAAGGCCTCGGGCGCGGTGTCGTGGTAGGTGGTGCCGAAGCCCTTGAGGATCTCGCGGGAGGCGGCGTCCGGGTCGCCGAAGCAGCGGGCAGGTGATCTTGTCGCAGGCGCCGACGACGGCGCCGAGCGGGGCCTTGCCCTTCTCGTTGTCGAGATGCGCGCGGAAGGCGGCGTCGGTGGCGTAGATCTCGGTCCACTCGCTGACCGGCCTCGGCGGGATAGTCGGCGTGGTAGGTGATGACGCCGGGGTGGTCGAGCATCACCGCGCAGAGCGCCTGCTGGTTGGCGCGGAAGTCGGCGACCTTGCCGGGCGCGATGTCCCAGCGGATCTTGAGCATGAAGGCCATGTTGCGGTCCCCTCCCCTTGGTTCCTGTCGTTGGCGGGGCGGACGGTGCCGCAACCGGCCTGCATTGGCAACCTCGGCGCGGTTCGGGGCGTGGCCCCCGTCTTGACGCCGGCCCGCCCTCTGCCTACCTGATATGCATGCGCACTCTGTCCGGCATCGCGAGTCCGCTGCTGATCCGCCTGGTTTCCCGGGCGCAATAAGGGCCTGTGCATCGTCCCGGGCCAGGCGTCCCGGGACATCCTTCCCATAGATAAAGACAGAAGCGGCGGCGGGCCTTGGCGTCCGGTCGTTGCATAAAGAGGAGACCGCCATGGCACACGCCACCCCCCGTCCGATTCAGGACCCGCCTATCGTCCTCGATGCGGCCTACAGCGAAGAGCTCGAGCGGCTGGCGGCGGGCGCCATGCGCGGCGCCGGCGGCCGGGCTCGGCGACCGGCTGATGCAGGAGGTGGCGCGGGCGGAGGTGCGGCCTTCGGGCGAGATGCCGGCCGACGTGGTGAACATCGGCTCGGAGGTCAGCTTTCGCGACGAAGCCACCGGCCGCGTGCAGCGGGTGACCATCGTGCTGCCCCCCCGATGCGGACATCGACCGGCAGCGGGTGTCGGTGCTCACGCCCATCGGGGCGGCGCTGATCGGGCTGGCCCGCGGCGCCTCGATCGGCTGGGAGACCCGCGAGGGCGTGGAGCGCCGGCTGACTGTGCTGGAGGTGGCGCGGCGCTAGGCGGCGCGCTTTGCGCTTGCCGCAGCGCACCATCGGCGGCTATGCCGTTCGCAGGTGCGGCGCGGCGGGCGCCGGTGCGGAGGCGAAATGGATCGCTCGGACTTGGCCATGAAGCCGCTGAACCTCGCCTTGCAGGGCGGCGGCTCGCATGGGGCGCTGACCTGGGGGGTGCTCGACCGGCTGCTCGAGGACGAGCGGATCGACATCGTCGAGACGAGCGGCACCAGCGCCGGCGCGATGAACGCGGTGGTGCTGGCGGACGGATATGCCCGAGGCGGCCGCGAGGGCGCGCGCACGGCGCTGGGTGCGTTCTGGAAGGCGGTCAGCGACGCGGCGCGGTTCTCGCCGGCGCAGCGGACCTGGTGGGACCGGATGAGCGGGCGCTACAGCCTCGACCGCTCGCCGGGGTTCCTGATGATGGAGGGATCGGACGGCTTTTCTCGCCGTACGAGCTCAACCCGTTCGACGTGAACCCGCTGCGCGACCTGCTGGTGGCGCAGGTGGACTTCGCGCGGGTGAACGCGGCCGGGCGGGATCGTGACCCATATCAACGCCACGAACGTGCGCAGCGGGCTGCCGCGGGTCTTCAACACCGGCGAGATCACCGCCGACACGGTGCTGGCCTCGGCCTGCCTGCCGCAGATGTACAAGGCGGTGGAGATCGACGGCGAGGCCTACTGGGACGGCGGCTTCTCGGCCAACCCGGCGCTCTTTCCGCTGATCACCAGCAGTTCGAGCCCCGACGTGCTGATCGTTCAGATCAATCCCTTCTACCGCGCGCGCCCTGCCCAGACGGCGCGCGACATCATCAACCGGGCGAACGAGATCAGCTTCAACACCAGCCTGGTGAAGGAGCTGCGCACCCTGGCGCTGCTGCGGCGGGCGACCGGCCAGTTCGGCGCCGATCTGGAGGCGGCGGGGGACGGACCGGCTCTACCTGCACATGGTGCACGTGGACGAGGAGGTGCAGGATCTCGCCGCCTCGAGCAAGCTCAATGCCGAGTGGGGGTATCTCCGGCTGCTGTTCGACCGCGGTCGGCGCTGGGCCGATCTCTGGCTGCGCGAGCATTTCGACAGCATCGGGCGGGCGTCGACCTTCGACGTCGAGGAGCTGTTCGAGGGACCGGGGAAGCGGCCGGCGGAGCTGCCGCCGGCGCTGGAGGCGTAAGGCTTTGCTCCTCGCCAACTATTCAAGGCCGGCGACGCGCAGTCCACTTAGATACCGGGCGCGATCCTCCGCATGCACGATGGGGTGGTGCTTCTCGACCCAGTCCGCGTTCAGGCTCGGATGCAGGTGTCGCGCCCGCCGAAGGGCTTCAGAAGCGGCATCGACCTCGCCGGCAAGGCCGGCGGCCGCGGCGAGCGTCCGCCAGGCCGTACCGAAGTTCGGGCGCAATTGAACGGCGCGGCGCTCGAGATCGATCGCCTCGGCGTAGCGCCCCGCCATCAGGTGGCAAAGGCCGGCGGAGGACAGATTCCCCGCCTGAGTGTAATCGCGCGGCCCGAGCCGGGTGGCGATCGCAAGATGGTGGAGGCCAGGGTCCGCCATTCCGCCGTAGCCATAGGTCGAGCCGAGGATCACATGCACCATGGCGAAGCTTGGGTTGCGGTCGATCGCTTCGCTGAGCTCGTCGACCGCCGGCTGGAAACGCCGCGAGACCATATGGACGTAGCCCGCCGCCAAGTGGCCCCAGGGGTCGTCAGGGTCGCCGTCAATGCCACGCTCGGCCATGGCAAGCGCCGCCGGCAGACCGTCGGCCGCTTCGACCCAGCCGAGCTGCACCTGTGCGGCATGGGTCCAGGCGAGGAGACTGCTGGCCCGTGCATAGGCCGGATCGATGGCGAGCGCCCGACCGAGGAGAAGCTGGGCGGTCTCGATGTCGGCGGCTGAGCCCCAGGTCCAGACACTGGGCATCGCGCGCATCACGAAGCCCCACGCGTCGAGGCTCTCGGGGGCATGGCTGCGCAGCCGGGTGTTCTCTGCAGCGTAGATTTGCGGTTCGAGCGCAGCGATCACGCTTTCGGTGATCCGGTCCTGCAGGTCGAAGAAGTCGGCTACGTCACCATCGTAGTGCTCCGCCCATACCTGCAGGCCACGAACCGCGTCATTGAGCTGGGCCGTAGTGCGCAGCCGCTGGCCCGAGCGCCGGACGCTGCCTTCCAGCACATAGCGGACGCCGAGATCCCGTCCGATCTGTTTCACATCGACGCTGCGACCCTTGTAGGTGAACGACGAGTTGCGGGCCGAGACGAAGAGCGCGCGGAGGCGCGACAGGCGGGTGATTATGTCCTCGGCGAGGCCGTATGCGAAATGCTCCTGCTCGGGGTCTTCGCTGAGGTTGGTGAAGGGCAGGACAGCGATCGAGGGCCCGCGGTCCTCCCCATCAGCGGCGATTGCGCCCGCGTCGCGCCGCGAGACAGCGGCTGTGAAGCGGTATCCGACCCGGGGAATCGTCGCGATCCAGTCGCTGCCGTCTGGGGACGGACCGAGGAGCTTGCGCAACGCGGCGACCTGGACGGAGAGGTTGCCCTCCTCGACCGCCATGCCGCGCCATCCGGCGTCGAGCAACTCGGACTTGGACAGAACGTCGCCAGGCCTGCGAAGCATCTCCGTAAGCAGAAGCGCGCCGCGGTAGCTCACGGGAACCGGCACACCCTGTCGCCAAAGCGTTCCGGTGTCGGGTTCGAGTACGAAGGGACCAAAGGAAAAATGGGGCCCGGACATGCCACAAACTACTCCGATTTTGTGGTTCTTTGGGATTTTTCGGCGAAGCCAAAGGACAGGGCGCGGCGGCTCGTCCACGCTTGACCCGTCCGCATTGACGCGGCGCAAACCGGGATGGAGGAAGCGATGAACGCCCTGGAGACGACGTCTGTTCTTAAGTCCGACCTGAGCCGGACCAAGGCGACCGCATATGAGACGACCTTCAAGAAGCTTGCGCCGCCGGTCTTCACCAGCGTCTCGGCGGAGCGCCGGCATCGCAAGGAGCGCCTGGCGGGCGGCTTCCGCATCTTCGCAGCTTCCGGCTTCAGCGAGGGCGTCGCCGGACACATCACGGCGCGCGATCCCGAATTCACCGACACGTTCTGGGTCAATCCCTTCGGCATGGACTTCGGCCAGATTCTGCGCGTCCGATCTCATTCGCGTCGATGCGCGCGGCGAGGTGGTCGAGGGTGACCGGCCGGTGAACGTCGCGGCCTTCGCTATCCATGCCGCGGTCCACGAGGCGCGGCCGGAGGTCATCGCGGCTGCGCATGCCCATTCGATCTATGGCAAGGCCTGGTCGGCGGTCGGACGGACGCTCGACCCGATCACCCAGGATGCCTGCGCCTTTTTCGAGGATCACGTATTCTACGACGACACCCGGGTCCTGATCACAGAGGCCGGCGAGGGCGCCGAGCTCGCGCGCTGCCTCGGGGCCCACAAGGCCGCAATCCTGCGCAACCATGGCCTGTTGACCGTGGGCCGGAGCGTCGAGGAAGCCGTGTGGTGGTTTATTTCGATGGAGCGGTGCTGCCAGGCTCAGTTTCTGGCCGAGTCGGTCTCGACGCCGCTTCAGATCGACCCGACGAACGCCCGGGCGGCGCGGGCGGTGAACGGCACCGCATTCACTGGCTGGTTCCAGTGCCAGCCCCTTTGGGACCGGACCGTCCGGCGGGAGCCCGACCTCCTGGACTGAATCTCCTCGCCCAGCCGGGCCGCCGGGCGACGCCTACCAGTCGGCGATGCGGTCGCCGCCGACGAACTGGGCGCTCTTGTCGGTGTATTCGAAGAGCTCGATGCGGACGCCGTTCGGGTCGGTGATCCAGGCCTGGTAGGTGTCGTCGCAGGCGAACTTCTTGTCGGTGACCGGGACGCCCAGGGACTTGATGTGGGCGACGGCGTCGTCGATCAACTCGACCTCGAGGCAGAAGTGGGTGATGGCGTTCTTGTCGGAGTACTCCGCCTCGGGTTTGAGGAAGACCTCCACATGGCTGCGGCCGCCGGCGCCGAGGTAGAAGCCGTACCACTCGCCCTTGCGGTTGAAGTTGAAGACGATCTCCATGCCGAGGACGTCGCGGTAGAAGTCGCGGGTCTCGGCGAGATCCTTCGCGAAGATGCAGACGTGCGCGATCTGCCTGGTCTTGATGGGCATTAGTTTCCTCCCTGTTGCCCCCGGGTAGCAGACGGGGCGCGCAGGGGACAAGCCTCGCTGCGGGCGGAATTGCGGCTGAGGGGGCAGATCCCAGCATTCGCCGATAAGGCAGCGAAATTGCGTTTGGAACGCGTATGGGATCCATATGGAAAGCAAATGGGTGGTTGTTGACGAGCGCTTAACGGGGGGCTCCCGGCGGGCGGAACGGGAGCGCCTAGCTCCGAAGGATTCGCGAGGACCGCATAATACGCGGCTGCGCTCCGGGGAAAACCGGTTCCAATCTGCTGCCTGACCCGGGCGCGCTGAGGCCCGTGCATTTCTCCCGGCCGCGGCCCGGGCCATGAGGGAGTCGAGCTAAACGGCGATTGTTCAGCTACCCGGGACGTTGATAGTGAATGTGCCCTCGTCGATGTTCGCGTTCGCCCAAGGATCTTCCACGGTGACGAACTGAGCGGTTCCAGTTGCACCGGCATAGGCGCCCGTGCCGGAAAGGACCTCGGCAGTCCCGCCCGTCTCCGAAGGCCATACGCCGCCATACTTAAGGGTCAACGAGTCGCCGCTCTCGAAATTGTAGGTAGCATAGCCCGTGTATGACCCTTGCTCGGCGGTGCCGTCGGTCGTTCCAGTGACTTCCTTGAAGGCGATACGACCGTCCTCGAATACGGCAACGCCCACGACACGTTCAAGGTTCAAGATGCGCCCCGGCTGGTTCGGCACTTCCAGTGAGTCAGTGCTCACCTTGGTAAGAACGACGCGGAAGCGGAGGGTTTGTTCCTCGGCCGAGACTGATGCCGCAATAGCCGACGCAGCCATCGCCGCGGCGGCGATCCAGTGGATAGACATCTTCTATCTCCTGATCGAACCGGGGGACGACGAACGCGGCAATGAGTCGTGTTTGGCCCCCAGATCATCATGCGCCCTCCCAACCCGGACAACAACGAACTTCGGGATGCTTCCGCTCAATCTGCCGTTCGTCTACTGGGACCATGTACTCCAAGGACGGCGCGAGGCATTGCCTTCCGCCGATCCCCTTCGAATTCGACAGCACAGAGCCCCGTCATCCTCGATGCCGCCTGCAGCGGCTGGAAGGAGCTGTCCGCGCGCGCGGACATCGCCGGGGAGCGGTGTCACCGGCTGATCCCGCCCGCCAGCGTCGGGACGTCGAGGGGGACGAAGCCGTAGTGGCGGAGCCAGCGGAAGTCGCTGTCGAAGAAGGAGCGGAGGTCGGGGATGCCGTATTTCAGCATGGCGAGACGGTCGATGCCCATGCCGAAGGCGAAGCCCTGCCACTGGTCAGGGTCGACGCCGGCGGCGGCGAGCACCTTGGGGTGGACCATGCCGGAGCCGAGGATCTCCATCCAGTCGTCGCCCTCGCCGATGCGGAGCTGGCCGCCGGCCCAGGAGCAGCGGATGTCGACCTCGGCGGAGGGCTCGGTGAAGGGGAAGTGCGAGGCGCGGAACTTGAGCTCGACGCCGTCGACCTCGAAGAAGGCGCGGCAGAATTCCTCCAGCACCCATTTGAGGTTCGCCATGGAGATGTCGCGGTCGATGGCGAGGCCCTCGACCTGGTGGAACATCGGCGTGTGGGTCTGGTCGTAGTCGGCGCGGTAGACGCGGCCGGGGGCGATGATCCGGCAGGGGGCGCCGTGCGCCTCGAGGTGGCGGACCTGCACCGGCGAGGTGTGGGTGCGCAGGACGTGCGGCGGTCGGTTGTCGCCCTCCGGGCGGGCGATGTAGAAGGTGTCGTGCTCCTGGCGGGCCGGGTGCTCGGGCGGGATGTTGAGGGCGTCGAAGTTGTACCAGTCGCTCTCGATCTGAGGCCCTTCGGCGACGGCGAAGCCGAGGTCGGCGAAGATGGCGGTGATCTCGTCCATCACCTGGCTGACCGGGTGGATGGTGCCTTGGGCCGTGGGCCGCGGCGGGAGAGTCACGTCCGCCCATTCTCCGGCGACGCGCGCCTCGAGGGCGACGTCGGCGAGGCGGGCGCGGGCGTCGGCCAGCGCCTGGGTGAGGTCGTCCTTGAGCGCGTTGAGCGCGGGGCCGGCGGTCTGGCGCTCCTCGGGGGTCATGCCGCCGAGGCCGCGCATCAGGCCCGAGATCTCGCCCTTCTTGCCGAGGGCGGCGAGGCGCACCGCCTCGAGCCCCGCTTCGTCGGCGGCGGCGTCGATGGCGGTCAGGTATCTCTCTCTGAGGCCGGTGATATCGTCCACGTCTCGCCCCTCCGGAAGCCGGGCAGACGCCTAGCACAAGGCAGGGCGATTGCAAGCCGGCCGGGCGGCGCAGGGAAGCTTCAGGGAAATTTCAGCGGCGCGTCGGGACATTCGCGGCCATCCCGCCCATCCTCGGGAGGTACCCTGAGGAGGAGGCGACCGAGATGCTTCGTTCCCATCGCCACGGATGCTGGACGGCCGAGGATGCGATCGATCGGCAGCACTGCGCCGAATTGCTGAGCCAAGCAGCGGCGGGCTGCGGGCTCCCTGCCCCCTTCGACGATATCCTGTGCCTCTACGAAGGCTGCCTGGCCGAGCGCGGCTGCGCTGAGCCGCAGCTGCGAGAAGGCCTTTTCTCGCGCGGCTGGAGCCGCTTGACTTCATGGTGGCGCGGGCGTCGGATCGTTCCGAACAGCGGCGAGGACCTCGGCGGTGGCGGACGATCCCGGCCCCCGGACCTTCCAGTTCGGCGAGTGCCTGCTTGATCTCGACCGCGGCACGCTCACCCGCTGCGGCGGCCTCGTGCCGATCCGCGCCAAGACCTACGCGCTGCTCGGGCATCTGGCGCAGAATGCGGGCCGGGTCGTGTCGAAGGACGAGCTTCTCGACCGCGTCTGGCCCGGCGTCACCGTGACCGAGGATTCGCTCACCCAGGCTGTGCGCGACCTGCGCCGGGCGATCGGCGACGAGGGTCAGGAGATCGTGCGCACGGTGGCCCGACGCGGCTATCTCTTCGCGATTCCCGTGGGTGACGCGGGGCCGGTGCCGGGGCGAGGGCAGCCGCGGGTGGCGGTGCTGCCCTTCCATGACATGACCGGCGTGGCGGACCTCGGGATGCTGGTGGACGGAGTCGTCGAGGAGGTCACCAACGGGCTGGCGCGTTTCAAGACGGTGACCGTGATCGCCCGGCACTCGGCCTTCGCCTTCCGGCCCGAGAACCGGCCCGGGCTCGATGCGGTCGCCGCACGGCTCTCGGCGGACTATCTGGTCGAGGGCTCGGTGCGTCCGAGTGGCGGCGGCCGGCTCACGGTCGCGGCGGCGCTGATCGAGGCGCGCGGCGCCCGGCAGGTCTGGGGCGAGGCCTTCGACTGCGCCCGCGAGGACTTGCTGTCGCTGCAGCAGGTCATCCCCCGGCGGATCATCCCGCGGCTGGTCAGCAACATCGAGGACGCGCTTCTCGACCGCGCCGCGGCGGCACCCACGGCGAGCCTGTCCGCCTTCGAGCATTTCACCCGCGGGGTGGCGGCGCTGCGCAGCTTCGGCGAGGGGGTGAACGAGCGCGGCCGCGACCACATGCTGCAGGCGATCGCCATCGACCCCGCCTTCGGGCTGGCCCACGCCTACCTGGCGCTGGCGGATATAATCATCGCCAACTACGGCATGGCGCCGCGCGAGGTCCTGGAGGCAGCCAAGGCGCGGGCGCTCACCGCGGTCGACCTGGCCCCCGGGGACGGGCGCTGCTTCCGCATTCTGGGCTTCGCCCGCCTGTATCTCAGGGAATTCGGCGCCGCCGAGGAGGCGATGCGGCGGGCGTACGAGCTCAATCCGTTCGACGCAGATACCGTCGGGAGCATAGGTATCGTGCTGGACACCCGCGGTCGTTCGGTGGAGGCACTCGACTGGATGGACCGGGCCAGTGCGCTCAACCCGCTCCACCCCGCCTACTATCACACCGCGCGGTCGTCTCCGCTCTATTTCCTCGGGCGCTACGAGGAATCGGCAGCGGAGCTGGCGCTGGTGCCGCGGCTCAGCGCACGGCAGGAGACGCGCATGGCGGCGACGCTGGCGATGGCCGGGCGACTGGAGGAGGCGGGGGCACGTCTCGACCGGGCGGAAGCGATGGAGCCGGGGTGGGACCACCTGGAGGTGACGCGCACCAGCTATCACTACGAGCGCGCCGAGGATCTCGAGCACCTGATGGCCGGCGTTCGCGCGGCGCTCGACGGGCGGGCCGCGCGTGCCCGCGGGCGCTGAGGAGCGGGCCTTCAGGTCGCCGTCGCGATCATCTCAACCGGGGCGAGGAGGCCGCTTTCGAGGCAGCCGAGGATGGCGCCCATGCGGGCGGCGGCGGTCGGTCCCATGAGGATGTGGAGGCCGAGCTTCGGCGGTCCCTCGGCGGCGATGCGCTCGCGCATCTTCGCGGCGAGGTCGAGGACGAAGGCGGTGCGGTCGCGCTCGCCGGCCACGCTGAAGCCTGCGGCGGCGAGGAGGGTGCGGTAGGTGTCGGGGGTCTCGACGAAGCTCGTCGCCTCGCTGTCGGCCCAGGGGAGCGGGAACGGCAGGGGCCCCTGCCCTTTCCGCATCACCTCGTAGACGGCGAAGGTGCCGCCCTGCCTGAGCGCGCGGCGCGCCTCGGCGAAGAGGCGGGCCTTGTCGGCGATGTTCATGCCGACATGGAAGAGCGTCGCGGCGTCGAAGCTGCGCGTCCTCGAAGGGGAGGTCGAGCGCGCTGCCTTCGACGAAGCGGGTGCGATCGGCGAGGCCGGTGCGGGCGGAGAGCTCGGTGGCGGCGGCGACGAAGGCGGGGGTGAGGTCGATGCCGGTGACGGTGCAGCCGTGCTTCTCGGCGAAGTAGCGGGCGGGGCCGCCGATGCCGGAGCCGATGTCGAGGAGGCGGCTGCCGGGCGGCAAGGCGAGGCGGGCGGCGAGGTCCACGGTCTGCGGGTGCCAGCCGAGGTGGAACTCGTCCACCGGGGCGAGGTCGGCGGTGGTGAGCGCGCCGAGGTCGCGGCCGGCGTCGCGGAGCGCGGCCAGCACCGTGCCGGTCAGGTCGGAATGGGCGTAGTGCCGGGCGACTTCGGTTTCGACGTCCATGGCCATTCCCCCGCGATGCTGCTGCGCGGTGACGGTAGCATACCCGGAGGGGCAAGTCCGGGGCGGCGCGCGGTCGCAGGTCGGCGGCTCAGTCCTGCCAGGGGACGCCGCCCGCGAAGCTCTTGTAGGTGACGGCGGCGGCGAAGCCGGCGTCGATGGGGAGCATGACCCCGGTGATCGCGGCCGCGCCGTCGGAGCAGAGGAAGGCGACCACGTCGGCGACGTTCGCCGGGCGCACCAGCATGTCGAGCGCCCCGGAGGCGCGGATCGCCGCCGGGTCGCGTTCGCCCTTGTCGATGCGCGCCTGCATCGCGGGGGTGAGGACGTAGGTCGGCGCGACGCCGTTCACGCGCACCCCGTGCCGGCCGAGTTCGACGGCGAGGATCTGGGTGAGGCGCAGGATGGCGGTCTTGCTCGGGCCGTAGGCGGGCAGCGGCAGGGCGGAGAAGGAATTGGTCGAGCCGATGGTGACGATCGCCCCCTTGCCCGCCTCGCGCATCAGCCGCCCGAACGAGCGGCAGGTGGCGACGGTGCCGCGGTAGTTCACCGCCCAGACGCGGTCGTGCAGCGCCATGTCGGCGTCGAGTACGGTGCTGACCGTCTCGAGGATGCCGGCGGAGGTGACGAGGATGTCCGGGGCGCCGGTCTCGGCGCGGATGCGCCCGGCGCAGGCTTCGAGTGCGGCATCGTCGGCGACGTCGACCGCCGCGGACCGGGCCGCGCCGCCTGCGGCGGTGATGTCGGCGGCGATGGCGGCGGCGCGCTCGGCGTTGGCGTCGAGGATCCAGACCAGCGCTCCATCGGCGGCGAAGCGGCGGGCGCACGCCTCGCCGAGGCCGCTGGCGCCGCCGGTGATGACGGCCGATTTCTGCATGGCGAATTCCCCTCGACGCTGCGTGCCGGCATCGTTGGCACGGAACGGCGGCCAATGGTCAATTTTTCCGGGCGACGCCGGCGGATGGCGGATCAGGGCTTGCCGGCGTCCGCCTCCGCGGCGCGGCCGGCTTCGAGGTGGCCCGTCAGGTTGGCGCGGAACTCGCCGGCGGCGTTGCGGCGCGGATAGGGTTGGTCGGGCACGGGCTTTCCGAGATGGGCGCAGAGCGGCTCCCAGCCGTCGCCGAGATGGTGGATGAGGAGGCGGCTCGCGGGGACCGTCGCGCGGACGGCGGCGTTGTGCGTCTCATAGACGGCGATGGCGTGCTCGCGGTCGAGGGGGCGGCCGCCGAAGACCTGGTTGGCGACCAGCGTGACGCCGAGGGACTCCGGGTCGTCGGAGTGGACGATCAACTCGCGGGCGATGTGCTCGAAGCTTTTCCACCAGCTCTCGCTGTCGCGCAGGGTGAGGACGACCTTGGCGTCCGGATAGACGTCGATGAGGGTGCGCCAGTACCAGGCCGCCGGGAGGTCCACGCAGGAGGCGTAGCCTTCGAAGAGCCGGTCCCAGTCGGGCGCGGCGCCGGCGACCATCGCCCGCCAGAGGCGCTTCTGCTCGGGGTGGGCGGTGACCTCGAACATGTGGTGGCAGGGGCCGAAGCCGAGGATGTTCAGGGCCTCGCGCATGGAATCGGTCCCGGTGCGTCCGAAGCCGGCGCCGATTACTTGCAGGGTCATGGCGGTGCTCCGGTCGAACGGTCGGGACGGTACAGTAGACCGGCGGCGGGGATTGCCCTAGCGGAAAAGAGAAGGCGCTACCGGAACTTGCCCGTTCCCGCCAGGTCCTTGTAACGTACTGTTGCTGCGGCCAAAATTTCGGGCTGGAGCAGGCGGGCGTTGATGCCCATGCGGTCCCGGGCGGGGTTTCGCGGGAGCCAGTGGGTCACGCATCCGCAGGTCCGGCAGCGGTGGAAATCGACGTTCCTGCCGTTCCAGGCATAGGTGTCGGTCAACGCCGGGTCGGGGGTGCGGGCGACGTCGGCGATGAGGGGGTAGGTCCAGAGGACGCCGTAGCTGCGACAGAGGCTGCAGTTGCAGTGGGTCACTTCGGCGGGGGCGGGAAGGCGCAGTTCGACCGCGCCGCAATGGCAGGTGGCGACGACCTCCGGTGGGGCTTTTTCGGGGGCCATGTGTCCTCCGGGTGAGGGGTTCGTGGCGTATGGAAAGCGTATGGAATCCGTATGGGTTCCATATGGGTTTCGGGATTGAAAGGTTAATGAGGCGCTACGACGGAAGGGCCTGCCGGGGGTGTCCCGGCAGGCCCTTGTCGTCGCGGCGTTCGCGAAGGATCAGGCCAGCGCGGCCTTGGCCTGGTCGACGATGGAGCCGAAGGCGGCGGGCTCGTGGACGGCGAGGTCGGCCAGCACCTTGCGGTCCACCTCGATGCCGGCCTTGGTCAGGCCGTCGATGAGGCGGGAGTAGGTGAGGCTGGCGTCATGCTCGCGGACGGCGGCGTTGATCCGCTGGATCCAGAGCGCGCGGAAGGTCCGCTTGCGCACCTTGCGGTCGCGCGTCGCGTACTGCATCGCCTTGTCGACCGCCTGCTTGGCGGTGCGGTAGTTGGTCGAGCGGGCGCCGTAGTAGCCGGCGGCCTGCTTGATGATCTTGCGGTGGCGGGCGTGGGAGGCCGGGCCCCCTTTGACTCGGGACATCTTTCAGGCCTCCTCAGCGGACGTAGGGCATGTACGACTTCACGATCTTCTCGTCCGGAGCCGAGAGGGTCGCGGTGCCGCGCGCCTGGCGGATGAACTTGGTGGACCGCTTGATCATCCCGTGCCGCTTGCCGGCCTGGGCGGCGAGGATCCGGCCGGTGGCCGTGACCTTGAAGCGCTTCTTGGCGCCCGACTTGGTCTTCATCTTGGGCATTTCGATCTCCTGCAGAGGTTCGGACGCGGCACGGCAGCCCGTGTTCGCCGGTCGCGTCGGTGGAGGCGGGTGTATAGGAGGGCGCCCCGGCGAATGCAAGGCGCTTGCGCGGCGGCGGGAGGGGTGGCTAACTCCGGCGCGGGAGCTTCGGGAGAAGCCGCATGGTCGGACGTCGCGCGGTGATCGGCGGGGCCGCGGCCGCCGTCGCTTGCCGGGGCCGCAGCCGGCGGCTGGCGGTCGCGACGGGGTCGATGGCGGGCTATGACCGCTGGGTCGCGGCGCAGCGCGGCGCTCCGGCGGCGCCGGCGGAGGCCGCCGAGCTGGTCCGGCTGGCGACGCTGGCGCCGAACGGCCACAACACCCAGCCGTGGCGGTTCCGTGTCGGCCCGGACCGCATCGAGGTGGCGCCGGACCTTGCCCGGCGCACGCCTGTCGTCGATCCCGACGACCACCATCTGCACGTCAGCCTGGGGGCGGCGGCCGAGACGCTGGCGATCGCCGGGGCGGCGCTGGGGCGGCCGGGCGAGATCACCCCCCTGCCCGATGGCCTCGCCTTCGTTCATGCCGCGGGCGCGCCGCGGCCCGATCCGCTGGCCGCCGCGATCCCGCGGCGGCAGTCGACCCGGAGCGAGTACGACGGCCGGCCGCTGGCGGCGGAGGACCTCGCCGCGCTGGAGGCGGCCGCGGCCTTGCCGGGGGTGCGGATGGTGCTCGTCACCGACCGCGCGGCGCTCGACCGGCTGCGCGATCTCGTCGTCGCGGGAAACGACGTGCAGATGCGCGATCCGGCCTTCATGGCCGAGCTCAAGGCCTGGATCCGCTTCAACCCGCGCGAGGCGATGGCGACGGGCGACGGGCTCCTCGGCGCCGCCAGCGGCAATCCTTCGGTGCCGGGCTTTCTGGGCCGGGCGTTCTTCGAGCGCCTGATCACCGCCGAGGGGGAGAACGACCGCTACGCCCGGCAGATGCGGTCCTCGGCCGGCTGCGCGGTGTTTTTCGCGGACCGCGCCGACCCGGCGGCGTGGCGGCAGGTGGGGCGTGCCTGCCAGCGCTTCGCGCTGGCGGCGACCGTCCGCGACATCCGCCTCGCCTTCGTCAACCAGCCGGTGGAGGTGGCGGCGCTGCGCGCGGACCTCGCCGCCCTGGCCGGGGAGCCGGGACTGCGGCCGGACCTGCTGATCCGTTTCGGCGCGCGGCCCGACCCTGCCCTACGGGCCGCGCCGCCCGGTGGCGGCAGTGATGGACTGACGCCGCATCGTGCGGGCAGCCCTTGGACGGTCGCCGCCGTTCTGTCCGGCGGCGGATCGGCCGGGTCGGTTTCAGGCGTGGGCGGCCTCGCCGGCGTGGGCGCGCTCGAGGGTCGGGATGTCGAGCTTGACCATGCCCATGACGGCCTGGAGGACGCGGGCCGCGGCGGCGGGGTCGCCGCGCAGCCACTCGCCGATCCGGCGCGGGACCACCTGCCAGCTCAGGCCGTAGCGGTCCCTGATCCAGCCGCAGACGAACGGCGTGCCGCCGTCCGCGGTGATGCGATCCCAGATGGCGTCGAGCTCGGCCTGCGTCTCGCATTCGATCATCAGCGAGACCGCGTCGGTGAAGGGCGCGTCCGGGCCGTTCAGCGCGGTGTAGCGGGTGCCGTCGAGCTCGAAGGTGAGCAGGAGCGGCTTGCCGTCGTGGCGGATGGTCTCGACGATGTGCGAGTTCGGCACCAGCGAGACGTAGTAGTCCACGGCCTCTTCGGCGTTGCCGGCGAAGAGGAGGCAGGGGGTGACGGACATGGGGTCTCTCCTCAAAGGGTGCGGGCGAGGGCTTCGAGCTGGTCGGCGCACTGGCCCCAGCCCTCGTGGAAGCCCATCTTCGCGTGCTCGTCGCGGGCCTCGGCGGTCCAGTGGCGGGCGGTGGCGGTGTAGCGGGTGCCGCCGGCCTCGTCGGCGAGGTCGATGACGCCGGTGAAGAAGGGCTTCTCCGCCGGCAGCCAGCCGGCGGTGTAGGCGTCGGTGAAGACGAGGCGCCGCTCGGGGACGACCTCGAGGTAGACGCCGGCGTTGGGGAAGTCCTGGCCCTCGGGGCTGCGCATCACGAAGCGGCTGGCGCCGCCGGGGCGGAGGTCGAGCGAGACCTCGGGGGTGGTCCACGGCTTCGGCGCGAACCACTGCTTCAGGAGCTCGGGTTCGGTCCAGCAGCGCCACACCGCGCGGCGCGGCGCCTGGAGGAGACGGGTCAGCACGAGGTCGCGGTCGTCTCGGGTATCGTCGAGCATGGGAAGGTCCTCCTCTCAGGATCAGGCGGGCTCGTCGATCGCCCAGGTGAGGCCGAAGGGATCGGTGAGCAGGCCCCAGCGGTCGCCCCAGAACATGGTCTGGAAGGGCACGACCACGGTGCAGCCGGCCTCGACCGCGCGGTTCCACCAGAGGTCGCCGTCGGCGACGACGAGCTGGAGGTGGAAGCCCTGCGGCGGCTGCACCGGCTCGCCGGGGGCGCGCATGTCGGTCATCATCAGCGGGCCGCCGTTGATCTCGATCTGGCAGTGCATGAGCCGGCTCGGGTCCTCCTCGCCGGGCACCCGGCCGAGGCTGCGGGCGTCGAAGGCGCGGGCGTAGAAGTCGGCGGCCTCGCCGGCCTTGCCGTCCATGGAGACGTAGGGGATCACGCCCCGCATGGTGTTGACGTCGATCTTCAGGTCGTCGGGCTTCAGGTCGTCGGGCATGGGTTCCTCCGTTGCTCAGGCTTGTTCGGGTTCGAGGTCGATGGCGGCGCGGAAGCTGCCGTCCATGTGGAAGGGCACCGAGACGTGGTCGTGGATGACGCGCCAGCCGTCGTCGGTGCGGGCGAGCGCGGTGGTCATCCGCGCCCACCAGGCGGCCTCCTCGCCGCCGCGGGTCGTTTGGGTGTGGACGAGGCCGTGGCAGATGGCGAGGTCGCCGGAGACCGTCACCGCGAGGTCGCGGTAGGTGGTGTCGACCGGCCCGTCCCAGCCGTCGAGCCACGCCTGCAGCGCCGCCGAGTTCGGGCCGCGGTGCAAGAGCGGCGGCGCGAGGTCGGCGAGGACGGCGTCGGGCGCGAAGTGGCGGTTGATCGCCCGGGCGTCGCGGTCGTGGTGGCCGCGGGCGATGGCGTCGAGCACGGCCTTCACCTCGGCGACGTCGGCCGGCGGCGACGCGAGCGTCTGCGCCGCGGTCATGACGTCACCGTCTCGGCGCCGGCGAAGGCGCGTTCGAGCGTGGGCAGGTCGAGCTTCTTCATCTTCATGAAGGCGGCGGTGACCCGCTCGACGGCGGCCCGGTCGCCCGAGGTCATCATGGCGCCGAGGGCGCGCGGGGCGATCTGCCAGGAGACGCCGAAGCGGTCCTTGAGCCACCCGCAGGCTTCCGCCTGGGGCACGGCGGAGAGGGCCGACCAGAGCCGGTCGATCTCGGCCTGGTCGTCGCAGGCGACGAGGAGCGAGACCGCCTCGGTGAAGGCGGCGTCGGCCTCGGCGCTGTCCATGGCCATGACCGCCTGGCCGTCGATGCGGAACTGGGCGTGCATCACCGTGCCGGCGGCGTCCTTGCCGCTGCCGTCGTGGCGCATGATCCCGTCAAGCGTGGTGCCCGGGAAGGCGGCGGTGTAGTGCTCGACCGCCGCGCCCGCCTGGCCGGCGGCCTTGCCGGCGAAGAGGAGCGAGGGGGTCACCGTGCGGCCGGTGTCGGCGTGCTTGCCGAGGGCGATCTGCCAGTTGAGGCCCCAGCGGTCGGCGAGCCAGCCGTACCTTTGCGCTCCAGTCGTACTTGTCGAGGGGCATCAGCGTGGTGCCGCCGTCGCTCAGGCCCTGCCACAGGCGATCCACCGCGGCCTCGTCCTCGAGGATGACGAAGAGCGAGAGGGCGGGGGTGAACTTGAAGAGCGGGCCGCCGTTCAGCGCCATGAGCTCGGTGTCGCCGAGGCGGAACTCGACGGTCATCACCGAGCCGGGCGTCTGGCCGTGGATCTCGCGGCCGGCCTCGGGGTAGCGGACGATCGGGCCGATGGCCGAGCCGGGGATCAGCTCGACGTAGCGGCGGGCCGCCGCTTCGGCGTCGCTGTCGTACCAGAGGTGGGGGATGATCTTCTGCATGGCCGCCTCCTCAGACCTCGACGAGGGGCGTGAAGCCGCCGTAGATCATCCGCATGCCGTCGAAGGGCATGCCCTTCATGTCCTGCGGCATGCGCGGGTCCTCCATGACCTTCTTCATGCCGGCGTCGCGCGCCTCCCTGGAGGGCCATTCCACCCAGGAGAAGACCACGGTCTCGTCATCCTTGCGCTTCACCGCCATGGGGAAGGACGTGACCTTGCCGTCGGGCACGTCGTCGCCCCAGCACTCGACGCAGCGCAGCGCCCCGTGCTCCTTGAAGATGGCCAGCCCCTCCTCGGCATGCTTGCGGTAGGCCTCGCGGTTCGCGGTGGGAACCGCCAAGACAAATCCGTCCACGTAGCTCATGTGCGAGCCTCCCTTTCGCTGTCGGTCTCTAGAAGCAATGTGAGGTAGCGGCGCAGATGGCCAAGGCTGTCGGCGGCAACCTGCGCACCGCCGGTGGCCTTGGCGAGGATGAAGGCGCCCTGCAGCACGCCCTGGATGTGCAGCGCCAGGCTGCGCGGGGTCCAGTCCGCCGCCCTGCCCCGCGCCGCCATCGCCGCGGCGATGGTGGCCTCGAGCGTGGTGGCGTGGCCGCGATCTCGCGCTCGCAGGCCTCGCGGATCGCCGGGTGGGTGGCGTAGGCCTCCTGGACCATGGTGCCGAGGAGGCAGGTGTATTCGGGGAGCTCGCCCTGGAGGATCTCGCGGCGGAAGTCGACGTAGCCGAGGAGGCGCTGCAGCGGGTCGGTGAGCGACTGGTAGGGCGCGGTGCTGAAGATCGCGGCGGCCATCTCGCCGAAATGGGCGGCGGCGGCGACGCCGAGCTCCTCCTTGGAGCGGAAGTGGTGGAAGAAGGCGCCCTTGGTGACGCCGGCCGCCTGGCAGAGCTCGTCCACCGAGGTGGCGGCGAAGCCCTTGCCGCGGATGACGTCCATGGCGGCGTCGAGCAGCTTGGTGCGGGCGTCCTTGTTCGGGGGCATGCGGTCTGATTCCTTGGTTCGCTATCAACATACCGACCGGTCGGTATGTGTGTCAACCGCGGATC
>CAWJOI010000002.1:0-40548 GCA_963844375.1 uncultured Alphaproteobacteria bacterium | reverse complement strand
TCCTCAACGCCTCGGCCAATTGCATCGACCGCCACCTCGCCGAGCGCGGCGACCAGACCGCGATCCTCTGGGAACCCGACGACCCCGCCAAGCCGGCCCGGCACCTCACCTACCGCGAGCTTCACGCCGAGGTCGGCCGCATGGCCAACGTGCTCAAGGGCCTTGGCGTCGGCAAGGGCTACGGCGTCGTGATCTACCTGCCGATGATCCCCGAGGCCGCCTACGCCATGCTCGCCTGCGCCCGCATCGGCGCCATCCATTCCATCGTCTTCGCCGGCTTCTCCCCGGACGCGCTCGCCAACCGCATCAACGACTGCGACGCCCGCACGGTGATCACCGCCGACGAGGCGCCGCGCGGCGGCAAGGTCACGGCTCTGAAGACCAACGTCAACAAGGCGCTGCTGCACTGCCCGCACGAGGTGAAATGCCTCGTGGTCCGCCACACCGGCGGCGAGGTCGCCTGGGAAGCCGGCCGCGACCACTGGCTGCACGAGCTCGCGGCGGACGTCCCGCCCGACTGCCCGCCGAGCCGATGAGCGCCGAGGACCCGCTCTTCATCCTCTACACCTCCGGCTCCACCGGCAAGCCGAAGGGGGGGTCCACACCACCGGCGGCTATCTCCTCTACGCCGCGATGACCCACGAACTCGTCTTCGACTATCGCCCCGGCGACATCTACTGGTGCACCGCCGACGTCGGCTGGGTGACCGGCCACAGCTACATCGTCTACGGCCCGCTCGCCAACGGCGCGACCACGCTGATGTTCGAGGGCGTGCCGACCTACCCCGACGCCGGGCGCTTCTGGGCGGTCTGCGCTAAACACAAGGTCAACATCTTCTACACCGCCCCCACCGCCATCCGCGCGCTGATGGGGCAGGGCAGGGAGTGGCCCGAGAAGCACGACCTCTCGTCGCTCCGGATCCTCGGCTCGGTCGGCGAGCCGATCAACCCCGAGGCCTGGAAGTGGTACGACGAGGTCATCGGCAAGGGCCGCTGCCCCATCGTCGACACCTGGTGGCAGACCGAGACCGGCGGCGCCCTGATCACCCCGCTCCCGGGTGCCATCGAGGCCAAGCCGGGGTCGGCCACGCTGCCGTTCTTCGGCGTGGAGCCCATGGTGCTCGACCCGCAGACCGGCGTGGAGATCACCGAGACCGCCTGCGAAGGGGTCCTCGCGATCCGCGACAGCTGGCCGGGCCAGATGCGCACCATTTGGGGTGACCACGCCCGCTTCGCCGAGACCTACTTCAGCCAGTACAAGGGCACCTACTTCACCGGCGACGGCTGCCGGCGGGACGCCGACGGCTACTACTGGATCACCGGCCGGGTCGACGACGTGATCAACGTCTCCGGCCACCGCATGGGCACGGCCGAGGTGGAATCCGCCCTCGTGGCGCACGAAAAGGTCTCCGAGGCGGCGGTGGTTGGCTACCCGCACCCGCTGAAGGGCCAGGGCATCTACTGCTACGTCACCCTCATGCAGGGCGAGACCCCGTCCGACGCGCTCAGGACCGAACTGCGCAACTGGGTCCGCACCGAGATCGGGCCCATCGCCGCCCCCGACCTCATCCAGTGGGCGCCCGGCCTGCCCAAGACCCGCTCCGGCAAGATCATGCGCCGCATCCTGCGCAAGATCGCCGAGAACGACTTCGGCGCCCTCGGCGACATCTCGACGCTGGCCGAGCCGGCCGTGGTCGAGGACCTGATCGCCAACCGGATGAATCGCGACTGACCCGCCGGCAACGGCGCGGCGGTTGCAGCGCCGGGACGACAATTGCAGTGCAGTAAAGACAAAGCTCTGACTGGCTCAAGGGAAGGATATCCAATGGCCACCACCGCACTTGAAGATCGCATCTTGGCGGACCCGAACTACCAACTGCTGAAATCGAAGCGAACGCGGCTCGGCTGGACGCTGACGTGGGCGATGATGATCGTCTACTACGGCTTCATCCTCCTCGTCGCGTTCAAAAAGGACATCTTGGCCGCCCCGATCGGGGACGGCGTCATGACATGGGGCATTCCGATCGGGTTCGGCGTGATCCTGTTCACCATCGCGGTCACCGCCTACTACGTGCAGCGCGCCAACAGCGAATTCGACGACCTGTCCGAGAAGGTCAAGCGGGAGGCGCTGAAATGATCTTCGCTCACAACAGGCTCTGGCAGGCCGCGTGCTTTGCTCTGCTGGCTACGCTGCCGACGACGGTTCTGGCGGCCGACACCATCGCGGCCACCGAGAAGCAGGCCACCAACTGGACCGCCATCGGCATCTTCGGCCTCTTCGTCATCGGCACCCTCTTCATCACCAAATGGGCGGCGTCGCGGACCAAGTCGGCGGCCGACTTCTACACCGCGGGCGGCGGCATCACCGGCTTCCAGAACGGCCTCGCCATCGCCGGCGACTACATGTCCGCCGCCTCGTTCCTCGGCATCTCCGCCGCGGTGATGATCTCGGGCTATGACGGGCTGATCTACTCGATCGGCTTTCTCGTCGGCTGGCCGGTGATCACCTTCCTCATGGCCGAACGCCTGCGCAACCTCGGCAAGTTCACCTTCGCCGACGTGGCCGCGTTCCGCTTCGCCCAGACCCCGGTGCGCGTCTTCGCGGCATCCGGCACGCTGGTCGTCGTGGCCTTCTACCTCATCGCGCAGATGGTCGGCGCGGGCCAGCTCATCAAGCTCCTGTTCGGCCTCGACTACTGGATCGCCGTCGTCATCGTCGGCGCGCTGATGATGGTCTACGTGCTCTTCGGCGGCATGACCGCCACCACCTGGGTGCAGATCATCAAGGCCTGCCTGCTGCTTGTCCGGCGCGACGTTCATGGCGTTCATGGTGATGTGGCGCTATGGTTTCAGCCCCGAGGCGCTGTTCCAGGGCGCGGTCGACGTCAAGGTCAACCTGGCCGAAACGTCGGGGGATACGCCGGAGGAAGCGCTCCAGAAGGGGCTGTCTATCATGGGACCGGGCAGTTTCATCAAGGACCCGATATCCGCCATCTCGTTCGGCATGGCGCTGATGTTCGGGACCGCCGGCCTGCCGCATATCCTGATGCGCTTCTTCACCGTGCCGAGCGCCAAGGAAGCGCGCAAGTCGGTGATGTGGGCGACCGGATGGATCGGCTACTTCTACCTGCTGACCTTCATCATCGGCTTCGGCGCGATCACCTTCGTGCTGACGGACCCCTTCGTCGACGCCAGCGGCGCCCTGATCGGTGGCAACAACATGGCGGCCGTCCATCTTGCGGGCGCTGTCGGCGGCAACGTGTTCCTCGGCTTCATCTCGGCCGTGGCCTTCGCGACGATCCTCGCGGTGGTCGCCGGCCTGACGCTGTCGGGCGCCTCGGCGGTGTCGCACGACCTCTACTCGACGGTCTTCAAGAAGGGGAAGGCCGACAGCGCAGCGGAGCTGAAGGTGTCCCGGATGGCGACGCTCGCCTCGGCGTGCTGGCGGTCCTGCTCGGGATCGTCTTCGAGAAGCAGAACATCGCCTTCATGGTCTCGCTGGCGTTCGCGGTGGCGGCCTCGGCGAACTTCCCGGTGCTGTTCATGTCCGTGCTGTGGAAGAACTGCACCACCAGGGGTGCGGTGATCGGCGGCTTCCTCGGACTGGTCTCGTCGGTGGCGCTGACCATCCTGTCGCCTTCGGTATGGGAAGCCACCCTCGGCAACCCCGTCGGCTCGGCGCCGTTCCCGTACACCTCCCCGGCGCTCTTCTCGATGACGCTCGCCTTCGTCGGGATCTGGTTCTTCTCGATCACCGACCGCGGCCCGAGGGCGCGCATCGACCGGGCCGGCTTCGCCGCGCAGCAGGTGCGCTCCGAGACGGGCATCGGCGCGGCGCAGGCCTCCGGGCACTGACCGCAACACGAGAGGGAACCGGCGTGACGCATTCACGCGACCTCGAAAACCAAGCCGGCCCGCCCCCTCCGGGGCGGGCCGGAAGCGTGCCGCGCGAACGCCGGGAGATCGTGTCCCTGATGGCCTCGCGGGTCGGCGACGCCTTCGTGCGCAAGCCGTTCTTCGTCGATGGCGCCACCGACCTCGTCACGCTCTGCCGCGAGCTCTCGGAGCGCGGCCTCGGCGACGCCCTCGTCCGCGACGGCGCGCGCATCGGGATCTTCACCACCACCAACCTGCGCGACGCCCTGCTCCGGCCCGAACCACCTTCGGAGCTTGCCGTGCGCGAGGTCGCGACCTTCGACACCTGGTCGGTGTCGGTCGACGACGAGCTCTTCGACGCCATGCTGCTGATGCTGCGGCACCGCATCCACCGGGTGGTGGTGCGCGAGGGCGAGACGGTGATCGGCATCCTCGGCCAGCTCGAACTGATGGCGTTCGTGGCGAACAACTCGCACCTGATCTCGCTGCAGGTGGCCGAGGCGTCCGACGTGAGCGAACTCCGCGCCGCGGCCCTGCAGATCGAGGACCTCGTGCGGGTGTTGCACCACGACGGCGTGCGCGTCGACGTCATCGCCGCCCTCGTCAGCGAACTGAACCGGCAGGTCTTCTCCCGCCTCTGGGAGCTGCTCGCACCCCAGGCGCTGCGCGAGAACAGCTGCCTCATCGTCATGGGCAGCGAGGGCCGCGGCGAACAGATCATCAAGACCGACCAGGACAACGGGCTGCTGCTGCGCGACGGCTTCGCCGCGGACGGGGTGGAGGCCGTGACCGAGGCCTTCACCGCAGCGCTGATCGAGTTCGGCTATCCGCCCTGCCCCGGCGGGATCATGCTGAGCCGGCCCCGGTGGCGCAAGCATCTCGGCGCGTTCCGGAACGCGATCCGGGACTGGATCCATGGCGACGACCCGGAAGGTCCGATGAACCTGGCGATCTTTCTCGACGCGACGGCCGTGGCCGGGGACGCGCGGCTGCTGGAAGACGCCCGCAACTACGTCGACGAGGTGCTTTTCGACAGCTTCGTCTTCTATGCGCGGTTCGCAAGGGCCGTGGACCAGTTCGGCGCGGCCTGGTGGACCCGGCTGCCGGGGCTGATCGGTCGCAAGGCGGCGGAGATCGACATCAAGAAGCTCGGGATCTTCCCCATCGTGCACGGGGTCAGGGTCCTGTCGCTGCAGTACCGGATTCGGACGCACGGCACCGCCGACCGTCTGCACGCGCTCGTCGCGGCGGAGCGGTTCGAGGAGCCGCTGGCGCTGAGGCTGATCGAGGCGCTCCACTTCCTGATCGGCCTGAAGCTGGCGAACAACCTCCGCCAGATGGCCGACGGCCGCGTCCCCGACAACAGCGTCCGCCTCGCCGATCTGGGCGCCCTCGAGCGGCAATCGCTGAAGGAATCGCTCGCCATCGTGCGGCAGTTCAAGGCCTGGCTCAGCTGGCACTACGGGCTGGACGCCTGTGCAGCTACCCGCGCGCCTTGGAACGTTCGGCTTTGTCAGGGATGGCCGCCGCCGAGCGTCCGAGCACCCGCCGGTCCCGCGGCCCGGCCGCAGGTGCTGCTGGCGCTCTTCGCCGCCGGCATGGTCCTGTTCAACTTCCCGCTTCTCATCGTCTTCGACCGCGACGCGACGGTGCTCGGCCTGCCGCTCCTCCCCGTCGCCCTCTTCGCCATCTGGGCCCTCCTCATCGGGCTCCTGGCCTGGGCCATCGAACGCCGCCCGCCCGATCGCCGGTCGCCGCCGGCCGAAGACACGCCGACCCAATCCGGCACGGCAGACCCATGATCTCCCCGCCGCTCGTCATCGCGGTCTCCTCCGGCTACCTGCTGCTCCTCTTCGTCATCGCCGCCTACGGCGACCGCCGCGCCGCCCGCGGCCGCTCGGTGATCGCCAGCGGCTGGATCTACGCCCTCTCGCTCGGGGTCTACTGCTCCGCCTGGACCTACTTCGGCAGCGTCGGCCGGGCGGCGGCCTCCGGCGTCTGGTTCCTGCCCATCTACCTCGGGCCGATGCTGGCGATGCTCCTCGCCTGGCTCGTCGTGCGCAAGATGATCCGCATCGCCCAGACCTACCGGATCACCACCATCGCCGACTTCATCGCCAGCCGCTACGGCAAGAGCCGGCTGCTGGCGGCGCTGGTGACGCTGATCACCGTCATCGGCATCGTCCCCTACATCGCGCTGCAGCTGAAGGCCGTCTCCGCCGGCTACCACCTCCTCACCGCCGGCCCCGCGGCCCCCGCCGCGGCAACGCCCGCCTGGTGGCGCGACGGGACGCTCTTCGTGGCGCTGGCGCTGGCCGCGTTCACCATGATGTTCGGCACCCGCCACCTCGACAGCGCCGAGCGGCACGAGGGCATGGTCGCCGCCGTCGCCTTCGAGTTGGTGGTCAAGCTCGTCGCCTTCCTCGCCGTCGGCGCCTTCGTCACCTGGGGCCTCTTCGACGGCATGGCCGACATCTGGGCGCGCGCCCAGGCCTTCCCCGAACTGCGCTCCCTGCTCCGCCTCGGCGGCGCGGAGGGCGCCACGTCCTTCGGCTTCGCCCAATGGTTCGCACTGACCATGCTCGCCATGTTCTCGGTGCTGCTGCTGCCCCGGCAGTTCCAGATGATGGTCGTCGAATGCGTCGACGAGCGGCACCTGCGCCGGGCCGCCTGGGTCTTCCCCGGCTATCTCCTGCTCATCAACGTCTTCGTCCTGCCCATCGCCATCGGCGGGCTGGTGCTCTTCGGCCCGGGGCGGATGGACGCCGAGACCTTCGTGCTGTCGCTGCCGCTCGCCCATGGCGCGCCGGCGCTGGCGCTCTTCGCCTACGTCGGCGGCCTCTCCGCGGCCACCGGCATGCTGATCGTCGAGACCGTCGCCATCGCCACCATGGTCTGCAACGACCTGGTGATGCCGGCGCTGCTGCGCCTCCCGGCGTTCGGCCGCCGCGCCAGCGGCGACCTGACGCGGCTCCTCCTCAACATCCGCCGCGCCGCCATCGTCGCCGTGCTGATGCTCGGCTACCTCTACTTCCGCATCGCCGGCGAAGCCTACGCCCTGGTCAGCATCGGCCTGATCAGCTTCGCGGCGGTCGCCCAGTTCGCCCCGGCCCTCTTCGGCGGCATGTACTGGCGCGGCGGCACGCGCATCGGTGCGCTGGGCGGGCTCCTCGGCGGCTTCGCCGTCTGGGTCTACACCCTGATGCTGCCCTCGGTGGCGCGGTCGGGCTGGATGCCGGACGGGTTCATCGAGAACGGCCCCTTCGGGATCGCGTTCCTGGCGCCGGAACAGCTCTTCGGCCTCGTGGGGCTCGACAACCTCACCCAGTCGCTGTTCTGGAGCCTCCTGGTCAACGTCGCCCTCTATGTCGGCCTTTCGCTCTGGCGGCAGCCCGAGGCGCGCGAGGCGAGCCAGGCGCTCCTCTTCGTCGACGTGTTCGAGCGGGATCGCTCCGCCGGCGGCGGCATCGCGCCGATCTTCTGGCGGGGGCGCGCCCGCCTCGAAGACCTCTCCGCGCTCGCGAGCCGCCTCCTCGGCCCGGGCCGGGCGCGGTCGCTGTTCGAGGAGCACGCCCGCGAGACCGGCGTGGCCGGGGTCGACGACCTCGTCGCCGACGCCCGACTGGTGGACCGCGTCGAGCGGCAGGTCGCCGGCGCCGTGGGCAGCGCCTCGGCCCGGGTGATGATCGCGTCCGTCGCGCAGGAGGAACCGCTGGCCGTGGATGACGTGATCGAAATCCTGCAGGAGACCTCGCAGCTCCGCGTCTACGCGCGCGCCCTCGAGGAGAAGTCGACCTCGCTCGAGGTGGCCACCGCCGAACTCCGCGCCGCGAACGAGCAGCTGAAGAGCCTCGACCAGCTCAAGGACGACTTCGTCTCCTCGGTGACCCACGAGCTGCGCACGCCGCTCACCTCCATCCGCGCCCTCTCCGAACTGATGCTGGACGCGCCCGAGATGGACGCCGCCCAGCGCGCGAAGTTCCTGCAGATCGTCGTCTCCGAGAGCGAGCGGCTGGGCAGGCTCGTCAACCAGGTGCTCGACATGGCCAAGATCGAGTCGGGCCTCGCCGAGTGGCACAGCGCCGACGTCGACATGCGCGCCCTGGTGGAGAACGCCGTGGCGACGACCTCCGAGCTCTTCCGCGAGCGCGGCACCCGGGTGGAGCTGTCGCTCCCCGAGGGCGTTCCGCCCGTCCGGGCCGATGCGGACCGGCTGATGCAGGTCATGGTCAACCTCCTGTCCAACGCGTCCAAGTTCGTCCCCGAGAAGGGCGGGACGGGTCGACGTCGCCCTGCGCTGCGAGGGCGACGGCATCGTCGTCGAGGTGCGCGACAACGGACCGGGGGTCCCCCCCGCCGACCGGGCCAACGTCTTCGAGAAGTTCCGCCAGGGCGGCGACGCGCTGTCCCGCCCCGGCGGGACCGGCCTCGGGCTTCCGATCAGCCGGCAGATCGTCGATCACTTCGGAGGCTCCATGTGGCTGGAGTCGAATCCCGGAGGCGGCGCATGCTTTGCCTTCCGCCTCCCCTTCGGGACGACGCAAGGAGGAACGCCATGAGCGCGAAGATCCTGGTGGCCGACGACGAGCCCAACATCGTCGTGTCGCTCGAGTACATGATGAAGCGCGAGGGGTACGAGGTCCTGGTGGCGCGCGACGGCCAGGAGGCCCTGGAGGCCATCCGCAACGCACGGCCGCAGCTGGTGCTCCTCGACGCGAACATGCCGCGGATGACGGGCTTCGAGGTCTGCGAGGCGGTGCGCGCCGACGCCGAGGTGCGCGACACCCGCATCCTGATGCTGACCGCCAAGGGCCGCGAGACCGACATGGCGCGCGGCATGGGCGTCGGCGTCGACGCCTACGTCACCAAGCCGTTCTCGACCCGCGACCTGGTGCAGAAGGTCCGGGACCTCCTGTCGTGAAACTCGACCGCCGCCTGCTCATGGCGATGCTCCTGCCGGGCCTGGCGCTCGGCCTCTGGCTGGTGCTCGGCGGCGTGCTCTTCCGCCTGACGCTGAACCCCGGGCAGCGCGCGGCGCTCGCCGGCGCGCTCGATCCCCTGGTGGCGACCCACGGCATGCTGCCCGTCCTCTGGTGGCTGGTCGCCGCGGTCCTGGCGGCCTGGGCGGCTTACCGGCTCCACCAGGCCTACGTCGCCACGCCGGCCCGGCTCGCGGACGCGACCCGGGTGCTGGTCGGCGACGCCACGGCGCCCGAGCTGCCGGCGTCAGGCAACGCGTCGGCGCGCGCGCTCTCCGCGGCGATCAACGGCCTCGCGCAGCAGCGGCGCGCGCTGCAGCAGGACATGGCCCGGCTGGTGGCCGAGGCGAGCCGCAACGTGGCCGAGCAGCGCGACCAGCTCGGCGCCCTGATGGCGGAACTCGACCAGAGCGTGGTGGTCTGCAACCTCGACGGCCGGATCCTCCTCTACAACGAGCGCGCCCGCCAGCTCTTCCGCCGCCTCTCGCGCGCGCCGGCGGGCGGGGCGGAGCTCATCGGCCTCGGCCGCTCGATCCATGGCGTGATCGACCGCGCGCTGATCGCCCACGCGCTCGAAACCGTCGAGCAGCGCATCGCCAGCGGCGCGGCCAGCGCCTCGGGCCGCTTCGTGACCAGCACGCCCGCCGGCCACCTGCTGCGGGTGAACCTCGCGCCCGTGCGACCCGCCGCCGCCGAGACCGCCGCCCCGACGGGATACGTCCTCCTCCTCGACGACATCACCGACGACTACGAGATGCACACCCGCCGCGACCGGCAGCTCCTCGAGCACATCGAGGCGGGCAGGGCGTCGCTCGCGACCATGCAGGTGGCGCTCGACGTGCTCGACGACCCCGACCTCGACGCGCCGGGCCGCGACCAGTTCGGCAGGGTGGTGCGCGACGAGGTGACCGCCCTCGGCGCCCGCCTCGCCGCCTACGCCACCACCACCTCGCAGGACCTGATGACCCGCTGGCCGCTGCAGGACATGCTCGGCGCCGACCTCCTCGACGCCGCCCGGCGCCGGATCGAGGCGGACCACGGCCAGCCGGTCACGATCGAGCCGGCCGACCGCTCGCTCTGGCTCAGCATCGACAGCTTCGCGCTCATCCAGGCGCTGTCCTTCCTCGCCGGCCATCTCGTCGCCCTGTCCGCCCGACCCGAGCTGCGCCTCCGCCTCGCCGTTTCCGGCGGCCGCGCCTGCCTCGATCTCGCCTGGTCGGCCCAGGACGCCAGCCCCGACGCCCTGCGGAGCCTGCAGAGCGAGCCGATGCAGACCGGCGCCGGCCTGCCGCTCACCGTGCGCGACATCGCCGAGCGGCACGGCGGGGAGTTCTGGATCGAGCACGACCGCGCCGGCGGGGTCTCGTTCTTCCGCTTCCTCCTCCCGCTCGCGACCTCCGAACCCGCCCAGCCCGCGGCGCCCGCGGGCAGCCGCCCCGAGTACTACGACTTCGACCTCTTCGCCGGCGGCGAGCACCTCGGCGACCTCGACGACCGCCTGCTCGCGGAGGTCGCCTATACCGTCTTCGACACCGAGACGACCGGCCTCGACCCGACCCGCGGCGACGAGATCCTCCAGATCGGCGCCACCCGCATCGTCAACGGCAAGATCCTGCGCGGCGAATGCTTCGACCAGCTGGTCGACCCCGGCCGCAGCATCCCCGAGGTCTCCACCGGCATCCACGGCATCGGGCCGGAGCACGTCCGCGGCAAGCCGCCCATCGCCGAAATCCTGCCGGCCTTCCACGCCTTCGTCGGCGACGCGGTGCTGGTCGGGCACAACGTCGCCTTCGACATGCGCTTCCTCAAGCTCAAGGAGGACGCCAGCGGCGTGGTCTTCAACCAGCCGGTCCTCGACACCCTGCTGCTGTCGAGCGTCGTGCACCCGAACGAGGCGCTGCACAGCCTCGAGGCCATCGCCCAACGCCTCGGCGTACCGGCCACCACCCACCGCCACACCGCCCTCGGCGATGCCCTGGCGACCGCCGAGGTCTTCCTCAGGCTCCTGCCGCTCCTCCGCCAGCGCGGCATCCTCACCCTGTCCCAGGCCCGCGAGGCCGCCCAGGCCACCTACTACGCAAGGCTCAAATACTGACGGCCGAGCCATACGCTTTCCATACGCTTTCCATACGCTTCCTGGGTCCCCGCTAAAGCGAACTCCGGCCGCACCCAGCCCCCGCTCCCGGCCGACCGCACGAAGCCGTGGATCACCTGCTCGATCTTCAGCCCCTCGGCAAAATCCACCGCCCGCGACGGCGCGCCCTGCATGGCCTTCACCAGCTCCGCGAGCTCTATCACCTTGAGTTCGTTGAACCCCAGCCCGTGCCCCGGCGCCGGGCAGAACCGCGCATAGTCGCCATGCTGCGGCCCGGACAGGATGCGGCGAAACCCCCGGCCCTCCACCGGCCCCTCGGCGATGTAGAAGTTCAGCTCGTTCATCCGCTCGCTGTCCAGCCACAGCATCCCCTTCGACCCGTGCACCTCGACCCGCAACCCGTTCTTCCGCCCATGCGCAACCCGGCTCGAAGCCAGCACCCCCCGCGCGCCCCCTGCAAACCGCACAAGTGCATGGGCGATATCATCATTTTCCACCCGCGCCACGCCCCCGCCCGAGACGGGACGTTCGGCATGCACCGTGTCGACCATCGCCGTCAGGCTGTCGATCTCGCCCACGAGCAACCGGGCGAGCGACACGAGGTGAACCGTCAGGTCCCCGAGCGTGCCCAGCCCGGCATCCTGCGCGCGCAGCCGCCAGGACCAGGGCAAGGCCGGGTCGGCCATGTAGTCCTCGTCCACGCTGCCGCGAAAATCGAACGGCGTGCCGATCGCCCCGCCCGCGATCAGCCGCCGCGCCTCCTGCAGCAGCGGATTCTGCAGGTATCCGTACCCCAGCGCCGTGGCCTTGCCGCTCCGCGCGGCCGCCTCCACCATCGCGCGCGCATCCTCCAGCGTCAGCGCCATCGGCTTCTCGCACCAGACATGCTTGCCCGCCTCCAGCGCCGCCACCGCCATCTCGCGGTGCATGCCGTTGGGCGAGGTGATGGAGACGAGGTCGATGGACGGATCCGACAGCAGATCACGCCAGTCGGTGCCCGAACGTGCGAAGCCGAAGGCCGCCGCCGATGCCGCCGCGTGCTCGGGCTCCACGTCGCAGAGCATGACGCGGTCGATCACCGGCACGTCGCCAAAGACGGCCTGGACGGCGCCGTAGGCCATCGCGTGGCACTTGCCCATGAACCCCGTGCCGATCAGGCCGACGCCGATGCGCTCCATCCTGCCCCTTTCCCTTCATCAAGGCGCGCGCGAAGCTCCCGCGCAACGCAGACCCTCACGCCGGCTCCTGCGGAAAACCGCCCGAATGCAGGCAGCAGCGCGCGGCGACCCGCGCCCCCTCCGCCGCCGCCTCGGCCACGCCGGCCCCGTTCAGCCGCGCCATCAGGAAACCCGCGACGTAGCTGTCCCCCGCCCCGGTCGTGTCGAGCGGAGCGACGGCCACCGCCGCCGCCTCCGCCTCGCCCGCCTCCAGGAAAACCGAGCTTCCCATCGCTCCCCGGGTCACGACGACGCCGCGCGCGCCCTGCCCGAGAAGCCCGCGCGCCGCGGCGCGGGCCGCGGCATGCGTCCCGGGCGCGGACACGAAGGCGATGGCGAGGCCGTCCACCCCCAGGTCCTCCGCCGCCGCGTTGACGGAGATGTCCTGCGAAACCGGCACCTGCCGCGCCACGAGGTGGCGGCGCAAGGCCCCCCCGTCGTTGAGCCAGCCGATGTGGACATGGTCCATCCCCTCCAGCACGGCGAGCGCCGCCGCGTCCGGGGCATAGCCGTCGCACGCGCCGAAATCCTCCGACACGAACCGCCGGTCGCCCGTCGCGTCCACCTCGATGGTCGTGCGCGAGGTCGGCCGCTCGGCCCGCACCACGAGGCCCGCCAGGTCAACGCCGCGCGCCTCCAGCGCCGCCGCCACCAGCGCCCCGTCGGCATCCGCGCCCACCGCCCCGAAGTAGGTGACCCGCGCCCCCAGCCCCGCAAGCTGCACCCCGACGTTGACGGCATTGCCGCCCACGAACCGCTGCCCCGCCGGCAGGATCCAGTCGATGCAGTTGTCCCCGACCACGGCGACCCGCGGCGCGCCGTCAGTACGCGACACGACGGTAATACCGGCGCGTGGTCAGCGGATGGTCCCGCAGCACCTCGAGATGCGCCGCCACCCGCTCCAGCACCGTGGCGAGCAGGGCGGGCGCGAGGAGCGCGCGCATCTCCGGCGACAGCCCGGGCGCAGGCAGCCCGGCCGTGTCGATGACCGTCAGCGCGCCGCCCACCTTGGGCACGAAGGCCTCGACGCGCTCGGCCAGCGGCCGGCCCGGGTCCTCGCCCTTGATCAGCACCACGCTGACCCCCGGCTCCACCAGCTCCAGCGTGCCGTGGAAGAAGTCCGAGGCATGCACCGGCCGGGTGCGGATCCACTGCATCTCCTCGAGGATGCACATCGCGAAATAGAACGCCTCCGGCCAGGCGCTGCCGGCGCCGGTGAAGATGTGCCAGTCCGAGGCCGCCAGCACGCCGGCCACCCGCCCCGCCTCGGGCTCGAACGCCTCCTTCATGGCCAGCAGCGCCCCGGGCACGGCCGCAAGTTCCGCCATCAGCGCCGCGGCATCCTCAGCCCTCGCCCCGATGCCGCATGATCGAGAGCGCGACGCACAACGACTGGATATAGAAGCTCTCCGACGACGTGTCGTCGGCGGCGGCATTGACGAAGACATGCTTCGCGCCCCGGCCCACCGGCGTCTCGCCGTCGCCCACCAGCGCAATAACCGTGGCCCCCGCCCGGTCGGCATGGTCGAGGAAGGCCACGCTCTCCTTGGTGGTGCCCGACAGCGACGGCATGATGACGATCGAGCCGGCCCCGAGGTTGACCGAGCCGCCGGCCATCAGCTCCGCGATGTTGTCCGAAAAGACCGGAAACCTCGAACGGCGGCGCAACAGCTGGACCGCCGGCTGCATCAGGATGGCGGCGCCGCCCGACCCCAGGAAATGCACGTTGGGCGCCCCCTCCCGCAGGAGATCGCCGATCACGCGGTCGATCCCCTCGGCTTGCCTGACCGCGCCGTTCTGAATGGACAGGAACCGATCCGGATCGAAGTTCAGCACCGCGCGCCCCTCCCCCTGGGTTGCCGGGACGAGCGCCGGCCCGAGGATGAACGCGAACCGCCCGTCCTGCGTCAAGCACCCCTCAGAGAAAGCAGTCCGCCCGCCCGTCCTCGCGCAGCGTCGCCGCCCCCTTCTGGATCGCCGCGCCGCGCCGGTTGATGTAGGCCGACCCCGAGACCGGCGAGCGTCCCTGCGGGTCCGGCAGCACCGCCATCAGCCGCGCCGACCGCTGCGGCCCCAGATCGGCCGCGCCAACCCCCCAGTAGTGCCGCGCCGCCGCCTCCACCCCGAACACCCCCTCGTCCATCTCCGCGACGTTGAGATAGACCTCCATGATCCGCCGCTTCGGCCACAGGATCTCGATCAGCCCGGTGAACCCCGCCTCCAGCCCCTTGCGCAGCCACGATCGCGCCGGCCAGAGAAAGACGTTCTTCGCCACCTGCTGGCTGATCGTCGACCCGCCGCGCACCCGCTCGCTGTCCGCCAGCGCCGCGCGGATGCCCTCGACGTCGAACCCCCAGTGCCGGCAGAAGTTGGCGTCCTCGGCCGCCGCCGCCGACAGCGGCAGGTTCGGCGACATGGCCGGCAGCGCCACCCACTCGCGCTCGATCCCCCCGAGCCGCAGCCGCTCCGCGATCATCAGGGTCCCCGGCGGCGGGTTCACCCAGCGAAACAGCACCACGAGCCCCAGCGCCGCCAGCGCGAGGCCGAGCACGACCCGCACCAGCCCGCGCCAGAGCCGCCGAGCGAGCCGCCGCGTCCGCCGAATGACCATTGCCCGCTACCTGCCGGGAAATGCGCCCCCGCGCAACCCTGGGAACGGCTCTCCCACCGCCATGGCGACGCCACCGCCGGGCGGCGCTTCAGGCCCCCGCGCACGATTGTCGCACCCTCTTGAATCTCCGCGTGCGCCTTCCTTTCTCTATAGCGGAACGACCATTCGGGGGTTCGCTAAGTGCTTGGTCGCGGTGTAAAATCCGTTCGAGCAGCACACGCGGCATGGCGTCTCGGTCCGTCTCCCCCGCACCCTGCCCGGTGCGCCGGAACCGGTCGAACGACGCTCCCCGGGGGACGGCCCCGGAGCCTCGCCACGAACCGGCGCTGGCCTCCGATCGCAAACCGTCGAGGAGGACCCGATCCGATGGCAATCTCGCCGTTTTACACCTTCGACCGCGATCCCTTCGCCGCCCTGCGGCGGCTCCAGAACGAGGTCGATCGCGCCTTCACCGCCCCGGCGCGCGTCGCGGGCGGCTTCCCGGCCATCAACATGTGGCAGGGGCCGGAAAGCGCCGCGCTGACCGCCGAGCTCCCCGGCGTCGCCCCCGGCGACATCGACATCACCGTCAAGGAGGACGTGGTGACGATCTCGGGCGAGCGCCGGCCGCCCGGCGACGATGGAACCTGGCACCGGCGCGAGCGCGCCTTCGGCCGCTTCAGCCGAATGGTCCAGCTGCCCTTCCGGGTCGACCCCGACCGGATCGAGGCCCGGCTGCAGGACGGGGTACTGCAGATCGAGTTGCACCGCCCCGAGGCCGACAAGGCCCGGCGCGTCGAGATCAAGGCGAGCTGATGGAGAACGACATGAACACCGAAATGACGCGAAGCGACGCGCGCGGCGAAGCCCAGGGCGAGCCGCGCGAGAGCACCCGGGGGGTGCCGGTCTACCGGCCTCTCGCCGACATCCGCGACTTCGGCTCCGGCGTGGTGCTGATGCTGGAGATGCCCGGCGTCGGGCCGGACGGGGTGGACATCGACGTCGAGCGCCGCGTGCTGACCGTCCGCGGGCGGGGGCGCGAAACCGCGCCGGAGGGCTACCGCCGGATCTATGGAGAGTACGGCGAGGGCGACTACGAGCGCAGCTTCACCCTCTCGGAGGAAATCGACGACGCGGCGATCCGGGCGGAGATGGCAAACGGCGTCCTGACGCTCACGCTGCCGCGCGCCGAGGCGGCCAAGCCGCGGCGCATCGAGGTCAAGGCGGGCTGATCCCGCCGAAGAAGGAGGAGGACATCATGCAGATCAAGGATTCTCGTCCCCTGGGCGCGCCGCGAGACGTCCGAGGGCAAGGAGGAAAGCCCCCTCGTCGCGCTCCAGCGCGACATGAACCGGGCGTTCGAGGGTTTCTGGAACCGGGCCGACCGCCCGTTCGGCGGCCTCGCCGCCGCGTTCGGCGAAGGCGCGCCCCGCTCGGACGTCGTCGAGACCGACCGCGGGGTCGAGGTGACCGTCGAGCTTCCCGGCCTCGACGAGAAGGACATCGACGTGAGCATCTCCGACGGCGCCGTCACCGTGAAGGGCGAGAAGAAGGTCGAGCGCAAGGAGGAGAAGAGGGGCTACTACATCTCCGAACGCTCCTACGGCTCGGTCTTCCGCTCCATCCCGCTCCCCGCGGGGGTCGATCCGGACAAGGCCGAGGCGACCTTCCGCAACGGCGTCCTGACCGTTCTCTTGCCGCAGACCGCCGAGGCGAAGGCGCAGGTGCGCAAGGTGGAGGTCAGGACCAGCTGATCCGCGGCGCGCGGGGTCAGCGCTTGACCCCGCGCCTGGCGATCACGCAGCCTTGGCCGGCGCCTCGGCGTGCCGCACCTCGGTGCCCAGCACCTTCAGGCACTCGCGCATGAACGCCGCCAGCGCCGTCCAGCCCTTGGCCGACACCATCTTGCCGTCCACGTGCGCGCCCGTCGTGCCGGTGTCCACGAAGGTCCCGCCCGCCAGCCGCACCTCGGGCTCGCAGGCGTCGAGCCCGGACACCGACTTGCCGCGCACCACCCCGTCGACGGCCACGAGGATCTGCACCCCGTGGCAGATGGTGAAGATCGGCTTGTCCGCCTCGTGGAAGTGCCGGACGATCTCCTGCACCCGCGGATTGGTGCGGATATACTCCGGCCCCCGCCCGCCGGCGCAGTAGACCGCGTCGTAGGCCTCCGGCTTCACCTCGGCGAAGCTCTTGTTCAGCACATAGTTGTGCCCGGGCTTCTCGGTATAGGTCAGGTCGCCCTCGAAGTCGTGCAGCGAGGTCTTCAGGATGTCCCCCGCCTTCTTGTCCGGGCAGACCACGTGCACCGTATGCCCCAGCGCGTGCATCGCCTGCTCGAAGACGAAAATCTCGTACTCCTCGCTGAAGTCGCCCGTCAGCATCAGGATCTTCTTTCCAGCCATCGCTTGTCCTCCCTGTCGCATTGCGCCCTTGCGGCTGGGCGGCAATCTGCCAGCTTCCTCGCCGCGCGTCCACCGGCGCGACCCCGTCAGGGCAGCGAGGGAACCCGGGGCGCCTGCACCCGGTCGCGCCAGGCGAGGAACGGCCGCTCGACCGCGAGATGCAGCGCCACGGCGGCGGCGACGGACAGCCCGAGAAAGACCACCCAGAAGCTGGCCGCAGGCCAGCCGCTGCCGGCGGCGAGCGCCGAGGCCAGCGGCCCCAGCGGAAGGTGCACGAGATAAAGCGCGAAGCTCAGCGTGGCGAGCCGGCTCGCCGCGCGCGCGAAGGGCGCCGGGGTGCTTCTGAGCAGGATGGCGCCGGCGGTGACCAGCCCGCAGAGGAGCGCGTTCAGCACCGGCTGCACCACCGCCTCGAAGCCGCCGATCGAGGCCAGCAGGTCGTGGCTCGCGAGCCAGGCGAGAAGGCCGAGCGCCGCCGCCGGGAAGATCGCGCGCCGCCAGGGCGCAAGGCGGGCAAGCCAGCCCCGCGCCTCCGCCACGGCGAGCGCGACGCCGACGAGCAGCGGCTCGAGGCAGGCGTGGAACGGGCTGCGCAGCAGGCGGAAGAAGGTCTGGTAGCCGACGGGCGCCTCGAGCCAGGCGAAGGTGAGCGCCCGCAGCAGCGGCGACATGAGCGCCAGCGCCAGCAGGACGGCGAGCAGCCGACCAGCCCGTTCCGCGGCGAGGAAGGGCCGGACCAGGAACGGCGCCAGCAGGTAGAACTTCTCCTCCACCGCCAGCGACCAGAAGACCACGTTGATGTCGGACGGCAGATAGTCTTGGAGGAATGCCAAGTGGTAGAGGACGCGCAGCGGCAGGTCCTCCTCGGCCACCACGAACAGGGGGAAGGCCCCGACGACCACCAGCGCCAGCGCCGCCACGTAGCTCGGCACGATGCGCAGCCCCCGGCGGGCGAGGTAGCGCGGATAGTCGAAGGCCTCCCGCTCCCGCAGCAGCTGCCGGGCGATCAGGTATCCCGACAGGACGAAGAAGAGGTCCACCCCGACCCAGCCGTTGAGCATGAAGGTGCCGAGCACGCCGGGATCGTCCGCCGGCCCGAACGCCCGGTAGCCGTGGCGCAAGAGGACGAGGACGATCGCGGCCGACCGCACCAGGTCGAGCCACGGGTTCCAGCCGCCGCCGCGGCCGGCGCGCGGCATCGCCGGTCAGTCCAGGCCGAGCGTTTTGCGCATGGGCGCCTTGCGCACCTTCCAGATCGTTGCGTCCACCACGTAGTGATGGAAGTTGACGATCTGGTAGAGGACGACCGTGCCCGAGAGGCCCGAGACCAGCACCGCCTCCAGCGTCCCGAGCAGGCCGACGTAGACGAGCCCGGTGATGCCGAGGCAGACCAGCAGGTAGAGCCACAGCCGGTTCGGCTGGCTGATGTAGGAGAGCAACCGCGCCTTCGGATCCACGCCGTCCTTGAACCGGCGGCTGTTGTAGAGCCAGACGAATAGGATGTACTGCGCGTTGTGCCAGATGTTGATGCCGAGCCAGCCGTAGGTCACGTCGTCCACCAGCACGTAGCAGACGCCGAAGATCAGGAAGTGGGTGAGCATGTAGAGGCTGTGCGCGGCCGACAGCCGCCCGAGCTGCCACGCCCGGAAACGCCGCGCTGCCCACCAACAGGTGAGCACCGCCGTAGCGGCCGCTGCCGCCAGCACCGCGGCGTGGGGCACCGGGAAGGTCGCGAGCGGCAGCCCGATGAACACCCCCGGATCCTGGTGCGAGCGATGGAGGATGCCGAGGACCGGCCAGGCGTAGAAGATCGCCAGGTCGAGCGTCCCTTCCTCGTAGAGCGCGCCGCGCTCCTTGGCCCGGTAGGCGCGCGAGATGCCCCAGCTCTGCCGGGCATAGTGGAACCACTGCCAGTAGAAGTAGATGGTGACGATGGCCCAGACCCCGACCAGCACGGCCACGGCCGCCGTCGCCACCGCCACCATCGGCAGGAGGCCGAAGATCAGGAAGCGCGAGCTCCGGAAGCTCTCCCGGTCGAAGCAGAGCCGGGTGTAGGTCGCGATGACGTGGTGGTAGCCGAAGACCCAGAGGTCGATCGCCAGCACCGCCCAGAAGAGCCGCGGCGCTTGGATGATGAGCGCAATGGTGGCGAGGCTGATCGAAGGGATGCCGAGGATGAAGGCGAGGTCGAAATCGCGGCTCCGGAGCCACTTCCATTCCAGCGGGGCGAACGCCGCGGTCGTATCTGCCATCTCTACGCCCTCTCATCGCTCCGGACCCGGCGCGTGTCCGCAGCCGGATCGATAGAGCCGAGCGGTTGAGAGGAGATTAATGATCCCCGGCCGGCGGGCCGTAGCGCCAGAGCGCCGGCACCCCCTCCGGATGCCCGACCGGGTCCGACGCGGGCGCCGGCAGGGCCGTGATCCGCGCCAGCATCCCGGCCGTGGCCGCCTCCCGGCAGATGTCCGCCCGCTGCCCGGGCGGATAGGCCCCCACCACCAGCAGCCCGGCGTCGTCCGACAGCCGGCAGTGCCCGGTCCCGGCCGGCAGCACCGCAACGTCCCCGGCGGAAAACACCACCTCCCGCCCGCCCGGCCCGCCGAGCAGCACCCGCGCCGACCCGTTCGCGCAGCCCAGCGCCTCGTGCCCCAGGGTGTGATAGTGGTGGAACGGATAGATCCCGTCCCGCCACGCCGGCGGCCAGCCGTTCCGCGCGAAGAGCGCCTCCAGCGCCGCGGCCGCCGCCTCGCCGCTGCCGGCCACCGCCGCGCGGTAGAGGATGACCGGAAAGCGCGGGTGGTTCGGCATCGCGCCCGATGGTGCCAGCAGAAACAACTCGATTCTCATGGACGGCGCGGGCCGGCCCTCAGGCCGACACCGCCTCCGCCCGGTCGCTCAGCGGCGCGGCCAGCCGGTTCAGCATCTCCTTCGGCACGATCTGGCGGAACTTCACCAGCTCCTCCTCCCAGTGCCGCAGGATCTCCGCCGCGCGCGGGCTGCCGGTCTCGCGGGCGTGCCGCTCCACCAGCGTCCGGAGCTGCGTCGCCCAGAACGCCGCCTCGCACCGGGACCGCGATCACCGTCTCGGGGTTGAGCCGCAGGTCGATCTCGCCGTCGGGGTCATAGAGATAGGCCATGCCCCCGGTCATGCCGGCGCCGAAGTTGTCGCCGAACCGCCCGAGGATCACCGCCACGCCGCCGGTCATGTACTCGCAGCCGTTCGAGCCGCAGCCCTCGACCACCACCTCGGCACCCGAGTTGCGCACGCAGAACCGCTCGCCCGCCCGGCCGCTGGCGAAGAGCGAGCCCGCGGTCGCGCCATAGAGCACGGTGTTGCCGATGATGGCGTTCTCGTGCGGCACCAGCGGCGAGCCGAGCGTCGGACGCACCACGACGGTGCCGCCCGACAGGCCCTTGCCGACATAGTCGTTCGCCTCGCCCATCACCTCGATCTTGAGGCCCGGCGCCGCGAACGCCCCGAGCGACTGGCCCGCGGAGCCCGCCAGCTTGATCGTCAGGTGGTCCGGCTGCAGCCCGTTCTTCATCCCGAACCGCTGCACGATGTGGCTCGACACCCGCGTCCCGATCGAGCGCAGCGTGTTCTGCACCGCGTAGGAGAGCTGCATCTTCTCGCCGTCCTTGAAGAACGGCTCCGCGTCGGCCACGATCTGCGCGTCCAGCGTGTCCGGCACCGGGTTGCGCGGCTTCTTCCGGTCGTAGTTGACCGGCTCGCCCTGCTCGACCTTGATCAGCAGCGGGTTGAGGTCGAGATCGTCCAGATGCTCCGCCCCCCGGCTCACCTGCGTCAGCAGATCCGCCCGCCCGATCACCTCGTCGATCGACCGCGCCCCCACCGACGCCAGCACCTCCCGCACCTCCTGCGCATAGAAGCTCATCAGGTTCACGACCTTGTCCGCCGTCCCGGTGAACTTCGCCCTCAGCGCCGGGTCCTGCGTGCACACCCCCACCGGGCAGGTGTTGCTCTGGCACTGCCGCACCATGATGCACCCCATCGCCACCAGCGCCGCCGTCCCGATCCCGAACTCCTGCGCCCCCAGCATCGCCGCGATCACGATGTCCCGCCCCGTCCGCAACCCCCCGTCGGTCCGCAGGATCACCCGCTCCCGCAGGTTGTTCACCGTCAGCACCTGGTGCGCCTCGCTCAGCCCCATCTCCCACGGCAGCCCCGCGAACTTGATCGACGTCACCGGGCTCGCCCCGGTCCCGCCGTTGTGCCCCGAGATCAGGATCACGTCCGCCTTCGCCTTCGCCACCCCCGCCGCGATCGTCCCCACCCCCGACTGGCTCACCAGCTTCACGCACACCCGCGCCCGCGGGTTGATCTGCTTCAGGTCGTAGATCAGCTGCGCCAGGTCCTCGATCGAGTAGATGTCGTGGTGCGGCGGCGGCGAGATCAGCGTCACCCCCGGCGTCGCGTGCCGGAGCTTGGCGATCAGCTCGGTCACCTTGATCCCCGGCAGCTGCCCGCCCTCGCCGGGCTTCGCACCCTGGGCGATCTTGATCTCCAGCTCCTCGCAGTGGTTGAGGTAGTCCGCCGTCACCCCGAACCGCCCGCGACGCCACCTGCTTGATCTTCGCCGACGGGTTGTCCCCGTTCGGCTCCGGCGTGTAGTGCGCCGGGTCCTCGCCGCCCTCGCCCGAGTCGCTCTTCGCGCCGATGCGGTTCATCGCCACGTTCAGGTCTTGTGCGCCTCCGGCCCGAGCGCGCCGAGGCTCATCCCCGGCGTCACGAACCGCTTGCGGATCGCGGTGATCGAACTCGACCTGGTCGAGCGGCACCGGCACCGGTCTTCGGCTGGAAGTCGAGCAGGTCGCGAAGGTGGATCGGCGGCCGCGCCTGCATCGCCTTCGAGTACTGCTTCCAGATGTCGTACGACCCCCGGTCACAGGCCGACTGCAGGATATGCATCGCCCGCGCCTCCCAGGCGTGGCTCTCGCCCGCCCGCCGCGCCTTGTAGAAGCCGCCGATCGGCAGCACCACGTCGCCCCCGCGCCAGGCCAGCGCATGCACCGCCTCGGCCTGCCGCTGCACGCCGGTGATGCCGATGCCGGAGATGCGGCTGAGCATCCCGGGGAAATACTCCGCCACCATGGCGCGGCTGAGGCCCACCGCCTCGAAGTTGAGCCCGCCGCGGTAGGAGGAAATCACCGCGATGCCCATCTTCGAGATGATCTTCAGGAGCCCCTGATCGATGGCCGAGCGGAAGCGATCCACCGCCTCGCCGAGCGTCCCGGAGATCAGCCCCCGCGCCACCCGGTCGGCAATCGAATCCTGCGCCAGGTAGGCGTTGACCGTGGTGGCGCCGGCGCCGATCAGCACCGCGAAGTAGTGCGGGTCGATGCATTCGCCCGAACGCACGTTGAGCGAGGTGAAGGTCCGCAGGCCCTTGCGAGTCAGCCAGGAATGCACCGCGCTGGTCGCGAGGATCATCGGCATCGCCACGCGATCGGCGGTCTGTCCCATGTCGGAGAGGATGACGTGGTTCGCCCCGGCGCGGACCGCCTCCTCGGCTTCGGCGCGGATCCGCGCCAGCCCGGCCTGCAACGCTTCCGAGCCCGGCGCGAAGGTGCAGTCGAGCACGACCGCCGCATCACCGAAATGCTCCACCATCGCCTCGAAGCGGGCGTTCGACACGAACGGGCTCTCGAGCTGCAGGATCTCGGTCTGCGAGTTATCCTCGTCGAGCACATTCTTCAGGTTGCCGAAGCGCGTCTTCAGGCTCATCACCCGATGCTCGCGCAGGCTGTCGATCGGCGGGTTCGTCACCTGGCTGAAGTTCTGCCGGAAATAGTGGCTGAGCGGCCGGTAGCGGTTCGACAGCACCGCCGGCGGCGTGTCGTCGCCCATCGAGCCGATCGCCTCCTTGCCGTCCTCGGCCATGGCGGCCAGCACCGTCTCCAGCTCCTCCACCGTGTAGCCGGCCGCGATCTGCCGCCGCCGCAGCTCGCCGCCCTCGAAAATCGGCCGCTCCTCGGCGGCGCCGGTCAGCGTGTCGAGGTCGGTGATCGAGCCGACCCACTCACCGAACGGCTGGCTGGCCGCCATGAGATCCTTGATCTCGCCGTCGTGGTAGAGCGTACCCGTGCCCATATCGACGGCGATCAGCTGCCCCGGCCCAAGCGCGCCCTTCTCGACGGCGTTCATTTCGTCGGTCGGCACCATCCCGGCTTCCGACCCCGCGATGACCAGCCCGTCGCCGGTGACGACGTAGCGCATCGGCCGGAGACCGTTGCGGTCCAGCCCGCCGCAGACCCATCGCCCGTCGGTCATGGCCAGCGCCGCCGGCCCGTCCCATGGCTCCATCACCGCGTTGGAATAGGCGTACATGTCCTGCCACGCCTGCGGCATCTTGGTGGCGAGCTTCGACCAGGCCTCCGGCACCAGCATCGACTTCGCCATCGGCGCCGGACGCCCGGCGCGGACGAGCACCTCGAAGACGTTGTCGAGCGCCGCCGAGTCGGACGACCCCGGCAGCACGATCGGCTTGATGTCCTCGGCGAGCTCGCCG
Organism: uncultured Alphaproteobacteria bacterium; assembly: GCA_963844375.1. Lineage (GTDB taxonomy): Bacteria > Pseudomonadota > Alphaproteobacteria > Rhodobacterales > Rhodobacteraceae > Amaricoccus. The sequence goes on along the minus strand of CAWJOI010000002.1, from coordinate 16,857 downwards.
AAGAAATCCGAACTCATGCGGATCTCGTGGCTCTTCAGCCAGTTGAGGTTGCCCTTCAGCGTGTTGATCTCGCCGTTGTGCGCCAGCATCCGGAACGGCTGCGCCAGCCACCAGCGCGGGAAGGTGTTGGTGGAATAGCGCTGGTGATAGATCGCGAAGGCGCTCTCGAAGCGCGGATCCTGCAGGTCCGGGTAGAAGATGCTCACCGTCTCGGCCAGCATCATCCCCTTGTAGATGATCGACCGGCAGCTCAGCGAGCAGACATAGAAGTCCCGGATCCCCGCCGCCGCCTTCTCGATCCGCCGCCGGATCACGTAGAGCTCGCGCTCGAAGGTCTCCTCGTCGACGCCCTTGGCGTTCGAGATCAGGATCTGCTCGATCTCGGGCCGGGTCGCGTTGGCCTTCTGGCCCAGCACGCTGATGTCCACCGGCACGTGCCGCCAGCCGTAGATGTAGTATCCCATGCGCAGCACTTCGGTCTCCACGACCGTCCGCGCCGCCTCCTGCGCCCCGAAGTCGTTCCGCGGCAGGAAGATCTGTCCGACCGCCAGCCGCTCGCCGCGCGGCGCGTGCCCGGTGCGCCGCACCTGGTCCTCGAAGAACGCCACCGGGATCTGCACGTGGATCCCCGCCCCGTCGCCGGTCTTGCCGTCCGCATCCACCGCGCCCCGGTGCCAGATCGAACTCAGCGCCTTGATCGCGTTCTCCACCACCTGCCGCCGCGGCCTGCCGTCGATGGCCACCACCAGCCCGACGCCGCAGGAGGCGTGCTCCTGCTCGGGATGGTACAGCCCCTCCGCCTCCAGCCGCGCGAACTCCGCCTCCATGCGGGCGACCCAGGCATCATCGTACGTTGGTCATGGCGTCACTCCTGGCGCGTCGCGGCCGGGCCGCAGGCTTGAAGGGCGGGGGTTTCTATGCATATATTTACCGGGCGCTAACCGGCCGCGGGCGATGCCTCGGCCATGGAGCCGGTGCGCTACGAATGGGACGAGGCCAAGCGGGTCGAGAACCTTGAGAAGCACGGCATCGACTTCATGGCAGTTCGCCACTTCGACTGGGACACGGCAGCCATCTTCGAGGACCGATCGTCGCGACCTACGGCTGAGGAGCGCATCGTCGCCTTCGCATCCGATCGACGGGCGGCTCTACGCTGCTCGTCTACACGCGTCCGCGGCGAGACGTCGCAGGATCATCAGCCTCAGAAAGGCCAACCGCCGTGAACAAGCCGCATACGCCCTGCCATTCGCCGACTGCCGGACGATGAGGAGGCAGACGTAGATCTCTCCAACCTTGGACCGGACGACGCCCCGGAATTGACACCGGAGCTTGCCGCGAAGACGCCGCCACATTTCCGAGATCCCGGAAGAGGCCGATCTATGGGAGCTCGTCCGCAAGGGCGGCCGCCCCGCGCTCCCCGAGCGGTACCGCAAGCGCCGCGTCACCATCATGCTCGACCCCGACGTCATCGAGCACTTCAAGGCCGAGGGGAAAGGCTGGCAGACGCGCGTCAATGCAGCCCTGCGCAAGGCCGCCGGGCTCTGAGCGAAAAGGTCAGCAACACTGACAGGCCGCGGAAACAGGTCACCCCGCGGACCCATATGATTGCCATACGCTTTCCATACGCTTGCCATACGCCGGATTCCGCTACTCCGCCGCCACCGCCGCCCGGCTCTCCAGCCAGCCCATGATGCTCTCCGCAGCCTCGCGTCCGTCGCGGATCGCCCACACCACGAGGCTCGCGCCCCGCACGATGTCGCCCGCGGCATAGACCCCCTCGAGGCTGGTCCGCTTGGTCAGGAAGTCCGCCTTCACCGTCCCCCAGCGCGTCACCTCCAGCCCCTCGACGCCCCAGAGCCGCGGCAGCTCCTCCGGCTCGAAGCCCAGCGCCTTGATGACCAGCTCCGCCGGCTCGGTATAGTCCGCATCCGGGAATTTCCTCCGGCATCTGCCGCCCGGTGGAGTCCGGCGCCCCGAGCCGCATCCGCGTCACCCGCACGCCCGCTGACCGACGGCGTCGCCGGTGAAGGCCTTCGGCGCCGTCAGCCAGGCGAACTCGACGCCCTCCTCCTCGGCGTTCGCCACCTCGCGCTGCGCTGCCCGGCATGTTCGCGCGGTCGCGCCGGTAGAGGCAGGTCACCTTCGCCGCACCTTGCCGCACGGCCGTCCGCACGCAGTCCATCGCGGTATCGCCGCCGCCGATGACCACGACACGCTTGCCCGTGGCGTCCAGTTCGCCCGAGTTCGAACTCCGGCACCTCGTCGCCGAAGCCCTTGCGGTTCGAGGCGGTCAGGTAGTCGATGGCGCGCACGATCGCCTTCAGCCCCGCGCCCGGTCCGCCCAGGTCGCGCGACTTGTAGACCCCCGTGGCGATCAACACCGCGTCGTGCCGCGCCCGGATCTCGTCGAAGGCGATGTCCTCGCCCACGTTGCAGTCCTGCACGAACGTCACCCCGCCCTCGGCGAGCTGATCGTTCCGGCGCATCACCACGTCCTTCTCCAGCTTGAAGCCGGGGATGCCGTAGGTCAGCAGGCCGCCGGCCCGGTCGTAGCGGTCATAGACGGTCACCTGCACGCCCTGGCGCCGCAGCATGTCCGCGGCGGCGAGCCCGCCGGGCCCGGCGCCGATGATGCCCACGCTTTCCGGCCGCTCGGCGACAGGGCGCGGCGGCTTCACCCAGCCCTCTTCCCAGGCGGTGTCGGTGATGTACTTCTCCACCGCGCCGATCGTCACCGTGCCGTGGCCCGCCTGCTCGATGACGCAATTGCCCTCGCACAGCCGGTCCTGCGGGCAGATGCGGCCGCAGATCTCCGGGAAGGTGTTGGTCGCCTGGCTGAGCTCGTACGCCTCGCGCAGCCGCCCCTCGGCGGTCAGCTTCAGCCAGTCCGGGATATTGTTGTGCAGCGGACAGTGCGTCTGGCAATACGGCACCCCGCATTGCGAGCACCGCCCCGCCTGCTCCGCAGCCTTCTCCGCCGCGAACTGCCGATAGATCTCGCCAAAATCCTCCCGCCGCTCCCCGGCGCCCCGCTTGGCCGGCATATCCCGCGCGACCTTCACGAATTTCAGCATCCGCTGCTCGCCCATCACTCCGCCCCGCCGAAACATTCCATCCCAATCACCACACCCCACCCCTCTAAGCCATCCCGCAGAGCAATAAAAGGCAGCACCGCTGTCCTTTTTTCGGAGAGCTTACTCTGGCGGAGGTAGATGATGAAATCATCGGCAAACTAGGACCGAAGTGGTACCTATTTGCCCAGCCACAGCGCTACGAGCGCCGCTGCGCCCACCACGATTCGCCACCATCCGAACACCGCGTAGCCTCGGCGCGACACGAAATCGAGCAGACCGCGGACGACAAAGACGGCGGCGAGGAAGGCGCAGACAAAGCCGATGGCGATCAGGGTCACGTCGTCGAGGGTGAGCACGTCACGGTTCTTGTACAGGTCAAATGCGAAGGCGCCGGCCATGGTGGGCATGGAGAGGAAGAAGGAGAACTCGGCCGCAGATCGCTTGGAGGCGCCAAGCAGGAGGGCGCCGACGATCGTGGCGCCGGAGCGCGAGACGCCGGGTACGAGCGCCAGGCACTGAAAGAGGCCGACCTTCAACGCCATGGGCAGGGTGAAGTCCATGGCATCGCCGTAGACGGGCCGCTCCGGACGGCGGTCTACCCAAAGCAACACAATTCCACCGAGGACCAGCATTATGGCTACAAGCGCGGGAGTTTCGAAGAGCACGGTCTTGATGAAGTTGTGCAGTATGACGCCCGCGAACACGGAGGGAAGGAAGGCAATGAGGACCGCGCCGACGAAGCGGCGCGCCAGGGGGTCGCTGGGCACCGCACGGGCGAGCGCTGCGAGCCGGCCGGCATAGACCGAGAGGATCGCGAGGATGGCGCCGAGCTGGATCAGCACCTCAAAGGCCCTTCCGGTGGAATGGAAGCCGAGGAAGTGGCCTGCCAGAAGGATATGGCCGGTCGAGGATACCGGGATGAACTCGGTCAGCCCTTCGAGCACCCCGAGGAGGGCGGCGACAAGATAGGGACTGTGCTCCAAGGTCAGGTCCGCAGGTTCTTCGCGGAACTCGGTAATGGCGTCGAACTGGCCGTGCGGGCGGTAGACGTAGAGGTAGGTCTCGAGAATGGCGTCCATAGCGGTCGGCGCGACCCCGAGGTCGGCGAGGCCGCGGGCGCGCGGAGAGACGATGTTGTCGTGAGCCAGCAGCCGGACCTGGTCCCCGGTAAGGAGACTGTTGGCGACAAGGCCGCCGGTCAGGCGCGGAGCGAGGTCAAAGGCGCGGGCCTTTATGCGGGCCAACCAGAAGGGAACGGCAATGAGCATACGGCGACGCTGAATGATCCGGAGGAGCCGCTGCATGAGTTCGCGGAAGGTGGCGATCTCTGGTCCGCCGAGTTCGTAGACGCCGGGCGCCGCGTCGGTGGTGGCGGCCGACACGACGGCCTCGGCCACGTCCTTGACGTAGACCGGCTGGAAGCGGGTCTCGGGACCGATCAGCGGCAGGAAGGGCAGGAGCCTGGCCATCGCGCCGAAGCGGTTGAAGAAGCTGTCGTCGGAGCCGAAGACGATCGAGGGTCGCAGGATGACGGCGGCGGGGAAGGCCGCACGCACGGCCGCCTCGCCGCGGCCCTTGGCGGCTGCGTAGTGGCTGTCGCTCTCCGGGTCGGCGCCGATGGCCGAGATGTGGACGAAACGCGCCACCCCTTCCTCGGCGCTGATCCGAGCGATCCGGGCGGGGCCCTCGGCCAGCAGCGCGTCGAAGGTCTGCCTGCCCGCCTCGGCGAGGATGCCAGTACAGTTGATGACCGCGGCGGCCCCGGCGATGGCAGCCCGGGTCGAGGCCTCGTCGCGGATGTTGGCCTGGATCGGCTCGACCTGACCGACCACCCCGTACGGGCGAACGAAATTCGCCTCGTTGGGACGGCGGACCGCCACCCTGACCCGCCAGCCGGCTCGCGCCATGCGCTGGGCAACCTGGCGGCCGATGAAGCCGGACCCGCCAAAGATGGTGACGATGGGAACGGTCATGGACACTCCTCGAGCCGGCTGACGCTCATCCGAATAGGACCATCCTCCAGCACAGACAAGCGTAACGCGCGTCAGCGCTTGTCCGCTCCGGACGCGTGGAAACCGCGGAAATTACGCACGCGAAATCGCCGAGAGAATACTAATGCTAACGATTTCATGATCATCGGCTGCAGCTCAGGCGCGAGCCTGGCGGAAGCGAACGGCTTTCGCAGATTCCATGCATGGGCTACCCACCCTCAGATCGAGGTGCGACCGAGCGGGGGCGGTGCCAGCGCGTTCCGTCGAATGGCACCACCAGGAATCACTGGTCGCGCGCACCGCCCTTCGATGGATTCCGGGGCGTGGCGCGACGTTGACACCGGCGATCCAGCGCGTATATCTCCGCGCCAACGACACCTGCCCGGGTGGCGGAATGGTAGACGCGCTGGCTTCAGGTGCCAGTGACTTAACGGTCGTGGAAGTTCGAGTCTTCTCCCGGGCACCATAAAGAGACGGTACTGCGCAGGTGACCGTCAGTCTCCAGCGACTGCTACCAGTCCATCACCACCTTGCCGGCAGTGCCGGACCGCATCGCCGCGAAGCCATCGGCGAATTCGGCTATGCTGATGCGGTGGGTGATCAGCGGTGTGACGTCGAGGCCGGATTGCACGAGGGCGATCATCTTGTACCAGGTCTCGAACATCTCGCGGCCGTAGATGCCCTTCAGGTTCAGCATCTTGAAGATCACCTTGTTCCAGTCGATCTCGAATCCGGCCGGTGCGATCCCGAGGATGGCGATCTTGCCGCCGTTGTTCATCTTGTCGATCATGTCCCGGAAGGCCGGAGCGGCGCCCGACATCTCCAGGCCGACGTCGAAACCCTCGCGCATGCCGATGGCGCGCATCACGTCCGTGAGATCTTCGCGCGACGCGTCCACAACATGATCGACGCCCATCCGGCGTGCGAGATCGAGGCGGGCGGGGTTGATGTCGGTGATCACGACCTTGCGCGCGCCGGCCCGCTTGGCGACGAGCGCGCCCATGATGCCGATCGGACCGGCGCCGGTCACCAGCACGTCCTCGCCCACGAGGTCGAAACTGAGCGCCGTATGCACCGCATTGCCGAAGGGATCGAAGATCGCCGCGACCTCATCGGGGATGTCGTCGGGGATCGGCACGACGTTGCGCTCCGGGATGCAGAGGTACTCCGCGAACGATCCCGGGCGGTGAACCCCGACCCCGACCGTGTTGCGGCAGAGATGCCCGCGCCCGGCGCGGCAGTTGCGGCAGAATCCGCACACGATGTGACCTTCGCCGGAGACGCGCTCGCCCAGGGCTGAAGCGGGTCACGGCGGCGCCGGTGTCGGCGATCCGGCCGACGAACTCGTGGCCCACCACCATCGGCACCGGAACCGTCTTCGCCGCCCAGGCGTCCCAGTTCCAGATGTGGACGTCGGTGCCGCAGATCGCGCTCTTTGCGACCTTGATCAGGACGTCGTTGGGACCCGGCTCGGGAACCGGCACCTCCTCCATCCAGAGCCCGGGCTCCGGACGGGCCTTCACCAGGGCGCGCATCAGGTTGCTCATCGGATCACCCCCAGTTCGCGGCCCACGTCGCCGAAAGCAGCCACCGCCGCCGCAACGTCCTCGGGGCGGTGGGCCGCCGACATCTGGGTGCGGATGCGCGCCTGGCCGCGCGGGACAACGGGAAAGGAGAAACCGATCACGAAGATGCCGCGGGCGAGCATGCGTTCGGCGAAGTCCTTGGTCAGCCGCGCGTCGCCGAGCATCACCGGGATGATCGGGTGGCCGCTTCCGGCCAGCGTGAAGCCGAGCGCGGCCATGTCGCGGCGGAACTGCGCGGCGTTGGCATCGAGTTGGGCGCGCAGCGCGTGGCCCGACCTGACGAGGTCGAGCGCGGTCAGCGAACCGGCGGCGATCACCGGGGCAAGCGTATTGGAGAAAAGATAGGGGCGTGAGCGCTGGCGCAGCATCGCGATCACCTCGCGCCGCCCGCTGGTGTAGCCGCCGGAGGCGCCGCCGAGCGCCTTTCCCAGCGTCCCGGTCAGGATGTCGACGCGGTCCGCCACGCCACAGAGTTCGGGGGTGCCGCCCCCGTTGGCGCCGACACAGCCCACCGCGTGGCTGTCGTCGACCATCACCGTCGCGTCGTAGCGATCGGCGAGGTCGCAGATCGCGGAGAGGTCGGCGATGATGCCGTCCATGGAAAACACGCCATCGGTGGCAATCATGCGGTGGCGGGCGCCGCCGGCCTCGCGCAGGCAGCGCTCGAGGTCGGCCATGTCGTTGTTGGCGTAGCGATAGCGGCGGGCCTTGCAGAGGCGGATGCCGTCGATCACCGAGGCGTGGTTGAGGGCGTCGGAGATGATGGCGTCCTCTTCGCCGAGCAGCGTCTCGAAGAGGCCGGTATTGGCGTCGAAGCATGAGGAGTAGAGGATCGTGTCCTCGGTTCCGAGGAAGGCGGACAGCCGGCCTTCGAGCGCCTTGTGCTCCTCCTGGGTGCCGCAGATGAACCGCACCGAGGCCATGCCGTAGCCGTATCGCTCCAGGGCCTGCTTTCCCGCTGCGACAAGGTCGGGGTGGTTGGCGAGGCCAAGGTAGTTGTTGGCACAGAAGTTCAGCACCCGGCCGCCGGGTTCGGCGTCGATCACGCCCCCCTGGGGTGATGCGATGATCCGTTCGTCCTTGAACAGCCCGTCGGCATGGATCGCATCGAGCTCGGCGGACAGGCGTTCGATCAGGCTGGTGGGCATGCGCTTTGGTCCCTTGCTGCCTCTCCCCAAGGAACGCTCTTTGGACGCTTCCCGCAAAGGATATGTTGGCGCCGGCGCGATCCCAAGATCACCCGCACCGGATGTAGTCGAAGGTGGCTAGTGCTTGTCGGTACGGCTCGTCACCCAGTCCATCACCGCCAGAAGGACGCCCGAGACCACGAAGGTGACGTGGATGATCACCATCCAGCGAAGCTGGCTCGGGTCGAAGGGGGTTTCGGCGTGCGCCTCGCCGATTTCCATGAACCGCTTGAGCAGGTGGATTCCCGAGATCGCCACGATGGAGGCGATCAGCTTCATCTTCAGGCCGGAGAAGTCCACCGTGCCCATCCAGGACGGGCGGTCGGCCGTCGCGTCGATGTCGAGCTTGGAGACGAAGTTCTCGTAGCCGGAGAAGAGCACGATGAGGAGGAGGTTGCCGGCCAGCGTCAGGTCGATCAGCGTCAGGACGGCGAGGATGGTGTCCTCGCTGGTCATGGTCATGACCTGCGGCGCGTAGTAGAGGACCTCGCGCAGGAAGACGACCATCAGCATCCCGAGCGAGACGACGAGCCCCAGATACATTGGCGCCATCAGCCAGCGCGCGGCGAAGAGGCCCCGTTCGAACTTGGTCTCAACGGCTGATTTCGGTCTCATCTGGCCCCCATCCAAACTGCCGCGACTTACCTACGGCCGGCAAGCATTGGCGGCAAGATGCCGCTGGAACACAATCGGTTGCGTTCGGAATGCGCGCGGCAGTTGAAAAACGGCGCGCAAAGACGGATGAAGGGACATCGAGCAACGAAAGGGCGAAAATGCGCCGTCTATACCATCAGCCGCTGTCACCGTTTTGCCGCAAGATCCGCCTGGTGCTGGCGGAGAAGAAGATCGAGGTCGAGCTGGTCGAGGAGCGGACGTGGGAGCGGCGGATGGACTTCCTGCGGCTGAACCCCGCGGGGCAGGTGCCGGTGCTGAAGATCGACGACCTGGCGCTGGCCAATTCGACGGCGATCTTCGAGTATCTCGAGGAGACCCATCCCGAGCCGCCGCTGCTGCCCAAGAGCCCGGCGCTGCGGGCCGAGGCGCGGCGGCTGACGGCGTGGTTCGACGACAAGTTCCACAACGAGGTGACGGCGAACCTGGTCTATGAGCGGGTGAACAAGAAGCTGAGCAAGGCCGGTTATCCCGAGAGCGAGAAGATCAAGGCGGGAACGCGTAACATCAAGTACCACCTCGATTATATCGGCTGGCTGATGGACCATCGGCGGTGGCTGGCGGGGGACATGCTGACGATCGCCGACTTCGCGGCGGCGGCGCATCTGAGCTGCCTCGACTATGTGAGCGACGTGGACTGGGCGCGCAATTCCGGCGTGCATGAGTGGTACGCCAAGATCAAGTCGCGGCCGGCGTTCCGGTCGATCCTGGCCGACCTGGTGCCGGGGTTCACGCCGCCGCAGCATTATGCGGACCTCGATTTTTGAGGCTCGGTTCGCGTATGGAATCCATATGGAATCCGTATGGCTTTCATATGGCACCTGAGTCGTTAACGCGTCGGGGTTTTCGGCCGGAGTCGGCATGACATGGCGGACGCCGGGCGGGAGGCGCTGGTCCGGCGGCTGAAGGCGCGGGCGGTTGAGGAGGGCTTTGCGGCCTGCGGCATCTGTGCGCCCGACGCGATCACCCGAGGCGGCGGGGCGGTTGCAGGCGTTCGTCGCGGCGGGGTGGCACGGGCAGATGCGCTGGATGGCGGAGCGGATGGGCTGGCGCGGCCAGCCCTCGGCGCTCTGGCCGGAGGCGCGCTCGGTGATCATGCTGGCGGAGGTCTATACGCCGGAGGCGGATCCGCTGGCCGTCCTCGAGCGGCGGGACCGGGGGGCGATCAGCGTCTATGCGCAGGGGCGCGACTATCATGACCTGGTCAAGAAGCGGCTGAAGCGGCTGGGCGGCTGGCTGGTGGCGGAGACGGGGGCCGAGATCAAGGTTTTCGTCGATACGGCGCCGGTGATGGAGAAGCCGCTGGCGGCGGCGGCGGGGATCGGCTGGCAGGGCAAGCACACCAACCTGCTGAGCCGCGAGCTCGGGAACTGGTTCTTTCTCGGCGCGATCTTCACCGCGCTGGAGCTGCCGCGTGACGGGAAGGGCGAGGATCACTGCGGGTCGTGTCGGGCCTGCCTCGACATCTGCCCGACCGGGGCGCTGCCGGCGCCGTACCGGCTCGATGCGCGGCGGTGCATCAGCTACCTGACCATCGAGCATGACGGGCCGGTGGACCTTGCGCTGCGGCCGCTCCTCGGCAACCGGATCTATGGCTGCGACGACTGCCTTGCGGTCTGTCCGTGGAACAAGTTCGCGGCGAGGGCGCGGGAGGCGGGTTACGCGGCGCGCGAAGGCGCGGTGGCGCCGCGGCTCGCGGACCTGGCGGCGCTGGACGACGCGGGGTTCCGGCAGGCGTTCAGCGGGTCGGCGGTGAAGCGGATCGGGCGGAACCGGTTCGTGCGGAACGTGGCCTATGCCATCGGCAACTCCGGCGACGCGAGCCTCGCGCCGGTGGCGCGGCGGCTGGCGGCGGATGCGGATCCGGTGGTGGCCGACGCGGGAGCCTGGGCGGCGGGGCGGCTCAGTTGAGCCGCTGCAGGTTGGCGCGGGCCAGCGCCGCGAGGTCGCTGTCGGGTTGGGCGGCGATCAGCTGCAGCCAGACCTGGGCGGCGCGGTCGCCGTTACCGGTCTCGGCCAGCGCGGCGCCGGCTTCGAAGAGCGCTTCGGGGAGGTCGGGCGCGAGCGCCAGCGCGCGCTCGGCCTCGGCGAGGGCGGCGGCCGGTTCGCCCTGGTTGCGCAGGGTCGCGGCGAGCAGGGCATGCGCCAGCGCGTCGTCCGGGCGGTCGGCGAGGGCCGCGTCGAGCGCCGCACGGGCGGCGGGCCAGTCGGCCTGCGCCGCGGCGACGCGGGCGAGGAGGAGCTGGCGGTCGGCGTCGGGGGGCGTGATCCTGCCGGCCTCGGCGAGGGCGGCGGCGGCGAGGTCGGGCCGGCCGGCGGCGAGCCACTGGCCGGCGCCATCGGTCAGGATGACGGCGCGGAGGCCCGGCATCATGACGCGGTTGGGGTTGGCGGCGAGGTTGCTCAGGAGCTGCGCGGCGGTGCCGTGCGCGCCCATGGCGGCGAGGGCCGAGGCCTCGCAGAGGCGGGCGGGCACGCCGCCGCCCATGCGCTGCCAGACGGCCGCCGCCTCGCGGGCGGCGGCGGGGTCCGCGGCGATGGCGGCGTTGCATTGATCGGGGGTGCGGATTTCGGCGGCCGCCGCGGGAACGGCGGCGAGGATGGCTGCGAGGAAAAGGCGTCGCATGGCCAGCGTGTCTCGGCTAGGAACGGGGGATGACCCGGCCTTCGTTTCTGATGCTCGGCCATGGCTACTCGGCGGCGGCGCTGGCCGCAAGGCTGCCGGACTGGCGCGTGCTGGGCACGACCCGCACGCCCGGGCGCGGCGTTCGGGCCGGGCGTGGAGGCGGTCCCATGGGCCGACGCCGGGGCGATGGACGCGGCCATCGCCGGGGCGGAGGCGATCCTCGTCTCGATCCCGCCCGCCGACGGCGGGACCCGGCGCTCCAGCGCTATGGGCAGGCGCTGGGGAAGGCGCGGGCGAAATGGGTCGGGTATCTCTCGGCCACGGCGGTCTATGGCGACCGGCAGGGCGGCTGGGTGGACGAGACGAGCGCGCTCGAGCCGGTGACCGAGCGCGGGCGCTGGCGGGTGGCTTCCGAGGCGGCCTGGGCGGCGAGCGGGCTGCCGGTGCAGATTTTCCGCCTGGCCGGGATCTACGGGCCGGGGCGGAGCCCGCTCGACCGGTTGCGCGAGGGGCGGGCGCATCGGGTGGTGAAAGCGGGGCAGATCTTCAGCCGCATCCACGTGGACGACATCGCCGCGGCGCTCCTCGCCTCCATGGCGCGGCCGGATCCCGGGCGGGTCTACAACCTCGCCGACGACCTGCCGGCGCCGCCGCAGGACGTGATCGCCTTTGCCGCGGAACTCCTCGGACTGCCGGTGCCGCCGGAGGTGCCGTTCGAGGCGGCGGAGCTCTCGCCCATGGCGCGGAGCTTCTACGCCGAGTCGAAGCGGGTGGCGAACGGGCGGGTCAAGGCGGAGCTGGGGCTCCGGCTCGCCCATCCCGACTATCGCGCCGGCCTTCGGGCCATCCTCGCGGCCGGGCGGCTGAGGGCATCGAGGCAACAGCCGCGGGTCAAATCTGACCCGATTCGCTTTCCGCACTGGCAATCGGCGGCATGATCGTCCAAAGATTTCGGCAAGTCGGGGATAAGGCGCCGGGTGGGCGCCGTTGAGGTAGGTGGATGCAGCGAAACCCCCTGCGCGCGGGTGTGGCCCTGCTGGCGTTGACGGCGGTGGCCTCGGTGGCGCCCGGCACCACTGCGCCGGCGCAGGAAGCGGCGCCGCCGCGGCCGAGCCTGAACCTCTACGGCGTCACCGGCCTCATCGACATGCCGAGCGCCGAGGCGCAGCCCGACGCGCAGGTTTCGGCCAGCTACAGCCAGTTCGGCAATACCTCGCGGCGCAACTTCACCTTCCAGCTCCTGCCGCGGGTATCGGGGACGCTGCGCTATGCGACGATCAGCGACTGGGGCAACTCCGACGATCCCGGCTACAACCTCTTCGACCGCAGCCTCGACCTGCAGTTCCAGCTCCTGAAGGAGCAGGGGCTGGCTGCCTTCGGTGGCGCTCGGCTTCCGCGACGTGCTGGGCACCGGCGTCTATTCGGCGGAGTACCTGGTCGCGACCAAGACGGTGGCGCGCGACTTCACGGTCACCGGCGGCATCGGCTGGGGCCGGCTCGCCAGCGTGGGCGGGGTGAAGAACCCGTTCTGCTCGGTCGCGGACAGCTTCTGCGAGCGCAAGATCGACTACGACGAGGGCGGCACGCCGACCTTCGACGCGATGTTCCATGGCGAGAAGATGGGCTTCTTCGGCGGCGTCGAGTGGCGGACGCCGATCGACAAGCTGACGCTGAAGGCCGAGGTCTCGTCGGACGCCTACACCCGCGAGCAGCAGGGGCCCGAATCCGACTTCGAGCGCAAGTCGCCGATCAACGTCGGCGCCGAGTACCGGCTGCGGCCGGGCATCACGCTGGGCGGCTACTACATGTACGGCTCGACCGTGGGCTTCAACGTGGTGGTGTCGGGCAACCCGTACAAGCCGCTGACCCCGCAGAACCTCGGGCACCGGGCCGGTGCCGATCAACCCGCGCCCGGCCGACGCCAACCGCAGCGGCGCCTGGGTGAACGATCAGGGCGCGAAGGCGAAGCTGACCGACGCTATCGCCAAGGCGCTCAACGCCGACGGCATCACGCTCGAGGCGATGAGCTACACCGCCGAGTCGGTCGAGGTCCGCATCATCAACCGGCAGATCAGCCAGGATCCGAAGGCGATCGGCCGCACCGCCGCGGTGCTGGCGGCGGCCATGCCCTATTCGGTCGAGCACTTCAGCATCACCCCGATGCAGAACGGCCTGCCCACGACGACCGTCACGGTCGATCGGAGCGACCTCGAGGCGCAGGTCAACCGGCCGTACGCCGGGCGTCCAGAGCTGGGAGACCACGCAGGTCACCGGCGCGCTGCCGGTCCTCGCCTCGGGCCAGAGCTGGCAGCGCGACGTCTATCCGCTCTGGAGCTGGGCGTTCATCCCGCTGCCGACCGTGCAGCTCTTCGGCGGCAACGACGGGTTCCGGCCGCAGCTGACCGCTGCAGTTCCGCGGCAGCGTGGCGCTCTCGCCGGGGCTTTCGGTCTCGACCACGGTGCGCCAGCCGATCCTGGGAGAGTTCTCCGATCCGGGCCCCACCGAATCCTCGGGCAACCTGCCGCCGGTGCGCAGCCAGTCGAAGCGCTACTATTCCGGCTGGGAGCCGAAGCTGATCCGGCTGACCGGCGACTATCTGTTCAAGCTGAACCGCGACACCTATGCGCGGGCGTCCGCCGGCATGCTCGAGCGGTCCTTCGGCGGCGTCAGCGGCGAGGTGCTGTGGAAGCCGGTCGAGCAGAGCTGGGGCCTCGGGCTGGAGGTCAACTACGTGGCGCAGCGCGACCCCGTACAGCCCGTTCGGCTTCGGCTACTACGACTACCAGGTGGCGACCGGCCATGCCTCGCTCTACTGGGACACCGGCTGGTATGACATCGAGACCCAGTTCTCCGCCGGCCGCTATCTCGCCGGAGACTGGGGCGGAACCGTCGCGGTGTCGCGCCGGTTCGCCAACGGCTGGGCGGTGGGCGCCTATGCGACCAAGACCGACGTGTCCGCCGAGGACTTTGGCGAGGGGAGCTTCGCCAAGGGCCTGACGCTCTCGATCCCGCTGCGCTGGGCGACCCCGTTCGAGACCCGGCAGACCATCGACGGCAACCTGACCTCGCTCGCGAACAATGGCGGCGCGTTCCTGAACATCCAGAACCGCCTCTATCCGATGGTGCGGGACTACGACCGCAACCACCTCGAGGAGAACTGGGGAGCATTCTGGCAATGAACCGGTTGCTCGCCATGATATCGCTGGTGGCGCTCACGGCCTGCGGGAGCGGCGGGAAGGACCCGATCGTGCAGGCCGCGGTCGAGGAATTCGGGGGCTTCTGGGCGCGCGAGGACCGTGTCCCGAAGGCGCCGCCGCGGGTCGTGACGCGCGCCGACATCGTGCGCGCGAACGTTGCGGCGATCCAGGCCCGGCTGGAGGCCGATCCATCGCCGACCCTGATGTACGCCGCGGCCTCCAACGGGGGCTATGTCACCTATTCCTCGGCCCTGCAGCAGCAGATCACCCTGCGCGGCGCGCAGATTGCCGGGACCCGCGGTCTCGGCACCGACCTGCTGTCGGCCTGGACGGAGACCCCCGACCCGCTGGTCCGCCAGACGCCGCCGGGGAACTGGCCGGCGCGGGTGCGGCGGGTCTACGAGCTGCCGGCCGAAGGCCCGCGGGGGGAGGTCATGACCTTCGACTGCTACTTCGAGCCGCCGGTTCCGGCGCAGATGACGATCCTGCAGGTTCGCTACCAGGGCGTGCAGATCGCCGAGGTCTGTGCCGGCCCTTCCGGCGGGTTCGAGAACCTGCACTTCGTCGATTCGTCCGGCGGCCGTCTGGCGCAGCCTGCAATGGGTCGGGCCGAAGATGGACCTGATCGACCTGCAGATCCTCGAGCCCTATACCGGCGACTGATACCCGTTGAGCGATATGGCGCGAGTGCGCCGGTGCCGGCTTGTCGTTTAACGATCAGCGGGGATCTCCGCGAACGGGCGGCCAAAGAAAAGGGGCAACGTCGCGTGACGCTGCCCCAAGTCTAACTGCGATCGGGGCCGCAGCGAACCGCGGCTCCGGGATGGACGACTACTCGACGATGGCGTCGTCGATGTCGGTGGTGTCGTCGTCGTCGTCGTCGTCGTCGTTCGAGATCGCGTAGGCGATAGCGGCGAGGCCGATCACCGGGATCAGCCAGGCGGCGTTCGAACCACCCATCGGGGCGGGCTCGGCGACCACAACCGGCTCCGCGGGAGCTTCGAAGACCAGGTTGCCTGCGAACGCCTGGCCAGCCAGCACCAGAGCCACCGCAGTGGTTACGAAAAGCTTCATTGTTGTCCTCCTCAGAGTGCGGGTCTGCGATACTGCTAGCTCGCCCGGACCTGCGAGCGGACAAGCTAATGCCTCGACACTAACCAACTTTCCCTCGTGCGTTCAATCGGTGAAAGCGGGGAACCCCAGTAAATCACAGGTGTTGTCAAATTAGCAACACCGGCGTTCCGACCTGCGCGCGGTCATACACCTCGAGGATGTGCTCGTTGAAGAGCCCGATGCATCCCGAGGAGGACTGCCGGCCGATCTTGCGGATGTCG
Source organism: uncultured Alphaproteobacteria bacterium (assembly GCA_963844375.1). Taxonomy (GTDB): domain Bacteria; phylum Pseudomonadota; class Alphaproteobacteria; order Rhodobacterales; family Rhodobacteraceae; genus Amaricoccus. The sequence continues at coordinate 1,189 of CAWJOI010000002.1, read as the reverse complement.
TTGGTGCCGTGGATGCGATAGGACGTCCACCCGAGGTTCAATGCGCGGATGCCGAGCGGATTGTCGGGCCCCGGCGCCACGTAGGTCGGCAGATCGGGGCCGGCGCGAGCATCGCCGCGGTCGGGCGCCAGTCCGGGTCGGGGCGCTTCAGCGTGACGTGGTGCGGCCGCGGCGGGTCATCTCCTCGGTGAGCGGCACCGACGTAGGGTACATGCGGTAGAAGCCGTCCGAGCCCCAGTAGTGCAGCACCCGGTCGTTGATGTTGACCAGATCGCGTCGTTCGGATCGAGCCGAAGTGGTCCTGCCACTGCTGGGTGTGCAGGCCGGAGATCCGCCGCAGAAGCTGCGGCGCATCCTGCGAGTCGGGCACGTAGTCGTGCAGCGCCTCCTCCTCCTCCGCTGCGAAGGCTGGCCCGCCGGCAAACGCGCCCGCGGCGCCAGCGCCAGCCGGCCGAACGCCCGGCGGCTCACCGTGTGACCGGGTTTTCCGTTGTTCCTTTGCATCTGCGCCTCCAGTGTCGTCCGGATTAATCTCGCGCGCATTATGCGCCGAGCGGCGACGGTCGCGCAACTCACAGTTGGGACAAGTGATTTGCCCCCCTGCGCCACCCGGATTGGGATTTGTACGCGCTGCCGAAAAGCCGCTAGAGACGGTGATCGAACAACGATCAGACGGATTCCACCGATGTTCCGCCCGCTGCTGGCCGCCCTGGCTCGTTCTCTTCGCGCTGTCGGCCTGCGAGTCCAACCAGCGGCGAGGGGACTCCGGCTGAGCCAGGCCGACGCCAACCCGATCCGCCTGCGGCATCTCGACGCAGTGAACGCCGTGCGTGCCGAGGCAGGGGTCCAGCCGGTGCAGCTTTCGGCGGAGCTCAACGCCGCCGCCGAGACCCACGCCCGCGACATGTCGGTGCAGCAGCGCGCCTGGCACTTCGGGTCCGACCTGACCAGCCCGCGCGAGCGTGCCTTTCGCGCCGGCTACCGCGGCGAGCTCGTCGGCGAGAACCTTCCGAGGGGTCGGATTCGACCTGACGGTCCTGGCGAGCTGGCTCGACTTCAGGGACACCCGCAACGTCATCCTCGATCCGCCGGCGCGCGGCCTCGGCATCGGCTGGTACCAGGAACCCACCGGCAAGATTGGTGGGTCCAGCTCATCGGAGAGTGAGCGGCGCCTCACGGGATCGTGTGC
>CAWJOI010000001.1:0-36581 GCA_963844375.1 uncultured Alphaproteobacteria bacterium | reverse complement strand
GAAGTAGAGCCAAACCGCGGCCAGGACCAGGAGCAGCATCGAGTTGCGCAGCGCGGAGACGCGCGTCAGCCGAAGGACGAGCCCGTCGCGCATCGTCCCGCCGCTGCCGCGCCGGTCCGGACTTCGCCGGCCGTCGCACCCGGGTCAGCCATCGGTCGCCATCCTGAGCAGCGCCCCCTCCGACAGGTCACCACCGGCCAGCTCGCCCGACGCGACGGCCGTGACTCATCACGACAACGCGGTCGCAACTGTCGACCAGCTCCTCGGCGTCGGTAGACGCGAGCAGGATAGCGTGGCCGCGCGCTCCGAGTTCCGACCAGATGCGCTTGATCTCGCGCCGCGCGCCGACGTCGACGCCGCGCGTCGGGTCGATCATGATCAGGATGCGGCTTTCGGCGGCGAGCCAGCGCGCGATCTGGACCTTCTGCTGGTTGCCGCCCGAAAGCGTCCCGACTTCGACGTCGATCGAGGCGGCCTTGATGCTCAGCGCTTCGACCTGGTCGAAGGCGCGCCGCCTGCCGGCGGCGATGTCGAGCATCCCGTGGCGCTCGATGCGCTCGAGGCTGGCGATGCCGATGTTGTCGGAGACGGACTGCTCGCCGATCAGGCAGTCGCGACGGTCCTGCGCCATAAGGCCGAGCCCGAGCGCCACCGCGGCATCGGGGCTGCCGATCGCGGCGACCGCGCCGTCGACCAGGATGGCGCCCTCGCGGCGGCCGGCCCAGGCGCCGTAGGCGGCGAGCGCGGCCTCGATGCACCCCGCCCCGAGCAACCCGAACAGGCCGACGACCTCGCCCTTTCGGACGGCGAGGTCGAGGTCAGCGACACGCTTCCGTCCGTCTGCGTCGAAGACGCTCAGCCCGCGAAGCTCGAATGCGACATTGCCGAGGGGGCGGTATGCGCGGCCCTCCGGGGCGAGCGCGTCGCCGATCATCTCGGCGACGACGTCCTGGCGCGTCACGGCGCCGACCGCGTGGCTGCCGCGGATGCGCCCGTCGCGCATGACCACGATGCGGTCTGAGATCGCGAAGACCTCGGCCAGGCGGTGCGAGACGAAGATGATCGCCACTCCCCGCGCCTTCAGCGCGCGGATGCGGTCGAACAACCGCAGCGACTCGTTCTCGGTCAGCGCCGCGGTCGGCTCGTCGAGGATGAGCAGGCGCGCCCGCTTGGCCAGCGCGCGCGCGATCACCACCAGCTGCTGCGTCGCGAGATCGAGCGCGCCCATCGGCGTTTCGGCGTCGAGGTCGAGGCCGAAGTCGGCCAGCGCGTCGCGGGCGCGGCGCAGTCGGCCCGCGACGTCGATCATGCCCCAGCGGGTCGGCTCGTCGTTGAGGGTCAGGTTCTCGGCCACGCTCAGGTCGGGGACGACGTTGACCTCCTGCGGCACCAGCGCAACGCCGGCGGCCTCGGCCGCCGCGACGCCCGAGGGCCGAAATGGCCGGCCGGCGAAGGTGACGTCGCCCTCGTAGCTCCCCGCCGGGATGACGCCGGCGAAGACGCGGATCAGCGTCGACTTGCCAGCGCCATTCTGGCCGAGGAGTGCTACGATCTCGCCCGGTGCGATCGAGAAGCTCACCCGGTCGAGCGCCCGCACGCCCGGGAAGCTCTTGCTGAGCCCGGTGGCGGCCAGGATCGGCTCGCCGGCGGCGCGGCCGGCAGTTTCATCCGGCCGCCCCGCGCCGCTCGTCATCATCGCGAGACTAGCAGCTCGGCTTCTTGTCGGGGACGTTCTCGTAGACCTCGTCCAGCTTCAGCCAGTGCTGGTGCGTGCAGGCGAAGTCGGCCATCTCGTCCTGGGTGATGAGATAGATCGGCGTCTTCACCCACGGAATGTCGCCTGCGCCGTTGGCGGCGGTGGCGGTCGCGCCGATGTCCTCGCAGTTGGCCATGGCGATCGCCGCCTTGGCGCCGGCCACCGCCATCTCGTCCGGCGCGGGCCAGAGGCTGCCGAACTGGCGGCCCTTCGACGATCGCCTGGGCGGCGGAAAGCTCCATGTCCTGGCCGGTGACGAGGATTTTGCCCGGATCGATGCCCGCCGCCTCGATCGCCTGCAGGACACCGAGCGACATTCCGTCGTAGGAGACGAGGAAGGCGTCGACCTTGTTGTCGTTGACGGTCAGCGCGTTCTCGGCGTTGGCCTGCGCCGGCTCGGTCTTCCAGGCCGGGGTGAACTGGTCCATCACGATCGCGATGTCGCCCTTCTCGACGAGCGGGTCGAGCACGGTGTGATAGCCCTCCTGCATCAGCGTCGAGCCGGTCTGCCCGGCGTCGCCGCCGATCAGCACGTAGTTGCCCTTCGGGATCTTCGCCACGACCTCGCGCGCCGCCTCGGCGCCGCCATCCTTGGGATCCCGCCCGATGTAGCCCGCCTGCTCGGCGTTCAGGATCAGGTCGTCATAGGAGGCGAGCGGGATGCCCGCCTTGGCCGCCATCTCGGCGATGCCGGCGGCGACGTTGAAGTCGACCGGCTGGATCACGATCGCGTCGACGCCCTGGGTGATGACGTTCTCGGCCTGCGCGATCTGGTTCTGTGCGTCGTTCTCCGCGGACTGCACGATCACCTCGTAGCCCGCCTCCTCGGCGGTCTTCTTGAAGAACGGCACGTCGGCGTTGAGGTAACGAAACGCCGTCTGCTGCTTCAGCATGAAGGCGATCCGCTTGGTTTCGCCCGGCTTGCAGGCATCCTGCGCCGCGGCTGATTCCGCCGCCATGGTCAAGCACGCGGCGATGCCGGCCGACGCCGTCACGAGCCGAAAATCGCGAGCTTTCATTGATCTTCCTCCCCAGGATGATACATTTTGGCTGGTCTTGTTTCGTTATGGATAACACGACATAACAACGGGCGTCAAACTATCGTGACAAAGGTCCTTCGGATCGAGTACATGAGAATTCTAACAGCCAGTGGATGTTAACTAACAGGAGGCTCGGTGGCCGTTACCCTGCAAGAAGTCGGGCGGCGTGCCGGCGTTTCGGCAATGACGGTGTCCCGTGTCATCAACGGACGGCCGGGCGTCGACGCCGAGACCCAGCGCAGAGTCGAGGAGGTGATCGCCGAGCTCGACTACGTGCCGAACCGTATCGCCCGCGGGCTACTGTCGCAGAAGACTCAGACGATCGGCCTCATCGTTCCCGACGTGGTCAACCCGTTCTTCGCGCCCGTGGTGCGTGGCGCCGAGACAGCTGCCCGGCGCGCCGGCTATCGCGTCTTGCTCTGCAACAGCGAGGGCGACCTCCGCCTCGAGCGCGAATATATCGAGGATCTGATGGCGCACCGGGTCGAGGGCCTGCTGCTGGCGCCCGCGAGTGACTCGTCCCGCCACAGCGTCTTTCCTTTGCTGCGCGGGGGCTTTCCGCTCGTCCTGCTCGACCGCGTTCTGCCGGACTCCGACTGTGACCTCGTGGTCAGCGACAGCGCCACCGGTGCGCGCCGCCTCGTCGAGCACTTGCTCGCGGTCGGCCACCGGGACATCGCCCACTTCACCGACGCCGAGGATACCTCAACGGGGCGCGATCGCCTGCAAGGGTATCGCGACGCCCTCGCCGCTGCCGGGATTCCTGCCCGCGCGGATCTCGTCTTCCGAACCACCGTCGACCAGATCGGAGGCTACCGCGCCGCGCAGGAGGCGCTCGCCCTTGAGCCGCGCCCGACCGCGATATTCGCCGTCAATAACATGACGGCGGTCGGCGCCATGAAGGCGCTGCGGGAGCGGAACCTTTCGGTTCCCGAAGACATGGCCCTCGTTTGCTTCGACGACGTCGAGCACCTTGCAGTGCTCTCTCCGTTCCTGACCGTCGTAGATCAGCCTGCCGAGACGCTTGGAGCGCTCGGAGCGCAGCTGCTGCTCGAGCGAATTGCGGGCAAGGCGGGCGACCGGTCGCGCCGCATCACGCTGCAGACCGATCTCATCGTGCGCCGTTCTTGCGGTACTGGTCTACCAGTGCCGGGACGTTAGTTCAGGAGAGCCAGGGCATAGGCATGCCTGCACCGAGCCACGGACCAACCGGTAGCCGCAGACCCTCGCGTCCGGTCGGATTAGTGTGCGTCTCGTAAACCCGCAGCTTCTGCAGCCGTGCTCGGCCGTCCAGATGGAAGTTGTGCAGCAGATCGAACGTCCTTCCTAGCCTCGTAAGGCGCGCCAGAGATGTCGCCGCCATCGCCCGCGTCGCCATCTGGCTTGTCCGGCGCATTCGCCAGCATGGGGGCGACCCCGTTGCTGACGAGCTCCACGTGCTTGTGGATAATCAGCGATCGACCTTGAGCTCGTACTTCATGTCCTCGGGACTGTATTCAGAGAAGGCGGCGCACTGGTCCGCGATGGCCTGCCGGTAGGAGGGACGATCGAAGCACCGGTCGCGGTAGCGCGCCAGAGTCTGGGTAGTCGTACAGCAGGTCGGTGTGGTGAATAATCTTCATGACCGAACTGGTCATCACGTCAGCTACGGTGAACTCGTCTGCCACCAGATAGTCACGCGAGCCGAGCGCCTTGGGCCGCAGACGTCACTGCGAGCGGTTATTCCGATGCGAGAAATATTCGCGCGCATCTTGATTTTCCAAGGGAGCGCTCCCACGCGCGCGCGAAGCCCGGAAATTATGGAAATAACGCGGGCGGGCGCAGAACCGGTCCGTCCTTCATTGACCTCCGCGCCGGGAGCGCAGGCCGATTAGCCGGCAGCGCCCCAAGTGATCATCGACTGTGCGATCTATCCGGGGCCGCGGCCAGCGGTCGCCGCGATGGACCCAGTCCCCGGGTAAGCCTCCGTTAACCTTATCCGGGCCACCATCTCTCCGGGACCCGAACGCCCGCCCTGAGGGGCCAGGGGGCAGAGCCTTGGCTTCCAAACAAGAGAGAGCAAGTGCCGATCTACGCCAAAGCCGCCCTGCCCTATCCGGACTCGGACGAGGACAACCTCAGGCTCATTATCGATCGCGTGTTCCGGAAGGTGGACGAATTCGACCGATGGGTTGACGTCCCTCCCGAAGCGGTCGGCACGATCATGATCGTCTCGGACGACAAGCCAATCCCCCCGGGTGAGACGTATAGCTATTGATCTCTGCGACGCTTGTTGCGGCTCTCGCCGGCGCGACGGGCGCGTTGGCGGATTGCGCGAACGAAATCGCCCAGCTCACACAGGATGGTTCGATGGCGCCGACGCCGGACCCCGGTGCGAGTGGCGCGGGCGAGGACGAGGACGGCGGCACCTTCGCATGGGACCAGGAGGGACGGTCGCAGAGCCAGGCCAGCGACGGCGGCCGAGAGGCGATAGTCGGACATAAGCCAGGCGGCCATCTCGGTCATTGCGCGTATTGCAGAACCTGATCAAGCGCGCGGCCGCAGCCTTCGTCTGCTCTGCCTTCGCGGCCTTTGTGTGATAGCGTGCCGCTCGACATCGTCAGGTGACGGTCCGGAGCCAAGGAGACCTTCCGCTATGTCCCGCGACACTCGACCCGCGCGAGCGGCGATGCAAGGCGACGGGTTCTACAATCGGAACTCGTCCGCGCAGGCCGAAGGGATCAGCCGCGTGATGGCGCTGTGGGAAAGGACCGCCAGTGCTGTTGAGGTCGGCGACGAGGCTCTCATGGTGGCCGACTACGGATCGTCGCAGGGCCGAAATTCCATGACGCCGGTGCGGGTGGCCATCGACGCGTTGCGCGCCAAGGCGGGGCCGGACAGACCGGTGCAGGTGATCCACACAGATCTTCCCTCCAACGACTTCGCCTCGCTGTTCAAGGCGCTTCACGAGGACGACGACAGCTACCTTGCCGATCGGCGGAGCATCTTTCCCGCCGCAATTGGCCGGTCCTATTTCGAACCCATCATCGCTCCTGGGCAGGTTCATCTCGGGTGGAATTCCTGGACGCTCCACTGGCTGAGCCACAATACGATTGAAGTGGCCGACCACGCGCTGGCGAGGCTGAGCTCGGTCGCTGCCGTGCGTGCCGCAGCGGCAAAGCAAGCGGCCGACGATTGGGAGCAGTTCCTTCTTGCGCGGTCGTCGGAACTGCGGATTGGCGGTAAGCTTCTGTGCCTCATCATGGTCAGAAAGGACGAAAGTAGCATCTCAAGTTGGATGCCGCGCGAGATCTGGGACATCGCGGCCGAGATGCATCGCGAGGGCCTGCTGTCGGCGCCGGATCTCGTCCGCGTCACGCTCCCCATCCAGGATCGCTCTCTGGCAGAGATCGAGGCGCCGTTCGCGACCGGCGGCCTGTTCGCGGGGTTGGAGCTGGAGCATGCCGAGCTGACGCAGGCGCCCGACGCGTTCTGGGACGACTTCGAGCGAACTGGCGATGCCACACAGCTGGGGAGGTCCTGGGCGAACACGACTCGGGCGATCTTCGGGCCTACCATTGAAGGAGCAATCGGCGCGGACGGCGATCGGAGCGCGCTGGTCGATGACATGTTCGCTCGTCTCGCCGTTCGAATTGCAGCCGCTCCTGGACGAAGGGATTACGATCTCGCCGTGGTCGTCCTCGGCAAGCGAGCTTGAGTAGGTGTCGCGGCTCCTGGCCGCGTCCATCCAGATCAACATGCTCGCCGACCACCTGCCTCCGCTTGACGAGAACAGGTGCCGATCAACTCATATGGATCCGCAGCGCAAGCACCGCTACTTCCGTTCCTGCCAGTGAGGTCGGGGTTTCACACGGAAGATCGTCAAGAACGGTCCCGAGACACGAGAAGAGCTCTTAGCCCGTCAAAGAACTCCGACCGCACTCCAGATCATCGCCGCCAGAGTGCCGCCGCTGAGGAGCATCGCGACGCCCATGCTGCCCCAACAGATCGGCCCGCGTCCGCCGCCGGCCGGAATCTCTTCTTCCGATCGCTGCCACCAGCTCATGGGCCGCAACGATGTTCAGTAGTTGCCGGGTGGATCGGAGGCCGGGAAGGACTTGTCGATTTCCTCGTCGGTTATCGACCATGTCCTCGGCGGCATATCCATCTTCTTCCGGCCAGCCGGCCGGACATGGGTATGGTCCTCCAGGGGTTTCTGCTCAGGGTGGTCCTCGGACCGTTTCTCGTTTTCCGACATGCTAGGCACCTCCTTGCTCCACGAGCGTTTCAGGCAACGCTTGGCCGCATGTTCAGCGAAGGCAAGACGACCGTAGTCGAACGCGGCGTTCCGGCTGCGACGATCGAAGGGCTGAAGGCGCGTGGCGCTCCGATCGAGAGCGCCATCGACGAACTCTCGGGCTGGTATTGCTTCTCCGATAAGTACCTGAAGGCTCGCGCGAAGGAACGTGCCTCTGCAAGCGCGCTGCCGGGTTTCTTCGGCGACACCTTCGAACGCGAGAGGCCGAAGGTGGGGCGCAATGACCCCTGTCCCTGCGGCAGCGGCAGGAAGTCCAAGAAGTGTTGCCTACAGTGATCTGGCGGAAGCCACGATGTTGGAGGCCGAGCGGCCCAGCCTCGTCCTTCGTGGTCAGCGCATGACCGATCGCTCCCGCGGGCTTTGGCCGGCCCGCCGGGTGCGAGGCCGGCCGTCGCGCACATAGACCCAGAGGCGGCCCTCCCGGGTGCGGCCGCGGGCGAACTGATCGACAAGCTGCTCGCCGAGGACGACTAGCGCCCGCGGACGGCTTCCCGCACGCCACCACCCGCGCGCCTCGAAGCTCCGTCGGCCAAACCCCTCCAGCCAGCGAGACGAGGCCCGTTGGTTCCCGGATGTAATGGCAATATTCCGCTCGTGACGCGATTTCTCGGAACTTCTGCTCTCACCCGGGTTGACTTGTTATAGTTGGGAAGGAGCCCTTTATGGAAAGTCTGGCACTTGCGATCAAAATCGCCGACCTGGCAGACGAGGCCCTTGAAGCCGCACGAAAGGTGGATGTGCCGTCCGAGGCGCGTCGACTGGTGAGAGAACACCCTGAAGCCGAGATGACCGAGAAGCAGGTCGCGTCGGCCATCCGGCAGGAGCAGCAGGCCGAACCAATCGACTGAACGCGGGTATTATATTAGTGGATGACGTGCGCATTGGCGCGCCGGCGCCGCGCGCCTCACCGCAGGGTCGCACGATGACGGGCGTCCAACTTTATTCCGTTGAGGTTAACGGGCTCCCCATCTCGTACCGCGAGGCGGGGTCAGGTCCGGCCCTCGGGCTCCTCCACGGATTTCTCTGCGATTCCGGCGTTGGCGGGACGTCGGGGGTGGAGGCGTTGCATCGCCGCCCGCACCCCCCATGTGTAGGCGGGTCGCGCCACTAGCAGGCTGCTGAAGAAGTCGCGCGTTCGGCCTTGAGGATGGCGTCGTCGCCGTGCTGGTAGTCGAACTCGATCTCCAAGGAGCCGTCTTCGAGGAGTTCGGCCGACCCGGAGCCTCTGACCTCGTCCATCTCGTCGAACCCAGCCCAATCGAATGAGACGTCCGATCGTCCGTAGGCGAGGTCGAGGCTTGCCTGGAGGACGCCGAAGGCGATCTCGCCGTGTCCGTCGGCCCGGATGTCCAGCGTGGCGGGTCCGCAGAGGTCGAGATAGTCGCGCTCCCAGAGGTCGGCCGCGACGATCCGCCACCGGCCGATCAGCCGGCAGCCCATCGGGGCGCTCACGGCGAGGCCCCCGCCAGGAGCTTCGGCAGCCGCACGAGGTTGTAGGCGGCGAGGCGCGAGGACGAAGGCGCAGTCGACCCGGGCCAGGCCGCGCAGCTTGACCTGGGCGAGCCCGGCGATCTCCTTCACCCAGCCGAAGCCCTCCTCGATCCGCTTGCGCACGCGCAGCGAGGCCGCGTAGCCGGGGTGGCGGGTGGTGCGGCCATCGATGCGCGAGCCGCGGGTCGTGGTGATGTTCTGCGCCACGTGCGGCGTGACCTTCTCCTCGCGGCATTCCATGACGAAGTTGGCGGTGTCGTAGGCCTTGTCGGCGCCGAGCGTGAGCCGCCGAGAGCCGGCCACGGCCTTGACCAGCTCGATCGCCGCCAGTGGCTCGGCGTCGCCGGTGGCCCGCGTCGCCACCCCGCCCACGATCAGCCCGCTGCGGTTCTCCATCAGCGCGTGCCCGATGTAGCAGAGTTCCGCAGGCTGGCCGTTGCCCTTGCGGTAGAGACGCGCGTCCGGGTCGGTGGTGCTGGCATGGGTCGCGTTCGAGCGCTTCTCGCCCCTGAAGTCCCGCTCGCCGTTGCGGCCCGGCCCCGGCGGCTCGTCCTCGCCATCCTTGCGCCGGAAGCTCTTCAGGCTGGCCCAGGCCTGGAGCAGCGTGCCGTCCACCGAGAAGTGCTCGCTCGACAGGAGCCGGCGCACCTCCGGCAGCGCCAGCAGCTCGGCCAGGAAGCGCTGCGCCACCTCGCCCGCCAGCAGCCGGTCGCGGTTCTTGCTGAACGTGCTCGCATCCCACACCGGGTCGTCCACCCCGAGCCCGACGAACCAGCGGAACAGGAGGTCGAACTCCAGCCGCTCCATCAGCTGCCGCTCCGAGCGCACCGAGTAGAAGCATTGCAGCAGCAGCGCCCGCAACAGCCGCTCCGGCGCGATGCCCGGTCGCCCCAGCCGCGAGTAAAGCGCGTCGAAATCCGATGACATCGCGGCCAGCGCCGCGTTCACGACCTCGCGGATCGCCCGCAGCGGATGGTCCGCTCGAACCCGGGACTCGAGGTCGACATACGAGAACAGCGCACCGGTCCGCCGATCCTCACCCCGCATCGCAATCCCCCTCGGTCGCCGCATCCGTGGTACTTACGGAATCACGCCGCGAGCCGCGCGCAAGGCCGGCTTTCTTCAGCAGCCTGCTAGCTGTGGGCGCACCCTGGGGAGGGATTTGATGAACGAGAAGCGCCAGCGCTCGGGCGAGGGGGCGTCGTCGACGCAGACTGCCGGCTCAGCGACGCTGCATGTTCGTGGCGGTGCAGCACCCGGGCGACGGCGGCGATGACTGGGACCCTTTCGGTCGGCTTTCCGACTTAGAGGATCCGTCGACCCGCTGGCCCGATTTCAAGGAGGGCATGCCGCCTCGGCCGACGGTCCTAGCGATCACCCGCCAGTGCGGCGGCCGCATCGCTTCGTCTTAGGCAGCCTAGCCGCTTCGACCCGGCAATGGCCGCCGTGAGGGCCAGTTCGAGCGAGAGCTGCCGCCGAGCGGATCCGCGACAAGATCGCCGCCTCCAAGGCGCGAGGGTCACGACCGAACCGCAGGGGGACGACCTCCCCGCAACGTGACCTCCCGTCATGGCGCCGGAACCACCAGCGAACGCGTACGTTGTCGGAGGGCAACTTTGTGGGCGGGAAGACGGGGGACCTTGGACAGATGCGCATACGTGCCGGATACGAACTCACCTACGAATGCCCGCAGCCCACGCCGATGCTGCTCGTGCTCAACATCCATCCCTCCCGCCGGATCGACCTTCTGACCGACCAGGTCCTGCGGTTCTCCCCATCGGTCCGGGCGCACGACTACACCGACTCGTTCGGCAACATCTGCACCCGCATCGAGGCACCGGCCGGACGGACCACGATCTCCACGAAGTTCGAGATTTTCGACCACGGCCAGCCCGATGTGGTGGCGACCGACGCCCGTCAGCACGACATCCGGGAGCTTCCCGACGACGTGCTCGTGTTCCTGCTCGGCAGCCGCTATTGCGACACCGACCGCCTCAGCGACTTTGCCTGGTCACAGTTCGGCGGCACCCCGCCCGGCTGGGCACGGGTACAGGCGATCTGTGACTTCGTGCACAACCACATTCGCTTCGACTACCAGAACGCCGATTCACTCCGCACCGCCCATGGCGGCTTGACGGACAAGACCGGCGTCTGCCGCGACTTCGCCCACCTCGCCATCACGCTCTGCCGCTGCATGAACATCCCTGCGCGCTACTGCACCGGCTATCTCGGCGACATCGGCATCCCGCCCGTCGACTATCCCATGGACTTCAGCGCGTGGTTCGAAGTCTGGCTCGACGGCCGCTGGTTCACCTTCGACGCCCGCCACAACACCCCACGCATCGGCCGCATCCTGATGGCGACCGGCCGCGACGCCACCGACGTGGCGCTCTCGACCAGCTTCGGCGCCTCTGCGCTCGTGGGCTTCAACGTGGTCACCGACGAGATCCCCCACGCCGCGCCGCATACCGACGGTATCGCCAACGGCCACGACGGCGTGCACCATTCGGTCCAGGCGGACATGCCCCCGGCCTCGCGCGTGGCGGTCTTCGCCGAAGCGATGAACGGAATGCGCGCCGCCCGACGTTCCTGAGGGCATCGGCTCCGCTACCGCGGGCGCAGTTGGAGGCGGCGTCGCACGCGTGCAACTCCGCGCTACAGCCAACCCCGAAATCTTGAAAACCCAATAGGACACGACTGCCGACGCGATCATCATCAGGATCGCCATCGGATAACCGATGGCCCATTCGAGTTCGGGCATCACCTGGAAGTTCATCCCGTAGATCGAGGCGACCAGCGTCGGCGGCAGGAAGATGACCGCCGCCACCGAGAAGATCTTGATGATGGCGTTTTGCTGGATCGAGATCATCCCCAGTGTCGCGTCGAGGAGGAACGTCACCTTCTGCGCCAGGAAAGTCGCGTGGTCCGCCAGGAACCGGGTGTCGCGCGACAGCGACTTCATCCGCGCGCGATCCTCCTTCGCGGGTGAGCCGGCGGCATCGGTGGCGGCGAAGAACGCCAGCAGCCGCTCCAGCGTGACGAGGCTCGCCAGCACGTGCGAGATCACGTCTCCTTGCTTTCCCACACCCTGCAGAACCTCGCGGTAGTCCTGCGCCTTGTCTTCCCGCTCTGCACCGCGGCGAAAGATCTCCCGGGACAGCGCCTCCATGTCCCGGGCCACCGCCTCGAGGATGTCGGCCAGCCGCTCGACGATCGCTTCGAGCAGCGCGAGCAGCACGCTCTTGCCATCGATGCACCCGAGATCCAGCCGCTCGGCGCGCTCGGGAAAGGACTCGAATGCCCGCGTCGTGTCGTAGCGGACGGTGACCAGGCGCGTCCCCGCCAGGATGAAGGTGACCGGCACCGGCTCCGGATAACCGCTGTCGGCCTTTGCCGGCAGGGTCGCGGTCATGTAGATGCCGCCGTTCTCCAGGTAGAGCCGGCTCGAATCCTCGATCTCCACCATTTCCTCGCGGGTGGGGACGTCGATGCCGATCACCTGCTCGAGCTGCGTCTCCTCCTCCGTGGTCGGCGCGAAGAGGTCGAACCAGACCACATGCCCGGGGAAACGAGCGGGTCCGGCACCGGCTGCAGGCGGCCGCCGTCGATGCCGAATCCCCGGATCACACGCCTGTCCCCGCCGTATTATTCCGTTCCCTCCAGCGCCACGGCACGGTGAACTGGCCAAGCACCTCGCCCACCCCTGCATCGTCGTCTGGTTCTCCATGTCCGGGCGCCAGCTCGGCAACCAGGCCGAGCCGGCGATCCTCCACCACCGCCGCCACCCGCGCCCCCCGCCCCGCCTCGGCCAGCGCCGCGTCATAGATGCGCGCGATGGCGCGGCGGCGCAGGTCGGGCTTGAAGATCTTCCCTACGGCGGTCTTCGGCAGCTCGGCCAGCACCTCCACATGCCTCGGCACCGCCGCAGCCTCCGGTATGTGGTCGCGCGCATGCGCCATGAGTTCCTCCACGCTGGCCGCCGCCCCCCCGACAAGCTCCACGTAAACCGCCGGCAGCTCCCCCGCTCGCGCGTCCGGCTGGCCGATCGCTCCGGCGAACGCCACTGCCGGGTGCTGCATCATCGCGTCCTCGATGATGGCCGGATCGATGTTGTGCCCGCCCCGGATGATCAGGTCCTTGGCGCGGCCGGTGATCCAGATGTATCCGTCCGCGTCGATCCGCCCGAGATCGCCGGTCCGGAGATACCCGCCGTCGGCGATGACGCCGCGGTTCCGCGCCGGATCGGTGTAGATGTCGGCGCTGACTCCAGGGTTCTTCACGCAGATCTCGCCCACCTCTTCGGTGGCACAGGCCTTGGTCACCCCACCCTCGGAATCGCAGTGCAGGATCCGCACGTCGGTATACGGGAAGGGAAACCCGACGCTGCCGATCTTGCGCTCACCGAATGGCGGGTTGATCGAGACGAGGCAGGTCGCCTCGGTCATGCCGTAGCCTTCCATTACCCTGACGCCGGTGGCCTCCTCGAATCGATGAAAGAGCTCGACCGGCATCGCCGCCGACCCGCTGATCGCGAGGCTGAGCGTCGAGACGTCCGCATCGACCTTGCGCTGCATCAGCGCCGCCACCGCCGTAGGAACGGTAATCAGGAACGTCACCCCGTGCCGCTCGATCAGCTTCCAGAAGTTGTCCATCACCCCTTCGCCGCGATACCCCTGCGGCGTCGGCATCACCATGTGCGCCCCGGTCATCAGGCAGGACATCAGGATCGGATAGGCCGCGAAGACGTGGAAGAGCGGCAGCGGGCACATGAGCACGTCGACTTCGGAGAAGATGTAATAGGCGCCGCACCAGCCGTTGTAGAGGATGCCGCTCGCCCGATGCTGCGCCACCTTCGGCAGCCCGGTGGTGCCGCCGGTATGAAAGTAGGCACAAACCCGGTCGTCGCCCTCTTCCGCAAAGTCGAGCGCCGCGCCGTTCTCCGCCGCCATGGCGCGGCGCAGGTCGAGCATGCGGGCGTTATGCGCCGGCTTCAGCTTCGGCCGGATCAACGGCGCGATCCAGGACAGCGGCGGGGCGAGGTAACGCGTGAGGTCGACCTGCAGCACGGTCTCCACCCCCGGCGCCAACGCCACCGCCTCGGCGACCTTCTGCGCCAGATCGGTCTTCGGAAACGGCGCCAAAGTCACCACCACCTTGGCGCCCGTCTCGCGGAGGATGCTGCCCACGTGCTCGGGCGCCAGCAGCGGATTGACCGGGCTCACAATCCCCGCCGTCGCTCCTGCGATGAGCGTGACCGCCGCCTCCAGCCCGTTCGGCAGGATATAGGCGATCGTGTCCGTAGGGCCGATCCCCAGCCGGCGGAAGAGGTTTGCCGCCCGCGTCACGTCGGCGCGGAACTCCGTCCAGTTCGCCGTGACAGCCTTGTCCTTTGGCCCGGACTTCAGCTGGAAGGTAACCGCCGGCCGGTCCGGGAACCGCGCCGCAGTGGCCTCGAGCTGACGGTAAAGCGTGCGCGCCTGCCAGCGATCCTCTACGGGCATCTCCGCCTCGACCGCGAGCTTGTCCGCAAGCGTGGCGATACGGTTCATGTTCTCCTCCCGGCGCGGTCTAGGCGGCGCTTCTTCGGAGATAATGGGAGGACGCGCGAAGGCGCACAAGGCCGGCGCGCCGACCGTGAGCGCCCCCGCCTGTATCGCTAGTCCGCCGGGATGCGCAGCACCTGACCCGGGTAAATCTTGTCCGGATCGCTCAGCATCGGCCGGTTCGCTTCGAAGATCTCCGTGTAGCGTGCGCCCTTCCCCAAGGTCTTCTCGGCGATCTTCCAGAGGCTGTCGCCCTTGACCACGGTGTGGAAGACCGGCTCGGCCGCGGGTTCCGGGGTCTCCAGCGCATCCTCCACCTTGGCCACGCCGGCCACGTTGCCGACCGCGAGGATGATCTTTTCCTTCTCCTCCTGGGTCGGCGCCCGCCCGGACACCTTCACCGTGTCCCCGACCACGTCGATCGTCAGGCCGTCGTGCTTCAGCCCGAGGTCGCCGACCTCCTTCTTCAAAGCATCCGACGTCGGCGCCTCCTCGGCCTCCGCAGGGCCGATCCCCAGCGCCTTGCCCGCGCTCTTGACGAAATTCCACAGACCCATGGTGTCCTCCATTCGCTTTCCGATGCCAGGCATCCGGCACGCACCCTACAACGCTTGCAAGGACGAAAGCGCCTCAAGCGGCTCCGTCGGTAAACTGCAGCCGCGCCAACCTTGCGTAGAGGCCGCCCTCCGCCACCAGCGCGCCGTGGCCGCCCTCGGCGACGATCCGCCCCTCCTGGAAAACAACGATCCGGTCCGCGCGCTTCACCGTGGCCAGCCGGTGCGCAATGACCAGCGTCGTGCGCCCCTCCGCCAGCCGCTCCACCGCCTGCTGCACCGCCCGCTCGCTCTCGGCGTCGAGCGCGCTCGTCGCCTCGTCCAGCAGCAGCACCGGCGCGTCCCGCAGGATCGCCCGCGCGATCGCCAGCCGCTGCCGCTGTCCGCCGGACAGCATCACGCCCCGCTCGCCCACGTAGGTGTCATACCCCTGCGGCAGCCGCGCGATGAACTCGTGCGCCGCCGCGGCGCGGGCCGCCGCCTCAACCTCGGCGTCGTCCGCGTCCGGCCGGCCGAAGCGGATATTCTCCCGCGCCGAGGCCGCGAAGATCACCGGCTCCTGCGGCACCAGCGCAAACTGCCGCCGCAGGTCGGTCCGCGCCATCTCCCGCAGGTCGATGCCGTCCAGCGTCACCCGCCCCGCATCCGGGTCGAAGAATCGCATCAGGAGCTGGAAGATCGTCGTCTTTCCCGCCCCGGAGGGCCCCACCAGCGCCACCGTCTCGCCCGGCCGGATCCGCAGGTCGAAGCCATGGATCGCCGGCGCCTCCGGGCGCGCCGGATAATGGAACGTCACCCCCTCGAAGGAGATGTCCCCCTGCATCCGCACCGGCACCGCCCGCGGCTCCGCCGGATCGCGGATCGGATCGACCGCATGGATCAGCTCGACCATCCGCTCGGTCGCCCCCGCCGCCCGCTGCAGCTCGCCCCAGATCTCCGACAGCGCCGCGACCGACCCCGCGACCATCACCGAGTAGATCACGAACTGCACCAGTTCGCCCGGCGTCATGATGCCTGCCCGCACATCGCGCGCCCCGATCCAGAGCACCGCCACGATCGAGGCGAAGACGAGAAAGATCACGATCGCCGTCATCACCGAGCGCGTCCAAATCCGCTTCCGGGCGCTGTCGAAGGCCCCCTCGGTCAGCGCCCCGAACATCGCCCGGCTGGCCGTCTCGTGCGTGTAGGCCTGCACCGTCTGCGCCGCCAGCAGGCTCTCCGACGCCTGCGCGCTCAACTCCGCGATCCGGTCCTGGTTCTCCCGCGACAGCGCGCGCAGTCGCCGGCCGAGCGTCAGGATCGGCGCCACGACCAGCGGCACCCCGACCATCACCAGCGCCGTCAGCTTCGGGCTGGTGTAGAAGAGAAGCGCCAGCCCACCCACCAGCATCAGCACGTTGCGCAGCGCCACCGACACCGACGAGCCGATCACCGACAGCACCAGCGTCGTGTCCGTCGTCAGCCGCGACAGCACCTCGCCGGTCATGATCCGCTCGTAGAATCCCGGGCTCATGCCGATCACCCGGTCGTAGATCGCCCGCCGGATATCGGCGATCACCCGCTCGCCGAGCCGCGTCACGAGATAGAAGCGCGCGGCCGTTCCGATGGCGAGCAGGGCCGCGATCCCCAACGCCGCCAGGAAATAGGCGTCCACGATCTCGAGCGACTCGGCGAAGAAGTTGTCGATCACCCGCCGCACCGCCAGAGGCAGGCTGAGCGACAGCCCGGCGGTCACCGTCAAGGCCGCGACCGCAGCCCAGAGGATGCCGCGATACGGGCGCACGAAGGGCCAAAGCCCTCTCAGCGGTCCGATCGTCCCGGCCTTTGCGCGCTCCGCGGCACCGACTTGCTGCGCCATCGCGCCTTCCCCGCTTCACCGAGCCCCCGACTAGCAAGCGCTCCGCGGCGAGACAAGCCTCGCCGGGGTCGCGGGTTGCGCGCACGGGCGTTTGCGCGTTCAGTCGGGCAAAACACGGGAGGGACTTCGTGGCGACGCTCGATATTTTCGACCTCACGGGCAAGCGCGCGCTTGTGACCGGCTCGAGCCAGGGCATCGGCTACGCGCTGGCCGAAGGACTGGCAAGGGCCGGCGCGGCGGTCGTGCTCAACGGCCGCGACGCCGGCAAGCTCGCCGCCGCCGCCGCCGCCCTGCGCGGCGCCGGGGCCACCGTGGCCGAGCTGCCATTCGACGCGACCGACCATGCGGCGGTCCGTGCCGCGGTCGACGGCTTCGAGGCCGAGACCGGCCCCATCGACATCCTGGTGAACAACGCCGGCATGCAGCACCGCGCGCCCCTGGAGGACTTCCCCGCGGAAGCCTTCGAGCGCATGCTCCACACCAACATTTCCTCGGTCTTCAACGTCGGCCAGGCGGTGGGCCGGCACATGATCGCGCGCGGCGCCGGCAAGATCATCAACATCGCCTCGGTCCAGTCGGCGCTCGCCCGCCCGGGGATCGCGCCCTACACCGCGACCAAGGGCGCCGTGGCCAACCTCACCAAGGGAATGGCCACCGACTGGGCCCGCCACGGCCTGCAGGTCAACGCCATCGCCCCCGGCTACTTCGACACGCCGCTGAACGCCGCGCTGGTCGCCGATCCCGCATTCACCGCCTGGCTCGAGAAGCGCACCCCGGCCGGTCGCTGGGGCCAGCTCCCCGAGCTGGTCGGCGCCTGCATCTTCCTCGCCTCGCCCGGGTCGAGCTTCGTGAACGGCCACGTCCTCTATGTCGACGGCGGCATCACCGCCAGCCTCTGATCAGGACTCCCCGATCCCCGCCGGCGTCCACCCTCCGCCAGCGGCGCTCGAACTCCACCGCCGCGGCGACGAACTTCACGCCCCGAAGTCCGTCGCGAACGTCGGGAACGAACGCGGCCCGCGCCGGATCGACCGGTGCGCCGGTACGGTGGGCGCGAATGATCTCCGCGGCGTCGCGGTAGTAGTTGGCGAAGGCCTCGATGTAACCTTCCGGATGCGCCGCCGGCATGCGCGACAGGCGCGTCCCCTCGCCGAACGCGCCGTGGCCGCCGCGGATCAGCACACGCGCCTCCTCGCCGTAGCGTGCGAAGCGAAGCTCCTCCGGCCGGCTTCCGTTCCACTCGAGCCCGCCCTTGTCGCCATAGACCCGAACGGTCAGGTCGTTGTAGTGCCCCGGCGAGGTCTGGCTCGCCACGATGGTGCCGCGCGGCCCGCCCGACCAGCGCACCAGCACATGGGCGTTGTCGTCGAGCCGCCGGCCCGGAACGGCGGTGAAGAGATCGGCGGCCACCGCCTCGGCAACCCGCCCGGACACGAAACACGCCAGGTTGAAGGCGTGCACGCCGATGTCGGCCAGCACCGCCGATTGCCCGGCGCGCGCAGGGTCGGTGCGCCACTCGGCCTGCTTCTGCCCTTCGGCGTCGATGGGCCTGGTCAGCCAGTCCTGGATATAGCTCGCGTGGATGGAGACCAGCGTCCCGAGTTCGCCGGCGGCGACCATCTCGCGCGCCTGCCGCACCATGGCGTAGCCGGTGTTGTTGAGTGTGACGAAGAAGCGCCTGCGCTTCGCGTCGGCCAGCGCCGCCAGCGCCTCGGCCTCCGCGAGCGTGACCGACAGCGGCTTGTCGCAGATCACGTCGATGCCGGCCTCCAGGAACGCCGTCGCGACCGGCGCGTGCAGGTGGTTCGGCGTGACGATGACGACCGCCTCGATGCCGTCGGGCCGGGCCGCCTCCGCGCGGGCCATCTCGCGCCAGTCGGCATAGGCGCGCTCGGGCGCGATGCCGAGTTCGGCGGCCGAGGCGGCGGCGTTCTCCGGGTCGGCCGACAGCGCCCCCGCGACGAGCGCGATCCGGTCGTCGAGCCGCATGGCAAAGCGGTGGACCGCGCCGATGAACGCATTGCGACCCCCGCCCACCATGCCGACCCGCAGCCGGTCGGCCGCCGGCCCTCCGGCGGTTGCATAGACCATGCCCCTTCCTCCCCTCGGTTCGAAGCCGCGTTCCATTTTTCCGGTTGTGGAACGGCCGTGCCACGCTACCGTGGCGCAAAAGCGGACGGGAGGAAATGGGTGGCAAAGCACCGCGTGCTCGGCATCAGCTTCGATCACATGCACATGGGCGATTTGCTCCGTCAGGTCGCCGAACATCCCGACGCCGAGATCGCCGGAATCTTCGACCCGGACCGGGCGCGGATGGCGAACGCAGCCGCAACCTTCGCCATACCGGACGACCGGGTCTTCACCGACCTCGACGCCTGCCTCGCCGTGGGCGCCGACCTCGCCATCGTCTGCTCGGCAACCGCCCGGCACGCCGAGACGGTGGAGGCGATCGCCCCGCACGGCATCAGCGTGATGGTCGAGAAGCCCTTCGCAGCGAGCGCGGCCGATGCGCGGCGCATGATCGCGGCGATGGAAGGGCGCGGACGGCTGGCCGTGAACTGGCCGCTTGCCTGGTATCCCTCGCACAACACCGCCAAGCGGCTTGTGGACGAGGGCGCCATCGGCGAACTGATCGAGGTGCATTTCTACGACGGCAACCGCGGGCCGCTCTACCACCTCGCCGACAAGGTCGAGGTCTCGCCCGAGGAGGTCGAGCGGCAGAAGCCCGGCTCCTGGTGGTACAAGCGCGCGTCGGGCGGCGGCAGCCTGCTCGACTATCTCGGCTACGGCACCACCCTCGGAACCTGGTTCTACGGCGGCGAGGCGCCCCTCGAGGTGACGAGCGTCGTCGACGAGACCCCCGGCATCGAGGTCGACCAGCATTCGATCACAGTCGCCCGCTACGCCCGCGGCCTCTCCAAGTTCGAGACGCGCTGGGGCACGCTCACCGACCCCTGGACCATCCAGCCGCAGCCGCGCTGCGGCTTCGTCCTCGTCGGCCGCGACGGCTCGATCTCGAGCTACGACTACGACGCCTTCGTCACCCTGCAGACCCGCGCCGCGCCCGCGCCGGTTCAGGTCCCCGCCGAACCCATGCCCGAGGGACGGCGCGGCCCGGTCGAGTACATGCTGGCACGGATCGAGGACGGCCGCCCCATCGAGGGTCCGCTCGACCCGGCTCTCGCGTTGATCGGCCAGCGCATGATCGACAGCGCAGCGCGGTCGTCCCGCGAAAAGCGCGCGGTGGCGCTTGAGCCATGAGCGAGACCGATCTCGACACCTACGCGCTCAAGGCCGCCGCCGCCACCGAAGTGACGGCGCCGGACCTGCCCTACCGCCCGCCGCTGCCCCGCGCCTACCGCCCCCGCATCGCGCTGATCGGCGCCGGCGGCATCGCCGCGGCGCATCTCGCCGCCTACCGCGCCGCGGGCTTCGACGTGGCCGTCATCTGCAACCGCACGCTGGCGCGCGCCGAGGCGCGGCGCGACGAGTTCTTCCCCGACGCGGAGGCGACCGACGACATCGCCGGCACCCTCGCGCGCGACGACATCGCGGTCGTCGACATCACCCCGCACCCCAACGAGCGCCTCCCGATGCTCGAAGCGGCGCTCGCGGCGGGCAAGCACGTCCTGTCGCAAAAGCCCTTCGTGGTCGACCTCGACACCGGCGCAGCGGCTCTGCCGCCTCGCCGAGGCCAACGGCGTGCGCCTCGCCGTCAACCAGAACGGCCGCTGGGCCCCGCACCTCGCCTGGATGCGCGAAGCCGTCCGCGCCGGCCTGATCGGCCAGGTGCAGTCCCTCGACATCTCGATCCACTGGGACCACAGCTGGATCGCCGGCACCTCCTTCGACGGCATCGACGACCTCATCCTCTACGACTTCGCCGTGCACTGGTTCGACTTCCTCGCCAGCCTCGGCGTCCGCCCCGCCTCCGTCTTCGCCGCCCGCTCCCGCGCCGCCGGCCAGACCGTGAACGCCCCCCTCGTCGCCCAGGCCATCGTCGCCTTCGACGGCGGCCAGGCCGCCCTCAGCTTCGACGGCGCGGCGAGGTTCGGCGCCGCCGACCGCACCTACATCGGCGGCAGCGCCGGCACGCTGGTCAGCGACGGCCCCAGCCTCAGCGACCAGGCCGTCACGCTCACCACCACAGCCGGCCTCGCCCGCCCCACCCTCGAAGGCACCTGGTTCCGCGAAGGCTTCATCGGCACCATGGGCGAGCTCCTCGCCGCCATCGAGGACGACCGCGAGCCGCTCAACGGCGCCCGCGGCAACCTCGACGCCCTCGCGCTCGTCTTCGCCGCCATCGCCTCTTCGGCGCGCGGCGTGCCCGTGACCCCCGGAGAGGTGCGCAGCCTTGCCCAAGCGCGCGCCTGAGACCCCCGCCGCGATCGGCCACGCCAGGCCGCGCACCTACGAGGAGCTGCGCGCCGTCCTCGCCTCGGGCACCGTGCACTTCCCCCGCCGCCTCCGGCAGGTGGCGATCTTCCTCTGGCAGCACCCGAGCGACGTGGCGGTCGGCACGATCAGCCAGGTCGCCGAGCAGGCCGGCGTGCAGCCCTCCACCCTCGTCCGTTTCGCGCAGAACTTCGGCTACGCCGGCTTCTCCGACTTCCAGGACCTCTTCAAGGCGCACGTCAAGGGATCGTGGCCCGAGGGAAACCCGAAGCCCCTGGCCAGCGAACTCCACTTCCTCCGCGGCCTCGTGACCGCCTCGCGCGCCTCCCTCGCCCGCGTAGGCGAAGACTTCGACGCCGCCGCCTTCCAGGCCGCGGCAACCCTCCTCGCCGAGGCCGACCTCATCCACGTCATCGGCAGCAAGCGCGCCTTCCCGGTCACCGCCTACATCTCGCTCGCCCTCGCCCAACAGGGCGTGAAGAACGTCCTCGTCGACAACGTCGGCTCCACCGCCCTCGACCAGATGGGCTGCGTCGGCCCCCGCGACGCAATCCTCGCCGTCAGCTTCAGCCCCTACAACTCCATCACCCCCGATCTCGTGGCCATGGCCCGCGACCGAGACGCCCGCATCGCCTCCATCACCGACAGCACCTTCAGCCCCCTCGTCCCCCTCTCCGACGCCTGCATCGAGGTCGTCGAATCCGAGTTCGCCGGCTTCCGCTCGCTGGCCGCCACCCTCGCCGTCGGCATGGCGCTGGTGCAGGCCGTCGCCGCCCGCCGCGAGCGCAAGCCCGATTGACCGGCAGGAAAGTTCGTTCCATGCTGTCCGAAATAGAAACTTCCTTCCAGGGAGGAAGGCGTGAGCCCGTGACCGCGCCCCTGCGCGCCCCCGACCTGCTCGGACCCGAAACGCTCGACCGCCTGCCCGCGGCCGTCCGCCGCCCCGGCTACGACCGCGCCGCCCTCCGCCTCGGCATGGCGCATATCGGCGTCGGCGCCTTCCACCGCTGCCACCAGGCCGAGTTCACCGACGACATGCTGGAAGCCCGGCCCGACCGCTGGGGCGTCGCCGGCATCAACCTCCGCCCCCCTGTCCTCGCCGAAACCCTCGGCCGCCAGCACGGCCTCTACACCCGCGTCCTCCGCTCCGGCGACCGCGCCGAGGCCCGCGTCATCGGCTGCCTCCTCACCGTCACCGACGCCCAGGCCTCCCCCGACCCCGCGCTGGCCATCCTCGCCGACCCCGCCATCGAGGTCGCCACCATCACCGTCACCGAAAAGGGCTACTGCCACCGCCCCGCCACCGGCGCGCTCGACCCCGACCACCCCGACATCCGCCATGACCTCGCAAACCCGCGAGGCGCCGCGCAGCCTGCCGGGCCTCCTCGCCCGCGCCCTCGACCTCCGCCGCCAATCGCACGGCCGCCCGATCACCCTCATCAGCTGCGACAACATTCCCGGCAACGGCGCCATCCTCGCCGGCGTCGTCCGCGCGCTGGCCGAACCCAACCCCGGCCTCGCCGCCTGGATCGAGGCCAACGCCGCCTTCCCCTCCACCATGGTCGACCGCATCGTCCCCGCCACCACGCCCGCCGACCTCGCCGCGCATCGAGCGCACCTACGGCTACCGCGACACCGCCGCCGTCGGCGGCGAGCCCTTCCGCCAGTGGGTCATCGAGACCCGCTTCGCCGGCCGCACTCCGCCCTGGGACCTCGCCGGCGCCACCTTCGTCGACGACGTCACCCCGTTCGAGCACCTGAAGATGCGCGTCCTCAACGCCGCGCAGTCCACCCTCGCCCACCTCGGCGTCCTCGCCGGCCACGAGCACACCTTCAACGCCATCGCCGACCCGCTGCTCGAAGCCTTCACCCGCCGCATGCTCGTCACCGAAAGCGTCCCCACCCTCGCCCCCGTCCCCGGCATCGCCCCCCTCGCCTACGTCGAGCAAAGCCTCGCGCGCCTCCACAACACCGCCATCCGCCACCGCTGCCACCAGATCGCCACCGACGGCTCGCAGAAACTCCCGCAGCGCCTGATCAACCCCGCCGCCGAGCGCCTCGCCCGCGGCCTGCCCATCCCCCACCTCGCCATCGCCATTGCGTCCTGGATGGCCTACCTCGTCCGCGCCTCCGACCGTTTCGGCCGCCAATGGCCCGCCGAGGACCCCGAGGCCGCCCGCGTCGCCGCCATCGCCGAACGCACCGGCGACGACCCGACCGCGCTCGTCGCCGGCATCCTCGCCCTCGACACCGTCTTCGCCCCGGCCCTCGCCGCCCGCGAGGACTTCCGCGCCCCGCTGGCCGCCGCCCTTGCCGGCCTCCTCTCGCCCGACCCCATGTCCGTCATCCGCAACCTCCGCGAGGAATGATGAAGCTCGGCCTCCTCACCGCCCCCTTCCCCGACACCCCGCTCCTCGCCGTCGCCGACTGGGCGCAGTCCGCCGGCTTCGACGCTCTGGAAATCGCCTGCTGGCCGCAAACGTCCGGCCCCACCCGCCGCTACGCCGGCACCAGCCACATCGACGTGGCCAACCTCTCCGCCGCCGAGGGCAACGACCTCGTCGCCGCGCTGGCCGAGCGCAACCTCGCCATCTCCGCCCTCGGCTACTACCCCAACCCGCTCCACCCCGACCGCGCCCATCGCGAGGCGGTGATGGCCCACCTCAAGCAGGTGATCTCCGCCGCCAGCCGCATGGGCCTCTCGCTGGTCAACACCTTCTGCGGCGGCGACGCCGCAAAGCACGTCGACGCCAACTGGCAGGCCGCCCTGACCGTCTGGCCCGACACCATCGCCTTCGCCCGCGACCATGGCGTCAAGCTCGCCTTCGAGAACTGCCCGATGATCTTCAGCGCCGACGAATGGCCGGGCGGCCACAACATCGCCTATTCCCCGATGATCTGGCGCCGCATCCTCGAAGCCTGGGGCGGCGACGTCGGCATGAACTACGACCCCTCGCACCTCGTCTGGCAGATGATCGACGCGGGCCGCTTCGTGCGCGAGTTCGGCCCGCACATCCTGCACGCCCACGCCAAGGACCTGATGATCGACCGCGACGGCCTCTACGAGCGGGGCATCCTCTCGGAGGGTGTCGGCTGGCAGGTCCCGCGCATGCCCGGCCTCGGCGAGGTCGACTGGCCCGGCTTCTTCGCCGGCCTCTACCGCGCCGGCTACGACGGCCCGGTGATCATCGAGCACGAGGACCGGAACTTCGAGGGCAGTGACGATTCAGTGAAACGCGGCTTTCTGCTTGCGCGCGACGTGCTAAGACCGTTTGTCAAGTGACTGAGCAACCGGACCGGAAAGGTCCGCACCCAGGGAGGATACTACCATGCGACCCGTGAAGTTTCTCGCGGCCCTGCCGCTCGCCGCCACGCTGCTCGGATCGGCGGCGCTGGCGCAGGACGGCTACACCATCGGCGTCTCCAACACCGTGCAGGGCAACGGCTGGCGCGAGGAGATGATCTGCGCCATCAAGGCGCAGGCGCTGGCCTCCGGCAAGGTCGCGAGCCTCAACATCGCCCACCGCAACACCGACGCCGCCGGCCAGTTGGAGGACATCCGCAACCTCATCTCCGCCGGCGTCGACGCCATCGTCGTCAACCCGGCCGATCCCGCCGGCATCCAGTCGGCGCTCGCCGAGGCCACCGCCGCCGGGATCACCGTGGTCGCGGTCGACCAGACCGTCACCGAGCCCTCGGCCTACATCATCTCGAACAACCAGGAGGAATACGCCTACCTCGGCGCCAAGTGGCTCTTCGAGACCATGGGCGGCAAGGGCGGCGTGGTCTACATGCGCGGCGCCGCCGGCGCCTCGGCCGACAGCGACCGCGACACCGGCTTCAAGCGCGCGCTCGCCGAGTTCCCCGAGGTGACCGTGGTGCAGGAGGTCTTCACCGGCTGGCAGCAGGACCAGGGCAAGCAGCAGATCCTCGACTACATCGCCACCGGCCTGCCGTTCGAGGGCATCTGGACCTCGGGCATCGACAACGTGATCGTCGACGCCCTGGTCGAGAGCCAGGCCACGCTCGTGCCGGTCGTCGGCGCCGACAACGCCGGCTTCGTTGGCCAGCTCAACTCTGTCGAAGGGCTGAAGGGCGCGGCCGTCACCAACCCCGGCTCCATCGGCGGCGCGGGCGTGACGCTCGCGATCAGGATCCTCGACGGCGAGAAGCCGGCCGAGCAGACCGTGCTGGTGCAGCCCGAGCTCTGGGAGAACGTGACCGACGCCGGCAAGGAAAAACTGATGGCCGCCGCCGACCCGTCGCTCAGCCCGGAATGGCCGGTCTCGATCTCGATCCCCGACTGGACCACCTACACCAAGGACCAGATCGTCGCCTGCAAGGGCCCGGGCGAGTAGCCCCGCAAGAGCCGGCGCGGGGGCCGCGGTCCCCGCGCCGATACGGCAAAACAGCCATACGCTTTCCATACGCTTTCCATACGGATTCCATACGCCGAAAATGCAGGAATTTCAGGCCGGTCCCGCCATCCTGCCGCCCAACCCCGGAATCCGGGGCCCGAGGCCCCTCCATGACCCCCCAGCCGATCCTCGACGCTACCGGTGTGGCTAAGCGCTACGGCGCCGTCGCCGCCCTGCGCAACGCCTCCCTGTCGGTCCTGCCGGGCGAAGTCCACGCCCTCATGGGCGCCAACGGCGCCGGAAAATCCACCCTCGTCAAGATCCTGACCGGCGCCGTTCGCCCCGATGCCGGCCGCATCCTCGTCCGCGGCGAGCCCCGCGACATCCGTTCCCCCGCCGGCGCCCGCCGCGCCGGCCTCGTCCCGGTCTACCAGGAGCCCTCGCTCATCCCCGACCTCGACGTCGCCGACAATCTCCGCCTGACCGGCACCCCCGAGGCCCCCTTCCTCGACTGGGTCCGTCAGCTCGGCGTCCCCGACCTCGACCTCCGCCAGCCTGCCCGCGACCTCCCCCTCGCCGTCCAGCGCGTGCTCGACCTCGCCCGCGCCCTCGCCGTCGAGCCCGACATCCTCATCCTCGACGAGATGACCGCCGCCCTCCCCGCCAACCTCGCCGAGCGCGTCCTCGACGTGGTCCGCCGCCAGCGCGACGCCGGCCGCGCCGTGATCTTCATCTCCCACCGTTTCCTCGAAATCTCCGCCCTCTGCGACCGCGCCACCGTCCTGCGCGACGGCGAGACCGTCGGCACCCTCCCCATCGCCCCCGGCGTCGAAGAACGCATCGTCGAGCTCATGCTCGGCGGCCGGATCGACCGCGCCCGCGCCGCCACCCGCACCGCCACCGCGGTCCGCAACGAGGGCCCGCCCCGCCTCGCCGTGAAGAACCTCAAGGTCGGCACCAAGCTCGAAGACGTCTCCTTCGACCTCCGCGACGGCGAGGTGGTCGGCATGGTCGCCCTCGAAGGCCAGGGCCAGGACGAACTCTTCGCCGCCCTCTCCGGTGCGACCCGCCCCGCCGGCGGCAGCATCGAGGTCGACGGCCGCCCGGCCCACTTCACCCACCCCGCCGACGCCATCGGCGCCGGCATCGCCCTCGTCCCCGGCGACCGCGCCGAGGGCCTCCTCATGCAACGCTCCGTCCGCGAGAACATCGCGCTTCCCTTCAGCGCCCGCCTCTCCGCCTGGGGCCCGATCAACCGCCGCCGCGAGGCTGCCGCCGTCGACGCCGCCATCGACCGCCTGCAGATCGACATCCGCGCGCAAGCCGAGGTCCAGCGCCTTTCCGGCGGCAACCAGCAGAAGGTGACCATCGCCCGCTGGATCGCCGCCGACGCCCGCACCCTGCTTTGCCTCGACCCCACCCGCGGCATCGACGTGCGCACCAAGCAGGAGATCTACCGGCTGCTCCGCGACCTCGCCGCCCAAGGCAAGTCCGTCCTCTTCTACACCTCCGACCTCGAGGAGATTCCGCTGGTCTGCGACCGCGTCGTGGTGATCTTCGCCGGCCGCGTGGTCGATGCCTTCCCTGCCGACATCGCCGACGAAGCCACCCTCACCCGCGCCACCTACGGCCTCCCCCGCCTCGAACCCGCCGAGGCCTCGCGATGATCCCCTGGCTCCGCCGCGAGGGCTGGG
This sequence comes from uncultured Alphaproteobacteria bacterium, assembly GCA_963844375.1. Lineage (GTDB taxonomy): Bacteria > Pseudomonadota > Alphaproteobacteria > Rhodobacterales > Rhodobacteraceae > Amaricoccus. The sequence continues at coordinate 9,595 of CAWJOI010000001.1, read as the reverse complement.
TCGTCGGCCTCTTCGCCCTCTTCGCCACCCTCCTCGTCATCACCCGCCTGATCCAGCCCAACTACGGCGGCGGCGACTTCGGCTCGCTCGCCCGCGCCGTCCTGCCCTACGCCTTCGCCGTCGCCGCCCAGACCGTCGTCGTCATCGCCGGCGGCATAGACCTCTCCGTCGCCTCGATGATGGCGCTGACCAGCGTCACCGCCGCCCGCGCCATGGCCAACGCCAGCGACGAGACCGCCGCGCTCGTCGTCGTGCTCGTCCTCCTCCTCGGCCTCGTCCTCGGCGCGCTCAACGGCCTCCTGATCGTCGTCACCCGCGTCCCCGACATCGTCGTCACGCTCGCCATGCTCTTCGTGCTGCAAGGCGCCGCCCTCCTCGTCCTCCCCTCGCCGGGCGGCGCCGCCGCGCCCTGGCTGAAGGACTTGATCGTCGGCACAGTCGCGATCCCCGGCATACCGGAGTCCGTCACCGCCTGGATCCCGAAGGCGCTCGTCCTTCTCCTCGTCTGCCTCGCCGCCGTCTGGATCCCGCTTCGCCGCTCGAAGCTCGGCCTCTCGATCTACGCCATCGGCTCCAGCGAACTCGCCGCCTTCCGCAGCGGCGTCCCGGTCGCGCGCACCCGCATCGCCGCCTACGCCCTCTCCGGCCTCTTCGCCGCCATGGGCGGCCTCTCCCTCACCATGTCGACCGGCATCGGCGCGCCGATCCCCGGCCCATACCTCCTCGCCAGCGTCGCCGCCGTCGTCCTCGGCGGCGTGGTGCTCGGCGGCGGACGCGGCGGCCTCCTCGGCCCGATCGTCGCCGTCTTCATCCTCCGCCTCCTCCGCACCGACCTGACGCTCCTCTCCGTCGACCCGAACGTCACCAGCATCATCGAGGGCACGATCATGGTGGTCGTGGTGATGTTCGGCGCCTTCATCGCCATGCGGGGCCGCACGCCATGACCATGACCACCGCGCCCGACCAGCCCAGCTTCGGCCGCCGCCTCAGGCGTTTCATGGCCGACTATCCCCTGGTGCCGCTGCTGATCCTGCTGATCCTGCTCGTGGCCGTGCTGCAGTTCCTCCGCCCGGGCATCGTCAACGAGCGCTGGATCGCCAACACGGTGAAGTTCGCCATCCCCCTCGCGATGCTCGCCGGCTGCCAGACGCTGACCATGCTGACCGGCGGCATCGACCTCTCCGTCGCCACCGTCGCCACCATGGCCGCCTTCATCATGGCGACCCAGGCCGTACAGCATGACCCCGCGATAGCCCTCCTCCTCGCCTTCGCCCCGGCGGTACTCATCGGCCTCGCCAACGGGATCGGCGTCGGCGTCTTCCGCGTCCACCCGCTCATCATGACGCTCGGCACCAGCCTGATCGGCACCGGCTGCCTGCAGGTCTACCAGCGCACCGTCATCGCCACGGGAACCAAGGTCCCGGACACGCTCGCCTGGCTCGGCACCGGTGTCACCGCGGGGTTCCCGAACGCTCTCCTTCTCTTCGTGCCAGTCGCCGCGCTGATCATCTTCACCCTGCGCCGCACCGGCTTTGGCCGCCTGCTCTATGCCGTCGGCGACAACGAGCGCGCCACCCGCATCTCGGGAGTCCTCTACTGGCAGGTGATCCTGGCGCTCTACATCGCCTCGTCGCTCCTCGCGGCAGTTGCCGGCCTGCTCTACGTCGGACTGATAAAAGCGCCCTCGCTCTCGCTCGCCGACCCGCTGCTCCTGCCCTCGGTCGCCGCGGCGGTCATTGGCGGCACCTCGATCTTCGGCGGCCGCGGTGGCTATTCCGGCACCATCGTCGGGGCGCTCATCCTGACCGTGCTGACCACGCTCCTGACCCTGCTGCAGATGCCCGAGGGCTTTCGCCGCATGCTCTTCGGCGCGATCGTGCTCATCGTGACCGCAGCCTACCTGCGCATCATCGAGGAGCGCTGACCGTTGTGTTCGAGGGATGACAAGGTACCGCGGCCCGCACGCCAAATGAGCCATCAGCCCGCTTCGCGCAATGGTTTGGCCCACAGGCGCTAACGCGTTGAATATCCGGAGCGGGTTATTGAGATCGGTGCGTCGCGCTGATATCGTTGGCATTTTAACCACTGATTCACCACGTGGGAAGCCGTCTGGGCGACGACCTGGGCTATTGCCTAACGCGCAAACTCGGGCGGGAGGAATCTTGTAAAGCCGATACCCGAGCGCCCCGCCGGTGAACCCGGAGATCCGCGCCTTGAGTTGCTTGATGACCTGCCGTCGGCTCGAGAGGCATCACCGGCAGGACTGTGTCCACGACGCTTCCCCCTCGACCGTGCATCGGAGGGCTGCGCGTCATCCCCGGGAAGTCCTCCGGAAAAAGCAGGCTGGCGACTTGCCTTGTCTCCTGCAGTCTGTAATCCGCGGCGTCCTCCTCATCGGGACCGGAGGCACCCGACCTTTGTTCGATCAGCCAAGCGACGAGGTCTTTTGCCTTTAGGCTAAGGAGACTCATCACCCAGAAGATGACGTTTGCTGCGATGCAGATGGCGCTCATGAATGTGTGGGCGCAGCGGTTCGTCCCGGGGAGGTGTGGATCGGCTTGGGTGCCGAGGTTGCGCTATGATCGCCAGGCCTACGCATCCCGCCCCTCCAACGCGTTTCCCGGAACCGCACCGATGATCAGGCTCACCAGCGCCCTCATCCTCTATTTCATGCTCGTGACGCTCCTGGCGCGACCGATCGACAACCTCGTTCGCCCTGGATCGGACGTGCTGAAGCTGCTGCTCATCTTCGGCTTGCCGTTCCTGATCGTGCGCCTGCTGTTCTACCGCGAGAAAAGGCTGCCGCTCCCCCGCCCGAGCCCGAGCCGCCGCTCACGCTCGAGCAACTGGAGAAAGCCTGCTTGGCGGAACCCCCGCTGCAATGGGTCATGCCGCTGATGGAACGGAGATGATGACGGCCGAGCGGCTCCGGCCGGCGCGAAATATGTTCCGCGATGCCCTCCGTCCGACGGCTGCGCCGGGCCTCGGCCGTTTCAAGGACCGGAAGCGCCGCCACGTCCCGCTTGCGCCCGAGGCTGAAGTCGTCCGAGCCGAGCAGCCCGATCCGCGCTGAAGTCGGTCTTGAAGGCGAAGGCGGCGTCGTTACTCCGCGGCGATAGCCAGCAGCTCCTGCTCCTCAATTTCGGCCTCGACCAACGGTTTGTCGTCGTGCCGCGGCACCCGGTAGAAGAGGGCATAGAGCGCTGGCAGGAAGAAGAGCGTGAGCAGCGTCGCCACCAGCAACCCGCCCATGATCACCATGGCCATCGGGCCCCAGAACACCGAGCGCGACAGCGGAATCATCGCGAGGATCGCCGCAAGGGCCGTCAGTACCACCGGCCGGGCACGCCGCACAGTCGCCTCGATGATCGCCTGCCGCCGCGGCAGACCCGCGGCCACGTCGGCCTCGATCTGGTCGACAAGGATGACCGAGTTGCGCATGATCATCCCCATCAGCGCAATGAGCCCGAGCAGCGCCACGAAGCCGAACGGCGCGCCGAAGACGTTGAGGGCGAGCGAGGCACCGATGATCCCGAGCGGCGCGGTCAGAAGCACGATGCCGACACGGGCGAAGCTCTGGAGCTGGATCATCAGGAGCGTCAGCGTCACCACCAGCATGATCGGGAACATCCTGAAGATCGAGCTGTTGCCCTTTTCGCTCTCCTCGATCGCGCCGCCGGTCTCAATCCGGTAGCCAGGCGGTAGCGCGGCCCGGATCGGCTCAAGCGCCGGCAGGATCGCGCCCGTGACGTCGGGTGCCTGCACCCCGTCGGCGATGTCGGCGCGGACTGCGATCACCAGCTCGCGGTTCCGCCGCCAGAGGATCGGCTCCTCAACGACAGGCTCGATCCGCGCGACCTGCCCGAGCGGCACCGCGACGCCGTCGCGGGTCGCCACCGTCAGGTCGGAAAGGCCGGCGACATCCAGCCGCTCGCCCGGCACCGCCCGCGCCACCACCTGCACGAGGTCGGTGCCGTCGCGCATCTCGGTCACCGGAAGGCCGGAGATGAGTGTCTGTAGCGTCTGGGCAATGTCCTCCGGCGCTAGTCCGAGCGCGCGGGCCCGGTCCTGGTCGACGACGAGGCGGAGCGCCGGCGCCATCTCCGTCCACTGCAGGTGCGGGTCGCGCACGTCAGGGTTCGCGGCCATTGCTTCGCGCACCTCGCCCGCAATGCGGCGGACCTCCTGCGGGTCCTCGCCCACCACGCGGAACTGCACTGGATGCCCGACCGGCGGCCCGAAGTTGAAGCGGTCGACCCGCACCCGCGCCTGGCTGAGCGCGCCGTCGGCGACCGCGGCCTCCAGCCGCGCCTTGATCCGCTCGCGCGCCTCGGTGTCCCTCGACAGGATGACGATTTCAGCGAAGGACGGGTTCGGCAGCTGCGGGTTCAGCCCGAGCCAGAAGCGAACGCTGCCCTGCCCGACATAGGCGGTGGCGTGGACGACGTCATCGTCACCCTCGAGCAGCGCCTCGGCCTCCTCCACCGCGGCGGTTGTCGCGGTGATCGACGAGCCCTCGGGCAGCTTGATCTGCAGGAAGAGCTCCGGCCGCTCGGAGAGGGGGAAGAACTGCTGCGACACGTTGCCGAAGCCGAGGACCGCCGCCACGAAGACCGCCGCCGTGGCCGCGACCACCTTGCGTCGATGCCGGATGCAGGCGTCGATCGCAGACCGGAGCCAGCGGTATGTGCGGGTGCCGTAGGGGTCGTGGGTCACTGGCGCCTGGCGCGGCAGTAGCATCACGCCGAGGTAGGGCGTGAAAATGACGGCGACGAACCAGGACACGATCAGCGCGATCGCCACCACCCAGAAGATGCCGCCCGCATACTCCGCCACCGCCGAGGCGGCGAAGCCAACCGGGATGAACCCAGCCGCAGTCACCAGCGTGCCGGTCAGCATGGGGAAGGCGGTGATGTCCCAGGCCGCCCCTGCGGCGCGCACCCGGTCCCAGCCCTGTTCCGTCTTCACCACCATCATCTCGATGGCGATGATCGCATCGTCGACAAGGAGCCCGAGCGCGATAATGAGCGCGCCGAGGGTGATGCGGTTGAGATCCATCCCCATCAGCGACATCACGAAGAAGACAATTGCGAGCACCAGCGGCACCGACAGCGCCACCACCATGCCGGTGCGCAGCCCGAGCGACAGGAAGGAGACCAGGAGGACGATCGCGAGCGCCTCGGCGAACGCCTTGACGAACTCGTGGATCGAATGTTCGACCACCACCGGCTGGTCGGCGATCTTGTCGACGGTCAGGCCGACCGGCAGGTCTTCAAGGATCGCGGCCATCGCCTCGTCGAGCGCATGCCCGAGCGCGATGATGTTGCCGTTCTCAACCATCGAGACCCCGATCCCGATCGACGGCGCCCCGTCCTGGCGCACCAGGCTCGCCGGCGGATCGGCGAGGCCGCGGGTCACGGTCGCGATGTCGCCGAGCCGGAACACCCGGTCGCCGACGGCGACCGGCACCGCCTCGACCGCGGCGACGCCATCGAGCGCGCCGGTGATCCGCAGTGGGATCGAGGTCGCGCCGGTCTCGAAGGCACCGGCCGGCGTGACGGCGTTCTGCCGCGCGAGGCTTTCGAAGATCGCCTGCGGGCTGATGCCGAGCGTCGCGAGCTTGACGTGGCTGAACTCGACGAAGATCCGCTCGCCCTGGGTGCCGATCAGGTCGACCTTGTTGACGCCCGGCACCCCAAGGAGCCGCTGTCGGATGTCCTCGCCGAAGTCCTTGATCCGATCGAGCGCGAGCCCCTCGGCGGTCAGCATGTAGAGGACCGAGTAGACGTCGCCGTACTCGTCGTTAACCTGCGGCCCGAGCACACCCTGCGGCAAGCTGGGCCGGAGGTCATCGAGCTTCTTGCGGGTCTGGTAGAAGAGGTCCGGCACGCGCTCGGGCGGGGTATCGTCGCGGAAGGTCACGGTCGTGGCCAGGAAACCAGAGGTCGTGTAGGTCTCCACCCGATCGAAGAACGGCAGCTCCTGCAGCTTCTTCTCGATCGGGTCGGCGACCTGGTCTCGCATCTCGGCGGCGGTGGCGCCCGGCCACTGCGCCGAGACGATGGCGACCTTGATGGTGAAGTCGGGATCCTCGGCCCGGCCGAGCCGCAGGTAGGACAGAGCCCCCGCCGCCCCGAGCATCAGGATGAAGAACAGGATCAGCGTCGGATGCCCGACGGCGAACCGTGAGAGGTTGAAGTTGCGCACCCGCTCAGCCCTCCGCTGCCAGGGCGCGCACCGGCGTACCGGCGTGTAGGCGGTGCGCGCCGAGCACGACCACTCGCTCACCGCCTGCGAGCCCGCTCGCAATCCTCGCCTGTCCGGCGGCGTATGCCGTTACCACGACGGGGCGCGCCTCCAGCCGGTCGTCAGACCCGATCACCCAGACCGAGGGTCCGGACCCGGTGTCGATCAGCGCTGTAGTCGGCAGCTCCACGGTCGGCTGCCCCGCCGCCGGGGAGAGTGTGACGGTCGCGCTCATCCCCAGCGCCACTTCCGCGTCGGCGGGCAGCGTGAACCGCGCCTCGTAGGTGCGGGTGGCCGCGTCGGCGGTTGGTGACAGCTGGCGAAGTTCCACCGGATAGCGTCGGCCGGGCTCCGACCAGAGTTCGGCCTCTGCCTCGGCCCCGGCGATTGCGCCGATCAGCGCCTCGGGGACCGACACGACTGCCTCGCGATCGCCGGTCGGGGCGATCCGCAGCAGTGGTTGCCCAAGTTCCAGGACCTGCCCGGCCTCGGCGTAGGTCTCGGTCACGATGCCGGAGGTATCGGCGCGCAAGGTCGCATAGGAGAGCGCGTTTTCGGCGAGCTCGACGCTGCGCTCCGCCTGCAGCAGCCGAGCCCGCTGCTCCTCGACGTCAACCGTCCGCGTGTCGGTCGCCTGGTTGCTCGCCCAGCCCTTCTTCTCCAGCGTCGTCACCCGGTCGAGATCGATCTCGCCCTTCTCCAGTGCGATCCGTGCTGCAGAGCGAGCCGCCTCGGCTGCTTCCAGCTGCAACCGCAGATCGGTGTCGTCGAGCGTGCCCACCACCTCGCCTGCCTTTATCTCAGCGCCGACCTCGGCGGGGCGGGTGAGAAGCTTGCCGCCGACCCTGAAGCCGAGATCGGTCTCGATGCGGGCGCGGATCGTCCCGGCGAGCCGGTGTGCCGGCGCCTGGCTGTCCAGCCGGACGGTCGTCACCATGACGACCTGCGGCGCGGACGGGGGGGCAGCCGTTTCGGTTTGGGCTGCCATCACGGCGAACCGTGAGCGCAGCTCGGGCGTTGTCGCCGCCGCGACGGCGGCCGCCCCGATCCCGGCCACTACGAGTGCAAGTCTGCTGCGTCGGCGCATTTGTCAGCCCCCCGGCTCTACGGATTATCAGATAATCGGCCGATTCTGACGATTGTCAAGTTTCATCAGTCGCAATATATCATGCGTCATGGGTCTGGACCGACCGGACCCTTCGAGGTTAGGATGCGCGACATGGCGGAAGGAAATGCGGATAGCGCTGCGGCCCAACTTGGCATCGGCGATCAGATGATCGAAGGCATGCGCGTCGGGGCCGTGGACCAGGCAGCTGCCGAGGCGACGCGCTGCCGGGTCGTGGAAACCGCCGAGCGCCTGTTCCGGCAGTACGGCTACCTCAAGACCACGGTTGGCGACATCGCCACCGAACTCGGCATGTCGCCAGCCAACATCTACCGCTTCTTTGCATCCAAGGCCGCCATCACCGAGGCCGTGCTGCAGAAGGTTACCGGGGAGGTGATCGAGGAGGCACGTGTCATCGCCGCCGACCCGAACCTCGGTGCCGAGGAGAAGCTGCGTCGGGTCATCCGCACCTGCAACAGTGCGATCTGCGAGCGCTGCCTCGCCGACAGCCGGATGCACGCCATGGTGCACGCCGCGATCGACGAGAACTGGCATGTGATTCGGCGCCACAAGGCGGCGCTGCGCGAGGTCACCGCCGCGATCATCGCCGACGGAGTCGACACTGGCGAGTTCGACGTGCCCGATCCGCAGCTCGCCGCGCTTTGCTTTCAGCACGCGATGATGTCGAGTTTGCACCCGCTGATCGTCGAGCACCGCCTGCGCGAGGGCGAGGACATCGAGGCGATGATCGAGCCCATGCTCGCCTTCTCCTTCCGCGCGCTCGGCGCCCGCCGATAGGGCAAGGATAGGTCGGCTGACGCCCTGGCCGGCCGTCCGAAATCTACGGATATCCATTGTCGTGCCGGCCTCGGTGTGACTTCGAAGGCCGGCAAGATGCAGTGGCACTGTTTCGAAGATGCCGCGCGCTTGCTTCACGTTTGCCAGCGCTCGCTGATCGGCAAGCAAAGGTGACGAGCTCACGTGGGTGAAGCGCAGGCGATCCCGCGACGAGCAGGTGATCGGCACGCTGAAGGAGCACGAGACCGGCGCCAAATGGAGACGTCTGCCGGCGGCACGCCACAGCGGCGCGACCGTCTGACATGGCGAAGGTAGTCTGTCGGCTTGGAGGCCGCGCGATCTCAAGACGGAGTTCGCCACACAGGTGGTGCTCGGGTCGGAGGTCGATGGCATCCTGCGCGCCGGACCGGCTGGGCTGGATGAACGCCTAGAGCGGGATGGGGCTGGGCGGAGTCGATTTCGGATTCCCGTTCCCGGCTTGATCTGATTCACCCTTCTGGCTGGGAGAAGGAGGCCAGTATGGATGGCGCGACCGTTTTCGATCGATCTTCGCGAGCGTGTGGTTGATGCGGTGGTGCGGGACGGTCAGTCCTGCCGCCAAGCGGCGGCGCGCTTTGGCGTGGGGGTGAGCACGGCGATCGCCTGGGTAGCGCGGTTCCGGGAGACGGGCGGGGTGGCGCCCGGGCAGATGGGCGGCCACCGGCCGAAGAAGCTGATCGGCGCCTGGCGGGACTGGCTGCTGGAGCGGTGCCGGGGGCGGGACTTCACCCTGCGCGGGCTGGTGGCCGAGCTCGCCGAGCGCGGGATGCAGGTCGACTACCGCACGGTGTGGGAGTTCGTCCACGCCGAGGGGCTGACGCACAAAAAAAGACGCTGATCGCGGCGGAGCGGGAGCGTCCCGACGTGGCGCGCCGGCGGGCGCAGTGGGTGAAGCACCAGGGCAAGGTCGATCCCGCCCGCCTGGTCTTCATCGACGAGACCTGGACCAAGACCAACATGGCGCCGTTGCGCGGCTGGGCGCCGCGCGGCGAGCGGCTGAAGGCCTCGGTGCCGCACGGCCACTGGAAGACCATGACCTTCCTCGCCGCGCTGCGCTGTGACCGCGTCGAGGCCCCCTGGCTCCTCGACGGCCCGATCGACGGCGACAGCTTCCGGCTCTACGTCGAGCGGGTGCTGGCGCCGACGCTGCGGCCCGGCGACATCGTCGTCATGGACAACCTCGGCTCGCACAAGAGCGCCGCGGTCCGCCAGGCCATCCGCGCCGCCGGCGCCCGGCTCTTCTTCCTGCCGAAGTACTCCCCCGACCTGAACCCGATCGAGATGCTCTTCTCCAAGCTCAAGCATTGGCTGCGCAAGGCCGCTGCCCGAACCCAGGACGCCGTATGCGATGCCATAGCCAGCATCCTCGAGGATGTCTCTGAAACCGAGTGCGCCAACTACTTCATC